>NZ_JAJNMU010000006.1 GCF_022458865.1 Paenibacillus periandrae | reverse complement strand
CCCCGCAACTTAATAATTTCGAAGATAAGTAAGCTTCGAAAACACTGTGGAGCCGTGGTGTAGTGGCCCAACATGCCTGCCTGTCACGCAGGAGATCGCGGGTTCGAATCCCGTCGGCTCCGCCATTATAATGAAAATACATAAGGCTCGGTAGCTCAGTCGGTAGAGCAGAGGACTGAAAATCCTCGTGTCGGCGGTTCGATTCCGTCCCGAGCCACCATGTAGTTCCTAATTGTATATATTGTCGGGACGTAGCTCAGCTTGGTAGAGCACCTGGTTTGGGACCAGGGGGTCGCATGTTCAAATCGTGTCGTCCCGACCATTTTAAATTTAATGCTAATTACATATAGTGAAAACCGATAAACCTTGTCTATCAAGGTTTTTTTTGTTTTTTTGGACAAGCTCAGAAATAAGAAGACTATTATAATAGTAGAAACACGGATAGGAATTCTTAATTACATACAAAAAATCCATATTCAAGCACCCTTTCAATATGGATAATAATAGGAAGAAATAGCGGATAGCGAGGAGTTATGAGCATGATATTAGAAAAAGTGGCTTATGGACAAAAATCAGTACTGAGACAGCTAATGGAGCTGTATAAATATGATTTTAGCGAGTATGAGCTTGATGATGTTAACGAGCAGGGATACTACGATTATCCATATTTGGATCATTACTGGACTGAGGACGGAAGATATGCTTTTTTTATACGAGTTGATGGGAAGCTGGCTGGCTTCGCTTTGGTGAGAGCGCTTGGAGTCGATACAGAAGGGGATACGATCTATTCGATGGCAGAGTTTTTTGTGATGAAGAAATTTAGAAGAATGGGAATAGGAAGCAAGGTGGCGATCAGCTTGTTTGACATGTTTCCGGGGATATGGAGGGTGGGACAAATAGAAAATAATGCTTCATCGCAGCTGTTTTGGCGAAAGGTTATTTCCGAGTATGCAGATCATAATTACGAAGAAGGCAGACGTGATGATGGCGAAGGTCCTTTGCAAACCTTTAAATCAAATAGGTCGAACGAAGTTTGAGGCTGCTTATAGAAGAGGGTATAAATACGGCTGTGAAGGATGGAGGTTTTTATGGCCAATATGAATCGATTGAACAATTCACTTGATACAATAGCTGTCGTTACAGGAGCAACACGTTTGCAAGGAATTGGTGCTGCAATTTGCAACGCACTGGCGCAGGCGGGAATAGATATCTTTTTTACAACGTGGCCAAGCTATGATCGTACAATGCCTTGGGGAGTCCATGATAATGAAGCATTTCAAATCCAGCAGCAAGTAGAGAGCTATGGAGTTCGCTGCAAATTTATAGAAGTTGATCTATCTGAAGCAGACTCGTTCAACCAAGTTCTGAATACGGTGGAGCAGGAGCTTGGAGAACCGTCGATTCTTGTTAATAATGCAGCATATTCGACTCGAGATGGCTACGAACAGCTGACTTCCTCGATACTGGATGCACACTATTTTGTGAATATGCGAACAGCCTCCTTATTAAGTGTGGAGTTCGCACGCAGATTTAACAAAGGTACAGGCGGGAGAATCATAAACCTGACCTCAGGACAATCTCTTGGAGCTATGGAACAGGAGCTAGCCTACGCGATGACAAAAGGTGCAATAGAGGTGCTAACCAAGACGCTGGCCGCTGAAGTAGCGGATAAAGGAATCACAGTTAATGCAGTCAACCCTGGGCCAACCGATACCGGCTGGATGTCAGACTCTATCAAAGCTGAACTGCTGTCTCGATTTCCGAGAGGACGGATAGGAACACCTGTGGATGTGGCACGGCTTATCGCCTTCTTGGCAAGTGATGAAGCAGAATGGATTACCGGGCAGGTTATGCACTCCGAGGGTGGATACAAGCGTGGGGGCTGACTGGAAGCGCCTAGAGATTTTAATTCCAAATTTATGAATAATATCCTATAATCGTATTAAGGGTGTATTGGAATGCTGCTTGATGAGACGCATTCCTTTTTGCGCTATAAATACTTTGAAGCGAGAGGAGATATGTGGATGCAGCTAGTTACGGAGCGATTGATAATAAGAGAATTTATACAAGCAGATTGGGAAGCCGTGCATCTGTACGCCTCAAGTCCTTTGGTCGCCACACATATGATCTGGGGGCCCAATACAGAGGAGGATACCAAGGATTTTGTGAGCAGAGTCATCGAGCAGCAGCAGGTGCAGTCGAGAAAGGATTATGAAATGGCTGTCGTACTGAAGGCGACGAATCAGATTATTGGTGGATGCGGTATTCACCTATCTGAACCGAAGCAGGGTGAGATTGGTTATTGCTTCAATCCGGAATTTTGGCGACAAGGCTTCGCAGCTGAAGCTGCTACGGCTATGCTTGGCTTTGGATTTCAAACTCATGGATTACACCGAATCTACGCCACTTGTCGTCCTGACAACATCGGTTCAGCCAAGGTCATGCAGAAAATCGGAATGACTTATGAAGGGCGTCTGCGAGAACATATGCACCATAAAGGCAAATGGCACGATTCCTTACTTCACTCCAAATTGGAGCAAGAATTTAATCGTAAGGACAGTTCGCCAGAGTAGAATCATCCCCATCTGTTTTGAAAAACGGTTGTAGCTGTAAGTGAACTTATATAGACGGAGTGACAGTCATGAACATTGAGGTAAAAGAAGCGGATATCGATCAAGCTGATCTGATCCTGTACACGATGCAGCAAGCTTTTCAGGAGTACGCAGGTAAGTTGAATCCGCCCTCAGGGGCGCTTTCCGAAACAACGGACGATATTATTAAAATCATGCAGCAGGGCGGCGGAGCGGTGATAGCCTGGGCGGATCAGACCGCTGTTGGATCGGCCCGTTATAAATTTAAAGATTCACACATGTACATAGGAAGAGTGTCAGTCACACCTGCCTACAGAGGGAATG
This sequence comes from Paenibacillus periandrae, assembly GCF_022458865.1. Lineage (GTDB taxonomy): Bacteria > Bacillota > Bacilli > Paenibacillales > NBRC-103111 > Paenibacillus_S > Paenibacillus_S periandrae. Next base: position 395,563 of record NZ_JAJNMU010000006.1, on the reverse strand, counting down.
GGATTTGTAAAAAGCTGCTGAGCTTTATTGAGGAACAAGCTAGAGCCAAAGGAATATTGGAAACCAGGGTGGAAGTACGCTTATCGATACCAGGAAATATTGAATTGTATCAGAAGCTGAAATATGAAATAATCGATCACATTTACTACCCAGATCGAGTAGATAGCTGGTATGTGATGAGAAAAAAGGAGTAATGAAGTTCATTTTCTGTGAGCTGTAGAATGGAGAATATGCATGGTTTTTTATAAAAAAAATAATATTTTAATATTTTGCTTGCATTCGTATTTTATTCGTGATATTATACTTCTTGCGCACATGAAGCAGCGCAAAAATAACTGCTGGAATGCAGAATATAATTATATACCGCGCGCCCTTAGCTCAGCTGGATAGAGCGTTTGACTACGAATCAAAAGGCCGGGAGTTCGAATCTCTCAGGGCGCGCCATACACTTGCCGGTGTGGCGGAATGGCAGACGCGACGGACTCAAAATCCGTTTCTTGAGAGGGAGTGGGGGTTCGAGTCCCTTCACCGGCATCATGGAAGTGCAAAAAAGATGAGGATCAATTGATCCTCATCTTTTTTGTTCATTCATTTATAAGGCAATAAAGTCTAGCGACAATGGACAGGCTCTGTAAAGCAGCAGGTACTATGAGTGTTTACTTTGATTCGAATGTAGTGAACCAAGACCGTACGTGTAAATGGCTTGGTTCACTAAATTCGCTTGCGGAACCTTTAACCTATAAGTTGCTGAGAATGGAGCTGATCTGTACCTTTTCCCCACGCTTCGCGCTTTCGATCGCACCGAACACCATTGCCATACTGTTCAGGTTATCCGAGCAGTCAGTCTCTGCCTTGCGACCTTCGATGAGCGAGGTGAACATCTCCTCAAAGCAGCCATCGTGTCCCTCACGGCCTTCCCAGACTGCGGAAGGGTAAACTTGCATATGTTCGTTCATAAAGGCTCCTTGAGCCGGTTCTACGGGTACGACTTCGGCATAGGGCCTGTTCTTACCATCCCATATCAAGGTTCCTTTGGAGCCGACAATTCGCCACGCACTTTCCCAGGAGGTTGGAGCGCCTTCAGCACTCCATGAGCCATTATAGGAAAACACGGTACCGTCCGACATTTCAAATATGCAAACTGCCGAAGCATTGCCTTTGTACCAGGAATAAGGCGGATTAAATTCATGGCAGTACACGGATACCGGGTTGGCACCGAGCAGAAAACGAGCCTGGTCAAAGGTATGGATGGCCATATCGAGAATGAGCGGGTTGTCCATAGCTTCGCGGAAGCCGCCAAAGTGCGGCCCAAGGAAAAAGTCGGCTTTCATAAATCCAGGTTGTCCGATGACGTTCTGCTCGATCATTCCACGCGCCTCGCGGATTTGTTTATTGTACCTGCGGTTCTGCATAACGATGTAGTTTTTATTATGTTGATTCACGAAGTTCTTCATCTCAATTGCATCCTGCATGGAGGCGGCCATCGGCTTCTCTCCGATCACATTGCAGCCGAGCGCTGTGGCTGTCATAACGACGCTTTTGTGAACCTCGGGTATCGTAACGTCCATCACCAGATTGGCTCCGGTAGCACGTATGGCTTCCTCAAGGCTGGTAAATTTACCGCAGGTAAGACCGAGCTCATTAGCCATCGCTTCCGCGGCAGCTGGATAAATATCTACTAAAGCGACAATCTCGACGTCTTCTCTCGAAAGCGCATATTTGACCCAACGTTTGCCCATGTTGCCACAGCCGACCTGAACGGCCCTGAAAGGCTTATTAGCTTGGACAGCTTCCGACATATTACTTACCTCCTTGGATCGTCTCCAGCGGCTTGCTGTTGCCATAGACAGGCACTGGACGAGTGGTTGGCGCTGCCCACGATACGGCGTTGCGGATAACGCGTCGAATTTGTTCGTTATAATAAGTAGGATAAGTTTCGTGACCGGGACGGAAATAAAAGATTTTGCCTTGTCCACGATGGAACGTGCAGCCGCTGCGGAATACTTCTCCGCCCTCAAACCAGCTTGTAAAGATCAATTCGTCCGGCTGCGGGATATCAAAGTGCTCGCCGTACATTTCCTCCTGCTCAAGCTCAATGTATTCACCAATGCCTTCAACAATCGGATGTCCGGGGGATACGACCCACAGCCGTTCCTTCTCGTCAGCCTCACGCCACTTCAAATTGCATGAGGTACCCATCAGCTTCATGAAAATTTTGGAGAAATGTCCGGAGTGCAGCACGATTAAACCCATGCCCTCACGTACACGTTTATGAACGCGGTCGACGATGACGTCAGTCACCTCACGGTGCGCTTTATGCCCCCACCAGATCAGAACGTCCGTACCGTTCAGCTTCTCTTCGGTTAACCCATGCTCTTCTTCATCCAAGGTAGCATAGCTGATCTCAAAAGCATCGCCAAGACCTTCACCAATGGCGTGATGGATACCTTGGGGGTAGACGGCCCGAACCTTTTCGTTATTTTGTTCATGACGGAATTCATTCCAGACGGTAACGCGCAGCTTTGTACTCATATTGAATACCTCCATTATATAATCAGGATATGTGCTTTCTTCTCAGATTATAGGCAACCGCTTACACAAAAGATAGACTGAAAACTGCCCGTTCCTTCTCCAAAAATGACCTTTTTGATTTTATTGAAAGATCCTGTGTTATACTCAACATATGTAGATCTCAATCTATAAGAGGAAACAATCTTCTTAAATGAAACCGATGAGGTGCATTCGTTTATGACTATTACAATGGATACGCGGCATGATCCTGTCAGAGAGGAACTCGTTATCTATCAGAACCCATCCCTTTTTTTGAAGGTATGGGAGGTACAGTCCGACAAACAGACAGTAGGGATTCCCGAGGTATGGCCTTGGCATTATCACAAAGAGGTTGAATTTCTAGCCATAACTGAAGGTCGTGCCGGCATACAAACGAAGGATGATTATCGTATCCAGGACTATGGGGATGTTATGCTGTTCGGCTCCTCGCAGCTGCATCGAATTCATAAAGCAATGCCAACCCCGCTAAGGTTCATTGTGCTTCAGGTCGACTTGCTGCAGCATTTTGACCAAAGCTCACTACCTTATTTGCACTGCTTTTCCGAGCTGACCCAGCCGCTCAGCACATTGAATTATATATTCAGGGAGCATCCTGAGGCTTGCGAAGAGGCTTTCTCACTTGTGAACGAGATATATAGGGAGTCCCAGTCGCAGCAGCGCGGCTACGAGCTGGCAATTGGGGCTTCAATCAAAAAGCTGCTGCTGCTTTTGCTGCGCTATGACTCCCGGATGCTGCTTCAGGGTGATACGGAGCTGGAGGTGGTTCGTTTGCGGCCTGCACTTGATTATGTGGAGCGGAATTTAGGTGAGAAAATTACAGTCGAAGAGGTTTGCAGCCTGCTTAATTTGAGCTACGCCTATTTTATCCGCTATTTTCGCACAACGATGGGACTGTCTTTTATCGAGTTCGTTAACTACAAGCGCGTCAAAAAAGCCGAACGGCTGCTGGCGACCCGTGATCTGAGCATTACGGAAATTGCCTGTGAGGTAGGGATCCCGAGCACTGCGCAATTTTATAAATTATTCAAACGGCACAATCATTGCTCGCCTGGTGAATTCAAGGCGCGAATGAGTGGTAAGACAGTCGGGAGCTAGAGTCTAATTTTGCTCCAAATCAGTGTTGAAGTGGATGGAATATACCGGACTTTTCTTTCGTTAACAGCAATGATCCCCGCTTTTCCTTACTAAGTACGGCGGTAGGGCAGGACATTTCTTTTTGAGCAGCGATGGAAAAGTATTGTCCGTATTCTGCCTTTCCTAAGCCGTATATAATTCGACTTGAGCGCTCTGGTAGCATATAGGAGCTGCGCATCGATAATGACAATGGGGAGGATTTAAACGGATGAAGCACAAGAATAAAAGGGTGTATATGACGTTGACACTGATGTTAGCGCTTGCGACAGCTGCGGGTTGTTCGGGTCCGACGGAGACGAATAAGGTAGCCGGGACGGACAAGGGTTCAGCGCCATCAGGACAAAGCAAGGATGCAGATAAACCGTTATCGATCAAAATGTTCGCTGGATTGTATAACGAAGTGCCGAATATGAATGATGATTATTGGTCGGAATGGCAAAAAAGGACTAACTCCAAGCTTAATGTGGAATGGGTCCCCTCTGGTGATTTGAACACAAAGCTCGATTTGCTGCTCGCTTCCGGTGATCTGCCTGAGGTCGTTGCTGTTCCCGATTTCAAGAAGGCAACCTTGCTCAGTGCGATCAAAAATGGCGCGTTTTGGGACCTCACCCCGTTTCTCGGTGATTTTAGCAAATACCCGAATATGAAAAATAATTTGGTTAAGGATGCTTTTAAATACAGAACGATAGATGGCAAAATTTACTCGCTGCCGGGATCACGTTCAAGAGTAGACCCAGGAATCAAAATCCGTAAGGACTGGCTCGATCAGTTGAAAATTCCGGTACCTACTACACTGGATGAATATGCGGACGCCTTGAAAAAAATCATCGATGCCGACATTGACGGCAATGGCAAGAAGGACACGCTTGGCTTGATCGGCCATGGAGTAATCGTGAGCGATGGGGATGCTTCCTTTGCCGCTGGATTTGGCGCATCGCAGCCTACCTACGATGCTGCTGGAGGCTTGATCTATACCAATTTGAATCCGCAGTACACGGAGATGATCGCCTGGTTTCAGAAGCTTTACAAAGAGGGTATATTGTCCAAGGAATTTGCAGTCATGAAAACGACCCAAGCCGAGGAGCTATTCCAGACAGGCCGTGCCGCTTCCTATCCAAGAAGTATTTGGTGGGATAAGCAGTGGGAGACCGCGATGGAAAAAGCCGGACAAAAAAATCCGCAGATTCTGAATTTGGCGCTTAAAGGTCCTAAAGGCATGGCGGTTGATCTAGCAATAGGCGGCGGTGGGGGCTTCTTGATATCCAAGCAGGTACCTGAAGCCAAGGTATGGCAGCTTCTTGATTATTTTGAGAAGACGGCCTCGGAAAGCATCACCGATTTTGCCTATTACGGTACAGAGGGTATACATTATACGGTAGTCGATGGACAAAAGGTACTGAACGAGAAAGGGATTAAGGAAGTCAATACAACAAGTAAAGGAGTCGGAGTACTTACCTATCAGAAGTGGGGTAAAGTTATCAGTGCATCCGGAAGCAAAGCCTACAATGATGCCAAAATCAAGGAAGTAGCCAACTTCGATGAAATTGGCCAGGTGGACCCGTTCCGCTTCCTGGTGTCCGATTCATGGATCAATGTGTGGTCCAAATATGAGAGCGAGTGGAAATCGATGGTGACCAAGGTGATTGTCGGCCAGATCAGCATGGACGAATACAAGCAGTATGTTGATAAAATCAATAATCTTCCAGAAACGAAGCAAGCGTATCAGGAATTCGCCAAAAATTATAAAAGCTATTTAGGCAAGTAACAACCTCTGTTTGCCGGGGAGGCGTCTATGAAATACTGGATACAAAGGGGGCTTGCGCTGCTTGGCACCATGCTCCCCGGAACAAACTATTTAAGCCGTCTGGTCTGGTTGGGATGTATTTCGGTTTCGCTGCCCATTTTTCTTCTGGGCAGCGCTTATTTACACGTGTCTGAGAACAAGCTGACCCAGCAGTTTCAGGAGGACAGCTATGCCTCGTTATTGCAGCTGAAGGAACGTATGGAAAATGTATTGACGCAAATCGAATATCAATCGCTGCAGCTATCGATTCAGCCCTCGATCAAAGCCGTTCTTGGTCAGCCCGATTTTGCCGAGCATTATGTGGAGCAGTCAGAGATACTGGAAACACTGCTGGTGCAAAAGAATTCCGGCAGCTTGATTCGTGAGGTTGTTTTTTATCAAAGCGCAAGCGATATTGCGATATCGAGCGGGTACGGAGCAGCCACTTTGGAGAACTTCCCGCAGCGTGACAATATCTTAAAGGTTCTGTCTATGGAGAATAAATCGGAATGGGTATACCTGCCTTCTTCCGCTCAGGATGGCTGTATTTCATACGTACGTCGGCTTCCAGTAACGAATTATGGCAAACCGCAGGGTATTATGATTTTCCAGGTCAGAGAGGCGGAAATACGCAAGCTGCTGTTCAATTCCGGCTCTAGCCTGCGTACCCAGGATCTATTAGTTATGGATGGCAAAAATCATATTATGCTGCACTCGTCCAATGATTTCTTGCTGGGCAAGTCTGCCAGTACACAGCCACTGCTAAACCGTGTCCTATCGGATGATAGCGATACCGACCGTTTTATCCAAACCGATGATCAAGGTGAGCGTCTGCTGACCGTATTTTATCGAACGGCTCTCGGAAGAACCTATGTTTCACTGATGCCGGAGCGCGAAATGACAAGCCAACTGACATGGCTTCGTTTGTTTATCGCCCTTTCCGTGTTGATTTTTTTGCTTCTCGGTGTAGTATTGACGATTGTATTCTCCAAGATGGCATACAGCCCCATCGACAAGCTCCTTAAATATGGCGAACAGCTGCGGAATGTAGGTACGACGAGGACTCCCGGCATCAAGGGCAATGAAATCGAGTTTATCCGCTCCTGCTTGACTTATTTGAGAGATCAGGCGGAATCCTTGGACAGCTATGTGAAAAAGATTCAGCCGGATTTACGCGATCAATTTCTACTGAATGTGTTAGGCAATACATTGGCAATCCGTAAAGAAGCTTTAGATTCGTCCTGTCGTACGTACGGGATTCCACAGGATGGCATCTATGTGGTACTGGTTGTGATGGCGGAAAATTTGTTCAAGGAAAAAAGGTTTTTGCCTAATGAAGGCGCGATCATTGTGTTTGCTATCAAAAATGTGATGCTCGAATTGCTGGAGCATTGCGCCCCGGCACAAGGATTTGTAGTAGAGAAGGATGAGAAGGAAGCAGTTGGTATTGTGCATTTTAACAGCAGTACTGACGAGGACGAAATTGCACGTACGATTCAAGGGTATGCGGATAAAATCTGCGAGGCTTTGCAGACGTACTTGTCATTTAAGGTTTCAATTGGGGTTGGAGGGCAGCGTGAGAACATCGCCCTGCTATCAGAATCCTATAATGAAGCTAAGCTTGCTCTGCAATACCGATTAATTAGCGAAAGTCAGCATGTACTCTACTACAACCGCTTAGCCGTTCCTAACGATAAGCTGAAAATTTTTAATTATCCAAAAAGCTTTGAGCTGGATATGGTTGAATTCTTGCTTCAGGGCGAGCTGTCAGCTGCCGAGGAGACCCTGGTGCAATTTTCGCAGCGGGTACGGGCATCAGATTCATATAATACAGCGATGCAGTGCTATCTGGTGCTGTTATCTTCCATCATTCAGTCACTGGAGGAAATGGGTTACGGTGTATTGGATAGTCTTGGTGACAATTTATTCGAGCAGCTCAAGGCCAGGCAAACGTACCAAGAGGTCCATGAATGGTTTGTGGAGATCTTGTTTCCGATGCACCGGCAAATTACGGAAGAAATCAGGAATAATACGACGAAGCTTGCCGTACAAAGGGTATGTGCACATATTGAGGCTAACGAGGGCTTGCCTTCGTTGATTGAGTGCGCGGAGCTGGTCAACATGAGTCCTTCATATTTAAGCCGTCTGTTTAAGCAGGAAGCAGGTATTTCCTTTATCGAGTACCTGATGAAATACAAGGTGGAAAAGGCACGAAAGCTCTTGGAGGTAACAGACCATAGTATTACGGAAATTGCCTCGATGGTCGGGTATTCCGAAAGAAATTTGAACAGGGCATTTCAGAGGCATGTGGCGATGACGCCTAAGCAGTATCGATTGTCAACGCGTTGAGGTATCGTGGAGGCAGTTTATCGGAATAATGTGCAAGAAAATGAAAACCCGTGAGAGACAGCAGATTTCTTGAGCTGTCCCTTACGGGTTTGTTCATGTTGCTTGGGATATTTTCACGTACTATGGCAGCTTTTTAATGTGCAACCGCATTATACGTCATAATCCATATCGAGCCGGATACAATCGTCACGAGAATAACAAGACCCAGTATCAAAGCCATCAGGTTGTAGCGCGGTTTCTGCTCTTCCTTGATGTGCATGAAGAAGATCATCTGTATCGCGAACTGTAAAACAGCGATTAAAAGAATAATGACAAGCGTTGCGGTAGTGTTAAGCATATGGTTCATGACAAGTACGAGCGGAATGATGGTCAGCACAATGGATAAAATAAACCCAATTGTATAGGATTTCAAGGATCCGCCATGTGCCTGATGTGGCTCAGCGTTGTGATTATCCATTTACATCACCCCCATTAAGTAGACGACTGTGAACACGAAGATCCACACAATATCAAGGAAATGCCAATATAAGCTGATGATCGTAACCTTGCGTTTTGTCACATCGGTGATACCGCGGCGGCTGAGCTGGATCATGATGCCTATCATCCATACGAGTCCAAGCGATACGTGAAGGCCATGCGTACCGACGAGCGTGAAGAAGGCAGACAGGAATGCGCTGGTGGAGATCGTCGCGCCCTCGTTCACCATAGTAATAAACTCGGATACTTCGAGCGTAATAAAGGATGCGCCAAGCAGTACAGTGACAGCCAGCCAACCGATCAAGGCCTTTTTATTGCCCTGATTCATGGCGAGAACGGCCAAGCCGCTGGTAAAGCTGCTCGTTAACAGGATGAAGGTCTCAGCGATGACGCCAGGCATTTCGAATAGCTCATGAGCTGTGGGACCGCCGTTCGTATTCAATCTTAACACCACATAGGTGGCAAATAACGTACCGAATAAAATACAATCTGTTATCAGAAACAGCCAGAAGCCGAAGGTCTTCATGGATTCTTGATCGGCATGGCCATCGTGATGATGGTCATGCTCGTTAGCGTGCCCATGTCCATGTCCGCCGCTGTGTGCGGAAGACTTGTTGGTAATTGTCTGTGCCATTAATGGGACCCCCTTAATGCAGCTTCTGTACGTTTAACCTCATCGACCGGAATATAGTAGTCGGTGTTGTAAGTGAAGGAGCGAACCAGCAAGCAGACAACGACGCCGATAAGTCCAGGAATAGCCATCCACATCCAGCTCCAGACGAACCCGAAGCCTGCAACGAACCAGCAGACTGACATGATGAAGGGGATTGCAGAGTTTCTTGGCATATGAATCGGTTCGATCTCCGGTGCAGGAGTGGCAATACCGGCTGCACGTTTATTTTTCTCTTCCAGCCACGGATCCAGCGTGTCTGCCCGTGGAATGGTTGCAAAGTTATATAGCGGTGCTGGTGACGGAATGGACCATTCGAGCGTACGTCCGCCCCATGGATCGCCTGTTGTATCTTTTTCCATAAACTTGATACTGTGGGCAATTTGCCATACCTGGAATATGAACGCAATCCCCATCAAGAAGCCGCCAACGGTGGAGATGACATTAAGCGGCTGCCAGCCCATATCAAAGTCATAGGCATTAAAGCGGCGCGTCATGCCCATCAAACCAAGTGCATACTGCGGCATAAAGCAGACGTAGAAGCCGATATTCCAGAACCAGAAGGCCCATTTCCCGAGTCCCTCATGCAGCTTGAAGCCGAACATCTTCGGCCACCAGTAGTATAACCCGGCAAAATATCCGAATACGACACCACCGATCAGCACCTGGTGGAAATGCGCAATCAGGAAGTAACTGTTATGAAATTGAAAGTCAGCTGGTGCAACAGAGAGCAGCACGCCTGTCATCCCACCTACAATGAAGCAGGGGATGAAAGCTGCGGTCCACATCATCGGCGTGGAGAATGTGATTTTTCCTCGGAACAGCGTGAACAGCCAATTGAACACTTTGACACCGGTTGGTATGGCGATAATCATGGTCGTTATGGCAAAGAATATATTCACATTGGCACCGGAGCCCATCGTGAAGAAGTGATGCGCCCAGGTAAAGAAGGACATAATACTAATGGAAAACATCGCAAATACCATTGATTTATAACCGAACAGCTTTTTCTTGGCAAACGTTGAAACAATTTCCGAGAAGATACCGAATGCAGGCAGAATAACAATGTAAACCTCAGGGTGACCCCACATCCAGATTAAGTTGATATACATCATCGGATTACCGCCGCCATCTAGCGTAAAGAAGTGTGCGCCGAGGAAGCGGTCCAGGAACAGCAGGGCAAGCGTAACGGTCAAGATCGGAAAGGCAAAAATGATAATGATGCAGGTTGTAAATACAGACCATGTGTACATTGGCATTTTCATTAACGTCATGCCGGGAGCACGCATTCTCAGGATCGTTACGATAAAGTTAATGCCTGTCGCCAAGCTCCCGATCCCGGAAATTTGTATGCCCCATATATAAAAGTCTTGACCGACACTAGGACTGCCCGATAGCTCCGAGAGCGGCGGATAAGCAAGCCAGCCTGCATCGGGTGAGCCCCCTATAATGAAGGACAGGTTGAACAGCATCGCGCCAAAGAAGAACAGCCAAAAGCTAAGCGAGTTCAGGAACGGAAAAGCGACATCGCGAGCACCGATTTGCAGCGGTATCGCAATATTGAATAGACCGAACATGAGCGGCATGGCCATGAATAAAATCATAATAACGCCGTGCGTTGTGAAAATCTGGTTATAATGCTCAGCCTGCAGAAACTCAAGCTGCGGAAGTGCAAGCTGTGTACGCATGAGCAGTGCATCAACACCGCCGCGGAACAGCATCAGCAGCGAAGCGATGATATACATAATCCCTACTTTTTTATGGTCAACTGTAGTTAGCCATTCGGTCCAAAGCCACTTCCATTTTTTGAAAATCGTCAAGGCCAATACGATAGCCACCATTGAGATAGCAATGGAGACTTGAGCTCCAAGAATCAGCGGATCGCCCGTAACGAAAAATGTGGATGAAAATTGTTTGATTGAATCCAGCATGGTAGGTCTCCTTTCGTTTCGTCGTTAATGACCCGAATGTCCATTAGGGGTAGTTGCAGCAGCAGGAGCTGTCTTGCCTTGCGTAGTGCTGGTATCAACAGCCTTTGGCTGTGGTGAGCTGCCATGATGATGGGCGCTTCCGCCAACCGCATACTGCGTTACGATCCGCTCAAACAAGCCGGTAGGGAAGGAAGAAAAATATTGCACGTTAGCAGGTCCCGGTTCAGCAAGTTTGGTATAGCCGCCCATTGTAAGGGCAGGGGAAGCGTTTTTCGTTTTTTTCACCCATGCGTCAAATGCATCCTGGGAGGTAGCATCAACCTTGAACGTCATTTGGGCAAAATCACGACCATTGAAATTAGCGCCGCTGCCAAAATATTGACCAGGCTCGTCTGCCTGCAGGAACAGCGTCATGGCCATGCCGGACATCGTGTAGATTTGACCGCCAAGCTGAGGAATCCAGAATGAATTCATCGCCGTTGCCGAGGTCAATTCAAACTTGACCGGGACGCCTTGCGGTATTTGTAAATAATTCACAGTAGCTATGCCTTGCTCCGGATATTGAAACAGCCATTTCCAGTCCAGTGAGGTAACCTGAACCGTGATCGGCTTTTTGTCGGAAACCAGTGGTTTGGACGGTTCAAGAGCATACGTGTATTTAGCGGTAACTAAACCCAAAATAATGATAATAATAATCGGGATACCCCACCAAATGACTTCCAGTTTGGTACTGTGCGCCCAGTCGGGTGCATAAGTTGCTTTACTGCCCGCCTTTTCGCGGTATCGCCATAAGATAAATCCGCTCAACAGCAATACGGGAACGATAACGACAGAGCACAGCAGAGTTGAAATCCAGATCAAATCCTTTTGTGCCGCGCCGACAGGGCCTTTAGGATCGAGCACAATAAATTGTTCACTGCATCCCGTGAGCAGGACGATCGACAAAATAAACAACAGTGGCATTAGAATGCGTAGGTTCGGCCTCAAGCTTTTCATCTCCTTTTTCAACTCCGAATCTCAATTAATTGAATCACTATCTATAACTTAGCAGAAATGAAAGCAGATAACTGCAGACTTAACAATACCGTCAATAATTTGTCTTTTCTTCGTAATACAAATGTCACCTGTTCGACATGTGTGGCGACTTGTCCCTCATTATGCAGCAATAATAGTGAGCAAAACAGAAAATAAGTACAAAAAAACCGCCTCGTCATCACGATGTGATTTCGAAGCGGTCGCTACAGCTTATGTGTGCCTAACAAAACGCAACCTACGCTATCAATCCGGAAAACGAAGTTCGTTACCTTAGAATGGCTGCTTGTTGTTATCGAGATGACGTTTGTGAACAAGTCCCATGGCAGTTCCGATAACGTAAATATGCACACTGCCTACAATAAAGCCAAGTCCGACCATAAGCCCGGTATTACGGTCATTGAATTGGTTCAAATTCATGAGGCAAAGAAGAACGCCGACGCCTAATGCAACCCAAGCGATCCAGGTCATTAAGGTGACCAGACGAGGGATTTCGTTATTCGAATGGGTCTTGTCAAGATCCGCATGATGTACTGAAGCTGTTTTGGTAGTCATAATGAACACCCCTAATCGTGTAAGTGCTTTCCTACATATAGTATACTACACTTTTTGGTATTTGTTCAAACATTATTCGCAATTCGATCAATAATTGGACATAAGTTGGGGCCTGTTTCAATAAAGTTAGCTTGACATCGTTAATAATGAATGAAATAAATAGTAAACCTAATTAAGACGGTATCTGACATATAGGCTTTGTTATGATGGCTGGGTAATCTGAGGAGCTATCACAATGAATTCGACGGGAGGCTGAGCTTACAATGAAGGCTTTACAAGGAAAAGTAGCAGTAGTGGCAGGTGGTACACGAGGCGCAGGACGCGGGATTGCTGAGATGCTGGGGGAAGCAGGCGCTACTGTTTATGTAACAGGCCGCAGTACAAGAGGGAATCTATCCGATATGGGAAGGCAGGAGACCATTGAGGAAACGGCAGAATTAGTTACCTCACAGGGTGGAGTCGGGATTGCAGTAAGGGTAGACCACACGGTTGAGGCTGACGTAAAGGCGCTTTTTGAGCAGGTGCATTCGGAGCAGAATGGAGTACTCGATATCCTTGTTAATGATATATGGGGCGGTGATCGGCTGACGGAATGGGGGAAGCCATTCTGGGAGCATTCATTGAACAATGGATTGCAAATGCAAACTACTGCGGTTCATGCCCATATGGTGACAAGCTATTATGCTGCTCCTTTAATGGTTGCCAGAAACAAGGGGCTGATTATTGAAATTACCGATGGCTTCGATTATAGATATCGTGGAAATTTGTATTACAGTCTGGCGAAAATATCGGCGATCCATCTCGCCCAGTCCATGGCGGAGGAGCTGCGTGAGCATCGTGTAGCTGCAGTTTCATTAACACCCGGTTTTTTACGTTCGGAGGCGATGCTGGATTATTTTGGCGTGACGGAAGCAAATTGGCGTGATGCGGCGAAGACAGATCCACATTTTCTGATATCGGAAACACCTTATTTTGTAGGACGGGCAGCTGCGGCATTGGCAGCAGATTCGAATGTGCTTGAAAAGTCAGGACAGATTTTGACCTCCTGGGACCTTTCAGATGTGTATGGCTTTACGGATAGGGATGGATCACGACCACATTGGGGACGATATGCCGATGAGCAGGGCTTTTATAAATGACGTTATTATGAATAACCCGGGCCGCGGCTTCGGGTTATTTGAATTGTACAATCGACACCATTCGGCACAAGTTGTTATTGCGAGGGTGAAATGTATTATAATAGAAGAAGATTTTTACAACAGCTCATAGAATGGGAGGAATATATAAGCTATGAAGTACGAAATTCTGTATCAGGGTGCGTTTCCGTTGGTCAAAATTGAATTGGAGAAAGGGGAAAATGTAAAGGCGGAATCGGGGGCCATGGTATCCATGACACCTAATATTGATCTCAAAGGTACGGTGGATGGCGGTTTGATGCGAGGTCTTGGCAGAATGCTGAGCGGCGAAAAGTTTTTTTTCCAGGAATTGACGGCCACACAAGGCAGAGGCGAAGTGCTCCTCGCACCCGCGGCGATTGGCGATGTACAAGCTATTGAGCTTGATGGCTCCTATAAGCTGTACGTCCAGAAGGATGGCTTTCTTGCTGGAACCAATGGCATTCAGGTTAACACGAAAATGCAGAATCTGATGAAAGGTTTTTTATCTGGAGAGGGCTTTTTCATTGTTGAGATCAGCGGCAGCGGTACCGTATTCTTATCGTCCTACGGCGCTATTCATGCAGTTAATCTTGGACCTGGAGAAGAAAGAATTATCGACAACGGGCATTTGGTGGCTTGGCCTGATTATATGAATTATACGATTGAAAAGGCATCCAAGGGCTGGATATCCAGTATAACAAGCGGTGAGGCTGCTGTGTGCCGCTTTCGGGGTGAAGGGGTAGTGCTGATTCAGACCCGGAATCCGGCGGGCTTTGCGTCATGGATCAAGACCTTTCTACCTAAATAATGATGGCATAGAAAAAGCAGTACCTCTGAGACCAAGCTTTCAGAGATACTGCTTTTCTTATTATCCTGCCCGTTGGGCAAGTCGTACCAGCATATGAGCCAGCTTATGCTGCTCTTCTGGAGTTCCGACTTTCCATAGTTCATTCAGCAGTTTTTCCTCACTGTTTCGTGGTTCCTCGTTCGCAGCTAAATAATTCGCTATTTTTTCAGCTGTAACCGCGATCTGCTCTTCACTCAAGCCCAGCTTTTCGGCTAATTCAATACGCTTTCCCAAGTAGCTCTTGAAGGAGTCGAAGCTTTGCAGAATCTGTTCTTTTTTAGCGGGATTGATTCGGTCCAGTGCGCTATCTACCTTGTTTGCGGCTAAGTGATCTTCTTTATCTACCACATGATTGTACTCGGACATAAGGTACGCCTCCTTAATGGGATATAATGCTTCGGCACCTTTTATTACACAATCCAAGCATCCCTTGAATCACAGTCAGCTACTTCCAGGCCTCGCTAATCATGCGAACAGCGACAACAAAAAAGGTGATGCGCAGCACCCACATCAGCTTCTTGCTGCTCAACGCGTTGGCGATTTTGGCACCAAGCCATCCACCAACCAAAGCACTCGGTGCAAGTCCCAGCACCATCCAGCCGTCGACTTCTCCCAAGCTTAGATGGGTGACAGTACCCATAATCGAGGATAAAAAGATTACAAACATCGAGGTAGCCGTTGCCACATGCGGCGGATAACGAAATAAAATCATCATCGCCGGTACGAACAAGGAACCGCCGCCAATGCCGAACAAGCCGGAAATGATGCCAACCAACAATCCGATCGTAAGTGCGGGCAGCACTCCGTATCCATACGTATGCACGAGTCCTTCTACATCAGTGTACGTTCTTTGGATGGGCCATTTCAGACTTAGCGGCTTCAAACGGTCTTTAATGATCAGCAGAATCGCCATCACCAGCATGAAAATCCCGAAGGCGAGCTGAAACGACTTGGCATCGACAAATTGAGTCATATAAGAGCCCAGCATCGCTCCCGGTCCACACGTCAAGAAATAGAGCCAGCCGCTGCGAAAGTCCACCTTGCGCTGCTTATGGAACGCCCACGTAGAGGAGAATGCCGTGAAAATCAGCACAGCCAACGACGTCCCGACTGCTGTTGATACGGAAATTTCCTGTCCAACGAAATAAGGTCCGAGGTAGATGAGAGCGGGAACAATGACAATGCCGCCCCCCAGACCGACGAGACTGCCAAGTGTTGCAGCAAGCAGCCCCACAACCGTATAAAATAAAAAGCTCATGCTTGTTCCTTCCTTCAAAATCAGCCATGTATGATCGGTATTTATCATAGTATCATACCTATAAGGAAGGTCAATGCATCAGCACGTCTGTTATTTCAAATAAAGTCCACCGATCAGCGGTTTATTGGGCAAATAATGAACGGTACGGATAAAGCGAACGGTTTTTGTTTTGGCTCTCATGACGATCGAGTGTGTCTCTGCCCGTTGATTGCCCATATATTGCACACCGCCCAGAAATTCTCCGGGAGTGATCCCTGTTGCTGCAAAGAATACATCCTCGCTTCCCACCATATCGTCCATGCTCAGCAGCTTGAACGGATCGCCAATTCCCATACGTCGGCAGCGTTCCAGTTCTTCATCATTGGCAGGCATCAAGCGTCCCTGAAGCTCACCGTCAAGGCAGCGAAGCGCGGCAGCGGCCAGTACACCCTCGGGCGCACCTCCCGAACCGACATACAAATCGATACCGGATTCACTTAAGCAAGGCGCCATTGCGCCGGCCACATCCCCATCGCTTAACAGCTTAATGCGCACACCGACGCGGCGGAGTGTTTGGATTTTGTCTTGATGGCGTTCACGATCCAGAATCATTACCGTCAGGTTGCTGAGCGGCTTATCCAGATATTGAGCAGCTTTTAACAGAGTCGTTTCCAACGAATCATCCAGATGCAGCTTGCCCGCCAACAATGGGCCTACAGCCAGCTTATCCATATACATATCAGGGGCATGCAGGAGGCAGCCTTTATTGGCCATTGCGATAACGGACAGCGCATTATTCAAGCCTTTGGCCACGGATTCAGTACCTTCCAACGGGTCCACGGCGATATCGACCTCGGGACCTTGTCCGTTTCCTACCTTCTCGCCAATGTAGAGCATAGGAGCCTCGTCCATTTCGCCTTCACCAATAACGACGGTGCCTTGTACAGAAACAGAGTCGAACATTGCCCTCATGGCCGTAGTTGCAGCGCCGTCAGCTTCATTTTTGTTGCCGCGTCCCATCCATTGCGCTGCGGACAATGCTGCCAACTCAGTGACCCTTACTATTTCCATTGCTAGCTCTCGTTCCATCCATTTTCCCCCAAACTCATATTTGATTAAATAAGTTGTAATATATCGCTGTTCCATTTTAATTATTACACATTATATACACGTTATGTAACTGATAAATGTGAAAAAATTATATTTTTTCGATAAAAACTTTATTAATGACAGATAAATATTGTTTATAAGACGTATTTGTGTAAATCATTTATGATTTTTGGTATACTTTATATCATATAGAAGGTTCCAGAAGTATAAAGTTTCGGGACAGGGAGGTCACGATTATCGAATTGTCAGCCCGTCAATTACATATTGTTGAACTGGTTAAGCAGCACTCGCCTATTACTGGAGAGCAGATTGCAGAGATGCTCGGGTTAAGCCGTCCGACGCTTCGTTCGGATTTGGCGCTGCTGGTGATGCTCGGGTTGGTTGATGCCAAGCCAAAGGTCGGTTATACACCGGGTTCATCTATTTCTGCTGAGAATCAAGTGTCTCGTAGATTGCAATCTTTGAAAATAAAGGATATACAGGCCGTACCCGTTGTAGTGAGAGAGTCGGCACTGATTCACGATGCCGTTGTTACACTTTTTATGGAAAATGTTGGTAGTTTGATTGTGGTGGATGAAGAAAGCTGCTTATCCGGTATTATTTCACGTAAGGATTTGTTGAAATTCACACTTGGCAACCCTTCGGCCTCCACGATGCCTGTCAGCATGGTCATGACCCGAGAGCCCAATGTGATTCATGTACAGCCTGAGGACAATGTGCTGGAGGCGGCGCGGAGAATGATCCATCATCAGGTGGACGGCTTGCCGGTGGTTGTTCCCATCAAGCAGGATAATGCTCAGGGCCGCAGCCGCTGGGAGGTCGTTGGCCGTATTACGAATACAATGATGACACAGCTGCTGGTGGAGCTTGCCTCGGAGTCTGGATAGTTCGGTGAATTCACCTAATATCCAGAAGTAACCGATACAGTATGATGTGAGCAAAGGAGAACAGTGGATGACGGACGATCGGCTTTATGAGATAACCATTTGCTCGGATTCGGTAGGTGAAACGGCCGAGGCGGTTGTAAAAGCGACCATGCGCCAATTCGATGCCCATCAGGTCACAACGAAACGGATTGGACATATCAAGCATGAGGATGAAATACGTGTAATCATGGAGGCTGCCGCCAAACGGGGAGGCTTTGTGGCTTATACGCTTGTGCAGCCGGAGCTGCGTGAAATGATGAAGGAAGAAGCCATCCGTCTGGGAGTCAGAGCGATCGATATTATGGGACCGATGATGGAGGCGTTCATCGATACGTTCAATGATTCGCCGAAGCGCAAGCCTGGGCTGCAGCATGAGATGGACGATGATTACTTTCGCCGAGTCGAGGCTATAGAGTTTACTGTTAAATGCGATGATGGAAGAGACACGAGCTCATTGTTAAAAGCAGATATTATATTGATTGGCGTATCACGTACCTCCAAGACACCACTCAGTATTTTTTTGGCACATAAGGGCCATAAGGTGACCAATTTACCGCTGGTTCCTGAGGTCAAGCCGCCGAAGGAGCTGTTTATGCTGCACGGCAGGCGAATTATCGGATTAATCATGGATCCGGATAAGCTGCTCAAGATTCGCACTGAGCGTTTAAAGGCGGTAGGGCTGCCCAATGGAGCCAAGTATGCTGCGCTTGATCGTATTGTTGAGGAATTGGAGTATGCACAAGGCATCATGAAGCAGCTAGGCTGTCCGGTTATTAATGTAACGGACAAGGCGATAGAGGAAACGGCAGGCATTATTCTGGGGTATATGTCTTAGGGCTGAATAACCAGTTTGGAGAGGGCTGATACTTGCATGTTCAAAAAAATAGCTGCAGATGCGTTAGGGTTAAGCGATATTGGAAGCGTCATTAAACCGGCAGATTATGACAAGGTTGATGCTGACGATTACGTCATGAATGAGGATAACGAGAAAATTTACTTTCTGATCAAATCCAAGGCGGATGAATACTGCTTCACCAATCTAGGCCTTATCCATCTGGATGGTACGAGTGCACTAAGCAAAAAACGGACGCTTCGCCGTTTTAATTACAGCCATCATCCCATTTCGAACGTAGCACTTGAAACAGCGGGAACTGTTGATCTCGATGTGGAAATTAAATTCACGATTGGCGCAGCGGCTTATTCCATTGATGTTCACAAGAAGCATATTGCCGAAGTCAAGGATTTGTTTAAATCACTGCTCAAAATTGCGGAAATTTCCTACGATAATGAAACGACGCTGCAATACGCAAAAGAAAGCGTACATCTTGCATCAGCAACATTAAATCGTTCGGTCAAAGAGGGCGGCAACATCGTCGAGCAATTTAAGGAAATTACGGAGTCAGCCTTCTTCTGGATGGTGGAGACCCATAAGAAGTATAAGGTCAAGGATTATGGCCATATTTTCGAGCGTTATATTAATCAGTAATTTAAGCTCCGCACTCATATACGTTTTTAATTGTGATAACATGAATAAAAGCCTTGTCGAGCACAAAATCGGCGGGGCTTTTGTTGTTCTTACAGGTTATGCAAGAAATGAGAGCTGATCCGGAGATTGTTAAGGAATACGTAATATTTGCAGGTGAAGGTTATGTTAAAATACAGACAGAGTATGTTTTGTTGAAGCTGGAGTTGACTTGAATTTCACTGCTGTTCCCCAAAAAGGAGGGCGTACGAGTCTATGGTGAAAATATTGGTTGCCGATGATGAGGAAAATATAACCGATGTGTGCGCCCGATACCTGCAGCGTGAAGGGTTTGAGGTCGTATGTGCCAAGGATGGCGATGAAGCGCTTCATATATGGGAAAGTGAGTCACCGGATTTTATCGTGCTGGACGTGATGATGCCGAAAAAAACGGGCTGGCAAGTGTGCGAGGAGATTCGCAGCAGGAGCGATGTGCCGATTATGATGCTAACAGCCAGAGGAGAAGAGCTGGACCGGCTCATGGGACTTACCATGGGCGCGGATGATTATATGACGAAGCCGTTCAGCCCCCGGGAGCTGGTGCTGCGTGTGAAAGTGATTCTAAGGCGTCTGAGGCCGATAGAACCAGCCAACGCCACAGGAGTCTCGTCTCCGGCTGGCAAGACAGGCTCGATCATTCATCGAATGGGACTGGAAATCGATAGTCTGCGAAGGACAGTCAGGGTAGGCGGTAAGGAAGCGGAGCTTACGGTGAAGGAATTCGAGCTGCTCTGGTTGTTTGCCAACCATCCCGATCAGGTGTTTTCCCGCAATCAATTATTGAATACGATTTGGGATATTGATTATTTTGGAGATACGACAACGGTGACAGTTCATATCCGAAGGCTGCGGGAGAAGATTGAACAGAACCCTTCTACCCCTAAATACATCAAAACCGTTTGGGGTATCGGCTACAAGTTTGACGGAAAAGGGGGCGGGCCGGGATGAACCGGTTTATGGGCTCGGTGGGCCTGCGCACCTATTTGCTGTTAACGAGTTTGGTCAGTATCGCTGCCATATTGATCAGCTTGCTTGTCAGCTACAGGAAGATGTTTTTGACGTTGGATGAGTTGATATGGCTTACACTTGTAACGGTAGGCGCAGGGATCCTTTCCCTCATTGTGCATCTGATCATGACGCGGCCCATTGAGAGGGCCATTGATATGATCAGCAGGGAATCGCAGCAGATCGCACAGGGGGATTTTCGTGGGGAGCTGCCTCTGATCGGCCCTGTGGAGTTTCAGGCGATGGCTGTTCATTTTAATCAAATGAGCCGTCAATTGAATGAAAGCTTCCAGCAGCTGCGGTCCTCGGAGGCTTCGCGGCGAGAGCTTGTGGCCAACGTGTCGCATGATTTGCGTACGCCGCTGGCTTCGATTCAATCGTTTGTTGAGGCTCTGCAGGATGATTTGATCGAGGACCCGGATACGTATCAACGTTACCTGAGTACGATTCGTCTGGAAACCCAGCGTTTGAGTGGTCTGATCAATGATTTATTCGATCTGTCACGCAGGGAGGCGGGTGCGGAAAGCTTTGAGCCTGAGGCGTATCATCTGGATAATCTGATTGTCGAAACCTTGCAAAGCCATCTGCTGCAAATCGAGGAAAAGGGAATCGAAGTGGAAGGACATATTCCTGAGGGACTGCCACCCGTCTCGATTATGCCTAATGAAATTAAACGGGTCGTTTCCAATTTGCTCCACAATGCGCTGCGTCATTCTCCTGATGGAGGTAAGATTCGAATTTACGCGCAAATGCCGAAGGGCGGGTTCGTATTGGTTACAGTCGAGGATCAAGGTGAAGGCATAGCTGAAGAGGAGCAGGTTCGGCTGTTTGAGCGCTTTTATCGGACGGATCATTCACGCAGCAGGGCGAGCGGCGGCTCCGGGCTTGGTCTGGCGATAACCAAATCGATTGTGGAAATTCACGGTGGTCATGTTGGCGTAAGCAGTCAGCTTGGAAAAGGAAGTCAATTCTGGTTTACGGTACCTGTGGTTCAGCGGTGAGGAAGATGGGTTTAGAGGGCTGCGGCACAATCAAGGAATAGATGTAAACAGGAAAGGCGGTGCGGAAATGGATAAATGGAGAGATTGGTTAAAGGAATCTTACGGCAAAAAATTATCAAGGCTGCACGCATGGAACGCTTGGGTTATACTTTTGCTGGCTATTACGGGTGTTGTGCTCTATATCCCGACGATTCGTGGTGATTTGGGTGCACTTCGCGTTGTTCTGAAGCAGGCTCACATCGTGCTCGGAATCGCGTCCATTGTTCTCATCGCCTTGTACCTGCCGTTGATTCCGAAGCATTGGAAGCAGCTCAAAACGAGATTAAAGCAGCGGTGGAATTTAGCGGTTGTGCTGTTTTTACTCTTAGGCTGGGGGATTACAGGGCTTATTCTGTGGCAGTTCCACAACCTGCCTCCAGTGTGGAGTAACGTTTCGCTGGTGCTGCATGACTTGTTCACATGGATCGGAATCCCATACGCCTTGTATCATTCCATTTCACGGAGCCGTTGGCTCAAAACGATGCGGTCTGAGGAGCAGAAGGCAGCAAGACAGCTGCTGAAGGATAAACGGGAAATGACGGGTATGGCGGCAGCAGAAACGGGGTCTGGTTCTGGCGAGATTGTGGCAGCAAGTGCTGTGAGTCCACAAAAATTTGTGGAATTTTTGAAAAATGCACCGATCTCGCGGGCGACTTTTTTGCGTACCGTATTGGGGCTGCTGCTTGTATTCGGTGTAGGGCCTTATTTTTACCGTTGGATGAAAAGTATTTCAGACACCGGGGGCGCTGGGCTGGATCAGATTTATGCGTCCGATGCCAATCAAATGGAGCCAAAGCCTATTGCACTTGCCGAATCGAGTCCTCCTGTCGGAGGAGGTCTGAAAGGCGAGTTCCGAGTATATACGGTTACGGATATCCCGGCCTTTTCGAGCGATAGCTGGCAGTTTTCGATATCGGGTCTGGTGGATAAACCAATAACCTGGAACTGGGAACAGTTTATGCAGCTCAAGCGCAAGGTACAGGTAAGTGATTTTCATTGTGTGACCGGCTGGTCGGTGTATAAGGTAACCTGGGAAGGGATACCGCTGTCGGAGCTGCTTCAGATGGCTGGAGTGAAGGGCACAGCACGTTATGCCAAAATGTATTCGGGCGACAAGGTATATACGGATTGTTTATCATTGGAGCAGGTCAAAATGGAAGATGTCATGGTTGCCGTGTTAATGGATGGCAAACCGATTCCGAATCAATTGGGAGGTCCTGTCCGGCTGATCGTCCCGAAAATGTATGCTTACAAATCGGTCAAATGGCTGCAGGCTGTTGAATTGATCAATGAAGAGCATATTGGTTATTGGGAGGTTCGCGGCTATGATAATGATGCTTGGGTACCGGGGAGCAAGCTGTCTTAGACAGTTTGGCTCCTTTTGCCGTATGAGCTTCGATGTGGGATAGACAACGTATCTAAGCGTTTCAGTAATTTGGTTATAGCCTCCTCTGACTTTTTATTTTATAGTGGAAGGAAAAGAACTCGCGCAGGACAGCTGACAGGCGAGCGGGAGGCTTATGGACATGAAGCTGGTTTCATTAAATATCAGTATGCCGATTACGGTCGATTATCAGGGGAAGCCTGTACAAACCGGAATTTTCAAAAACCCCGTAGGTCAGGAGCTGCTGCTCTCCACGACCCAGTTGGAGGGAGATGGGCAGGCAGACCTAGTGAATCACGGTGGAGCAGACAAAGCGGTTTGCGTCTATTGCGCCGAGCATTATACCTACTGGCAGGAAAAGCTGCAGCGGCAGCTTCCGTATGGAGCGTTTGGAGAAAACTTTACAATCGAGGGATTACTCGAATCTGATATTCATATCGGGGATACGTATGAAATTGGTTCAGCTGTCGTCCAGCTTAGCCAGCCTCGGCAGCCGTGCTTTAAGCTTGCTCTTAAGCATGGAGTCAAGGATCTCCCTGTACAGGTGCAGGAAACGGGCTACACCGGTTATTACTTTCGCGTCCTGCAAGAGGGGTGTGTCTCAGCAGGGCAAACATTCCGTCTGGTCGAGAGACAGCCGCTCGCTATCACGGTTACTACTGCCAATCGTCTCAAATATGTTGATAAGTCCGATACCACCGCTATTCGCCAATTACTATCTGTCGGTGCCCTGTCCGACAGCTGGCGAGCTTTTTTCGAAAAACGCTTAGAGAATCCCGAATAGGATTGTTTGATTAATTGTTTTAATAATCGAAACCAAGCGTGTCCCGTAAGGGACGAGAAGCGCCCCGAACATACACAGTCAATCAACAAACGAGTCAACCGCACCAAAGTAAGCGTGTCCCGTAGGGACGAAAAGCGTGTATAACACACTAAAACGTGCATACGATACAGGGAGTCCAGAGGGCAGCGCCCTTTGGGTCCCTCCCTTCAAGGGAGGGCTAGGGAGGGTGATTGCACTTTGATCTCTGGAGTCATTTTAGCCGGCGGCAGCAACCGTCGGATGGGCGGCAGCATGAAGGCGCTTCTGCAGCTGGATGGCAAGCGATTCATCGAGCGGCAGCTGGAAGAGCTGAGTACGCTGTGCGGTGAGATTATCATAGCAGCCAATCAACCCGAGCTCTTCGAGCCGATTTTGTCCAATCAGCAAGTGAATGTACGGATCATTGGAGATCTGCATCCTGGAAAAGGCCCGCTTGCAGGTCTGCAAGCTGCAGTGGCTGAGGCAAGGTACGAGGAGCTATGGGTCGTTGCTTGTGATATGCCCTTTGCTTCGGCTGCAGCTGCTCAGCTGCTGCTGGAACTGAGGCGCAGCAAAGGCGAGGCGTACAAGATTGCGCTGCCGCGGATTGCGGGCAGATTGCAGCCGCTGCACGCGATTTATCATCGGTCCTGTAAGCCGATAATCGATCAGCTGCTGGATGAGGAGTGCTACCGGATGATGGCATTAATTGAGCTTGCGAGCAGTGCAGTCGGTGAAGAGTCCTTGTTCGTGCAGCAGGAGATCCCGTTGAATTTTATTGTCAATGTCAATGAACCCGCTGACTTGGAGAAACTGCATGGGCCAGTGAAATAAATTGTGGTACTCATGCTTGATTTACTTTTTGATTGTAAGATGTGCGATAATAAAGAGTAAGTATTCTTCTGAAATTACGCCGTTCCATATATATCAATTCCATTTTACAATTAAAGGAAACGGGGTGAATGCATATGGCGGATATACTCGAGGATCGTTTTGGCCGCGTTCATGATTATTTGCGCATTTCCGTTACGGACCGCTGTAATCTGCGCTGTGTCTATTGTATGCCTGAGGAAGGTATGGAATTTGAGCCTGAGGACAAAATGCTCAGCTTTGATGAAATAGTTGAGGTTGTACGGGTTCTCGCTGGTCTCGGTGTGCGCAAGCTTAGGATTACAGGTGGAGAACCGATGGTTCGAAAAAATCTGGAGCAGCTTATTGCTCGTCTATCCGCGATTCCCGGAATTGAAGATATTGCTTTGACAACGAATGGCATATATTTTGCACAAAGAGCGGATAAACTGCGTGCAGCAGGATTAACGCGTATTAATATTAGTTTGGATTCACTACGTGCTGATCGATTTTCATTAATTACAAGAGGCGGTGATATTCACCGCGTATTGGCTAGTATTGAGGCTGCTTATCGTGTGGGTCTGTACCCGATCAAGCTGAATGTAGTCCTGATGAAGGGCTTGAATGATGATGAAATTGATGATTTTCTGATGATGACTATGACCCGCGATGTACAGGTGCGGTTTATTGAATATATGCCAATCGGCCATGATGATTCGAATTGGAAAAGCAAATATGTCCCTCTAACGACTGTGATGGATAGATGTGTGGAAAGAGGATGGACGGCTCTGCCTTCCGGTGAGGTGTATGGAAATGGGCCCTCGCAAAATTATCGAATTGAAGGTGCACTCGGTTCGTTTGGTTTAATTCACCCGATTAGTGACCACTTTTGCGAAACGTGTAACCGACTGCGGTTAACGGCGGATGGTAACATTAAGCCCTGTCTCTACTGGTCCGATGAATTTAATGTGCGCTCTCGTATTGGCAATGATCTGGCATTAGCAGAGCTATTTCTGAAGGCACTTGATGTAAAGCCGGAGAGTCACGAAATGGCAAAAGCTCTGTTAAGTGAACAGCAAAGTCATAGTCCCACTTTACGCAGAATGTCGCAGATCGGAGGGTAATGGACACGGTGACCGGATATCGATTTCAGCGAATGCTAGTCCAGGTGGAGGATGCGCAGCAAGCGGTCCTCCATTACGTGCGTCTGCAGGAGACGGAGGAAGTAGGGCTTGCCGAGAGTTTTGGACGGCGGTTAGCCGTTACGGTGACGGCCAACCATCCGGTTCCGCATTTTCGCCGCTCAGGTGTAGATGGCTATGCGCTGCGCGCGGCGGATAGTATTGGATCGGCACCGGGCCGGCCCGTTAAATTAGCTGTTACCGAAATGATCCCTTGCGGAACGATGCCAGCTCTTCCCGTAGGGCAAGGACAAGCTGCGCGAATCATGACAGGCGCGGTTGTGCCAGAAGGTGCCGATGCGGTCATTATGATGGAAATGACGGATACACTTGCTGACCAGATGGTATATATTCGCAAGCAAATGGCTGAAGGTGACAATATAACTCCGATTGGACAAGAGGTAGTGCCGGGTGAGATATTGCTGCAGCCGGGCAGAATTATTCGTTCGGGTGATGCTGCAGTGCTGGCAACCTTTGGGTTTGATCGGGTACGCGTGTTTCGTAAGCCGCGCGTTGCGATATTTTCTACTGGCTCGGAGCTGCTGGAGGTAGGGAAGCAGCTGGAGCCGGGCAAAATTCGCAATAGCAACAGCTATATGCTGGCTGCCCAGGTGACGGAGGCTGGCGGGGAACCCGTCATAATGAGTGTTTTACCAGATGAGCCGGCAGAGGTGGAAAGGTCACTGCTGGACGCATTGGAGGATGTGGATCTGATTATCACGACAGGTGGCGTATCCGTAGGAGATAAGGACGTCCTGGTAGATGTATTCGAGCGTTGGGATGGTCAGCTGCTCTTTAACAAAATAGCCATGCGACCGGGGAGCCCTACCTCAGTCGGATTCTGGAGAGGTAAGCTGCTGTTCGCTTTATCGGGTAATCCCGGTGCC
Organism: Paenibacillus periandrae; assembly: GCF_022458865.1. Taxonomy (GTDB): domain Bacteria; phylum Bacillota; class Bacilli; order Paenibacillales; family NBRC-103111; genus Paenibacillus_S; species Paenibacillus_S periandrae. The sequence continues at coordinate 369,114 of NZ_JAJNMU010000006.1, read as the reverse complement.
AGCTTTGTAGGCTTTGAATTGTTCGTCCGTCCTTACTTAAAAGGAATTCTTGGGTGCGAAGAACGGAAGCATGTGGAGACAAAAGGGTACTTGCAGGCCGACTATGCCAAAGGCTCCGCCTATCCACGATATGTACGAGGTACGATGAAGCTGCTGGAAGGTCGGGTATGTGTCGAACCTGCCGGCAAGGATAAATCGAGTATTATGAGATCAATCAAGGACGCCGACTGTCTGATTCATATACCTGCAGGCGGGCGTGGAGCCGAACGGGAAGAGCTTGTTAAGGTGCTTTTACTTAACGAAACTCGTATATAAGTAAGAGTTTGCTGTACAAATGAAATCATTGGTGGTTTGCTCAGGCTCGCGGGCTTGCTGGTTTCTGCTCTTCAAAGTCTTCCTCTGTAGTCTGCTTGGTCAAAAAAGCACCGCCGATCAGAAAAGCACCGCTGACGTAAAAGACGGAAACGACACCTGCCCATGTACCGAGCAGCCCGAACATCATGGGTGCTACCAGCTGCGACAGGCGGTTAATGGCAAGACGCAGACCCAGCACCTCTCCGGTTCGATCCTTTGGCGAAGCATTATAGGTGGTCGTCATGGATAGAGGCTGCCCGCATCCGAGTCCGGCTCCCATAAAGGCGCTGAGCACCCCAAACAAGAGTGCATTACTGGATAAGGGTACTAACAGGAAGGACAATCCTGCGATCAATATAGAGCCGAGCAGCACACGACCACGTCCAAACTTGCCGCTCAATCGGGTTAGCGAAAAGCGAACGATAACCATGGTTAATCCTTGTATCGTAATAATCCAGCCAATTTCAGTAGCTGATAAGCCCATTTGACTGGCGAACAATGGAAAGTAGGCAACAAATATATCTCTTGAATACAGTACGAGTGCACTGGAAGCGAGTGCTTTACGCAGTAGGGGAGTTTTGAGTAATTGAAAAGAGGAGCCTGTTTTCGCTGTACTGGTTTTTTTCTTACGGTCTGAATTAGGTATCAGGAAAGATAAGCAAATAGGCAAAACCCCGATGCAGGCCGCAACGAAGTAAGCGAAAGGATAGGATACCAGCTCGGCCAAATATCCACCCAGAACAGGACCGATCAGGCCGCCTGAGGCGATAGCTGTGCTGTACAAACCGAAATGATGATCGCGGTTCTCTTTGGTAGATATGTTCCCGATTACATTTTGCAGAGAAATGACGCCAAAAATTTGTGATACCCCGATAATAGCCTGAGATATATAAAGCGACCAAAGGTGAGGAAACAAGAAAGGTAATGCAACACCGACAGTCAAACCGGTCATGCCAAATATGACAGGGAGACGATCTCCAATGAAGTCGGTAATTTTTCCGATATGAATGGCCAATACGAATGGAAAAAAAGCGAACGCTGCTGTCAGCATGCCAATCTCCCAGGTGCTGGCTCCCAACTGCAAGGCGTACAGGGACATGATGGGCCTAGTACTGAACAGCATGATTTGAAAGCTGAGTGCGATAAGGATGACAATCCGAAGGGACATGATTAAATACCTGCCTTTATTAGGAATCATACGGGCTAAGGAGAATGATAGAAACGTTAGTGAGTATAAGCGTCACTAAAGACTTCGCAATCCCAATAGGAAGCGAAGCCTTTTTTTGTCGTGCATGGGGATAGAAATGACCTTCCAAGCTCAACATTACATAGATTCGGTTATATGCATATAGACAGAAATGACAAACAGCCTCCTATATTGATTCTGGAGGCATTAAATGTTAAAATAAGAAATAGTCTGAAATAAGAATAATCCGAACATGAATATCTTTATCTAAGTATAACATTAATAATCATGTATTGTCAATGATATTTCTGAATAACCTTACCTAACTCACTATTTTTGAAAGAGGGCGGCTTGAATGAGCATGACAGAACAGCAATGGAATGAGGAGCAGCAGCGCGTTAATAACGTTGTTGGCTTGATGGGACAGCAAATCAAGCAGCTGGAAGGAGAGGTCGGTGAGGTTAGAGGCGAGGTTGTAGATATTCGTGCTCATTTCTGGGATGATGTCACAGTCAATATGGGTACAGCCGAGGATGCAGCCGAGACCTTATCCAACCTTAAGCAGCAGGTCGAGATGCTGTCAGAACGGGAACGTACCCACCGTCTGGCTTATTCTGCGCTGAAAAAGCTGAATCGTATGGTCAAGTCGCCGTACTTTGGCCGAATTGATTTCAAGGAAACGGGCACGCAACAAACAGAGATGATCTATCTCGGTATTGCGTCCTTCATGGACGAGCGGGACGATACCTTTCTCGTCTATGATTGGCGTGCGCCTGTGTCCAGCCTTTATTACGATTACCCGCCGGGCCCGTCCGCCTATGAAACTCCCGGAGGCTCCATTGAAGGAGAGATGCTGCTCAAAAGGCAGTATGTAATACGTGAAGGCGATATTCGGCTGATGTTCGATACCGGTGTTACAATTGGTGATGAGCTGCTTCAGCAGGTGCTGAGCCGCAGCTCGGATGCGCAAATGAAGAGCATTGTCGCCACGATCCAAAAGGAGCAGAATCAGATCATCCGTAATGACCGCAGCCGCATGCTGATTGTCCAGGGCGCAGCAGGCAGCGGCAAAACGTCATCGGCGCTTCAGCGTGTGGCTTACCTGTTATACAAAAATCGCGAAACGCTTCAGGCTGATCAGATGCTGCTGTTCTCACCGAACCCGATGTTCAACAGCTACGTATCGACGGTGTTACCGGAGCTTGGCGAGGAAAATATGCTGCAAACGACATTCCAGCAATATTTGGAAAGCCGAATCGGCCGCGACTTTCAGCTCGAGGATCCTTTTATCCAAATCGAATACGTATTAAGCGCGCCTGAGGATGTAGAGTATGCGGCCCGAAACAGCGGTATCCGCTACAAGTCGTCCGTGGACTATTTGATGGTCATGGATGCGTATAAAGCCTGGCTGGAGAAGCAGGGGATGAATTTTATTTCCATTCGTTTTAAAGGTCGTGAGGTTGTGTCCTCGCGCCGGATCAAGGAACGATTTTACAGCTTAGATTCCTCCATTCGACTGGCTAACCGGGTAGTGCTGCTGCGCGATTGGCTGCTGAAGGAAATCAGTGCCTTTGAAAAGCTGGAGCGGAGTATGCCTTGGGTGGAAGAAGAGATTGAACTGCTCGATGTCGATGATTACCGGCGCGCCTATAAAGAGCAGCAGCGTATTCAGAAGGACAAAGGCACGACGTTCGATGACTTTGATGTGGAAAAAGGCTATCTGGCCCGCATGGTTGTCCACGAGCGGTTAAAGCCGCTGCGGCGACGCGTTAAGCAGCTGCGCTTTGTGAATGTACGAGCGCTGTATCGCCAGTTATTTGATAAGGAAGGACTGCTGGCGAGCTTGTCGGGAGAAGCCGGTGTACCGGAGTATTGGCCTGAAATCAGTCGTCAGACGATTCAGCGGCTGGAGCAGTCAGAGCTTGCTTATGAGGATGTAACACCATATCTGTATTTGCTGGAGCTTGTTCAGGGCTTTCAGACGAATACGAGCATCCGGCATGTCATTATCGATGAAGCTCAGGACTATTCGCCGTTCCAGCTTCATTTTCTCAAACGATTGTTCCCTCGCTGTCGTATGACCGCTTTAGGTGATGTGAATCAGGGGATTTATGCCCATGCTTCTTCCTTGGGTGAGCATGACCCGATTGCCAAGCTTTATGGTGCTGAACAAACCGAATTGATTCGATTAATGCGCAGCTACCGTTCCACCCGTGAAATTGTTGAGTTCACAAGAGGGATGGTGCCCGGCGGTGAACAAATCGTGCCGTTTAATCGCAGCGGAGAGAAACCGAAGGTTATTGTGGCTTCGGAGCTGGAACAGCTGCATAGCCAGATGAAAGCTGATTTGCAGGCGCTAATTGCAGACCAATATGAATCGATAGCTGTAATTTGCAAAACAGCGAATGAGAGTGCTGAAGTGTATGAAGCACTGAGTGAACAGCTGCCGCTGCGTCTGATTACGAAGCAAACGCCGTCTTTTGAAAAAGGAGTGCTCATTATTCCTTCTTATTTAGCCAAGGGCGTGGAGTTCGATGCCGTCATTATTTATAATGGCTCTCGTGAGCGTTACAGTCGTGAGAATGAGCGCAAGCTGTTCTACACGGCATGTACCCGTGCGATGCATCTGCTGTATATATATTCCTTAGGCCAGCCGAGCCCGTTTATTACTTCGCAGGCAGATGATACTTATATGATCACGAACAATTAGATGATAATTTAATTTTTCATTGTCAGTGGTGTCCATGGTATTTCTCTTGCCGGTTACGATGGTCTCGAACTGGATTCAAACGGAACGCATCAGGTGACTTTCGAAATACGGAAAGCACCCTTTTTGCGTAGGATGACTTTAATTATAGCTGACATCTCATGGAATTCATCCTGCAACTGGGTTACAATGGCACGAGAGAGAACATCGTCGATTTTTCCTTATACCTGTTGCATCATACCTGCTAAGGCTCATGGGGATTTCTTCTGCTTGCAGAAAAATTTGGTCATGTGAATCCAGAGAGAGTTCATTTGCGAATAGAAGTATAAGAGGGACAGTCACCTGAAAGGAGATCCTTCATGAACGGTTTATTGCCCGACCAAGAGCTGATGAAGCGAATTGCAGCTAAAGATGAAGAGGCTTTAAAGCAGCTTTATGATCATTATGAAAAACCAATCTATTCGTTCGCCTATCGAATGGTAAGAGATGCTATGATGTCCGAGGAAATCGTACAGGAGTTGTTTCTTCGGATCTGGCACACAGCCGAACGCTTTGATGGTGCACAAGGCAAGCTGACGAGCTGGATGTTCACGTTGACACGTAATATTACGATTGATCTGCTGAGGAAAAAAAGAAGCCGTACACCGCAAGCTATGGCTGAGCCTGATCAGCTGGAGTTTATTGCGGATGAACGGATGAATACAGAACTGAATGTGGAAAAGAAGTGGGTCGGTGAGCAGGTAAAGGCCGCTTTGGATGATTTGAATGAGGATCAGAAAAAAGTAGTTGAATGGATTTACTATCAGGGATACACGCATCAGGAAGTATCGGACATGCACGCCATCCCTTTGGGGACTGTTAAAAGTCGTGTTCGGTTAGCCATGAAGCAGCTTCAGCGGCATCTATCCGATGGGGGAAGGAGGGAATTGGGCAATGAGTAACCAACGAACAGATTTGATGTGTGAGCTGGTAGAACTGTACGCGTTGAATGGCTTAACAAAAGAAGAAGCAGCGCAGTTCAAGAAGCATCTGAAAACTTGTGCCGTATGTCGCAATCAATTAATAGAGCAGCAGCTAGTTGTTGACTTATTGCCAACTGCCTCGGAACCGATAGAAGTGCCGCAAGGGATGCGCGAGCGAGTTCTGGATCATGTATTAAATAGTACGGCAGCAAGCAATTCGGTTCAGGTTGCAGCAATTCGGTCTGTCTCGGAGCTGGATGCGATGTCTGGTTCGGGAACCGCTTTGAAAACCATAAGGGCAAGCCGTTCAACTCAGGCTGCTGAAGAACAAAAAGCGATGGACGATGTGTCGAGAGTGACGGAGCTTAGCCGCATATCCAGCCAAGGAAAAGCAGATCAAAAGCTTCGTTACTGGAGACTCGCAAGTCTTGGACTCTCAGCAGCCGTAATTGGACTTGGGCTGTACGCCTATTCACTTAAAGGCAGTCTGGGTGGACTGCAGGCGGATTTGGTTGCTATCCAGGAGACGGTCATCGGACTGCAAACCGAGCTGGTTGGACTGAATAGCAAGCTGGCTGTTGCCAGTAAACCTGCGGCAGACATGCAGGTTAATAAAATCGTCACTTTGAATCCGGAAGCAGAAAATATTGTATCCAAAGGTCTAGCCTCCATTGTCATTGATAGTAAAGGCACGCACTTGATCGTGCAGGCCGAAGATCTGCCCCAAGTGAAGGAGCAGGAGGCCTTTCAGGTTTGGCTCATTAAAGATAATCAGCCCGTGAGCGCAGGAACGTTCTCCCCTCAAGACGGTAAAGGTGTCGTATATTTCACATTTGAACCGAAGGATTACGACACGGTTGCCATTACGCTTGAGCCGGATGCCAATGGTGAAAAACCTCGAGGCTCCATCGTGCTAGCAGGTGGTTTAAAAAGCTAGACTTCACTAGTATAATATAATGTAAGGTTATGGAATGGGAGGAAATAAGGATGAGTACATTGGACATTCGTCAAATCCAGAAGGAGCATGCAGCGGATAGCATCGCTTTATCCGAATTCGCTTTTCAGATGGAGCTGACCCCGCAGCAGCGGGAGGAACGGTTTGCGTTCTTCAATGAACAGGAATCATGGGGTGCTTATGTGGATGGCAAGCTGGCAGCCCGTTTGTCGATTCTTGAGCTGCATACATGGCTTCATGGCAAGCGCTTTGAAATGGGGGGAATTGCTGGAGTAGCAACATGGCCTGAATATCGCCGCGGCGGCCTGGTTACGGGGCTGCTGAATAACGCATTGCATGTTATGAAGGAACAAGGACAAACCTTATCGTTCCTGCATCCGTTCCAATTTGCCTTTTATCGTAAATTTGGTTGGGAAACGTACACAGATTATATGAAATATGAGATTCCTACAGCTATGCTGCCCAAGCCTCCTCTGCAGACGGGGAGCATTGTGCGTGGGGATGATCAAATTCCCTTGTTAAATGGGATTTATCGCAGCTATGCAGTTCGTTACAATGGTACGCTGGATCGGGATGAGCAGTGGTGGAAGCGGCGTATTTTTGCATCCAAAAAAGGAACAGCTGCCGTGTATCGTGACGAAGCGGGGGTGCCCGGCGGGTATGTATTTTATGATGTTAAGAATAACATTTGCAAAATTCATGAGATGATTGCTTTGAATTATGAGGCGGAGCAGGCATTATGGAAGTTCATAGCAGATCATGATTCGATGATTGAAAAGGTTACGCTGCAGGCGCCATCCGATAATCGTCTATCGTTTTTATTAGACAATCCGCGGATCAAGCAGGAGCTGGTGCCTTATTTTATGGCGCGAATTGTTGATGTCGTTAGCTTTCTGGAGCAGTTTCCGTTTGCGGTGGCAGATGATCTGTTGGGAACAGGAATGAGAGAAAGTGAACTAACCCTGCACATCCGGGATCGCCATGCCGAGTGGAATGATGGCAGCTTTACAATCAAGATAGATGCCTTTGGCACAGCCAAGGTGGAGAAGCTTCAGGAAGGGCAAACCGACTTGAACGAGCTGGCTGTGGAATGTGATATCTCGACGCTTTCTGCGATGTTCATGGGCTATCAGCGTCCTGAGTTTTTACACAGCGTTAACCGACTGCAGGGCTCCGAGGAATCAATAAGGAAACTGGAAGCATTGATACCGCGTCGTCAAACTTATTTGCCTGATTTCTTTTAAATTAGAGCTGGTTACGATTCGGAGTGAACCCCTATGGCACAACCATTTGAAGGAACGACGACCTTGTACCATCCGGCAATCTGGCCTGAGCTTTCGATTCAATTAAACGCACAGCATATGGTTGTTCATTCACAATCGGAGCTTAACACACTGGGAAACGCCTTATGGGGCGGCGGAATGGGAAGCTCATCCCATTTTGTAAATGTACACGTCTCCAAGGATTTTGACTGTAGTATGCCCGAAAAAAGTCTGGAAAATCTCATCCTGGAATTTGGTTATTCAATAAATAAAACAGTGGGTCTGATGACAGCGGCTCATCTGCATCGGGCATCCGTTCATGAGGAGATCGGTGATCATTATGGTCTTGTCGTGTGTACAACCAGCGGTGTGGGGAATGCGGCCAGGGCGGGCGTAGAGCGGACGGTGTATTCATCTTATCGACCAGGCACGATCAATATCTTGTTGTTTATACAAGGCTCACTGACAACTTCGGCTATGATTGAGGGCATTATGGCGGCGACGGAAGCCAAGGCGGCAGCACTTCAGGATATGTCGATTATCGACCCGGAAACAAAGCTGATCGCTACGGGAACGACCTCTGATGCTATAGTAATTGCCTCTGATTCACAGTACATTCAAGGCGGCGTTCACCGGCATGCCGGGACAGCAACGCAAATCGGCAATGCAATCGGCCGTTTGGTGTACCGCTCGGTGGTGGAGTCGGTCTCATCCTAACGGTTTAGGCATGGTTCTGAATATGGAAGCAACAGAAGAAGCGCGAGCTGCAGGAATGGCGGATTGCGCTTTTTCTGTTGCTCCTTTGAGCGTATATCCATAGGTGTCGTCTGAGGTCGTGCAGCTGCCCCGACTTTGGTCCAGTATGAAATACCGCCGCAGGTCCGTTTTGAAAAAGGGTTGCGTGGTCTAGAATAAAGACATGAGCAAGAGACAACACAACGAAAGGCGGTGATACATAAATGAGATTGAATCGAAACAGCGGTTTGGCGTTGGCGCTTATAGCATTCGGTGTCATGATTCTGCTTAGCAAAATGGGATTGCATATGGGGCACATCATGAGTTTCTTATTCCCGGTTGCGCTGATTGGTTTAGGTTATGTGGGACTTCGAAATGATCGTACGATTATCGGTCTGATATTGATTGCCATCGGTTCGCTAGTGCTGATCGTGAAGTTGTCCGGTGTGATTGCTATATTAGTCGCCATAGGGTTAATCGTATATGGAATATCAAGCTTGAAAAGAAAATCACGCGCTTATTAAGACTTATAGTCAGATTCCAAGATAAAGGTGGTAAGAAGCATGGGTTTAGGCAAACGATTCAGAGATATTACGGTTGCTACATTCAATGAAATGCTGGAAAATTCAGAAGATCCGGTTCGCCTGATAGATAAATATTTGAACTCTCAGGCCGAGCAAATTCGCGACTCGGAGCGCCTCCTGCAGCAGTGCTTGTCACACGCCTCCGGGCTGAGACAACAGTATATGACAGCTGCGCAATTGATGGAACGCCGCGAGCAGCAAGCGCTGATGGCGCTGAAGGCTGGCGAGGATGAAGTAGCCCGCATTGCCCTTCAGGAAAAGCTGCAGCAGGAAGAACGCAGTGTACAGTACAAAATGCTGTACGATCAAAGCAAGCTTGGCATTGTCGAGCTGGAAAGCCAGCTTCAGCAATTCAAAGCGGATTACGAGGAAATTGCCTCCAAACGCAGCTATTACATTGCACGATTGGAGAGCTTGCGCCTGCAGCAGCGGATGAACGAACGGCTGCGTGGTATGGGCGGCGGAATTGGTGCTGAACAGCCGCGGATGTTTGATCGGTTAGAGGAACGTGTCTCCGATATGGAGTCGGCAGCACGCGCATTGCGCGAAGTGAGAAGCCATGGACGTGAGGTGCTGCAAGCCGTTGGGACGGCAGCCTCGCAAGCGCTGGACCAGGAGATGGCCAAGCTCAAGGTTAAATTGCAGGAGGAAGGCTGGATGCGATCATGAGTAAATTATATCGTTCACGTTCGGACCGATATGTAACCGGTCTGTCCGGTGGATTGGCAGAAACTTTAGGAATCGATTCAACTTGGATTCGTTTGATCCTGGTATTCACCACTTTCTTTTCCGGTGGAGTCGTAATTGTCTTGTATTTCCTGGCTGCACTGGTTATTCCGAAGGAACCGCGTGATCATGGACCGTTTGGTCCGGGCTACGGATTCGAAGGTGCCGGGGCACCGAATTGGAATGGTCAAGCTGGACCTGGATGGGGACAACAGCCATGGGGACAGGAATGGGATGGAAAAAAACATGGCTGTGGCTATCGCAAGCATAAACGCAATGAATATCGTCAGTACAACAACCAATTCGGAGCTAATGGGGCTGGCTCTCCAGGCTCACAGGCGAATGGACAAGGTCAAGCCGGCGACAATCTGGATGACCTGATGAAGGATATTGAGAAAAAAGCAATGTGGAAAGAAATCGAAGAGCTTCGTGCCAAAGTAGCGCAATACGAAAAAAACCAACAAACCAAAGGGGACGTGTAAACCATGGGAGTATTTTCAAGAATTAAGGACATGACGAAAGCATCACTGCATGAAATTTTGGATAAAGTTGAAGATCCGATTATTATGCTGAACCAGTATTTGCGTGATATGGAGGAAGAAATTGCTCAAGCGGAAGTAACGGTAGCCCGCCAGATTGCCAACGAGCGTAAGCTGAAGGAACGTTATGAAGAAGCGATTCGTTTAACTGATCAACGTGAAGAGCAAGCTAAGGAAGCCTTGAAGAATGGTCAGGAATTGGCTGCTCGTCAGGCTCTGGAGCAAAAGCTGTATTACGAAGGCAAAATTACCGAGTATGCCGAATCGCATGAGCAGGCCAAGGTACAGGCTGCCGAGCTCGTTCAACAGCTTCATGAGATGAAGGATGCGTTCTATCAAATGCGCAACAAGCGCAGTGAGCTGGTATCCCGCGCTCAACTGGCGAGAGCACAGCGTCAGATGGCACAAGTCAGTGCACACAATGTCATCGAAGGCGGTCAAGCAGCCAAAGGCTTTAGACGTATGGAAGACAAGATTGTAACCCTTGAAGTGGAAGCTGAAATTGCTCGCAAGCCTTACGTGGGCAGCAGTGCATACTCGGGTGGAGTTGGCTACACACCTGCGGGCAGCGTAGATGCGGCCAAGCAAAAGAAAGTCGATGATCAGCTGCAGCTGTTAAAAGAAAAGCTGGGTACAGAAAAGTCACAGTAATTTCTTCGCATTATCCTCTTTGAGTAGATACCGAATTGTGATATGCTTGGTAAGGCAAAAAGCCATAGGGCCATTTCAAAGCCGCTATGGCTTTTCCGCCTATATAAACTACCACCCAGAATCAGCATAAGAAAGGAGGCAGCATAGGATGAAGAAATTTGACCGTAAATGGAAGGGAAGCGATCACGGAGAAGGCACTGGTCACGACCGGAAGGGCAACCGCAACGACCGCAATGTAGCGCTGGTATTGATCGGCGTCGGCATATTTTTGCTTTCCAATAATCATTGGGGCTTTTTCACCGTGCTTGCCATTGTGCTGATCTTTGTCGGTATTCATAGGGTGAGAAAGTCCTCACCCCGCAAGGGCTACATTTTGATGGGGATCGGGCTTGTTATATTATTAGGCGGTAATTTCTCATTGCTGCTTGCCATTATCTTAATATCTTTGGGATTTTTCTATATTCGTTCGAGGCAGCTGCATCGAGCTGAAAGCTATGTGAAGAAGAGCTTGATTGAGAGTGTGCGTTGGGGAAAAGAGCCATGGGTTCTGCGCAATAGCTCCATTTGGCATGTTATTGGCGAAGTGAAGATTGATTTGACCTATGCGATTCCTGAACAAAAAGAAGTTACGCTTGTTCTGCAGGGCGTCATTGCAGATCTGGACATTATCGTGCCGGAGGATATGGGTCTGTCGGTCACCTCATCTGTTATTTTCGGGGAAGCTGTAATTGGACCTAATAAGGAATCTGGCATTTTAAATAAAACCGTGTGGCAAACAGCTAACTTTGAAACGGCCGATACACAGGTGAAGCTGATGATTTCCTATATTATCGCTGATATCGATATCAAGATTGTATAGAGGAATTGTACGAATGCTGGGAGGACATGCTTAATGGAAAGGCACAATAAACGGCTGACCAATATGATGTGGCGAAGCATGGGTGAGTCGATTGGGCTCAGCCTTGTTTTGTTTGGCGTTATTGTGTATTTCCTGATTCATTACGGATATCTCAAAGAGTTTACTTCCTGGAGTGAAGGGATTCAGATGAGCCTGACCCTGATTCTGATCGTTGTTACCATCGGCGGTGTATATGGCATCTGGTACAGCGGCAAGATGAAATCCCGGCTTGAGCAGCTTGGTGAGGTCATGCTTGCACTGGAAAAGGGGAATTTGACCCGCACCGTTCCCCCGCTGGGTGAGGATGAAATCGGACGGTTGGGAGAGCAGCTTAACGAGATAACGAAAAAATGGGAAGAGCAGGTCAGCTCGCTGCAGCGGCTTTCCAATAACAACGCGCAGCTTGCGCAAAAAGCCAAATATTCGGCAATTGTTGAAGAGCGGCAGCGGTTGGCGAGAGAGCTGCATGATGCGGTCAGCCAGCAGCTTTTTGCAATCTCGATGACCGCAACGGCCGTCGGACGCACGCTGGATAAGGATTTTGACAAGGCTCAGCGACAAATATATTTGATTGAGGAAATGGCATCCGTCGCACAATCGGAAATGCGTGCGCTGCTGCTGCATTTGCGGCCTGTTCATCTGGAAGGCAAACGGCTGTCAGAGGGCCTGGTCGAGCTGCTGGATGAGTTAGCGGCCAAGGTGCCAATGGAGATCGTAGGCGAGCTGACAGACGATATCCATCTGCCTAAAGGGATAGAGGATCATCTGTTCCGTATTGTTCAGGAAGCCATGTCGAATGCGCTGCGGCATTCCAAGGCGACACGACTGGAGGTACGGCTCACGCAGTCGTCGGCGGAAAGCATTCGTTTGCTTATCCGCGATAACGGAATCGGCTTTGATCTGGATGTAAAGAAGCATGCTTCGTATGGCATTATGACCATGAAAGAGCGTGTGAACGAAATCGGCGGGTCCCTGAATCTGATTACGGCACCGGGTAAGGGCACGCGAATTGATATTCGGGTTCCTATTATAGCGGAAGGAGTGGAAGAGCTTGGAGAATGAGGAGCAGGCAATAAAAGTATTGCTGGTGGACGATCATGAGATGGTACGGATCGGTCTTGCGGCCGTGTTAAGCACAGAGGACGACATTGAGGTAGTTGGGGAAGCGAGCAACGGTGCCGAAGGGATTCGTCTGGCTCAAGAGTACAAGCCGGATGTGGTTCTGATGGATCTTGTCATGGAAGGTATGGATGGAATTGAAACCACGAAGCAGCTGCTTAAGCTGTATCCCGATTGTAAGGTCGTTGTGCTGACAAGCTTTCTGGATGATGAAAAGATGTACCCTGTTATTGAAGCGGGCGCATTCAGCTATTTACTGAAAACATCACGCGCGGCAGAGGTGGCTCAGGCAATACGTGCTGCGGTCAAAGGGCAATCGATTCTTGAATCGCAGGTTGCTTCCAAAATTATGAACCGTTTCCGCCAGCCGAAGCCTATTGCACCGGCCCACGAAGAATTGACGGAGCGCGAGATGGAGGTACTGCGGCTTATTGCATCCGGGCGTTCGAACCAGGACGTTGCGGACGAGCTGTTTATCGGAATCAAAACGGTTAAATTCCATGTAACGAACATCCTGGCCAAGCTCGGTGTCGAGGATCGTACCCAAGCGGCCATCTACGCATTCAAAAACGGACTGGCTGAATAAGCCTTGTCATAGATCCCCTAATATACAGAACAGCTTCTGTTCCCATACATACATGCTCCAGTAATTCATTAATTGTGAGATATACAGGGATTTTCTTTTATTTAAAGCTGTGAATATGCTAATTGTTGCAGGACTGCAGACATCGACAATCAGTCCATCATGCACCGAATTGACTAGATGCCCATATGCTATAGGCGACTAACCATATGAGGTGCTGAGATGATGATGAATGAAACACAGACCTATCAGCTGATCCGGGCGTATGCAGCTCAAGCTGCGCAATCGCTGACTGTAGACTTGAACTCTCCTCGTCCCGTATCTGCCCGGGCCGATCTGGATGGGGATGGGTACCCCGAAATAGCGTATGCTTACAGAATGAACGATGAAAATGGAGTAACGATATTAAAGCAGTTGGGCAATGAATGGAGACCCTTTGCTTATTTGAAAGGACCAGGCTATGCAGTAAGCCTGCTTACTACTGCCCCGGTGACCAGCCGTGACCGCAGCAACTTGATTGTCGGCTGGCAGATCGGCTCGATTTGGTCGAAGCTGTCTGTCTACGAATGGACGGCTAATGGCTTCAAGGATGCAGCCCCAACCGATATGAATTACAGCTATGTGGAGATCGAGGATATGCCAGGACGGTATGGCCGGGATGGGTTGAGTGAAATTGCACTGTGGACCCACGATACGGGTGAAGCGTATAAGGTGGAGGTACTTAGATGGCATAATGGCGAGTTCACGAATGCATGGGATGTGTATCCTTATTACTTTCAAAGGGTAGTCCGCTACTATGAGGAACTAGCTGGCAAGCATCCCGATTATGCGTATTACTGGTACTATTTGGCGGATGCACAGGTTAAAGCCGATATGCCTGAAGCTGCGGCTGAATCGTTGGATAAAGCAATCAGCCTGAAGCCTGCTTACCCTACTCCAGACATGCTGCAGGATTTGCAGAAGCTGATTCAGCTAGAGCAGGCTCAGCAGGAGGCTGATACGCGTGCAACCTCTCTGTTCCCCGCTTCGTTGTTAACGATTCATGGAACAAAGTGGGGATATATCGACGATCGGGGCGAGTGGGTTATCAAGCCCCAGTATGCTTATGCAGCACAATTTCAGAGCAATGGTTATGCGGTTGTGCAGGTTAAAGAGCATAGCGGTATGATCGATCTTACGGGCAAGCAGGTTGTTCCGCCTGTATGGGATTCTATCAGTTCTTATTCCGAAGGACGCGCTATTGTAATCGACGGGCAGGGTTTTAAGGTAATGGATGAGAATGGTCAAGTTGTCACCGATAAAGCCTACAGCTATATTGCTCCTTATAGTAATGAGCGAGCGGTATTTGCCAATTTAAGCACCAATAACCCCGAAAGCCAACGTTATGGCTATCTGGATCTGCAGGGCCGTGAGGTTATTGCCCCGCAGTATGAAGATGCAGGTGACTTTCATGCAGGCAAGGCTGTTGTCAAAGTGAAAAAAAAATCGTATAGCTTGATTGACAAGAATGGAGTACGTTTGGCCTCGTATCCCTATGCGTATGTTGGTGCATTAGGAAATGGTTTACTACCCTTTCAGAAGGAAGCCTCTGGCAAATTCGGATACATCAATGAACGTGGCAAAATTATTATTTCGCCTCAGTATAGAACTGCCTTGCCTTTTGAGGACAACAGGGCGATCGTGGATATTTCCGAAGACTACACTGCACAATACGGCCTAATTGATCGTGACGCCAACTTTGAAATTAAGCCTGAATATAACACGATAAATACGCTGGGGGAACAAAGGGTCGCAATCGGGAAAGCCATTGATCCCAAACGGCCGTATATCGGCTCCAAATATGCCATTGCCGATCTGTTTGGCAAGCTGCTATCGGAGTTTGTGTATACGGATATATCCGAGTTCAAGGACGGGCTGGCTTCTGTTACGGATGGTGAGCATACTTATTTTATCGATCCAAGCGGCAAAGCTGCACCGGGCTTTCCGCGGTTGGAGGGGAGTGGCACCCTGGTATGGATGAAGCCGCTCATTCAAGTAAATATCGATCAAAGGTTGTCCTACGTGGACCGCAAAGGGCATGTCGTATGGCAGCCCAATACGGTGATTTCACTTCGTTCCCCTTATCGTGTCAGGGAGATTAAGTATAAACCGAACAAAGACTATCTGGTGTATTATCCGCAGATTGAAGGAATGAGTTCCAAGGCCGCACAAACCCAAGTGAATGAGAAGCTGAAGCAGCTGTCTCAAGTGAAGCCGGTACCTGCTGATACTCAGCTTGATTACAGCTATAGCGGTGATTTTAACGTCTCATTTTTCAAGAAAAATTTGTTGCAGCTTCAGCTGAATGGCTACAACTTTCCATTTGGAGCGGCGCATGGGATGCCTACAAAGCTGTATACACCCATTAATCTGATGAATGGCTGGATCTACGAGTTGAAGGACCTGTTTAAGCCGGACAGCGGTTACGTTTCCGTGCTTAGTGAGATTGTAGGACAGCAAATTAAGCAGGACCCGCAATATTCGTATGTATTCCCGGATACTTACAAGGGGATCAAGGCGGATCAACCGTTCTATGTATCGGAACATGCGTTGCATCTATATTTTTATCCCTACGATATTGCGCCTTATGTGGCGGGTTTTCCGACATTCAAAATTCCTTTTTCCAGTATCATGAATCTGATTGCGGTCAACGGTGAGTTTTGGCGGGCTTTTCACTAAATAAAACGGTTAAAGGATAGGATTTGGACGCAGCTCCTTGCCTAGTGGCAGGCGGGCTGTATTTTTTTTGTAAAAAATGAAAGGAAATACGCCTGAGCTGCGTCTATATAATGTAGAGAATGTTGTGGAGGTTGATTATGGATGATCAGTTGAATGACGAAGCGCTGATCAAAGAAGTGCTTCAAGGTGGTAAGGAAGCTTTCGCGTTCCTTGTAAACCGGTATAAAGATAGGGTGTATAAACTGCTTAGAGGTATGGGTGCACAGCAGCAGGACGCACAGGATTTGACTCAGGAGGCATTCATCAAAGCTTATCGCAGCTTATCCTCCCATCACATAGATCGAAGCTTTGCTTCATGGTTGTATACGATTGCTGCCAATTTACTGAGAGATGCATGGAGGCGCAGACAGGCTGATACAGGTTACGGACTCAACCTGAATGCGCATGAACATATGGAGTGCCCTGAGACTATGTATTTGCAAATGGAAAAAAGACTGGAAATTCATGATATGCTGCTGGGCTTATCCCCACAACACCGAATGGTGCTGCTGCTTCGATATACGAATGATCTGAGCTACGAGGAAATCGGGGTCATTCTGGACATACCCGTCAGCAAGGTGCAGAACGATCTGCATCGTGCCAAGAGAAAAATGAAGCAGTTGCTGAAGGACAAGGAGGTGAACGTCCATGAAATGCTGGAGCGCTGAGGAAGCAGATTTATTTCTGGCCAGCTGGAATGTACATAAAAGCATGGATAAAGCTTGTTTACCTGGTAATGGTTTCATCTGTGCAGAGTTCATTGATGAAATTCAGCAGCATCTAAGCAGCTGCGCGAGTTGCCGGATGCGGCTGGAAGAATGTCGGATGGAGCAGTCGCAATGGACAGATCAGTTGTTTCCACGAGCGGATGCGCTGCCAGTCTCATTCACAGCTGATCTGATGGCTAAATTAGATGATGTGGAGCTGTCGACGGTATACACAGAGAGTAGGCCACGGGCTGCTTCAGCCCCGACGGAAACTGCTTCAGCTGGGAACCCGTCATACGTACTGGCGGATCATGAATCACAATCCGATCAGGCGCCGATATCCGAGCCTCATTGGCCGGAGTCTGAGTTCGAGACGGTGCTGAAATCTGCACTGGACTCGCAGCAGCAGCTTTCCGAGCTGCCATCGACATCCGTAACGAACCTTATGGATTCGCAGCATGTCCAAGCTCGACCTCCACGGTGGATTCGTTGGCTTTCTATTCGCAATCAGAAATGGGCATTCACGACGGCTGCCTTGATCCTTCTTATATCCAGTACTTTGGCAGTTATGGCGTCTCCGTCCTTGGCGGAATATGTACGTTCCTTGTTTGCGCCTGATGTTGTCGATTACGGGCTCTTAAAGTCTCAGGAGCTTGGTCTGGTCAATAATCCCAATATCAAGGTCAAGGATCAAGGGTACACGATGGAGATCAACGAGGTGGTAGCGGATTCGACAAGAGTCGTTATGGCGTTAAAGCTGACAGGACCCGATGGTATGGCCAATCATAATATGCTGGAGCTAAGCGGCCCCAATGAGATACAGATCACGGACCGTAACGGGAATAAGCTCGGAGAGCTGTATGATATCGGCATGACCTCACAAATGTATGTACTTGTAGCCCATTTTCCGCAGGAAATACAGGCTGATGAATTGATGATCCAGGCAACCATTTCCAGGTTGGGTAGTGACATGCAACGGATCCCTTATATTCAGGGGAAATGGAACTTTGCGTTTGATGTAAACCTGAAGCAGGCAAAAGCTTTGACTACGGTACAGCCTTTAAGTCAATCGTACACAACGGCGAACGGAATGACTATTCGCATGAAACGGCTGGTACGGACTCCAAGCGGAGTAAGACTTGATCTGGATACGGAGCTGTCTGCAGCTGCTGCCGAGCGTTCTCCAGCGAGACTGAGGGAAAGAGAGCAGCTGATGTTCCATTTTGAAAATGAGAACGGAGAAGAGATTCATAGTGTGATGAGCACGAAATTTCCGCATAAGGACAGTTTATTGACCGCATCCAAAATAAAGGATCCCATAGCCCCTGTCAATCATTGGTCCTACTCGTTCAAATATTTACCTGCAGAATCCTTTGTATGGTTCGTATGGGACGGTTACATACTTCCTGAAATAACGGAGGCAGGATTAACCTTTATTCCTGATGCTTTGTCTGCGCAGCCTGCCATTTTCCGGCATGAGGGGGACGAGCTTCGCTTGACAGGCTTTGAAATGGACGATGCACCCGATCCGAGGGAGAACAGAAAAGAAGCCGTATTACGGGTTCAAGGCACATTCAGGAACCATTTTTCCGGTGATGAGTGGGTGATCAGGGATGCAAACGGTATCGAATATCCAGTCCATTACCGCGGAGGCTCATCAGCTTTCGACGGTTATGTGACACTTGGGAATGAATTTCCTGGTAAGGATTATGCGTTTCGCATGCCTACGCTTCAACGGATTCCGGAGAAGCTGACCTTAATTCGCAAGGTGATAGAAAGAATATACCCGGAATCACCCGAATCAAGCTGGTCTTTTAACATAAATGAAGGAGGCAGAGCCAATGGCCGCTAGTTCCAGACCTTCCAGACTTCACGCGGAAATTCCGTTGACAGCTCATGACAAGGTCACGATACTACGTGCTTATGAGTGCAGCTGCTATCAAATTACATGGTTTATGCTGAGGGATGAGAAGCAGGCTGTCCATGCCGCCAAGCATATTTTATTGAAATTATATACACATGAGGAATGGTTTTATATGGAGGATGCCGCCCGTCTGGCTGAAGTCAGACACGCGGCGCTGAGTTATTCGTTGGAATGCCGGAAAAAAGCGATAGTCAACACAATTCCCAAGACCTAATTGCCATCAAGGCTCAACGCCACATGGATCGTGGCGTTGAGCCTTGATGGCATGCACCGGAATATTATGACTAAATATAGTCATTCATTAAGATGCCGGACAGAGGTAAAGGAAGATACGTATTAACGGGAGCTCCTTCTCGCTGATTCACCTGATAATTATTGAAGGATTGAAATAAAGCCTGCCCTTGATCCAGTAATTCAAATGAAGGCGGATCAAGTAAGGTTTTGGCAGCTACATTCAGTGCTGCAGCAAGTCCGCCAAAGCCTCGTAAACTGAATTCCAGCATATTAAAGCGGGAGATGACCTGCTCCTCCAAAACGGAGAAGTCTACTTTTAGTGAACCATCTGCATTCAGCTGAATTCCAATCATTTCAAGTGGCAGCGATGTAAGCTTGCCCATTACGGATTCGGAAGCTTCACTTGTGAGCAGTCCACCCGATTGGGTAAGTTGCAGATGAAGAGAATTGTAACGGTCAACGAGAGCTTGAACCTGTCTTTTAATCCCGATCATATCTGGATGTATATCGATTTGTACAGGCTTTTGTGATGCAGCCAATAAGGTTATGGCCACATTGCCTTGATCCCACACAATTTGATTGGAGGCTGACACCACTGAAGCATTTCCGTTAATGTGGTAGACGGCATCTTCCGCTTGTTGTGTAACATTAGCGATGCCGCTGATTGCAGCCGCATTCCCATATATATCCACAATGGAAAAGGCATGAGCTGTTCCTGTGTGAAGGCTGTTGATTCTTAATTGTACGGTATCCCTAAGTTCGTCTCTGACAAGGGAGGCCTGAAGATCCGAATTGGTGCTGTTGATTGCACTGCGAATTTTTTGAAGCGCTTGCTGGTTTGTATCCGTTGATAAAATGTATATGGAGAAGGAGATCGTTTGATTTTCAGTGACAAGCTTCATCTGATTAGAGCCCGCGGTCATGAGTGTTGGTGAAGTACGCTGCAGAACAGCACCGTCATTCAACTGTGATTGTGCAATTTGATCGGATTGAATGATGTACGAGCCAATTTGGGCACCCTTTTGAACTGTGGCGGTTAATACTGAGGGTTGACTAACCTCAACTGTTCGATGGTCCAAGGAAGAATCTGAACTCAGCATGGCTTCTCCGGCTTGCTTCAGCTGCTCAGCTGTGGTCAATAAGCCAGCTACCGCCATCGCGGTTGCACGAGCATGCTGTCCAAAGGCATATCGTTGAAATACGACCTCGGCCTCTGCTTTCGATGAAACCAAGGGACGATACTGCCAGCCGCCCCCCTGCCAGGCATGATCTTCCTCTCGCCATATGTCATTTGTTCGATACACACGATTGACCTCGGAAACTTTGGAAATCATAGCTCATACACCTCACGATCATGGATGTTATATGTATAATTATACAATATTGACGGGTTTTCGTAAATTATTATTGACAGTTGGATGAAAGATCAATTATGATGTAAAATTGACTTTATGAGCAAGATCATTTAGTTGATCATCATTTAATAAACTCCAGATACAGCAATTGAAACAGGCTATCGTAAATTTGATTAAGGGGTACAAGCTTATGGACTGGATTCAGATCGTCGTCATTATTGTTATAGTTATTATCAGCGTATTGTTTTTGGGCTTTGTCGGCAAAAAGTACTTGAAATAATAGCAGACGATCAGCGCTCTTCATAAGATAGAGTACAATTATCTATGGAGGCGATGGTCATTGATCTGCAAACATCTTCCCCTGCATGACAAAGCGATCCTGGGGCTGGTTAAGAGCCTATTGCTGCCATATGCCAGAATAACCCAGCCACATGTCAAGTTGGATCTAAAGGCGCTTCGGAAGCGATTACGCGGTTGTGTGACCTATGTTTATCTCCGTGGAGGACGTAGGGTGTGCGGATTTATTGCGATCAGACAGGACAAGAATGTGATGTATGTCGATATGCTGGCTGTCGATAAAACGATCCAAGGGCTTGGCATCGGATCGGCCCTGCTCAAACAGGCAGAACGGTACGGTCGGCTGAAGGGGCAGCGTGAAATTTACCTCTGGGTAGATGATACCAATACACAGGCGCAGCGCTTTTACACGGCCAAGGGCTACGAGTCCATTCATTATGATGCAACGATTCGCTGTTATATGCTCAGAAAATTATTAGAGGTTCCCCAATTTCAAGAAAGGCAATGGTCGATGGGGTACCAGTAGCAGGAAAAGTTTTCGACAAAATAACGAATGAAAAAGGCTAGTGGACAACAAAATAATAATGATCACATTCATTTACAAGCCATTCCAAGGCTTCGCATCAGGTGGCGGGGTCTTTTTGGCGAGTTCTGATGTCTCCATTCACATTTTATATAAAAGCTTATAAAAATTTATTATAGCTGGGATGTTGAATCCTGCGTTATATTTGGTTATGCTTAGAAAGCTGAGAATAGTGAACATGAAATAATAGCAACGAAAAATACATAAGAGAGAATGATGATAATATGACCGATACGGTAATTTTGCTTTTTGGAGCAACTGGAGATTTGGCACGCCGCAAGCTATATCCTGCGATATACAGCCTTTACCGTGAACGCAAGCTGGGAGACCGCTTTGCTGTAATCGGTTTGGCACGCAGACCGCGGACGAATGAGCAATTTCGTGAAGATGTACATGAATCGATCAAGGAATTTGCACGCTATAATGTAACGAAGGATGAACAGTGGGACTCCTTTGCCGAGCATTTTGAGTATATGTCGCTGGATACGAATAATGTCGAATCCTTTAAAGAGTTGAGCGTGATGACCAATCGACTGGATGCCAAGTTTGATATAGGCGGCAACAGGCTCTTCTTCCTGGCGCTTTCCCCTGAGCTGTTTGGCAACGTATCGTACAATTTGAAGGAAGGCGGATTGCTGGAAACATCCGGTTGGGCGCGTCTTGTTATCGAGAAGCCATTCGGTTATGACCTGCCATCTGCTGAGAAGCTGAACGGGCAGATTCGCGAAGTGTTTGAAGAGAAGGACGTCTATCGGATCGATCATTACCTGGGCAAGGAAATGGTGCAAAACATTAATGTGGTGCGGTTTGCCAACGCATTCTTCGAGCCGCTATGGAACAATAAATATATTGCCAACATTCAAATTACGCTAAGTGAGACGGTTGGTGTTGAAAGCCGCGGCGGTTATTATGATCACTCCGGTGCACTGCGTGACATGGGGCAGAATCATATGCTGCAGACGCTGGCTATGATAGCGATGGAACCGCCAAGCCGGTTGTCTCCAGAAGATATTCGCGATGAGAAGGTAAAGGTATTCCGCTCGCTTCGCGGCTTCCAAACCGCCTCAGAGGTGCGCTCCAATACAGTCCGTGGTCAGTATTCAGCAGGTACCATGAAGGGCTCTCAAGTATCCGGCTACCGTCAGGAGGATTCGGTCAATCCGGAATCGACGACGGAAACCTTCTTCGCAGCAAGAGTATTTGTTGATAACTTCCGCTGGGCAGGCGTACCGTTCTATATTCGTACGGGCAAAAGGCTGCCAGTGAAAACAACTGAGGTTGTTGTTGAATTTAAAAATGTGCCGAATAATGTGTATTTGTCCAAAAAACATAAGCTTGAGCCTAACCTGCTTGTGTTCCGTGTTAATCCGATGGAAGGCATCTATTTCAAAATGAATGCCAAGCAACCAGGCTCGGAAGGCTCCATCCTGCCGATATCGATGGACTTTTGCCAAAGCTGCCAGGTAGGCTTGAATACACCGGAAGCTTACGAGCGTCTGCTGTATGATGCTGCACGTGGCGATTCCACCTATTTTACCCGTTGGGATGAAGTAGCATTAGCCTGGAAATACGTCGATAAAATTGCTTCTGCATGGGCTGAGCGTACGGACACTTTAATGCTGTATCCAGCTGGAACGTGGGGACCGGATCAAGCTCAACAGCTGCTCTCAGAGGACGGCTTCAAATGGTGGCCTGTTAATGGACAAGATGAAGGCGAAGTGGCTTGGGAAACAGCTTTAAGAAAATAGGCTCCGCACAGGCTGAAGCATTCGCTTATACAGAAGGGTCCGTACTTTATCGGGTACGGGCCTTTTTTTGCTTACTGACCGTCAAAAAGTGTACATATACCCGTCTAACAAGATATAATAGTAAGACATCATTTTGCAGACCATCAGGAGGTTAATAAATATGTCGCGTCGGGCTTTTATACGTTGGATGCTCGGGCTTTTTGTGATGATTGGTGCGGCCACAACCGGCCTTATTTATTTGCTTCAGCGCTCCGTTAATTCACAGAGCGTCGTTAAGCATGCTGCTGAGCAGCCTCTGGCTGCACCGAAGCCCGAGACACCAGAGACGAAGCCAGCGCCGATTAATGATAAAGAACCGCTGTTGTCGTTCATGATATTAAGCGATCTTCACGTATCGGTCTACGACCCGGATACGATCAAGCATTTGAAGGAAGCATTTGATGATATCAAGCAGTTCGAATCACCTGTGGAAACTGTGCTACTAACGGGGGACTTGACAGATTTTGGCGATCCCGATGGCTACAGGGAGCTGCAAAAGGTAATAGCAGCCTACAAGCTGCCTCCGCTTCACGCCAATATGGGGAATCACGATTATTACGATATTTGGATTGATAAGAAGGGTGCTTTCAATAAAGATACGGTGCCCAATGGTAAAACAGACTGGCAATCACGCGAGCGGTTTCAGAAATTTTTTGGCTTGCAGAAGCCTTACCATGCCGCCCAGATCAACGGATTATCGATTCTGATGCTATCACAGGAAGCTTATGTTCAAGAGAAGCCTGAGGTAGGTGAGGGTGCCTGGTATTCCGATGAGCAGCTGGACTGGTTGAAGACGGAGCTAGCCAAGCACAAGGATGGCAAACCGGTATTCGTCATGGTCCACCAGCCACTGCCACCCATAGGTTCGGATGGAGGCAGCCATACGTTGATTCGAGCCAAGCTGTTTCGAGAAATTTTAAAGCCATATCCGAATGTGTTCGTGTTCTGCGGCCATCGTCATCAGGATTTTCAAAACGGTACCGAGCATTATGTGAAGGAAACGTTTCATTTTTTTCACAATTCCTCAGTGGGCCGCGTCTTAAACCGCAATTTTCAGAATGAAGGTAAAAATAAATCCCAAGGGCTTTATGTGCAGGTATATCGGGATCATGTGAAGGTTCGAGGACGTGAGTTCAGTAATCGTACCTGGCTCAAGGAAGCAGATTGGAATTTAAAGCTGACCAAGTAAACATTTAGTGATATGAAGGAAGGAACAATACAAGCCATGAGTATGAACATGCCACAGAAGATGCAAGAAGAAGTTGAAAAACGCCGTACGTTTGCGATTATTTCTCACCCGGATGCGGGTAAAACGACATTAACGGAGAAGCTGCTGCTGTTTGGAGGAGCGATTCGACTGGCTGGTACGGTCAAAGGCCGCAAGGCAAGCAAGCACGCGACCTCCGACTGGATGGAAATAGAGAAGCAAAGAGGGATTTCGGTTACATCAAGCGTTATGCAGTTCGATTATGAGGGGCATCGCGTCAATATTCTGGATACACCGGGTCACCAGGATTTCTCCGAGGATACGTACCGGACGTTAACAGCGGCAGACAGTGCCGTGATGCTGATCGATTCTGCCAAAGGGGTCGAGCTGCAAACGAAGAAGCTGTTTCAAGTGTGCCGCAAACGGGGAATCCCGATTTTTACCTTCATTAATAAAATGGACCGCGAGGGACAAAATCCTTTTGAGCTGCTGGAGGAGCTGGAGCAGGTGCTTGGGATCAGATCCTACCCGATGAACTGGCCTATTGGCTCGGGCAAGCAGTTCCGTGGTGTGTACGATCGTCAGCAGACGCAGGTCGAGCTGTTTCAGGGCAACGATCATAAAATGATTGAAGTGCGTAAGGTGAGCGGCTATGAGGACCCTCTGGTTAAAGAAATTGCAGGGGAATTTTTCTATGATCAGCTTGTTCAGGATTTGGAGCTGTTGGACGTAGCAGGTGATCCATTCGACTATGAGAGGGTGCAGAGCGGCGAATTGACCCCTGTGTTCTTCGGCAGTGCGATCAATAACTTCGGTGTACAAACCTTTCTGGAAAACTTTCTGGAGCTGGCGCCCATTCCAACACCACGCAGAAGCACACAAGGAGAGATTGATCCGCTAAGTGAGCAATTTTCCGGTTACGTCTTTAAAATTCAGGCAAATATGAACCCGGCACATCGGGATCGGATTGCTTTTCTGCGTATTTGCTCCGGTAAATTTGAGCGTGGAATGTCCGTGAAACACGTTCGTCCAGGCAAGGACATCAAGCTGGCTCAACCGCAGCAGTTTCTGGCACAGGATCGCGATATTGTTGAGGAGGCATATCCCGGCGATATCATCGGACTGTTTGATCCGGGTATTTTTCGAATTGGCGATACGTTGTGTCAAGGCGGCAACTACGAGTTTGATGAGCTGCCTACGTTCTCACCGGAGCTATTTTCCAAGGTGACCGTCAAAAATGCTCTGAAGCATAAGCAATTTCAAAAGGGTATCGATCAATTGACTGAGGAAGGTACCATTCAAGTGTTCCGTACGATCGGCTTTGACGATATGATTCTTGGTGTAGTCGGCCAGCTGCAGTTTGAGGTATTGGAGTACCGGATGAAGGCAGAGTATGGTGTTGAAGTACAGCTGCAGCGGATGAATTTCCAGTTCGCGCGCTGGATTATTGATAAAGATGTTGACCCTGCCAAGTTCCGGATTAATTCACAGCTTGTGAAGGATAAGAAAAATAATTTTGTCGTGCTGTTTGAGAGTGAGTATGCGATGCGCTCGGCCATGGACAAAAATCCGACTGCGCAATTTTTGGAAAATGCTCCTTGATCTTGATCTACCAAGACTTCGATAACTAATCTATACAACGGTTAGGAGGGATGATCCACATGGAGCATTTGGGACCTACACTGCTAATTATGGCATTGATTGCCTTTGGAATTTATCGTAGGGTAAAACGGACGATCGGGTTCCAGAAGCTGAACCGTAAACGGCTTATATTTCGAACGACGATATTCGGCGTGTTAGGCTGCGTGTTTCTGTATGCAGGTCTGCTGCATCCTATTCATTTTATTGCCGATGCGGTAGGCTTGGCTGTCGGGCTGATCCTTAGTTACTACGCTATCAAGCATATTCAGTTTGAAAAAAGAGACGATGCCTGGTACTATCGTACCCATCTGTGGGTTGAGGTAACTTTGATTGTGCTGCTGCTGGGGCGGATTGTGTATCGACTGCTGGCTATGTACTACTTGCAGAGTGACTCGGGAATGAACGGAGCAGCTGCAGCGCCGACACTGGAAAGCTACACGAAGGATCCACTGACCGTAGGCATATTCTTTGTGTTGATTTCGTTCTATATCCGTTATTTTACTTACCTGCTGCGTAAGCAGAGGGAGCTGGATGGGTCTGAATCGCATTTGACTTGATGATGTCGGGCAGGCAGACTGCAGCTGTATTGGATCGTTAAATAGCAAGAATAAGCAGTCCCACAGGGGCTGCTTATTTGCGTTGCGGCTGCTTGATGAAATGGAGGATAGGATATTGAAAGCGCCCTTTCAAGTAGCGCCGCTTGTGCATACACTAGATTGAAAGTGGGAGATATTCACTTCATGTTTGTTACTGCTGAAGGAAGCTTGAAGAAAGGTGGAGCCGAATGCGCAAAGTAAACTATAGTAGGCATATTGTAAGTAAATGGAGAAAAACAAGCGTGATGCTGCGTAATGCCAAGCTGCGTACTTATGTGCCCGAGACGAGAAAAATGACGCGTACCTCTCTGCATGACCTGCTAAATCAATATGGGATGGTCTATATCAAACCGGATAGTGGCACTTACGGCAACGGTGTTATGCGTGTAGAAAAGAGCTCTGTTACGGATGGGAAGCGTTACAAGTATCAGAATGGAGTAGTGAAAAAATCATTTTCCAACTTTGATGATCTTTACAATTCGATCCGAAAACGCACAAGAAAACGACTGTATCTCGTACAGAAGGGCATCCATCTAACCAAATACCGGAATCGGCGTTTCGATATTCGAGTTATGGTTCAACAAACACCAAACAGGAAATGGGAAGCCACCGGTGTCATCGGCCGTGTAGCTCACCCGAAGAAAATCGTTACGAATGTTCATAATGGAGGTACGCTTAAACCGATAGAGACGCTGCTTTCCGCCTATGTATCCGGTACTGCAAAGAAAAAATATATTCACCGCTTGCGAAAGCTTGGACTATCTACAGCGCGTCAGCTTCACACGACCTATCGCGGACTGAAGGAAATCGGCCTGGACGTTGCATTGGATAATAAGCTGCACCCGTGGGTGCTTGAGGTGAATACTTCTCCCGATCCTTATATATTCAGACGTTTAAAGGATAAATCGATCTTCGGGAAAATCCGCAGATATGCAAAAGCGTATGGGAAAAGGCTATAGCTTCAATACAAGTCTGAGCTGTACCGTCACATTATTTTGGGCCTCTAATAAAACCGTATGCGGGTTTTTCATACCATAATCGGCGAAGGTTACGACTGTACTGCCCTCCACATTCAAAGCACCTTGACTGTATAACGCTTCGCTGGTAAAGGTTACGTCCTTCGAGATGTCTTTGATTGTGAGGGTTCCGGTCATGGTGAATGCGACCTTGCTGCCTTCCTTCCACTCCTTAGGGAAGTTATCAAAGGATTTTACGGTGAATTTGGCTTCCGGAAATTTAGCTGTGTTTAAGCTATCATTTCCTTTGACATGGTTGTCCCTTTGCGGATTACCTGATTGCAGCAAAGTCGTATCGACGATCCCTTCAGCTTTCATGATGCTAGGATCGGTCGTATTGATGATCCATGTTCCTTTGACAGAGGCACCTTCGATGTTCACTGTTTCCTTGGAGGTCGTCACGGAGAGATACACTTTAGAAGCCGGCTGGATGGTCCACAACCCGTCCAGCTTGGCTGGTACAACGGCAGTCATGCTGTTGGTGGGAACAGATGCAGTTGTGGTCGTAGTTGTGGGAATAACCTGTTGGATGGTAATGTGATTTCCGGCGTAGTAGTCATAAGCAGCATAACCACCGCCTATTAGTACAGCCGCTGCACCTAATGCAAGTATAGTTTTTCTAATATTCATGGGAAAGCCTCCTTTTACATATGAACCGCAGTCTGAAGTGGCGTGACGGACATCATTGCACTATTCACTACATCGAGTAGTGTTATTGCTTAAAAAAATAACAGCACTGCAACTCGGCAGAGTGTTAAGGGTCAAGCCTGTGGTGGAGTTCAACTACTTTCCAGTAGTATACAGTTAAAAACTGAATGCTCGCTGAATGGGAACTGAGCATGCGCTTAAAAAGCTTGTACAAAGCAAAAGAGCCAAGCAGTCTTTTGACCACATGGCTCGTCTGCTCTGTACAAGCGAATCCGGGTTACTTGGCGAACTTCTTCTCGGCATCATCAAGTGCCATTTTGGTGCCAAGCGCGGAGTAATCCAACCACGGTTGATCAGGAATCAGATAAACGTGTTGGGATTTTACAGCCTTGAGACCTTGCCAGATTGGATTGCTTTCAATTTGTTTAAATAATTTCTCGGCTCCATCTTCTCTGTTCACGATAACGAAGATTGCATCCGCATCATAGTCCGGTAATACCTCTTGAGAAATCACGTCAAACGCTTTGTCCTTGCTTACTTTCTCGACGCCTTTGGCTGGCTTAAGGCCAAGGTCTTCATACAAGAGAGGACCCATTGGGCGTCTCGTTCCGAATACACGCAGCTCCTTGGCAGTTACACGAACGGCCATTACAGTAGCGTCCTTTCCAAGCTTCGTATTGATCAGTCCTTTTACACGTTCCTTCTGAGCTTCGTAGTCTTTAATGAACGTCTCGGCTTCCTTATCGCGATCGACTAGCTTACCGATTTTTTTCAGGTGATCCCGCCATGTGCCTTCATCCAGATCGAATACTACGCTCGGAGCGATTTTTTCGTATTTGGAAATATCTTTGCCGGCATATTGCTTATCCAGATAAATCACGTCAGGCTTCAATGACAATATGGCTTCCATATCCGGTTCGGTAACTACACCAAGCGGCTTCGTGTCTTTCAATCGATCGGCTACATGAGGCAGGAACGCTTTTAAATCGCCACCGATGACAGAACCGACCGGAGTAATACCGAGCGCCAACAGATCATTCGTTAAATGGATGGAAACGGAAGCGATTCTTGGTGCTTTGGCAGCCGGTTTGTCGGTAGCTGCTGCAGGGGCGGCAGCGGGTGCTGGCTGTGGATCTGCTGCTGGCGTGGGAGTTGTTGAGCCGCATGCGGAAACGGTAATCATCGATACGGCGCTTAACAGGATCATGAGTGTCTTTTTCATAAGGTCTCCTTAAATTTGGGTTTTATTTGGATCTGGTTAGTAAGTATAAGAAATATGGAGCACCGATGGCGGCAACTATAACTCCTGCAGGAATCGCATTCGGCTGAAATAAGGAGCGCCCTATCGTATCTGCAACGACGAGAATGACGAGCCCTATTAGACCAGCTATCGGTAAAAAGTGTTGGTGCATCGGTCCGACCAAGCGGCGTGCAAGATGAGGAGCAACGAGGCCGATAAATCCTATGCCTCCGGCCATCGCTACACTGGCGCTGGATAAAGCGACGGCAGTTACCAAGAGCAATAGCCGCTGCTTGCGTACGGCTGTTCCAATACCAGTCGCTACCTCATCTCCAAGCGAGAACGCATTTAGTGCTTGGGTCTGGAGGAAGCTGTAAGGAACAAATATGAGAATCCAAGGAAGCAGGGCAAAGACGTGAATCCAATCCCGTCCCCAGACGTTGCCAACCAGCCACCTTGCAGTGAAAGCATAGGTCGTTTCATCCAGACGAAGCGATAAAAACAAAGTGATCGCACTGAATCCTGCAGCTACGGCGATCCCGATTAAGATGAGACGTATAGGCAGCAGACCTCTTTGGCGGTCATAAGCGAGAAGCACAATTAAAAAGGCTGACAACACACCACCGGTTAAAGTGAATAAAGGAATCAGCAGAGCAGAGGCGTCCTTCATCGAATGAAAAAAACTGACGAACGCAATCAGCCCGAAAGCAGCTCCAGCATGAAGCCCGAGAATACCGGGATCAGCCAGTGGATTGCGGGACAATCCTTGTAAAATAGCACCGGATACACCTAATCCGATACCAGCCAGCATTGTAATCAATATCCGCGGCAGGCGATATTCGAACAAAACCAGCTTATCGTCAGGACTGCCCTGGCCAAGAAAGGTTTGAATCACTTGAAGAGGAGCGATCCGAATCGTTCCTGTGTTCAAGCTGATCAGGATGGCACACAAGCCGATAATGAGCAGGATGATCCCGACCTGGATCGTTTTTTTGCTTCGGTTTGATACTTGCTGCTGCATCTATAAGCTCCTCCTTTCTTTACGAGCCAGATAAAGAAAGAAAGGAACGCCGACCATGGCGACCATAATGCCAAGCGCAAGCTCTCGTGGCGGGTTGACCATTCTGGCTCCCATGTCGGCGACAACCAGCAGTACGGCACCCAGCACAGCAGAGAGGGGGATAATGAATCGGTAATCGACACCGACCAGCTTGCGTGCGATGTGTGGGATGACCAACCCGACAAATCCAATCGCACCCACAGCTGAAACCGATACCCCGGCAAGAATCACAGATGCGGTCATGCCCAGTAGTCGAATCCGCTTCGTGTTTACCCCAAGATTAACGGCCACATCATCACCCAACGAGATCAGCGAAACCGAACGTCCAAGCGTAAAGGCCCACAAAATGGTTATTACAATAACCGGAACTAGCAGCTGCAATTGTACCCATTTGACCCCGGCAACACCTCCTGCGTACCAAAAGGCCAAATCCTGAGCCAAATTGTAATAAATCGCAATCCCTGAGCTGAGTGAATGCAGCAGAGCGGCTACCACTGCTCCCGCGAGGGTGAGTCTTAAAGGGGTTAGACCGCCTGGAGCTGATCTGCCCAGCATAAAAATAAATAGCGTACTGAGCACAGCTCCGGTAAAAGAGAGTGCAATTAAAGCCGAATAAGGCAAGTTAGGAAAAAATGCAAAGCTAAGGGCAACGGCAAAGGTTGCACCCGAATTGATTCCGAGTATTCCTGCATCCGCCAGCGGATTACGTGTCACACCCTGCATTAAAGCACCAGCGACAGCGAACGCCGCTCCCATAACCGCTGCTCCTATTACCCGGGGAAGCCGCAGCTCATGTATGATCTGGTGTGCGGTCAATTTAGGGTTATAATCGATCACGGCTGTCCATACGGTGCCAAGCGTCATTTCTTTGGCTCCGTAGGAGATGGCCAGGAACATGGCTGTTACTAAAACGAACAACGAAATGATAAAAATAAGGCTAAAGGAAAAGAGCTTCATACTCGAAGTGGCTTGTAATTTTCTCATAGGCTTGCTGTGTTGCTTTCGACACCTCCAGCGTACGGATCCTCTTATGTATGAGCAAAAATACGATAATGATAATTATTATCAGTCGAAATTATACGTTCTTTTCCATAGAATAGCAAGAGAGAATTTAGGATTCGAGCTTGGGAAGCGTAATCACAAAGCTAGAACCGATTCCTGGTGTACTGCTTGCTTCAATCGTGCCTCCATGCGCCTCCACGAGCTGCTTGACGATGGACAGTCCGAGACCGGTTTCACTGCTGCTCTTGGCACGGGATGGGTCCGCCTTATAGAATCGGTCCCAGATGAGCGCAAGCTCCGCGCTTGTCATCCCTCGTCCGGTATCGGTAATATCGATCAGGGTGGAGGCTTCGGTTTCTGCCGCTGTGAGCCGGATTGTGCCATATTCGGTAAATTGAATACTGTTTTTGATCAAGTTGATCAAAATTTGGGTAAGTCGATCATAATCACAATAGACGACCAAATCAGGGTCGCATTCAATAATGATTTGCAATTTTTTGGCTTCGATCAGCACTTCCAAGGTTTCCACTACCGTCTCCATAATTTCACGCAGCGGACTATTTTTCTTAGCCAGTGTGATCAAACCATTTTCGATCTTTTCCATGTCCAGCAGCTCATTAATCAGACGAATAAGACGAAACGTTTCTTTTTCGATAATGGCGTAGTATTTGTGTTTATCCTCAGGTTCTGTGACGAGATTGTTTTTCAAACCTTCAATAATACCCCGTATGGAGGTAAGTGGTGTTCGCAGCTCATGGGATACATCGGTCATAAAGGAGTGACGGCGTAATTCATACTGTTTGAGTTGTAGGGAGGAAGCCTCCAGCTGTACAGCCATTGCATTAAAATCGAGTGCCAAGTCGCCCAATTCGTCGGAGCGATTGATCGGCAACCGGATAGAATAATGACCGTCCGCGAGCTTGCATGTGGCTTGGCGCAGCAGTTGAAGTCTTCGACTTATCCTGCGTGATATAAAAGCGCTAATAAGGGCTGTAATCACAAAAATTAATGCTGCTGCATATCCAACATTTCGATCCATGGATAATAGGATGTCCTTGTAACCGACTACAGGGGAAAAAATGAACATGTACATATCAGTTGTTTTGCTTTTGGGATGGATCGGTTTGGTTAAAACGACAAGCGGCTGCTCGGGGCTGCGGTCAACGATAAAGGTCTGATTGTCTTTAATGAACATGACACGGGCACGAAGGCCATCCAAAAATGCTTTATTGCGCAGAGCGGCCGACATTTTCGGATCACGGTACGCAATCTCTCCGGTTTTATCGAAAATAATAAAAGATATTTTGCGCTCAGCTAGCAAACCTCGATAGGCCTGTAGGGGTACAGTCGGTTCTTCCTCTTCACGGGTCAGCAGTCGGACAATCACTTTACCTGCATTGCTGAGCTCCTCCGTTACATGGGCATACGATTGCTGCTTCAAATAATAGACAAAGCCAGCTCCCATTAAAGCAAGGATCAGTATGGATACGAGCATATGACTCATAAATTGGCGTTGAAAAAAAGTAAAGCGATAACGCAATCGTTTGTTCCCCATCGTCATTCCTCCAGCTTATAGCCTATGCCCCATACGGTGACCACGAGTGGATTCTCAGGTGTTGATATTTTGTTGCGCAGCCTTTTGATATGGACGTCGACGGTTCGTTCCTCACCTATATAGTCGTAGCCCCAGATGCTCTCGATAAGCATATCGCGGGTAAATACCTTTTTCGGGTGGCGAACAAACAGGCACAGCAGCTCAAATTCCTTGGGGGTCAAATTTGTCAGCACAGCTCCACGTATCATAGTGATCCGGGATTCCAATTCGATCCGGATGTCCTTGTGCTTTAAGATGTTCAAAGAGTCGTGGGGAGGATAGGGTGGCTCTGGTTGCAAGCTGGAGGAGGACGTACCCATGTGATAACGTCGCAGGACTGCTTTGATTCTTGCAATCAGCTCCATCGGGCTGAAGGGCTTGACGACATAATCATCTGCACCGCTTTCCAATCCGAGAATCCGATCCTTCTCCTGATCCCGTGCGGTAAGTAATATTATCGGTGTTGGCGTTATGGTGCGAACCTGTTTGCAGAGGCTGATCCCATCTTTGCCAGGAAGCATCCAGTCCAGAATGACAAAATCCCAGCTTTCCTCAAGCAGACGCTGCTCGGCGACCCATCCATCATGGACAAAGGTAGTGTTATAATGTTCCTTTTGAAAAAAAAGCTGCAGCATTTCACATACCGATGTATCGTCCTCAGCTACGAGCAGTCTCATAGAAATCCCCTCCGGGCTTGGCTATTCGTTATTTCAAGCATAGTCGCTCGATCCTGTAATAGCAAGATCATGATGAATCGGAAGAGCGCTAAGAGTGTTGCTATATGGCGCGAAAAGGGAGGAGGTTAAGGTATCTAGATTATGTATTGACACAGGAGGCGTCTCATGAGAAAATGTACGCGTGTACATTGTGTGGAATGATGCTTTAAAAAGATGCTTTCGAATTACCTTTTATCAAGTTCGCGAGAAGCTTGTAAGCCGAAGGCTAATGAAGTTAGCGGGTCAAT
Organism: Paenibacillus periandrae; assembly: GCF_022458865.1. Classification (GTDB taxonomy): domain Bacteria; phylum Bacillota; class Bacilli; order Paenibacillales; family NBRC-103111; genus Paenibacillus_S; species Paenibacillus_S periandrae. Next base: position 335,241 of record NZ_JAJNMU010000006.1, on the reverse strand, counting down.
TATTTGATTATTCGATTTGTTGGTTAGTCAGTCAGTTAGTTTGTTTGTTGTACAAACTCAAAGAGTTTGGTGAATATATGAGCGGAGCGACCGTGGTGTTCTGGAGATAGCGGAGCGGTGCCTTTGTTTCCGGAATTTTACCGCTATATTTTTTATAAAATAATTCTGGGAACAACAGCTGAGAGTTTGCTTAAGCAAACTGGCTTCGTAAGCATCATCTCGGAGGAATACTTCGGTCGCGCAGCGGAACTTTATTCACCGTACTTCTCACGAAGTCATTTTGCTTCATAAACCTGAAGGAGGGATCGTCCTATTGTAACCAGGAAGGAAGTTGCTGAGCTGGCAGGTGTATCCGAGGCTACAGTTTCCCGCGTTTTTAATGGTGTAGGACCCATGAAGGCACAGACGAAGCTGCGGGTTCAGGAAGCTGCCAAGACACTTAACTATCACCCCAATGCGATAGCTCAGAGCTTTGCCCGCCGCAAAAGCGGAAATTTGGGCGTTGTACTTCCCTATTTGCCGAAGGTTCATTTGTTCTCGACGTATTATTTTTCCGAAGTGTTAAGCGGTATTGGCGCGAAGGTGAAAGATAAGGGTTATGATTTGCTGCTTACCTTTCGTTCCCTGGACGAAGAGAGCGATTACATTGAACGATTCCGTTCGCAAAAGGTGGATGCCTGCATAATTCTGGGGGCCAGTGATACTCTACAGGAAAGGGAACAGCTGAAGATGCTGGAATCCGAGGGGCATCACTTTTGTCTGGTCAATCAGCATTTTGCCGGTGAAAGCTTCAATGAAGTAGATGCGGATCACATCGGTGGCAGCTATCGTGCCGTGAAGCATTTGATGGATAAGGGCCATAAGCAAATCGCCTTTTTGAATGGCTCCTCGCAATTTTCCAATAGTGCGGATCGATATGAAGGCTACAGGAAGGCAATGGGCGAAGCAGGTAAGGATGCCGAGGCGCTACGTAATTTGTATTACGAAGGCAATTACAGCCGAACCAGTGGCTACAGGATGGCGGCTGCGTTATACGAACGCAGGCACGAGATTGATGCAATATTTGCGGCAAACGACCGGATGGCGATAGGTCTTATGCAGGGCTTGCGTGAGCTTGGCTGGGAAGCCGGCAGGGATGTCGCGATTGTCGGTTACGATGACTCTGATGCGGCCCGAGTGACAGACCCGCCGCTCACAAGCGTGGCCGTTCCCTTTTATGATATGGGCAGTCTGGCAGCCGAGCGTCTGCTGGCACAGGTGAACGGTGAGCAAGGCAGCTTTCAGGTTAAGCTGGACACCGAGCTCGTCGTTAGACAATCGTGCAGCAGAAACCTTAGTTAAGCAGCATGGTAATCACAGATGAACATCCAGTGTAAAACTTTGAAGGAGGCGGATTCTAATATGAAGCAAGTTAATATCGGGATGGTCGGTTATAAGTTTATGGGCAAGGCACACAGCCATGCTTATCGTGATTTACATATGTTTTTTCCGAAGGTTGCCAAGCCGGCTATGAAGCTGATCTGTGGCCGTGATGAGCAGGGGGTTGCCCAGGCAGCTGAGCAATTCGGCTGGGACGGTTATGTGACGGACTGGCGGGATTTGTTGAATAACGATGACATTGATGTGATTGATATTAATGCGCCAAGTAATGCGCATTTGGAAATTGCTTTGGCAGCGGCAAAGGCTGGCAAGCATTTGTTCTGCGAGAAGCCGCTGGCGCTGACACTGCCGGATTCCAGGGAAATGCTCAAAGCAGCAGAGGATGCAGGCGTGAAGCATATGGTGGGCTTCAATTATCGTTTTGCACCTGCTGTGATGCTTGCCAAGAAGCTGATTGATGAAGGCCGTTTGGGTGAGATTTACCATTTCCGTGCCTGGTTCCTGCAGGACTGGATTGTCGACCCGGATTTCCCGTTGGTGTGGAGACTGCAGAAGGAAATTGCCGGTTCTGGCTCTCATGGAGATTTGGGTGCACATCTGATTGATTTGGCGCATTATTTGATCGGCGGCATGACCGAGGTGATCGGGATGAGCGAAACGTTCATTAAAGAACGTCCTGAGCCTACATCGATGACAGGCTTGAGTGCGAAGGGCAGTAAGGATGCGCCCAAGGGTCCGGTTACGGTCGATGATGCAACGCTGTTTATGAGCCGTTTTGCCAATGGCGCGCTCGGCAGCTTCGAAGCGACACGGTTTGCACCCGGACATCGCTGCACGAATTCGTTCGAGATTAACGGCAGCAAGGGCAGCGTAAAATTCGACTTTGAGCGGATGAATGAGCTTCAGGTTTATTTTACAGACGATGCTGAGGATGTTCAGGGCTTCCGCCGCGTGTTGGCAACCGATCCTTCTCATGCTTATATGGACGCTTGGTGGCCAGCCGGTCATACCATTGGATACGAGCACACCTTTATTCATGAGGTTGTCGAGCTGATGCAGGCCTTGGAGGAAGACCGTCAGCCTGTGCCTAATTTTGTTGATGGTGTGAAGTGTCAAGAGGTACTCGAAGCGGTAGATCGTTCCATTGCGGAGCGTCGTTGGGTGCGAATTGACGAAGTCTAGAAGTGAGCTTACAATCATCCATTCTTATTAAATAAAAGGGAGCGTGCAGAATGAAAAAAGCACTGATCGTTCAAGGCGGCTGGCAAGGTCATCAGCCTAAGGAAGTATCTGATATATTTCGTGTTGTTTTGGAGGAAGAAGGCTTTGAAGTTGAGGTGTCCGATACGCTGGAAGCTTTTGCCGATGCCGAAAAGCTGCTAGGGCTCGATCTAATTGTACCTGTATGGACGATGGGCGAGATTGATAAGCAGTACGCCAAAAATGTCTCGGAAGCTGTCCAAAGCGGAGTTGGACTAGCAGGCTGCCATGGCGGTATGTGCGATTCGTTCCGTAATAATGTGGACTGGCAGTTCATGACGGGCGGCAACTGGGTAGCTCATCCGGGCAATGATGGCGTGGAATACGTCGTTAATATTAAAGGCAGCACAAGTCCACTCGTAGAGGGCATTGAAGATTTTACAGTATCCAGCGAGCAGTATTACCTACATGTAGACCCAGCTGTAGAGGTATTGGCGACTACAAGATTTCCTGTGGTAGAAGGCCCGCATTCCTTGAATAAGGCAGTTGATATGCCTGTAGTTTGGACCAAACGTTGGGGAGTCGGGCGCGTATACTACAACTCGCTCGGACATCAAGCCAACATTATCGATATCCCGCAGGTTAAACTGCTCATGCGTCGTGGCTTCCTATGGGCGGCCGAGGGCAAGACACAGGCAAGCAACAAGGCATCTGCCACTGCAGCTTACTCCGGTATGGGTGATAGTCAGGTTTAATCAAGGTAGCTTAATAAAATTGGCAAGCAGAGAGGAAGCATTGTAAATGGAAAAGGTACGTGTAGGTATAATCGGCTGCGGTAAAATCAGTGCTATTTATTTTAAAAATTGCCAAACATTTTCGGCTTTAGAAGTTACAGCGTGCGCTGATTTGAACGTGGCGAGAGCACAAGCGAGTGCAGAGGAGTTTGGTATCGCCAAGGCTTGCTCAGTTGCCGAGCTGTTGGCAGATCCAGATATTGATCTGGTCATTAATTTAACGATTCCGGCAGCTCATGCTGACGTATGTATACAGGCACTCGAAGCAGGTAAACACGTGTATGTGGAAAAGCCGCTAGCGGTAACCCGCGAAGAGGGACAACGGATTTTGGCTGCTGCGAAGAAGAACGATCGTTTGGTGGGCAGCGCGCCGGATACTTTCCTGGGCGGCGGTATCCAAACGTGCATCAAGCTGATCAACGATGGTTGGATCGGAACTCCGATTGCTGCCAGCGCATTCATGATCGGTCGCGGCCATGAGCATTGGCACCCGGACCCTGAGTTCTATTATGCGCCAGGCGGCGGTCCAATGTTCGATATGGGTCCTTATTATTTGACTGCTCTCATTGCTTTGCTTGGCCCAATTCAACGGGTAACCGGCTCCGCCAAAATCTCCTACCCAGAGCGGACGATTACCAGCCAACCGAAATTTGGGCAAAAAATCAAGGTAGAGACACCTACACATGTTGCAGGCGTGCTCGATTTTCACAGCGGCGCTATTGGAACGATTATTACGAGCTTCGATTCCTTTGGCGGTTCGCAAGTGCCGCGCATTGAAATTTACGGAAGTGAAGGCACGCTGAGCGTACCTGACCCGAACACATTCGGTGGGCCTGTATTGGTGCGTCGTCACGATGCGAAGGAATTTAGTGAAGTGCCACTCATTCACGGTTATGCAGATAACAGCCGTGGCCTGGGCGTGTTGGATATGGCTTTTGCCATTAACAACGGCAGATTGAACCGCGCTAACGGGGAGCTTGCGTACCACGTTCTTGAAGCGATGCATGGCTTCCATGATGCGTCTGAGCAAGGTAAACATTATGTGATGCAAAGCACCTGCGACAAACCAGTACCACTGCCAAGCGGATTGGTTAGGGGCATATTGGATTAAGCTTACGATCATTTGTTAACGAAAAAAGCCACTGTGGACCGAGCCGCTTGTAATCGCAGCATTCGGATCCATACAGTGGCTTTTTACTATTTGCTTAAGCAATCCGTGGTATAAAGCGCGAATATCCTGCAACAGGATCCATTCGTTCCTCGAATGTTAAGCCAAATGCTCCTTCAAAGCCGTAACCATTTGCGATTGGGCACTTTTTTCGCTGTGCTGCCAAATGATTTCGAACAATACACCCAAACCGGGCAATACCTGCTCAGCTCCACCGACAGAATCCTCGATAATACCCGTCAGCTCATCGTCATTTTTATCCGTCACGCGTTGAATAATGGCTTCTCTAAGGGAAATGTTCATAAAAGTTTCCTCACTTTACTCACTGAATTTACTTCATTTAATATGTGCCAAATGGGTGCGGTTCATGCTTGGTTATGGAGAAATCATTTTATGGTATAATAAAGCACAATGGAAGTACGTTCTGCTGAGAAGTCAAACCGTGATTGGATAGAAGGGTGGTAGTTGTCCGTGAAAAAGCAATTTGCCGTTATTGGCTTGGGTCGTTTCGGTACCAGCGTTGCCAAAACCTTGTCAGGATTGGACTTTGAAGTATTAGCTATTGATAGCAATGAACATCGGATCCAGGAAATATCTACGGTTGTTACCCATGTTGTACAGGCGGATTCCACTGATGAAGAAGCACTCCGAGCATTGGGATTGCGTAATTTTGACGTTGTGGTTGTCGCTATCGGTGACGATATTCAAGCAAGCATTCTCACGACCATTATCGTAAAAGAAATCGGAGTGCCCAAGGTGATTGTCAAGGCTCAGAACGAGCTTCATGGCAAGGTGCTGAAAAAAGTCGGTGCTGATAAAGTTATTTATCCAGAGCGGGATATGGGTCAGCGGGTAGCGCATCATCTGATTTCCAAGAACATTATTGAATACATCGAGCTGTCCGAAGACCATAGTATTGTTGAAATCAGAGCCTCTCGGGATATGGTAGGCAAAAACCTGCGGCAGCTGGACATTCGTGCCAAATACGGCTGCAATGTCATTGGAATCAAGACAGGTGTCAAGATGAATATCGCTCCAAACGCTGAAGAACTGATCGATTCTGAGGATATATTAATTGTTGTTGGGAACAATGAGGACTTACAAAAATTCGAAAAAACGTTTGCGGAATAACAGGATGAAGAGGAGTAGTGAAGTATTGATTACATCTGTAAACAATCCGCGTGTCAAAGCGTGGGCACAGCTGCTGGACAAAAAAGGGCGGGACCAGCAGCAGCAATATATGATCGAGGGCGTACATCTCGTGCAGGAAGCATTAGCTTCCGGTGTCAAGATCGAGGCGCTCGTCTACGCAGAGGAGCGGCAGCAGTCTCTGCCTCAGGGAATGCTTCAGTCAGCAGAGAGCGCTGGCATCGAATGTATCGCCGTTAGTGATGTGGTGTTAGCTAAATGTACGGATGCTTTAACGCCGCAGGCGGTATTTGCCGTGCTGCCCAAGCTGGGCTGGGAACCGCTGGATTTGCTTAAGCCTTATGAGATTGATAGAGAATGTTCATCCTCTAGTAAAGAAACCTCCGCGGCTGCAGCTTCGAGCCTTGTCGTGGTCATCGATGGCGTGCAGGACCCTGGTAATCTCGGCACGATTATTCGCAGCGCGGACGCTGTAGGTGCTACCGGTATTTTGCTGGGAAAGGGAACTGTGGATTTGTACAATCCGAAAACCGTTCGTTCCACGATGGGATCGCTGTTCCATCTACCGATTGCCTCGGGAGATTTGGTAGAGTGGCTGCCTTCAGCCGCTTCGCAAGGCGTTGCTATTGTGACTACCAGTCTTCAAGCTACTGCAAGCTGCTATGAGTTCGACTTCCGTCGTCCGGTCTGGTTCGTTATTGGCAACGAGGGACAGGGGGTGTCGGCCGAGGTATCCCGTCTTGCAACAGAGCATATACGGATACCGATGCAGGGAAAAGCAGAATCGCTTAATGCGGCGATGGCGGCGACGGTTGTACTTTTTGAGGCTATGAGGCAGCGGGGGATGTAGTTGAAATAAAAATCTTGGTCAACTTGTGAGTAACGGTTATAAATGAGACTGCTTTGATCGATAAATGAGACAAATTTGGGTATATGTTTGAGACTTTGGGCATTAACCCAGTTAGGCCAAACCCTTGGCCTAACTGGGTTTTTCTTTTATAAGCATCAAATTTTATGTATAGTCCTTCTGGTAAATGTGAATATATGATAATAACAATATTTTGTTTATAAATGAGACAATTCGTTAAGGAGATGACAAGTATGGATTGGTTGTGGAAGAATTGGACTAAAGAAGATGAAAAGTATAACCCGATGTGAGTAACGGTTATAAATGAGAAAGTTTTGATCAATAAATGGGATATTTTGGATACATGTTTGAGCTCTCTATGAATCCGCAGAAACCGGAAGGGAAGTATGCTTGTAATTATAAATCCATACTACGAGGCTTGAACAACCCTAAAATAATATGGAAGGTCATTAAATGATGCAGCAAAAATGTGCGTTGCAGCTTTATACTTTGCGGGATGAGTGCAAGGCGGATTTTCCAAATGTCCTGCGGGAATTAAAACGTATGGGATGGGCCGGCGTGCAATTTGCCGGATATCAGGGATATGAGCCGGAGGCTCTGGCGGAAGTGATGTTGGAAACGGGCCTACATATTAAATACCAGCGGGTTAAGGAAGAGCTGGATCAGGTAATTGCTGAGGCTCAACTGTTCAAAACCCGTGATTTGGTCATCTCCTCCACACCTGAGGACCTGAGAAATGCAAGTGGGTACATGGAAGTAAGGAAACGCTTAAATGAAGCGAGGGAACGACTGCGGCAGGAAAAAATGCGAATCAGCTATCATAACCATGCCTTTGAGTTTGATACCACGATTGAAGGTCGCTCCACTTTGGAGTACTTGCTCGAGCCGACTGCGGACAATCTGCTTCTCGCGGAAATCGATGTATATTGGGTGAAGAAAGGCGGCAAAGACCTTGTTTCTTATCTCTCGCCTTATTCCGGGAGAATGCCGATCATTCATCTGAAGGATATGACCCGAGACGATGTACAAACGTTTGCGGAAATCGGCGAAAGAAGCATCGATTTCAAGCCGGTTCTGAGTTGGGGAGAACGAAACGGCGTAGAGTGGTATGTCGTAGAGCAGGACAGATGTCGTAAGGACCCTATGGTTTGCGTGCAGACAAGCTTACCAACTTGTCTCGCATCATTGCAGAAGTTAAATAACCGAGGCTGCCATATAGGTGCAAGCACCTATATGGCGGGCAGCAGAAAAAGCTTTATGCTGTAAGCTAGCACCAGTATTCCGATAATATCCCTTCCAGACAAACAGTTAAGAGAATGTTCTTACTGTTAACTTGGAGGGGATTTTTCGTGAGGAGAATACCTCTTACGTAGAAAGTTTTAATTGTGAAGGTTTAATAAGTACACGGAATTGACTCAACGTAGATTAGGTGATAAAATTACTTTCTAAATAAGGAACCAAGTTCATTATATTGAACTATATGTTTTATTCAGATTCTTTAGAGATGTAACTTTAAAGCCAATCCGATACGGTAGTTCATTCAAGAATGTCTCAACTAAACAGCTTGATTTTACTTAATGGGGGTGCAGTATGCAAGGTTTTGCAATTTTGCTCGTTTTTTATCTGGTGGGAATGTTCATTCAAAAAGAATTACATGTTCCTCTTCCCTCCAATGTAATCGGTCTAGCCTTATTTACTTTATTTTTATTCTTAGGATTAATTAAATTGAAGTGGGTCGAAAGAGCCGCGATGTTCTTAAAACGTCATATGCTGTTGTTTTTTGCTCCCATTGTTGCAGGAACGGTATCCGTCCTGCCATTGGTCCGGGGGCATGTTATAACTATTTTTGTGACTTTTTTGCTGAGTTGGTTGGCTGTGTTGCTTTCTGCTGGATGGACCGTGAAGGCGCTGACTGGCAGAAACAGAAAAAATTCAAAATCGAATATCTCTGCACCGTCGCATATTCCCGCAAGGAGGGAGCATACGTGAGTTTATCTTCGATTGCACAAAGCCCGATATTCGGCATATCATTGACCGTGCTGGCATACGTATTTTCGTTTGGTATAAATCGTTTTATTCAATGGATTCATCCGCTCTTTATATGTTCAGGTCTGATTATTGTTGTTTTGCTTGCGGGTGGAGTATCTTATTCGGATTACCATGCCGGAGGAAGTCTGATTGAGTTTTTCCTCGGTCCGGCGACCGTAGCACTGGGAGTTCCGCTATATAAGAACGCGCAAAAGTTTAAAGATAAGATGGCTCCCTTATTAGCCGGGATTTTTGCCGGATCGGTTATGGGTATCGCCAGCAGCTCAGCATTGGTTTGGTTATTGGGCGGTTCACGAGAAATTATGGTTACCATGATGCCCAAGTCTGTAACTACGCCGATTTCTGTAGAAATTATCCGTAATATGGGAGGGATTCCGGAGTTAGGCTCTGTGCTCACCGTATTAACCGGATTGCTGGGCAGTATGATCGGCCCCGAGGTGCTCAGGTTGTTTGGCATGCGCGATGATTTTTCCGTTGGCATTGCAATGGGAACGTCTTCACACGGGATTGGGACAGGCCGGTTAATTCGCGAATCCGACCTGCTTGGCAGCATCAGCGTATTTTCCATGTGTATGGCGGGGATGATCACCTCGGTACTGGTAATCCCGATATCTTGGTTTGTTTATCCATAATGGTCGTGTCTAGGTGCAAACTATTTCTGCCGAGGGGGGCATGGAAGTGATGTAAATATATCAAATGTATATTTATGGTAGGGACCCCATAAGTTATTGGTGTACCTTGTTTATGTTAACCTATTTTCGAAGCACATGGTTGCGGCAATTTTAAACGCTGACCTAGTCTTGGAATTTTGTGGGGGGATCTATAGTAGCAATCCCTGAAGGATCGAGCTGGGACGTGACGGCATGGCAGAAGTGGCTCGAAAAAACTCGTTATTGGGTTTATTAATTGTATAATAAACATGTATCATAATATGTAAGAATTGGCTTATCCAATGTGCTGGATATCATATAACCATTTTCTCAATATGACGACATTCATCATGAAAAAAGCGCGTATTTTAAGGCGCTAAAGCACTAATAGGGGGACAGATATTGAGAAGAAAGGCTGCTATTATTACAGGTTCCTCTAACGACAATGAAAAAGCAACCGCTTTTCTTTAGACAGGGAAGAGTACATTACAATTAATTACTCCAAATCTGAAAGTGAAGCGTTGAAACGGGGAAACAAATTGATGCTTTAGGAGCTAAAAGTTTGCTGCTCAAAGCTAATGTTTCTGAAGATTTTCATTTCCGGTAAATGATTAACGAAATTTGTCAACCATGAAGACTTAGGAGGATTGAAGGAAGAGTATTGGAACCGGGTGATGAATGTCAACGTCAAGGGGCTTTTCTACTTTTGCCGAGCTGCAGCGTCCGAATTATAAAGCGGAGAGCCTGTATCGTCACCATTATCTCGGTCGCAGTATTGACGGGATTGGAGCTAAATCGCTTAATGCAGCCTCGAAAGCCACTGCCATCAGCATAACGAAATCGCTTCCCACGTCATGTCCCTGAAGTCCGAGTGAACAGCATTGCACCGGGAATTGTTCAAACTCGTTGGGTTGAAGGACATCAGGATCATATAATGCGACTGGCGGAGGGAACGCCGCTCGACAGAATCGCAACTCCTGAAGATGTGGCGGAAACAGTTTGCTCTTTAATTTCCCATTCGCATTTCGTGAAAGGTGATCTCATCAAAGTAGACGGTGGAAGCTTTATCTAGAGTGAAACGGCGGCAAGTTTCCGCAATATTATCCTCGAAAACCATGGAAATTAAACAATGATCAGACACTTTGAGGCTTTCCGAGGGCCTCTTCTTGTTGGGGTGGGTGAACGGATACTGTGTTCATTTTCTCCTAGAGGTCTTATTATTAGAGCCTGCTGACCACAACTTAAAGTGGTATTGTAGGAGCATAAAAGGAATATGGACCTCTCTAAATGCAAATTCATGATCATTTTGTTTTAGGGGGTTCCGGGTTGCATTAACAACATTAGAAAGTGATAATAGGACTTTGCGATTGGGGAAATTATAATACAAGCAATATCCGTATGGAAGAAGATCCTGCTTTCCTTTATCAAGATGATTTTATTGTAATGAAATGTTTTATTGGGTACTATTAGTATTAGCTCATCTTGATCATTTATTGATATAGGGGGATTTAGCATTAGTGTAAGCGAATACAAATATGCAGTGAAAAATGGATTTGTTTATCGGAAATATTTAAGGGCCGTTGGAGGGCTTCATTTCTATTTCTGGTTATTGATCAAGAAAGTGACAATTAACAATTGAGGATGGATTTCCTATGGAGCATACAAAATGGTTCCCCAAAGCAGTTTTGTTCATAAGAAATATGAAGTTCCACAACAAATTGATGGTAGGTTACCTACTTGCCGGGGTCGTTCCGCTGGTGGTTGTAAGCGCCATTATATATCAACATTGGGTTGCGGGTTTGGAAGATTCTTCACAAGAATTAGTTTCGTTGTACACATCGCAGATCGAGGTTTCACTCAATAATTTCACTAAAGAATATGACAAGATTACCAAATCGGTATTGGTTGACAATGATATTATTTTCAAACCTGGCGATGAGCGGAAGTTGACTATGGACGAGTTCATTATTCAAAAGGTTATCGTACAGAAGTTATTGATGAAGGTTGCTTTGTTGAAACCGGAAATTGTTAATGTGATGCTGATCAGTCATGACAATAGTATTTACGAGTATGGGAATACAACTAGCATGGTAAATTTGAGAGAGTTAGTTACCAGGGAATGGTACAAAAGACTTCAAAGCTCAGACAATACGTTTTTTATTACGGGCCTGCACGACCGCACTTATTACGAGGATAAAGGACAAGGTGTGCTGGTCACGATAGGCAGGGTGCTCCTGAATTATGATGGCACTTATGCAGGGCTGCTTCTTATTGATATTGATCCATATACATTGCTTCCGCTTGCTAATGATTTTCTCAAAGCTCAAGACAAATATGGTATAAGTGTTAACATTAGTGATAAATCCGGGGAGATTGTGTATCATTCCGATGCGGCTAGTGGCAAACAGTCATGGAAGGAAATAATGGAATCGGGTAAGGAGTATAATAGTGATTCTAGTTCGGATGACCGAATTGTTCTCACAGGCCAAACCGAGCTAGGGAATCTAATTATAAAGACGGAAATTTCCCGTGATAAGTTACTGAAGAAAATCAGCAGGATGAAGGTTGTGACCGTAATGGTAATTGTGATCACAAGTCTCGTTACGGTGATTATCTCCATAACCTTGAGCTATACCATCACCAAGCCAATCAAAGCATTACGTCGAAGCATGAAGCAGGCAGAAACGGGAGAATACAAACCAATCGATAGTGAGCAGTCCAATGACGAAATAGGGTGTCTGGTTAATAGTTATAACAAAATGATTACCACCATTCGAACCTTGATCGAAGAAGTCTATATAGCCGAGATAAAGCGCCGTCATACCAAGTTTATTGCCCTTCAGAACCAAATCAATCCTCACATGCTCTATAATACGTTGGAATCGATCCGCATGAAGGCGCTTGTCAATGAGGATGATGAGACCGCTGACATGATCATGATTTTAGGAAAAATGTTTCGTTTAGCATTGGGGAAGGAAGGCAGGAGGCATTCTATTAAGGACGAAGTTGAGTACACGCTTAATTATTTAAAGCTTCAGAATATCCGTTTTGACGACAAGTTCTGTTTGGATATCCGCATTCCCGAGGAGATGCAGCGGTGCAGCATCATTCCTATTGTTTTTCAACCCATAGTTGAAAATAGCGTTAATCATGGTTTTCAAGATTACAACCGAATGATGAATATTGTAATTGAAGGGCGTTGGACTGACGAGGGATGGATATTGATTCGAATTTCGGACGACGGACTTGGTATTTCGGACGAAAAATACGAAGGGCTTAGCCGAATTTTGGAAGAAGCGGAAATGGATAAGTACAAGCTAGAGTCGGAGGAAAAAGGGCTAGGTTTGAAAAATATTGCGGAGCGCATAAAAATACATTATGGCGAACGATATCACCTTAAAATTTTGCCTTGGGACGGGCAAGGGACAACGGTAGAGATACTAATTCCTAAGCTCTAATCGCTTGTTAAATAAATAGGAAGGGGCGGGTAACAATGAAGGTGATTTTAGTAGACGACGAGAAGGGGATTTTGGACGGCCTCCAATTATTGATAAAACGCCATATTTCGGCATGTAAGGTGGTGGGTGTAGCCCTCAACGGTATTGAAGGTGTAAAACTAATTCAAGTACTGAAGCCAGATATAGTAATAACGGATATTCGAATGCCTCAGGTTGATGGTCTAAAAATGATCAGCATGCTTAAGGAAGCTGGATGTCAAGCGAAATTCATTTTATTAAGCGGATATGCCGACTTTGAATACGCACGAAGGGGCATACAGTTGGGGGTTCAATATTACCTTAACAAACCAGTGGAGATAGAGGAGTTACGCGATTGTATTTATAAAGTTATAGAGGTCATTAAGACGGAAAAAGCTAAGCTTCAGGAAGTAGAGGATCTGAAGCAAGAGGTCCATAGCCGCATGCAGGAAATCTCATTGAGGGACATCATTGACGTTGGTAGTGAAAATACCGATTACGTGGAAGAACTGCTGCGGATGGCATCCATCCCCATCGAAGGTAATTTTTTTGTTTGTGCTTTGTTAGAATTAGGGAATACCAATGAAAGCTTTAAGGAATTTGTCCTTGAACCGGTGTTTCGCCAGATAGATCACGCATTTGAGCAGTACCTGAAGGTATACAGATTCCGTTATTCCAGGGGCCAGATCGCTTTAGTCGTTGCACATAGTCGAAATATTGCTTATGAGAAGTTGGTCGGCTCCATCCAGCGTCTAAGAGAGTCCCTGTATCGCGAGTTAAAGCTGGAAATGACTATTGGAATCGGAACCGTGCACGAGCGTGAAGCGGGGATTAGCCGATCCTTTGAGGAAGCCCGCTATGCATTAAGCTATAAGGTAATCAAAGGTGTGGATGTTGTGATCCCTTACCCCGAGATCATAACCCTTCCGGGAACGAGCCATCCTATTTCGGAAGATATGATCAACCAACTGGAATCCGGTTTGGATAATATGGACGAAGCAGAATGTATTCGCATCATACGTGAAATATTCCAGCAGATGGATTCGGAAAGAGGAATGAGTCCGGTTGACCTCCAATTGCAGTGCTTGAACATCCTGTTATCTAGCGTGCGTAAAATGTCATTCCTTCAGCTGCAGCAAAATAACTTTTTAGGAGGAAACATATTGTCTCTGGAGGACACCTCACGTATTCGAACCCTTGAGCAATTAGAGCAATGGATGGTTCAAGTTTTTAGGGGAATTATTTCGTTAAAAGTGGAAAGAAAAATACCTAAGAAAAAGGATATCATTACACAAATCAAAGAATACGTGAGGGATCATTACAACGATCAGATCAGCCTCGCGGATCTATCCGACCGCTTTTTCATTAACCCATATTATTTAAGCCAGCTGTTTAAACAGAAGACAGGTGATACTTATCTTAACTTTCTTGCTCAGATTCGAATTAATAAATCGAAGGATCTACTGGAGAAAACCGATTTGAAGGTGTACGAGATCTGTCAAATGGTCGGCTATTCGGATGCGCAGCATTTTGCCCGTTTATTTGAGAAATTGGTAGGGTCTAAACCCAGCGAATATCGTAAGAACTCGAGGAGAAAGTAAGTAGAACATAAACAAAGCTGCCGGATTCGACACATGGTGTGTGGCGAATCCGGCAGCTTTGTTTTCACCCTAAAATCCTAAATGATATCTGAACGGTTATTGACTCGGTTGTGATGAATGTGATCGTTCGTATTATTCGCCAGCATGGCAAATAATACGAACGACCTACTACCGAGAACACCTCCAAAAAGAGAAGGGGTCCACGGGAGGACCCCAATAATTTTTCTCTATATGCTTAATCTATAAAATGGACGGCTTTTAGGAAACGCTTCAGGATGACAGCGGTTTGTGCGCGAGTTGCCATTCTGTCGGAACCAAGTGTGTCCTCAGACATGCCGTTAATCAAGTTAGCACTGATTGCGGCAGCGATTTCTTTCTGCCCCCAGCCGATCTTGCTCGAATCCTTGAATCGGCTTAGAATCATGGCTTGATCCGAAGGGGCAACGTTACTGTCAGCACCTGCGTAGTTCATGGCTCGGACAACCATTGCCGCAAGCTCCTCACGGGTAATTTGTGTATCCGGACGGAATGCTCCATTTTCGTAACCATGGATGATTCCGGCAGCCGAGGCTGTAGAAACAGCATCCGAGTACCAGGCATCGGCTTTGACATCCGCAAATGAGGATACCGACTTCATGGGGCTAAGCCCCAAGGCACGAACGATCAATGCTGCAAATTCTGCTCGGGTGATGTTACGGTCGGCATCGAATTTATGTTCCGATACTCCATCGATAACAAGCTTATTGGCCAGAAATTCAATCTCCGCTTTAGCCCAGTGAGCATTGATGTCATCAAAATTCCTGTTGAGCTCAACAACTGTGTAGATACTGTTGCCGTTACGTTTCAAGGTAGCAATAGTTTTGCCATTGTTGAACTCGAAAGTAGTAGGCACGAAGGTTAAGCTTTTGCTAACCTTATTGAATAGAGCCCCCGTTGCTTTGTCAGGGACAGCTTTCTGTACGTTGACGGATCGGGAAACATAGGTTGCACCAAAGTTTACATCAAATGAATTACCGACTTTGTCTTGAACGATTACGTTGAAGTCAATCGCGTCGGAAAGAGACGTAGCATTCGCTTTAGACAGAGCTTCCGCTACGCCTTTTGCGAAGTCTCCGGATATTTTCTTTATAGAAACGCTAACACTCAGCTCGCTTATGCTGACTCCTATTGATTCGGCTAATTTCTCCAGTTTCAGAACAGACAACGGCAGAACAATAGAGCCGTTTGCTGAAGTAACCTTTACTGCAGAATTTTGATTCTTCGCAGCATCGATGAGACCCATAGCGGGCAAGCTAACGTAATCCCCATTTGCCACAACTTCTATTAGATTCGAAGCGGAAAGGGCCGATTTGAGCGAATTGGAGTCTACCTTCCCTTCAGCGTCTGCAGTTAAGCCGTCGCGAGAAACGGATTCGCTTGGTAATGCGCCGCCTCCGCTGCTCGTGGAACCGCCGGAACCTCCTCTCTGGAATGAAGTCGTGGACACGTTAAGCGTCGGGCCATCCGTGCTTGCGTTGCCGTACTTATCGACTGCCTGAACTGTGAAGATGTAATCCATACCAGGGGTTAATCCGTTGACGTCGGTGTTTGTAGCGTCAACTACCGTAGTAGATAGGGTAGTTCCGTTATAAACCTTGTAGGCTACGGTTGTATAGTCTGCACCGCTCCACAAAAGTCCTATGGAGTTTTGGCTGCGGCTGGTGGCGACTAAAGCTTTGCTGCTCGTCCAAGATGGCGGAGTTATATTCGAAATCTTCACATCATCGATATATAGCAAGTTCTTGTTTGATTCTCCTGTACGGAAACTGATCGTATCCAGTTTCGTTACCGGAGCGGAAAACGGTATTCCAGATGCCTTCAAAGAGTTGTTAATGTAGATGTCATACTTATTCGTTGCGGGGTTCGCCGTCAAACTCACGTTGTACCATGTTCCAGAGTTCAGACTCTGAAGAGCAGTACCGGATGCCATCAATATACCGGACGCATTCACGTATACATCAACTGCAACAGTAGTGCCGCTCTTTAATTGGAATCGGTCACCCATTACATCCGAGTCGTCTTTAAATCGCCACTGGGCCGTGACTGCTTCTGTTTGAGCTGAGAAGGTCTTAGTAATCTGTGCAAAGCCTGCGGTTGAATCATCCTTTAAGTACACACTTCGATTGACCGTACTGGGCACGTTCACAATGGAAACGGCCGTACCGGGGGGCTTGCTTACGGTCCAACCCGGTGTTGCTCCTGTAACCTCCTCATCAAAAGAATTGCTTAGCAGCACATTGGCATCTACCGGTTCCAATACCAATAGCTGCAAACAGTTTGGATCCAGGTAGACGGAAGTACTGTAAGAGTCGTTATGAGTCAAGATCTTGTCGTCAATCATTTGCAGATTAGGGTTATCTGGATCTCCGTTATAATAATTACTTGTAGTATTATTTATTTTGTAAGTTTTTACTCTGATATTCTTACCATTGAATATGGACGGCAGGTTAGATATATGAATTGCTGCATTGTAATCTGTCGTACCCGTGCCCTGATAGTTCCACACCATAAGGGAAACACCTGTATCATCCTTGGAGGCCAAAGCATATACACCTTTACCGTTACTGTCGATACTATTCGAGGAAGCAGATACCTTGGTCACTTTCATTTTAGACTGCATTTCCCGCATATTTCCATAAGGTGTAAACTTATCTGAATAAATTGGATCCAGCAGCTTGTTATTTCTATCTCTGGATACTAAAGCATCCTTTCTGCCATTACCGCCATTATGGCGTACATTCCAACCAAACGGATAGTTTTTACTGCTGCTGTCCGAATACCAGTAAGCAAGCGATGCCATTCCTGCTGCCTGCCTTAATTGATCCTTATCAATGTAATCAAAGGAGGGGGTTTTTCCTTGCGAAAGCGCAATTAAATCCAGATCATCCCCAGATGGTCCCGGGTACATACCTGTTTCCGTAATGAAGGATGGTATATCCGTGCTTATGCCCCTGCTGCTGAGTTCACCCTCAATAACGGATCGTTCCGGCTCCGCCATCCTGAGGTTATCCTTATAAAAAAGATTTTTTCCAGTACTAGGATCTTTTCTCAAATAACCATGGTAGGATATGAAATCAAGCTTCTTTGTGGGTGATGTATCGTTCTTATATCCATCCAGAAACCCTTTGAACCAATCTAAATCGAAATTGTATAAAGCGGGTCCTCCAACCTGCAAAGGAACCGACGGATTTAATTCCGCGTTGACTTCATTTACAGCATCGGAGAAAGCCTTATAGTAGATGTAATAATTACTGGGTGAAAGAATATTAGTATTAGTTTGTTTTTTTGTAACCGGGTCAATCCTGTAATAGTTAGCCTCGCTGTTTGCAGGAGCATCTGGTTCGTTAGTAACTTCTAAGTACTTTATTTTAGGGAAATTTTGTTTGATGTGTTTGATATATTCCTTTACGATGGGCTTGATCTGCGCAGGGGTATACTCAAATTCTTTTATCACTTTCTCTGCTCTTACATTAACTAGCAGTTCATCCGCCATATTGCTTACCTGCGACAAGTAGGTGTCAATTTGATCATATTTGTTGAATAACCCAGTAGATTCATCGTAAATTTCTGATTCATTGATCCACACTCTTTGAATTTTCGTATGAAGTCCCTGATCATTAAGAAATTGAATATCTGCGGACCTCGAAGCCTGTGCAGCTGTATAAGTAGATTGTTTAGCTATATTGAAGTACTTCTCACTTCTAAAAAGTTCGCCTTGCGAGACATTAGCATCAACGGATACCGTTACGCTTGAGGGTTTGCTTACGGGCTCCAGAACCAGTAATTGCAAGCTGTTCGGTTCAAGCTGCACGGAGGCGGTGTAATTCCCATTATGGGCCACGATCTTGTCGTCTACCATTTGGAGATTGCCTTTGTCGTTATTTGCATAATAGTTACTTGTGGTTGCATCGATTTTATACGTTTTCACTCTGACATTTTTACCGCTGAATATGGACGGCAGGCTGGATACATTGGCGACTCCATTGTAACCTTTTGTTTCCGTGCTCTGATAGTTCCACATCATGAGGGAAACGCCTGTATCATCCTTAGCGGCCAAAGCATACACACCTTTACCGCCCATGATGCTGTCCGAGGTAGCCGATATTCTGGTCGCTTTCATCTTTGACAGCATGACTAACATATTTCCATAAGGTGTAAACTTATTAGTAGGTATGTTTGACAGTACAACATTATTTTGATCCCTGGATACTAAAACATCCTTTCTTGCATTATCCGGATGACGCAATTCCCACTGGAACGCGTGGTTTTTGCTATTATTCATAAACCAATAATGAAGTGATGCCAATCCTGCTGCCTGTCTTAATTGGTCGGGTTGAACTCCCCCACTGCTGTTGGGAACATCAGACAAGGTTCCCGGGTAAATCCCCGATTCAGTAATGAATGACGGTATATACATGCTGAGGCCTCTGCTGCTGAGCTCAGCATCGATCTGGCTCCGTTGATTATTCACGATACTAGGGTCTTCCTTAACAAAATCAGTGTAGTTAGGTCCTGTAAAATAACCGTGGTAGGATATGAAGTCAAGCTGCTTTTTGGGCGATGTATCATTCTTATATCCGTCAAGGAATTTCCGTAACCAATCTAAGTCCAATCTCATTGTTGTAGGCCCTCCGACCTGCAAAGGGACCGATGGGTTTAACTCTGCGTTGACTTCATATACAGCATCAGAGAAGGCTTTATAATAGCTGTATACAGTGTCGGGTGTAACAACGCCTTTATAGCGATTGGTTTTCATGTCATCAGGCTCATTTAAAGCTTCTATATACTTTACTTTCGGATAATTTTGTTTCAGATATTTAATGATATTCTTAAGGATGGGCTTGACTTTATCAGGCGACTTGTACTCGGGGATCACTTTCTCTGCTTTTATATTAACGAGTAAGGCATCCGCCATATTACTTGTATCTGAGAAGTAATCGTCATATTTGCTAAAATTATATGTATCGGTATCCGTATCATAAATATCTTGGTCAACCCAAGTCCTTAACACTTTACTGTGAAGACCTTGGTCATTAATAAACTGTACATCTGCATTTCTTTGGTCCCCATAGGTAAAATATTTGGATATGTTGAAGTGCTGTTCACCTCTATAAAGTGCGCCTTGTGAGACATTAGCATCAACTGCTATCGTTGCACTTGAAGGAATTGAAGCCTCATTTGCATTGCTTGTTTGCGGGATGATTGTACTGGTCCCCACTAAAGCAGTAACGAGAGTGAAATTAAGAATCTTCATTCTGAGTATTTTTTTGAAGTTTAACATTAATAGGTGCTACCTCCTAGAAATAAGATGATCCTGGTGGTGTAATAGCCTGGAATATGAGTGTAAACGGAATACCTTCTTTTACGGTTGGTTCTTAAATATTCACCGCCTTTCGGTAGCAATTGTATCCGTTTACAAAAACTATACTATCTGTTGAGCTATTCTCCAACAGGGCATTTTATAGTTTTAAACAATGGCATTTTTAAGAAATTTAAAATTCTGGATGGAATGGTTTCCCTGTATCCCTAAAAATGGAAATGTGTAATTTTAACATCATTTTCTTAAAAAGTGGTCTTGTAATGTCTAAAAAACGCGGGATTGAGCATTGTTTGCTCCTTTGAGTAATGTAAGGGTATTTGATTGTACTAAAGACGACACGGGTGGTTATGATGCAGTTGAAGAAGGGAGGTTGCCTATGACTCCGAGAAGGAAGGGGAGGAAATATCTTAAAAATGACGTGGTTAAGAACTTAAAAACGCCTAATTGAGCTATGCTGGTTTAAATAGTATAGTGAAATTGTAAACGAATACAACAAGATCGCTGGGGGGAGTAAGTTGGAAAAAGTCGTAAATCATCGGATGAAAGTTGTTGCAGGAGGTAGTAAAGTGAAAAAAGTCGCAAATCATCGGATGAAAGTATTGTGGCCGTTATATATTATGGCCATTCCGGGCATCATATTTCTTATCGTGTTCAAGTACATTCCGTTGATAGGAACTGTAATCGCATTCAAAGATTATTCCGTGTTTAAAGGGATACTAGATAGTCCTTGGGTGGGGACCCGGCACTTTCAGACACTTATTCAACATCCGGATTTTATCAGGATATTCGGCAATACATTAATGTTAGGTTTTCTCAAAATTTTGTTGGTTTTTCCAGTTCCAGTCTTGCTGGCTCTCATGATCAACGAAATCCGCAAATCGGCGTTGAAGAAAGGAATTCAAACGGCGCTCTACATTCCACACTTTTTGTCTTGGGTCATTATCTCTGGCATCATTTTTGATTTCTTCTCTTTAAGCGGATTGTTCAATGTGGTAATTGGATGGTTTGGTTATGATCCCGTACTTGTCATGCAAGAGGGAGGGTATTTTCGCCTGATCTATGTCATCACATCCATATGGAGGGATGCGGGATGGGGGACTGTTGTTTATATGGCAGCCATCAGCGCGATTGATCCTCAGTTATATGAGTCAGCGATGATTGATGGCGCTTCCAAGATCAAACAACTTCGCCACATTACCTTTCCGCTCCTTTTGCCCACAGTGATGGTGCTATTCTTGCTTGAGATCGGAAATTTCATGGAACTGGGCTTTGATCATGTGTACAATCTGTTGACACCGATGACATATAGTGTTGGAGACATTCTGGATACTTATGTATTTCGAACGGGAATCCAACAAGCACAGTACAGTTTTGCTACTGCTGTCGGCTTGTTCCAGTCGGTTATTGGATTTATCCTTGTATACATTTTTAATAAGCTATCTAGAAAAGTTTCAGATGGGGGGATTTGGTGAATATGTCTGAATCAAGAAGAGAAAAGATATATGTATCGGGAATTACAGCCGCTCTTGTACTGTTGTCAGTCATTGCAATCATTCCGCTTCTGTCTGTCCTCTCCACTTCGGTTAGTTCCAAGAGAGCCGTGGATCTAAATCTGGTCACGATCTGGCCAAGGGAATTTACTTTAGCTTCCTGGGAATATATTGTATACCGTCCCGATCTGTGGAAAGCGTTCTTTCTGACCTTGGGCTCAACATTGATTGGCACGGTATTGGCGCTGATCGTCACCGCATTGCTTGCTTACCCGCTTTCCAAAACTGAGTTCCGCTGGGGTCCAGTGGTTATGGTCGGCGTTGTCATAGCAATGGTATTCAAAGCGCCACTCGTACCCTTCTTTTTGACTGTACGCGGTATAGGACTTTATAATAACCCGTTGGTCCTAATCGTGCCCCATATTTTGAATCCGTTTAATCTAATTATCATGAGGACTTTCTTTAAGCAATTTTCAAAAGAGCTGGAAGAGGCGGCTTTCATTGAGGGATGCGGATACTTCCGGATGCTGTTCCAATTCGTGCTCCCACTGTCCAAGGCAGTACTGGCCACTTTGGCCTTGTTCTACGGTGTTGTGATATGGAACCAATTTCAAACTCCTCTGCTGTTCCTGCAAAATCCTGATTTGTTCCCGCTACAGATCAAAATCCGGCAGTTCATCACCGACGACAGCATCATTATGGCAGGTGCTCCCTCGACAGTTCACATGACCTATAATGAACGAACATTAAGAGCAGCAACCGTTATTTTCGCAATTGTTCCTGTCGTTGCGGTATATCCTTTCCTGCAGAAATACTTTGTCAAGGGAGCCATGATCGGATCGGTTAAAGGATAATATTGATATTGGTTTTATGGCCTAAAGCCTGAAACATATATTAAATTGAATTCAAGGGGGAAAAGGTATGAAAGTCAAGAAACTTGGTATACTCTCCGTGACGGCATCACTTGCATTTTCCGTCATTGCCGGATGTTCCAGTAAAACGGAGTCTCAAGTACCTTCAGCTTCTTCGTTGGATCTGAGCACCACCAATGAAATCGTTGATATCGAAGTATGGAACTCCAACGCCGGCTATAAACCGACTACAAAGGGTAGTAAGATGTATGAATTGTATAAGGAAAAGCTGGGCGTCGGGGTTATCTCTCCTTATGTGGAATGGAACGGAGGTACCAACTACCTGAATCAACTAAACCTGAAAATCGCAGCTAACGAAATGCCTGACCTGTTCGTGCCTTGGAATGGCATCGAAGCAAGCCTTGCCAAGAATGGTGCCATTGCTGATCTGACTGAATTATTACCTAAGTATGCACCTAATGTTTGGGGAGCAATTCCAAAGGACGTATGGGATATCGTCAAGGCTAATGATCCTACCGGTCAGGGCAAAATCTATTATATCCCCGGTGTAACGGACTACGGAAAGTATGCCGGATTGATCCGAAAAGATTGGTTGGACAAGCTGGATCTACCGATGCCGCAGACACTGGACCAATATGTAAAGGTATTGGAAGCGTTCAGGGACAAGGATCCCAACGGGAACGGTCAGAAGGATGAACTTCCGACCGGTGGCAGAGAGCAGGCGGCTTGGATGGATCATCTGTTTGCTCCATTCGGTATTGCCATGTTCGAAGGTAATCCTGATTGGGACCTCTACGATGGTAAGCTTACTTACTCCGCGGTAACTCCGAATATGAAAGCCGCCCTGGAGTTCATCGCCAAGTTGTATAAAGATGGATTAATGGATAAGGAGTCGCTACTGAACAATAAAACGAAGTGGGATGGCAAGATTGAGGGTAACAAGGCTGGAAACTACTTCCACTGGGCGGAAACAGTTGATAAGCGCTTGGAAAATATGGAAAAGAACACTGGAGTTAAGGGTGATTGGTCTGTGCTTCCTGCACTTGAGGCTCCGGGATTTAAGGGCTTCTATACCTGGAAGAGACTTACACCCCCAGCCTGGGTCGTCAAAAACAATAAGGATCAGAAGAAGCTGATGGCTACCTTAAAGCTGTTGAACAACATGTACGACAAGAAGAATTGGAAAGCTCTGTATCTTGGAGCAGAAGGCATGCACTACGTTATGAAAGATGGCAAAGCTTTAAAACTTCCCGATGAAAAGAGCACTCAGGAGAACCTGAATATTCTCGCACCTTATAAAAATCTTGCCACTCTTGATTTCACAAGCGAACTTGTCAAGGATACAACTTCAGATGACAGAGTGTGGGCTACTAACCAGACTCTCCGCGATTTGCAGGAAGCCCAGAAGTACGCCAAGATCATAGCTGGCGATGGTTTACCTGCAAGTATCTATGACGGCTTTGCGGATATTAACAACCGTACGCTTTATGTGGAATACGCCACCAAAATTATTCTTGGTCAGTATCCAATCAGTAAATTCGATGAGTTCGTAGAAAAATGGAATAAATCGGGTGGGGAAGAGGTCACGAAACGCGCCAGAGAATGGTATGTGAAAGTAAAGAAATAACAAAGTCACAGAGTCAAGGTAGAGAAGGCATGTTGTCTTGACAACGTGCCTACTTTTTTACAGCTGAAAGGAAGACGATCATGACAATCACACTGACATTACCGGATCATTCACCAATGCTCAGCTTTGCCATTCGAAGATTGCAAGCAGCAATAATGAATATGGGTGAGACATGTAAGGTTAATGATGCGCAGTCACCTTCTACAGATCACATTATTATCCTTATAAACGATCAGCATGCAAATGGATCTTCTAGTATGACCGCTGCTGCGTCAGTTGGTGCTGAAGGGTTTGAAATTCGCCGTGCATACCATCAAGGTAATCCAGCACTGTTCGTTTTGGCCAGCGATGAGTCCGGCGCCATGTATGGCGTGTTGGAGGTCGCAGAACAGCTTCAGACCCACGGAAATCTAACAGACGTCTCTGAATGTATCATCAACCCTAGATTTCCCTTTCGTGCCGTGAAATTCAATCTTCCTTGGTCAAGCTACCGGAGGAACGAATGCTTCGAATTACAAAAGGGAACGGTCCGTGACCTCGACTTTTGGCAAGCCTTTTTAGACATGATGGCGGAAAACCGCTACAATGTGCTGACTTTATGGTGTCTTCATCCATTCCCTTATATGATTAGGCCTATGAATTTTCCTAAAGCCAGCCTTTTTACGGATGAGGAACTCGCCGATTGGAGGCAGTTTTGGTCATCCCTGTTCCAAATGGCCCATGATCGCGGAATTGAAACGTATTTGATCAACTGGAATATTTTCGTCTCAGAATCGTTTCGGGAGAATTACGACACCAATGCAGTTAGCGACGAGACATTCTACCATCACGGAGATTATTATTCTACCGATCAAATCAAGCAGTATACCCGTGAATGCGTGACGCAGCTCATCGACGAGTATCCCGGACTGGCCGGCTTTGGCATTTCGGTAGGGGAAAGAATGAATGGAATGTCACCTGAGGACCGGCAGGATTGGATTGCCGACGTGTATTTTGAAGGAATGAAGAATGCTGGACGTGCCGTGAAATTTATTCACCGTGCCCCATTCTCCGTTGATCCGCACATTACAAGGACCGCAATTGAAAAAAACGAGTTATTGCCCCAACCGGTATGGGTTGAAGTAAAATTCAATTGGTCCCATGCGTATTCTTCGACGAAGCTTCTGATGACGCACGGAGGTTCTGAAGGTATGGAAGGATATTGGAATCCGGCACCGCAAAATTACAAAGTCACTTGGATGGTCCGAAATGAGGATTTTTTCACCCTGCGCTGGGCTCAGCCAGATTTTATCAGAAAACATCTGTTAGATAATGGCCAGGATTATGTCGGTGGGTATTACATCGGCTCCGAATGTTTTATTCCTGCCTATGATTATTCACATGCCCCTGGGAGTCCACATATCCAATGGACATACGCCTTCGAAAAGCACTGGTTATATTATATGTTATGGGGAAGATTGTTGTATGACCCAACGACATCCGATGATGTTTTTGTGAATGCAATCGAATACCGTTTCGGCAAGTCCGTAGGTCGACCACTGCTTGCGGCTTTTTCGTCGGTTTGTAAAATGCCGATGGCACTTGCTTCGTTTTTTTCTTTCTCTTGGGATTTTACTTTGTATGCGGAGGGATTTCTTGCCACCGATAAGTCCGAGTACAATACAGGGAAAGCCTTTATTTCGCTCGAGGATTTGCTTAACAGCGAACCACTGGATCCCGACTATTTATCGATCCGCAGCTATGTCGACCATATCATCGCCAAAAAGCCGACTGAAGGTTGCATGACACCTCTTCAATTGGCTAATGTACTGGAGAATGACGCTTGCGAAGGCTTAGCGACGCTGTCTTCAATAGACTACGAGTCACCGTCTCTTTGCTGCGAGATGGCCGATATCGAGGCGTGGGCACATTTGGGACTCTATTTCGCAGCTAAACTACGTGCCGGAGTTTGTTACGAGTTATACCTGAGGACCGGGAATGAAGTGGAACGACGGAAAGCCATACAATGGCTGGA
This sequence comes from Paenibacillus periandrae, assembly GCF_022458865.1. Taxonomy (GTDB): domain Bacteria; phylum Bacillota; class Bacilli; order Paenibacillales; family NBRC-103111; genus Paenibacillus_S; species Paenibacillus_S periandrae. Next base: position 309,544 of record NZ_JAJNMU010000006.1, on the reverse strand, counting down.
TTCGCCGAACGCCCTTAAACATTGGGATGATCTAATCCGTGTGACCAATTCCCATTATGTAAAGCAACCGTTGCTGCATCTAGGCAAAACGCCGTTCTCGTGGGAGCTCTTTCGTCCGCAGGTACTTGAGGATATCGGATTTGTCCAGAAACGGATAACCAGCTCGTCTTGACCCAATGGCGGACTTGGACATTATTTATCTTAACCTTGTTCCATGAGTATGCTGTCTCCACGCTTACCACTTTAGTTGTGAGTTAGCTGTTTTGCTTACCACACGATGGACTCTGCTTGGGCATATTTATGTTGATGTCCAAATATACAACAACACAAATTTCGGTTGAAATGATCCCGTTCTATGGAGGAATCCGGAGTGGGGTTCCATTCTCGCGGCATGTTCGGCCCGGAGGTATTTAGGTGTCATGAAAGTATCAGAGGGGGATTCCGAACTTTGGTTAATTTATGGAATTCAGCATTGAATGGTACGCGACAGCAAAATATGTATTCCCGATGGCCCTGACTGGGGTGTCACAGTACAGCTGGAGTGGCTTGAGAAAGTGGAGTAGCAAATTAGTCAACTATAGTAGATGCAAATGGAAAGTCAACTTTAATGCGTTGGATGTATGAGTCGTATAGTTATCATGTAAACGAACACTTCAGATTACAAAATGCTTTAGTGGTTAAATAATGAAGTTTTGGCGTTATACCCCAGAGTTACAAATACAATCTTGGAGGAACAGACTATGGGTTGGTGGGATGAGAAGCCGATGCGGCTGATACAGACTAATTTAAGAGAGATTGACGCTAAGTTGGATATCGACGAGTACATGCGGAGCCTTGAGGAGTTTTCAGTAAACGTCCTGCTGTTTAACGTAGGGGGAATCGTGGCCAACTACCCTTCCGCTCTCGAATTCCATTACGTCAATCCAAATTTGAAGGACGATTTTGCCGGAAAAGTGATTGAACGCGTTCACGAAAAAGGAATGAAGTTTATAGCTCGTTTCGATTTCAGCCGATTAAATGAGGTTTGCGCTTTACCCAATCCCGACTGGCTGTATCGGAGCGTTGAAGGAGAGATCGTAAACTACAACGGTCAGGTGCATACTTGCATCAATGGTTTCTACCAACAAGAATATTCGTTGCAAATATTGAGGGAAGTAGCCGAAAGGTATCCCATTGACGGTATATTCTTCAATATGCACGGTTACGTAACCCATGACTACAGCTACAATTATTACGGGATTTGCCAATGCGGCAGCTGCCAAAAGCGATTTTTCGAGTACACGGGCCATGAACGGCTGCCTATGAAAGAGGATCCGAACGATCCGGTATTCCGGGATTATGAGAAGTTCCGTACCGATACTGTAAGAGAGCTGTTTCTCAAACGGGTTGAGGTTGTTAAGAGCATCAATCCTCATATCGCCGTATGCAACTATACTCATTCAGGCACCGACATCTTCCGAAAGGAATCCAACACGGGGATTAATCGGCCTTTACCGGAATGGAATTACTCGGCTACGGAAAATGTGCGCACCGTTCGGGGCACTTGGGACGGAATGGCCGTAAGCAATTCGGCGGTTCACTTTGTCGATTATGCCATGCGGCATACAGCGGTTTCCCCTCACTTAACCGGGCTGCGGCTGGCGCAAAATCTGGTGAACGGAGGGTGGCTCGATTACTACGTGATCGGTACGCTCATTAATCAAGATGATCGGCTTTGTTTTGATCTGGTTAAAGATATTTTCCGTTTTCATAAAGAAAATGAAGACTACTACACGAACCTCAAATCACTGGCAGAAGTCTGCCTGGTTGTTCCGGAAAGCAGCAGTATCTACGGAAGCAAAGACGAGTTAAAGGGAATCATGAGAATTTTGGCCGAGAACCATGTGACATACGATCTTCTGCATGATAACGAGCTTCAATCTCCACTGATTGACGAGAAACTTGGTCGGTACAAGCTGCTGATCCTTGCCGACCAGCGAAGTATGAGCGATAGTGCTGTGGAGGCCGTCGACCGTTTCGTAGAACAAGGAGGCAAACTCCTTGCTACCGGATTTACCTCTACATGCGATCTTAAAGGACATCCTTTAGGGCATATCCGTCTGCAAAGCATCGGGACAACGGAGTTTGTCCTCAAACCGAAGGTACAGGGGGCTTATTTCCGGATTCGTGAAGAAGACAAGTCGATCCTTCAAAATTTCGAATCAATTGATCTTGTGTACTTGTATGGGGAAGCCTTGGAATGCAAGCTGGAGGAAGGGGCGTCAGGATTCTTCGGGCTGATTCCTTCTTGTATGTTCGGACCGCCGGAGAAATGTTACTTCACCCAGGAGACGGACACGCCTGGTTTGATTTACAATCGCTATGGAAACGGGGAATCCGCCTATATTCCATGGGGAATCGGGTCGCACTATGAAAAACTGAGTAATCATGGCCATGCCCGCCTCTTGATGGCAGCGCTACGGGATGTGCTTGGCCAGCGGGAACCGCTGCAAGTAACCGCTTCGCCGCTCGTGGAAGTATCCTTCCATAAGGGTCCTTCGCGTCGTTTGGTAAGCGCTGTGAATGTATCCGGCCAGCTTGGGACAGCATTCCACGCACCGATACCGGTTCGAGACATTCGATTCACCATCCAAGCAGATTCCGAACCATCGCGTATTTATGGGTTGCGTCGCCCCGGAGATATACCGTATGTCTACAATGATGGACAAGTTTCATTGTGTCTGGATGAGCTTGAATTGTTTGAGACGATTGTGATCGAGGATTAAAGCAGCTAGTAGTCTAAGGAGGCTAATATATGAGGGATATTAAGGTCGTTCTTACAACGGTTGACTATAATGAGGAGCATTATCGCAGATTAGAGCAAGTCTTTGAACCGGCATCGCTCATTCGCTTGCGAAGCGATGATCGCGAAGGCATCTGGCAAGCGCTTGAGGTCGCGGATGTAGCAGTGCTAGCAGGCGATATCCTAGATGAACGATTCTTTCAGGCTCCGCAGCTCCGTTGGATTCACTGCGATCATGCTGGATTAAACAAGAGCGCCCGGCCAGAGCTGTTCGAGCGTGGATTGCTGGTAACGAGCTCAGCGGGGCGGTCGTCCCCCGCACTGGCGGAGCATGCGTTATTTTTTATGCTGGCTCTGGCCTATCGGTATCCGCGCTTTCTTGACGCTCAGCGTGCCCACCGATGGGGAGTGCCCGGCCAGAACGAGCTTCGAGGATTGTACGGACGTACGGTCGGCATCATCGGTATGGGCAACATAGGCGCCGAGCTGGCTGTACGAGCCAAAGCGATGGGCATGCGCGTGCTCGGTTATCGCCGGAGCAGCGCTCCTCCACCTCCCGGAGTCGATCGGCTCTTTTGTGCCGCTGATGGCTATTCGCTCAATGAGCTGCTCGCCGAAAGCGATTTTGTCGTACTGGCCATTCCACTAAGCAATGCGACGCATCACTTGATTGGCCGCAAGGAGCTGACGATGATGAAGCGCACTGCATGCATTATCAATATGGCACGTGGGGCTGTCATTGACGAAGAAGCATTAATTGAGGCTCTATATGCAGGACAAATCGGGGGAGCCGGGCTTGACGCCTTCACGCAGGAGCCTCTGTCCCCGGACAGTCCGCTCTGGGATACGCCGAATACACTGATTACACCGCATACAACACCACAGGTACCCGACCGTACCGGTCGTTCCATCGACATTATAGCTGAGAACGTAAGACGCTATAGACTCGGAGAACCGCTGCTCAATGAACTGATGCCTGAGGATGTATACACGCACACGCTGGAATCGAATGAAAAAAGATGACTTTATCCAAGGGGGAATAAGACATGAAACTTGCATTTATCGGTTTGGGAAATATGGGGCTGCCTATGGCGCGGAATCTGGTAAAAGCCGGGTACGAGGTATACGGAATTAACCGGAGTAAGGGTAGAGAAATTGCGTTTGCGGAGTCCGGGGGGAAAATCGGACTGTCTCTTAAAGAATTGGCACAGCAGGCAGATGTGATCATGACATGCTTGCCGATGCCTGCAGACGTGGAGCAAATGTTCCTTGGCCCCGAAGGAATAGTGGCTAACGGTAAAAAAGGGCAAGCTTTGATCGATTTCAGTACCGTATCGCCGGATCTTTGTGTAAAAATCGCCTCGGCCGCAGAGCAGGCAGGGATGGATTTTCTGGATGCACCGGTCAGCGGTGGAACGGTAGGGGCCGAGCAAGCGACGCTGTCTATCATGGCGGGAGGCAGTGAGCAAGTGTTTGATCAAGTACTTCCTATACTGGAGAATCTGGGAAAAAACATCTATCATGTAGGGAAAATTGGGAACGGAACAGTCGTCAAGCTGTTAAATCAGCTCATGGTCGGAATCCATACCCAAGCTGCGAGCGAAGCGATGGCGCTTGCCGACAAAATGGGCCTGCCCAAAGATATGCTGCATCGGATTCTGAGCAACAGCTTCGCTCAGAGCCGGATATATGACCGGCATTTTACCCAATTTGTTGAAAAGGATGAGTTTCAGCCAGGGTTCGCTCTTAATCTGCTGCACAAGGACCTGGTATTGGTGAAGAAAATGGCGGACGATAACGGTGCAGCATTACCGATAGGTGCTGAGGTAGAGCAACTGATCCATACGGCAAAGGCCGAAGGCTTTGGGGAAAAAGACATGTCTGGCATGTATTTATACATGAGCGAAATGAACGAACAACGGCAGGGAACAAAGTAAAAACTGGCAGTTTTCCTACTAACCACTAGTCTGGATTAAACGAACCGTTTGGTATGACAGCTATTTGCAGATAGTTGATTTTTCGCCTACGGCACTCATTTTTTGATTTCGATATTCCGGTGGGGTGAAGATCATATTTTGTCTCTTGAGTGCCATTTATTTAGAACTTAATATGTGTAAGTGTAGGAGATAGCTCACTTGAAATCCCACGGGTATGGAGATGGTCATAACCATTGCGAGTAACAACTTGATCATTATTATGAACATTATTCATAATATGATCAAGTTTCTACAGAAATTCAAGCGAGGTGAGAACATGCATGAAATGGTCAAGTTAACAACCGATAGAATGGTACAAGATTTGGTCCAAGTGGTTGGATCGGAGAACATTGCGGTTTGTCACTTGGAGAAGGAGCGGCAATATCAGCTTAAGGCTCCGATCGTTGTGTTTCCTGACGAGGAACGGAAGATCGAGCAAATTCTCGGCTGGGCCTGCAAAAACCATGTGCGGGTTGCACCTCAGGGCGGAAGTACAAAAGATGCGTATGGACATCCCGGCGATGGAACGGATGTAATACTGTCGCTAAGAAAAATGTCCGGTATCCTCGAGCATTCCGCCGGGGACCTCATCGTCACCGTGCTTCCGGGAACAACGCTGCATGAGCTTCAGCAAGCTTTAGGTAAGGAGGGGCAGTTTCTACCGCTAGATCCGGCATGGGGGGAGCAATCGACCCTGGGCGGGATTGTCGCCGCCAACGCTTCAGGGCCCAAAAGAGCAATGTACGGGTCAGCAAGAGATTATTTAATCGCATCCCGCATCTGTTATCCAGATGGCTCGCTTATTCGCACGGGGGCAAAGGTCGTCAAAAATGTGGCCGGATACGATATGAACAAGCTATTTATCGGTTCTATGGGAACATTGGGAGTTTTCACCGAACTCACCTTTAAAATCCGGCCTATTCCTGGTTATGCTGGGGCTTTAGCTGTACGTAGTCCGGATTTACTTAAGCTACGCAAGCTGCAAGAAATGTTGCTCGACTCTCAGCTCGAGCCTTCCACAGTGGAATGGGTAAACGGGAGACTTGGGAAACATATATTCGGCAGGGAATTTGAAAGTCCTATGATGTTGGTATCGTTTGAGGACGTGGAACGCTCGGTGCAATTTCAGTTAAGCTGGCTGCTAGAAGCATGTGGCAGCTTAGGAGTTGTGGTGCAGGAGCAGATCTCGGGATATGAAGAAACTCAGGCTGTGATCTCCAGACTGCGTGAGCATCTCCCGAATTCGAACGACATTCCTGACGATAAGCTTGTGGTAATCGTCAAACTGCTCTCTACGATTACAGAAATTCCGGCCATTTACGAGGTCGTGCAAAATTCAGCGGATGTAAGAGGGTTGGAGCTGGACTTCCATGGGGGCCTATATACGGGCATCAGCAGGGCAACAGTTCGGGCGGACTTGGGACAGCAGCAGGAAGTTCTCGAATGGCTTCGTACAGTCGAATCGTTCCTCGGTAGTCTGAACGGTCGTTCGGTGATCGAATTCGCTCCCCTCAAAATCAAGGAGAAGCTGAACGTATGGGGTGCTGAAGCGGAAGATTGGGATTTGATGAAAGGGATCAAACATAAAATCGATCCGAACCGCATCTTGAATCCGGGTCGGTTTGTAGGAGGGATTTGAAGTGTCTCAACAAGACGTTAAATTAAAGCAAGCGGTTCCCCCGGCATGCGATGATGTTTCGTTAATACGTTCCAATTATTTATGGGAGGATGCTCCCGATCCGGATAAATTTTCGCAATGCGTGCATTGCGGCATGTGTCTCGAGGCATGCCCGACCTATCAGGAAACCGGTTTGGAGCCGCATTCTCCGCGAGGACGGGTTTATCTGATCAAATCCGTTGCGGAAGGGAAAATGCAACTGAACGAGTTTTTCAAAAATCCAGTGTCTACTTGTCTGGACTGCCGGGCGTGTGAAACCGCTTGTCCGTCTAACGTTCAAGTGGGGGCGCTGATCGAAGAAGCGAGAGGTCAGCTGTACAAGGCCGATCCTCCAAAAGGCTTCTCGGGTCTGGTTAACAAGCTGTTTCTACATGTTCTGTTCCCGTATCCGTCAAGAATGCAAATGCTGGGCACGCTTCTGAAGGTGTACCAAAAGTCCGGGCTCGCTTTTGTGGCGGATAAACTCGGATTGATGCGTCTCCTTCCTACGCATTTGCGCGAGATGGAGAAGGCGCTGCCGAAGCTTTCGAGGCCCCCGGTGCTGCGTTCCCACCCGGAAACGTTACCTGCCATCGGTGTCAAAAGGGCGAAGGTGGCGGTACTTACGGGCTGTGTCATGGATGTCGTATTCAGTGACGTCAACGAGGCGACAATCCGAGTTCTGCGACGCAACGGCTGCGATGTATGGATTCCGAAAGCGCAAAAATGCTGCGGTGCTTTGCACGTACATGCAGGCGACCGGGATCAAGCGAAGCAATTGGCTCGCCATAATATCGACGTATTTTTATCCGATGACATTGACGCCATTATTGTAAATGCGGCGGGCTGCGGTTCGACGCTGAAGGAATACGAGGAATTGTTCAAAACAGATGAGCGCTACCGCGCCAAGGCGCATTTGTTCAGCGAAAAAATCACGGACGTATCACAGTTTCTGGACCGGCTCGGCTTGATCGCGCCCACAGGGAAGCTCGACATGACGGTCACTTATCACGATGCCTGCCATCTGGCGCACGCGCAAGGTATAAGGGCCGAGCCACGCCGGCTGCTTGCATCCGTTCCCGGCTTACGCATTGTCGATCTGCCCGATGCCGATCGTTGCTGCGGCAGTGCAGGCATCTATAACCTGACGCATCCCGAAATGGCGGGGCAGCTTCTGGACCGCAAGATGAACGACATTCCCAGCGGATGCGATGCGGTGGCTATGGGCAATCCCGGATGTATGATGCAGTTTCAAGTAGGCGTCGTGCGTCATGACCGTACGGAGCAAATTGTCCATACGATTCAACTGCTCGATTGGGCATACGGCAACGAGGAGGGGTAACGTTCATGAACAACAATAAGCATAAGGCATCGAACGGATTCGTCAGTTTCGAGCAGCGCGAGCATTTCATTCGGGCGATGGTAGAAATAAGCGGGCGGGCTGCCGTTCTGCACCGATATGAAGACTTAGTAGCGTACGAATGTGATGGATATACGATTGAAAAATCGCTTCCTGGTGCCGTTGTTTTCCCAAAGTCGACGGAGGAGGTTTCTCGTGTTGTCAAATATTTGTATGAACGGCGAATTCCTTTTTTGCCTAGGGGGGCGGGGACGGGTCTTAGCGGCGGTGCAATAGCACAAGGCGGGGAAGTGATCGTCAGCCTGGTGCGGATGAACAAATTGCTCAGTATCGATTACTTGAACCGCAGGGCGGTCGTTCAGCCGGGTTATATCAATTTGAAGCTGTCCAATTCGATTTCGTCGAAAGGGTACTATTACGCACCAGATCCTTCCAGTCAGGCAACCTGTACTATCGGGGGGAACGTTGGGGAAAACGCTGGCGGAGCACACTGTCTGAAATACGGTGTAACGACCAATCATGTATTGGGACTCGAGCTTGTACTTCCGAACGGAGACATCGTGAAAACCGGAGGCACGCTGGACAGTCCCGGGTATGATTTGCTTGGCATTCTTACCGGATCGGAAGGCACGATGGGCATCGTAACGGAAATTACGGTCCGTATTCTGAAGAAGCCGCAGGGAGTCAAGACGGTACTAGCCTTATACGACGATGTCAATGACGCAAGCAGGGCCGTCTCGGAAATCATTGCTGCTGGCATCGTTCCGGCAGCTCTGGAAATGATGGATAAAGTCGCCATTGAAGGCGTTGAATCGGGCAACTATCCGGTCGGATACCCGAGGGATTTGAGTGCAGTGCTCATTGTCGAAGTCGACGGAATCGAGGAAGGGCTGCAGGATCAGATCGAACACATCATTGCCGTTTGTCAAAGAAACCGGGTGCGGGAGGTGCGCCAGGCGGCCGATATGCAGGAAAGAGGTCGCTGGTGGGCTAACCGGAAAACCGCATTCGGCGCAATGGGCACCATTTCTCCCGATTATCTGGTTCAGGACGGGGTGATCCCGCGCAGCAAGCTTCCCGAAGTTCTGGCGAAGGTCGGCGAGATCAGCGCGAAATACGAGCTGCGCATCGCCAATGTGTTCCACGCTGGTGACGGCAATCTTCATCCACTCATTTTGTTTGATTCCAGGGTTCCCGGAGAGACCGAAAGAGCGGTAGCCGCAGGCTCCGAAGTGCTGAAGGCTTGCGCGGACGTAGGCGGATCCATTACCGGCGAGCATGGAGTAGGCATTGAGAAGATGGAGGATATGCGTTTTATTTTCAATGAACGTGAAATTCAGGCGCAAACGGATATTCGCGACATATTCAACCCGCACGGCTTATGCAACCCGGACAAAGTATTCCCGAAACCTGCCCGTTGTGTAGAAGTTAAGAGTTTTATCTCATCATCCAAGGAATAGCACGCGGAGCTATGAGCTCATCTTGTTCTTTGACAATGAAACCTCTCACACATTGATTGGCCCGAGAAATGCATATTAGGAGTGTGTGATACGAAGTTATAATAAAAAAAGCTTCTGATCGAAGCCTTAAAAACGGGATTGCATGGATGAAAGAAGGAAACGCGATGGATCAAAAATATGCCGTACTTGCACTCGATCGGGCGCATTCCGTATTGAAGTTGCTTGCCGAAGAGCCCTTTAAATGGAAACTATCCGATATCTCCAAGCATCTGCGCATCAGCAAAAGCACGCTGTATTCTCTGCTTTCCACGATGGAACACCTGCAATGGGTACAAAAGGACCGAGGCGAAACTTATGCGCTCGGTAGTTCGTTCGGAGATTTCGGCGGCGCTTACTTTAGGCAGTATGATCTGATTGAAGAATTTAAAGGGGCAGCGGGGCCGGCCATGCAAGCTCTTCAGGAATCGATACAGCTAGCTCGTTTGGACGGGAACACAGTTCTATATCTTGCCAAAATGGAAGCGTCTACTCCGGTTCATATGGTATTAGGCCCTGGCGTTCGTTTTCCGGCACATGCAAGCGGTCTTGGAAAGTCGCTGATGATGGATATGAATGCTGAACAGATTGGACGAATATTCCCCGAGGAGACGCTGCCTCAATTAACGGCACATACGCTTGATTCGCGGGAGATTTTACTTTTGGAGCTGGAGAAAGTACGGCACATCGGTTATTCTATGGATTTACAAGAGGGAGTCATGGGATTTTGTTGTGTTGCAGCGCCTATTCGCCACTGGGGAGAAGTGGTTGCTGCCGTCAGCTGCTCCATACCGATCCATCATTGGGAAGTAAAGAAACACAAAGCCGTAAGCGAGATTTTCGCTTTGGCTCAGAGGTTGTCAACGAACTAATTAGGTGCTTCAATTCCCATTGATGTATAAAGAAAACTATGGGAATATTTTTTTAAGTAAAATTGCGAACGATGTTCACAATAATGAACGAAAGGTTGATGAAAAATGAAGTTTACCCGATTCACGGTTTCCGGAGAAACCGAGATTATGAGCGGCATTATCGAAGGAAGCACGGTTAAAGAATTTACCGGAGATTTATTTGGCGACCGTACCTTAACAGGGAGAACGTTTCAACTGGGAGATATTCAATACAAGGCACCACTAATTCCACGGCATATCATTGGCATCGGTAAAAACTTTGCAGCGGAGGGTGTAGAGATGCCGCCTGTTCCCGATATGCCGATTTTATTTTTAAAGCCGCTCGGTACGGTGATCGGTCCGGAGGATCCGGTACTCTTGCCTTGCGGGACAGAGGAGATCAGATTCGAATCGGAGCTTGCTGTCGTAATCGGGAAAACCGTGAAAAACTTGAGCCCAGAGGATACGGACGAGGCGATTTTCGGATATACGGTAGCGAATGACTTTGGTGCCTTTAATTATTTCCACCCGGAGGGGCACTGGACAATCGGCAAAGCGTTTGATACGTTTTGTCCTCTCGGTCCGGTGCTTGAGACGGAATTTGATTACAGATCCGCACGCATAAAAGCGGCTGTTAACGGGATATTGAAACAGGATAGCCTGATGAATCGCATCATTACACCGATCGACGTCATGATTTCGTACATCAGCCAATTTATGACTCTTATGCCGGGAGATGTCATTTTGACGGGAACCCCAGCGGGAGCTGATAACGTTCGCGACGGCGATGTTGTGGATTGTTTTATTGAAGGGATTGGACACCTTCGAAATCAAGTGAAAGCTGAGTAAAATCTATATGAGGAGGAGTTTCCGATGGAAAAATATATTAAAGTAGGAAATCTGCAAGTTGCATCCGAGCTTTACCGGTTTATCGGCACGGAAGCATTGCCTGAAAGCAGGGTAGATGAAGGGCAGTTCTGGTCCGATTTCGAACGGCTGATCTCCAACTTGGCGCCTAAAAATAAGGCATTACTGGCCAAGAGGGATGAGTTTCAAAGCCTGATCAAAGAATGGCATCGGAAAAACGGGGAGACTTATGATTTTAACGAATATAAGTCGTTTTTAAATGAAATCGGATATTTGGAGCCGGAGGCGCAGGATGTCCAGGTTACTACGCAAAATGTTGACGACGAAATTTCGTATCAAGCTGGCCCACAACTGGTCGTACCCGTAAATAATGCCCGTTACGCACTTAACGCAGCGAATGCCCGTTGGGGAAGCCTTTACGATGCTCTTTACGGAACCAATGCGACGGATGATGAGGGCGGTTCCCATTTAACGGCTGCCTACAACCCGATTCGAGGCGAGAAGGTGATCTCTTATGTCAGAAGCTTTTTGGATCGGGTACTGCCGCTGACTGAAGGGTCTCATGCTGACGTTGTTGCATATTCGATTGGAGGAGGGAAATTGTCCGTTTCGCTAAGCAGCGGAGAGAGAGCTGGACTGAAGGAACCTTCCAAACTTGCCGGTTATCAAGGGCAACGGGAAGCTCCTAACGCTATATTGTTCATAAATAACAGATTGCATTTTGAAATTCAAATTGATCGTAATCACCCTATTGGCAAAACGGATACAGCAGGTGTCAAAGATGTTTTGATGGAATCGGCGCTTACAACGATCTTGGATTGTGAAGATTCCGTTGCGGCTGTGGATGCCGAAGATAAAGTATTGGTATACCGCAATTGGCTGGGACTCATGAAAGGGACCTTATCCACGACCTTCATGAAAGGCAATAAATCGATAACCCGAACACTCCATCCGGATCGCAAGTATACGTTACCTTCCGAAAAGGAATTCAGCCTGCCTGGGCGTTCGCTGTTGTTTGTTCGCAACGTCGGACATCTGATGACCATAGATGCGATATTGGATCAGAACGGTCAGGAGATTCCCGAAGGTATTCTGGATGTGGTGATGACCAGTCTTATCGCCAAACACGATTTGTTGAGAAATGGGCCGTACACTAATTCTTCCAAAGGTTCCATTTATATCGTGAAGCCGAAGATGCATGGACCAGAGGAAGTCGCTTTTGCAAGCGAGTTGTTTGACCGGGTGGAAGATATGCTCGGCTTGGAACGTCATACGATCAAGATCGGGGTCATGGACGAAGAACGCCGCACTTCGCTCAATTTGAAAGCTTGCATTCGTGAAGTGAAGGATCGTATCGTGTTTATTAATACCGGATTCCTGGATCGAACGGGGGACGAGATTCATTCGTCAATGGATGCGGGGCCTATGATTCGCAAAAACAGCATGAAGTCGGCGAAGTGGCTGCAGGGCTATGAGGAATCCAATGTGAGCATCGGGCTTGCCTGCGGGTTACAAGGGCGCGCTCAAATCGGCAAAGGGATGTGGGCGATGCCCGACCTTATGAAGGAAATGCTAAAGCTGAAGATCGCTCAGCTTGAGGCGGGCTGTAATACGGCATGGGTTCCATCGCCAACAGCGGCCGCGTTGCACGCTCTTCATTATCATCAAGTCGATGTGAAGGCGGTGCAAGACCGATTAAAGCAAAACGGCCGGGACTGCAGGGACGATATTTTGGACATTCCGGTGGATAGAAGCCGAAATTGGAGTCCCGAAGAGATTGCCCAAGAGTTGGATAACAATGCCCAGGGTATCCTTGGCTATGTTGTCCGCTGGGTAGAGCAGGGAATCGGATGCTCGAAAGTGCCTGATATTAATAATATAGGACTGATGGAGGACCGGGCCACCCTTCGCATCTCCAGCCAGCATATGGCGAACTGGCTGCATCATGGGATTTGTACGAAAGAACAAGTTATGGAAACAATGAAGCGCATGGCTAAAGTGGTCGACGATCAGAACGCCGGCGATCCGGTTTACCGGCCCATGTCCGAAGGTTACGATCGTTCCGTGGCGTTTCAAGCGGCCTGCGAGCTGGTATTCGAAGGATACAACCAGCCGAACGGTTATACGGAGCCTGTGCTTCACCGCAGACGCAAGCAATTTAAGGCCATGGTGAAGGTGTAAACCGCAATGGGTATGGATGGAAAAGACATGTTGTCTCAGCAGCATGCTTTTCTTTTATTTAAGAAAGTACCGGACTCATATGATAAAAAAAGGCGGCGATAAATATGGCATTACGCGAGGATGCACTGGAGTTACATCGGAGCTTCAAAGGTAAGCTGGCTATTATTTCAAAGGTTCCCGTATTAAATTCGAGGGATTTGAGTTTGGCCTACTCTCCGGGTGTGGCTGAACCTTGCCGGGAGATCAAAAAGCAGAAAGAGTTCGTGTATGATTATACCAATAAAGGAAACATGGTGGCGGTGGTCACCGACGGTACAGCCGTGTTGGGACTTGGCAACATCGGACCTTATGCGGCATTGCCGGTGATGGAAGGAAAGGCGGTTTTGTTTAAACAGTTTGCCGGAGTCGACGCATTTCCGATTTGTATCAATACTTCCGATATCGATAAGCTGGTAGAGACCGTCAAATTGCTGGAACCCGTTTTCGGCGGCATCAATTTGGAGGATATAGCGGCACCGGCTTGTTTTGAGATTGAAGAGCGTCTCAAAAAGGAACTCGATATTCCCGTTTTTCACGACGACCAGCATGGTACGGCAATAGTCACTCTTGCCGGACTGATCAATGCGGCGAAAGTGGTTAGTAAAAGATTGGAGGACCTGCGTGTCGTCATCAACGGTTCTGGAGCGGCCGGCATCGCCATCGCCAAGTTATTGCTTCGAATGGGAATAACAAACATGATTGTTTGCGATACGAAAGGAGCCATTTACGAAGGACGTACGGATGGCATGAACGGCATAAAACATGGAATTGCACAATTTACGAATCGGCAAAAAACGGCGGGTTTATTGGAACATGTTATCGCCGGAGCGGACGTCTTTCTAGGTGTTTCGGCAGCCGGGGCGTTGACGGCGGATATGGTACGATCCATGGCGAAAGACCCGATCATTTTTGCCATGGCCAATCCTGATCCCGAAATATTGCCGGAGGCCGCGCTCGAAGCGGGGGCTAAAGTTATCGGTACTGGACGCTCGGATTATCCGAATCAAATTAACAATGTGCTTGCCTTTCCCGGGGTTTTTCGGGGAGCTTTCGATGTAAGAGCTTTCGAAATAAATGATGCTATGAAAATTGCAGCTGCTCGGGTCATAGCCGAATTAATCAGCGATGAAGAATTGAGCGGAAATTATGTCATTCCGCAGCCGTTTGACGTGCGCGTCGCTCCCAGAGTGGCAGCCGCTGTCGCAAAGGCGGCCCAGGAAACGGGTGTCGCCTTAGTGGGAAAGGAGGGGGGAGCGTGAGAGTGGTTATAGCGCCGGATTCTTACGAAGCAGTTTTTTCGCCCTGAAGGTTGCGGAGATCATAGCACGGGCTATACAACATGAGATTCCCTCGGCCAAAGTGATCAAAATCCCAATAGAGGACGAAGGCGAAGGAACTATCGATGCGCTGGTTGCTGACTTTAAACGGATACAACAGACCGATACTGCTGCAAGGCCCTTTAGATGAAGAGATTGTTCATAAGGCAAAGCCGAAGGTTTTGGGGAGAAAGACATGTCCGGCATGTATTTTGTACACGAGCGAAATGAACGAACAACGGCAGGAGTCAAAGTGAAATTTTACAGATTCTCCTAATTATTTATCAGGAAAAAAGCGAACCACTAGATCTGATAGTTATACAATGAATTTATGGCCCAGCAAGGGCCTATTTTTTTATCTCCGTCTGTTATCAAGAAAGGATCAATTAACATCTGAAGGACTTGCTATGGAATACACGAAATATGAATATCTGTATGCCGCTTAAAGCTCACTTCAATGTCTAAAAACGAGGTTTCACCAAAAAAATTTCCAATTAATCGGAAGATCTGCTAACTAAGCGGGAGATCGTCTCTGTTCGACATTTACTGTGCCTACTTAATGGGACGTAAATTCAAATTCTTTAAAATTGCCTAAAAACGCTAAAATGTCTACTTGAGCACATGAACGTTTCAGTTATATACTTGAGTATTGCGATTTCCAACATAAATCCCGACAAAGGGCAGACTTGTAACAGGAATTGAGATTCCGTTTTGCAGGTAGCTTGAGATGTTTGATGTCGAATAACGGCTTCTACTTTACGGCTTGCTGGTATACGTAGAAGATAATATGGCCGAAATATTCCTGCCGAATCCGATGCAGCACATCTCCAAGTGTAAGATGCTTGTCGCTCTTCATGCACTCCTGACGCTGAGATTCGAGAAAGTTCTGCGTCAGATACTGAATGGCCCAAAATCGCTGAATGCCTTCAAACGAGAGTAACTTTCATTGATCAAAACCTAGCAACTCCTTGAAATAGCGATAATCCGTTTCGATGCTCCAGCGTACGTGATAGTAGCTTTGGATCGTGACGAGATCCAAGCTTAGATCCGTGCACAGGAGACAAACCTGAGGTTTGCTCGAATCTGTATATTCACCTTTCCAAGACAAAAGGGCTTTGACGTTTTCCATTTCGCTTACGGGTTCTTCATATTCATAAACCCAGTACGTTCCCTGACACTCCACTGTAACGGAGCGGAGGTCAGACTTGTAAATGTATTGGGCAGCAAAATCAGCTGGTTCGTCTTAACAACCGCGATAATGTGAAACCCCTTGCGGTTGCAGGCATTGATGACCTTCTCGCCGGTGTACCCACTATCCATCAGAACGTAGACCTGTTCGTCTGCGAAATTGGGAATGCTTCAATCATTTCAAGAGCGAGATCATTTTTGCTTTTAAAGGATAAGCGGTGGTTCTTGCAATATTCTTCACAATAGTTGGGACGGAAATCCCAGACATAGGAACTGTCCTGGCTGACAACGTGAGTTGTGACAACACAATGGTACCAGACTGACTTTCCAGATTCGTGTGAGTATTGAAAACTGAGTGCTTCCATTTTCTTAGTTGTGGTTTCTTTTTTACAACAGGTATCATCGACGATGAAGAAGATGAGTTGCCGAGTGTCACAGTTCTTTGCTCGTTTAATGCGAATCTTATCCATGACGAATTGCATACGCCTACGCTGCATACGATTGACGCACCATGGCGAATGCTTCAAAAAATTCGTTTCGTGACATTGCTAAGGTGGCGACCTCCTCGGGCAGCATGTTGAATTTGTGTTATATTTTTACGTCCAGCACAAAGAGTGATGCCGTGAACGAGGATAACAGATGACCAAGTTGCGGTTTAGAAAATTCGAGTTTCAAAGCAAAAATGAACTTGACGATTGGCATGTAGAGGGATACCACAAGAGTGGGACATCTCCTTTATATGGAAATTGTGGCGTCGTAACCGTCAATTTCTACACAAAGGTTCGGTGTCCTTCTTATTTGTAAATCTTCGACAAAGGTTCTAACAAGATTACTTTAACTCAGTCAATTCGATAGCGTAATTATTGCAATACTCAAGTTATATAGTTAATTTTGTAAGCGAATTCAAAGACGTGTATATAGATAGTATTCGCCATTATCACTCATTTTTTGATTTTCCCTTTGTCATATATGAAGGTCATTTATTAATCTAGGGATAAAATGTCCATACGTAATGGGTTTAAATCACAGCCTTGATTTGATCAAATAATGTCTGTATCTGCCACTACGGTTCGTTTGATAAGCTAAAAAAGCGGGGGTTGTTTTGAATGAGTATTGTTGATGATCGCGCAATGAGAAGTTCTTATTTCAAGCGTCTAATCTGGTTTGCCAGCATCTCCGTATGTTTGCCGATCTTGCTGGCTGGAATTGTGTATTATCAATTTTCGATGAAAGGAGGCATCTCCAGTCTACAAGAAAACAATGAGACGTCACTCGGCATGATAGAGACATTTACGGAAAAAATCATGCACGACATCGTGGACCGTTCGTTCCAGCTGGCGTTTGATCCGATGATCATGGAATCTTTTCATCTGAACGATTACGAGAACAATTACGTCTCCCAAATGGAGCTTCTGCACAAATTCAACTTGGAGAAGATCCAGAACAAGCTTATCGGCAGCATTTATTACTATAACCGAACGGCTGGTCTGGTTTTGTCTACCAATTCCGGACACCAGGCGGTGAAAGATTTTCGGTATAAAGAAGACATTGATATTATGGAGCAAACGGATTTGGACGGACAATGGATGTATTTACCAAGGGGGCAGGAGGACGGATACATATCATTCTCACTAAGACTGCCTATGCCCGCTTCCAAAGAATTTCAAGGACTGCTGGTCATTCAGGTCGACGTTAACCAGATCATCAAATATTTATCCAGCGTATCCCTGCTGGCCAAGTCCCAATCGATTGTAGTGCTTGACGAGCAGCATCGCCCTCTATTCCAAACGACACAAGGAAGTGCATCTAGGCAATACGTGAGTAGTTCAATGATACAAGCGATCTACACGGACAGCGGCAAGAACGGTAATACGCACATGGGGACTAATTCCGAAGGAGAAACGTTTTATTATTCCTATAAAAAATCATCTTCCGGGAACGTGTATATTTCCATAATGCCATACCGTCTCATGTTGGAACAGCTTGGCTGGATTCGCTGGATTACCTTTTCTGCAGTCCTGATCCTGCTAGCGCTTGGTATTATGTTCGCTTTCATTGCTCTGAGGCGGGCATACAATCCAATCCAACAGCTTGTCACTTATCTGACAAAGGAAAAAACACGGCTCGGTGAACAACTCGACAGCTCAATTCCCCCTCTGATGGAACGGTTGCTTCAACAGTGGCTGGCAGGCAATTACATCCACAGCCCTACGCTTTTTGAAGAGTGCAGAAAATATGGCATTCCCGTGGATGGCGTTTATGTGACGTTGCTCGTGAAGGTGGAGAATCTGTTTAAGGAGGGTCGATTCAAACCGGAAGATAAACCGATTATCACCTTTGCGATTATTAATGTTATGAACGAGTTGCTTGCAAATTCCGCTCATTTGCATGGTAACGTGCTGCACGATCATCAGGGACAAGGTACAGCCATCTTGTACTTCAGCCAGAACATGTCGGAGGACAGGAGGCTGCTGCTGACCAAGCAATTCGCAACCATAATACAGACGGCGCTCCGTCAATATTTGAAGTTGAACATCTCGATTGGTATCGGCAGGTTTTACCCACATATAGCCGACATTCGCCTCTCTTACCGAGAAGCGAAACTTGCACTGCAGAACCGGCTGTGTAAGGAGGACGAATCGATTCTGTATATCGTTGACCTGGAGGACGGGCTAAAGCAAACATCATTCCGTTACCCCTATTCCTTAGAGCAAACAATCGTTAAAGCGCTTTCTGTCGGCAAGCTGCAGGAGGCTCAATCCGCACTTGACCAATTTATCCGGGAACTTCAGCCCTCGCGCTCTTACGCGATCAGTGCCCAAAGCTGCTACATGCTGCTTGCTGCCATTGTTGCATCCCTTGAGGAAAAGGGCGGCCGCATGGCGGATTTGCTGGAATACGAGCTGTTCGAACAACTCCAGGTTAGGGAAACGCGCGCGGAAATGTGCGAATGGTTTAACGAGTATCTGTTCCCATTATATGAAAAAATCGCCGACGAGAATTACAGCAAATCAGGCAAGTTAATCGCTCAAAAAGCGAGCAAATATATCACGGAGAACTTGTCTCGTGAAATATCACTGGCGGAATGCGCGGACTTGCTTCACATTGCCCCGGCCCACCTGAGCAGGGTGTTCAAAAAGGAGTTCGGTTGTGCCTTTATCGAGTACGTTACTGAATGCAAGATTAACGAAGCCCGGCGGCTGCTGGCGTACACCGACCAGAGCATAAGCCAAATTGCACAGGCGATCGGCTATTCACAGAGAACGTTAAACCGGGTGTTTCAGCGGATGCTGAAAATGTCCCCCAGAGATTACCGCACCCAATTCCGGTGAAACCGCCAAACGTAGAAAGGAGCCAAGAGATGAGCAATAATTCAAGCTCGCAACGTGTGCAAATATCCATAAGCGGCACAAGGACGTCCGCCACACCGTCATGGAGGAAGCGGCTAGCTGCCAGTCGTTATATGTACATCCTGATACTACCCGGATTTTTTTATTTCGCTCTATTCAAACTGCTCCCGATGTGGGGCATGCTGATTGCCTTCCAGAACTACAATCCGTTCGCGGGGATAAGCGGCAGCGAATGGGTCGGCTTTGCGCATTTTTTGGAATTGTTCCGGGATGATCATTTTTACGTGCTTCTTCGTAACACACTGCTTATCAATTTGATTAATTTGATCTTTTTCTTTCCTGTACCCATCGTGCTAGCCGTCATGCTGAACGAAGTTAGACACGATTGGTTTAAAAAATGGACCCAATCGATTGTTTACATGCCGCACTTTTTGTCCTGGGTTGTAGTCGCCAGTATGACCTTTTTTGTCCTGTCAGTCGATATCGGCTTTATTAATAAACTCCTCATTTCACTTGGTTTTGAAAGCGTCTCCTTTCTTTCGGAGTCGCGATACTTCTGGATAATCCTGACTGCGCAGAACATCTGGAAGGAAAGTGGTTGGGGGACCATTATTTTCCTCGCCGCTGTAGCAGGGGTGGATACCCAGCGCTATGAAGCCGCTGTAGTAGACGGAGCCGGGCGGCTGCGGCAAATTTGGCACATTACACTGCCGGCAATTCGCCCGACCATCGTCATTTTGTTAATCCTCCGTCTTGGTCATATGGCGGACGTCGGCTTCGAGCAGGTGCTCCTCATGATGAACCCACTGGTCAACAACGTAGCCGATGTGTTCGATACTTTCGTGTACTTCCGCGGCATTCAGCAGGGGCAGATCAGTCTCGGCACAGCGGTGGGCATGTTCAAGGGCGTAGTCGGACTCGTGATGGTATTGGGGTCCAATTATATTGTCAAGAAGTTAGGGCACGAAGGAATTTATTAACAATTCATTCTGAAGGAGAAGGCGAAAATGAGTTATGTACACAAAAAAGGGTTGAGTGCCGGCGATTGGTTGAACTACAGCCTGCTTGGCCTCATTTCTCTGGTCAGCCTGTTCCCGTTCCTGTATATCGTCAGTCTGTCGCTGACCGACCCGGCCACATACACGCCTTTAAAATTTTATTTTGTGCCGGACCGCTTCTCGTTAGCTTCTTTCCGCTACATCTTGTCCACCGACAGTTTCATTAACTCTTTGAAAAGCACAGCCTTCGTCACCCTCGTTGGCACAGTCCTAAATATCATTGTCACTTTCACCATGGCATATGGGTTGACAAAGAAATGGGTGCTCGGTCGCAATTTTTTTCTTGGCTCAGTTCTGGTGACCTTGTTTTTCAACGCCGGCGTCATACCCCACTACCTGCTAGTGAAGGAAATGGGGCTGCTGAATTCGTATTGGTCACTCATTTGGCCTAGTCTGACCAACGCCTGGAGCTTGATCGTGGTCAAGAGTTTTATGGAGTCCATTCACCCCGAGCTTGAGGAAGCGGCCAAAATCGACGGCTGCTCCGATATCGGCGTGTTTCTGCGAATCGTCATTCCGCTGTCTATGCCCGCGATTGCGGCGTTCACATTATTTTTTGCGGTGCAGCATTGGAATACGTATTTCAATGCATTGATCTATATTTCCGACACAAAAAAGTGGATGCTTCAGGTGCTGATAAAGCAGCTTGTCATGGAAAACGATGCTTCTGGAGTCGGAGCAACGAGCAGCAGCGACGAGGTGCTCGTGCCCAAGGAGACAGTCAAGATGGCCGCCATTATATTGGCTATGTTTCCTATTCTGGTTGTCTATCCCTTCCTGCAAAAATATTTCGCCAAAGGGGTTATGCTTGGCTCCGTGAAGGGGTAACCGTGGAACATATTCTAGCCGGCTCGAGAAGGGGGGTGATGAGGGAAATCTATGCATGAGTTGAGCTTCTTCACACCGAAGAATGATCGGCATAAGGAACGGACAAAGTTCATTTAAAAAGGGAGATGAAACGAATGTTTTCAGGCAATCAGAAAAAGGGATTTAAACTCATTTCCAAACTTAGCTGCATCAGTCTTTCGATGGCACTGGTATTTGTTGCCGGATGCAGCGCATCCGGCGGAGATGCGACAAAGAAACCGGGGCCAGCGACGTCCCAACAAGCCCAATCACAAGGTCCGCTGGAGATCCAGATGACATTGAGATTGTTTGAGGAAGCGCCTAATATGGACAATCCTTATTGGAAAGAATTCATGAAACGAACAAACACCAAGTTGAACATCGAATGGGTACCAGACGGCGATTACAACACCAAGCTAAATCTGATTTTAGCCTCCGGCAACATTCCGGAGGTGCTCGCTATCAGAGACCTTAAGCATCCACCGGTCGTTAACGCTGTTAAAAACGGTGCCTTCTGGGACTTAACTCCCTTTTTGGGCGATTTTAGCAAGTATCCGAATCTTAAGAATTTCTCGGCTCCAGAAGCATGGGTGACAAGCAAAATTCTCGGAAAAAACTATGTAGTCCCTAAAAACCGTCCGCAATTATCGGGAGCTCCCAAGATCCGTAAGGATTGGCTCGACAAGCTGGGTATCCCGATGCCCCAAACCCTCGATGAATATCGCAGCGCTTTGAAAAAAATCGTAAGTTCCGACATCAATGGCAGCGGAAAGAAGGATATTATAGGCTTGGTATCCAAAGGCAGCCTATTCACCAGCGGCATCAACGGCGTAGCCGGCGGCTTCGGCGATGCTTTCGGTACGCCCAAGCCGACCTTTAACGAAGAAGGTGGACTCATCTATGAAACGATGACGCCGCAGTATGTGGACTTGATCGCTTGGCTGCGAGATCTCTATGCAGACGGCGTGTTGGCCAAGGAGTTCGCCGTCATGAAGCCGACGCAGGCAACGGAATTGTTCGAGTCCGGCAAAGCGGTCTCGTTAATTAACGAGGCCTTCCGATGGGATTATCCATTCCAAACATCAATTCAAAAAAACCAGCCAGGAGGGATCGTCGATTCTGTCCCTCCGCTTAAAGGTCCGGGTGGATATGCGATCAAGGCTTCTACCGGGGTGGAAGGGGGATTCCTGATCTCCAAGAAAGTTCCTGAGGAGAAGGTGAGACACATACTTGATTTCCTTGAGATGACCAACAGTAAGGAATACTATAACTTCACCGTAAACGGAATAGTAGGCATTCACTACAACCTGGTAAATGGAGAGGTGAAGCTGACTGAGCAGCATAAGAAGGATGTCGGTTCCACTTCCCCTTGGCAGCCCATTGCGCTGTATTACGATAAGTACGGTAAAATCGGGTCCCCGGCCGCACCGAAGGAATATAATGACGCCAAAATCAAACAGGTTGAATCGCAGGGGTATTTCGAAAAAGGAAAGATCAGTCCGTTCGCCGTGATCAGCTCAGTAACTTGGACCGCCACTTGGCCGAAATTCGAGCAGGAGTGGACGTCGATGTCCGTTAAGGCGGTCGTAGGCCAAATCTCTATAGATGAATATAAGGCTTATATCAAAAAAATCAACGACGACCCTAACATTAAAAAGGCTTACAAGGAATTCGCCCAGGATTACAAAGAAACGTACAGCAAGTAAAACAACAGCTTTAATCATCCGACTACGGGCCGAACTCAACTCTTAATCAGTATCCATAAAGAAAAACATCCGGCGTTTCTGCCAAATGTATTTCGGAAACAGTCTTCCACCCGAATGGAGCGTGACTCACCCGAGGCGTTTCCAGGGAGCTACCCTTGGGATAAGATTAAGAACTGGGTGGCCCCTGGGGAGGCAGAATCCATTTTAATAATCAAGGAGGAATTAACTATGGGTTGGTGGAAAGGAAAGCCTATGCGGCTGATTCAGACCAATTTAAGAGAGATTGATACAATGCTGGATGTCGATGAGTATATGCGGAGCCTTGAGGAGTTTTCGGCAAACGTTCTGCTGTTTAACGTAGGGGGGATAGTGGCCAATTATCCTTCCAAGCTCGAATTCCATTATGTCAATCCCAATTTAAAGGACGATTTTACCGGGAAGGTGATCGAACGTGTTCACGAACGAGGGATGAAGCTTATCGCTCGTTTCGATTTCAGCCGGTTAAATGAAGCTTGCGCTTTGCCGAATCCAGACTGGCTGTATCGAAGCGTTGACGGAGAGATCGTCAATTACAACGGTCAGGTTCATACTTGCGTCAATGGCTACTATCAACAGGAATATTCGTTGCAAATATTGCGGGAAGTGGCCGAACGGTATCCAATTGACGGTATATTCTTCAATATGCACCGTTACGTGACTCAAGACTATAGCTACAATTATTATGGGATTTGTCAATGCGGCAACTGCCAAATGCGCTTTTTTGAGTACACAGGTCAGGAACGGTTACCTCTTAAGGAGGACCCGAACGATCCGGTATTCCGGGATTACGATAAGTTCCGTACCGAAACTATAAGAGAGCTTTTTCTCAAACGGATAAAGGTAGTTAAGAGCATCATTCCCCATATCGCGGTATGCAATTCGCATTCAGGTGCCGACATCTTCCGAAAGGAATCCAATACGGGGATTAATCGACCTCTACCGGAATGGAATTACTCCGCTACGGAAAATGTGCGCACCGTTCTGGGAACTTGGGACGGATTAGCCGTAAGTAATTCAGCGGTTCACTTTGTAGATTATGCTATGCGGCATACGGCGGTTTCTCCTCACTTAACAGGGCTGCGGCTTGCCCAAGATCTGGTGAATGGGGGGTGGCTGGATTATTTCGTAATCGGTACCCTCGTTAATCAAGATGACCGGCTTTGTTTCGATCTCGTGAAAGATATTTTCCGTTTTCATCAAGATCATGAAGAGTACTACGCAAACCTCAAATCTTTGGCAGAGGTTTGCCTGGTTGTTCCTGAAAGCAGCAGTATCTATGGAAGCAAAAACGAATTAAAGGGAATTATGAGAATTTTGGCCGAAAACCACGTCCAATACGATCTGCTGCACGATAGCATGCTGCAATCGCCGCAGATTGACGAGAAACTTCGTCGCTACAAGCTGCTGATCCTTGCAGATCAGCGAAGCATGAGCGACGATGCTGTGCAAGCCGTTGACCGTTTCGTACAAGAGGGCGGTAAGCTCCTTGCAACCGGGTTTACCTCCACCTGCGATCGGAAAGGACATCCGATGGGAAGCATCCGTTTGCAAAGCATAGGGGCCAAGGAGTTTGTTCTTAAACCGCAAGTTCAAGGGGCATATTTCCGGATTCGTGAAGCGGACAAGGCGACACTCCAACATTTCGAACCCATCGATCTTGTTTACTTGTACGGAGAAGCCTTGGAATGCAAGCTGGAGGAAGGGGCATCCGGATATCTCGGGCTGATTCCTTCCTGCATGTTCGGACCGCCGGAGAAATGTTACATCACCGAAGAAACGGACACGGCTGGGCTGATTTACAAGCGCTATGGAAGAGGAGAATCCGCCTATATCCCGTGGGGGATCGGAGCGCACTATGAAAAGCTGAGCAATCACGGTCATGCCCGCCTCTTGATGTCAGCGATACGGGACGTGCTTGGACACCGAGATCCGCTGCAAGTAAACGCTTCACCGCTCGTGGAAGTAACCTTTCATAAAGGGGTTTCGCGTCACTTGGTCAGCGCTGTGAATGTATCCGGCCAACTCGGGACCGCGTTCCATGCGCCGATTCCGATTCGGGATTTGCATTTCACCCTCCGGGTTGATTCCGAACCGTCGTGTGTCTATGCGCTGCGCCGTTTTGGTGATATACCTTTTGTTTACAACGAAGGACAAGTTTCGTTTTGTCTGAATGAGCTGGACTTGTTTGAGACGATTGTGATTGAGGATTAAGACTACAAAATTGTTTGGGGAGGCTAATATATGAGAGACATACGGACCGTGCTAACGACGGTTGACTATAAAGAGGAGCATTATCGCAGATTAGCCCAAGTCTTTGAACCGGTATCGCTCATTCGTCTGCGAAGAGACGATCACGAAGGTATCCGGCAAGCGCTTGAGGTTGCCGATGTGGCCGTGCTTAAAGGAGATTTCGATGAACGATTCTTACAGGCTCCGCAACTCCGTTGGATTCACTGCGATCATGCAGGACTAAACGGGTGCGCTTGGCCGGAGCTGTTCGAGCGTGAGTTGCTGGTCACGAGCTCAGCGGGGCGGTCGTCTCCGGCGTTAGCGGAGCATGCGATATTTTTTATGCTGGCGTTGGCGTATCAGTTTCCGCGATTCCTAGGCGCTCAGCGGGCCCACCAATGGGGAGTACCCGGTCAGAATGAGCTGCGGGGATTGGTTGGACAAACGGTCGGTATCATCGGCATGGGCAACATCGGCACCGAACTGGCTGTACGAGCCAAAGCCATGGGCATGCGTGTGCTCGGTTATCGCCGGAGCAGCGCCCCTCCGCCTCCGGGAGTTGACCGGCTCTACTGCGCCGATGACGGCGATTCGCTCGACGAGTTGCTGGTTGAGAGCGATTTCGTCGTTCTGGCCGTACCACTGAGCAATGGGACACATCACTTGATCAGCCGCCGGGAGTTGGCGCTGATGAAGCGCACCGCATGCATTGTCAATATGGCACGGGGTGCCGTCATTGAGGAAATGGCATTGACAGAGGCTCTTTATGCGAGACAGATTGGCGGAGCCGGACTCGATACCTTTACTCAGGAACCACTACCTTCGGACAGTTCGCTCTGGGACGCGCCAAATACGCTGATTACACCACATACGACACCGCAGGTACCCGATCGCACTGGCCGTTCCATAGATATTATCGCAGAAAATGTCAGACGCTATCGAGCCGAAGAACCGCTACTCAATGAATTACGCTATTCTGATGTATACACGCCGGAATCGCGAGGGAACCATACTGGGAATTGACCTGAATGCGAGACATACCTCGGGCAAGTTGACCGGTAAGTCGTCATTGGATAACATGGATGCATCCTGTGAGAGAGAAGGTTTCAGGAAAAGCGAACCAATCACAGGATAGGCGCGACGAAGTCGGCTCTATCGGTCAATAGGAGGGTACGTATGAAGGGGTATCACAATAAGGTCTACGAAATAAGGCACAAATCAAGGTTTTATTACAAGGTCGTCTGGCTTGGATTCCTTTCAACTTGCCTTCCTATTCTTGTGGGAGGACTGGTCTTTTACTATTCATCCATCAATAATCTGCTTGAACAACTCGAAGCGGATAGTGAGACAAAACTTCTGATGATGATGAAACAAACCGAGCGGGAAATGCGGCAGATCGAAAAGAGTTCCTTGGAAATTTCTATTGACATGGGAGTGAACCGCTCTTTTTGGAATCCAGCCTTTCAATCCGATTTGTCCGAGCAGGCAAGTATCATCAAATTACTCAACTTATTCAAGCTGTCACAGGAATCGATTGTTGATATTCTTTATTACAATCGAAGCAGCGGTACCCTGCTTTCAAATGAGCGGGGGGCGACGCTCCCGGGAGATTTGGAGATCTCCAGCGATCCGGAATATGCCATGGCTTTTGTCCCGGAGGAAGGCTGGGCGTTTTTGCCGCAAGCTTCGTCCAAAGGCGTAATCTCCTACTTTCGGAAGCTCCCGGTCATGTTTACCGGCCGTGCCGAAGGTCTACTGATTATCCACATCAATGCGGCAGGGCTTTTCCCAAAACAATCTCAGTATTACAGATGGGGGTACTAAACAGGTTTTGCAATGGTTAGTGATTAACCCAACCGACCGTCGTGAAACATTGCCTGTCTTCAGTATTGAAGGTAAGAACGAATCCGGTGTGTTTAAAAGTGATCCAGCAGTAGAAGAAATCATCGTTGAACCCGGTGAGCAAAAGTATATCCATTTCGTGATCTCAACAAATAATGATACCGTTCTAACCAGTATTACCTTATTAACGCCTGAGGAGTTCTCACGCTCGGGAGCTAGTAGTACTCCAAGTGTAGAGAGCTACAATGTTGGCCGATTGAGCATTCTGCTCCCAACAGTTAGTGCAAGAACTGCGTATCCTGCCTATAAGCTCGGTGCACCCATGAGCTTTGACCCTTTGAGCGAGTTGATTCATAAAGATAGTCAATCGTTGAAATGCATTTGGACGATAAAACAGATGAGGGTTCCAAAAGGGTAACGTCAAAGTTCAATCGACTACTGAACAATTAGAACGTCCTCTGACCATTCGGCTGTATGAGGTATTCACGACTGCGGAAGGGGATTCCAAACGTCTGCTTGGAGTCTATAGACAGTAGTGGTCATGGATCCCTCCAAAGCGGCATCTTTCCTCGTGATCAGCGCGTACAGTGATCGGTAGTCATTTTAGATCCCCTTCGGGGGGCAATAGATATTTAAATCCCTTTCCCTTGTCTACTTCTGTAATCGCTTGGCTTTAACCCTACCCACTTCTCAAATATTTTGCTGAAATATTTGGTTGTATCATATCCGACTTTCTCTGCAATTTCATAGATTCTAAAATCAGTTGTTAGTAGCAATCGCTGGGCTTCTTCCATTCTAACACGGGTAATGTAATTCAAGTAGGAGTCACCGGTTCGTTTCTTAAACAAGCGGCTAAGATAGAACGGATTAATAAAAAATTGTTCAGAGAGCGAAGCAAGCGTGAATGCAGACTGATAGTTATTATGGATATAAGCCTTGACTTCGTCAATGATATCTTTTTTTTGAGAGGAAAGGGTTCTGGACTTCAGGTCGATTATTTTCCCTACCATGTTGTTCAGCCACCTTTTGCACTCTTCAATAGAGCGATGAAAGTTTGATTCGCTGAGGAGGATAATCACTTGGCTGTACCATTCATCATGATGCCTTTCATCGTATGTCAGTGTCTGAAGGGAATTCAATAGAATGCTGATCATGTATGATTTGATGGCATGAGTTGACGAATTTAAAGAATATTCCGTCCAATGTTGAATTATGTTATCAATCGTCTGTTGGGCCACTGCTCGATCCAATCGGTTCGAGATTCTAGCTTCGGGAAATCCTATTTCCTTTAGAAATTGAAGCAACAGCTCAGCCGCTGCCTTAATTTCTTGCCTTTCTGTCGGAAGAGGATGGTTAAGTAGTACAACAGATTGATTATTGGAGTAGGGAACGACATAGGAATTAAAGTTTTTCCAACAATACTCCGCCAACTTGGTCCTTTTAGATAATTCTTGGGCTTCGGTATTAATCAGAAGAACGGTGTAAACGGGGCCCGGCAACTCCAATTCAGCATCATCCACGAGTCGATGAATCTGATCTTTGTTCTCGTTGTCTGGGTCCAGCAATTGAAAAAGTACCAATTCCCTTAGATTTGTTTGCAAATGTCCGGCAATATCAAGCTGATGCTGAATCATTTTCTCTTGTTCGATACTTTCTACACAGCGGCGAAGCGCGTCTTCCAATTCTTCTTCCTCGACAGGCTTCAAGAGATATGCATGAATTCCTAAGAGGATTGCCCTTTTCGCAAGCTCAAACTCAGAATATCCGCTCAATACGATGAATTTGGCTCTTGATTCTATGGACTTGAGTTGCTTTATCATGGACAACCCATCCATATTCAACATTCGAATGTCAGATATCACAATATCGGGATCGACTTCGATTGCTAGTTGCACAGCTTCATCGCCATCCTTACAGGTAGCCACGACAACGCATTGGTTTTGCTCCCAATCAATAGTGACTTTCAACCCTTCGGTAATTGTAACTTCATCATCGACCAACATAACCCGATACATATCTATTCACCCTTCCTATCAATAGGTATCGTCACTTCAACGATTGTTTCGTCTTCGCTGGATTGAAGCCGTAGCTTGTATTCGTTGCCGTATTCCAGTTTGATACGGTCTTTTATGTTTCTTAATCCGATTCCGAGTGCTTCGTCCGATTTTATCGAAGGAGGTGCATCAAGTTCTCCATTCAGCTTTGTTAACTCATCCGGCGCAATACCTACACCATTATCGATGAATTGCAAGACAATAGTTCTATTTTCATGCAGATAGCCTTTAATCTTAATATTCCATTCCCGATTCTTATTTTTAAATCCATGAATAATGCTATTTTCAATGATTGGTTGAAAGATAAATCGGATGATCGGGGTAATTAATAGCTGCTCTTGGATGTCGATCTCAAGTACGAAGCGGTTATCAAAACGGACGTTTTGTATCGCAATATAGTTTTGAATATAATCAACTTCATCTTTGATGAAGTTGATTTTTCCCTCCTTAGCCAGGTTGAACCGAAATATTTTCGCAAGCATCTTTATCATTCGGACAACCTCCACATCTCCATTCAAAGCGGCTTTCATCCGAATGCTCTCCAGGGTATTGAATAACATATGCGGATTGATTTGACTCTGTAGAGCTGAGAATTGCGCTTGTTTATGCTTTAACTGAGATAAATAAACATGATCGATCAGTTCACTGATATTCGTGATCATTTTGTTATAACTGCGGA
The DNA here is from genome assembly GCF_022458865.1 of Paenibacillus periandrae. Classification (GTDB taxonomy): domain Bacteria; phylum Bacillota; class Bacilli; order Paenibacillales; family NBRC-103111; genus Paenibacillus_S; species Paenibacillus_S periandrae. Next base: position 279,989 of record NZ_JAJNMU010000006.1, on the reverse strand, counting down.
GTAGTAACCCGATTTCATCTTGAGTATCGATTTCGGGAATTTGCAGATACTGTCCAAGTCCAGCCTCTCGCATCCGGGTAGATAATTGTTTGATTGGTTCCGAAATATTTCGAGCGAATAAGAAGGAAAATAGGAGCATTAAGGAAATAATGGAAATAGCGCTAAACAGGGCAATACTTTTGAACCGATTAATCTTCTCATATAGAGCTTCATTAGGTATAATCACTGAGGTTACCATACCTGCAGACTGCACGTAATTCCTGATCGTTAGGAAGTCTTTGTTATCCATTTCTTTGGTGCGATCTGGGGTTGTGGAGAATATGAGTTCCCCCTTAGGTGTAGTAATGACAACACCTGCTTGATACAAATTGTTGATTGTGTGTTGAATGGAATTGAATTTTAGTAACTGATAGGGTTCGATTTCAAAAATAAGGACGCCGTAGCTCCCTGTCGAGTCTTTTATCAATCTTCCTACCGAAAATACTTCAGTATTAACCCCTACATTTGAGTAGGGCTGTTTATGAAGGGGGGACACAATAAGTTGACCATTCGCGTTCCGAATATCCTGAAACCAAGCCTGAGAGCTAAGCATATTGCCGTCAATAATACTCGGTAAACTGCCATAAGAATAAACGGTCGCATTGTTGCTCACTAGCATGACGCTATAAATATCAGGCTTCAGTATCGCCATTCTGTAAAGAAACTTATCAATAGATATTTTTCCCTTTATCTTTTCCGAAGTGCTTGATTTCTCTTCATTTGTAAGGAAATGGGTTACTTCATTGTCATCAAAGGCAGTCTTGGTAATATTATCAAGTTCATTAACATACGATTCGACGCTTGCATGTAGTTGAGATGCAAATAGATTAGTAAAGTTGGTTGTGACCTCTCGAACGTTCGATATGGAAAAATACGAATAAATCAGAGCTAGGGAGAGCAAAGGAATTACGCCCAAAAAGGTAGTAATGATAAAAAGCTTAGTGCTGAGTTTGAACTGTCTGTACATATTGATCACCTTAGCTCGCCTCCTGTTCGATTACTACATTGATATCACAATCATACCCTAATAAACAAGTCTATTTTTACACCAGTTGAATGGAATGGAGAAATGACAAATTTGTAGTCCTAAAAGATAAAAAATGTGTACTTATGAATGAAACCTGTCTGTGTTACGCTTTAAACGTGATATGAAAGCGGTTGCCATAAAGTACAAAGCAGTGTAATGATTATACCTTAGGGGAATGATCATAAAACAACTGGCAAATAAGGAAAGGGGTACGAAAATGAAAAGAAAAAGAACAACACTCACGGCAGCGACTGTTTCAATTGCTTTGCTTGGAACGATGGTCGCTGGGTGCAGCTCGAATCAAGATGCGAAGCAAGGTGCATCCAGTAACGCCTCTAGTAATGCATCCAATAACCCATACGTTGAGCTATGGACGGTAAATGACCAAGGAAATAAAAACTATGAGAAGGACGGTCCTACTTCCAAAAAAATGCTTCAGGATATCGGAGTCGGAATCTATAATCCGCTTGTAGTATGGGACGGAGGAAACAATTATTCCCAGAAGCTGCAGACTCGCATAGCGAGCGGTGATATTCCAGACTTATTTGTTCCTTGGAAAGGAATTGAAAGCGATTTAGCCAAACAAGGCGCTCTAGCCGATTTAACCGATCTCCTTCCCAAATATGCTCCTCATGTGTACAATCGGATTCCCGAAGACGTTTGGAAGAATGTAAAGAAATCAGATCCGACCGGTAAAGGCAGGATTTATTTTGTTCCCAAGGTCACCTTGTCCAATGATTATGGCGGTTTTATTCGCAAGGACTGGCTGGATAAGCTTGGTCTAAGCATTCCGCAAACGCAAGACGAATACGTGAATGTGCTTCGGGCTTTCCGGGACAAGGATCCGAACGGTAACGGCCAGAAAGATGAGTTGCCGCTATCTGGACGCGAACAGGGAAGATGGTTTGACAACCTATTTGGGATGTACGGAGTCGCGATGCTCGAAGGATACCCTCAGTGGGATCTCTATAACGGGGAGATAACCTATTCCGCGATAACGCCCAATATGAAAGCATCGCTTACGTTTCTGAACAAACTGTACGCAGAAAAATTACTTGATAATAATACCTTTTTAAATAAATCAAACGATTGGTGGGCAAGAATTACTTCGGAGAAGGTGGGGACCTGGTTCCATCTGGGGCATGGCTTGCCATCGACCACCTTTGGACCGATCTCCCAAAAGAACCCTAAGTTGGATATCGCTGCTGTGCCGTTGATAAAGGTGGATGGCTATCAAGGGTATATTACCAACACACGGATTAATAGTCCGGCGTGGGTTATTGCGAACAAATCGGAGGCTACTACTATTAATGCTCTTAAGGTGATTGACTGGATTAATGATCCAGCTCATTTGAAGGAAACTAATTTCGGAATGAAGGATGTTAATTACAAGGAGGAAAATGGTAAGATTATTCCGCTGAACTCGGAGAAAAGTACAGTAGAAGCAATCCTTTTCCCTACCATCACCGACTGGGAAGGTGAGAAGATCCTTCATGAATTGACAATGAACTCACTTAATGATGACCAGAAGTGGATGGAAGAGATGAAATATAAGGCACTAACGGACATTCAATCTCAAGCCAAAACGATCGCGGGAGATGGCTTGCCGGCAAGCGTCTATGACGGATTCACGGACATCAAGAACCATACACTTTACCAGGAATATATGGCTAAGATTATTATCGGAGAATGGCCGATTGATAAGTTCGACGAATTTGTGGAAAAGTGGAAGAAAACTGGTGGGGATGAAGTGACTAAAAGAGTTAAGGAATGGTATAAACAAATAAAACAATAAAACCGATCAGGAGGCTGTCCCAAAAATAACTATTGTTGATGATCGGGACAGATCCATACGTTGGAAAAAGTAAAGATGTGGATGAAAAAGGAGCTAAGCGGCTTGTGCCAGCTTAGCTCCTTTGTTTTTGGTACGCCCAGCATGAGCGTCATCTTTAGGGTGAAAGTCCCGAATGGGGGCTGGCGAGCGCCTACAGTAGCCAAGAGCAAAGGTGTCCATCGTGAGGTGGAATCTGAAGGAAGCTGGAGGCAAACGCACGAGCCAAGGTACACGAACTCAATTTGAGGCAGGGGTAGTCGGATGAGTCACCCAAACATGACGAAATCCGGAGCCGCCAAAGGCTATCTCTGTACACTTGAGTGGTTGCGGTCAGACAGATGACGTTCTTATCTGGGGAGGCCTGTGGAGGGCGAAATGAAGTATTCGTTTGCGTATAAAGTGATTACACCAAGGAGTATACCAATTAATGTTTCATTGATTGACACTACGATATATAAAATGCAAAATGGAACTGATCAATACATATCTAAAATAATTACTGATGTCCTAGAACCCAAAGAACGTATCAACATGGCACTTGACTATCGAAAATTTAAAGAATTGTTTGCTGAACAACATGCGATAAAAAGCATTAATGAAAAACTGGCAACAAAAAAAGGAGATATTTCAGAGAAAGATTTTACTATTTCGATTGATATTTCCTCAAAAACAAATTGGGAATCGATTTTATCTTCATATTTAGACGAAGTACCTTTTCAATTCGCAGGAAAAGGTGAACAAAACACAATTAAAATGAAATTAGCCCTTGAGGCTAGAGCCCATAAAGCGCATTTAATTTTAATCGAAGAGCCTGAAAATCATTTGTCTTTCTCAAGTATGAATAAACTGATCGACCAAATTAAAAAAAAGTGTATCGGGAAACAACTTATCATAACTACACACAGTACTTTTGTTTTAAATAAATTAGGGCTAGAAAAAGTGATTTTATTTAAAAATGGCAAATCAATGACTTTGAATAATCTGAACTCTGGTACACAGAATTATTTCATGAAATTACCTGGCTACGATACCCTAAGAATGTTACTAGCAAAAAAGTCCATTCTTGTGGAAGGCCCGTCAGATGAATTATTAGTGCAAAAGGCTTACTATCAATTGAATAACAAATTGCCGATTGAAGACGGCATAGATGTCATTGCTGTAAACTCATTGGCATTTAAAAGATTTTTGGAAATCGCAAAAAAATTACATCTAATGGTTAATGTAGTAACAGATAATGATGGAGATGTAAGGGGGCTAAAGGAGAAATATGTAGATTATTTAGGATTGGATACCATTAAGATTTGTTTTGATGAAGATGAGGATTATCAGACCCTGGAACCTCAAATTGTTAAATGTAATGAGTTAACTACATTAAATAAAATTTTCAAAACAAGTTATTTACATAAACATGAAATGATGGCCTACATGCAAAAGAAAACGAATAAGACAAACTGCGCATTGAAAATATTTGAGTCAAAGGAAAAAATTACTATACCGAGGTATATAAATGATGCAATCAAGGAATAAAGTCATCATTGCAGCTGCAGGTTCTGGAAAAACCACTTACATAGTGGATCAAGCAATTAGCAAACTTGAACAACGAATTCTTATCGTAACTTATACCAATGAAAATTTAGAAGAAATAAGAAAATGTATTATTACTAAGCTTGGGTTTGTTCCATCAAATATAAAGCTTCAAAGTTGGTTTTCTTTTTTATTGCAGGAGTGTGCCCGCCCATACCAAAATTTTTTATATGACAAGAAAAGAATCGAATCCATTAAGTTTATAGAAGGAAGATCGGCTTCTTATATAAGTAAGAGTAATACAGAAAGATACTATTTTAATGATGGTAGTTTAATCTATACAGACAAGATTGCTCAATTTGTTTGCGAATGTAATGAAAAATCCAAAGGACTTATTATTCATAGGTTAGAAAAGATTTTTGATCACATATTTATTGATGAAGTTCAAGATTTAGCAGGTTATGACTTGGATATAGTTCAGTTATTATTTGGATCAATTATATCTACGGATTTAGTAGGGGATAACAGGCAAACAACATATAAAACAAATAACGCGGCTAAATACAGTAAATTCAATGGTGAAAAGATTTTGGATTTCTTCATTGGATTGGAGAAGAGTAAACAATGTAATATTGAGTATAGAACCGAATGTCACAGAAGCATTCAAGTTATCTGTAATTTTGCTGATTTATTGTATCCCCATATGCCCAAAACAGTTTCAACAAATGATTGTCGGACAGGGCACGATGGATTGTTTATCGTTAAAAGCTCGAGTCTTCAAAGGTATATCAAAAGGTTCAATCCCGTCGTTTTAAGGCATGATAAAAAAACACAAATCAATGCTGAATTTGTAATGAATTTTGGTCAATCTAAAGGACAAACATATAATAGGGTGTTAATCATTCCAACCACACCTATGAAAAAATATTTAATGACAGGAAAAGAAGTCTTAAAAGAAGACTCGAGATCAAAATTCTATGTTGCAGTGACTAGAGCAAAATACAGTGTAGCTATCATGATGAATGAAGAAACAACATTTGAAGGTATTAGTACATACGAATATAACTAGCAAAATAGTAAACCTGAAATTTATGTAAGGCTAAAAATTCGCAGCCGTGTTTTATATTGCTGAGAATACATGATCCATACAAGCGATATGAGATGGAGAATTTGTAGTTTTTGCATGCGTCTGAGTTGGTTTGGTAAGGGGCAAAATGAAAGTAGCTAATGAGGGAATTTGTTATATCACCTAACTCGATATAAGCGCACCCCGGTTGTATATGGTCAGCTTCTTCAAGAAAAAGTGTGGTTTTGATAAACGACCTTATTTTATCTTTCCAATCCATTTTCAGAAATGAAATATTTAAAAGATGCTTGGCAAATATGGTGCTAGAATTCAGTAAAAGCCAAACGTCGAATTTCATTTTTTGATGGAGTAATGGTACTGTTCTATATGAATCTCGGAAAGTCTCAATTATTATAGTCATTATAACTCATTATCTCAATTATAAAAGTTATAAATCTCATTTGTAGATTGAAATAAGTGGGTTTTTGTAAATATTCTGTCTCATTTATACCCGTTACTCACACTAACTTCTAAGCCATTTGCGATTTTCTCCAAATTGAGTAGAGCAATATTTTTCTCAGCCCGTTCTACACACCAAAGTATGAGAATGTAAATCCACACATTTCAACAATAGCGTTTTAATCGTCGAAAAGAGGAGCATAAAACGAAGGTATAAGTCTGAAATCTGTCCTGCATGTTTAGGTGAAGGGAAGGTCTCGGAAACAGAAATTGGATTATTTAGCCTACATTTTGCGCGAACTAGATCATGCTCGTTCTGTTTCAGAATGGCTAATCCATAGCGACTATTTGCAAATATCTCTTGAAGAATCCAATGCGGTGATGACCCTCATCAACAGTATATGATTGCAGACCAACAATGGAAGTACATCTATCACCAGCACAATGGGGTGGAGGAACTGTATGACCAAGCACAGGATCCTGCTGAATTGAACAATTTGGCCGAAAGTCAGGACCCTTATACATAATTAAAGAAACTATGAGAATCCGGTTCTTACAATACAACGGTCGGCAATCATAAAACTGACTAAAGAAGCAGGTAGAAGGCCTGAAGTTAACCCTTTCGGCTTTTTTTCGGTCTGAAAAAGTTAGAGATAATAAAAAGGCAAAGTCCAATGACGAGCAGTATGAAACCGAGAGAATTATTGAGCTCCTTTAAAAGCAAAAAAGCTATGCCAACGGCAGAAAACAAAGTAGCTATATAAGTGATCCGTTTTCTCAATAGGGTTAAATTATTCATGGTCACCTTCCTTTTCATTAATGAAATAACTTCCTCCATACCGAGTATACCCTAAGATAGGTGCTTAAAGAAGTTACGAAGCATTGACCGATCCACGGTAGGTATTGTCCCGCTTCGACGTTGCTGTTACCGGTGAAGTGCGAGCCTCTTCATTCGGCAATTCGTGTAAGGAGCAAAATATCGTTCAGCATCTAAAGCTTTTGCTGGTTACGGACTGCGAATGGGTTTGGGAATTCATCACGGACCAGTTGGATATGTATCGATCGGAAGGTGTTGTTCACCTTGTCGCTATACACTGTAGCCTCAATGAAAGGAAAATTGGCTGAAATACAAGTGATGCAGATATTGGTGTAGAAAGCTCAGATTATTGCTATAGTTTCCCTGACCTGAAGTGTTTAAAATGAAAGCGTAGACAACATTGAGTGAAAGGGGAAATAAAAATATGAGATCCAAAATGGCCGCCTTGTTAAGCATGGCGCTTGTTCCGACACTACTCCTCGCCGCCTGCAGCAGTGGAACCCCGGAGGCGGCGACATCTCCGTCCCCGGCAGCGGGAACGAAGTCATCCTTCGCTGGAAAAAAGATAACGGTATTCGCTGTCAATCACCCGTGGACGGATGCAGTGAAGGCCCAGCTTCCGGAATTCGAAAAATCGACGGGGATGAAGGTGGATCTGCAGATTTTTGCGGAGGAGCAGCTTCAGCAAAAGCTCGCTGTTCAACTGACCACAGAGGCAGAAACACCTGATGCTTTTGCATATAGACCTTACATGGACAAAATATTATATGAAAAAAACGGCTGGACGAACCCATTGGACACCTATGTGACAAAGAACGAGAGCTATGACTTTAAGGATTTCTCCAAAGCTACTATTGAGGCCAGCACGATTAACGGAAAGCTGATGTCAATCCCATTATGGACGGATCAGTTTGTCATGTATTATCGCAAGGATCTTCTTGAGAAGAACCAGATTGCGGTTCCGAAGACGATGGCGGAGTTAGAGGAAGCTATGAAAAAGCTGCACAATCCGAGCGCTGATTTCTACGGCTTCGTGGCCCGGGGGCAGCGGAACGCGCTGGTCACGGCGGTATCCTCGTTCATGTTCTCCGAGGGCGGGGATTTCATGAAAGGAAATAAAGCGACGGTGAATACGCCGGAAGCGATCCGGGGATTTCAGCGGTATGCAGATTTTGTTAAAAAATACGGACCTCAGGGCGTTCTCAACATGAACTGGCCGCAGGCTATCGGCTTGTTCGCTCAAGGCAAGGCAGCCTTCTATATGGAATCGGCTGCTCTGTATAAAAATGCGACCGATCCGAGCAAATCGTTAGTTGCCGATAATGTCGGATTCGCGACACTGCCGGCGGGAAGCGCGGGGGCCAAGCCTTACAGCACGGCTTCTTGGTCGCTCGCGATGAATTCAAAATCGAAGAACAAGGATGCGGCCTGGGCATTCATGGAATGGACGACGAACAAAGCCAACGCCCTGCTGATTCAGCAGAGCGGCGTTCCGGGGGCACGCGATTCCGTATGGGCATCGCAGGAAGGAACGGAGAAATTTCCTAAGGATTTGGCTGCTGCGATTAAGGAAACGATGAAGATCGGCGTAGATCACTTCGTCCCGCAGGTTATGAGCGTATCGGAGTCCCGCGACGCGGTTGGAGCTATCGTGGTCAAAGCGATGCTGGGTGAGGATATTCAGGCTGCAGCCGACCTCGCCAACAAAGAACTGCAAGCGATCATTGACAAGGATAATATCAAATAACGGAAAGATGGGCTCGGGCAAGTCGAATGTTACGGCAGGAGGCTTGCCTGCTACAATCATCTAATCTCAACTGGAGGAGGAAGTCGGGTGATCATTAACTGGTTGGATCGGAAGCTAAAGTGGGTCTTTATAACGCCGGCGTTAATGTTTATTACGCTTATGGCAGCTTATCCCATTTTCTATACCGCAAGGCTCAGCCTTTACGAATGGAGCATGTCAGCGGTGGCTCCCCCCAAATGGGTCGGAGTTGATAACTATGCGGCGTTGCTGGTGAGCAGCGCTTTCTGGAACGCGCTTTGGATCACATTTTATCATTCTTCCTTAAGTATTGTGCTGGAGACAGTCTTGGGCGTGGCCATCGCAGTGCTGTTCTCCCGCAGGATGGCGGGAGCGAAAGCGATGAAAACGTTAATGATGCTGCCGATGGTGGCAACTCCAGTATCGGTCGGATTGGTCTGGCTGCTCATCTATGAACCATCGATCGGACTGGGCAATCAACTGCTTAAGGGGCTGGGCTTTAGCACGCAGGAGTGGCTGGGCTCGGTGACACAGGTCATTCCTTCCCTTATCGTCATGGATGTTTGGCAATGGACGCCGATGATCGCACTTATCTGCATCGCAGGATTGGCAACGGTTCCCGCAGACCCGTATGAATCGGCAAGTGTCGATGGAGCGACATCCGTGCAGAAATTTATGCACATTACGCTGCCACTGCTGATGCCTACAATTATGACGGCCGTTACGCTGCGCATGATTGATTTGATCAAGACGTTTGACACGATTTATGCGACGACTCAAGGCGGACCGAACTTTACCTCACAGACGCTGAATCTGTTGATTTTCGATACAGCCTTCTCCAGCTTCAAGTTTGGTTACGCTTCTGCGTTGCTTATTGTATTTTTCATCATCCTGCTTCTTGTCGTTATGCTTTTGACGGCTATACGAACAAGGTTGAGTGGTCTACAATGAAAACAAAGGTTTCGGCACGTGCCGTTTATTCCCTGTTGAATGTCTTAGTTCTGGTCTTCTTATTATTTCCGTTTGCATGGATGCTGTCGGCTTCCTTCAAGTCGCAGATTCAAGTTTTGAATCCGGAAGATTTGTTCGTATTTGTGCCCACGATCAAAAATTATATTTCGGTCTTTCACGACCATGACTATCTGAAGTACATGACAAGCAGTTTGATCGTAGGTGCTCTATCTACGACAGGAGCGCTTGTGTTGGGGCTGCCGGCAGCTTATTCCATTGCCAAATATCGAATGCAGGGTGTGGCGGTCGTCATTCTTGTGGCAAAAATACTGCCCGGCATCAGCTACCTCGTCCCGTGGTACATTCTGTTTAATAAGCTGCATCTGATCGATACTTACGTAGGGTTGATCTTGAGTCATATGGTCATCGGACTTCCGTTCATCATGTGGATCATGATTCCCTTCTTCGAAGGCTTTCCCCGCGAGGTTGAGGAATCCTCATGGATCGATGGCAGCTCGCGCATCCGGACCTTTGCCCAGATGGTCCTGCCAGTTTCGCTTCCGGGTATCATTACATCATCGCTGCTGGCTTTTATCTTTTCCTGGAATAACTTTATGTTCTCGTTCATTTTGTCCGGAGAGAAGACCAAGACGCTTCCGATTGCCGTGTATAATTTCATGGGAGGAACGTCAGTGGATTGGGGTGGACTGATGGCCGCTGCATGTATCATTACGATTCCGGTTATCCTGCTTGCTTTGTTGACGCAAAAATATGTGGTCAGCGGGTTGTCGGCAGGAGCAGTCAAGGGCTAGCCGTAAGGAGCTGTAGAAATGCATCCAAGGTGGAATACTTTTAGCAAAATGGTTGTGCTGATCGTGCTTTTTATTTTGCCGGTTGTCATGATCTACAGTTATACGAATTATGTATCGGTAAATACGATCCGTCAGGAGCTGGAGGATAAAAGCTTGAGTCGGCTTTCCTTCTTTACGAGCCAGATCGATAATATTGTAGATCAGCTGTCCACACTCTCGATTATAGTGAGCAAGGATTCGAGTGTGAAAAAGCTCGGTGAAGCGGTAGCGCTGGCAAGCTCCTTCCAGCAGCTGGAGGCACAGGAGGAGGTCATTCAGAAGCTGGGGCTGTTAAGTGTAACGAGCAGCTGGAAAAACAGCCTGATCATTTATTTGCCCAAGACGAAACAGGTAATATCCAATGACTATCTTAGTGTGTACGATGATGGCTACCTGCAGGAACAGACGGTCCGATCCTGGTCGTATCATCCTGCCGGGAGCGAGCAAGATGGCTACTTTTCTAAAATGCTGTGGAGTCCTCTATTGATGAACAGGAGTCTGCTGGAAGCGGATGCGGTCGTAGAGGTTCGGTTTAGGGAAAGCAATATGATACGCATGCTGAACGATTATAAAAATGAAGAAAAAAATGCAAACTCTTTTTTTTACAAGAAGGGGTTCGCTCCTATTCGGGATGAGCGTGCACAGGCTCATCTGGCGGAGCGCATTGCCAGCTTGCTGGATAATCAGGAGCTGGGCAAATCCGGCAACCAGACTCTTGATGTCGGCACGGAGTCCTACCTCATCAGCTTCGCCCAGTCTAAAAGTCTGGAGTGGTACGCGGTGGACTACCAGCCTCTGGAGCAGGTGCTGACGCCGATCAAAAAAAGTCGTAATTTGTTTTACGTGGCGATGGTGTTTGTGCTGTTATTTGAGCTTCTAGCGATCGTCCTGCTCTACAATCAGGTGCAGAAGCCGATCCTGCTGCTGCTGCGCGGAGTCCAAAAAATTCAGACTGGCTCTTATTCGTATCGTCTCAGCTATCGGCCGCGCAATGAATTTGATTATTTGTTTACCAAGTTCAATGAAATGACGGACGAGATTCAGAGGCTGATCGAAAAAGTGTATCTGGAGAATATCCGCTTTCGGGAAGCGAAATTGAAGCATCTGCAATCTCAAATCAACCCGCATTTTTTGGCCAATAGCCTGTTATTCGTCAAAAATATGATTGCTATTCAAGATGATCAGGCCGCAACGAAGATGATTCTCAAACTGGCTGAATATTTTCGTTACATCACAAAGCTGGAACACACATTATCGACCTTGGAAGAGGAGATCAAGCTGGTCGAGAATTATTTGACTATCCAGAATCTGCGAATTCAGAGGTTTCATTACACGATCAATATTCCCGATTCCATGCTGCCTCTGCTCGTTCCACGTTTGATGATTCAGCCCATTGTGGAGAACACGATTATTCACGGGATTGAAAAAAGCTTGAACTATGGCATCATTCAGATTACCGGGGAAGAGGAGGACGGTACCTATCGTATCATTATTGACGACAGTGGTGATGGAATGTCAGCAGAAGGGATACACGAGCTGCAAACTAGAATGACAGAGCCGTTAGATCAGGAGGGCAGCTGCGGATTATGGAATGTGCATCAAAGACTATTCTACCAATATGATCTGCATTCCGGTCTTACGTTTGAAGCTTCCCCGCTCGGGGGTCTACGAGTCACGATAACCTGGAGGCAGTCCGTGTAAACTCTATATACGAAGGAGGAGAGAGAGATGCTTCAACTGCTGCTTGTCGACGATGAGATGAGTATTGTGGATACGCTGGCCAGCACCATTCCTTGGGGGAATATGGGTATTGGTGAGGTGCATAAGGCTTATTCAGCATTAGAAGCCATGAATCTGCTGAATATCCATTCCATTGATATCGTCATAACGGATGCGCGGATGCCAGGGATGGACGGGCTAGAGCTGGCGCGGTATGTGTATACGCACTGGAAAAACACAAAATGCTTGCTGCTGACGGCTTATGCCGATTTCGATTATGCGCTGACAGCGATCCAAAATAATATATGCGATTACATTTTGAAGCCCTTCGACGACCAGGACCTGATCGATCGCGTTGCTGTGGTCATCGCGATGATCCGCAAGGAAAGGGAGGAGCAAAGCATCGTCCAGCGGGCAATGAACGCGATGCGCGAGCATATGCCCAGGTTGCGTAGTGAGCTACTCCAGGAGCTGCTGCAGGGCAAGCGATTCTCGACAGAAAAGCTGGCAGAAAAAATGAAGCTGCTGGAAGTGCCGGCCCGCATAGATGAGCATGTTGCCATGATGCTTGTGCGATTTAAGGAGCAATTCTCGGATTATGATTCATTCGAGCTGTCATTGATGGAATTCGCCGTCAGCAATATGGCAGAGGAAACGTTCGGGGAACAATATCTGGTCTGGACCTGCAGAGATGTGCACGGTTATTTGGCTATTTTGCTGACACCAAAGGAGCCAAATGCAGATGAAAAGCAACTGTCTGTCGAGCTGTTGAATCAGTTAACCAACCAGTTTCAATTGAATGTGCTGCAATATTTGAAGAAAAATATATCCGTTCTGACGGGACACGGCGGCGTATTCCCTGGCGACTTGCTCAAGATGTACCACAATCTGCTTCAATTGTTCCGCAGGCGTTTTGGCAGCGAGCAGGATATGGCGTTATATATCGCAGGCAGCGGGGAGTTAACCGACATCAGCACACTGCAGAGCTTGTATGAGCCTCCGGTGCTGCTGCATCTTATGGAAGCAGGAGATTGGGGGACGATATCCCAGAAGCTGGAATCGATTATCGGGGAGCTGGAGCTGCGGTGGGCGGAATCGCCGGAGCATATCATGGAAGCTTTTTTTGTCATCTACGCGGCCTTCTCCAATCTAGCTCATACCAATGGCAAAATGCTGGTCGATTTGATCGGGAGTGACTATTTACCGGTCAAAGAGCTGCTGCCCTGCAAAACCGTTAAGCATTTAAGCGATTGGGTATGGAGTGTATTCGACAAATTCAAGCTGCAGGCGCAGAGCGAAACCCATAGCGCCCGGTTGTCTGTGGTAAAGGAAGCCCAGAAATTCATACTTTCGAATCTATCCCAGGATATTTCCGTTCAATCCATCGCATTCCGTCTGGGACTGCATCCGTCTCACTTGTCACGGCTGTATAAGCTCGAAATGGGAGAAAATATCAGCGATTATATCACTCAGCTCAAGCTGGAGAAGTCAATCCGTTTGTTGAAATCGAGCGCAAAAAAAGTATATGAAATTTCCATCGAGGTCGGTTATCAAAACCCGCACTATTTCATCAAGCTGTTCAAAAAGAAATACGGCACAACGCCGCAGGAATACCGGAATCATCATGGATAGCCAGCCGCAAGATCTGCGCATGGCGGAAGGAGATTTATACTCAATGAGAAACTTGATCTGCAAGCAGCCGCACTCATTCGTCATGCAGCAAACAGACCTGCCCGTACCCAAGGAAGGGGAGGCATTAATTCGGATTCGCACTATCGGTGTTTGTGGTACCGACTACCACGCTTTTCGCGGCAAGCAGCCGTACTTTTCATATCCACGGATTTTGGGGCATGAAATTGCGGGAGAAATTGCCGGACTGGAGCAGGCTCCGGCCAGTGGACTGGAGATAGGCGACCAAGTTACGATCATGCCGTATCTGTCATGCGGACAGTGTATCGCCTGCCGATCAGCCAAACCGAATGCCTGCGTCAGCCTGGAGGTTCTTGGTGTACATGCGGACGGCGCGATGCGAGAGTATATGACAGTTCCCGTGGATTATATCGTGAAAACGGAGGGCATGACCTGGAACCAGATCGCCATTATCGAGCCGCTGAGTATCGGGCTGCATGCTGTGAACCGAGCTGGAATCACGTCGGGGGAGCAGGTGCTCGTTATCGGAGCAGGCCCTATCGGCCTGGCGGTCATGAAGTTTGCAAAGCTGGCAGGGGCAACGGTCATAGCTATGGATACAAATAAAATGCGTCTGAAGTATTGTGAAGAATGGGCGAAGGTTGATAAGGTGATCGAAGCGTCGGAGCATGCTGTGGAAGATTTGGCGTTGGCGACGGATGGAGCTTATCCGACGGTTGTCATTGATGCCACAGGGAATGCGCAGTCAATGGCCAGCACTTTTGGGTATGCGGCACATGGAGGAAGGATCGTTTACGTTAGTCTGGTGCAAGCGGATATTTTCTTTAGTGATCCTGAGTTTCATAAGAAGGAGCTTACCTTGCTGGGGAGCCGGGCGGCTACCCGGGAGGAATTTCAATTTGTCATCCAAGGTCTGAAGTCGGGAAGCATCGATGCGGATTCTTACATCACACACAGGGCTCCGTTCGATGGGGCGATTGACGCTTTCGGGAACTGGATGAATCCGGATTCCGGAGTCATTAAAGCGGTCATTGAATTATAATAAAAGTTTATCGACTACGGCTGCAGGCAAACATAGGAGGTTTATAAATTGAAAATTGCGAATATTCAATCTAATGTTTATCGTCTTCCCCCAAGTGTGCCCTGGGAAGATGCTACCAACAAGGTGGATGGCCTGGAATTCATCATCGTGGAAATTACAACCGAGTCCGGGCTGGTAGGCACTGGGTTAAGCTATACCGTGGATATTGGCGGCACGGTGATCCGGACACTGATCGACGATTATTTAGCCAATCTGATTATTGGGATGAATGCGCTTCACTATGAGCAAATATGGCAGCATCTGCAGCGTCAATCCCGTCGGCTGGGGCTTGGCGTAAATTCGATGGCGATTGCCGCGATAGATATTGCCATATGGGATCTGATGGGGAAGCATTACAATCAGCCGCTCTACAAGCTGCTTGGCGGAGCCCGTGATCGAATTCCTGCTTACATCAGTGAAATCGATCTGAGAAGTAACGGTACGGTAGAGGAACTGCTCGACCGGGTCGACGGTTATATATCTCAGGGCTATAGTACAGTCAAGATGAAAATCGGCAAGGATGATTTCGAGGAGGATATCGAACGGATCACGAAGGTCCAACAGCGCCTAGGTAAGGGGGGGACGCTGCTGGTGGACCTGAATCAGAAATGGAGTGCCGCTGAAGCGATCCAGAAATGCGCCCGCCTGGACGAGCTTCATCTCGGCTGGATCGAGGAACCGCTGCAGTATCAGGATATTCAGGGACATCGGCAGCTGAAGCAGGCGATCCGCACGCCTATAGCGCTCGGGGAGAGCATGTACAGCAAGCAGCAATTTCTGGAATATTTGAGAGCCGATGCAGTCGACGTGGTGCAGGCGGACGTTGCTTTTGTCGGGGGAATTACCGAATGGCTGAAGATTGCCCATCTGGCCCACGCGTTCGGCAAACCGGTAGCTCCGCATTTTATGATGGAGCTTTCGCTTCATTTACTGTGCGGGGTGCAGAACAGTTATATGCTGGAGAACGTAGTAGGAGGCTCGCTGACCGAATTGGGCTTGCTGGAAGTGCCGATCATTGTTCAGCATGGCGTCGGGATCCCATCGTCAATTCCCGGACACGGGATTGTTTTCGACCGTTCTGCTTTGGCTCCGCATTTGCTTGATGCGTCTAGGCTTCGAAGCACGTTTGCCGGAGGCAGTAAATAACATAACGTAGGAGGCTTATCCCAAATGCAAACTTGGACTAACGATGAACAGCTTTTCGAATTGCTGAAAAAAGAGCTATATACGCCAGTTGTCGGGGATATTCTCGACGCCATGGGTTATTACCACCAATTTCTTCCGCAGCCTATACAGCCAATGAAGGATCATATGGTTATAGCGGGCCGGGCTATGCCCGTGCTAATGATCGATGTGTTTGGGGAACAGGAAGCTCCATTCGGATTATTGACTGAAGCGCTCGATCAATTGCAGCCAGGGGATGTGTATATCGCGTCCGGCGGGACCATGCGATGCGCGTACTGGGGGGAAATACTGACGGCTACCTCCAAAAAAAGAGGTGCTGCCGGTGCCATAATCCACGGCTTCCATCGCGACACGCCGATGGTGCTGGAGCAGAACTGGCCGGTGTTCAGCGTAGGGAGGTTCGCTCAGGACTCCTCAGTTCGCACGCAGGTGGTCCGTTACCGCTGCCCGGTTGAGATTGGACAGGTATGGGTGAATCCTGGTGACCTAGTATTCGCTGATCTGGATGGCGTGCTTATTATCCCGCAAGCTATTGCTGATGAGGTGATAGTGAAGGCGCTTCAGAAGGTGCGGGGAGAAAAAGTAGTTCGCAAGGAGATCGAAAACGGAATGTCTAGCACCGAGGCTTTCAAAAAGTATGGAATTTTATAGGAGGCAGCTATGAAAATCATCAAATTCGAAACTTGGTGGGTACGAAGAGACGAGTGTTTATTCGATGAGAAGCGGCAGGGCAAAAGCGGTATGCCTTGGGATGTGGTGGTTCTTCGCCTTACAACGGACACTGGAGTCGAGGGCCTTGCCACGGCAATGGCGGCCAGATCAGGAGCGGTAACGGAGGCGTACTTGCAAGAAAATATAGCGCCTATCCTGATGGGAAGGGACCCGTACGACCGCGAGGCCATCTGGCACGAGCTGTGGAACATTGACCGGCATTTGGCCTTTTTTCCAATTTTCCTTCCGGGTCCGGTTGATGTGGCACTGTGGGATATCGCCGCCAAAGCGGCCAATCTGCCGTTGTATAAATATATGGGCGCTTACCGGGATCAGTTGCCGGTCTATGCAAGCGGATTGTTTCATGAAAATGTTGAGCAATATGTCGCTGAAGCGCTCCATTATAAATCGCTAGGCATTACTGCCTACAAGGCACATCCACCCGGTCCCGTTCAGATGGATATGAAGATTCACCAGGCTTTGCGCGATGCCGTCGGTGATGGGTATATTCTTATCACGGACCCGGTTGCCGAATATAGTCTCGATGAAGCGATCCGAGTGGGGAGGCAGCTGGAGAGGCTCAATTACTTATGGTTTGAGGAGCCCTTCCGGGATTTTGAATTATATAAATACAAAGCGCTTTGTGAAGCGCTTGATATTCCGGTTGCAGCTACGGAAACGACGAGAGGCTGCCACTGGGGTGTGGCGCAATCGATCTCCGAGCGTGCAGCCGATATTGTGCGCGCCGATGTGTCATGGAAACATGGAATTACAGGCACGCTGAAAATAGCCCATCTCGCGGAAGCTTTCGGCTTAAGATGCGAAATCCATACGACGACGATGAATTTTATGGACATCGTGAACTTGCATGTATCGTGCGCAATCCGGAATTGTGAATACTTTGAATATTTCGTTCCAGAGGATCGCTTCCAGCTCCCTATGAAGGGAAAGCTGCCGATCGACACGCAAGGCTTGATCAGGGCCCCGCAAGGACCAGGCATAGGGGCCGAGCTGGACTGGGAACTGATTGAACGCCAGTGCGTTTCTTATAAAAAGCTGGAAACTTAAAGCTACAAGAAAGGTGAGAGCCATGGATAATCCGTTTCGTCTGGACGGCAAGCTTGCTTTAATAACAGGTGGAGGCACTGGACTTGGGCTTGGCATGAGTCATGCAATCGTGAACGCTGGTGGGAGGGTCGTGATTACGGGGAGGAGAGAGGACAGGCTGAAGTCCGCTTGCGAGGAGCTTGGATCCTCCTCAGTGTATGTACCGCATGATATTACGCAGCTGAAAACGATACCTGGGCTGGTTCAGAAAGTGGAAGAACAGTTCGGCCCTATCGAGATATTGATCAACAATGCAGGCATTCATCTTAAAAGCCCGGTGCAGGAAACGACCGATGAAGGATTCTCGCAGGTGCTGCAAACGCATGTACAGGGCGGCTTTAGCTTGACGCGGGAATGCGCTGCCCATATGGTACGGCGGGGTAGCGGCTCGATTGTATTTATTACTTCTATGTCGGCGTTGCTCGGTATTCCTAACGTAATCGCCTATACAGCTGCCAAGACGGCGGTAAGTGGTATGGTGAGGGGGTTGGCGAGCGAGTTGTCCCCTCATGGTATCAGAGTTAATTCGATTGCTCCGGGCTGGATCGACAGCAGTATGACCCGCAAGGCATTTGAAGGAGATCCCGAGCGAGAACGCAAAATTTTATCCCGCACTCCGATGGGGTGTCTGGGAACAGCGGAGGATATCGGCCATGCGGCCGTCTATTTATGCTCGCCTGCGGCCCGGTTTGTAACAGGTGTCGATTTACGTATTGATGGTGGGGCGGGTATTGGTTTCTAGATCCTCATAAGAGCCTCAGATTAATCGTTTTCGAACAGGAAATAAAGAAAGAAGCCACATGATGTTGCAATACAGATATCGATTTCTAACCAATACAAACTTTGTGTCGATGTACAGTTGCCTGAAATGGCATCAGGGGACATGGTTGAAAAGGGAGCTAACACAACCCGTTAAGCTCCATTGGTTTAGCCCGGGCCATCTGGATATTTCGAGCAGGGGATACTTTGGAAAGCTAATAGCTGTTCTTGACACCCGACTGGATATCGACACAAAGCTCCCCTAATAAGATTCTATATAAAATGAGATCGTTGATAATCGAGGACTTTATATTCAGGCAGCAGTTTCTAAATCAGTTGTAACAGTATGGAGATCATCGTTAAGCAAATCAAGGATATAAGCCGGCAAATCGTACTGAATCAAACGTTTTCCAACTTCGAAAGCTATCCGAATGGCGCCTATTACAAAAATCTTAAAGGGGAAATCAAACAGGAGGATTTAGCGGCAAATTACTGGTAGCGAAACTTTGCAGACTCTACAACTTTTCGTTTAACCAATGATTTCGTCGATACTGTATATTTTTACGATTTCAACAAGAGGATCGTATTTGTTACAGAGCGTGATGGTTCGGTGAAGACATATCCATATGAGACCTTTTATGATAAAAGCTCGATAGACCTGATACAGCCTAAATCCGCGCTGACATTGGATATCGTTCCAATACAAATGTTTTTGGCCAATCCAAGTTTCTGCGCGTTACCAAGTGACAAATCTCTTGCCTTACTATCCGCATATTGGGCCAGATTCAATTGCTCCATGATCTCGTTAACTGCCCTCGGAACCGATAATCCTCGCAACCTGGCTATCAAATTCAAGTTATCCCTAACCGTAAAGTTAGGGTAGGCATAAGGTACCTCCACCATATAACCTACTCGTCTCGACAAATCGGGATTCCCGTTCGCCCAGCGCTGACCAAACAAATACACTTCTCCGGAAGAAGGTTTACTCATTCCGAGAAGAACTCGAATGGTTGTCGTTTTCCCTGCGCCATTCAACCCCAAGAATCCATAGATTTCTCCTTTCTTAACGGAAATCGAAACGCGATCTACAATGACTTTATTCCCGTATTGCTTTGTCAGGTTAACGGTTCGAATAATATCTTCCATAGTAACAGTCCTTCCCGTATCATCAATTAAAACTCAGTTCATTAAAAGTGCCGGCGGTTACCTGTGATATTGTAAAAGATCGCCGCCGGCTGTTCCAAATCAGTTTTCGGAATAAATGAAATTCAAGTAATTCAAGATCGATGCGGTATCATCAATGGAGGTACGCAGTGCGATGTAACCGTCGGGACGAATCAATACGAGTTCTTCACTTGCTACATCGTAAATTCGATAGGCATTCCCTGCTGTGTCTATTATGCCTTCCGCCCCCTCCACATTCGATGGCAGGATATAATGCACATGGAGTTCGTCGTTGGTGAGGTTCTTCAGAGAAGGATCAATGCAGTTTGCAAAAGCCAAAAGCGTCCAGTGCGGGCCGCGCAATAGGTCAAAGACACTTCCTGCAAACCTGGTGCCTTGCAGGCCCGTAGCATTAGGAGCACGATCTCCAGGAAATGAACGGGTAGCATTTGTTCGAGCAGACGGACGGGTAAGAGTACTTGACCGATAGGAAATGAGAAGCCCACTCGTCAGATCGTCGGATATGGTGCTCAAGGATTGGGACAACGCTCCACCTTCAGTCGCCGTTCCTACGACCACTCCCATCTTCTTCGTGCTGTCCTTGAGCACGGCTTGAGCCACAGGGAGGCGCTCCTCATCGTACGTGTCGAGTAAGGCGGTGTCCGCTCCGCGTATGACGGCCGCCAGCTTCCAGCCGAGGTTGTACGCGTCCTGCATCCCCGTATTCATGCCTTGACCGCCGGCCGGCGAATGTACATGAGCGGCATCGCCGGCAAGGAAAACCCGGCCGTTGCGGTAACATTCAACCATCCGGACGTTGATCCTGTAGATGGACAGCCAGGAAGCATCCGTGAGTCGAACACGTCCGGCACCGGCGCGACGGTCAAACATGGCTTGATACGCCTCTAGCGACGGCTGCTCCGGTTCTTCGATGTCTGTCGGAATTGTAGCCTGCAGTTGCCAAATATCTGATTTCGGCAGCGGTGTCACCCCGACCATCCCCTCCGAAGATGTCCAGATATGGATATGGTCACGATCTAACCCTTCCAATCGTACATCGCCAAGATACCATCGCTCATGATCGTGTGTTTCCCCAACCAGCGGCAAGTGAATAAACTTGCGGATATTACTTTTGCCCCCGTCAGCGCCGACTACATAACGAGCGCGAATTTGCTCTTCTCCTTGTGGTGTATTCACGGTTACCGTTACACCATCCAAATCCTGAACAAGCCCTACAGCTTCCATGCCCAACTCAACTTGACCGCCAAGCACTGCATATCGGTCGCGCAATGCTTTTTCCACATCAAATTGAGCAATCCAGACCGGATCACGATAGGGTGTCTCAAGTTCGGCGCTGGCTGCAACGATAATAGCCGGCTTGTCAATGCTCCCGCCATCTGCGGTATAATAACGAAGAGGCAAATCCACAATTCCGGTGTCAATAATGTAGTGAACGGCCTCCAAATCATCGACGACTTCAAGCGAGCGAGGCTGGATTCCTTTGGCGCGAGATGCAACGTTATAGAAGGTGCTTCGTTCAATAATACGATGGTCGACGTTTCGACGGGCAAGGTCGCAGGCAAGTGTAAGGCCTGTGGGTCCGGCCCCGACAATGAGAACATCAACAAAAGACGGCATGGTTTTCATGGATAGAATCTTCCTTGATCATTGATTTGATACGCTACATTTGCTATACTACACCGTACAGTGTAATTTATAAAGTGGAGCTCTAATCGATTTCTGATAGTATATCTATAAGGGGGAAACGTAAGAATGGATAATACGGAAAACAAGACAATCCGCAAAGGCTCTTCAGACAAACGAGCTAAAATTATTGCGGCGGCACGAGATCTGTTTCTTTCAGATGGGTTTGATCGTTCCAGCGTCGATGCAGTCGCCGCCAAAGCGGGAGTTTCCAAAAGGACAGTTTATGATTATTATGGCGACAAACAGAACCTACTGCTTGCCGTTGTGGAAGAATCCAGTTCGGCGGTTCTGGACATGATTGAGCAAGGGATTTCAGACCACCTCTGGGAATTCGAGGATCTGGAGAAGGCACTCATCTTATTTTGCGTACAAATCGTAGCTTCTGCAAACGGTTCGGCCGATTACATTGCTTTGATCCGTCTAGTTATGGTGGAAGCCGCCAACCTGCCAGACTCGTTTTTAGAAAGGCTGGATAAAGCGACGGAAGAGAGGATTAACAGGAGGTTTACAGAGTTTGGACAAACCGGATTGCTCGATGTGCCCGATCCTGAAATGGCAACAAAGCACTTCGCTGCATTAACGTTTTTATTGGTATTTAATCAACCTAGAAAAACCGGGACATTAGAGGAGGAACAAACCAAACGTATCATCACTGAAGGCGTACGCGTCTTTCTTTGCGCTTATGCACCACGTACCGTTCAAAACGAAAATCAACCATCATACTGATGGCCAGCAGTTGAGTGGCCAAACGTCTGCAGCTTCCGAAGTATCCGGAGGCGTGCCCCTTCAGTGACGAGGAGATGGATGAGAAGATTAGCTTTTGGAAAGCCTTATTCGCTATGGCTAAATCGCGTGGTATGGAAGTATTCATGCAAACCTGGAACATACATCTCCATGAGAAGATTGCGAAGGAGGAGGGTTCCAGCTGTACGGGCAAGATCATCCTGTCATCCGCGATTACTTGCGGGAGGCGGTCAAGGAGTTGATCGCCGTCTACGATGATCTTGGCGGCTTCGCAACCAATCCGGGTGAACGAATGTATGATTTTTCTTCGGGCGCATTCGAGGATTTCATCCTTGATGTGTATTTTAATGCTCTCAAAGAGGCCAAACGCCAGGTACCCTTCATCCTGCGCAGCAACTGGCTTCCGGTGGAAGCGACACGATCGATGGTGGAGTTGGCTAACTATACAGGCACGGTATATATTGATTGGAAGTTTAATACGTCTCACGGGGTAGCAGAAGACTACTTTTTCGGCCCGGAGCGGGTTCTTCCGTTTCTGGAGGAGGTTAGAATGGATGAGAAAGGAAGAAACATACAAACGTACGACTTCGAACGGCGGTGGTATATGTATGAAGCTTGGGGTCGTATGGGATATAATCCGGATACTCCGTCTGCCTATTGGCAGAGGCGCTTATGCATCCAGTATGGCCTGCCGGAGACCTCGGACGGGGTCGTCTTATGCGAGGCGGTACGTGCTGTCAGTCAGGTACCATACCGACTTGCAAAAAGACCGTTTTTAGCCTGTGAGAAGGCCCTAAACGGTCTTTTCGTTGTTTTTCTGTCACAAGCTAGTTTTTCAGTGTCCTCGAAAAATCTGGCCAATTTTGCTGGTCAAACAAATTAAATTTTGTCAGTTACCAAGCTCTTGTATTAAGTTCTTAAATCTGTCGTACGCTGGTTTTTTTGAATAATCGTCCCGCATAATCCCATATTGATGGAAGAGATCATCCTTGGAGCTGTCTGCATCCCGAAGTCCAAATAGCTCATAATGAGAAATATTCAGTTCAAGACGCAAATCATGAATCGTGCGGATAACCATTTCAAGAACTTTCGCTTGTTGTTCGTAAGTTCTTTCTATATTAGCAACGGGGTTCTTCCCTGTAGGCCATCCGTTTTCTGTTACTCGGATAGGGACTGAAGCAGGTATACCAGCCGTAACAAGATCTTTATCCCTTAGATTGCGAAGTATGCGTTCCACGGATGCCGGTATTTCTTTCAATTCCAGCGGCTGATCATCAAATACATCAACATAGAAATTATGTCCTACAAAATCGACGGATTCTATAAAGGTGTTTCCGCCAGACTTGGCGAGGTTATCCCAAAAGTGCGGAACCGCCGCTGGACTGTCGGGTACCGAACCGAATCCGATTTTTATCGGGAGATTGTGCTCACGGGCTTCTTTCTTTGCTGTAATAACTCCTTCTAAAAGGGCTTGCATGATATAAGGCTTCGAACCTTCCATAAAAGATAAATTGGGTTCGTTTGTAATTTGAAGAGAAGCCAGCTGGGTGCCGTATTGATTAATGACCTTGCGAATAAAATCAAGCCAGCTTGCAAGTTCAATTCCAGGTTCTTGTTGGTTCGTCCAATCCCCGCATCCTATAGTCAAGTCCCCCAATAAACCGGCTCTGGAAAATCGATCGGCATTTGAGAACATTTTGGATTCCCATTCTCTTGTGTAAATGAGATAATTTCTAGGCATCAGCTTTTTTGTCTCGCCTCGAAGATCTCGCAGTGCTAATTGAATCTTTTCGTAGTTATCCTGTGGTCCGACAGCCAAACCGAAAGGTGTTCCTGCCACGCTAAGCGGATAAATCCCAAATGTTAATCCGGATGAAATCGCTTGTTCTCTTTGGTTCATTTTTTTATCCCTCCATTTTTTTTAATAGTATATTGACTTTATGAAGAGCGAATTTAAAATCAATTTGCTCCTCATCGCTTAATTTAGCAAGATTATTGCTGAAATTCCGATAAATATCAGTCCATTTACTATCTTCAATTTCCTTTCCTTTCGGCGTTAACGACACTAAAACAGCACGTTTATCCCTAGTGTCAGGCACCTTATCCAAATAACCACCGAATTCCAAATCACCAATGATATTCGATAGTTGTTGCTTTGCAATATTTAAACCAGAGCTAATGTCTTTAAGATTCAAAGGCTTTTGTTGCATATACATAAATTCGATTACATGATTCTGCATATGTGTTAATTCTTCCGATTCCTTGTTCAACTCTCTAAAACTAGCAAAAATGGTTGGTATTAAAGCGAGGTATTCTTGTGAGATTTCTTTAATCATTAATAGTTCTCCTTTCATTTAGTAAATATTATATTACTATAATCCTACATAATCAACTAAGATTATTGATAATACAAATTAATTATTTACTATATTAAGTGAAGATTCGTCGCGTTCAATGCCCATGGAAAGCCGCGAATCGCCACCTCCTCGTTTACCATCCCATCGCTTAACCTAAATAGACGGCGCCTGGATACAGCCGTCTATTTACCCATGTCAACGAAAAAAAGTATCTGGGATATATTTTTGAGCTTAGGATAAAATACTTTCGTTCAACCAATTCATTTAAGGAGTTGTTACGATGGGTATTTTAAGCGGTAACCCTAAGGATGAGCCATTACATTATGGGGAAATTTACGATGTATGGCAATTTTCCATGACAGCTAAGGGTTGTGTATCTATGAACCGGGCCTTCCAAAATCATGCTGGCGACTACGATCTCAAAAAAATACTTGCCGCTATAATCGATCAGGCAGAGCTCGAAATAAGCGAATGTGACACTATACTTACGCATAACGGAATTACTCCATCTCCATCGCTGCCAACAAGGCCGGAAGTGAAGGTTGAAGAGATCCCAGTTGGTGCACGTTTTACCGATCAGGAAATTGCCGCTATCATTGCAGCGGATACTGCGGCTGGTCTGGTAGCATGCAGTCAAGTTATAGGCAAGTCCATCAGAGAAGATATTGGTGCTTTGTTCGCTAAATATCATGCGACAAAAGCAAGTCTCGGTTTAAGAATTTTAGAAATGAGTAAGGAAAAAGGGTGGCTTGTCCCACCACCACTCCAAGTCAAAAGGCCTGAACTCGTTCAGACTTAACCGTACTACTGGTTTTAAATAAATCAATGAATATAAGGGAGAAATAAAGATTTGACTACTGAAATAAAACTTCGACAACCCATAAAATGCCGCGGATGTATATGGGGAAAGTGGGATGGAATGAAACAATACTGTCCAAAGATCAACTGTATTAAATTATCGCAAGATTCTAATAGTGAGAGTATTCTTATGTGAATGAGGAAATATTAAATTGCCTGTTCAACACTCCCTAATGTCCTGTGCTATACCCTCACTCCTTCGGGAATGGGGGTTGTGTTGTTTCAGGAGTAATAAGCTTCTTATTCAAAAACGCCGTTATTACTTCACACGAAATCACAGCCACTATAAGCTGATATTCGCCTTCATTGGTTTCGTCTGTCGTCGTTGAGGTTCTTACCATTTACTTATGCTTCATTAATATGCGGCTGTTTTAATAAAATGTTCTATAAACGCGGTGATCAAGGGTCCTATGAAAAATGGAAGGGACGAGTTGAAGAAGTAGCAGCTCAGTTACTATAAAGGATTATCACTCTTTATATTTTCCCGGAGTAACTCCCTCATACTTTTTAAAACTGCGTATCAACGCATTGCTGTTTAAATACCCTACTTTGACAGCCGCGTCGGAGATATTGAGTTTTTCGTCCCTTAATAATACTTTCGCTTTTTCCAGCCTTACCTTATTGATATAATCCGGCAAGGTTTCTCCGGTTTGTTCTTTGAAGAGCTTGGACATATAGCTTGGAGTAATTCCGAGATTTTCTGCAATCATTGCTATATTTAAGGTAACCTCTTCATAGTGGCTGTTAACAAACTCGATGATACTCCTGCTCAATTCGTAGGAACGATTACCAGTTTTTGACTGTATGTGCTTACATACTGATGATAGTGTATTGGTAATTTCCGCCTGCAGCTCAGCTACGGTTTCACATTCAAACAATTTTTCCACCGGCTCAGCAGCAGATATTTCTTTTACTGTTTTTACGACTGTACTTGCAAGGTCAAACATAAAATACCTTGTCATTTCAGCAGTCGGAGTGCCATCAATAAAGTTGGAGCGAATAATGTCATCAAGTAATTGCTTTCCTTTGTCAAACTCACCGGATTTGATGCAATTCACTAGTTTTTGCTCTTTTTCAAGAGGGTAGAAATAATCTCTCACATTATATTTCAGACTTTGGAAGCTGATAATCTTTCCGTTACCGGCAATCAATTTGTATTCGAGTGCTTCTACGGCTTCCTGATATGCTTCCTGCATGCCATGGATACCCGTGTGGGCATTGCTGATGGAAATTGTGAGGATCATATTGTAATATTTTCTAAAAAATCTTTGCAGCTCTTCTGTAATGTTTACCAATTCCTGCACATGATCTACCGCTTCAAGATCCTGCAGGTTCACCAGGAATACTATTTTCTCATCAATCTCTGTAACAAAATTCTTATACTTTTGTCCCAAGAGCTCCTCAAAAACATTGGTGATCACAAAGCTGGGGAGCTTTGACTTCGCTTCAAAATCATCTCCAATCCCTAAGGAAATAAGCTTGCCCTTATCTTCTATAGATAGGAGCACTACTATAAAATCACCGGATATAAACTGCATGTCAAGAGCGTAAAATGCATTGTGATGTACAGATATATTGCCAAACTTCCCTTTTAAAAGCTTTTGCAGAAAATCCGCTCTCACAACACTGCTTTGCTGTATAAGTTTCAGGTTTATTTGTTCCTTTTCTTGAAGAGTATCCTGGATGGCCTCATAAATAAACTGATATTCATTATTGGATCTGTCATAAGTGTTCTTTATTTTCCCATTTTGGACGATGCGGATGAGATTACGAACCGGATTATAATTACGCCATGTAAGTAAAACCGATACTGCTCCTCCAAAAATTAAACATAGTATAATGCTTGCAATCATTAATTTTTCTGTAAACTCACTTTTTTCCATCACAATCTCTCGGCGAACAATGGAAACATACTTTAGCTTGGATACATCGGATTTCGTATAGGATATGATTAATGAATCCTTTCCTTGTCCTTTCACCAGCATATTATCGCTATCGCTTAGTTCTTCCACCTGTAAGATATCCGATAAATGAAAAGAAGCAGTCGACGCGAGAATGTTGTTATCATTATCTAAAATAAAGATACTTCCATACTGCGCCGATTGTATATTTTGAATCATTTCAGTAAATCGTTCTTTATTTAACAGGATGACGATTGTGGCAAGAGACTTCTCCCAATTGGATATTGGGATTGAACGCATGTAAGCGAGCGCTCCTGAATCCTCATTTGAGTTTGTCTTATTGCCTATTGAGATATATCTGCCGCTGTACGCTTTTTGAAGAGTATCTATCCATTGTTCGTACCTTAGGTCATTATGGACAAGATTAGAGTACATATAATTACTCCTTGAAGCTGTTGTTGAAGAAATCACAGCATCCAGGTTTTTAAAGTACACATAAAAATTATCTATGTAGCCATTCGTTATATTCATCCTTTTGAAATCTTTTACTATTTGAGAAACCTCATACTGTTTGTTATTCCAGTTCGTTTCCTGCGAAGTGGCCAGCAATTGAATATCCGGGTTAAAGGCAATATCAAAACTTAAGCGCTCGGCGTCCTTTAAGATGTTGTCCATATTCAGCTGAACTAGTTTCAGCATAGCAAGATTTGCCCTGTTTGTTTCTTGCTCAATGGTCCTTACAGTAACAAAATAAACGATTCCAGTGAAAATGATAGGAATTAACAGAATCAATATATAAGATAAAATTTGGGTGAAAATGATACTATTTCTAGTGTTCAAAACTCTCATTACGTTCATGAGATCCCCCTCATTATTAGGATTAGTGAGTTCGGGTAACAAAATTCCGCACGGAGGAGGGTACCCGGATCTTCAGCCGCATTCGAAGGTTCGTCTCCACGCTCCGCTAGAAGGGACGGTCTTGGAGAGCTTACGTTCCTAAAGATTATACTACAATACATTACAAATGAAATTCCACAATTTCCCTGCAAGCTTTATAAGACCATCTATGGCCTACAACTTGGAGCATGACGGACTGGCGGCACTCCGGCAGTGGCGCGGGAAGCAGACATCGTCAGTCGTTGCACCGTTTTTTTTGTTTTTGATGATGAATTGCTCATATTTAATATTGACTTTTGGGATTTTGAATACGCATTCTGTTGGATGGAGATTGATTTACGGTTGATAGAAATACTACACTTGCCCTAGTTACAATTACGTGCAGCAAAAACATGAAACTTAAGGGGAGAAAAAAATGTTAAAAAGTAAAAAGGCTTTTACCAAGATTACTACCGGTTCCCTCTTGATAGCGCTTTTGTCATCTGCGGCGATGACAGGATGTGCAGGAGAGGAAAAAGGGGCTGAACCCAATTCGACTCAGACGGATACCGCAATAAAATTACCTTTTGAGAAACCGGTAAAATTCCGTGTCTGGGAGCCCCTGCCGAGCACTGCTCTTGCTGTTATGAAGAATTATGCCGAGTCAGAACTGAATAAAGAGCTGCAGAGGAGACTGAATGTTACGCTTGAGTATATTCATCCTACAGAAGGCTCGGCGAAGGAGCAGTTTAATCTTATGCTTGCGTCCGGCGATATACCCGATTTTATTGTGGGCACATTTGGAGACTATCCGGGAGGAAGTGTAAAAGCCTTCGAAGATGGAATATTGATTGACATAAAGAAAGAAATCCCCAAGTATGCACCGGATCTTGCCAAAATCTATGAAGCCTATCCTGATTTATTAATGGATGTAGAGACAGAGGATGGTAAGCAGTTTTATTTCCCTTTCCTCAAAGGTCACGAGAGTGTGTATACTTACTTCGGCGGCTATTTGCGTAAGGACTGGTTGGACGATCTGGGACTACAAGTGCCGGAAACTATTGACGAATTGTATACGGTATTGAAAGCCTTCAAAGAAAAGAAGGGTGCAACGGTACCTTTTACCGGAAATGTCGGAAATATTAAAGGAATCTACTTTACCGGAGCATGGGGGATTAACCAGGATCACTTTATTGAGAATGGTAAGGTCGTATACGGAGCTATTGACCCAAGGTTTAAAGAATATACCAAGACGATGGTAAAATGGTATAAGGAGGGTATCTTAGACCCCGAATTGGCTACGAATAATTCCAAAACCATCGATGCCAAAATTACCGGAAATCAAGCCGGCGCAACCGTGGGAAACACCGGTTCAGGTCTTGGCAAATACTTGCCGCTGATGAAGAACAAGGACCCCAAATTTGACTTGGTCGCCATGCCGTATCCCGTCCTTAACAAGGGTGACTTCAATCCCTTTATGGCGAAGGATGGACCTACCACCGGCGGTGGCGCCTGGAACGTGACCAGCGCAGCTAAGAAGAATCTGAAGGAAGCGCTCGCATTCCTGAATTATGGCTATACGAAGGAAGGCTCCATGCTCTATAACTTCGGTATTGAGGGTGTGAGCTATAAGATGGAAAACGGATATCCCAAATATACGGAGCTGGTTACGAATAATCCCAACGGACAGCCTATCGCAACCATGGGACAGTTTTACGCCCGCGCCTTTAAAGACGGACCCTTTGTACAGGATCGAAGGTATTTTGAGCAGTACATGGCGTTACCCCAGCAGCAAGAATCACTAAAAACCTGGACCAAATATGCAAAGCAGGTTACTAAAGCTAATAAGAACTATAGAGGAACCTTGACACCGGATGAAGTTTCTCAAACCACTACCAAACAAAATGAAATCAACACGTATAAGGATGAAATGTTCCTGAAGTGGCTTATGGGAAAAGAGGATGTGGATGCTACCTGGGATAAATATGTGGAGCAAATCAAAAAGCTGGGTATTGAGGATATCAACAAAGTTAGACAGGGTGCCTATGATCGGTACATTAAAAAATTCCCGCAGGCATTAAATCCGCAATCGTTTAATATCAGCGACATCTTTGATAAATAGCATGATGGAAATGGGGGAAGAAATTCTCCCATTTCACAATACAGGGAGGTTCCAATAGTGCCAGGAGTAAAGATGCAGCCGCAACATTTGATATACAAAAAGCCAGGCCTCATTCAGGCAATAAAAAAGGATTATAAAAAAAATAAATGGTTGATATTGATGGCCCTGCCCGTAGTAGCCTGGTATATCCTGTTTCACTACGTTCCCATGTATGGGGTCATCATCGCGTTTAAACAATTTAGCCCGGTAAAAGGAATCTGGGACAGTAGCTGGGTAGGACTAAAACATTTTCATGATTTCTTTAACAGTATATCCGCTTGGAGAGTCATCCGAAATACCTTATTAATCAATTTCTATCAGCTTATCTTTGCTTTTCCGGCACCCATTATTCTGGCGTTATTGCTTAATGAAATCAAAAGTAAATATTTTAAAAAGACGATCCAAACCGTTACCTATTTACCGCACTTTGTTTCAACGGTGGTTATCTGTGGCATGATTATCGATTTTTTCGCAAAAAGCGGCCTGATTAATGATATTATTACTTATTTTGGAGGCTCCCGAACTATCTTCCTTGTTGAAGCAGGATGGTTTAGGACAATTTATGTAGGTACAGGCATCTGGCAGGGCGTAGGTTGGGGGTCGATTATCTATCTCGCTGCCCTCACCGCTATTGACACGGAGCTATATGAGGCGGTAACCATAGATGGGGCCGGAAGGTGGAAACAGTTTATCCATATCACTCTACCAGGAATTGCTCCGACAATCGTGATCCTATTAATTATGAATATTGGCCACATGATGAGTGAAGGGTATGAAAAAGTCATATTGCTTTATAATCCTAGCACTTATGAAACAGCGGATATCATTTCATCCTTTGTGTACCGGCGTGGATTGGTGGAGGCAAATTACAGCTTCAGTGCAGCAGTGGGACTATTTAACTCTATAGTGAACCTGATTTTAATCGTAACAGCAAACTATGTTAGCCGGAAGGTTAATGAAACCAGTCTTTGGTAAGGAGTGGAAGGTATGGTTGTCAAAAAGACAGTTGGGGATTACATTTTCGATTCGGTGAATCTTATTATATTAGCAGCACTGGCTGTGATAACGGCCTATCCGTTTGTTTATGTTATTTTTGCATCTTTGAGCAGTGCAGATGAGCTTACAGCCCATAGCGGCTTACTCCTAAAGCCATTAAATTTGAGCTTAGCGGCTTATAAAGCTGTGTTAAAAAACCCGATCATTTATTCCGGGTATATGAATACGCTCTTTATTGTAGTGGTGGGTACGGCCTACAATATTATTATGACATCCATGGGAGCTTTTGTTCTCTCCAGGAAAGATTTCTTCTGGAGAAAGCCGATTACCATCATGATTGTGTTCACCATGTTTTTCGGTGGCGGGCTGATTCCCAATTTCTTATTAGTCAAGAATCTCGGTTTAATGGATTCATTATGGGCTTTGATCATTCCCGGAGCAATCGGAACCTGGAATCTGATTATCATGAGAACGGCGTTCCAGGGAATTCCGGACAGTTTGGTGGAATCTGCCCATATAGATGGTGCACATGATTTCATCATATTATTTAAAATCATTTTGCCACTAGCGTTGCCAACCATTGCCGTTATGGTGCTGTATTATGGGGTAGGCCACTGGAATGCATGGTTTGGGGCCATGATTTACTTAAGAAATAGAGAATTATGGCCGTTGCAGCTGGCGCTAAGGGAAATTCTGATTTCCAACAGTACGGATGAAATGATGTCCGGAACAGTAGCTCAGGACAGAGCTGCGATTGGGGAAACGATAAAATATGCAACAATTATGGTTGCTACACTCCCTATCTTGGCGGCGTATCCATTCTTGCAGAAGTATTTTGTGAAGGGAGTAATGGTTGGAGCGCTCAAAGGTTAAACTTGACAATTATAGCGAGCCCGAACAGCAAAGCCCTTTTCGCGTTTGTCGTGGGAAGGGCTTTTTGCCAATAGTTGAGCTTAGAAAGTATTGACAAAAAAAAGAAAACGTTTTACTATTTGCTTATCATTTAAATCGATTTAAAATAAAAGGAGCAGCTATTGAAAAATTTTACAGTTACAATAAAAGATGTTGCCAATCTAGCCAATGTTTCAACCGCGACCGTATCCTTAGCACTCTCTGGTGATCCAAGGGTAAACGTGAAAACGAAAAAGCTGGTTGAAGAAGCAGCAATGAAGTTGAATTATATTCCTAATGAGATTGGTCGCAGTCTTAGAGCTAAGAAAACCGAAACGATCTCATTTATTATTCCCAATACTTCACACCATGTATTTACACACCCTTACTTTGCACAACTGCTCGAAGGGATTAACGAAGTATTAGACAGGCACAATTATAATTTATTAATCTCCACAAGCCCTTCCGAAAAAGATGAATCTGCCGCCTACAATAAAATATTAAAAAATCGACGTGCAGATGGGATTATACTTTCTTCAGCTTCTATCCATGACAGAAACATATTAAGAATGGTCGAATCTGGCTTCCCGGTTGTGTATTTGGGGAAATGGCATCATGACGATGCGCTAACCGTTGAAAGAGATGATATGGGGGGGGCTTATACAGCCACAGAGCATCTTATACGGATAGGCAGGAAGCGGATTGTTCATATTACAGGCCCCCTGGACCATCAAGAAGGTATTGATAGGCTGGAGGGATATAAGAGAGCACTCATGGATAATAAAATCCATTATGATGAAGCATTGATTATGGAGAAGGATTTTTCCAGAGAGTCCGGATACGAAGCTGCTGCGGAATTAATGCGTAAACAAATCGATTATGATGCTTTATTCGCTGGGAATGACCTAATGGCCATTGGCGCACTGAAATTTTATAAAGAAAACAAAATTTCGGTTCCAGGTGATGTATCCGTTGTAGGTTTCGATGATATAGAGATGTCGACAGTGGTTACTCCCATGTTAACGACAATTCATCAGCCTATGAGAGAGCTCGGTTATGTGGCCGCGGAGAAATTGATGGCCGTCTTAAATAACCAGGAAGTAAAGGAAAAAAGAACGGTTATGTCTACACATTTAATTATTCGTGAATCCTGCGGTGCGGATATGCCATAAATTCTTTTTTTTAAAACAAATTTAAATCGATTTAAATTTTGAAGGAGGTGATGTGCATGTAGCGTTATTGAGCTATCCAAGTTGAAGGTAAGGGTCTACCACATTTGTAACCAAATAGGAGGAATAGTATGAGCAACCTTTTAATGAAAAAGTCATGGTTGATTTCGTTCGCATCTATATTTACTTTATCAGCGGTCCTGACAGCATGCGGAAGCAGCAGTACAGCACCAGAAACAGGAAGCAAAGCAGCTTCTGAAGCCAAAGTAACGCTAACGTATTGGAATGGGTTTACCGGTCCGGATCGTCCTGCTTATGAGGAGCTTGTGAAGCGATTTAACGACAGTCACCCCAATATTCAAATTACGATGGAGATCTCTCCCTGGGATGCACTTCTAGCCAAATTACCTACATCTCTTGCTTCGGGTCAAGGGCCTGACATCGCATCCTTCGATTCCGCATTAATTCCACAGTATGCCAAAGGCAATTTGATTCTTCCTGTAGATGATATTTATGGGAAGGGAATAGATCCCAAGGTGATGGCAGCGAGTTTAGTCGATGCTATGAAATATAACAGTAAATTATATGCAGTGCCTGCCAATACAGCAACATTATTAATGTACTACAACAAGGACTTATTTAAAGCTGCCGGGATTGCTGCTCCTCCGACGACATGGGCAGAATGGCAGGATGCTATTATGAAAACAACGAAAACGAACGGCAATGAGAAACAATATGGACTGGTGCTTGCTGACCATGCAACAATTCCGATGTGGCCTATTCTCATTTGGGGGAATGGCGGAGATATTCTTTCTGCAGATCATAAGACATCAATGTTAAACGACAGCAAAACTGTGGAAGCGCTTAAAATATGGGCTGACTTAGTTGCAAACAAGCGGATTTCTCCTGTTAATCTGACGGGGGGAGATGCGGACAAAATCTTCGCCTCTGGCAAAGCTGCAATGGAAATCAATGGTCCTTGGATGGCTGGTGGGTTAAGCGGCGTAAATTATGGCGTTGCACCGGTTCCATCAGGCCCTGCAGGCAAAGCTACGCTTGCTAATGCAGTTGCGATGGTGATTGGAAAAAACACCAAGCATAAAGATGAGGTTTACGAGTTCATGAAATTCTGGAATAGTGCAGATGCTCAAGCTTATCTGTCTTCAAAAAGCGGCTTCCCGCCAACAAGAACGGATTTAAATGACAATCCGCTAGTGAAGTCGAATCCTCTCATTCCACAATTCGCTGCAGTCGCAAATGATTCCAGATTTTACTTAGCAGGCATGGAGCAGTTTAGTAAAATTGACAGTGACATTTTCACGCCAGCTATTCAAGCGATTACTAACAATAAAGGTACTGTCGAAGCTACTATGGCAGATGCAAGTAAGAAATTGGATGCCCTCTTATCAGGCAAATAAGAATGAACGAGATCCAGGAGGTAGTTATGATAAGCCCACGCGTCCATAGAAGGACTTTGACCAAGCAAAGCCGGGCAGCTTTTTTCTTTTTATTGCCAACAGCGCTCCTCTTGTCCTTATTTGTATTTTGGCCAATTATGAACTCATTGTGGTTAAGTCTGCATCAATGGAGTCTGCTCGAAACAGAGCACCCCTTTATCGGGATCAGTAATTACAGCAAGCTGATGCAGGATGAACGTTTGTGGAACTCTGTGCGAAATACCGTTTATTTTACAATCAGTTCGGTTCCTTTGGGTATTTTTTTCTCGCTGCTGCTCGCATTATTATGTAATTTGACACTCAAGGGAATGAGCTACTTTAAAGCTATTTATTTTCTACCTGTGATTTCATCCTTTGCAATACTTTCAATTATATGGTCATTTTTAATGGATCCAGATATCGGATTGCTATCTTATTATGGTCATCTTATTGGCTTTTCCGTGACAGGTTGGCTGCGGGATCCAACATGGGCGATGCCAGCCGTCATTCTGATTGCTATTTGGAAAAATGTCGGATTCAATATGGTTATTTTTATGGCAGGCTTGCAAGGAATCTCGATCTCCTTGTATGAAGCTGCAAAAATGGACGGTGCAAATACATTTCAGAAATTTTGGCACGTTACGCTGCCAGCACTACGACATACAACACTGTTCGTAACCATAATATCCGTAATTGCTTCATTTCAAGTATTTGATCAGGTGTTTGTTATGACGCACGGAGGTCCCTTGTTCAGTACGGAAACGATCGTGTATTACATTTACCATCAAGGCTTTGATTTGCTGGATATGGGCTATGCCTCTTCAGCAGCATGGGTATTGTTTGTTGTTGTATTTCTAATTACGTTAACTCAGCTTAAGCTGTTTAATTACAATGAAACGGACTAGGAGGTACTGGGCATGAAGACACATGTAACCCGCAATTTCCAGTATCTGATGCTGATTGCGGCAGCTGTTGTTATTGCTTTTCCATTCGTATGGATGGTATTTACATCGTTTAAGCCTGAGAATGAAATTATGCATTTTCCACCTACATTAGTACCGTCCACAATGATCTTGGACTCGTATGTACATGTATGGAGCAGGATTCCTTTTCTCACTTTTTTCAAAAATAGCGTTATTTTCTCTTTCAGTGTTACCTTGATTTCTCTCCTTTTTGACTCAATGGCCGGTTATGCGTTTGCCAGACTTTCATTTAGAGGACGAAATAAGTTATTCCTTCTCGTGTTGGTGGCATTGATGATTCCCGTTCAGGTGACAATCATTCCGTTATTTATTATGCTCAGCCATTTGGGCTGGCTCAACACATTCTGGGGATTGATTATTCCACGAGCAACGAATGCATTCGGTATTTTTATGCTTAGGCAATTTTTTATAGGATTGCCCAAAGAGTTGGATGAAGCAGCCAGAATGGACGGGTGCTCAGAATTCAGGCTGTATTGGCAAATAATTTTACCACTGGCCAAGCCCGCTATTGCGAGTCTGGCACTGTTCCACTTGATGTACAACTGGAATGATTTATTGTGGCCATTAATCATTACGAGTACTGAGAATATGAGAACCTTGCCGGCCGGACTTGCCCTATTTATGGGTCAGCAT
Source organism: Paenibacillus periandrae (assembly GCF_022458865.1). Lineage (GTDB taxonomy): Bacteria > Bacillota > Bacilli > Paenibacillales > NBRC-103111 > Paenibacillus_S > Paenibacillus_S periandrae. The sequence goes on along the minus strand of NZ_JAJNMU010000006.1, from coordinate 243,568 downwards.
GTGGTGGAATATGGTGTTTTAACCGCTGGTGCCGTGATTGCTACCTCCCCACTTGTCATCGCTTTTTTATTTGCACAAAAGTATTTTATTCAAGGTGTTGCTTTTACTGGCTTAAAAGAATAGAGATCAGAGATGACGGAAAAGGAGAAAGTTACTGTATGGACAAATTACATCCTTGGGTTTGGGCTGTAGGCTTCGAAAATACCTTCATTGGTCAAACGGCCAGAGGCGAGAGGGTTCTGGATGAATATGAGATTACGCAGCATTATCAATATTGGGAGGAGGATTTGAATAGAGTCAGGGAGACAGGGGCTGCCATGATTCGTTATGGTATTCCCTGGTATCGAATTGAAACCAGTAAGGGTGTATTTGATTGGTCATGGACGGATCAGGTAATGAGTTATTTCGACCAGCACCGCGATTTAGTGCCTATTATTGACCTGATGCATTATGGTACACCGTTATGGCTCAAGAATGAATTCATGAATGCGGAGTATCCGCAATTGGTTGCCAGATACGCCAAGGCGTTTGCGGAAAGATACAAAGGTGTAGCTTCTTACTATACTCCACTTAATGAACCATTTGTTAATGCGGAATGGTGCGGATGGAGTGGGAAATGGCCTCCATATTTAACAGGGGTGCTTGGCTTTACGCTGATGATAAATCAGTTGTGCAAGGGAATCATTATGACCGTTAAATGCTTAAAAGAGGTTGATCCCAATGCCGTAATGGTGCACGTGGAGGCTTCCAAGAAGTATGTGGCAGAAGATCCATCCTACGAAGAAGCAGCCCGATTATGGAATGAAATACGATTCATCATGTGGGAGCTGGTGCAGGGACGAATTCAGCAGGGGCATCCACTGTTCACATGGGTTCAAGATCATCATATGAGCGATCAGGATTTGGCATGGTATGCGCAGAATCGCATTGAACTTGATCTGGTCGGAGTTAATTATTATCCGCAATTCTCCTTAAATGTGGTTGGCCAAGAAACTGTCGAGCAAGGACAGATCCCAAGGGCGGTGATGGGAACTGCCGAGGATATGATCGATATTGCCAGAGAACTGTATCAACGTTATCACAGACCGATTTTCATTACGGAGACAAGTTACAATGGTAGCGAAGAGGAGAGAGTTTCCTGGCTGGAGGATGTTATTCGTGCAGGCTGGAAAATGAGTGAAGAGGGGATCGAGCTTTATGGTGTAACATGGTTCCCTTTTCTGGATATGGTGGATTGGCCCTATCGGACGAACGGTCTATCGTTTAAAGAAAATCTGGCTACCTTCGGTTTATATAACCTGGAAGAGCAGCCTGATGGAACGATCCACAGAGTCAAAAATGCCGCAGGAAAAAGATTTGAGGAAGAGCTGAGAGCGAAGTCAGTTTTGTAATAAAAAAGCGGTTGTAAATAGGGGTGCTGGTTGGGACTGCTGCGGAGAGCACGGGTGCAGCCAGCACCCCTTGGCAAATAAAATATAAAAATATTACCAAATTAATTTTAGAAAATTACATTTTATTAATCATTATTGAGCGTATAATTTTTTACATAAAGATATCTTTATGAGATTTGTAGCGCAAATAATTGAACAGGAGGATGTTTGGTTAAAACTTATTGGAAGAGGGATGATGTAATTGAAAGCGGTTGTAGGCAGCTCTAGAGGCAATATCAAAGTAAACAGGAAAAACAGTATCGTACATAGTTTAAAAAAAGATTCTCTACTTTATTTTCTCTTACTGTTGCCAATGGCTTATATCATCATATTTAAATATGCTCCCATATATGGTGTATTGATGGCTTTCCAGGACTATAACATTTTTGAGGGAATTAGCGGGAGCGAGTGGGTTGGGCTTGACGTCTTCAAATTCATTTTTGAACAAAATAGTTTTTACCGTGCTCTTAAAAATACGCTGGTTTTAAACTTTCTGGATTTGATAGTCGGTTTCCCAGCACCCATCATACTGGCAATTTTGTTGAATGAACTTAGACATGTAAGATTTAAAAAAGCGACCCAAACAATTTTATATTTACCGCATTTCTTGTCCTGGATCATTATTGGAGGTATGGCATACCTGATATTTTCCTCTGGAGGTATGGCGAACAGTTTCCTATCCAGCCTTGGCTTTGCTAACATTGAATTTCTTTCTGAAAAAACGAACTGGCTGATCATGTATCTGGCTATTGGGATATGGCAAAGTGCAGGATGGGGTACAATCTTATATTTAGCGGCAATAACTGGAATAAACAAGGAGTTGTATGAGGCTGCAGATATGGATGGGTGCAACAGGCTTCGTAAAATATGGCATATTACTTTGCCTGGAATTAAGCCTACAATCATTATTTTGCTTATTTTACAAATTGGAAGGATGCTCTCGATAGGGTTTGACCGGCCATTTGTTTTGGGAAATTCGCTGGTAAGTGAATACTCCGATGTCATCAGTACATTTGTTTATAGGATAGGAATTGGATCTGGCGATTTTTCACAGGCAACAGCAGTGGGACTATTTCAATCTGTTGTCGGGTTGGTATTTTTAGTGACAGCGAATTTTATTGCTAAAAAAATTGGGGAACAGGGAATTTGGTGAGGAGTTGGGGTTGTTGAGTAGAAAGCAAAAAACTAATTTAATTGATTTATGTATTATATTATTCCTTACTGGAGTAGCCATTACTTGTCTGGTTCCATTTCTGTATATGATTGCTCTTTCTCTAAGCTCGAATAATGCAATTATTTCCCAGAAGGTTGCGCTTTGGCCGGTAGATTTCACAATTGAAACCTATAAAACGATCTTAAACGATATAGAGATGATTTATACACTTGGGTATACCATTGTTCTTACAATTTTATATACAATAATTTGTATGTTTTTAACCATATGTGCAGCGTATCCGCTTACAAAGAAACGATTAAAGGGAAGAAGCTTTTTTTTAACAATCCTGGTATTTACGATGTATTTTAGTGGAGGTTTGATACCGAGCTATATTCTGGTAAAAAACCTGCTAATGATCAATACGATATGGAGCTTGGTTTTGCCTGGTGCTATGAGTGTTTTCAATTTGATCATACTAAAGACCTTCTTCTCATCACTTCCGGAAAGCCTGGAAGAATCGGCATCCATAGATGGCTGTAATGAACTGGGGATACTTGTACGGATAGTGCTTCCACTATCTTTGCCTGCTATAGCAACCTTAAGCCTCTTTTATGCGGTTGACAGATGGAATGGTTTTCAAGATGCACTTTTTTATATAACAGATAAGAACTTATATCCGATGCAATTAAAGCTGTATCAAATTATAACTGCAAATCAACAGTTAGATGCCCAGCAAGGTGAGGGGAGCATGGGTGCCTTTATTGTTCCTGAGTCATTGAAAGCGGCAAGTGTAATGTTTGCGACAATTCCTATATTAGTTGTTTACCCTAAACTTCAAAAATATTTTGTTGATGGTGTCATGACGGGGGCAATTAAGGGCTGATACTGAATCTGGAAAAGAAAGGAGGTGGTTACTTTGCCGATCAGCCAGGATTGGTGAGGCACTCATACAAATGGCTATACAATTTTCGAAATGACTAAGTATTAAAGGAGAGGTCAAAAATGAAAAATAAAAAATGGTTGGCTGTATTACCGGTTATGACGCTATTAATAAGTACAGTGGCAGGATGTGAAAGCGGGAGTAAAAAAGAAGGCCAGTCAACAGCAACAGCAACAGCAACAGCAGCTGCAACGCCTTCAGGTACGCCGGTTACATTAACGGTTGAAGTATTTGACAGAGGCATACAGGGGCAACCGGATTTGAACAATAATACCTGGACACGGTACATTAATGAAAATTTCGGAAAACCGAATAATGCGGTTGTGAAGTTCGTTCCGGTACCCAGGTCACAGGAAATTGATAAGCTCAATGTATTGATGGCTGCAGGCGAGGCGCCTGATATATCATTTACTTATGACAGCGCAACCGTATCACGATACGCTAAGGTTAATGGTATTACTCAATTGGATGATTTATTAGCTAAGCATGGTAAGGAATTAACGAATTATCTCGGTAAGACCGTTCTTTCTTACGGACTTTTTGGTGGGAAGCAGATGGCGATCCCTGCAAAAAGAACTTCGCTCGCATGGAATGGTATGTTTATTAGAAAGGATTGGCTGGATAAATTGGGGATGCCCATTCCTACCACCCGAGATGAATTATATAATACTTTAATTGCATTCAGAGATAAAAATCCTGGAGGCGTAGATCGGGTTATTCCCTGGGGTTTGGCAGCAACCGGTATGAACTATAACTATGGAAATTTAGGCGAATCTTTCTGGGGGAAGCAGTCGGAGGAGGAATTCGTTACAACTCCGAGCTGGCTAAGACCCGGAAATAAGGATGCGCTCAAGTTTCTTAACAAGCTCTACAATGAAAAATTAATCAGCCCTGATTTTGCTCTAGACAAAACGGCTAAGCAGGCGGATGCTGACGTTACAAATGGTAAAGTTGGATTCATGGTTGCTAACTGGGATTATCCGTTAAGGCAAAATATCAGTGAGCCCTTAAAAGCAAATGTACCTAACGCAAACTTTGTTCCTATTGATACTTTTAAGAATGCTGAAGGGAAATACAAGAAAATCGCGTACAATGAAAATGGAGTGAATATCTTTATCCCTAAGAGCAGTAAAAATGCAGAGCTGGCAATTAAATACTTAAACTGGATGTCAGACCCCAAAGTATTATTTTTCCTGCAATACGGACAGGAAGGCGTTAATCATAAGATGGTGAATGGTATTCCGCAGGTTGTCAGTCAAACAGGGGACAACATGCAAACCAGTAATCTAAATCTTGATCTTACATTGGTCGTAAATGGTGTGGAGCTGGGTGATCCTCAGAAGAATATTAAGGCTTTAGCTGCATCGGCTCCAGGTCTCGAAGATGCTGCAGAAAAATCATACAAAATCAATACTACGGATACTTACACAAATTTCTTCTATGATACGCCAAGTGAGTCTAATATTAAGTTTGGCAAAACACTTGGGGATATGGACAAACAAATGACGGATAAGCTTATTGTTTGCAAGCCTGCAGAATTCGACAGCTTGTACGATAAGCTGGTTGCAGAGTATATGGCAGCAGGCGGGCAGACTGTAATGGATGAGAATGTGAAAATCTACAAGGCAATGCAATCCAATAAGAAGTAAGAAGTAATCCAAAAGTTCATATAGGCCGTTGACGTATCAGCGGATAAGTTAAAAGCCTATGGACATAACGGCGTTATATCCATAGGTTTTTATCATGGAACGTTTGGCTGTCTTGTTATTTTGCGGGTAAAGAGTTAAAATTTTAGCAGATTATAGGACGGCAGGCGGACAGGCTGTTAGGAATAGGTATATCAGCTATCAAGGGGGTACTTATGTATAGTGTTATTATTATAGATGATGAACCGTGGGCGATAAAAGGAATACGGAATGCATTTAACTGGAATAAATACGGGTTTGAAATCACAGGCCAATTTACAAGCGTCCATAAGGCAATTGATTTTATGTGCGAAGAGCGTCCTGATCTCGTTTTTACAGATATAAGAATGCCTGAAATTTCCGGCCTTGACCTTATTAAAATGACCAAAAAAAAGGAATTGGATGTTGAGTTCGTTATTGTAAGCGGTTTCGCTGAATTTGCATACGCGCAGGAGGCCTTAAGGTATGGTGCGCTGGATTATTTCCTGAAGCCCATAGATATTGAGATGGCAGATCCGTTAATCGAAAAGCTGGCATTGCATTTTTCTAAAAAGAAAAGTATGAGAAATAACCTTATTTTAGAGGCACTAATCTCAACGGATAAAAGAGAATTAAAACATTTAACTCCATTTTTTGATCATACATCGGACTATTACTATCGTGTACTTATCATGTATTCAAATAGCGAAAAGAAGGATGATAAAGACAGACCGTTTTTTGATAGTAAACATACATTGGAAGTTGAATTTGGATCAAGAAAGACACTATATATTCTCAAAAGTGAACAAAGAACGGATTTGGATAGATTTGATTCTGCAGTATTCAGTGGTTCAGATATAAAAGCGGTAGGAATCAGCAGCATTTCTAATCATTATGAAAATATTGCAAAGCTAATAAAGGAATCAGATATCGCAGCGTCAAACATATTTTTAAATGAAGAGCAAGGTATATTTGAATACGAGCCAAAGCTTAATTTGGTTAAGCCGTTTATAGATGGAATTTCTTCTATTATTCAAGAGAATAAGTTTGAAGAAATGGATGTCATCATGAAAAGACTTATGTATTCTTTCAAACAAAATAATTTGGGTATGGGAGAGGTGGTTTATTTATGGAATCAAGTGGTCAGTGTGTTGGTTAACACCTATTACGAAGAGTTAAGATATATGGAGCTCGATTTCCTGAATTACTCTGAACTGAAAGAGCGCTTTAAAAACTTTGAGTCATTATGCAGTTTTTTATATGACATTTTTATTTATATAAAGCAGTTGAACAGCGAGTCTGTAAATGAAGGTGATATCAACTCTTATTTTATTCAGATGGTTAAATATATCGACAATAATTTTCAGCACAAGCTATATCTTAAAGATTTATCCGTAAAATTTTTTATAAACCAAGTATATTGCTGCCAACTGTTTAAAAAAGTTTTGGGAAAAACCTTTTCGGAATATGTAACTGAATTGAGGATAAAAAAAGCTTGTGAGCTATTGAAACATACCGAATTATCAATTGAAGAAATTACAACAAAAGTGGGATTTTCTGATTACTATTACTTCAATAAAGTATTTAAAAAGCAATGTGGGATAACGCCTACGAAGTTCAGAAAAAGCTGATTGATATAACCTTGTTGCAGGATCGGAGTGGGGGAATTTGAAGATTAGTAGATTAAAGCTCAAACATCAGATATTACTCATATTTTTATTCGCGATTATAATATTTACATCAATGGAGTTATATTTCTATTATAGCTTTTATAATTTGACTCAGAATAGAGCTACCAATTATGGTAATAAAATCATCGAACAAACACGCCAAAAGATAGATTCAGTTTTTAACGATATAAAGGTCAGTACAAACATAGCTGTTAATAATAAAAAGATACAAGAATTCACCATTGCAGAGGATGATTATACGAGGGATTTTGATATAGGCACTTATGTACTGGATCTAATGGAGTATATGAGGTCCTTTAATTCTTATGTGAATGGAATTGTTATTAATGACAATCAAGGAAGACGAGTTTACAGCTTAGCTTCCACAAATGGTGATATTTTTTTTTTGAAACAATATGATACATTTATCAGTGATTATAAAAATGATAGTGAGTCTGTTAACAAAGGAAAGTTTACGAACATATTAAAAAACGAAAAAACAGGAAACGAATATTTCTTTTATATAGCACCTATTATTGAAGCTATTGGCGGGGTTCATTTTTCTCAAAAAACTGGCTATTGTTCAGTTATGGTTAATACGGAAAAAATGCAAGAACTCGTTGAAAATACGGAATTGACACCTAACTCTACTTTGTATATTCTAAACAGCCGAAATGAGGCCATTGCATCCAATAATGCAAATTTACGTGGCGCTTTATTCAAGGATCTACTTTCAGTAGATAGGAATAGTTTAACTAATGGAGTAAAAACAACAATAAACGGGGAAGACGTAATCGTTCAGGAAAAAGGCCTGGAGCAGGCGGATGGCTGGAGTATAGTAAGTATTATTCCGGTGCATGAATTGACAACGGACATGAATGCTATTAAAAATATTAGTATTATAGCAGGAATTGGTATAAGTCTAAGTATGATTATTCTCGGGTATTTTTTCTTAAATAATCTAACACGACCTGTCATGGGGCTTGTAGCAGATATGCGAAAAATTGGTGAAAGAGATATGGGCTTCAGGATAAAGGTACGCTCAACCAATGAAGTTGGAGTGTTGGCCTATGATATCAATAGCATGATTGACAAAATGGAAGAGATGACAAGAAATATATTTAATACTCAGGGAAGATTATATGAGTCAGAGCTCAGCAAAAAGCAGGCTGAATTTTCTGCCTTACAAAGTCAAATAAACCCGCATTTTCTGTATAATACGTTAAATTGCATAAGCAGTATCGGACTTGAATACGGCAGCAAGGAAATTGCGCAGATCACTTCAAGCATGTCCAAGATATTTCGATATAGTATTAAACAAGACGAGCTTGTTAGGATAAGTGAAGAAATTCAATGTATTAAAGCATATTTGAATATTATCTCAATTAGATATGAAAACAAATTTTCTATGGAAGTAAATGTTGATGAAAAGCTATTGGAAATGAAAACACCTAAAATGATATTGCAGCCCATCGTTGAAAATTCAGTATATCATGGACTTGAAAGTATGGACGCAGGAGGACATCTTAGCGTGAGCGGTCATATAGATGCGAATGGAGATGTATGTTTTCAAGTATCGGATTCTGGAAAAGGGATAGATAACGATGAGCTGGAAAGCATGAAAGCGAAACTGAATATGGAAGAATCGGAGAGAGTGAGAAACAATTTTGATGGAAAAAGTATCGGTCTTTCCAATATAAATAACAGGATAAAGCTGCTGTTTGGAGAAGATTATGGAGTAGGGATAGAAAGCCAGGTAGGTTATGGAACGACAGTGATAGTTAAAATCCCCTATATTTGAAGTGGGCTATGCAACTATTATAATATGTGAACAACGCATCTATCTCAGGGATAGATGCGTTGTTTGTTATGACAAAAATTTATAAACAACTTGAAGTCCGGTGAATCATGAACGGAGCGGCCAAATGATCCTGGAGAAGCAAGGATATTTGACGGCGCAGCGGGACTTATTCACCGGACTTCTAGGCATCGACAGCTTGAATCCTTATGGCAGCCTGCGGCAGGCAGTCGGTGATAACTAGTTCCAAGCCACCGCACGGGTTCATTGTCCAAGTTACAACACAACCCGTACTGCTGGCTTCATACTGGCGCCCGCTCGCCATATTGACAATCAAGCTGAAAGGTTGATCGGTAGCCCCTTCATAGCAGAATTTGGCGTTATATGCAGTGAGCGTCTCGTTAAAGGACTGTTCCAGCATCCATACATTGAACCCGACAGAAACCTTGCCTCGTTCATAATAAGCGGCGAACCAGTTCAAGACAGGGGCCGACAGCCCGCCAAAATGATGCCATCCTGCTCCGCGCCCGGTTTGCACGATAAAATGCTCGTAGCAGTTATAAGTCGTTTCCGTTTCTTGTTTCCATACCGTAAGCGCTGTATCGGCAATTCGGAAAGCCAGCTCGGGATGACCCAAGTCCAGCATCGTTTTCCAGAAAAACCACTGGTGAGGCATCCAGACTGCACCGTTCCAGTACCCGTCTGCTCGATAGTAGGGGGCGCTTTGGTCAACTGTCGATATTCCGATTGGCGTCCAGAGCCGGGTTTCATCAAATAACGCGGAGATCAGCCGTTCGGCCCGCTCTTTGGTGCAAATTCCGGCAACTAAAGGATACAGGCCATCCATGCCCCTGTTATAATTGGCGCCTGAAGCATGCCGAAGGATGCCTTCGGGTTGGCCATCTTCGTCATGAACAACATAGCTGTAATATCCGGCTTCTTCATCCCAAGCATACGCTTCAAGCGCTTCACTCCATAAGCGGATATCTGTCTCGTACTCCGGAATATCCTTCAGCCATGCATCCGACATGCGGGCAGCCATTTTAAGTATTTTAGCAGCGCGAATGGCTTGACTTGTAGTAATAACAGGTGCAACTGTAAGCTCCAATGCTTGTGCATGTACATATTTCTGAGGCGGATAGTCGTCCCAACCCCCGGAATTGTAGAAGTAATCCCATGTTTTTAGCAATCCTGAATGGCTTGTAGCTGTTGTGGAGCCGCCGATCTTGCCGGCTAGAAACAAGTAATATTGCCTTAATTGCGGATATAAAGCATGTACGTAGGCTTGAGCTTGGCCGCGGTTCCACAATTCCAGGAACAAATAATGTTGGACAGGCACCGGACTGCCATGATGGATGAAGGCAGCCTGAGAATCCCCCGGCTCAGTCAAATAGGCATTCAAGCAGTCCAGCGCACGCTGGGTATCCAGCTCGGTGAGACCGAGTCCGATAAATCCGGAATCCCACGTATAAAGTGAATCCCACCATCGGCCGGGTGTATGGTGACGGATATAGCTGCGCTTCGTATAAACAGGAAATACCGTATTCGTGAGCAGCGTAGCTCTCATTAATTGCTGGCTGAACAGGTAGGTATCGCCTGTCGGATAGATGGAAGGGCGATTCAGCCCTGCCCTTGCTGCTTGATAAACAATCTCGCACTGCTCATCCTTCAAGGTAAACTGCTGAAGGGCAGCTTGCACCTCCTCGTATGAGCCAGAGCAAACCATGCCGTGCAGGGTAATGGATGAATTCGGCTTCAAGTGAATCGGCCGCATGAAAATATTCGTAAAGTGGCCTTTCTCATTCCCGAGAAGGACCTCGTCGACATGATTGTGAACCGTATGACGCGCATAACGATCCAACTCGTCATTCTTATATTGCCGAACCTCGACATCGGGATAATTCCACATAAGTCCGTAATGATAAGGGCAGTTGTCATACCGGAGAATCAGGCTGCCTGTGACAGGGCCCTCCAGAAGCTCAGGATCCGTTTGCCAGGGTAAGTCAGGGAAAGAAACAGCTTCGATATCAGCTTGTTCGATTAGTGTAAATCCATCTATTATTATGGCTCCTGTGTCTGTCCCGTATAGTTCAACGCTGAACGAGCCTGCAGGGATTCCGCCTACGAGTATAGTTGAAGTACGAAGCTCCTTTGATTTACGCACATTCAAGCGATAGGACTGTTGACCGATTCGAATATCGAGATCTCCGTTTTGAGATGCTTGATATCGGAGGAGAAATGTGCCTTCTTGCAAGGGGGTGTTCAGATGTACTTCATAGTGCAGCAGATCGCATTCATCCTTACCGAAGCCTTGTCCAATGGCAGAGCCGCCGGTATAATGCTGACCGCGAGTTTCTCCACGCAAGTAGCCGTCATACACTAAACCGTCGGATGGGCGAGGGCGTGCAAAGGTCAATTCCTTGTAATCAAGTGAATCTATCCATTGGGCTCCTTGAGGCAGACGAGCCTCAGCGCATATATGAATATCCCTATGTCCCGGAAGCCGGGGCGGTTGAAGGGAAGCCATCCAATGCAGCACCAGGTTTTGAGCATGGTTGGTCTGATTGACGAATCCCGCACGTACCAGACGAGAGTTATCGTCCAGTCGGCTAAATGATATATCCGTGTACACTTCATCCTTCCATTCCAGCTCATGGCGGTGAGAGAAAAAGCTGTAATCTGCCGTAGCTTCCCACGGATGATAGCCGGATTCCCATAACACGGAGGGGATGTCAATCTTTCTTCTATAAAATCCCGGCATTAAGCTGAGGTCAAAGCGTAATCCACGCGCTTGATCGCTGATATGGGAGATGCCCATATATTGCTTCGTATAAGGGCCCCAAGCCGGCAGCCTCAGGTCATGGCCAGCAGGTAAACTTTTCATGCCAAGTACACTCCTTCCATAGTGGCTTTCCTTCTCTTTATTTTAGTTAATTATGTAGAAGAAAGCCTCTTGATATCAGGTAAATATGTCTTGGAATCGGATATTTATGATAAAATAGAGACAAGACAAGAAGAAGTCGGAGGAACCGCTGTGCCCGTTAACCTTGAAGCGTACGATAAAGAACAGGTGGACTATTCGGACCCTTATTTCAGACTGAAGATATGGACCATTCGTCATGCCAATGAGGCATCGGAGCAGTATGGCATTTGGCACTACCATCAAGAAATGGAGTGGATAGCCGTTGTAGAGGGAGTGCTGCGGATGGAAACAACCACTTGCAGCTATGAGCTGCAAGCTGGCGATGTGGTGATGCTCGGCTCCAATGAACTGCATCGCTCTTATAAATATCGGCAGCAAGCGCTGACGTATATTGTTTGTCATGCAGATGTAGCGTCGTTTATGGACCCGTCCTTGCTGCCTTATTATGCTGCATTTACGGGGCGCTCTACCAGCTTGATCCCATTAAACGAGAAGCTAATCAAATACCCGGCATGCAAGCTAGAAGCATTTCGGATTCTCCAATTAATGCTGTTGGATATGTCGGATAAGCAGCGCGGCTATGAGCTGTCTGTAAATGCAAGCTTGAAAGGTCTCCTTCACTTACTCGTTAAAATTGACGAAGATCGGTTAATCGTATCCATGGACCCCCATCTTGCCGAAAAGCTGCGCCCAGCTCTCGCCTTTATCGAAGAAGGTCTCGAAGGTCCTTGCCACCTCACTGCAGTTAGCGGCAAATTGAACTACAATGACAGTTATTTTGCCAAGCTGTTCAAGAAGGGAATGGGGATGACCTTTACGTCTTATGTTCAAATGCGCCGGATGAAGCGGGCGGAGCAGCTCTTGCTGACTGAGGCATGGTCGGTAACAGCAATTAGCGGAAAAGTCGGCTTTACGAGTCCTGCCCAGTTTTATCAATTGTTTAAAAGATACCATGGGTGTTCACCGAGACAATATATGGATAGGCGCATGCATCAGGAAAGGCGGCATTGAACCCGTTATGTAAGCGCCCTAAAGAACGAAGTTTATCTAATCGTTGCTACATAAGGAAAAATAGGATCTTTCAATTCGAAGTTATACGTATAACCATCGACGATACCAACCACTTTGTCGCTTTCATACAGTTCCAGCAAGAATCCCGCCATTTGCGCCGCCGTGTGAAACTTCGGAACGATACCTGTATATTCAAACTGCTCCAGATCCATCGAGCGTTTGGCGAATTCCGTCTCGGTCGCAGCCGGGGCCAGCACTTTCGCCTTCATTTTTGCACCACTCGCTTTCAGTTCGTGGGCAAGGCCTTCCGTAAATGCACTGACATAAAATTTACTCGCGCAATACGTGATCGCATTGCCCACTATTGTATATCCGCCTCCCGATGAAATATTAATGAGCTGCGTTCCTTCCGTTGAGGCGTAGTCGTGAACGTAGAGTGAGCTGAGTAGGGTGAGCGTCTCGATGTTCAGGTGCAGCAGAGCTTGGATCTTGTCCAGATTCTGCTCGCCGACTGAAGCGAAATTTCCGAAACCTGCATTGTTGATCCACGTTTCAATCTGATACGTCTTTAGATCTTCGTAAAGCTTGAGTGCATTGCCGGAAATAGATAGATCCGTTGTTCGAATGACCACTTGAACGTCCGCATGCGTCTGCTGAATTCGAGATTGCAGCTCTTCCAATTTCTCCAGCCTGCGGGCAACGAGAATCAAGTTTTTGCCGCGCGCTGCGAATGCGAGTGCGGTTTCATATCCGATCCCAGAGCTGGCACCTGTAATGACGGTGTATCTCATCATGATTCCTCCTTTTTTTTCCTCTCAGCAAGAATTATACTCATTACAGTTAACTCTAAGTCAACCTAATTTTCAAACTACGTTCGAGCGGATCGTTAATTCCGCAAAGGAGACCAGATACCGCATGTATTCAATTAGTCAGCTTGCCAACTTGTTGGACCTCAGCACATACACCCTGCGTTATTACGAGCGAGAGCAAATCGTTAAGCCAGATCGCAATTCCCAAGGAAATCGAGTCTACAGCGATTTACATCTCCAATGGTTACAATTTGTACTAAAGCTTAAAGAAGCCCAAATGCCCATTGTCCAAATCAAAAAGTATGCGCAATACGTCATGGAAGGCGAGCATACCGCGGAAGCCCGGTTGAATTTGCTGCAAGCTCATCGCGACTTTATTCAACAACAAATCGAGAGTCTGAATGCGACGGATCACGTGCTGGAGGCAAAAATCGCGGGCTACAAAAAGAAGATTGAACAAAAGCAATCCTCCGCTTGCGAGACAAATATGAAGAATTAATGATCAATTTGCGATGCAATGGTATTTCATTAATTACTGGAAGGGGATTGACATGAAATCTGACCTTATAAAATTCCCGCCAGGATTTTGGGAGGGATTGCAACAATTAGGATTTACCCCACACGACGTAGTTCGCAAAGCGCGGCTGCCACTCACCATTATTAAAGAATCCACTGCAGTCTCCGCCGAACAATATTTTAAAATTTGGCAAGCATACTCCGATCTCGTTGGTGACACAGCCAATGGAATCATCAAGCTTGTAACTGTTTTTGAAACAACACAATACCCACCGACTGTTTTAGCGACCTACCATGCTCGTGACTATCGCGATGCCCTTAACCGAATGGCCCGGTACAAGCAACTGTGCCCTCCGGAAAGCTTGCGGATAACCGAAGATGGCGATTACTGTACAATAGAATTGGAATGGATGCATAACGAGCAGCCTGGTCCGCCAGTGTTGGTTGGAACCACGCTGGCCTTTCTGCTAGAGCTCGGGCGACGAGGTACTGGCCAGTCTATCAATGCACGGTCTGTGGAATTTTCCCACGCGATGGGCGATGTAAAAGCGCTTGAAGCTTACTTCGGATGTCCGATTCGGATTGGTGCAGCCGATAACCGATTGACACTGCATCGAAGAGATTTGGACCGCCCCTTTATTTCGTACAACAAAGAGCTGCTGGAGATCCTGATTCCCGTATTGGACCGAACATTGAATGAACAAAGCAGCCGTTCAATTCCCGAGACGGTCAAATGGATCTTGAAGCGCAGCTTAACCGGAGGCCCCCTTGACATTCGGACCGTGTCGAATGAGATGGGTATGAGTGATCGTACCCTGCAGCGCCGTCTTACTGATGAAGGGACAACCTTCAAGCAGCTGCTGACGCAGGCACGACATGAACAGGCGCGAGAATATTTGGCTGACCCCAAGTTTGATATTAAAGAAGTGGCTTTCTTAATTGGATATGAAGACCAGAACTCGTTTTACCGCGCCTTTCGCCTTTGGGAAGGTGAGACTCCTTCAAAATGGCGATTCGAATATTTAAGGGCACACCCTGTTATAGAATCGCCAACCTGACCCGTTCTTCACAGGCTAGCATTTTCCAGGTTTCATTTGGCAGGTTAAGCAAGTAATTTGACGTGGTTCGCTAGTTACGTAACGATCCAGACAAAGTAATATAATCTCTATCCGGAGTACAAGGATGGTCCGAAAATAACTTCTAATTAACTTGCCGAGAATGACAACAAAGGAGACATTTGTTATGGATATGGGATTAAGCAACAAAACAGCTTTAGTAACTGGATCGACGAAAGGTATAGGGAAAGCAATTGCCATTGAACTTGCCAGAGAAGGCGTCAATGTCCTCGTTAATGGACGGAATCATGAAGAGGTAGAGCAGGTAGTAAATGAATTGAAGTCGGAGTTCCCGTCTAGCTCTCCTCAGAATGCTGCAGCCGATATTGTGGATTTGCAGCAAAGAGAGGCTTTATTTAATAAATTTCCCCATGTCGATATTTTGGTTAACAATACGGGTATTTATGAAATTATGTCCTATGAGGATGTTGATGATGAGATTTGGGAAAAATATTTCCGGACGAATGTCCTTGCCGCTAACGGATTATCCAAATTTTATTTGCCTAAAATGTTGGAAAACAATTATGGACGAATAATCTTTATTGCAAGTGAAGAAGCGATTATGCCTTCAGGGCTAATGCCACAGTATTGTATGACCAAATCCATGTTATTATCATTGTCAAAAAGCTTATCTAAACTAACGGTAGGAACGGAAGTCACATCCAATACGATCATGCCAGGACCAACGCTTAGTGAAAATGTATATCAAATCATTGAAAGTATGTTCCCTGATGATATTGCATTTTCCGAAAAAGAGAAGAAATTTATGGCTGCCAACCTGCCTCAATCCGAAATACAGCGGTTTATCAAGCCTTTTGAAATAGGCAGACTGGCTGCATTCGTATGCAGCCCTTATGCATCCGCATTTAAAGGTTCTCCAATCCGTATGGACGGTGGCTTGGTGCCTACAATCTTTTAACAAAATCAGGCAGAATTCCCCGACTTCCAACGACAATGCCCTCCAACCGCTGTCGTTAAGACGGGGATGAATGGCATTTTTCTTGTAGCAAAAGGATTAGACTCCTGCTAAAATGGGAATATACGTTCGTTTTCATCTCCAGAGAAGGAAGTGAAACCAGCATGATTCGCTGTATAAAAACAGAATTCCGAACGACAAAAGAGAATCTAAATCGACTGTTTGCATGCAATCGAATATCCGCAGAAATATGGAACGAATGCCTGACCCACGCTAGAAATTATGCAAGCCAACACGAGGGGAAATGGATCAGCCAATCGCAGTTGCAATCCGAACTGAAAGGTCAATTTCCCCTACACTCTCAGTCGGTCCAAGCGGTTCAACACGAAATGGGTGGACAAAGCTTTCCAGATAGAGGGAATACCCTACAACTCAGTTTAGGGGTGTGGAAGGGAAAAAGACAACAAGCCATCTGGATTACAGTGCCTCGCCTGCCTGCTGCAGAGATCAAAGAAATCGAACTCGTGTTTGATCGAAAACTCATGATTTCAATGAGTTACGATGATGGAAAAGCAGTTGTGGAAAATATTGGAAAAAATTGGTTGGCGTGGATTTGGGTGAGATTCATTCCATTGCCGCAACGACCACCGAGAACAAATCCATCATCATAACAGGCAGAAAGCTAAGAAGTGTTCACAGACTCAGAAATAAGAAGTTAGCAGAAATTCAGCGGCTCATGAGCAAATGCAAGAAAGGCAGCCGGCAGTGGAAGCGATATAACCGAGCCCACAAATACATATTGAGTAAGAGCGAACGGCAAATGAGCGATGCGATCCACAAAACAACCCGACAATTTGTACAGTGGTGCATGGAAAATGAAGCCAAAGAAGTGGTCATTGGACAAGTTAGTCAATGAGTCTTTTGAAAGCTACTTCTTTTGAATGAGGTAGCTCTATTTTAGTTTGTGTAATTCTCTGTAGAGACATCATTCAAATTTTGGTCAATATGAAAAGGTATTGTTTCATCTCTTTGATCTGGGCTAAGAGTTCGGTTTATTTCTTTTACGGATTCGATACTTCGTTGTATGGCTGCCACGATATCCTTAATGCTTTCCTCCCCATCCTCCTGTACTACTCTTGGTACGGAAGTAGGTAATATTTGATTCGTAATTTTTGCGTTGATGATTGCTGTCAATTCCTCTTTTTGGTGATTTCTAAATTGTTCATGGGTAAACGGAGTGGACAGAGCGTCTACAAGACGAGATATGGCTTCGAGCGCGGATGGATGTATACCTGGTTCCAAAGCAGAGATACTTACATTGGGACGGACTTCATCAGCATAATACATTAAACTAAGTACGATACCTTCCCCAACTGCTCTTACAGCAGCCAAGCACCGATTGGAACGTATGGTAATATACCCAATGCCAATCTTATTACTTTTCTGTAAACTAGTCTGAAGTAAGTGAAAGGCTTGTTGACCTACTTGTTCCGATGCACAATAATAATGCTTCTTGAAGTAGAGTGCATCAAGTTCATCTGCATTAACAAACTGATCCAGCGAGATACATTTATCAGAATCTCGGGAGATGTTATTTAGCTCGCTATCAGTGATTTCAATATAATGACCGCCTCCAAGATCGTATGTACGTTGTATGTTCTCTTTTTCTACGGTCACATTGCAGTTTGAACAAAACTTTTGATGTGATATGGATTTTCCGCATGTATCGTGGAGTTGTTTAAATGAAATATCCTTGTCCTCATTAGCAGAGTATAACTTGACCGGAAATTGTAATTTTGCAATTCTAATTGTCCCGTTCCAAACGGAATGCATTTGTGATCATCTCCTTTATTAATTTCAAACCACTTATTAACGTTGAGAATTCCAAAAAAGCCCTTGATTTTCCGGATGCGGACACTCAGGGTTCTATTACTTTCAATAGCATTTTAATTCCACCCCAGCTGCTTCTCCAACACCTTGTATTACTTGTGTGGCTTAGGGTTCTTACGAACGATAATTTCCTTCTGAACCTTTTGAGCCAGTTTACAAAATTGAATCGCAATTTCCTTCTGGACCTTTTGCTTATTCAACATGAAACCCTCCTCTTCCTTATCTAATAGATTATTTTTGGAAAACGTATATATCCCCTCCCCCACTCATAGCTTGTACTAAGGAGTGGTCAAGTGGTCAAGTGGCCCTAGAGTTATATCGTAAATTGGATGCAGCATCCTAAGGGGGGAAGAGGTTTGTTTTTAAATCAGATTATTGAAGAAACAAGAAATCAATCCAATACTAAGAAGGAAAAGAACCAGCCCCGAACAAAAGAGCGCAAAACTCGTTCGGACAAAATTCATGATATTCGATTTCCAGTAACTCCAGTTGAACAAATGATGCTTCGGCGTATCGGAAAGTCATTGAATCTGACAGAAACTTCCAGCTGCACACATCTATTAATGACCGCCTTGCAGCGGAGAGATCAGAGAATACCCAGTTACCCATATGAGGACACGAGAAGATACATGCATGTTAAGCCTACAGAAGAGTGGTACAAGATTATTGCTGAATTAGCCATATATTATGATGTTTCTGAGCGTCAAATGGTGTATCGGTTGATCCATTATGCTATAGAAAGTAGAATGTCCATTCAAGGAGGGCAGAGCCTAATATGAAACGCGAAGCTCAAAAGTCACCCCTTATTTTAGATCCAGCTCTTACAAAGGATAGGCCGATAACCTGGCAGCTGCTAACATCATTATTTAGATCGCAGACTGAGAAACCTTCAAAATACGATTCTATTATGATTAAGCTCCCGCATACTGAATTTTCTCGCATCGAGGTTTTTTTAGATGATATCAGCGATTCAACGGATGGAGAATACTCAATTACATTTATAGGGTTAACTTCGATTCTATTAGCCGATTTTCTTAAACAAATTAGTATAGGGATCCCCTTATCGAATTTAGCTGAAGCATTGATGGCAAAACATACTAAATACCTGCAGCCCTTTCAAAGTGACTTAAAGCAGCAATCTATTAACCGCTGGAATTTGGTTGAAAGTAAAGTTCCAGCGCCGCGGCGTAAATACAAGATCATTTCGTTTCAGATCCATCTAAAGGCATTACGCAGAATGACCGTACTGCTCATGGATCTAAATAATATCAATCCGGATTTTTCTATGACCATAGAAGAAATTATCACAGTCCTGCTAAGAGATTTTGTTCATGAAATTCGAACTAAAGATCATAGTGAAATCATGAGCGTTTTCGTAGATTGGTTATCTGAATAAGTCATAGAAGAGTTAGTATTAGCCATTGTTTCCAATTTTCTTCGTTTTATACATGCGATCGTTATTTTTTTTTATTAAGTATATCATTAATAGTTTTTTTGGCTTTGGCCATACTTTTGTCATGAGCTTTGACCTGCTTAATGATATCATCCAGCTGTTCTTTATAAGAGGGGAGACGCTTAAAATCTCCTTTTATTAATTTCCCTTTTTTTTCTTCTTTCACAATGGACCACTTCTTTCTAAGATTCATTTAGATCTCAGTATGGTCATGTGATAAGCATATTAAACTACTAAAAAAATAGGATCTGTTAATATTTACTGTTGATTATTCCATAAAATTATAGGAAACCCCAAAGATAATGGTTTCCCCAATTTTCCAGCTAATTCCTTTGGAATCTGATATAAAACAAAAATCGTGGCTAACCAGAGTAATAATTCCAGAATATATTTAATGTAAAAATACCAAACTCCAAACCCAAAAAAACTGACTTGAAGTAAGCATAAATATTATTGATGAAATTAAAAAAGGATCTGCCGTGGCAGATCCTTCATCGTTTTTATAGAGACCTTTATGGAGCTATGTGCCCGTTATCGCAATGACCTGGCTTTCTCTGTGACTTCAGGCAATCACGGAAGTGCTGGCAAAAAAAAGTACCCGCACGGTGTTCCTATTACTTATCTTGTAACTGAGCCAGTAATGCTTTAATCTCTGGATTCAATTCCAGAGTTCTCAACATAATAGCTAACGCCTCAGAACGAGTCGCAGTGCTGTTAGGATAGAATTGACCTTCTTGCTTTCCAGAAATAATTCCAGCTTCAGCAGCTTGCTGAATTTGATCTTTATTCCATGCTCCGTCTACATCTTTGAACGTAGAAGTAGAAACTTTAGTGGCCTTAGCCAAATCTACCAGTCTCGATACAATAGCGATTACTTCTGCACGAGTGATACTAGCATCTGGTCTAAATGTCCCATCTTCATAACCATTAATGATTCCACCATTTACTAATTTTTGCACGTCTGCAGCAGACCAATGATTAGCGACATCTTTCAATTGCACACTGCTACCAGCAGTATCACCAATTTTAAACGCTCTAACGATTAGAGAAGCAAACTCAGCACGCGTAGTACTAGCATCCGGTTTAAATTGTCCATCGGGGAATCCATCAACGATACCAAGTTGATTAAGAATTCGAACCGTTTTCACTGACCAATGATTAGTGATATCAGTAAAGTTTTGAGGAGCCTTGCTGGAAGCAATAACTTCTTTAATAGCTTGAATGATAGCATTAACGTTTGATTTTTCAGAAATCAAACCATTTGTTGTGCTTGGAGTTGTAGCATTTGGATCATTATTAACTGGTACTTCTGGTGTTGGTGTGGTAACAACTGGTCCTCCACCGCCGCCGGAACTTCCGCCACTGCTTTTATAGAACGTGATAGTAATATCTTTAGATCCAGTAATTCCAGATCCATCTTTAGCTGTAGCAACAACTTTAACAGATCCACCAGTTAGTGCAGTTAACACGCCAGTTTCACTAATAGTTGCTGTACCTGTGCCATGAACAACAGACCAAACAACTTCTTTATTTGCTGCATTATCCGGTGCTACAGTTGCCGTAAAAGCAATGGTGTTATTCACATACACACTACTCACATCACTGTTGACAGTAATTCCTGTCACAGCAATTGGAACTACTGCAGCAGCGATTACAGTAATAGTTTTTGTACCCTTAATTGCAGAACCGGAATAAGTTGCAGCCGTTACTGTAACAGCTCCTTCTTTAACACCTGTTAGCAATCCAGTTATAGCATCGATATTTGCTGTACCTGTATTATTATACACCGACCAGGATACGCTGTTATTTACTGCGTTTGAAGGAGTTACTGTAGTGCTTAATTGCAATGTTTGACCAACGATTACTTGATCTGTGTTTGGTGTAATTACTGTAATGCTGGTAGGTAATACAGTTACCGGAGGGGTGATAACGATGTCGATAATAGAAGCTTCTGCATTCGAACCATCTGTAGCTTTACCAGTTACTGTTACTGTTCCTGCAGAAACCGCAGTTAACAATCCAGAAGAACTAATAGTAGCGCTTCCTGTGATTGGTGTTACACTCCAGGCAATTGTCTTGTTAGTTGCATTAGCTGGCAAAATCGTAGCGTTAACTTGAAGAGTGTTTCCAGCTACAACATTTTTAGGGGCGCTGCCAGTATCAAGAGATACATTAGTAATAAATATGTCGGAAGAAGTAATAGTAATAATTTGTTTAGATACTACTGAAGATCCATCAGCACTTGATACTGTTACTTCTACTACACCGACGCCTGTAGGTGCTAACACCCCTGTTGAACTAATAGTAGCAGACCCAGTCGTAGCTGGAACAACAGAATAAGTAAGAGTTTTATTTGTTGCATTGTTCGGAGTTACAGTTGAGTTAATTTGTAAAGTGTTGCCCATAGAAACTGTATTAGCAGAAGTAATGGAGATTCCTGTCACAGGGACAGTTGCCACAGGTGGTGTTTCCACTGTAATTGTAAAAAGACGATTTACTCCACTACCGTCAGCGGCAACAGCCTTAACCGTTACAGTACCCGCATTCACTCCTGTTAAAACTCCAGCCTGAGTAATAGTGGCCGAACCCGTTTGCCCAAAAGCGGACCAAACAACATTCTTATTAGTTGCATCAACCGGTAGTACATCAACAGTCAGTTGAATAGTGTCACCAACATACACAGAATTAGTAACACTATTACTTGAAATAGTAATTCCTGTTACGGGTTTTGGTACTGCAAGAACAGTAACCGTATGAGTGTTAGATACAATTCCCGATCCATCTGCTGCTGTCGCCTTCACATCTACGGCTCCAGAAGATACTGCAGTGAGTACTCCAGTTACAGAATTGATGGTAGCCGCAGTACCTGTTAGTGACCAAGTTACTGCTTTATTAGTGGCAGTACTAGGAAGAACTGAACTGGTCAGTGTTATTGTATTGCCTTCCACTACCGAAGTAGAGCCTGCAACTACAATGCTGTTTACTAAGATTGGTGGCGCTGTAACAGTAATTGTTTTAGTTCCCTCTACATATGAACCGTCCTGAGCCGTTGCGATGACTTCTACAGTTCCTACAAGAGCAGCTGTAAGTAAACCGTTAGCATCAATAGAACCAGATCCTGTTCCACCACTTACTGTCCAAGTTACTTGTTTGTTAGTAGCAGTAGCTGGTAAAACATTAGTACTGAATTGCAGTGTGCCGCCAGATACTACTGAGTCAGCTGTACTTGTTACTGTAATTCCAGTAACTGCAATAGGAGCTGCTGTAATAGTAATTACCTTAGTGCCAGTCTTATTAGACCCATCAGTCGATTTGGCAGTTACTGTAACAGTTCCTGCAGTTTTAGCAGTTAACAATCCTGAGCTACTAACAGTAGCTACCGCAGTACTGGAAGAAGTCCAAGTCACTGCACTGTTAGTTGCGCCTACTGGAGCTACTGTTGCTGTCAATTGTAGAGTTGCACCAGTATTCAACGAAACAGCGTTACCTGCGGAAGTTACAGTAATTCCAGTAACGAGTATTGGCGTTATCGTAACAATAACTGAAGTTCCCTGGTTAGAGCCGTCATTAGCATCTGCCTTAACTACGACAAGTCCAGGCGTTATAGGCGTCAATAATCCCGAACTTGAGATCGAAGCATTGCCAGTAGCAGGCATTATTGACCATGTCAATGTTGGGTTTGTTGCATTAGCAGGCAAAACAGTAACACCCATCTGCAGTGTTCCACCCATTGCAACAGTCGCGGCAGGGTTGGTAATAGTTACAGATGATACTAATATCGGAGCAGCAAAAGCTAGTCCCGGTAAAACGGATATAATTAACAAAGTAAAAATAACTACTGTCGATAAAGACTTTTTAAGTAGACCATTCACGATTGCAAACCTCCAATGTATTGTTGTGAAACATTACCATTTTACATGGTTAACTGCCCTCCTGATGCAGAATAAAGTGGACACTATATAAGTCAGCGCTTAGCTGGTTACAACCATTGGAGTAAATAAATTTTAGATTAGTTAATCAGATTTGAATACTAATCGATAATATATTTAATTGTACAGTTATCGCAAAATCAGAGGTAAGTTTAATAGCAGACCTGTTGATTAACCAGATAACTCTAACCTCAACAGAGACTTACGTTTGAATGAAGCGCTGAAAACAAATGATCCATTCAACGGGTAACTTACCAAGAACGAAAAAGCGTGAAAACTGACCAAACGAGAGCCTTGCATGCCGAGGCATTCCCGAGGAAACGGCGCCAAATAACCAGGTAAGCATATGCCAGGTCCATCACCAAGATGAAAGAGGACGGAGTCAGGCTTTCGCTCACAGGTCCGTCGTGTCGGGAGCCGACGGTTTCCACAACTTGCAGCGGTTGCTGCGTCTCAGCCTGAAGGGCTATATGCAATTTGATTCCTGCTCGTTCGCCATGATAAGGGGCCCAAGGTAAACAGGCTTTACCTACCGTCACCGTGGTGGTGGTTATTCAACATTGGTAATGTGTATCCTTTCGACAATATACAACAAAAGTCCTTCAAAGTAATCTATTTCTAGAAAATCAACAAAATAGGCCCTAGATCCCGTAGGATGGGGGCAAAAATTGAAACTCAGACAATTAAATATCAACCATTCGCTTTTAACAGAGCCGAAAAATAAAAGAGGCTGTCCCATAAGCTATGAAAATGGCTACGGACACCTCTTTTCAATTTTTCACAACAAAAAGAAACCGTTCTTTGGTAAAATGGAGGTACCCCCACCCACTTACAAAAGGAACGGTTTCTTTGTACATTCAATATACCATGGACCAACTATGCTTGCCAATGGATTTGGAAGAGGACATTCCTCTAAATCATCTCGTTCGTGTCGTTAATGAAGCCGTGAATAAGCTTGACGACGCCATCTTTGACGCGGCTTATCCCGGAGGTGGACGAGACAGCTATCATCCGAAGATGCTAACCAAAGTCATCATCTACGCCTACACTCAGCGTGTCTATGCCTCCCGACAGATCGCCAAAGCTGTCCGTGAAAACATCATGTTCATGTGGATCGCGGGTAGACAGCGTCCGGATTTCCGTACCATCAACCGGTTTCGTTCTGAGCGAATAAAAGACGTGTTGGAGGCCGTGTTTACGGCGGTTCTTCAATTTCTAGCCGATGAGAACTACGTGCAACTTGAAAACTACTTTGTCGATGGGACTAAAATCGAAGCCAATGCCAATCGGTATACGTTTGTTTGGGGCAAGGCTGTAGTGAAGCACAAAGCCAAGCTTCAGGAAAAAGTTCAGACGCTATTTGCCACCATCGAAGAAACGGAGAAACAAGAAGAAAAGACCCATGGCAGTGGAGACCTGCGTGAGCTAGGCGAAGCTTCGCAGATGACGAGTGAAAAACTGGAGCTTGCCGTCAAGCAATTGGAAGCAAGACTGCAAGAAAAACCGAAAAACAAGCCGCTGAAGAAAGCCGTACGTACACTACGAAAAGACTTTCTCCCCCGCCTTCAAAAGTACGAAGCGCATGAAGAAGTTTTAGGAAATCGTAACAGCTATAGCAAAACCGACAAGGACGCCACATTTATGCGGATGAAAGAAGACCACATGCGAAACGGCCAGCTAAAGCCGGGCTACAATGTGCAGATGGGTACCGAAAATCAATTCATCCTCGGCTACAGTGTACACCAACGGCCTACAGATACACGCTGTCTCATCCCTCATCTTGAAAAAGTAAAATCGCAGCTGGGCAAACTCCCAAGCACCGTTATTGCTGATGCAGGCTACGGCGGTGAAGAAAATTACGATTATTTAGAGCGAAATGAAACCGAAGCCATCGTCAAATACAGCACGTACCACCGTGAAAAAAGCAAGGGATGGCAAAAGGATATTAGCAAAATAGATAACTGGACTTATGACGCCGAACAAGATACATGGACGTGCGCAGCTGGGCAAACCCTCGTATTCCGCAGAGTGAGCAAGGAGAAGACGGAAAGTGGCTACGAAATAGAATATCGTCATTACCGAAGTGCAAGTTGTGAAGGCTGTCCGTTAAAACCGCAGTGTACGAAAGCCCAGGGAAATCGCGAAGTCAAAGTAAGCTTGAATTATGTACGATTAAAGAACCAGGCACGAGAAAAACTCCGTAGTGAAGAAGGCTACAAGCTAGCCGTCAGGCGGATGATTGAACCGGAGCCTGTATTTGGTGACATCAAGAACAACCGTGGCTTCAAAAGATTCCTGCTTCGAGGCTTACCCAAAGTAAGCCTGGAGGTCGGGTGGCTTTCGCTCGCCCATAACCTGTTGAAGAAAGCAGCAATAAACGCAAAAAGCAAAGGAGTTAAGCACAGACAAGTTGCTTAACTCCTTTGCTCATTTAAACATTCATTTTCACTGAAGATCCGACGTGTCGCGGATCTTTCAATTTTGACTTATGGGACAGCCTCATCGCCTGCGGTCATAGGTATCGGTATTGAAGGCGTACAGCGGAACACGAAAAAGAAAAGAAGAAAGGTAGTGAACCAAAAGTTATCCAATTGGAGCTTTGGCAAGATCCAGAAGCAAATCCGATGCAAGTTTGAAGCATATGGAACCCGCGTGAAAACGATCGATGAAAGCTATACGAGCCAACAATGCCCTTGTTGCGGTAGACGGAACAAGACGTCTACAAGAAATTACAGATGTTGGTGCGGCTATAAGGAGCATCGGGATGTCCATGGGAGCAAAGGGATCTTATCCAAGCAACTGTATGGAGAGATCCGACATTTGGGAGAAACCCAAGAGATCAAGTATCTACGGATAGCCTAAAGCTAGAAGTAGTAGATGGTGAGGTTCCCACCCACTTGCGAAAGTGTTGCTTACGATAGCTTGCTGTCAACGTTTCCGCTATCAGGGTAGTGAAAGACAGCAGCCAACCTGCTGTTTTGTAGAAAGTTACGGTAAGTAGTAGTAAGAAACTCCTGCCTCTAAGCAAAACGTAGGCAGGGGAGGTTCATTATTAACTCTATTACGAGTGAACTACTGAGATGTAAATGTGTTATTTGGCGAGAGCTGGATTGAGCGAACTGCTTGATCGGTATAAACGTAAAGGCGAGTAAGAAAATAACGCTAAGCCGGTTATATCCGAAGGCTTAGCGTTTATTTTCGTTAAAATGTTGGCGGGACCCTTTTAAGAGGTCGGATTCTAGAAACTTAGTTCATTGGGCTTCCTCGTCGGCCGTAGGACCGTAGATGCCTGGCACCGGAATATCGAGAAGCCGCAAGTATACCCCGAGCTGCGCCCGGTGGTGGACCATGTGGCTTAATCCGAAGGTGCGGAGCGCGATCGCCCGCGGCTCGCGGAGAATAATATGGTCGCCATGGCGAAGCGTCCATTCCTCGCCTAGTGCTTTCTCGTCGCAGTCGGCGAGCAGCTTCTCAAGCTTACCTACGTTCGAGTCGAACTCCTCCAGAATGTCAGCGCGTTTTTCTAAAGGCTCCCGCCGCTGCGGCACGGTGGAAAGATCGAAATCAGGGAACTGAAAAATCGCAATTTGCCAGTTCAGCAGGTTGATCAGATGCGTGGCAAGTCCACCGAGCGTCATCGATTTTTGGTGCGGCTTCCACGACATATGCTCCTCGGGCAAGCGTTCCAGAATACGGCGCGTAGTGGCCAGTTCATGCGTTGCGTCGCCGACGATCAGTTGTTTAACCATGAATTTTCTCCTCCTTTATGACTCTAGCATACTATAAACCTCAGTCGAGTGGAAAGCTCTGGTAACCACTGATTATAATATTGCGTGATTATTCCTGATAGCTGAATAACGGTATGCTTCATTACCGACCTTGTCCTTCGTTTTTGTGAAAAAGAGTTTCGTGCGGTGTCGAATTATTCCAAACATCGCCGCTGCTCTTTTTTGCTCATTAAGTACAGGCAGGATTATATGGTATTTGGGCTTGAACTATTTACTATATGGTATAATAATACATATTTATCTTTATTTTTGGGATGTCTGAATCAATACGGTTGTATTATGAACAGCTAGACAGGAGGAATTACAAATGCTGCTGAAAGATACAGATCAACTGGACGATCTTAAGGAGTTTCTAATCAACTGCTATGGAAGGTACCAAAGCTCCTACGGTGTGCCAGTGGACGAGCTTCCTGCATATCTGCCAAAGGCGTTGCATGACTTATATGCGTTTGCAGGACGCTGGAAAGATGGTTCGGGTGATCATCTCGAGAACTCTCCAGAAATATTTCAACAGCAGGATTGTCTTTATTCGGTGGATCGACTGAAGAAGGATGCGGATAAGATTACGTTTCTCGAGGAAAATCAAGCAAACTGGACTTGCCAGGTGGAGGCAGGAAACAACGATTCTCCTGTCTACTGTGACGAGCACCTGCTTTGGGATGACAACGCAGAGGGATATCTCATCGTAAATGACTCTTTATTTCATTTTCTGAAAAGCTTTTGTTTACAGGAGGTTGTTGTTGGCTGCAAACATCTTTATATCATAGAAGGAAAACTAGATAATATACAGATGTTGTTTGATAAGCCGATTGAAGATGTATGGCTAAATGGATACTATATTAGCCCCAAGGAAGAGGGACCTACTCATACATTTTATCGATGCGGGGACGTTTTGGTCATGGAGCGTTATGGTGATTTTTGGTTAGGATCTAACTGTGATTTGCCTGCAGCCTTGAATGAGGATACCTTGTCTTCAATCAAACTGAGAAAGATTAAATCTGTCACGAATGTTGAACAAGTCAACGAATGAAGATGCGTTATTTCAAAAATGACTAGGGACCAGATCACCACGCGGCAACTGCTTCCTGGTTTAGTTGAATAAGGGAGAACTATAATAAGAAAACTCGCCAATATTGCGGCGAGTTTTCTTGTTTATATATGCCAATAACAAAAATTCAAAACACGGTACACACTGTTGGTACTTTATTCGCAATAATAGTCACTCCATTGAACCTTTCATTGCCTTGTACATATTTTCTACGTGCTTGTCAACATCATCCCGCGACATGCGTAAGCGATCCACGGAAGTACCATATCCAATTTCCTTTTTACCCTCTTCTAGTCCTTTGAAAATTCCATCTGCGAAGGCATCTAATGGTTCTCCATGAACATGTAACCCCGCTCCACCTAATTCTGTATTCACTGCTGGAGGAGCAACTTCAATGACTTCTACAGACGTTTCAGCAAGCTGGTGTCTTAGACTCACTGTAAATGAATGAAGCGCCGCTTTTGTAGCTGAATAAATCGGAGCGATCACAAACGGTGTAAAAGCCAGCCCGGATGTCACGTTAATGATAGCTGCTTCTGCTTTTGTTGCCAAATATGGAGCGAACAGCATAGAGAGATGGAAAGGTGCTTCAATGTTGGTTGTGATTTCATTATTGAAATAACTCCAATTGTTTGTCGCATCCGCTTTTAACACATTAAAGCGTTGTTGAATCCCTGCATTGTTAACTAACACATTCACTTCTGGATAGTTCGTTGTTACCCAATCAAACAAGGCAACACGCTCGGATTCAATATTCAAATCACTCACACGAGTAATAAGACCTGGGAATTTTTCCTTCGCATTAAGAAGAATATGTTCACGGCGTCCAGTAACAATGACGGTATTGTCAGCTTTGATAAAACGTTCTGCAAAAGCTAATCCTATCCCGGCACTTCCGCCGGTAATTAGTATTGTATTTCCTGAAAGCTTCATGATCGTTCCTCTTCTCCATTATTTTATCTTATTTATGTTGAATGCGTTGGGTATAACGTGTAATTTTTAGTTGAATTCCCTTTAGGGATTTGGTCATCGATGAAATTTCAGCTAGCACGGCTTGCTTGTGATGATTCATCATTTCAAGTCGCATTTCAATGGTTTTGTCTCCTTCTATCACCCAATCAATATATTGCTTAATATCACTTATTGGCATGTGCGTGCTTTTTAAACAAATAACGGTTTCGAGAAGCGATAGTTGATCTTCTGAAAATAACCGTCTACCAGCTGCATCACGCTCGATTAATGGCAGTAATCCTTTTTTTTCATAATAACGTAACGTTGATTCAGGAATATTGAATTTGGTGGCAGCTTCGCTAATTGAACAATATTTCATTTGGAGACCTCCAACATCTATCTTACTTCGTCGACAGGAATATCATACGACTTAAACCTTGGTTTAAGTCAACAAAAATTATTTTAGGCTGTCCCCGTTAATGACCCTGTATGTCAATAGCTATTAAAAAGGAAATGTATTCATTTATGTCGAATTTCTTAGTTATGATACGGATAACAAACAAAGCTACCTTAAAATATATAGCCATCATTTTATTGTTTCTTAGTATTCTTCATGGCCTGCGATGGGCTTGGTCCGAAGTTTTTTTGACATCGAACCACCATCCTGCTGTTAATGGCGTACTCGACATACGTGGTTTGGATTTGGAAAAATCCTCCTCATTCTATTTGAACGGAGAATGGGAATTCTACCCCCAAAAGTTAATTTCAAGTCAGAATATGCAGTCGGGTGAAAACCAAATCCGCAATATACAGGTTCCGGGAGAATGGAGAGGCGTGCTGAATAAGGATTCGGGTTCCTCATACGGATACGGAACTTATCGACGATCACCTGCGTTGGTACTCCATTGGCTTTCAACTTGTTACGTTTACTATTTTACTGCTGCATGGCCTATATGCTTGTATTCTCTACTTCTTCAATCCTCAGGAACGTACTTTGCTGTTTACGGGTCTGTTAACGCTGGTGGTTGGAATAGTATTCCCCATTACGAATTGGATAATGTTGTTTGGAAAAGACATCAACCGCAGTTGCGATAGCAGAAGTTATTAAAATTTTAGGGCTGCATGGCAAATCTTACTATGATGGGAGTGTTTGTACAGTGCAATTCAATAACGAATACCAAATGTATAAAGATTTTAAAGAAGCAGCCAATGATATCCTGATTATGGCAAACAGATGTATGGTCAATAACATGGTCTACCTGACCAAGATTTCCAAAACTGAACAAACCATTTTGGAGGTTCTAGATACTAAGACGGGATGTTTAATTACCGAAGGCATGGAAATTCCTCTGGATAGCACACTCTGCAACCGTATTGACTTTACGGTCGGGGCTCCTCTGATTTATGAAGACCTGAGCAAGGCCCAAGGTCTGGACAGCTTAAGAAAGCAATTGGTGGAGGCGAATGTAAATTCATATCTCGGCGTACCTATCATACTGAGTGACGGTAAAGTATTTGGTACTTTGTGTTCTGTTAACTCCATTCCCACAAAAATAAGGGAAGAGGACGCCATGTTATTTCAAAAGATATCCAAATTATTTACTTACTTTCTGGAATTGGAACGGCTGGCCTACAGAGATGGATTGACGGGACTTTTTAACAGGCAGTTTTTGTACAAATATTTCGCGCAAAATTCCAACCAATGTGGTACTCTAATGTTTTTGGATTTAGACGGATTTAAGGCGGTCAATGATATTCATGGCCATGATGTAGGTGATCTGGTTCTAAAAGAGACGGCACGCAGGCTAGAAACGTTTGTGGACAAGCATTACGGATTCGCTATCCGCTTGGGCGGAGATGAGTTTATTATATATTTAATAGGGATAACGGATAAGCAGGAGATTATAGATAGTGCCAATGAAATACTCCGCTGCATGTCATCTTGGGACACTCTATTAACAGAATCACATCTATCCGTAAGCATTGGGATTGCTTCATATTCCAATGAATCGGAAAGCATTAATCATTTAATGAAAAATGCGGACAACGCACTTTATCGGGCTAAAGCAAGTGGGAAAAATAAGTATCAGTTTTAGTTTAGGCTTAATGCCTATCGTAAGTGAAATCTAAAGGGAAAGTTTTTAATAAACAAGGAAGGCAGCCGATGCAGATTGTACGGATACCTTTCTTGTTGTCAGGCAAGAGGTCGTGCAAACTAATAATCATCTCAATAAAGGGTAGGAATTGGAGGGCACGCAACGACATCAATTATTCTTGGATCAATGCCATAAAACATCCAAAACGCTCCATTCCACCTATAACCTGATACTTCACCGTACTCTACACGAGTCGGGTAAAACCAGAAATTGTCTCCATTCAGCAGCCAGACATAGGTGTTCTCATATAAACAATCAACTACATAAGATACCTCAGGCTTTGGGGGGATGAATGAAGGTGGAGGAGAGAGCGGTTGTCTCATATACACCTGTGGTAGTGGGGTAAAGAACATTGAATTCCACTTCCTTTTTAGAAGTTTAAATTAATTCGTATTTCAAGATATGTGGGTTAATAACTATTTGACTGTACAGATGCCTAAGATGATGAAGAAGTCATTCGATCCCAGTTGGTGCGGCCCATGAACTGTATGTGTGGCTAAAGGGCATAATAGTTGAGAAAGGAAATAAAATTTAAATCTCGAATATTTAAAAATTTGATGACAGACAGGAGTTAGATACGATGATAAAAGGCTTCGGGGGAATATTTTGGAGAACTAAAAATCTTGAATTTATAAAAAAATGGTACAGTGAAGTGTTGAAGATTGAAATAGAAAATTGGAATGGGACTGTGATAAAGCCCCAATTAGGAAATGAGACTATCTTTTCTTTCTTTACCGAGAATGACAGTTATTTTCCAACAGAACAACAAGTGATGTTAAATTTCCAAGTACATAATCTAGATGAGACTATTAAGCATCTTGAACATATTGGTGTTCCTCTTGCAAAGAAACAAGAGATTAGTGAATTTGGAAAGTTTATTTGGATTGAAGATCCTGAAGGTCGACTAATCGAGCTTTGGGAGAAATAACGAGTTGGCGGAAGTCCACACTATCTAACACGATCTTCAGCCAGGAAATCATGTTCTGTTCCAATAGTTGAAAAAGATACCTATTAATATGACACAAGGTGACATATTTAAAGTCTATAATGGGTGGTAGATCAACGAAAGGAGTAACAAATCATGAAACGAAGAATAATTTTAGATTTAGCAGTTACTTTAGATGGTTTTATTGAAGGGAAAAATGGGGAAGTTGATTGGTGCATTATGGACTCTGAGACGGGGTTTATAAATTTCTTAAATCAAATTGATACTATTTTTTACGGAAGAAAAAGCTATGATTTGTGGGGACAATTTACTCCAGAAATTGAAGATACTGAAACTGAAAAAGAAATGTGGGGATTGGTTCACAGTAAAGAGAAATATGTGTTTTCCAGAACGCAAAAAGGGACGGATAATCAAGCATTAGTTATAAATGATAATATTCTTGAAGAAGTGAATAAATTAAAGAATAAGCCTGGTAAAGACATCTGGCTATATGGCGGAGCGAGTCTTATTACAACTTTTATCAATTTAGGGCTTGTTGATGAATTTAGATTATCTGTTCACCCTGTTATTTTGGGAGAAGGAAAACCGTTGTTTATTGATATTAAACAGAGGTTGAATTTAAAAATGGTTAATACAAAAACGTTCTCCTCTGGTGTTGTGCAGCTGATCTATCATATGAACACAATTGATTAGAATACAAAAAATTTAATTTCTTCAATTATAGGGAAACGATAGCTCAATCAATTGAAAAGGGGTCTGAGACTACGGCAGGTCCCTTTGTCATTACGATTTTGGAAGCATTTTCTTACAAGCCAGTACTGTATAGTGGATAATTCGTCTTCGCTCAATTAAAGGGTAGGGGAGCTCAATAAGAAGAAACGAGAAGGGGTGTAGGTATGGGCATTTTAGGGTCAATGAATGTCAATGTAATTACGTTATTCGTTGAGGATTTGAAAGATGCGATGTCGTTTTATCAGGATGTCTTTGGCCTTTCATCCGTGTACGATGACGACAATTCGGCAGTATTCGAATTTGAAAATATAAGCATCAATCTGCTGAAAATTTCTGAAGCGCAGGGCCTTATCGCTCCCCAAACGGTCGCAAGTCGCGAGGCCGGGTCACGTTTCCAGTTCACCATCCGTGTGGATGATGTGGATGCCGTATGCGATGAATTAAAGGTGCGCGGCGTGGCTTTACTCAACGGTCCAATGAATCGGTCATGGGGAGTACGCACTGTCAGCTTTACTGATCCGGGAGGACATATCTGGGAGATCGCGCAGCAATTGACTTAACGTTAGGTTGCTACACACGCATGATAGTACATTAAATACGATCAAAGAGACTCACACCAATAGTCGAAAATCTACGGATCACCGCAGATTATCAAGAACTTACCTTCAAAGTAGTGGGGCAAGGTCAAATATATGATACAGTTAAAGCTGTTCGATATGTATAGTGTAAAGAAAGGTGAAGCAAGCGATTAATAAAGATCCAAGCAATAACTCAGCTATCGGTTAATATTTGGAAATTTATATTTTTAACAGGAAGGAAGTCAATCGTGCTGTTTCGAAAAGCTATTACAACTGATATACCGCAGTTAATTAAATTTCGTAAGATACTACTATGTCATGAGGACAACAGTAGTATGGATGAAACATTTAGAAACTACTTTGATTCCTCATTATCAGACAAGTCACTCGTTGTATGGGTTGCTGATGATGACGGAGTCGTTGTATCAACGGTATGTTTTTGCTTATGTCGATTTGCACCACGATTTGAAAATCCTTCTGGAATGGTTGCATACATGACTAATGTTTTCACAATCCCCAATTACCGTCGTCAAGGTATAGTATCCAAACTTATTACTGAAGCAATAGACGATTTGAAGGCACAAGGAATTGGAAAAATCCTGCTACATTCGTCTGATATGGCTAAACCGTTGTATGAAAGTCTTGGTTTTGTTGAAGGAAAGAACTATATGTCAACAAATATTTGATGATAGACACAACACATAGAAGATGCGGAGCCTTTCAATTGCCCTGACTGCCAAAGACTTTGGGAGTATCTACCTGCAACTAAATAAAAGAGAAAGTTCTATACAAAGAAGCCACTCCATTGTCAGGGGTGGCTTCTTCTCATTCTGATTCTAGTCGGGAGTAGTAGCCTTGAATAGATAATTGATATGATTATTTGTCATAATGTCCTCCTAAGCTTTATAACACGATCGTGGATCATGAAATATGCTTAAGTCTCACTTTTTAGTAATATTTACGATTTAAATAGATGAAGATGTCTCCTTCGTCTAGCATTTTGCAAATAACTACATAATAGAACATATTTTGCATTGGAAAACAGCAAGTTTGTGAGTTTCTTGTGAGAAGTGATTGTTATATTAGAATACATATCCATATAAACCTGGATAAAAAAATAGAAAAAGGTGAGAGAAATGGCGCGTTTAATGAAGCGCATGCTGATCTTCAGTCTGGTAATGGTTTGGGCATTCGCCGGATTGCAGGCAGCACCTGCGCAGGCAGCAACCAAGTGGGAGGATGTAAGCAGCATTAACGAAGGAGGAATCATATCTGACATTACTATCGCTTCATACAGCGGCAGTCTTTATGCCGCCTATATCCATACGGTAAACAATATCCCAAGGATGAAAGTAAAGAAATTTAACGGGAGTGCCTGGGAGCCGGTAGGCAGCGAATACATTTCAGATGATGATCAAAGCCAAATCCACGCAGCCAAAATGAGCATCAGTAACGGGATCATCTATGTTGCCTATACGGCTAGTGTGAATTACACTACTAAGTTATACGTGAAACAATATGACGGAAGCTCTTGGTCTTTGGCAGGAAATGACTCATTCCAAATCGGAACGGGATGGATGAACTTCTCTCTTTATGCTTACGAAGGCGTTCCTTATATTTCTTTTTCAACTGGGAAGGTATCCGTAATGAAGTTGGAGAATGGGGCTTGGAAGACGCTCGCCAACGCACAGCTTGGCCAGCAAGCTCAAGCTAACGACCTGTATGTCTACCAAGGAACACCTTATGTGGTTTACCAGGAATTAAACCCCTATTCCATTGTAGCGCAGAAGTTTAATGGAGATACATGGGAGAAAGTAGTGGGTAGCTCTTCCCAGGTTCAGTTACCGTCGAACAACCCTTTTTTTGCTGATTTCGTTGAATATCCCAAGATTTACGTTGACAACGGAACGCCTTATGTTGCCTACAGACATCAAAATTCTTCAAATATTCAGTATGTTAACGTACGGAAATACAACGGAAGCGAATGGGAAAGCGTAGGCGCAACCAATTTTTCGGAACCGATGCCCTCGTACATCAACTTCACAAAGGCGAAGGATTCGTTATATGTATCCTATAACAAGGTTGAAATGCAGGGAAATACATTCGCTTTAAAAACGTTCGTCCATCAGTATGTAAACGGGAACTGGACGATGATCGGCAACAACGAGACGTTTCCCAATATCAATGGTGAGCTCCCCCTGTATGGAAACAACAGCGCGATTTATGCCGCATATAGAACTTACGATGCTGCCAGTCCGAGTTCAAGTCAATTGGTGATCAAGGCGATTCCGTTTGGACTGCAAGTAAGCACCTTCGCCCCGTCCGCGAATGCGACCGGAGTTCCACTGAAGACAGGACTGAGTCTCACCTTCAGCGAGAACCCAACGGCAGTGAGCGGAAAAAGCATCGTGATCCGCAAGTCGTCAGATAACAGCGAGGTGGAGAGAATCGGGGTTAATGATTCGCAGAAGGTGAGCATTTTGGGAAAAACGGTTACTATTAAGTCCAAACCATTGGAGGGCAGTACCAAGTATGATGTATATATCGAGGCAGGGGCGTTTCAGAACCAGGACAGCAGCACCTATGAGGGGATATCCTCCCCTGGGGTATGGAGCTTTACGACTCTTATCAAGGGAGATCTGACCGGCGATGGAAAGGTCACGCCAGCAGATATACTCCTTGTCAATCAATATATATTGGGGAAAATCACCTTTACTGCCGAGCAAATCGAAATAGCCGATATGAACGGCGATGGAGTTGTGAATGCGGCAGACACGGCGATCATGATGAACATTTACCTGGGAAGGCAGTGAAATAAATGGATAAACGTCGATATGGAACCAAACGATGGTTGTACCAAATGCTCGTTATTATCGTAGTCTTGTGCATGACGGCTTCATTCGGACCGATGGGAGGCGCCGAG
The DNA here is from genome assembly GCF_022458865.1 of Paenibacillus periandrae. Lineage (GTDB taxonomy): Bacteria > Bacillota > Bacilli > Paenibacillales > NBRC-103111 > Paenibacillus_S > Paenibacillus_S periandrae. The sequence continues at coordinate 207,226 of NZ_JAJNMU010000006.1, read as the reverse complement.
GCTGCTCCGACTGCGGGAGTGAAAGCTGAGGCTATCGGAGCGTCAGGCGAGCCCGGAAGTACGGTAAGTGTGGCAGTCAATATGGAGCCAGGGACAGCACCAGGTAATGATTTTATTCTAGGATACAACATGGAATTGTCTTACGACACCCAGGTGCTTGAGCTTGTTCAGGGGAATTCAGCGGTAAAAGATGAAGCGCAATCCTCTCTTTTTAACCCGGATACATCCATTGCCGGAAAGATTAAGGTTGCGGCAACGGGTTTAACCGACTTAGGGTTTCTTAGTTCCAAACAAAAGATTTTCACGGTTCAACTGAAAATCAAAGATAACGCGGTACCGGGTGATTCCATTGTAAGCTTCACCACCGCGCAATATACGGTGGATGGTACGACTTTCACTGCGATTCCCGGTCTCACTGCCGGCACAGTCAGCATCAATCCGCTTGCGCCCGGCACGGTAAGTATTGGTATCGGCAGTGCCAGCGGAGCACCCGGCGAAACGGTCGATGTGCCGGTATCCGTAAGCGAAGCTTCGAAAGGAGTAGGATCTTACGGAATGGAAATCGGCTATGATGCAGCCGCACTGGAAGTGACCCAAATAACCGGCCAATCCGGCAACAGCTTCGATTCCGTATACGACAATACTTCAGGCTCGCTCAAAGCTGCTTGGGCAGATCAGAGGGGCGGCGATGCCGTTATAACGGCAGGCCAAAAAATGTTTACAATCTCCTTCCGTATTAAGGATGGGGCGATGACCGGGACTAAAGCTTTAACCTTAAAGGGAAACAATCCGGAACAATTTACCGTGACCGACGCATCAGCGAAAGAAATGACGAAAACGCTGCAGTCCGGTAAAGTTGAAGTTGCTTTCCATTTGAAGGCGGCTGCGGGAGACGGCACAGCTCTCTTGAACTGGAACAGCGTAACAGGTGCTACCTACTACAATCTTTATATGGGTACAGCAAGCAGCGTTTACGACGCAACCTACAAAGCTTCCGTTACGCAAACCACCTATAACGTGAACGGCTTGACGAACGGGACAGCTTACTATTTCTTAGTCAAAGCATACAATGCCGACGGATGGATAACTGATTCCAATGAGGCCAGCATAAAGCCGAACACGGCAGTGCCGCCGACGCTGACGAAAGTGGGCATCGCCAGCAGCAATGCCACCCCGTTCGTTGCCAAAAAAGGCGATGTGGTGACTCTAACCTTTACCGCCAGCGAGAGCTTGAAGAATTTGCCGGCAGTCACCCTTACAGGCAGGGCGGCCAGCGTGACAAGCTTGGGCGGCAATGTCTATAAAGCGGAATATGCATTTACAGGCAATGAAACGGAAGGGCTTGTTCCGTTCACCATCGATTTCGCCAATTTGTCCGGAGACCTTGGAGTGCGCGTAAATACAACAACAGATGGCAGCAGTGTATTGTTCGATAAAACGGCGCCTGTGGGAACATTGAGCATTAACAGCGGAGCAGAGAGCACGATCTCGACCTCTGTCAACTTGACGATTACGGGGAGCGACGGTGCGGGCTCGAATGGCATCCGGATGCGCTTTTCTAACGACAACGCGGACTGGAGCTCATGGGAAGCGATTGCTGGAACGAAAGCATGGGCGTTGACCCCTGGCAGCGGCGCAAAGACAGTATCCATGGAGTTGACGGATGCGGCGGGCAATGTAACAACGCCTGCGATCAGCGCGGCGATTACCTTACGCAATACGTCCAGCGGCGGGGGCAGTTCATCGTCAGGTTCATCGTCCGGTTCTTCACAGGGTGAGACCATCACCGTCAATGTTGAAAACACCGGCAACGGCGGCGTTGTGTCCACGGCGGTCATACATCGAACGACTGGAGCAGACGGACGAAAGAAGGATGAGCTTTCCCTTACGCCGGGTCAGACAGACAAGCTTGTTGATCAACTGAAAGCTGCCGGTTCCAACTCTGCCAAGATCGTCATTCCCGATCCCAAGGATGAGGTATCAGAGGTTAAAGTAACTTTGCCGAAAGAATCAACAGCCAAATTGGCGGACAATAAAGTGAATTTAGAAATCAGCACAAATAATGTACGTATTGTTATTCCGGACGGCTCTCTGCAAGGATGGAAGGATGACATCTACTTCAATATCGTGCCGGTCAAAACAGAAAGTGAACGCAGTGAAATCGAACAGCGCGCAAGAACGGAGCAGATTGTGCGTGAAGCCGCCGGCAGTGCAATTGTCAATGTCTTGGGTCGTCCCATGATGATCGAGACGAACATGCAGAACCGTCCGGTTACGCTGATACTGCCTCTACCCGAGACGGGCCTGAACGAGCAGCAGCTTAAAGAGCTGGGCATCTTCATCGAGCATAGCGACGGTACAAAAGAGCTGATTCGAGGGGAAATTGTCTCCTACGATTCAACGGGCAAGCTGGGTATACGGTTTACCGTGAACAAGTTTAGTACGTTTACCGTCGTTCAGCTAGGATCGCAAGCAAGTAAAGTGCATCAAGCGTATATGACGGGCTATCCCGACGGCACATTCGGACCGGACAAGCCAATTACGCGTGCAGAGATGGCAACAGTGTTAGTCCGGTTGTTCGCTAAGGATAAGGGCAGTAAGACAGCTGCCATAACCTATAAGGATACCACGCCTGGTCATTGGGCCCATGCAGCTATCGATTTGGCAGCGGACAGCGGACTGATGGACGGTTATCCCGATGGCAGCTTCAAGCCGGAGCAAACCATTACGCGAGCTGAAGCGGCAAGCATTGCAGCTCGTTTGAGCTCAGCCGCGGAAGGCGGCGGCAGCTTCTCCGACACCGTAGGCCATTGGGCAGCGGCATCGATTGGGAAAGCGAAGGCGGCGGGAGTAGTTAACGGATACGCGGACGGCACGTTCCGTCCTGAGCAGACTCTTACCCGGGCTGAAGCGGTGACGATGCTTAACAAGTTGTCGGGCCGGGATCCGTTATCTGTATCCGATGCTAAATGGAGCGATGTACCTGCACAGCACTGGGCGTTTAAGAACATTCAAGAGGCGTCCGTGGATCATGTTCACGTGCCGGAATCAGTTAGTGGAAAGTAACGCGTTATTGGACAAGTTCCACACTTTACGATCACAGGCGCGTTTACAAGCGCGCTTGAGACGTTATCTCGTATGCATGACCTTCAACCGGATGTCGCTTTCCTTGATGTGGAAATGCCAAGGATGAACGGGCGGCAGCTCGCGGAAAAGATTAACGAGGCGTCGAAGCATACGAAAATCATATCGTATACAGGTGTAGAGTTGGGTAAAGTGGCAAATGGAAGGGACGTTGCACAGCAGGGAGATGACATTCTCTCTGCTTTTTTTGTGCTTCTTTTAAGTCTGTGTTAGCTCCGTGCTTTTTTTAGCTGACAAAAATTTAATCGTCACTTTATATACTTTTTTCCTTGCATATGACGTAACGTCATCCTTTACTCTTCTTGTATCAAGCTAATTTTGTCAAGGGGGAAGGTATGATGGCAACACGCAAAAAGATAATGCTAATTTTTGGCACCCGTCCGGAAGCGACAAAAATGGGACCAGTGGTTCAAGAACTAAAAAAACACCCGGAATGGTTCGAAACGAAGGTTATTGTTACAGGGCAACATAGAGAGCAACTTGATCAAGTGCTCACTCATTTTGATATACGACCAGATGTCGACTTGAACCTTATGAAAGAAAACCAAAGTCTTGCCTATATTACGTCTGCAGCGGTTACTGGTTTAGATAAAGTTATTTCCGAAGAAAAACCGGATCTCATTTTAATTCACGGAGATACTCAAACAGCAATGTGTGGCGGGATGGTTTCATTTTTTCATAAAATACCGATTGGGCATATTGAAGCAGGATTACGATCACAGAACAAGTACTCGCCTTGGCCGGAAGAGATGAATCGAAAAATCATTGACGTAGTTACTGACTTTTTGTTTGCACCCACGTCTATCGGTAAAGACAATCTTCTTAAAGAAGGCTACAATAGAGGCAATATACATATCACCGGACAAACTGCGGTTGATGCTGCAATAATGACAAATCGCTCTGATTATGTATTTAGCGAAGCTAGGCTGAATCACATATGTAAACAAAACAGAAAAATCATAACCATGACCGCTCATCGTAAAGAAAACTATGGGGCTCCGATGTACCAAATGTTTCGAGCCATACGTCGTATAGCGGACGAAAATCCAGATGTATCTGTTATTTATCCCATTCATCTAAGTCCAATCGTTCGAGAAACAGCATTCCGAATATTATCAGGGCACGATAGAATCCATTTACTTGAACCCATAAATTACCCGGACATGATCAATTTGTTGTCTCGATCCTTTCTTGTACTAAGTGATTCCGGAGGTCTTCAGGAAGAAACTCCGGTATTTAAAAAACCGCTCGTACTCATGCGCGATACAACGGAACGACCTGAAGCTGTAACTGCAAAGGCAGTCTATCTTGCCGGGACTGAAGAGGACTCTATCTATGCGGTAACAGCCAGGCTGCTCACGGATAAGACCTTTTACAATTCCATGTCAAACGTTGTAAATCCCTTTGGCGATGGGCAAGCCTCAAGGCGTATTGTTCAGATTATCGCCCATCATTTTGGATTCGCCTCTGAACTTCCAAAAGAATTTATTGGATAGAAACCGGAGGTATATAGGAAGGAAGTTAATGGGGGTCAAAATGAAATGCAAATGCGAGGAGATTGGATGACCGCGGGGCAATTTGCGGACAAGGCAGGCGTAACAAAACGTACGGTGCGTTTTTACGATAATGTAGGACTCTTAAATCCGAGTCTTAGGACCGACTCTGGGCATCGATACTACACAAAGCAGGATTTAGCTCGACTACAAAGAATATTGACGCTAAAGTATATCGGGTTGACCATTGAAGAGATTGGACGAATCATACACCGTGATGGACACGAGGAGGATTTGAAGGAGTCCTTAAGAGTTCAGAGCACGATTATCGGGCAAAAAATGGAGCATCTTCGTCTCGTTCAAAAAACGGTAAAAGAGACTCTTTCGCTATTGGAAAGTTTGGATCACTCAGAGCGGGAAAGTCCGGATTCTGGAGCAGAGTACGGTGAAAGCAGTCCCGCATGGGAGCTATTCGCTTCAATTATCCGAATTGTGAATCAAGAGTATGAGAGCGCGCTCAACCTGCAAACGAGAATTCGATTACACGACGAATTCAGCGTAAATCCGTACAAGTGGCATCAATGGCTTTTTGATCAATTGATAGTCCCGCAAAATAGTACAATCCTTGAATTGGGTTGCGGGGACGGAGCTTTATGGAAACGGAATGCAGACCGTGTACCGGAAGGGTGGGACGTTACTCTGACGGACCTGTCTGAGGGGATGATACATGATGCAAAGGAGGGGCTACAACATCGGGTGCCCTCTAACAAATTTCGGTTCATCCCGACAGACGCACGGTCAATCCCATTTCCGGACGCAAGCTTTGATGCGGTTTTGGCCAATCATATGCTTTATCATGTTAGCGAGCGTCATCAATGCTTGAAAGAAATTCGGCGTGTTCTGAAGCCAGGTGGCATGCTGTTCGCATCCACGATGGGTAAAAGCCACATGAATGAAGTAAAAGGATTTCTAAGTAAATTGAATCCGAGTTATGATACTGGTCGCCAGGATTTCGCCTGCGAGTTTGGTTTGGAAAATGGAGAAGATCAACTGGATGCTGCAGGCTTCGTCGATATCCGTTTGCAAAGGTATGAGGATGCTATGCTAGTAACAGATGCAAAGCCGCTCGTCGCCTACATACGGACAACCCCTGGAGGCCGGGAAAATCTTACTGACAGCCGCTTGACTAAGCTCGAGGCAATGCTGAACGAATCAATAGGCTCGGATGGTGCAATTCATATTACCAAGGAAGTCGGCTTATTTGTAGCATTTCGCAAATAATGATAGAGCTGGGAAAGAAGAGAACTAACGATAGCAGAGAAGCTTCGGAGAGCCCATAAAGAATAGTTGATTGGAGGCTAAAAACATGAATGAGCAGATAGTCGTTGAACAGTTCAAGCAGGCGGTCATGAGCAATGATACGGTTGCGATGAGCCGATGCTTAAACGAGCATCCCTTTCTCGCCAAGCAAATTAACGAGCCGTGGTTTGCCTTCGATTCACCTGCGATTGTTGCCGCAGCGGCTAACGGGACCCGCGAAGCAGTGGACGTATTGCTGGAGCACGGTGCTGATTTACATGCAAAAAGCAGCTGGTGGGCAGGAGGATTCGGGGTTTTGCATCATGACCATCATGAGCTTGCCCGATATTTAATTGAACGAGGAGCTCCCGTCGATATACACGCGGCCGCGGCGCTGGGCATGTTGGATACTGTGAAAGAAATGGTCGAGATGAATCCCGCCGCCGTCAATCAGCGCGGGCCTGATGGACAGGTTCCGCTTCATTTTGCCACTGAACCTGAAATCATTGATTTTCTGCTTGCTAACGGTGCCGATATCGATAGGCGTGATATCGATCATGGCAGTACGCCAGCTCAATGGGCAATCGATAACGTGGCTAAATGCAGGCTTCTCATTGAGCGTGGCTCGGCAGCGGATATTTTTATAGCGATCAATATCGGAGATACAGAGCTGGTTCGCTCATTCATTAATAAGGACCCCGAGTGCCTTCAAGCTCAAGTCGGGCGGGGCAGTTTCACATCCGGCGATTCGAACGGGGGGCACATCTACACGTACAAAATAGGTGCAAATACGCGACCGTTCTATCTCGCGGCGCGCCGCAATCATCCCGAGATCGTGGATTTGATCACGAAGCATAGTCCTTTAAATCAGCGTTTGCTGCTTGCTTGCATGCAGGCCGATCCGGCGGCTGTGCAAATTCTGCTTGAGCAAGATTCGAATCTGGTAAAGTCGCTTTCGGCTGAGGATCTAAGCTTAATTGCCGATGCCGCATGGAACAATGAGGTTCAAGCCGTTCGTACGATGCTCGAAGCCGGGTTCCCTGCAGATTCCCGACGCGATAGCAAGGAATTTACGGCGCTTCATAACGCGGCAATGCGTGGAAACGACGAAGCCGTGCGGTTGCTGCTTGCGCACGGCGCATCCGTTCATCTAACCCACGGGTACGGCGGCAATGCATTGAATAGCTGTATGTGGGGTGCCGTTCACTTTAGAGATTCGGCCGGGGATTATCCGGCGGTAGCGGAGCAACTCCTTCAAGCAGGAGCTCCCTTGCCCAACCAGGTGTCGGGCAGCGAGGAAGTAAAGGAAGTGCTTGCGCGTCACCGAGTTAGGAAAGGGAAATGATACAATCGGGCAGGAGAGCTCGAAATTCATTGAGTGGAGAATTATTACAAATGGTCCGAAACTTTTGATATTACATGCTTGGCGGCTGTGAAAAGAGGCTTCCGAATTTGCTTGATCTCATGGATTCAAAGAAGTTTACGACTTGTGATCTGTTAAACTTTCAAATAAGTACAGAACGGTATAACTAGAGATAACAATAAATAGCCCACACTAATGGAGAAAAACACCACTTTATCGAACACCATCGATAATTCCGGCTTTTCTTGTCTTTTATATAAGTTATAGGACAAAATGGATGCTACCACAATTAAAAAGACCGAAATCAATGACGATAACGTGAGAATATCCAAAAGTCCAAATGTACCTCCGTTTGCTGGAACGAGGGAATTCACAACATAGGCATTGGCAACTACGCCAAAGAATGAAGCGCCACCTAAACCGGTTCGTGCATCGATAAGATCGGGTTTTGTCCACAATACGATTAAACCCAGAGCAACTGACAATAAGTACGGAAAAAATATTTTGAAATAGAAGCTCCAGTCGGTTCTATTCATTGAAATAGCTATTGCATATTGAGAGAATACCCGGTTTAAGCCGTTTGCATTGGGCGAGCTAAAGGTGGACTTATACTCATGTGGTTTAACCACATTCTGAAAATTAGTGACGCGATAACCGGGAATTTTCACTCTGGAGCTGATGGCTGAGTTGTCATCCACAACATAGTTCAAGGCTCCGCCATCATTTTTTTTATCTTCGAAATAGATATTAAGCATATGATCTTCTAATGAAAAACGAGTAGTATCGAAAACCTTATCTAAGGTAACGGTAATCTTATAACGTTGATAATTTTTACCATCTTCTAAATAATGCTCGCTTGAAAGTTCCTTTGAATCCATTTTTCCACCTATAACCTGAAAGGTCTCACCCGGATTCAGATCTTTATTGCCCAGCCATGAGAACCATATATAGAGATCGGCGGAAAATGTCGAATCCGCAATAGAAACATTATGTATGTTTTCCAGGTAAGAACCAATCTTCACCTCAGTGAAGGCAGATTTTTGCGGAGGATATTTAACCTCTACCTTAGTGACATCCATACGGTTTTTGTGATCTGAAGAGGATTGTTCTCTAGCATTTGACATAAATAAACCGAAATAAATAGTAAAAGCTACGTATATGGCCAGAATAACAATTGCACACAGGATCAATCCTGTTTTTTGTTTTTTGGTGATTTTCATTAGCTTTTCTTGCACGGTACCCACAACCTTCTCCATATTAATTAACTGTTTTATATTTCTGTTCTTTTCGATTCCAGCTATGCCTTCCTCAAAATCTGTTTGAACGAACATTTAGAGACCTGCCGATTACTGTTGTGAAGTCATGTGATATACGAATCCTCTTTTCTTATAAATCTAGTGAGCTTTTAATATAAAAAGTAATATTTTTTCATTACTATACTAGTCAAGCTAGCGAAAACACATGTAACTAAAGTTATAAGAAATATTAATTAATTGTAAAGGAGGGTGAATAGGTCTGAATTCCTTTTTCAGTCATCTATTTTGCTATGTTATTACGGAACTCGGCCCCTTCCATGCCAAGGGTTACTTGAAGGACTACGCACTTAGGCTGGAATAATCGGAACGGGGACATGCGATAGAACAACTGAGACAACGACATCCTCGGGAGTTTTAAGAGGTAGCGCACAGCACAAAGAAGGTCACGACATTTTGTGTGACCTTCTTTTGTGTTGTATTTTCCAATTGCAGGTGCTTGGCAAGCATTATATAGCTGTTACTATAGTGTGTTGCTTAAGCTTGATCTTCCTTTAACTTGTCCTTGCTATACTTGCCTTCCCCCAGCAGTTTGGCTGATATCACACCCACCACCAAAGACCATACCGGAGCGGAAATACCAAGGAAGGAAATATTCGATATGGCGATTACAAAAACAAACAAGATGGATAGTTGATATGAGGGTTCAGAAAAGGCCGATCGCAAGCTGTTTAACAGTACTCCCAGTAGAGCAAAACCAGAAAGCAGCGTAATAAATGAGGAAGGGAGCAGCTCAATAATTATGATCATTTTCCACGCAAACAATCCAAATAATGCGACCAATCCACCGGAAACTATCGCTGCCACCAGGCGCTTGTCTTTGGGGCCAGCTTCATCACTGCTGCAAAGCGCAGTCATCATCCCGCCGATGTTCACGGCATGTCCCCCAAATAAACCAACAAATAACGTTCCCAATCCCGAAAAAATTAGCGTTTTATTGACAGGTGGTTGATAACCATTTTTTTTCAGGGCAGCTAAAGCGACAGCGATGTCATTGCTCAAAATTAAAACAGCGATGGGAATCGCAACCGAGATCAGACTATTCCATGTAAAGGCCGGAATAACAAGCTGCGGTAAACTAAGTTCAGTTGTTTCAACAATTGGAAAATCGTAGCCAATGAAAAGCCCTAAGACACCAAAAATAAGTACACCTAATAAAGGAGAAATCCATTTAGAAAGTTTAGGTCCGATGAAAAAACCGAGAATGGCCAGCCCACCTACAAGTGGAGATTCTTTAAAAGCAGGCACGATATGAACAACATAATTCAGAATAAGACCCGCGAGCATGGCATCAATCATTGGTTTGGGGATGAATGCCAGTACTTTATTAAATAGTCCCGAAAATCCGAATAAGATGATTAGTCCACCGGTCATGATGAAGCTGCCTGACAATTCATTTAGTGAAAAGCCAGCTGCAACTGTGCTTAAAAAAGCGACGGCTGTAATGGAGTGTGCTCCGCCAAAAGGGATTTTGTATTTGAGAGACAGAATGATGTTGAAAGTTCCACCAATAAAGTAAACAGCAAATATCCATGAAACAAGCTCGGAACGGTTTAATCCCATCATGTCTGCACATTGGATCACCAGAATTGCACCGCCTGTGCAGGCCATTAAAGCGGACAAAACTCCGGCTAAAACGTTGTGTCTGTTCAAAATCGATGATGCTCCTTTTTAACCAGTTGTTGCATAGGCATATTGTTAAATAGCTCGTTCTAAGCTTCCTTAACTATATTAACTTAAAAAAGATCATCAGTAACCATCCAATATATGAATTTTTGAAGTGGTATAAATTTCTTGGATTTGGTCATGTTCCTTGCTTATCAGTCAAAAGCCTGACATTTATAATTAAACAATGACTATTAATATGATGAAGGTAGGGGAAATATAATGAAATCCTTTCCGTACGGATCTGTGCTCAAGGTACAACGGGAATTTACGCTTGAAACGATCAAAAAGAAATTGGATGATATGAAGCAATGTGGTATGAACTTTGTCGTCATTTGGCCTGCTGTTTTTTGGTGGGAAAATAAAGCCAATGCGAATTACCCTTTTCAGACGGGGATCGAGATTCTTAAGCATGCGGAGCAAATCGGGATGAAGGTTATTATGGAGCTGGCCGGGCAAATTACCGCGCTGGAATATGCATCTGATTTTCTGATGAGGGAAGAATATTATGCTACCAAAGCGAATGGAAGCTGCATATCCTTTATAAGCCATGGCCACATCGGTATAATTTTTCTTAACCAGCTGCTTCACTTCAGGATGGTTGTAGTTTAATTAATGGGATCGGATTGAAAAATGCCCATGACCGTTTGGCCTTAATCTAAGGGGAGGATTAGCGTGTACAAAGTATTGTTGGCAGATGACGACTATCCGGTAATCGAATTTTTGAGACAAGAAATCCCTTGGGATGAACTGAATCTGCAATTTATCGGGTATGCGGAGGATGGTTTATCGGCATTGGCCAAAGCTCAGGAGGAGATGCCTGATATTTTGATTACCGATATTGGCATGCCCGGAATGAATGGCATCGAGCTGATCCAGCACTTGAAGCAGCTCAATCCCAAAATGCGTACAGTCATTTTGTCCTGTCATGATGAATTTCAGTATACCCGGCAAGCGGTTAAGCTGCATGTACAAGATTATGTGCTCAAGGAATCGATGGAAATTGAAGAGCTGGTAGATATTTTGAAAAAGCTGCTGGTTCAATTGGATGAGGAACAGAACGAAACCCGAAAAACTCAAGGGATGCTGCTATCGTTCAAGCAAAATCAGGATACGCTGAAGGAGAAGCTGATCAGCAAGCTATTACATGCTCCGATCTTTGATGAAGCCGAATGGCATCGGGAGTTTGACAAATTCGGTGTCGACTTTGCAGCTAAAAAATACTTCTCTGTCATTTGTTACATCAATCAATATGACAAGCAGTTGAAACGGTTCCAGTCCGAGGAAGTGCTTGTATATGCGATAATCAATATCATCGATGAAATTTTGCATAATAATCAGGATGCGGTTTGTTTCCGTTTAGGCTCCAAGGAGCTATTGTTTCTGTTTGCCGGGTCCAGAATGAACGGGAATCAGGTTACGGATTTTGATAAGAAGCCTTTATTGGATATACAGTCAGCCATTCACAAATATATAAAAATTGATGTTTCTTTTATTATGGGAGAGCATTACAGCAGCACGATTAAAGTGCTTAAAAGAGAGATCAATGTCCTAATGGAGCTGTCTCTTCAACGGTTTTATTTGCCTGATAGGGTGGTCACCCGAATGGAACAGCTAACCGTTCCGTTTGCTCGGGAGGATATTTTCCAGTATTACTCGGAAGTGTCTGATGCCTTCGGGAAGCTGTTACTCGATGATGCTGTGGCTCTGATTGATGGAACGATTTCGGAATGGTTCCGCTTCTTCATTGAACATCGCTTTCATCCTGAAGAGCTGAAGAGCTTCATTCTCAGACTGGTGATGGACCAATATGTGAAAGTCAGATCCTCAGCACAATATTTTGATTTTGAAATGTCGAAGGAGCTGCTGCATCAGGCTGTTTTATCTGTCGAATCGATCTGCGAGTTGGAAGCGTGGTTGACTTTATTTTGGAAATCATTGCTCGAATCTATTTCAACCATGTCCAAACGTTCCAGACGTATGGAAATCATTAAGGCACAAAAATATGTGCTAACCCACCTTGATCAGAAAATTACTTTGGAGGAAGTTTCGGAACTGCTGCATTTGAATCCGGCCTATTTCAGCCGTTTGTATAAAAAAGAGACCCAGGAAAGCTTTATCGGCTATGTTACCCGGATGAAGATGGAGAAGGCTAAGGAATGGCTGGAAACGACAAACAAAACGGTGGAGGAAATATCGGTTCAGCTTGGCTATGAGAATAAAAGCTATTTTAACAAATGCTTTAAATCGATTTACAATATGCCACCTTCCTTGTTGCAGCAAAATCTCGGCTTGAAGTAAGGGGGGAATACTTGCACGTACCGCGGTGCGGCGGCCTGTCTGGATTGAGGGGTGGCCGCAGCCAACTATAATTAGCAAATAAAATTCACTCGAATAAAAACGACTTCTATCAAATTTTGTAGTATAGTATTTTATGGAATTAAAATACTATTAAGGGATGTGTTTACAAGTGAAATCGAAAGTTTATTCTTCTGTTCTTGTGTCGTTGCTTCTCTTCTTTTCCATTTCTTCATCTATTTTTGCTCAAATAGGAGATTACGATCCCCCAGTTTTTAAATCTATCCATTTATCATCTAATACTGCTGATCCGAATCAACCTGTAACAATTACGGCTGACGCATCTGACGAATCTGGTATTGCTTATATCAATTTATCGTATCAAATTGAAGCTGGTGGAGGACCAGGTAAGAACCTTCATATAATACCTAATGGCGATGGTGTTCTTACTACTACGTTCTTGGTATCAACTAACGACAGATCAGGTAAATACAATTTACAGAACATAATAATACAGGATACACAAGGAAATATAGCTTATATCTATCATTCGGAAACACAGACAGGCGGCAATAATAATGGAATCTATATGAATCTAAGCTCTTATTCTATTAACGTTTCTGGCACGGTGACTGATACAAGTCCCCCATTAATTAATCGAATTTCCGTTAGTCCAACGAATATTAATGGAAACGGAATTGTCCAAGTGAAAGCATCAATTACCGATGAATTAACTGGAGTTGCTTATGCAGGAATAAGGTATCAACTAGCGGGATCGAACGTAGGGAAATCGACTAGTTTTTTTATTGATGGAAACGGAGATTATGTAGGAACTCTATTTTTTAGTCCAAGTGATCCATCAGGAACATACGAAATCTCTTCTATTTATGCCCAAGATATGCAGGGAAACATGTTCACGATTTATAATTCGAAAACGAATACTGATCAATCGACAAATATCTCTTACCGCGATTTGAGTCAATATAATATCGTTGTAGAAGGTTCGGTGCTCCCCGATTTGAAACCGCCTGTATTAAATAATTTGACCATATCCAGCACGAATGTAAGAGTTGGAGATAGTGTAACTGTTACAGCAGATATTTATGATGAATCAGACCAAATTATTGCATATGGAAACTACAAACCAATAAATAGCACGAGATTATATGACAAAAGCTTGAATTTTGTGCGCAACAATCAGGGCTTATACATTGCTACTATATATTTTGGCCCCAATGATGACAAAGGAGTGTATGTACTAGATCGAATAGGTTTTCAAGATAATCAGGGGAATGCATACTCCATATATCACTCTACAACGAATACAAGCCAAACAGCGAACTATCGCTATGAAGATTTAAGCAGATATAATATAAACTTTGAAACAGGCATCCCGACCTGGCCTTCTGAAAATGCACTCTCTGTAACGAATTCTACTTATACCAGTGCAGATATTGAGTGGAAGCCCGCAATTAGTCAAAGCGAAATTAATCATTATAATATTTATAAAAATAGTAGTTTAATACAAACTGTAGGTGGGAACGTATACGGATATCATGTAGATGGGCTCTCCCCTGGAGAAACCTATAAATTTATGGTAGAAGCAAATAATAAGGATGGTAATAGTGTTAATAATCCTATCGTTACAGTAACAACAAGCACCTACAATACCAATGATATCACCCCCCCATACTGGCTGCCTTATGCACGCATAACAGTAGCAGATGTAACCTATAATAGTCTTACATTATCCTGGGATCCAGCTACTGATAATGTGGGTGTGAAGCAATATCATATTTACCGCGATGGCGAGCTTTATGCATCTATTGATGCAAAAAGTACATCATTGAATATTTCGAATTTAATCCCGAACACTACTGTAAAATTTGATGTTAAAGCGACGGATTATGCTGGAAATATATCTACTAGTGGTCCTTCCCTGACTGTAAAGCTGCCCAATGTGATTCCTCAAACACCACAGGTTTCACTCCAAACTAACGAGGGGTTTATCCAAGTCGGCTCCACAATTGAACTGAACGTTGCTGCAAGCAGTGCATCTGATTTATATGGTTTTTTAATGAAGCTAGACTATGATCCTTCTAAATTTAAGATGACACAAATAGGATTGCATTCTGACTTTGGAATTGAAAATGTAGATGCCATACTTGGGAAAGATGATAGCTTAATAGGTCATATCGATTTTTCTGGCGTCTTGCTTGGAAACGTTCCTGGTAAGTATAATAACCTGAAATTAGCTACAATAAAGTTCACTGCATTGCAGAATGGTAATGGAAAATTTGAATTATCCACAAACTCTCAATTAAGTGATTCTTATGGACATATTAGCAATCTAAACAATCCTGTTAGTTTAAGTGTTCATATAGGGGACCTTGATTTTAACAATGACGGACTCGTCAATCTTAGTGATCTAGTTATCATTTCACATCATAATGGTGCGTACAAAGGACAGCCTATGTATGATTCCATCTATGATCTAAATAATGATGGTGTAATCAACAGTATTGATATTCAATATGTAGCTGACAAGATTACTAAGAATTAAAATTATTTGTTTAAAGGGGTTGGATTAATAATCCATCCTCTTATTTGTTCTTCAGTGCAGTTTATTGTAATAGACGATAAGTTGCTTATAAACGTTTTATGCCTGTAACGGATACAGCCGTAATGCTACAATAAATGAATACCGATTGGCAAAGGAGCTGTTGAATTGTCTGCAAGAGAAGAGTTGGTTTCACAAGTACTCTCAACGGCTCAGATGCTTGGACTCACCGGGATTACTCCTATGATTCTCAGCGATGGCGGGAATCTGATTATTCATTTGGCTCCGCATGAGATAGTGGCCCGACTCGCTATTGTTACATCAGAAGATGACGCGGAGCGCACCTATCATATGCTGGATCGAGAGTTGCAGGTCGCACGTCACCTGCATGCCAATGATGTTCCGGTTGTACTGCCTTTTCGGGTTGCAGGACCACACAAGGTGGGGGATAAGTGGGCGACATTTTGGAGGTATGTGCCTCCTGCACAATTGGAGTCTCTGGAACCAAGACATGCATACGAACTAGTAAATAAACTATCCTTAGCCATGAAAAGCTTCCCTGGTGTGATCCCATTACTCGGCGTATGGAACAGAGTACAACAGGCAGCAATTCGATTGAAAAAAAATCCTGACTCCCGAATACAAACTCTATTAGAGATTTTTTGGAGAGTAAACGAGCAAATTCGGTTGATTCAACCTGAAGCATTGATACCTGCTCATGGTGATGCTCATGCCCGAAACTTGCTGCGAGGTCCTGAAGGCTGGCTCTGGATGGATTTTGAGGATGTGTCCATCATGCCGATTTACTGGGACATGGCTTCATTTATTGGTAACCTTGTTTTATTTGGTGGAATTCAGGATCCTACCTATCAGTATATATGGAATCATATAGATAAATGCGAAGATCAAAAAGCTTTTCAGCTTGCGCTTACCGCACGAATTCTAATGTCTACCTTATCCAACCTTGATTTAGCGCATACGGGACATGGGGATTTGGGATTTGCAACTCGACAATTGGAGCTTGCTAAACACATTCTACACCAGATTGACATGAGTATGCTAAATTGTGGAGGAGCAGATGGACGTGGACTATGAAGACCTGCTTAAATCAGCGATAAAACCATATGGGCTCAATCCGCAAACCATGCTCATCTTGCGAAAGGGAAACAGGAATGATCTTGAATTCTTGATTAGAATTGATTTAAAAAATGATGGATATACGTCAGGAGCAGATGATGTTGAACTGACAGAGCAGCAGCAAGAGGAACATCGCCAGAAGATACAAAAGTATGTAACTGACCCCAATAAAGGTTCATTTATTATTGAAAATTCAGTTATGTCCATGCCCATTGGTATGATCATGTATTCCATATCCAACAGGGATGATGTGTATCCCTGGAAAACAATATATAATGAATTAGATCGTACCTTATTTCAAAGTGACGGTCGATTTCTAGAGATTTTTCAATTATGGGTGCATCCAGCTTACCGCAGAGCAGGCTTGGCAACACAACTTAAAAACAAGCTGGAAGAAGAAGCTCAATATCACAATGTCAATTTAATTTATACACATACCGAAGAGGTAAATGATCACGTCATTGAGCTTAATAAAAAAATAGGTTATCAAGAGGTTCGACGTGGTCCTATTTGGGATGATATCATTCGTGTTAGCCTTATCAAACAGCTGAATGTATCCAATTAAGAGTATAAGTATTGGAGTTGAACACCATGTACTTACGTAGCCTGGAAATTCTCAGAAATAAAGATCATGACTCAAAAGCGTATCCCTTTACGATACCCGCGATCAAAGAGTTGGACTCCATTTCGTTTGAAACGAATGTTACCTTTCTTGTGGGGGAGAATGGCTCGGGGAAATCTACACTGCTGGAGGCGATCGCCTATCAGTGCGGATTTAACACGGCTGGAGGAGGGAGGAACAACGCCTATGAGGTTGATGCTTCCGCGTCCATTCTGGGGGACCATATCCGGCTCTCGTGGATGCCCAAA
Organism: Paenibacillus periandrae; assembly: GCF_022458865.1. Classification (GTDB taxonomy): domain Bacteria; phylum Bacillota; class Bacilli; order Paenibacillales; family NBRC-103111; genus Paenibacillus_S; species Paenibacillus_S periandrae. The sequence goes on along the minus strand of NZ_JAJNMU010000006.1, from coordinate 190,084 downwards.
ATCACGAATGGATTTTTTCTGCGAGCAGAAACCTTTTATCACTTTGCGTCCCATATGGACACGCTGCCCGAGGGCTTGCAATATTATGGAGGTCGTTCCTTACACGAGCAATCGCATGGGGAGGCGTTTCTTTCACTTTTCACACATCGCTTTGGAAAAAGGGCGATTTACCTGCTGGATGAACCGGAAGCGGCTCTATCCCCTGCGCGGCAGCTGGCATTGCTGCGCATTATTAAAGATTTGGAGAACGATGCTCAGTTCATCATCGCTACGCATTCACCGATTCTGCTCGGATATCCAAATGCGCAAATCCTGAATTTTGACGTTCAGCCTGTAGCGGAGATTCGATATGAGGATACGCTGCATTATTTGATTACAAGACGTTTTCTGGAAAACAGGAAGGCTGTTCTCAAGGATTTGTTTGAAGATTAACAGGTTTGATGATACCAGAACAACAGGATTTACTAACTTTTTGTTGAATATATGAAAGATATGCATGACGGGGTGAAGAGGGGCTGGTTGTGAATGCCATGTCGTGTGTAACTCATTTTGAAATTGAACATAGTGTTATCAAAGCGACTTTCAAGGAGGAAAAAGTTTGAGTAAGCCCATAGCGCAAAGTTATAATAATCACAAGAAATTTGTACCTCTATTCCATTTTGTCCTGGCACCCATCGCGCTGATCCTATTTATTGCGTCGATTATTCACTTGTTCAAAGAGCAATTTAGTTATGCTTCCCTTTTTGATTTTGGTATTATCTTATGCGTATTAATATTGGCGGCGCTTATTCGACAATTTGCAACCCGATTGCAGGACCGTACCATTTTACAGGAAGAGAAATTTCGGCACGTTCAGCTTACAGGCAAACCTTTAGATCCAAGACTCAGTTTACAGCAGATCATCGCACTTCGTTTTGCTTCAGACGAATCATTTCCTCAATTATGTGTGAAGGCCGCCGAAACGGGGATGGAGCCTGACAAGATCAAAAAATCCATAACTGTGTGGAGGGCGGATAACCACCGAGTGTAAGTGGTGGAGTTCTGCCTGTTTTGCTCCAACGAAAAATGTTGAAAGATTGGAGGGATTCTTGTGAAAATCGCCTTTAACCAAGCAACCACAATGAAAAATTCAACGCTTAAAATCGATCTTGAATTTTGTGAAAAGCACGGGTACGATCTGATTGAAATCCGTTTGGATAAACTAAAGGAATACTAGAGGAAAATACAGTAGCTGATTTGAAGAACTTTTTCACTACCAGTAACATAAAACCGTTTGCTTTCAATGCGCTTGGATACAGTGAAATGGTATCCGTAGAATTGTTCAGGCCGGAGTACTGGGATTGGGAGATTGAGCGAACGATTCAAACAGGCAAAGAAACGACGGAACAGGCGATCCGTACATATTTTGCTTAGTCGAAAGCTGCCAAGGGCAGCTGCCTTATGCTCCAAAGCTCGTCCAATGTGCTGGGCGAGTTAGTGAAGAGGGCAGCTTGGTATCGGCATCGCCCTTCGCCGCGTTGAGCTGGGCTTGGGTGAGAAAGATACTGTCGGTAAGGTCAGCGCCGCTGATATCAGCATCTCGAAAATCTGCCCCGATGAGGTCAGCCACTCTCAAGTCAGCACCTTTGAGATCAGCGGCAATAAGGTACGCCCCTCGCAAGTTGGCACCTTTGAGATCTGCTCCTCCAAGCTTGGCCCCGATAAGATCAGCCCCTCGGCCGTAGTTCTTCTTGCGCCGTGAGGAAGCCGGCTGCTGTTCACGAGCTTCGGCTCGTACAAGCTCGCTTGTCCTCAGAAGCAGAGTATTGACATAGGCCCGATGTTTCGCCACGTCAAGCTCCATGAGAGAGTCAGGACTGAGGTAAGTTAGGCGTTCTGTTTCGTCGAGTGCGAGGCTGAGATCACCGTGGATTGGCTGAGCCGGCTGCAGTGTCAACGCTTCAGTCAAATACCAGAGCAGCTCATGGAGCTGCCACATGATCGGAAATACCTCAAACATTGGCTTTGCCGTATCCGGGGCTTGCCGCCAGCTTTGTCCATCGAAGGTGACTTGGGATACTTGCTGGCCTGCACCGAAACAATCATAAACCGTACAGCCTCGAAAACCCAGTTCTCTGAGGCTTGTGTGAACACCGCAGCGAAAATCCGACTGCAGGTTGGGACAGGGCTGACCGGCGTTTTTGTCGATTGCAAAATCAATTGATGCTGCAAAGGGCAGCGCGGCACAGCACAAGCCGAAGCAATTCTCGCAGTCAGCTTGCAGATGGATACGACTCCTGTCAGGGAAAGTCTCTGATTTATCTTGATTCTTGGACATGTGTTAACTCCTTACGCTGTACCCTTTAACAGCTAATTGACTCAAATTTGGTTACAATATTAGCGTAACACCTTTAATGCCCCGCTCCAGGAGAGGACCTGATCCAACAGCGTGTTGACGGCCGCTTCCTGACGGGGTGCGGGTTTCAGAATGCTGTAGTTTTCAAAGTCCGTAAAGACTGATAGGGTAACTTGAGCACGCACATCAGCGACATGCAGCTCACCCAAAATAAGTCTCAGGTTTTCTGCCGCACGAGCCCCGCCTGTACCACCGCCATAGCTGACTATCCCTGCTGCCTTATCCTTCCATTCATTAAAAAGATAGTCGATGGCGTTTTTGAGTGCCCCAGGGATTGCATGATTGTATTCAGGTGTTACAAAAATAAAGCCATCAAACGATTTGATTGCCTCAGACCAAGCGATCGTATGCGGTTTTGTATATCGAGCCATTAAAGGAGGGTTCGGTTCATCATATAACGGCAAATTGAATGCTGCAATATCGACAAGCTCGTATACAGCATCACTGCGTTTTTGTGCGATCTCGTGCACCCATTGAGCAACGGCTTCACCTCTGCGACCTGGACGCGTGCTGCCAATAATAATGGCTATTTTTAGCATGAGTAGCTCCTTCGTCATATTGACTGTATTTTTTTGATGCAGCGATATAACAATAATCACTGTAGTGAATCATAACAGATGGATTACGTATAGTTCAAAAGAAACATCGGTTATAACTAATGTTTCCGTTTGACAAAGTACGCAAAATAACAATATAATAGAATGAACATTCGATCTATGTTTGTTATATAAACTGAATCACGGAGGGATGCCATGTTTGATAAATACAATAAAGTACAGCAGGCTGTTTTGGAGACAACCCTTCGCATCATTATTCAAAGGGAGCTGCAAGCTACATCGATGGCGTTGATCGCTAAGGAATCCGGCGTATCGACAGGTAATATTTATCACTATTTTCAGAGCAAGGAGGATATTGTTAACGAGCTGTATAAGGGGATTGTTACCTTTAACGGTGAATATGTAATTCAGGGCTTGAATCAGAAGGGGACCATTCGGGAGCGCTTTAACTGGGGCTGGGAGAAGGTCATTGAGCTGAGCAAAAAGTATCCTGAAGGCTTTTTGTTTATTGAGCAGTATTCGTTTTCGCCCTATATTTATGAAGAGGTCAAAAAAGAGGCATATTCGGGCGGCTGGTGCGGCCCAATGAACAAGCTTTATGCCGAGGCGATTGACCAACAGCTTATTATCGACATGCAGCCGGAGTTAATGGTCCAAATGCATTACGGATCTATCGTATATATGGTCAAAGGACATATTCATGGGAACATTGAATTCACTGAAGAAATTGCTCGTGACGCGATACAGGCTTGCTGGAACGGAATCAGCCGAGATTTCCAAAAGCCAATTAAACAGGTCTTGGTTTAACCAGGGCCGATTTTTTTAAAAGTCAATAGAATGAACATTCGATCTATACATGTAAGAGATTGAGAATGATCCAAATAAAACAAATCAGAAAGAGGAGATCAACCCATGAACAAAACGATTTTTATTACAGGAGCCAGCTCTGGGCTGGGAAAATTAACAGCAATTCATTTTGCCAAGATGGGCTGGAACGTAGCCGCTACGATGCGCACGCCTGACAAGGAAACCGAGCTTACCAAGTACAGCAACATTAAAATCTTCAAGCTGGATGTTACAGATGTGCAGCAGGTACGAACAGCGGTAGAGCAGGCGATTGCTGCATTCAGTCGAATCGATGTGGTTGTGAATAACGCAGGGATGGGTACCTACGGTGCCTTGGAGCTAGCCGATGAGGAAGCTATTGATTGGCAGTTTGCTGTTAACGTTCGTGGCCCGATTAATGTGATTCGTGCGTTTTTGCCGCACTATCGTGCTAATGGGGGAGGCATGTTCATCAACATCAGCTCCATGATGGGGGTTACGACTGCCGTACCGACCGGATCGTTGTATAACATGTCGAAATTCGCATTGGAAGGACTGATCGAAGGGCTTTATTACGAGCTGAAGCCGCTGAATATCGAATTAAGATTGGTGGAGCATGACGGTTCCAGTGGTAATAATTTTGTGAATAACGTCATCTGGAACACAAACGAAGATATTAAGGACTATGATGCCATAACCGCAAAAGTGAAGCGCATGTTCGAAAATATAGACAGCAGTCAATTGGAGGACCCACAAAATATCGTCGATGAGATTGAGGCCTTGGCAACCGGGACCAGCCAGCAATTCCGTACACTGGTAGGCCAATCCAGCAAGAATCTGGTCGCACTCAGAAATTCTGTGCCGATTGAGGAATATTTGGAAAAGGTTATGGCAAACTTTAAATAAGACTGCATTTCCTTAACAACTATCAGCAGCAGCGGTTGGTTTCTATCGGAAGCAGATATAGAAGATAGTACTCATAAGCAAAGGCAGGGAGCTGTTTAATAAGCTTCTCTGCCCTTATTTGTGTTCTATGATTTGCGCAGTGCCTGGTCCACGCCGGTTGGCGCACCCGACCATATTTTCTTGGCTGTCCAATCGGCTGAAAACTCCATTGTGTAAAATCTTGTTGGATTGATATTTTTGGGAGGGAACACCTTCGTGAACAAAATGGAGTATATTGCACTCGATCGGGATCACAGTACATTTACTTTTAAAAAGCAAACAGTCGGCGCACGTAGATACCGATGAGGCTGAGTCCTACACACGCAGTATCATCTTGTTTGAGCCGACTATGTTTGAGTTATATGTCAAACCATATCCCAAGCTTCACCAATTATTTATGAGTTTGTGGAAGGAGGAGCAGGAGCTGCAGGTGTATGAGCTTAACCCTTTTCACGACATGCTGATCCCGGTATGCGTGATCTGAAGACCTTGATCGTCGGAACCGTCCTGTCCTGGATATGAATCTGTTGATAACCTATCCTATATCCTATTGTGCGACAAGCTTGCGGCTGGACGGACGCAGTGCCCACGACGCGATGACCAGTGCCAGGAAGACGAGCGGTTGGGCGGTGAGAGCAAGGCCGTCACCCGACAATGCATGGGATGCAGCCGCACCGCTGAGCTCGAAGAAAAAACCTGCATAGGCCCATTCCTTCAAACGCGGAAAGCGTGGGATCACGATAGCAATAACACCCAGAAGCTTCCAGACACCCAGAATGGTAGCTACATAGACGGGGTAACCGAGCTGGTTCAATACGGCCACCTGCTGCTCGCCGTGAGTGACGAACAGGAAGCCGCCGATGACGAAGCTTGCTGGACCGAATATCGTGGTTACCCAATAAAGAATCGTTTTCATTTTTCCATTTTTCATTGTGAAAGCTCCTTTTCTTACCTGATTAATTGTATTCCATCCAACAACTAGAAGTCCGGTGAATAAGTCTCGCTGCGCGGCCAAATATCCTTCCGATCGCTGTTGAAATCGTGAAATTAGATGAGATTAAGCGGTTTATTCACGATTTCAAAGGCGAACGCTTACGCTTCTCCAGGATCATTTGGCCGCTGCGCTCGTTCTTCACCAAACTTCTAGAATTTATCATAAAACATTGATTTGGGTTTCTTGTGGATTGCTAATTTTGAAGGCGAATTCTAACAAAAAGGATGCAGCGCTTAGTAAGCGGCATCCTTTTGTGTCTGATCAGGCATCTTTATGTTTAATGGGAATGTAGATGTCCATCTGTGCATCTGGCTTGTCGGGGTGACAGCGTTCGTCGTAGAGCTCGAACTCCGGTGTCCCGGCGTGCTCGTAACCGGAATGCGGAAACCATTCCGCGAAAATCGATTTCCATGTGCTTTGAATGGAGGGGGAGAACTGATCATGCGGAACTTTCGGTGTTGTAAACACGGCATATTCGGCGGACATGAACTCGCGGCATACGAGGCCGTCTGGCACCCCTTCGAAATGCTCAGCCTCCATGCCGATCAAATACGTGAAGGTACCCGAATCCATATCGAAGCTGTGACAAATCCCAAGCTCGACGGGACTATCTCGATGGACACGGTTCGGAATGGACCTGGACCAGCCTTTTTGAAGATATTCCTGCCAAAAAGCCGGGATTTGCTGCAGGTTCTCCCCGTTATTGGTTGAAGTACGAAGCTCATAACCTACAACTTTAAAAGCAGGTTTGGTGATGATGCGGTATTCCATACGAATGCCTCCTAAATAAGGATTGTACTTGCGTTGAAGCACGTTCAGCTTTGAATACTTGGGCGGTTGAATCCCTTTCTTGCGGTAATCGGTCGGCGTCATTTGGAACATGCGCTTGAAGGCACGAGTAAATGTCTCATGATTCTGAAATCCGTTCTCCAGCGCAATGTCCAGCATCCGTGCATCTGAGTAGGCTACCTGATAAGCAGAGAGCGCCAATCGTCGTGTGCGCACGTATTCCATCACCGTAACCTCCGCCATGGATAGGAAGACGCGATGAAAATGATAATCGGAGAGCCTCGCAACCTGCGCCAGTCGCTCCAGTGACAGCTCCTCAGCTATATGTGTCTCTACATAATCGATGGTCGCTTGAATCTGCTTCAGATAGTCTTCCTTCATGCGATCGGGTGGCCTCCCTTTGTTTCCATTCTAGTCGGTATTCGCGTTTACTTCTTGATAATTCTTGCTATATTTGAGTTGAAGGACAAGACAAGGGGGCAGCTGTTATAATAGGGTTAGTCCTGATCGAGGAGGGATTCATATGAAGCTTGGAATGCCTACATTGGTACAATACACTTCCATTGCTGAAAATGTCCAGTTGTGCAAAAAACTAGGTTTGGATTTTATCGAATTAAATATGAACTTGCCTATCTGCATGCCCGAAAATTTAAGCTGTTCAGATATAAGAACCTATCAAGAACAATACGGCGTGGAGTTTACGATACATCTTCCCGAAGAATTGGATGTATCCTCCTATCACCCTTCAATAAGGAAGGGGCATTTGGAACGCTGCAGACAAGCGATGGAATGGGCTCATTTATCAGGTATCCAAACCTTGAACATGCATATGAATAATGGGATTTATTTTACCCTGCCGCAGACAAAAGTCTGGATCAATGAACAGTACGAATCCAATTTTCGGGAATTGCTTCAGGATTCGTATGCAGAGCTTTATCAAATAGCTGCAGCCTACGATGTAGCCTTATGTATTGAGAATACTGGCAATTTTCAACTTCCTTATATTCGAAAAGCTCTTGATCAGCTAAGTGCTTTCGATAACTTTTATTTGACCTGGGATGTTGGTCATGATGCTAAAGCAGGCTTTGCAGAGGAATCGTTCTTCGCTCATTACAGCAATCGCATTCAACATATGCACTTACATGATTATAATGGCAAGTCAGATCATCAAGCTTTATATACGGGCATCGTACCCATAAACAACTGATTGGAATTTGCCCGCACACATGATTGTTCGGTCGTTATTGAAGTGAAAACGAGTGATTCCTTGGCACAATCCGTAGCTAGCCTAAGGGAAAATGGATTTCTATAATAAAGGAGACAACGACAATGGGTTGGGGTGAAATGCAGCTGATACCGAATGAATATAATGATCAATTTAGAGCCGTTGACGAAACGATCCTGAGACTTCTGAATGAACGCAAGCTGCTTGCTAACGGCAAACGGTACTTTCCAACAAAAGAAATTATGCAGGAATGGGCAATAAGCTATGATATGGACATTCCCACAATCAGTTGGCTTATGCACAGTCTTAATGAGAGAAGTAAACCCAAGATGCCAAATGAACCAGGTGAACTGCTGAGTGTGCTGCCCATTATGAAAAAGACGTTTGTTGATGGTTTTGAATATCATTTGACACATGCCATGCAGCATAAGAACGCAAGTATTGTCTTTCTGGAAATTGAGCAAGTACAAGGTGAAGAAATGAATGGTCATATTCGTCCGCAATTGCTGCTGGAGGTAAAAGGTAATCAGGAATACTATGTTCGTAGAAACGGTTCCCATGGTGGTGGGGGACAAGCTCAGGTTCGTTTTATGGTCATGCCACCGCTGCCTAATAATATCAGTGAATTTAGCTTAGGCTTGATACCATATGCAGCTCCCATGGAGACTCCACCCAAGGATATCATTTTGGATAAAGAGGTTGTTTTTGAATAAGATTCATTTACTTTTGAAAGGGAATATTACGATCATGATGAAACAGGAAGATTTTTTTGTCCGTAAGCATAACGAAATCGGTGTGTCGCTCAGTGAAATTCAGAAGCAGGCTGTCCGTCAGACGGAGGGTGCCCTGCTTCTTTTGGCGTCGCCGGGATCGGGGAAGACAACTACCATTATTATGAGAATCGGCTATTTAATAGAGGAAAAGCGTGTGCATCCATCACGGATCAAGGCCGTTACCTTCAGTCGCGCCTCAGCGGCGGATATGAAAGAACGGTTCCAACGCTTTTTCCCTGACCTCCCGCCTGTCGATTTTTCTACCATTCATAGTTTGGCCTTTGAGGTCGTTCGTGAGCATTTTCGCAAAACGAGAATAACCTATCATTTGATTGAAGGGAATATGGAGCTTGAGGAGCAGGGGAAGACGAGGACGGAAGGGCTGCCGCTGCACAAAAAGCTGATTCTGCGGGACCTGTACACCAGACTTCATAACGAACCGATTACCGAGGATCAAATGGAGGAGCTGACCACCTACATCAGCTACATCAAAAATAAAATGGTTCCTGAAGAATCGTGGCCGCTGGTCAAATGCGAGGTGCCCAAAGCGGATCGGATCCTGTGGGAATACGAACGGTTTAAACGAACAGGCACCGACAAGCTGCTGGTCGATTATGATGATATGCTGACACTATGCAATGAGATTATGGAGCGAGATCGAGAGCTGCTGAAGAAATATCAGCACACATATGACCATGTATTGACTGATGAAAGTCAGGATACCTCGATGGTGCAGCATGCTATTATCGAAAAGCTGGTGCGTGAGCATGGCAATCTGTGTGTAGTCGCGGATGATGACCAATCGATATACAGCTGGCGTGGTGCGGAGCCGTCATATTTGCTCAACTTTAAAGAAGCTTATCCGAAGGCTGTAACGCTGTTCATGGAGCAGAATTACAGATCGTCTCAAGATATAGTCAGTGTAACCAATCAATTCATTAAGCGAAATCAGAATCGGTATGACAAAAATATGTTTACAAGCAACCCTTCACACAAACCGATTCTGATCAGGAGCTTTGCCGATTATCAATATCAGGTGAAGTACCTGATTGAACAGGTTCAAGAGGTGGACAATCTGCGGGATGTTGCCATTTTGTACCGCAACAATGCTTCATCGGTCATTTTGATTAATGAATTTGAGCGGGCGGGCATTCCTTTTTATATGAAGGATCACGATCTGCGTTTCTTCTCCCATTGGGTTGTGAAGGATATTTTGAATTTCATGCGGATGACCTTTACGGACAAGCGTGCCGATATTATGGAAGCTATTCATACCAAAATCAGCGGGTACATTACCAAGCAGCAAATGTCCGTTCTGAAGGAGATCAACAACAACGAATCCGTCTTTGATAATTTGCTGAATTACGTGGAGCTGCAGGATTATCAGCGGAAAATATTGCAGGAGTGCAAGGAAACCCTGGTTCAGATGAAGGATATGCCGCCGCTCAATGCGATCCAGGTAATACGCACCAGACTGGGCTATGAGAAAGCCATTGAGAAACTGAGTGAGCGGCTCGGATTCCGCAAGGATACGGTAATCGGGATTCTGAACACGCTGGAAGGGATCGCCACCACCTTGGACACGATGACCGATTTTGCCCAGCGTCTGAAGCATCTGGAATCCGTGATGAAGCAGTCCAAGTTTCAACGGGAGGCCAATGTCGTCACGTTCTCGACCTTGCACAGCTCCAAGGGTTTGGAGTTTGAACGGGTATATATGATCGACCTGATAGATGGAATTCTGCCTTCCTCTGAAGATATCGAGAAGCAGGCGAAGGGGGATTTGGCGCTTATGGAGGAGGCAGTCCGCTTATTTTATGTAGGCATGACACGAACCAAATCGCAGCTGGAGCTGATTACCTACAAAGAGCGTGATGGAGAGAAGGTCAATACGTCTCAATTTGTGACGGCTGTTCAGCATATCCTGAGCCCTCCCAAGCCGATCTCTCCCCAAGATCAATCTGTGAAACAGGTGAAGCGCAAACCCGATATTCCCGACAATCCCAATGCGTTCAGACATAAAGCGGATCTGGGCGTAGGGCAATTTGTGAAGCATCGGGTTATCGGCCATGGGGAAATTACGAGCATCGAGGAGGATCGGGTACACATTCGTTTTAAAACGGGAATTAAAGCTTTGTCGATCACCATGTGTATGGAGCTTGGCGTGTTGGAGCCGGCGGATGGAACCCCTTAGTCGGAGTAGATTCTTTCCGGAGTCTGATGAATTTTAACACTTAATACCAAGCCCATGGAGATCATATTTGTCAGTAGTGAGCTGCCTCCATAGCTGATAAACGGCAGTGCAATGCCTGTTAAGGGCATTAAACCAATATGCATGGCAATATTTTCAAAGATTTGCAGCGTAAACATCGATATAACTCCTATGACGACGTACGTACCTTCTAATTCAGAGCGATTGATCGCGATTCGGATCATTCTGTATATCAAAATAAAATAGAGCAGCAGCAGTGCGGAGGCTCCAAGAAAGCCAAATTCCTCGCCGATAACAACAAAGATCGAGTCTGCGTAATCATAAGGAATATACCCTCTGTGGACCAACGTACCCTTTTGATAACCATCCCCTGTCAGCTGCCCGGCAGAGATAGCCTTGATGGAGTTTACGACGTGCCAGCTGTTGTCGGGATCGTTCTTGGGGTCAAGGAACGTCTGAATCCGCTGCATTTGATGCGGCTTCACGATTTTGGAAAACAGCGGAGATTCGGACAAGTATAGCGTCGTTACTCCTGCGACAAGAACACATATGGCAACAAGGCCAATAACGACGTGAGTCAGACGAATATTGCCGATCCAGATCATGCCTACAAATATAGCGACAAATACAATCGAGGTTCCAAGGTCAGGCTGTTCAAGCACAAGGAAAAAAGGTACAAAGACGATAATGGCCATGGGAAGGAGATCCTTGAATAAATGCAGGGAATGACCCTCTCTTTTTTTCATCCATTTGGCGAGTAGGACAATAACGCAAATCTTCATGATTTCCGAAGGCTGAAAGGCCATAAAACCCAAGTTCAGCCAACGTTTGGACCCGTTAATATCCATCCCCTTGGCTGCTACCAACAACAGCAGAATAATGCCAATGGCGTAAATAATGATCGAGAGATGATTGACTATGATTCGGTAGTCGACCAGAGCCACACCGATCATCACAATAAAAAGCACACCGAAGGTAACAGCATTCGTAATATGCAATCCACTGTAGCTGGTTCCCATGGTGGCGCTCAATATGACAGCCGTGCTTATGATGAGGAAGCTGAATAAGACCCATAGGATGGGTTGATCCAGCTTTTTTAATTTTTCTTTCATATGATCACTCCGTCAAACATGATGTTGTCGTGCATGTTCCTGCAAGCTCCCGTGCCCTGCCCAATAAAGGCATGGCTATTCCTTATGCTGCTGACAAGCCAATTTATGGGCGCATTGATCCCAAGTAATCACAATTTGGGCTGGGCGGCATAAGGTAGGAGATGGTATTCAATATTGATGAAATGGGGGCATCAACATGCACTGGATTTCTATTATCTTCATTGCTTTAGCTTCCAACTTGGATAATCTTGGCATAGGCATTTCATTCGGCATTCGTTCGACGCGGATACCGGCATTATCCAATGGGATTATTGCGGTTATTACGATGCTGGGTACCTATGTATCTGTAACCCTGGGAGAATATGTGACAGCCTACATGTCCGGGTTTGCAGCTAACCTGTTGGGTGCACTCATGATCTTGTTTATCGGGGTTTGGGGTATAGTAAGCAGCCGTCGGCGTGCGCCAGTTCCCCAACCGTCTGCTGCTGGCAGCCATAGTCTGATTGATGTTATCCATCATCCTGCAACGGCTGACGTTGATCTGAATAAAGTCATTTCGTGGAAGGAAGCATTAACCTTGGGCTTGGCTCTGGCCTTGAATAATATGGCGACCGGATTTGGAGCTGGAGCGACGGGTGTCTCCCCTCTATGGACGACAGTGGCTGCTGGATTATTTTCAATTGTGTTTATTAGCTGTGGCACACGGATCGGCTTGATGGCTTCCAAAACCTGGGTGAGTCAATATGCTGATCTGATCGGTGGCGTCCTGTTAATTCTTATAGGTATTTACGAAATGATAGCGTAAGACCATACACAGACGGGTATGGGCCCCACTGTATGGTTGTTGGGGGCATACCTTTCAGTATACCGCCGCTGATGGGGGATGTACAGTACTTAACGGATTTCAATCAGGCAGGGATAGGAGAGCTGCTGTGCATCAGCGGCGATACGGGATTTTGCTGAAATTACACAAGCATCGATGCATCGTTGCATCGTTGAGAGGGGGGCAATCATGCTGAAAGGCCGCCACGATATGACGGCCGATCGGATAGAGGGATTGTTCGGAGTCGTGCTTAACCTGCTGTATGCAGCCGATGCAGCTTCTCCTGAGTCAGCCGGATGTTGAGGGAATCGAGATTCTCCTGAAGCTGCTCCGGCTTGCTGGCTGCGATGATGGATAAGGTTGTAGGGGTACTTTGGAGGAGCCAGGCCAGGACGATTTGATTTAAGGTGCCACCGGTTTCCTGGGCTACTTCTGCCAGGACGCTGAGTCTCGCCTGAGTATCCTCACTCATATATTGCTTCGGAAGCGGTGTATCGCTGCGGGTATAGGAACCATTAAGTAAAGGTGAATAGGCAATCAAGGAGAAATCATCATGGGTTTGACAATAGTTCAGCAGCTCATCATTTGCACTGATTTGGACACCAAAATCCGCACCAGGCTTTGGCCGAAGATACGTATATCTTTGCTGTATGCAGCTGTACGGTGTCCAATGATGGGATTTGCTAATATTCCGCGCTTTCTCTACTCGCCACGTATGATGGTTGCTGCAGCCTAAGGCTCTTACTTTTCCCGCACGGACAAGCCTATCGAATGCCTCCATCGTCTCCTCCATCGGCGTATTGACATCATCGATGTGAGCGTAATACAGATCGACATAATCGGTCCCGAGCCGTCTCAGGCTTCCGTCAATCGCTTGTTCAATGGCCTTGCGAGACAAGCCTTCCATACTCTCAAAGCCGCCACCTGGAATCGTCGGTTGGGCGCCTACCTTGGTTGCGAGAACGATGTGCTCCCGATTTCCCCGATCCTTCAACCATTGACCCAACAGCAGCTCGCTTTCCCCGCCCGAGCAGCCTTCATTCCAAAATGCATAATTATTGGACGTGTCCAGAAAGCTGCCGCCGGCATCGACATATTGATCGAGCAGTCGATAAGACGTTTCTTTATCCGTACGAGAACCGAAATTCAAACATCCCAAGCCGAGAGCGCTCACTTGTATCCCTGTATTTCCTAATAACAGCTGCTGCATCCAAAAGTCTCCTTTGTAACAATGAGTGGTTGAGGTCAGCCCGTTATCGGTTTCTTTTCATGCTGCGACATTTCCCATGAACGGTAATATCCGATTTTATCACTTAGCAGTGCAAGGGTGGTTTGCAGCTCCTGGTACTGCTCAAGCAGTTTACGCTCATGAGCTTCCAATAATACGCACCGATCTGCAATGGTGGAGTCCCCTTGACGGACTAAGCTGGCAAATTGCTGCATCTCGGCGATCGGCATCTCGGTAGAACGCAAGTGAATTAACAAAACAATCCACTCAATATCATTCTCCTTATAAGAACGCCGCCCGTTAGGTGTACGATGGACCGGATCCATCAGACCGATTCGTTCATAATAACGAAGCGTATGTACACTTAAACCCGTTCGGTCCGCAACCTGCTGAATCGTTAATTCCATATCCATAGTAAATGGCCTCCTCATAAATGGATCATACAAGTTAGAGCGCGCTCGAAGTCAAGCGTATAAATTTTCAATAAGTGCTCCTTGTGTAAACCGGTCACCTAATAATAGCTCTTTGATTTGTTCTGCTGCAAGTTGCGGGGTAGTTAGCATCCCATTGTCTTTGACCTGATGGAAAAGAACGGAGGAAGCAAAGGTTTCCTGGTCGGCATTTCTTGCCTCCTCCTGAAGATGGGTATCAATCATTCCCGGCCAGACAGATACGACCTTCACCGCGTTATCCTTGCTGCCTTGTTCAAGAGCGACCGAGCTTGAGAATACATCCAACCCGGCCTTGGCAGTCGAATAACAGCTCATGCCGGGAACGTGATGCTTGGCAGATGCGGACGAAATATTTAATATTCTTTTATCTATGGGCAGATGGCTGGAATGATGTATGAACAATGAGGTTAAGACGATGGGGGCCAGCAGATTAATGTGGATATTGTGGATGATTTGATCTACAGGGCTGTTCTCAATGGGAGCCAGTGGGGCAACGACGGCCGCGTTATTGACCAAATAGAGTGATTCCGCCTTGGCTGGATCGATCTTATCAAAGATGGTATTTATGACGGCTTCAATTCCATGTATATGATTCAAATCAAATTGGATATAATCGAGACCCTTTCTTGCAGCCAGCGATTCGTTGGGTGTTCGGGAAATACAAAAGAGATGATGTTCGTCAGAAATCAGCTGATGGGCAAGCGCTTCGCCAATACCACGGGATGTACCTGTTAGTATAAAGTATTTCATAGTTCAATACCTCCATTAATTAAATAACTGATCAGTCAGTTTATTTATATGATATAATGGGTATTATTGTCAAGTTGTCCATTAGCTGAAATACGATATACATATTTATTGATGATCCGGGGTGATTCACATGGCGCGAACCGTTAATGAAAAGCTAAGGGAGGAGCGGCGCAAACAAATCATGGATGCCGCAACTGCGATGTTTTCTCGGCAAGGCTTTGCAGAAAGCACGATTAAAGACATTGCCAAAGAGGCAGGCATTAGTCATGCGTCTGTATTTTTATATTTTGCGAACAAAGAAGACTTGTTTCACAAAGTGGTTGTGGAGCACCTGGATGCAGCGAAGAGGGCGTATCTAGCGGAATTGCTTGTGGAAGGCCCGCCTTTATCCAAAATCTCTGCGCTTATCGAAGGGCAGATTGAACGTCAATTAAAAAACGTCAGCTTTGTCAGTCTGATCCAGTATGTAGTTGGATATCCGGAACGCTTTCCGGCCTTGGCAACCGATTTAAAGCAGTTTGTTGCAGATTTTGTCGATACGTTGATTCCGATCATTCAAGAGGCTCAGCAGCTGGAGCAAATTCAATCCGGTGATGCCTATTACATAGCATGGTCATGGTTTTCATATATTAGCGGTATTGGGATGTGCAACATGGAGTATAGCGAAGAGGGTTGTAAGGCGCTGGCGACGATCGGGTTGCGGATTTTTGGGCCGAAGTGAGGGAGCAATGGAAGAGAGAAAGTTTTATATTTAATTATGGATAAAGATGTGGAGGATAACATGGGCGGGAATCGGTTTTGGGAATTTTATTTAGTTAGATACTTACTTGGGACAATATTTGGAGTAGTTGTTTTATTCTTTCTGGTGATAAATTACAACAATCAAATTACAGCCTCATTTTTTAAGAGTGAAATTGCTATTAAAGTAGAGAAATTTGAGCAAGAGGACAAATTAAAAGCTGAAAAACTACTTAATGAGGGGGATGTTTTAGGAGTTGTTAAGATGCTTGGTGATGATGATAAGGTAAGAGCTAACCTATTCAGCTTTTTGTTCAGTACAACTTACGATGTAAATAAAGATGATGCAATCGATATTTTAAAAGTTTTAGGTAAATCTGATTTATTTACAAGTACACATAGTGATAAGATGATTCAGTTAAAACAAACAGGTTTTCCTATTCTTGCTGCGATTGTCATAGTGATATCTGGATTCCTATATATGTATTTATCAAGTATGCTCATACTAGTGCTTCATGGTGTACGCTCGGTGCTATTTTCTTTCCCTAAAAATCCGGAGAGTAGAAAGTATCCTTTTGTTTTTTGTTGGATATTCACTTTGTTAGCATTGTTCTTTTTTTGCATTTTTTTTATAGCAGATAATCATATTGGGAAACACATCAGTAGTGTTAGTATTCTTATTTTGATTTTCGCTATAATAGTGGTGGGTTCAACAGAATTTAAATCTTTCTATACTAAGATAAGTTTGTTCAGAGTTTTTAATAAAGATAAGAGGGTTGTACCAAATTTAGTTGAAAAGACGATTATTACACGAGGTTTTCAGAGGAAAACTACATCTAAATTAGATTCTCAAGGGGAAGAAGAAATAGAAAGTCAGTTATCTCGAAAGGAGTATGTTGAGTCATATAGACATTTGCGTGAACATGGTAATGCGTTTGGGATAATAGTCTGTGAACTGTTTTTTTTAATCTGGCTAATTAAGTGGGAATTCTCAGCATGGGCAATCTTCTATTGGTGTGCTCTTGGATTTACTATGTGGTTTTTAGGTACTTTCTTGGAAACAAGTGTAGTTAACCACGAAGGCGACACCACTAGTTGATACTTATGAAACTTCTATAATTCGCGGGTTGAGGGAGAATATGAACATAATTTTTATCGCGGAGTAATAGTTCAATTATTGACTTTAGAAAGTAAAGGTTTAGGTGTCATTAAGATTCCAGAACAAAACTTCATAACTCTAGATTTGAAGTTTATGAAAATAGCGAGTTAATATTCTATTGCGAAGAAAACATTGGACTATGATGATTTTGTAGGTACAAGCTAGAACTTTCAGCACTAATTAAAATAGTAAAACTGAATTTCCAGGTAGTGTAAATTAAGTAACATGAACCGTAAAAACCTTATTAAAAATTTTGGTCGGTAACAATCAATGATATAAGGTAACTGAAGGAAACTCTAAGACAAATATAAAAAAGGGGGAACCCAAAAGCCTTATAAATCAAGGCTTCAGGAGCTTTTCGATCATCATAGGAAAACTCGCGGTAACATTCAAAATAGAATGAGACCCTACCCCATTGGCTGGGTTCCTTTTTTTCATGACAAGTTAGCCCGAACCAATCCGTCTTCTTACAACCCCTCACTCCTTCACAGCTCGCCATCTCGTCAGCAGCTGCTCACGACGCTGAGCGGCAACATCAAACCGATACGTAACCAACAAATTCTCCAGCTTCACATGAGAGAGCAGAGGATGAACCGGAATGTCGGGAAGTACAGGGAGAGAGAAGGCGGCATTCATGTAATCGGTTTGTGCTTCCTTGGACAGGACGAAATCGACGAGCTTTTTGGCTGCTGTCGTGTTGTTCCCGCTTTTCAGAATGGACACAGCCCCGATCTCCCAACCGGCCTGGGGCGGAATAAAGGAGTGGATGTCATAGCCTGAGTTCGTAAAGCGAAGCTGATCACCCAGGAAGCATACGACTGCGGCGACATCGCCTACGGCAAGCCGTTGGGCCGAAGTAATTCCGGCGAATGTGGTCGATGAGCTTTGCTTCTTCAAAGCTTGCATCAATTGAATGGCCGCATCTTCTCCACGCTCCTGTGCCAGAGAGGCCAACAGTGTATAGCCGGTACCGGAGGTTTCAGGGTCCGGTATTTCGATTTTGCCTTTTAACTCAGGCAGGAGTAAATCCTCATAGCGCTGCGGCAGCGGTAAGGAGGCCAGCTTCGGATCGCGCTGCCATATTTGTTGATTCACACCGATCGCAAGCGCTCCCATATACATGCCCGTCCAATAGCCCTCTTTATTTTTATACTGCAGCGGGATGTTATCGCTCTTCGGGGAGAAGTAGCTTACGGATTTGCCGCTGTTTCTTAATTGCTCATGGAGGTCAGCTGGTCCACCCAGCACGACATCAATTCCGCTTTTGTTCATGGTCAGCAGATGATAGCTGGCTTCCCCGCTGGACATGCGAATGATTTCGTACGCTTGCTCGGTCTGCTTCTTGAACTTTTCCAACAGGATCCGGCCTTCATCCTCCTGAAAAATAACATAAACCTTGAGCGGCTGGTTATTGGGGCTGCCCGAGTACAACGTATAGATAATGATCACGCTTGCCAGCAGCATCAAGAATACAATGCCTTTTTTCCACATCCCAACCGCCTCCTCCACATACATAGGCAAAAAAGGAAAACGGTTGTTTTCCTTTCATAGCTCTTATTTCTAACTCTTATCTCAATCTATTTCAATTGCTGATTTTAATCAAATGAATTTTATTGGCCGCAGCATGTATTTTTACGATTCCCTGATAAGAGGTCTGACCAATGTCATACACATCGACAATCCACTCTTTACTGTCATCGCCAGCAAGGAAATACCGCTCTTTTTCACCGAGAAACATGGAATAGGTGACGACGACTCCATCCATAATAAAATCCCCTGCATCGGGTCCGTTGATACGCATTGACTCCGGTCGGACACTTAATAGCACATTCTCCCCAACCGTAAGCTGCTCATTGGTTTGAACGGTAACGGTATGATTGTTTTTGCCGTATTTGACAGTCGCCTGATCGCCTTCAAGCTGCACAACGACCGCATCGACAAAATTTGTCGTTCCGATAAAATCGGCTACATATTGGGTGCGAGGCTTGTAATAGATTTCATGAGGAGTGCCGTACTGATCGATGGCCCCTTTATTAAAGACAACAATATGATCCGACATCGATAAGGCTTCAACCTGATCATGGGTCACGTAGATGACCGTTAAGCCCAGATCGAGCTGGATATTTCTCAATTCGACCCGTACCTCTTCACGCAGCTTGGCGTCCAAATTACTGAGCGGCTCATCCAGCAAAATAATCGGAGAGTCCATGACGAGTGCGCGGGCCATAGCCACACGCTGCTGCTGTCCACCGGACATTTGATGCGGATAGCGTTCCTCCAGTCCGGTCAGCTTTACTTTGGCTAAAGCGGATTTTACCCGATCCTGGATTTCACCTTCAGGGCGCTTTTGAACATCCAAGCCGTAAGCTACATTATCAAATACGGTCATATGAGGAAACAGCGCGTATTCCTGGAATACCATGGGAGTTCCCCGCTTATAAGGAGGCAGCTCGTTCATCAGCTTTCCATCGATCCAGATTTCTCCTTCATCGACCGTGTAGAAGCCCGCGATCGAACGCAGCAGGGTCGTCTTTCCGCAGCCGCTCGGACCCAGGAAAGTAATGAACTTGCCTCGTTCAATCTGCAAGTTAATATTTTTCAAAACGTGATTGACGCCGAACACTTTATTCACGTTTTTGAGATCAAGCAATATTTCTGTACCCATTATTCCCACTCCCAGCCTCTAGAAATCAAATATCTTCACTTTAGAACGGAAAATCAATTTAATGATACCAAGCGTACCCAAGGTTGCGCCCATCAGCCCCACAGCAACTGCGGCAGCCCAATAATAGGTGCCTGTCTCTGCATAGTTGAAAATGGATACAGCCGCAACGACCCATTGAGGTGTAATTAAAAAGACAATGGTGCTTAAGGTGTTCATATTTTTCATAAACGCATAAACGAAATTGGCGACGATTGTTTTTTGCAGCATCGGAAATACGATTGTTGTTAGTGTTTTGCGGCTGTCAGCGCCAAGATTCATCGAGGCTTCTTCAATGGATTTATCCACCTGCTTGAAGGAAGCGCTGAGACCCCGATAACCAACAGGCATCTGTTTGAGCAGCATCGCTACGATAATTAAGACAGCAGAACCTTGCAGAATAATTGGTCCGGAGCTGAAGGCTACGATCAAGGCAAGTCCGACGAAGGTACCCGGTAAAGCGATAGGCAGCACAGCCGTGAAATCCAGCAATTTTTTGCCTGGGAAAGGCTTGCGCACTACGATATACGCTAATATGAGCCCAAACGCTACAGCAAGCAGGGAGCTGATTAAGGAGAGCACCAAGCTGTTAAGCACCGCAGGACTGGAAGTGCTGAACACAACCTTCATCATATGATCGAGTGTGAACGTATTGTCTCGGCCAAAGTTTTTCGTGAAAGCGAACAGGATCGTAATGGCAAACATCGCAATAATGAAAATGGACATCAACGTATTAAATGAAAAGAGCATGATATCGGTTTTTTTGGAGGTGGCCACCCGATTCAGGCCGGAAACAGGCTTGCCTGTAATGGTCGAATAGGAGCCTTTGGACAACAGTTTGTTTTGAATAACGAAAACAAGCAGGGCAGGAATGACCAGGATGATCCCCATAACCGAAGCGAGTCCAGGTTGGTTATTAATGATTTCACCATAAATTTCAACAGCCAGCAGGGTATAGTTGCCCCCGATCAGCTTCGGATTACCAAAATCGGCAAAACAGTTAATAGCTACAAGCAAGAAGGCGTTGATAACACCCGGAAGCGCAAGCTTAAAGGTAATCGAGCGAAACAGCTTAAAGCCTCGCGCGCCCAGATTTTGTGCAGCAACCTCCAGGTTCGGTGAAATCGAACGCAGGACGCCGGTTATTGTCATATACGCAAGCGGGAAATAGGAAATGGTTTGAACAATCCACAGTCCAGGTAGCCCGTATAAGTCCAGCTCAACATTAAACCATAATTTCAAATATTGGGACACCATGCCGCCCCGGCCAAACAACAGCAGAAAAGCCAGACCGCTCATGACCGAAGGAGCCAGCAGCGGTAAGAAGGCAATAAAGCGGAAAAACTTTTTACCTTTGATGTTGCTGTAGTTAATCGCATAAGCATAAATGAAACCGAATATTGTTGCCGTAATTGCGGATAGCGAGGAGCTAACCACCGTATTCATCAGTGCTGTGCCATAACGGCCTTTGCTAAAAAAAGTGATCCAGTCTTCGCCACTAGGAATAAAAACGACAAACACCAGTGGGTAGACAACAAATAAAAGTAGAATGATAAAGCTGATCAGTACAAGCATGAGTGAAGAGGGATCCCTGACGAGCCGGCCGATCGACTCCCCGATGCCTTTTTTTTCTTTGATCATAGGGGGAGAGCTACCACCTTTCTGAATCTTCCAAGGGAGACATAGCAAGACATTGACTGTCCTGCTATGCCGCAATGGTTCAACTTATTTCAAATCCTTTAATGCATCCTGCAATGCTTTTCTTTGCTCGGCTGCCGTCCATAGGCTGTAGGCTTTGTTATATTTGGTCGTTTTGATATCGACGCCGCCTGGTGGAACGGGAACGCCCGGCTTCACGGAGACGGAATAGGCAGATTCTGTGTAAATTTTGCCTGGTTCAGCAGTTAACATATAATCCATCAGCTTTTTGGCTGCTGCTGTGTTAGGGCCATTTTTGACAATAGCTAATCCGCCTACTTCATAACCAGCTGCTTCCGGCACGATGCTAATAATCGGATTACCTTGATTTTTTACTTTGATTTGGTCGCCCAGGAACGTAATCCCGATGGTATATTCGCCTTTACCGGCCTTTTGAATCGGTTCGATACCGGATTTCGGTCTTTCCTTCAGGTTCGGCAGCAATTGAGTCATGTATTTCAGCATTTCATCCTTGCCCCATACTTGAGCGAGTGAAGCAACAGCTGTGTAGGAAGTACCGGAGGTAGCCGGATCGGACATCCCGATCTCGCCTTTATATTTAGGATCTAACAGATCTTTAAAGGTTTCCGGATAAGCGGCTGTTCCGTATTTTTCTTTCCAACGCTGTGTATTAATGCCGATTGCAATTGGATTTAAATAAAATCCGGTCCATGCGCCTTCTTTATCCTTCATGTTATCTGGAATATCCGAGGCATTCGGAGAGATGTAGCTTTCCAATGCGCCAGCTTTTTTCAATACCTCATGGGAATCGGCGGGACCACCCATCAGGAAGTCAGCTTGCGGCTTACCCATTTCATTTTGTACTCTTGAAACCGCTTCACCACTTGGCAAGCGTAAAATATCGTAGTCGATACCAGTATCCGCTTTAAACTTATCCATGATTTTACGTGCTTCTTCCTCTTGGAAAATCGAATATACGGTTACTTTGCCTTGAGCCTTGCCGCCGAACACGCCGGATTTGTACATAAAGAACCCCGCTATAAGTACAATTACAATTACTGATAAAACTATGACAGGTGTATTATTTTTCTTTCTAGCCATGCCATCCATCATCCCTTCAAATTGTTATGAGGCATCGTTCAATTTGAAATAGGCTCTTTGGTTGGTCTCATCCAACAGGTCGAATACCACAATGTAAGCGTTATTGTATCGGTCCAGATGTAGCCAATGCTGCTTGGACTTGGAATCATCTGTGAGCCGTACAACATAGTGGGCGTCAGGTTGCTCTGCCAGGTAATCAAAATGGCTGAAGTCGATGACGCGGATAGCCGAACGCATTTTGGCGGTAAGCGCTCCCCGCTCCCCACTTGTTAGCAGGGTAAGCTCACCTTGCTGCAAAGAGAACACATCGTTACGAGTATCGTCCATAGCGGCTCCAATGGTATCTGAAGTCAGCGTTTTATCGATGAGCGTACTTTGCAGCTTGCGAATTTCGGCACTGACATTGAGTGAATTGACTGATTCATCACCGAAACGGAAGGCGTTGGTCTCGACTTGAAAAGGAATGTCCTCCTGATCCAGATAAGCCATCGAGCCTGTAAGCAGCAGCCGTGGAGATTTAGCCGGATTTTGCTGCTTGCCGACGGACAATAGTCCTGAGAAGGTATTGGATAATTTCAGAAGCTCCTTTGGGTCATCAATCGAGATGGTGCCAAGGCCTGGGTAGGTGATATTGACGCGCATGGGAACTCCGGCTACCTTATCGCGGTCATCCTGCTGAGGCGGAACGATGCGAACTTCATCCACAGGGATGCGAAAGGTATAGGCACACACGGCTATCAATATGCAGCCAACAACAACCTGCAGTAAGATGAGGCGAAACCATGAAAGCCCTTTCTTTTCCTCTGGCATTTACTTTACGCTCCTTTTATCTCAAAAAAATTGTAGGTTTGTATCAATTTTGTAACAGCCTTTCACCAGAAAAGTCCCTTATTAAATTGCAGCTGTACTTCAGTCCCGACACCTGTCCGGCTGTTTATCACGATATTGCCACCCTGCAGTTCCATTAATTGTTTGCATAGCGGCAAGCCGAGTCCATGAGATTGAGCCGATATAATCCGGTCCTGCTTATGCTCGGACGGCACAAATAAGGTGAGCCTGTCCTGCTCGGAGATTCCTTTGCCGTTATCAACAATGCGAACACAGCCTTGTCCCTCATAATCCTCCAGCAAAATATCCAGATGGGTGCATTCGCTATGCTTAATCGCATTGTCAATCACATTAAACAGCACTTGCTGGGTGCGTTCCGAGTCCAGATACACATCGCAAGGCGATATATGCAGGGTTGTCGTAATGGATGACTTGTGCAGGGTTGGCTCGAGAATTCGCAGACTGTCGGTGATCACGGTTCCCAGATCCATGAGCTGCAGCTTCACACGCCATGCCTCTTCCCCTTTGAGTGAGGTTTGCAGCAGCTCCTCGACCATGTTCAATAGTCGGCCGCTTTCCTTGCGGATGTACACATTGCAATTGCGGATATCGTCCTTTTGATCCATGTGTGCGATCAAATCGGAGAAGCCGATGATGGAGGTGAGCGGTGTCTTCAATTCGTGGGTCATATTGTCGTAAAACGTTTTTTGCTTACTTTGCTCGTAGTGCAGCATTTCGATATGGTGCTGTAAGGAATCGGACATATGGTTAAAGTCTTTAGCCAGCTCCCTGACTTCATCCTGGCTGTTCACGACAATTTTTTTGCTGAAATCACCGACAGATACAAGCTTGAGTGCTTGCTTCAAATCGTGCAGCGGCTTCATCAGGATAGAAAAGAAGGAGTAGCTTGCCAGTAACGATAAGAGCAGGCATCCCAAGGCTACACCAATGAACCAATACCTCATTTCATCAAGCGTTTGGACATGCTGATTGAGATCAAGCAAGTACCGAAACCCGCCGACTATTTTTCCCTCATACATAAACGGGGCCGAATAAATTAAATACTGCGTATCCTCGGATTCCGTAATCACGGTAGCCTTTTGCCCTGTCAAAGCGGTCTCAATATCATCTCGTTTCAGCAAATTTTCTTTGTCGCCGCTATTGCCGACGATCGTCTCGTCCAAAGCAAACAGCTGAACCTGAAAGTTGCTGTTGGCAGCCAGATGTGAAGCAATAAGCGGCGCATAGGTTCCAGAGAACAGCTGCTCGATGCTGATTCTTTTATCATTGACAATTTTTAACGCTTCGATGCGGTGCAAGGTATTGTATTGGCTCAAGGTGCGGATATCGCGTTCAATCATGCTTTTGCTAATTGTATAATTTACGATAAAATACATGGCGGTAAGCAGCATAATAATGGTCACGGTATGTTGGAGAAACAGCTTATTTCGCAGTCCCATGGCCTATACCTCCAGCTTATAGCCGGTACCGTGTACCGTTGCGACTAAATGGTCATAGGGCTTCATCTTTTCCCGCAGCCGATTCACCATCATATCGACGGAGCGTGTCTGTCCATAAAATTCAAAGCCCCATACCTGATCAAGAATTTGCTCACGCGTAAATACGGCTTTGGGATGGCTGCATAACAGCCACATAAAATCAAACTCCTTGCTGGTCGTTTTGATGAGGGTGCCGCCGACCTTTAAGGAACGCTCCCGCTTGTCGATCTCGATCTTGTCTACCTGGATAGTTTCAGGTGTTGAGCTCGTGGTGTTCATTCGCCGGATAACTGCCCGGATGCGTACAATCAGCTCCCTTGTTTCAAAGGGCTTTGTTAAATAATCGTCCGCTCCCAGCTGAAAGCCGAGTATTTTATCGTTCATCTCATTTTTGGCACTGAGTACAATAACGGGAATCGTTTTGTAGTGCTGCTGGAGCGTTTGGAGGAGTTCAAAGCCGGAGCGATCAGGCAGCATCAGATCGAGCAGGATCAGATCCGTGTGTTGAGCCGCCAATGTATCCATGCCAGCTGCCGCCGATCCGGCTACCGACGTTTGAAAGCCTTCAACCTCAAGACTGAGCTTGAGCAGCATTTGAATACTGGGATCGTCCTCGATAATTAATATATTCATAGTTAAACACCTTCCAACCTCTTAGTGTGAACATGCGGCAATCTTGGATTCGATTCTCAGGGTAAAGCTGGGTTATATACCGAAGTCCGGTGAATAATGAGCGGAGCGGCCAAATGATCCTGTAGAAGCGCCAGCGCTCGCCTACACGCTTTCTGTAAGAAAGCGACTACGAAAGCATAGGCTGTTTCCGTACTTTTACCGCTAAATCTCTTAGTATGCGCGACCCGGATTATATTATAACTTAACGCTACCTTGCCAAAAAGTAAATGGAGCCTTTCAAGGGGTTGCAATATACAGCTAAACTGTATATAGTATAACTATACATTTGAACTATATAGTCGCGTTGAGTAAAAGGAGGGGAACCATGAGTAGAGACAAACATTTACCGCTGACGGAAACCGTTTATTATATTCTTCTGGCTTTGATCGAACCGGCTCACGGCTATTTGATTTTGCAAAAGGTGGAGGAGCTCAGCGGTGGACAGGTAAGAATGGCGGCAGGGACGCTTTACGGGGCTATTGAGAACTTGTTGAAGCTGAAATTTATACAGCCCGTTACCAGTGAGGACAGCCGGCGTAAGGTTTATGCGATCACAGAGCTGGGACAGGAAATCCTGCGTCTCGACTTTGAAAGAATGAATCACATGATTGAGGTTACGAAACATACCTTGAGATGAGAAATGAGGGAAATCGTGATGAGAAAATTCAAATTTTTTATTAATTTTGACAAGGAAGAAGAGTGGCTGAATGAAATGGCGAGGCAAGGTTATATATTCACAGGGAAATCATTCGGGTATAAGTTTCAACCTGCCAAGCCTGAGCATGCAGCGATAAAAATGGATTACCGCAAATTTAAGAAAACAGCGGATTTTGA
The DNA here is from genome assembly GCF_022458865.1 of Paenibacillus periandrae. Taxonomy (GTDB): domain Bacteria; phylum Bacillota; class Bacilli; order Paenibacillales; family NBRC-103111; genus Paenibacillus_S; species Paenibacillus_S periandrae. The sequence continues at coordinate 163,813 of NZ_JAJNMU010000006.1, read as the reverse complement.
AGATTACCGCGCGCTTTTTGAAGACAGCGGCTGGAAGCATATCGCCGGAACGAAAAGCTCTGGAGCTCAATATTTTAAAAATTCAGGCGCTCACGGAAGCGAGGATATTTTCTCGGACACCGATTCCAAAGCCGCAAGATATAAAAGAATTTCAGAAATATGGGTCTCAACGGCGACTGCCTTAATTCCGCTGTTCGTTGTACTGACGACTACTGACTTGATTGATGTGAAGGCTTTTTTGAACCCGAAATTATTATATTATACACAAGGATTATGGGAGAAAAGCGGAGCGGGTTTTTGGCAGGCCTTTCTTTTTGAAACACCGTTCGCTTTATTCAGAGGGTTTTTCTGGATGCTGATTCCGATTATGATCGTTATATGTTTTCTTCTGGCCCATAAAGCGAATAAGCTGTACAAGGAATCACAAGAAGATCATTATACAAAATAAGTTTTACAAACGTCTTTGTGAGGTTGCATTTTTGACCGTAATATCAAAGCCCGACATGCTTCCGTTGAAAGGTGTTTCGACATTCTCGACCCATTTTGAGAAGGCTACTGTTATGGAGTTTTTATCATGGGCGGCCATGTGAAGAGTTTGATCACCCAGCACATCCAATTGCTCAAGGAAAGCGTTGTTCGGAAACGGTTCTTTGCGAATCATGACTGAAAAATCTACACTCTGTCCATGGTTAATAAACGTTAAAGTGCAGCTGCCATTCAGCCATTGCTCTTCTCTTTTGTAGCTGCAGCTGCTGCCTTGCTTGTCATACTCCAGTGTATAAATTCCTTTTGCAAACACGGTTTGATAGCCGATAACCAGGTTTGCCGGCAGCCATAATAGCGCGATGATAGCCGCGAGCACTATTTTACGAGGATGCTTGTATAAGGACGATCTCAGTAAAAACAAACCGGTAAGTACAATGAGCACAAGAAAAACACTAAAATAATTGATCCCGGTATGGCCATTTGACCATGTAGGCAAGCCTACCGCTGTAAACCATTGTTCGCCTAACGGGGTTGCGTCAGGATATGTCCAGGATAAGACCATCGTGAGTATGATCAAGCTTACAGCAGCGATTAAGCGATTTCGAGAAAACATGGAATCAATCCTTTCCAAGCTATTTTCCTTATTATACCATAGGGAAATTACCATTCCAGCCTTTCCTGATTTATAATCAAAGTGATCGATCATGCAAATAGCAGGGAGTGATAGCTATGAATCCAAAAGAAATTGCCGCTCAGCAGGCTGTCCAATTCATTGAAGAGGGAATGATTGTAGGACTCGGAACCGGATCTACTGCCTATTGGGCGATTCAACAGATAGGGCAGCGCGTACAAAAAGGACTGCATATCCGTGCGGTGGCAAGCTCACAAAGCTCAGAGGATCTGGCCAGACAAGCCGGTATTCCAATGGTCGAATTTTCCAAAATCACAAGTATTGATCTGACCATAGACGGGGCCGATGAGGTTGACGATCAGCTGAATTTGATCAAGGGTGGCGGAGGTGCGCTGCTGCGGGAAAAAATCATCGCTTTTCATAGCAAAAGGTTTATTGTCATCGTGGACGATTCGAAGCGGGTGGAGCATCTGGGGCAGTTTTCACTGCCTGTCGAGATCGTGCCATTTGCCTCCAACCTGACGATCAACCGTCTAACAGAACTGGACTGCAAGCCGCAGCTGCGTCTGGATAACGGTAAGGAATTTGTGACCGATAATGGCAACTGGATTGTGGACTGCAAATTTGAGCAAATCCTGCTGCCGCAAGCGCTGGGAGTCCAAATTCATTCGATACCGGGCGTTGTGGAGCACGGACTTTTCGTCCAAATGGCAAGCTCGGTTGTTGTCGGCTATAAGGACGGATCAACGAAGATATTGTCCAATTGATGGGGCTTGAAGGAGAGTCTGGCGAGGTAAAGCTTCTTCGCCAAGATTTGTCCTCAAAAGCGCAAGTATATGATACAATGAGAACCATTATACATGCAGTATGGAGGAAGCAGTATGCCCTCGCGTTATTCTTTTTTTATCAAGCTTATGACATTTACTACCTTGATCAGTACCATTCCGCTCCTATTTCTCGGAATCTACTCATTCTTCCAATCGACTTCCACGGTTCAAACTAAAGTTAACGAAGCCAACGTGTTCATCCTGCAGCAGTCGCAAAGCCGCGTCGAGCAAATTCTCAAAGTTATTGAGCAAGTATCAGGTCGTTTTGCTGAATCGCCTTTAGTTATTAATTCTGTGTCGAGGCGTATGGAGATTGAAGACTTTCAGGATGTTGATTTGCTCGTTAAAGGGCTCCTTGGTGTTCAAACCTATGAGCTTGGTGTTAAAGACATTGAGCTGCATAGTCTTCAGAACGGCTGGTATATCAAGGATAGCGGTTTTTACTTTGGAACGGATATAGCGAAGATCCCTGTTTCTTTGAATGCTGCCAATAATTCCCGTTGGATGCCGGAGCAGAGTCCAACCTTTGCCGGCTTGAAGCTGGTGAAGGCCATTCCTGCCACAGCTGCGGAACCAAAGGGTTATTTGTCCGTCCGTGTATCCAATACAGAGCTTGCCAAGCTGCTCACGCAGGGCTTTTCAACTCGGGAAACGATGATTCTGGACGATAAAATGAATATTATTATTCACAGCAATGTGAAGAGGATCGGTCAAAGCGTAGCATCCGAGCCCTGGCTGCAGGAGCTCAAAAACACGGATCAGACGCATGGTTATATCAACAGCACCTCACAGGGAGCTTCGTACAGTGTTATCTATAACCAGTCTCGTTATAATAACTGGACTTATGTGTCGATCATTCCTTTGGAGGAGGCGAAGAAGGAGTCCGCCTCGATCGGTTGGGCAACGTTGACAGCTGTTGTGCTGCTGCTGCTTTTTACCGGACTGCTGTCTTATTGGGGCTCCAGACGCATGTATTTTCCAGTACGCAGTCTGATGGAATTTACGATGCGCCACAGCAAGCCTACGAGTGGAGGCGCTGCGGTTAAGGATGAATTGCAATGGATTGGTACGCAGTTTGCATCCTTGCATCAATCTAATGAACAGCTAGAGGGGCAAATGAAGATCCAATCCGCACAGCTGGTCGATTATTTTATGCTGAAAATGTTTCAGGGCGAGCTGTATCGCAGCGAGCTGGAGGATAAAGCAGCCAAGTTTCAATTCCCGGTCTGGCGCCGTTATGCGGTGCTGGTTCTGCAAATCGATACACTTGCGCAAACCCGCTATAATGCGAATGAACAGGATTTGCTCCTGTTTGCCATTAATAATATGGCGTCCGAGCTGATTCCGCCGCCGCAGCGAATTCATGCGATGCCGATAGATAATTATCAGGTGACACTTGTTGGTAGTGATGCCGACAATCAAAGCGAGCTGCTGAGTGAGCTGGGCAGTCTGGCCGAGTCGATTCAGCGGGCAGCTGCTGAATATTTGGAGCTGAAGGTTAGTATCGGGATTAGCAGGCCGTATGAGCTGCTCTACACAACGTCGCAAGCCTTCCTGGAAGCGAAGGAGGCTCTTCAATACCGGATTCGTCTAGGAGAAAAGGCAATTCTGTATCTGGATGATCTGAAGCCGCAGCAGGAGTCACGTCATTATTATCCGCATCATTTGGTATCAGAGCTTACGCAGGCAATCTCCTTTCTCGATAAGGACAAGGCCGGAGAGCTTCTCCAGCAGTTCATACAGGATGTGCTTCGGGTCGAAACCGATCCTCACTTGTATCGGATGTCATTCGCGATGCTGCTGACCGATCTCGCCCGAATGCTCTACGATATGGGGGATACCGGAGAGCTGTTTTCTCAGGATCACCGCAATGAGTACGAGCAGCTGTTCAGTCTGAGGACGCCGCAGGAAATTGAAGACTGGTTCAAAACCCAGATTATTTATCCGATGATGGAGCTGACCCGCAATCGGCATGAATCATCAGGCAAAAGCATTTCACGTTCGGTGATGGATCTGGTACAGGAGCATTATGACAGCGATCTGACGCTGGAGCAGTGTGCGCTGCGTCTGAATTACAGTACCCACTACATTCGCCGGATGTTCCGTAAGGAAACCGGAATGAATTACAGTGACTATTTGGCCGGGTATCGACATGATATGGCCAAGAGCTGGCTGAGTGGGACCGATATGAAAATTACGGAAGTCGCTGAGCGGCTGCAATATACGAATGCACAAAACTTCATCCGGCAGTTCCGCAAGCTGGAAGGAATGACGCCGGGACAATATCGGGAACAGAAAATGAGTGAGCTGTAAAGGAATTATAAAGGAGCCAGGTTATGAATACCGGGAGCTCCTTTATGCTGTGTTTAAATCCATTATGCAAAGCAGGTTATCACGCATGAACCATAACGAACCGTCTACATATCGTTTCAGTGAAGCACCTATTTGGGAGCTGCAGCGAGCTTATTATGAGGAACAAGGAATTCGTGCCTGGCAAAGTGAAGAAGTTCCGCAGTACATTACGAGTAATCCGATGATTGCAACTGCGTATGCGGAAATCATCTTCGGATTTCTTCAGGATAGAGCCAGATTAGGCCATATAACTGAACCGGTTATGATTGTGGAGCTTGGAGCAGGCTCAGGTCGATTAGCCTGTCAGGTTCTGAAGGAGTTATGTGAGCTTAAGGATTATGCAGGCCTCCCGCTGCCTCCTTTTCGCTATGTGATGACGGACTTAGCTATCCGCAATATTTCGTATTGGCAGCAGCACGAGAGCTTGGTTCCCTATGTCGAGCAAGGGATATTGGATTTTGCACAATTCGATGCGGTGACGGGAACAGAGCTGCATTTGACGCAATCGGGCGAGCGTATAGGACCTGCTGAAGTGGAGCAGCCGCTGCTGATTATCGCGAATTATTTTTTTGACAGTATCCCGCAGGAACTGCTGTATGTGGATGAGGGCCGCATATTTGAATGCGACGTTTCGCTGCATGTCGCGGATGAAGCCACCAAGCGGAGTCCATCGGATGTGCTGGAGACCATCATCCCTGAGTACCATTATCGCAGAGCGGCTGAATACGAACAGGAATCGTACCCTTACCGCAGCCTTATCGAGCTGTACACGGACAAGCTGGAGGATTCGCACGTTCTGCTTCCGGTCGTGGGATTGATCTGCTTGGAACGTCTTGGTCAGTTGTCGCAAGCAGGCTTTTGTCTGCTCACCGCAGATAAGGGAGACCATCGATTGGAAAGCTGGGAATTCGCCGAACCTCCCAAGCTGATTCATCACGGAAGCTTCTCTTTGGAGGCCAACTACCATGCTATTCAATATGTTTGTGAGCACAAGGGTGCGTTAACCTTATTCACGACGCATCAATATAACAATTTAAATGTGGGCTGCATCCTTATGCTGCAGGAACCGGTCATTTATGCCCATACCCGTCTCGCATATCGGCGGTTTGTAGATCGCTTTGGCCCGGATGATTTTTTTAGTCTCAAAGCCTGGTTTGAGGAGCAACCCTCTGTCATGGAGCTGCCGCAGCTGCATGCCTTTTGGAGATTAAGTGGTTACGATGCTCAGTTGTTCCTTCATAGCGCTGAGCGCATCGAGGAGCTGCTGCCCGTATGTAGCGAGCATGCAATGAAAGATATTTGTCATGGGCTGCATACGATGTGGAAGAGCCACTACCCTATGGAAGAGAAACCGGATTTAGCTTTAGCTTGCGGGAGGCTGCTGGTTCAAATGGATTTGTTCGAGGATGCGCTGCTCTTCTTTGAACGGTCACGTTATGTAGATGATGCAGATTCTCATATCCTATACACAATGGCGCTTTGCTATTATGAGGTCGGCAAAGAAGCTGCTGCAAGAAACTATGCCCATAGAGCAGTAGCCTTGGACCCTGATCATGAAGGGGCTTCGGCGCTTCTGGATCTATTGTAGGTGGGCGCTAGCCTCCAATGACCGATTATCAGATGCGGCAGGATGATCCCTGGATCCATTAAATCCAGAGTGATCTTCCTGCCGCACAACTGTTACTTTCTCCGTTGGATTCATTTCTTTTTCATAATCGGTATCCATATCTCACTTTTAAAAGTGGGTGAGGTTACATCCTTGTCTGCATTCCACAGCATTTCCGGACCTTCTATTTGTTCATAGCTGGAGGATGGAAACCATTCGGAATAAATACGTCCCCACACATTTTGCAATGTATCAGGAAAGGGTCCGATGGCTTCAAATACTGCCCATGCTGAGGCAGGGACCTCGAGCTGTGTGAGATTATCCGGACACGCCTTGGTTGTTGCTGCACCAATATAGTGATCAAGCTCCCCTTTTTCCTCCATCCTGCCTTCTGAAAAGTTTGTCGATGCACTAAGAAGTCCTATAGGCTCAACATTGGAAAGGCTTTTAAGGTTCTGGATCGTCTCAGCATCTAAGCTTTTCCACATCGAGGCAATCTCCGGATTAACCCCGTTAAATATGATCGGAACTCTTTTCTTAATACCAACAATGCGAAATGCTTCTTTATCCTCAATTCTATAATTCATTTCAATTCCTCCTTTAATGGTTAGCTGGAAGGTCATAGGCGGGTAGGCTTTCAGAGAATGGCCACTATTTCTGGCTTCTGACGGTGTAATCCCATGCAAATGATGAAAAGCTCTTGCAAACGAATCGGGAGAGCCGTAACCGTATTTTATTGCGATGTCAATGACCTTTACGCTGCTGTCCTTCAACTCAAATGCTGCCAAAGTAAGGCGTCTGCGTCGGATGTATTCCGATAACGTGATGCCTGAGAGAAAGGAAAACATTCTTTTAAAATGGTATTCGGAGCAGTAAGCCTGTCTTGCTGCTTCTTTAAAATCAATCTCACTCGTAAGATTTTCCTCCATGTACGTTATCGCTTTATTCATGTTCTTAAGCAAATCCATTTAATTGACCTCCTTGATTCATACAATAGCAGAAATCGAAAACGTCCATCCGACATTTCGTGCACAATGATGTTGGGTTTGCGGGTCTGCTTTCAATGATTACAGATAAGGGACGCAAGTGATTATTATCCATGCTGAATCGCAGCTAAACCCTTGATATCACTGGGAAAGAGCAATTGGAGCGCTGTTGATTATTGAGCGCAATTCGGAGTCCTTGGTATGCTGACGCTATCAACAGGAATGAAGGAGGACGATGATTGGTGGAACTAACTTCTGTGCCGGCACAAACGGCCAACCGGAGCAAAGCCCGCCGAAGATTACAACGTCTGATGAAAAACAGGTGGCTGTATCTGATGGCACTCCCGGGTATGCTCTTCTTTATTATTTTTCGCTATTTTCCGATGTGGGGGTTGCTCATTGCCTTTCAGGACTATCAGCCAGCTCTTGGCATGATGAATAGCAATTGGGTCGGACTTAAGCATTTTGAACGTTTTTTCTTTGATGCTTCCTTCGGTATGCTGTTCCAGAACACGCTAATATTAGCTATTTACAATTTGGTGTTCTTTTTTCCACTGCCGATTGTACTGGCATTATTATTGAATGAAATTCGCATGGAAGCGTTCAAGCGTACGATTCAAACCATTGTGTACATTCCGCATTTTGTATCGTGGGTTGTGGTTGTCGGGATCTCGTATATCTTCTTCACAACCGAGGGCGGAATTGTCAATGACATGCTGGTAGCACTGGGATTTTCCAAAATCGATTTTCTAATTTCCAGTGATTGGTTCCGAACGATGATCGTATCGCAGGTTGTATGGAAGGAAACCGGCTGGGGAACGATTATTTTCCTGGCAGCATTGGCAGGCGTTGACCCTCAGCTGTATGAGGCGGCAACGATTGATGGGGCCGGACGATTCAGACGGCTGTGGCATATTACACTTCCAGCGATCCGCGGCGTTATTGTTATTTTGTTCATTCTGCGGCTTGGATCTTTCCTGGATACCGGATTTGAACAAATCTTCCTGATGCTTAATTCGATGAACCGCGAGGTTGGCGAAGTATTCGATACGTATGTCTATAATGTCGGCATTCAGCAAGGACAATTCAGCTACAGCACAACAGTCGGTTTGTTCAAATCGCTGATCGGGCTGGTGCTTGTAGTGGGCGCTAATCGAATGGCCAAAAAATTCGGTGAAAGCGGCCTGTATTAAGAAAGGGACGGTGCAGGATGGTTAATAAAGGCTTGGGCAGCCGTATTTTTGACGGCTTTAATTATACTTTTTTATTCGCATTCGCTTTGATTACGATAATCCCGTTTATTTACATTGTGTCGGTTTCCTTTGCAGAGCCGGAAGAGGTGCTTCGTCGTGGCTTTATCCTCTTCCCGACGACCTTCTCGCTGGAGGGATACCGTTACATTTTCTCCACGGATACGATTGTTCGCAGTCTGTTCGTGACCATAGGCATTACCGTGGCAGGTACGCTGATCAATCTCATCTTCACCTCGCTGCTGGCTTATCCGTTATCCAGACAGGATTTCGACGGTAGAAAGCTGTTCATGATGCTGATTGTATTCACCATGCTGTTTAATGGCGGTATTTTACCTACCTTTATCGTAGTGAAAGCGATGGGACTATTGAACACCTACTGGGCTTTGCTGATTCCGAATGCGATCAGTGCCTTCAATCTAATCGTGATCGTCAGTTTTTTCCGGCAACTTCCGGATGGTTTGGAGGAAGCGGCAAAGATTGACGGCTGCAGCGATCCGGGTATATTGGTGCGTATCGTGCTTCCTTTGTCAGCGCCGGTGCTGGCGACGTTTGCCTTATTTTATGCGGTAGGCCATTGGAATACCTTTTTCAGTGCGATTCTGTACATTAACAATTCGAAAATGTGGCCTATTCAGGTATGGCTGCGGCAAATTGTGATCTTGTCCCAGGGCGGAATTGGCGACTCGACCCAGTTCGATCAGAACTTTGTAGCGCTGCCGCCGCAAATTATCAAGATGGCCGTTATTGTCATCTCAACCGTACCGATTTTGCTCGTGTATCCTTTTTTACAGAAGCATTTTGCCAAAGGGGTACTGCTTGGTTCCGTAAAAGGTTGAAACGGATTCGGACAATTGATGTTCGGGACACGTTCACATACAATTAGATTAGGGGAGGCACATTCACAATGAAAAGACGTAACGGTATAAACAAAGCAGGCATCGCCACAATGGGTATTATGGTAGGAGCTGCGGCCATGCTTGCAGGCTGCGGCAGTGACAGCGGCAAGGCTCCTGCGGCCAGTCCCGCCAGCAATAATGCGGCCGTAGAAAACAAAGGACCGCTAAAGCTCAGCATCATGACGCTTATGTATTCCGAGCCGCCCAAAGCTGACAGCGAGGCGCAAAAGAAAATCGAGGAATATACCAACACCAAGCTGGATATTTCCTGGGTGCCGAATTCCTCTTATAAAGAAAAGGTTAATGTTACGATTGCTTCCGGTGAGCTGCCCAAGGCACTGCTCGTTCAAAATAATAAGGATTCCAACATCCTGGCTGCCGTCCGTTCGGGCGTCTTCTGGGAGGTAGGACCGTACCTGAAGGATTACCCGAATCTATCCAAAATGAATAAGTCCGTGTTCGATAACATCAGTGTGGACGGCAAAATTTACGGCGTATTCCGGGCACGTGACCTTGCGCCGAGCGGCATTATTTTCCGCAGTGACTGGTTGAAAAACGTCGGACTGAGCGAGCCCAAAACGATTGACGAATTATACAATGTGCTGAAAGCCTTTACACTTGACGATCCTGACAAAAATGGAAAAGCAGATACCGTAGGACTGACCGATGAGAAAACGATGGATGGCTTCGCGGTAGTCGCCTCATATATGGGCGCACCCAACGGTTGGGAAGCCAAGGACGGCAAGCTGAGCCCGGATTTCATGTCGCCTGCTTATTTTGAAGCGATGAAATTTTACAAAAAGCTGTACGACGAGAAGCTGATCAAGCAGGATTTCCCTGTACTGAACAATCAGCAGAAGAAGGATGATATTAACCAGGGCAAGGCAGGGGCGGTCATCTCCAGCATGCTGGATGCGCCGAATTATCAAGCATCCCTGACCAAGTCGTTCCCTGGTGCTGATGTGGATGTGGTCAGCCGGATTAAAGGGCCACTGGGTGAAAGAACACCAGCCGGACAAGGCTACAACAGCGTGTTTATGTTCCCTAAATCCAGCGTAAAAACAGAAGCCGAGCTGAAGCAGATCCTGGGATTCTTTGATAAGCTGTCTGATCAGAAAATGCTGGACTTACTCGGATGGGGTATCGAGGGAAGACACTATAAAATGGAGGACAATAAGCCAACCTTCACGGATCAGAAGCTGTTTGACACGGAGATTGGCTCCAGCTTGCTTCAATTGCAGGTAGCCAAATATTCGGCGAAAACAACGGGTAAAGAAACACCTCTCATGGAGAAATATGGTAAAATGATTACAGACAACGAAGCTATCGCTATTAACAATCCGACCAATCCGCTTGTATCGGATACACAGACGACCAAGGGCAATGAATTGAAGCCGATCATCGATGATGCCCGTACCAAGTTTGTATTGGGCAAGCTGGATGAAGCTGGCTGGAAGCAAGCGATTGAGCAATGGAAAAAAGCAGGTGGCGACAAGGTTATCGAGGAATACAGCGCACAATACGCAAAAATCAAAAAATAACCGGATCGAAACAGAGAGGGGCAGCGATGCCCCTCTTGTATGCTGCAATCAGCTCGGTCATATCTGGGTGTGAGGAGAGGGAACAATGACAAGTAAACACATTAACGTACTGCTGATTTCAGGGAATGACCAGCACAAATGGCATAATTGGGAGGAAACAACGCCACTTATCAAGGAAGCGCTGGAGGAAAATGGAGCGATTCATGTGACGGTGTCTTATGATATCGAAAGTCTGGCGGAGGAAAGTTTGCTTGCTTTTGACGTCATTGCTTTCAATTACTGCAATTGGCAGGACCCGACCGAGCTGAGCGAGCAAGCCAAGACTAATGTCATTAAATTTGGCGAACGAGGCGGCGGGATTGTCATTCTGCATTTTGCCAACGGCGCGTTTCATTTTTCCCTGCCGGAGGCCGGACAGTCGGATTGGCCGGAATATCACCGCATCGTGCCCCGGGCATGGAACCATCATGGCAAGAGCAGGCATGACAAATATGGCGAGTTTGAAGTGTTTATAACGGACAATACCCATCCGATCACAGAGGGGATTGCGTCTTTTACCATTACGGATGAACTATATTTTGATCAAGAGGGCGACGTGGATATCCATCCGTTATATGCTGCACATTCGAAGATCACGGGTAAGGAAGAACCACTTGCCTGGGTAAGTGAATATCGCAACTCAAGAGTATATCAAACGTTGCTTGGACATGATCGTAATGCTTACCTTGTGCCTGAGGTGAGGGAAATACTGAGGCGGTCCGTAGTCTGGGTAACCGAAAAGGAGCAGCAATCATGACGAGCACCAAGACAGTTTGCATATCGGGTACCGATAGAGGGATTGGGCTGGCATTAACCCACCAATTGCTGATTGCGGGCTATACGGTATTTGCGGGTGGCATCGTGCCGAACAATGAACAGTTGAAGGAGCTTCAGGGACATTTTCCACAGCAGCTGCACATCTTTACGTTGGATGTAGGCAGTGACCAGAGCGTAAGGGAGGCCGCTGCATTCATTGAGAGTAAGACCGACAAGCTTGATCTGCTGATCAATAATGCGGCGATACTCGGTGATACGCAGGCTACTGTAGAGGACACTATTGACTTCGATGAAGTCCAGCGAGTGTACAATATTACGGCAGTTGGCGCGATTCGCTTGTCGAACGCCTTGATTGGCCCGATTATGAATGGTGGGAAGCTGATCGTCAATATTTCCTCGGAGGCAGGCAGCATCGGGAACAATCAGCGTGAAGCGTGGTTCGGATACTGCATGGCCAAGACGGCATTGAATATGGGCTCCTCCCTGATTCATAACACCATTCGCAAGCAAGGCGGGCGTGTTCTATTGCTGCATCCAGGCTGGGTGAAAACCTTCATGCACGGTGCCTGGAGCGACAAAGGGAGACATACGCCGGAGGAAGCAGCCGTACATATCCGGAACCGGATTGAAGCGCTTAAGGATATCCAGCGTGAGCAGCCGATTTATGTAGAAGCGGATACCGGTAAAGAATTACCGTGGTAAGCATACAGGCTGCATGCCGTAGACGTCAATATCGTGGCGGGTCAGATTCTTTTGTGAATATGCAGCCGGTATTGGTGTGGTGTGCTGCCCATCGTATGGCGAAATACACGGCAAAAGTAAGAAGGATTGGGTATTCCGACTCGGACCCCGATTTCCGGAATGGATAATGATGTTGTAATCAGATACACACAGGCGTGCCGGATTCTTGTTGCCTGCGTGTAAGCGACAATGGTCGTTCCTGTGGCCTGCTTGAATAAATGGGCGACATGGTAGTGGGAGAGGTGAAGCTCCTCAGCCAACTGCTCCAACCGAAAAGGCTCATGATAATGCTCCTCGATCCACTGCATAACCTCTTCAGCCCGATGATGATGCCTTCTCGCAGGTAAGGAGGAATTGTCCTCGGGCTTATACCCTAATGACTTTAATTGGCGAAGAAAGCCAAGCAGGAAAAAATGAAATTCCTCCTTGATTTCATGGGTGTTCATTTTGGATCGCGCCTCGTTAAATGTCCCCATAAGCGTAATAATTGGCTCGGACTCCCGAATGCTGTGTACCGGTATAACGTTGGTTTGCTGCTGCAAATCAAGAAAAAACCGTTCAATGACAGGAAAGCTGGCCCAATAGGGCTTCAGCAATGCAGGGTCGAACTGGATGACGGTTCTGATGAAGGGTGAATCGGAAGTGACATGTATTTGCACGCGATGCAGCTGAAAGGGCTGGAAAATCATTAAGGTATTGGGCTCGATGGCATAGGCTTTACCTTCAATAATTAAATTACCTCTTCCTGTATGCACATAAGTGAACTCCATCTCGGGGTGGGCATGGAAGACTTCTTTAAAATTTAGCGTTGACGTTCGCCGATAGTCAAATTGGAACGGATCGGAGGCGATGCTCATCCTCTGGGTTCACCACACTTCATATTAATAATAGCAAGATATGAATATTTTATCACAACATCGCTGCATAAAATAAGCCTGGATTCGATTATGATGAAGATATGAAAAAGCACTAAGTATCTTAATCTGGAGGGATTCAGCGATGTTGAAGGTAGCGATTATCGGAGCGGGAGCGATAAGCCCGTCTCATATCCAAGCTTATTTGAAATTTTCGGAGCGCTGTGAAATTGTGGCGATTTGCGATATTTATGTGGACAAGGCGCAGTCGCGTATCGATCAATTCCAATTAACCGCGGCCAAGGCCGTTTCGGATTATAAAGAGCTGCTGGGGCTGGACATTGATCTCATATCCGTGTGTACACCTCCCTATACGCATGCGCCGATTACGGTCGATTTTTTGCAGGCTGGCAAGCATGTATTGGTTGAAAAGCCGATGGCATCCTCGCTGCAGGAATGCGATGAAATGAATGAAGCCGCCCGCAAGAGCGGCAAGATCTTGTCGGTCGTCGCTCAAAACCGTTTTAAAACACCAATGATGAAGCTGAAATCGGTTCTGGAAAGCGGACTGATGGGCCCGATAGTTCATGCACAGGTTGATTCCTTCTGGTGGCGTGGACATTGCTATTATGATTTGTGGTGGCGTGGTACCTGGGAGAAGGAAGGCGGGGGCTGCACGCTTAATCATGCCGTGCATCATATCGATGCGTTCCTGTGGATGATGGGACGTCCGAGCGAGCTTCAGGCATTCATGAGTAATACGTCGCATGATAATGCCGAGGTTGAGGATCTGTCTATCGCCATGCTGCGTTTCCCGTCCGGTGCATTGGCTCAGATCACAAGCTCCGTCGTCCACCACGGCGAGGAGCAGCAGCTTATTTTCCAAGGCAAGCAGGCGCGCGTCTCGGCACCATGGAAGCTGAAGGCGTCGAGCTCGAAGGCTAATGGGTTCCCTGAACCGAATGTTGAATTGGAGCAGGAAATCGTCAAGCTGTATGAGGAGCTGCCGGAGGTAGCGTATGAAGGCCATCAGGGTCAAATTGATAATGTGCTGCAGGCTATCGAAACCGGTGCTCCCGTGCTTATCGATGGGAATAGCGGCCGCAGCACGCTGGAGCTGATTCTGGGCATTTACAAATCTTCAAGCACAGGCGAAAAAGTAACCTTCCCGATTAGCGCGGACGATCCTTTCTATACCCGTGAAGGGATTCAGGCGAATGCTACTCACTTCTATGAGAAGAAGGCATCGGTTGAGAACTTTCAGGATCAGACGATTACAACAGGCAGCAGCTTGAAGTCAGGCAGCTGATTCGATTAAGGATTGAACATACAAAAGCAGCAGGTCTTAGGACTTTCCGAGACCTGCTGCTTTTGTATGTCCGGTAAGGACAGATTTTATTATCCCGCCATTAAATTGACGGAGTCCTGCGGAGAAAATACGGATATATGGTCTACTTGTCCGGTTGATTTAGGGATGATGAATTTGAGCTGAAATTGATCATTAGCTTTGAAGATGTAGATCGTATCGTCACCGTTCAACTTGATGTCGGCGGGTTTGCCCAATGTCTGCTCGATCTGCTGAAGCGTGAGCTTGTGCAGAGAAGGATCATTGGAACGAACATCGAATATAAGCATGCCTTTGTTAAAGCCGAGCACGGCGTTCTTTTTACTATAGGTGGCGTAAACAAAGCCTTTGCCTGCTGAATCCTGTTTATCGGCTTTACCCCAATCCTTTTCTACCTCATCAATTAGTGCGGTATGCGCCGCATACTTAATGCCAGGAATCTTGCCTTGTTTGGCTTGATTGAGCAGTTCTTTAAGCTGCTTACTGGTGTCTTCAGATCCTGCCGCCGCTGTCGGTGCCGGAGAGGGTGCAGTTGCAGTTGTTGGGGAGGCAGCTGTCGGTGCCGGGCTTGGGGTCGTGTTGTTCGTCGGTGCAGCAGGTGTAGTTGCTGCAGGCGCAGGCGCGTCAGGTGTCGCGGTCTTGCTATCTGAATTACAGGCTGCAAGCGTAAGTACACCTGCGAGCATCATGGAGTAAGCCAAAGCTTTAATCTGTGGTTTCATGGTGTTATCTCCTTTATAGATATCATCCTGCTCATTGTTGCAGCTGTTTAGGCTGCTTTCAATTAGACGGACGATATCCACTGAAGGTTGCATTTATCTGTTTACTGCAAACGGTAATCGTCGGTTTTTTCCCCATCCTCCCAAATTTCCACGAAAAGCGCATCGCAGTCTTCGAAATCCTCTGGCTTGAAAGCTAGTGCGTTGTCCTCGTCTGTACCTACATACACATTGTCCATAGACTCTCCATTAAAGGAGAGGATCACATATATTTTCATGTTATGAATCCTCCAAAGTTTGATATTCGACATTATAACACAAAAGCTTGCCAACACCGATGCTTTATCATTTTTAAATAGAATTGAATATAAATACATTAAAATGTATAATTATTAATGTTAAATTTGGGGATTGAGGTGTTCGGGTATGGGCAATACAGTGTTTGTCGATGGTCAAGAGGGAACTACTGGTATAAAAATATTCGAGTATTTATCCAAAATCACAGGTATCCAAGTGTTAGCCATTGATCCTCTGAAAAGAAAAGATCCGCAAGCTCGCAGTGAGCTGCTGAATGCTGCTGATATTGTTTTTCTATGTCTTCCTGACGCTGCCGCCAAGGAGTCGGTTTCACTTGTTACCAACAGCAAGACCAAAATCATCAACACGAGCACTACCTTTAGGACTGACCCCGATTGGGTGTATGGCTTACCTGAATTAACAAGCAGCCAAAGAGAAGCGATTCGCAGTGCAGCGCGAGTGTCGGTGCCCGGATGCCATGCTACAGGCTTTATCCTTAGTCTGAGACCACTTATTGACGCTGGTGTCGTACCGAGAGATTACCCCGTTAGCTGCTATTCGGTAACAGGCTATAGCGGCGGCGGAAAAAGCAAGATCGAGATGTACGAGGATGCTTCCATCGTGAATGAGAGAAAGCTGGACGTACCCAGACATTATGCTCTGCAGCAAACGCATAAGCATATCCCAGAGATGCAAAAGTACACCAACCTCCAGTACGAGCCGCTTTTTACACCTATTATTGCCAATTACTATCAAGGTCTGGCTATGTCTGTTCCTTTAATCAAACGGAATCTGACCAAACCAATGTCTGCCAGGAACGTGCATGAGCTACTGTCAGCCTATTATGAATCCGAACCGTTTGTGCGTGTGATGCCGTATGAATCCGATGCTTATCTGGATGAGGGTTACTTTAAGCTGGCAGAGTGCAGCAATACGAATAGGATTGAAATCTTTGTATTTGGCGAGGGGGATCACATCCACCTGTTATCGAGGTATGACAATTTAGGCAAAGGGGCGTCAGGAGCAGCTATTCAAAATATGAACCTGATGCTGGGATATGACGAAGGGTATTGTTTAATCTAACAGCTGCTTGATTATTTTCTGCAAATATACAATAGTATTAGTAGGCTAGCAGAACAGTAGGATGAGGAGAATATGGATGAGTATCTGGGAAAAGTTTGCGATGAAGGATTATTGTTCAATCGTTACTGGAGGGGCAACAGGACTTGGAAAAGCGATGGCCGAGGCACTTGCAGACATGGGATCACATATCGTCATAGCTGATTTGGATCAGCAGCGGGCCGAGCAAACGGCTGAGGCACTGCGCACGGCAAAAGGGGTCCGTGTACTGGCGATCCAGGCGGATGTCACCAAGAGTGAGGATGTTGAGCGTATTGTCGAAGAGACGCTCGCTTCCTTCGGTAAAATTGATGTGCTGGTGAATAATGCGGGTATCGTGCGTAACGCCAAGGCGGAGGAAATGTCCTTTAAGGATTGGTCTGATGTGATTAATGTGAATCTCCATGGTGTTTTTCTGATGGCACAAGCAGTAGGGAAAGTAATGATTCAGCAGCGCAAAGGTTCCATCGTGAATATTTCATCGATGTCCGGAATTATTGTAAATACGCCTCAATGCCAAAGCTCTTATAATGCTTCCAAGGCCGCTGTCATTTCATTAACGAAAAGCTTGGCTGCCGAGTGGGCAGCTCATTCGGTCCGGGTGAATACGATTGCTCCCGGGTATATGAAAACAGAGCTGACACAGCCTTTCTTTGATAACGGCGGAGATATGACGAAGCTGTGGATGGAACGGACTCCGCTTGGCAGACCGGGAATTCCAGAGGATTTGGGCGGAATTGTCGTATATCTGGCTTCTGAGGCTTCCGCTTATGCAACCGGTGGGGTATTCGTGGTGGACGGCGGGTATACGGTACTGTAGCTGGAACAGGAAAGCTAGCTAGGGATAGAGGATGTTGTGAGATTACAAAAGAAACGGCGCCGCGACTTACAGGTGGCCGTTTTTTGTTGTTTGACGTTATAAGTATATAATAATGGTAACGATGATTAGAGACGCTGGATACAATCAATCCGATCCATTTAAGGGGGATTCTATATAGATGGGAACAGGTTCTTATTTGCAGCGGGTACATCCAGTTCTGGCTGCCTGGTTCAAGGAAAGCTTCAATGAGCCTACGGATGTGCAGATGCAGGCATGGGCATCGATTGTGGCCAATCGCCATACGCTGATTGCGGCTCCGACGGGTTCAGGTAAAACATTGGCCGCCATGCTGCCGGGATTAAACCGGATTATTCAGTCCAAGCTGAATCCAGAAGACGATCAGCGGCCTGGGGTCAAGCTGCTCTATATTACACCACTCAAAGCACTGAATAATGATATCCACCATCATGTGGTTTCTTTTGCGGCGGAATTGGATAAGCTGGCCGAACGGACGGAGCTTAGCTGGCTTGGACTTAAAGCTGCCGTTCGTACAGGTGATACACCGCAAAAGGTACGTGCCTCCATCCTGCGAAAGCCGCCGGATATACTGGTGACGACCCCGGAAACCTTGTATTTGATGCTGACCTCGCTCAAGGCGCGGGAAATTTTGCGCTCGGTGGAGCATGTTATTGTTGATGAAATTCATTACATCGCTGGGGATAAACGGGGTGCTCACTTATCGCTTTCACTGGAACGGCTGGAGGCGCTATGCGAGAAGTCGTTTCTTCGCATTGGTGTGTCCGCAACGCAAAAGCCATTGGAACGGGTGGCTGCTTTCCTTGGCGGTTGGGCAGAGGATTCGACCCGACCTGTCAGTATTATTGAAAGCAGCATCGATAAAAAATTTGAGCTTCGTGTGGCGGTACTCGATCATGACTCAGCTCAAAATAAAGAGGTAGTCTGGTTTGCGATTATGGACCGTATCCTCAAGGAAATGGAAGGCTGCCGCTCGACATTGATCTTTGTCAACAACCGTAGGCTGTGTGAGCGGCTGGCCCAGCAATTGAACGATTATTGCGGCGGCGATTTCGCCAGCTCGCACCATGGAAGCATCTCGCGTGAGCAGAGGCTGGAGGTCGAACGGCGCCTGAAGGCGGGTGAGCTTAAATGTTTGATTGCCACCTCTTCCCTGGAGCTTGGAATCGACGTGGGTCAGATCGATGTGGTCATTCAGATCGACTCTCCGCTTGCAGCCGCGACGGGTATACAGCGAATAGGTCGTGCTGGACACGGTGTCGGAGAGGTCAGCCGCGGTGTCATTATCGTCCGTCAGCGCAGCACGCTTCCCGAGGTGGCTGTGCTCAGCAGGATGATTCGGGAAAGGGAAATAGAGCCCATCGTCATTCGGCGCAACCGAATCGATGTCCTGAATCAGCAGATTGTTGCGATGATTGCCGCGGATGATTGGACAGTCGATCAGCTGTTCCAGCTCGTGCGCGGCAGTGATTGCTACCACACGCTGACACGCGACAGACTGGTAGCGCTGCTGCGTGTACTATCCGGTTATTACCCCTTTGTCCGCCCTCTGATCGATTGGGATTTGGACACGGACAGGCTCAGCAGCAGAAGCAGCAGCCGGATGGCGGCCATTATGGGAACCGGCACGATTCCGGGGAGCGCCAATTATCCGGTTTACCATATGGATAGCCAGATCCAACTAGGTGAGCTGGACGAGGAATATGTGCATGAGAGCAAGGTTGGCGAGCTGTTTCAGCTGGGAGCGCAGTCGTGGACGATCCGGGAAATCCGCAATGACCGGATCTTGGTCAGTGAAACAGCTAACCGGATTAGCGAAATTCCTTTTTGGCGCAGCGAGGGGCTGGGAAGATCGTTTGGGCTCGGAGAGCAGGTAGGTGTTTTTTTGGCTGAAATATGTGCTCGCTTGGAAGATCGTCATGCGGATGTGGACACTGTCGATTGGCTGGAGCAGATGTATGGCTTTGATGCGCTTGCGTCGGATAGTCTGATTCAGCTGATCAGAAAGCAGCAGGCGGCAAGCGCAGTTCCGACGCACCGTTCTATTGTGATTGAGCATTATCAGGATGCTATGAACCAAACCCATGTTATTATCCATAATGTGTGGGGACGCAGGCTGAACCGGACGTGGCAGCTCGTACTGGAGCATGAGATTGAGCGTAAGCTCCAGCAATCGCCATATATGGGCGCTAAGGATAATGGGATTGAGATGATTTTCAAGGAATGGGACCCGGATTGGCTGCCATCGATTTGGCGGGCTGCGGTATCGGCGGTCGATCCGATTCTGATGGAGGCGATGGGGCGTTCACCGATGTTCGCCATCACCTTTCGCCGGATGGCTGAGGTGGGCCTGCTGCTGTCGCGGCAGTTTACGCGGACACCGATGTGGCAAAAGCGCCTGCGCAGCGAGGAGCTGCTGAAGGAAGTGCTGCCTTATGCCGAGCAGTTTCCTTTCTTCGAGGCGGCTATCACGGAATGCTTCGAGGAGCATCTGGATGCAGACGGTCTCAAATATGTATTGGGTGGCTTAGAGTCAGGAGCGATAGAGGTCAAGATCACGGAAAGTCGGTTCCCCTCTCCTTGGGCTAATCAATTTATGTGGGACTATGTGAACACTCAGATTTATGAGTCGGATGCACTCAGCAGCGAGCTGCAAATGCAGGTAATGAACATTAACCGTGAGATGGCAGGAGCGGTATTCGGATCGGCTGCAGTGGGCATTGTTTATGAACCGGAGGTAGTGGCTGCGGAACAGCAGCGTCTGGTGGGCAAGCCGCAAAGCCCTGAGGAATTGGCTGCACTGCTGAAAAGGCGAGGCGATTTAAGCAATACCGAGCTGGAGGAAGCTTACGGAGAGCAAGTCGAAACGTGGATCCGTCAGCTTGAGGAGCAGGGTGTCGTTATCCGCTTGCAGGTAGGCGGTGAGCCACGATGGATCTGCCGTGATGAAAAGGACACCTACGAGCTGTTTCCACTTGATCCAGCTTCTGTTACTTTCGTGCTGAGTCGCTATATTGAGGGTCGTCTGTCGTTCTCGGAAGCAGAGCTGGGACGCAGATATTTGCTGAGCGAGGTACAGACTGAGCAGCTCATGAGGAAATGGGAGCAAGAGCGGCGTATCGAGCGTACGCCATTTAGCAAAGCTGATCTGGCTTGCGGGGCTGATGAAATTCAGTGGTCGGGCAGCAAGGTTTGCGACCGTATTACACGTCTGTCCTTGCAGCACTTCCGTAATGCGGGTGAGCCTGTCGCATCAGCTCGACTTGGGCTTATGCTGCTGCAGCGGCACCACCTGCTGCCGGGTCAGCAAATGAAAGGCATCGATAGCTTGCGTCATGCGGTGACACTGCTGCAAGGGATTTTTCTGCCTTATTCCCAATGGGAGCAGCTGATATTTCCGTCCAGGGTAGCCGGGTACCAGAAGGCGGATCTGGATTTGTTGTGCGCTTCGGGCGAGGTGATATGGATGGGTCGTAAGGAGGCTAACGAAAAGGAAGGCAAGATCGCCTTTTTTCTCGCAGAATCTGCTTCGCTCTATAGTCCGTTTATGCCAACTACAACGGAAACCGCACACCCCGAGCTGCTGGCCCTGCTTCGTACCCGAGGAGCAAGCTTCTTAACCCGACTATCCACCGAAACGGGTCTGGTTCCTTCCACTCTTTTGGCCCAACTGTTCGATCTTGTTTGGGAAGGTCATATCTCGAACGATCAGTGGTCTCCACTGCGTAATTATAGCGCGGCCAAAGGCAAGCTGAATCCCAAGATGGGCTCGGGTCTTGGACGCTGGTATCCCGTTGAGTCGTTGGCGGATGCTGCTATTCCTCTTGAGGAATCTGCACTTGCCTGGGTTCGGCACCTGCTGCAGAATCATGGGATTATAACCAAGGAGGTCGTCTCTCAATATGCACCCTTTTTATGGGACAACATGCTGAAGGTGCTCAAGCGTCTGGAGGAGCTCGGGACGCTCACGCGTGGACTATTCGTTCAGGGTGTGCAATCGATGCAATTTATGGAACGAGATGTTATTGGCATGCTCCGCCAGCAAGGCGAGGCCCAGTCCCCAGCGGACGATGCCGATCGTGCTGTGGCGATCCATGCGGCAGACCCCGCTGATGTGTTCGGAACCGTTGTGCCTTGGCCAGAGGTAGCGGGGATACATTTTACTCGTAAGCAAGGTAATTTCCTTGTGTATCATCGGGGCATGTGGGTGTGCTGGCTGGAAAATTACGGACGCAAGATCGTATTTCTGAGGGACGATTACAATCAGAATCCTGAGCTGCTGCTGCCTATATTTCGCCAGATGCTGGATTACGGCAAATCCCGCAAAATTGTTATCGATTCGTGGAACGGTCGACAGGCGGTCGATTCCCCTGAAGGGCAATTGCTGCTGAAACGCGGAGCGGAGCGGGATCGCAATTCGATTGTATTTTGGCCGAGCACCTTGGGTTAAGCACGGAGATGGTACCGCCTGATTAGTAAATACCGGAGATGGGTAATATACCATATCAAAGCTACAGGTGAGGCGGGCTGAATATGGATGAAATTATGAAACAAACGAGAATTAACTGGCATCACTTCATGTCCAACTTTTACTTGATCCTTCATGAACATAGTATGGACAGGGAGTTAAAAGCCACCTTTATGAAAAAAGCTTATACCCATACGCTCAAAACAAGAGACCTGTAAAGGTAAGCACATAAACATATACGCTTGTATATACGTAATAAATAAAGCTTAACGGGAGTGTGTTTATTCGCTTTCGTTAAGCTTTTTTTGCGTCCTTATCGGATACCGATTGATGATTGTCCATTAGTAGCTTAGCGTGAAGCCTCTCATAATGGTGTTCCAAGCCTGATCGGAGCCTTTCCAGTCGCGTCCGCCGGGTATATTAACCGAGCTCACCCCATCGATACCCCAATCTTCGTGCATCACCGTGTGTAAGCCGCTGGCATGATTATTAACAATAAGCAATCGAAATTTGCCGTACATCAATGTGTTCAAGGCCGCTTTAAGTTGGATTGCTTCTCTCTTGGATGTCTGAGTTCTAACAAATAAAACCGGACTGCTGTACCTTGCTGTTCTCAGAAAACGCTGAACCCGCCGATCGATCTTTCCTTTGAAAGGGGGATAGGCTTCCCATATTCGCTCGGTCGTAAGGTATCGGGGGAAGTCGTGAAAAGAGACCACCTCATAAGCATTATCTCTGACAACGAAATGATCATAGGTTCTGTCAATGAGCTGAAGATGATCGAACTCCATAAAACCATAAAATCGTTTGCGGATCAGTTGGACCAGATCAGGAACGGAATCAGAAATAAACCAATCCAAGGGACCGGCAAATTGACGCAATCCCAGTCTTTGTAACTGATGGGCCGTTTGACAGGTCGTACCTAAGCTAAGATAGGCCTTATAACTGCCTATACAATCACTCCATCTCATAGCGCTCACTCCTGGTCAAAAAAATAGTAATGAATTTGTCGGAAAACAGGCATACACACAAGATCTAAACCTTAAACTAGTATATAAAGGCCCAGCGGCATGTGTAACGGCTAATGACATATGACTAACAGATTTGGAAGCGCTAACAAGAGTGGTGACAAGAAATGATTCTGTCTGGAGATCAACGGCTATCGTGGAGGCGCTTGGAAAAAATATATTTGGCATTTATCTGGTTCTAATCAAACATTAAGGTTGCCTTGCTAATCTTAAATCTAAAGGAGTGATTCATATGACATCTTCTTATTTCAACGAATGGCTGGATGAATATAATGATTACCTGAGACTATATGAAATTTTTGGAGATAAGGAGTATTTGGAGGAAGCGAGGGAGGTACTCGTCAGTTTGAAAGCGATGGTTGTTCGCGCTGAATACCATCAAAGGTTCCTACACCAAATCATGAACGGAGGTGTTAACGCTTCCTAATATATGGTAATAAATGTTAAAATCGGCATACTACATAGACATAATCCAATTATTCTGATCTGAACATGGAAAAGCAGCTCCGTGTTCTTTTTTTTTACAATTTTCCTGCTTTTATTTAATATAGTTAGCTATCTCATCACCTATACTCAATGATATAGGGATTCATACCTATTCTAGTGATCCTAAAGACCAATACGAGTGATATGGACAAGGAGGCCTATGTGTATGGTAAACGAAGCAGCTGTAATCTCGAAGGAAGAAGCGGTGGAGGTACTTACCCATTACATGGTACGTGTAGGGGAATTAAAACAGTCATTAGAGGTAGTAGAGCTGGGTGGAGATGGCAGCGCTCAGGCATGGATCGACCTTACAGAGAAATATGCTTTGATCGAAAATGATATCCGAAAACACCATGAATACATAAGCACAGGGGGAACCTTTGGTATGAAAGCCGCTTTTTTTGAAGCTGCGATTAAGGATATGTATGTAAGCATGACCCATTTGAACATGGATATTAATGCAAAGGATGCAGCGCTTCAGTTGGGTCGTGTATTGGTCGAAATCGACGGTTATTCGAGATTTTGGATGTCGCACTCCAATAGAATCTAGCTTAAGGTGGGGACTCGGGTGATTAAGCAGAGAGCGTTGATGCAATTTACAAGGATTCAAACCAAATTCCTGGTATTTATGCTTCCCATCCTTATATGTTTGACCTTATCTTTGTCGTGGATCAGCTATACGTTCTCGCAAGATATGATCACCCACGAGATCGAAGGCAAGATGAACAATCAATTGCAGCAAACCATTCACGATATTCAAAACAAGCTCTCTTCGCACACCCGAATCCCGCAAACTGTGGCCAGATTGGTAGAAGCACGGGGAATGGCGTTGAATCCACAGGATTACAAGGACATGCTGCTGAATGTTCCGTCGTTAAATCCCGATACGCTGGGCGTTGGCGTCTGGTTTGAGCCCAATCGGTATAAGCAGGGACAGCAGTACTTTGGACCCTATGTGTACAAGGATGGGGACAAGATCACCTATACCGAGCAGTATATGACTGCGGAGTACGATTATCCCACAACAGATTGGTACCGCAATGGTGTAAATACCAGAGAAAGCGCGGTTTTTACAGATCCGTATTATGACGAGACGATCCAGACAACGATGATTACGGCCACCGTCCCTTTTTACGATGAGCGCAAGCAATTTCTGGGTGTGACCACTGGCGATATCAGCTTGAACAGCATGCAGCAAATGATCAAGGAAATTAAGGTCGGTGAAACCGGCTGGGCTTTCCTGATGGATAAAACGGGCAAGGTCATCGCCGACCGGGATGCGCAGAAGGTGATGAAGGACGAGCTGTATAAGGATGCCAATCCTTCCCTCGCTGCTCTGGGCACAAAGATTATGGAGGACGTTAAGATTGGCGGCTCCAGCGGATTTCAAGGAGGCTTTGAACAGTCCGGCAAGCAGGTTCGGGTGTTCTATTCGATCATTCCCGAGACTGGCTGGAGCTTTGCACTGGCGATACCGGAGCAGGAGCTGTATGCTCCATTGAATAGCCTGCTGCAGCGGATGCTGGTTGTGATTGTTATTGCGGTATTGGTCATGATCGGAGCGATTATTGCCTTCAGTCGTTATATTACGACTAACATTCACAAGGTGAATGCGTTATCGACCTCGCTTGCCGAAGGGGATTTCAATACTCGGCTTGAGATTCGTACGAAGGATGAATTTGAACAAATGGGGCATAACTTCAATCGTACGATCGGAGTTCTGAAAGGAATGATGGGCCAGATTTCGGTCTGCTCGCAAGAAGTCGCTACCCAGGCCGAGCAGCTGAAGCAGGGAGCGATGGAGACGAATAAGGCTACGGAGGAGATTGCTACCTCTATTCAAGGCGTTGCCGAAGGTACGGAGAAGGAAGTCCATATTATCGGCAATTTGAAGCAAATGTCTACCGAGGTTTCCCAGGGGATGGAGCAAATTGCAGGTAGTGTTGAGCTGGTCAGTGAATCGTCTTCAACCGCGATGGCAGCTGCGACAGCAGGCAATGAATCGTTATATGAGTTGATCCGTCAGATGAACACGATACACGGCACGGTTCATGAATCATTTCATAGTGTTAAGCAGCTGCAGGATAAGTCACAGCAAATCGATGATATTGTGAGCATGATCACGACAATTTCCGGGCAAACGAGCATGCTTTCGCTGAATGCTGCCATAGAGGCTGCTCGTGCAGGTGAGGCAGGAAAAGGCTTTGCCGTAGTAGCGGGAGAGGTGCGCAAGCTGGCTGACCAGGCTGCACAGGCAGCGAATCAAATCAGAGGCATGATTGCGGAAATTCAGGGAACGATTCAGCAAACGGCACAGAGCATGGAATCGGGCAGGCTGGCAGTCGCCGCTGGTATGGAGAAGGCCGGGCATGCTGGTAATTCGTTCGGGGATATTGTTGACGCGGTGAATAAAGTATCACAGCAAACGGAAGAGGTGTCGGCTGCTGTCGAGGAAATTTTCTCAAGTGCTGAGAATATGGTCCATGAGATGGATGGGATTGTTCATTTGGCTCGTGAAACCGCAGATAACTCCGGTTATGTAGCCGCAGCCGCCCAACAGCAGACTGCTACGATCGAGCAGGTTGCTTCGTCAGCAGGTACTATTTCCAGGCTCGCTTTTGAGCTTAAAGCCTTGATGCTGCATTTTCGCTATGAATAGCATTTTCAGTCAGAGTAGAGGGAGCAAGCGATTCCTGATGAGCGTTGATCCGGGGAGCGATTTGCTCCCTGTATTCGCTTGGCGTGATATCGGTCCATCTTTTAAATTGGCGGCTAAAATGGGGACTTGTTCGATACCCGAGCATCATCGCAATATGATCGACAGACAGGTCGGTTTGCTGCAGCAGACGTTTGGCCTCGTTCAACAAAATTTCGGACAAATATTTACGCGGGGCTTTGCCATACACCTGATGAAAAATGCGATTGACCTGAGAGGTGCTCATATTCACCGATTTGGCAATATCCTGTACCCAGGTCCGTCCGTTTTCGTGAATTTGCCCATGCAGCAGCAGGGTTTGTACGGAGTCCTCAATCTGCTCGGCAATTTGACTGGCCATGACTTCTTTTTTGGTCAGCATGACATTATCGGATTGTGATAGCTGGTCAATCAGGCTTCCAAGCAGCTCAAATACAGCGGAATGAACCTTCATGCTTTTCGAGGTGGACAAAATCGAGCTTTTGATCTCGATCGACAGGTCATAAAGGGTAGCTAATGCAGGCTGAATGCCGATCGCCAGCGGTGATGCAGCCGGATAATAGGTCGTTTGGTGATGCTCCAGCTCCTTGGAGAAAATACGGTCAATGACACTGAAGTGCACGCAGAAGTAAGTGAAGCCCTGTGGTCCGGACGATTTGCAGGAATGGGTAACCCCTGGCCGAATAAACAGAATGTCCCCTTCGGTTTGTCGATAAATGTGCCCATCTACGACCATCTCCATCTCCCCGTCAATGACCCAATGAATTTCGTACATCGGATGCTCATGAGAAGGATAGCTCCAGTGTGAATCGACCTTCCGTCCATGCAGACCCATGAGTTGGACGGTAATTCGCAGATCAGGAAGCCGTCCCAGCTCAAATTCATCAGAATAGCTTCTCATCATTACACCCCCCGTTAATTCCGTTATTTTCAGCTTAATGCAACAGGTTATACTAGTATATCATCGAATTTGATCAGAGGAAAATGCGCGAAAAGGGTAAATTGCAGCCACGATTAGTGTATCGTCATTCATTAAAGTTAGTGGTATGTTAGTATTACTACTAAACAAGGAGGGTACAACAGCGTTCCGGAGTATTATGAATGGACATAATGAAAACGATTTCAAGTTTGCTGTTACTTTATGATTACAAATGGAGGTCAGCCATGAAAGCACTGAATACTAAAAAAAGAAGTGTAGTTGCCATTACTTCAATCGTGACAATGTCGTTGTTAGCCGGCTGTTCGAGTAATACCAATAATGCCGCTCCCCCGAGTAATTCAGCACAAGGTCCAGAACCGCTGCCCATCAAAATATCGTTGAACTTTGACGGAAAGGATATCCCGCAGCCTGGGAATGAAGCACAAAAGGCGATAGAGAAATATACGAATTCGAAGCTTTCGATTAACCTGATATCGAGCAACGATTTCTGCAGCAAGCTTCCCGTTATGATCGCCTCGGGTGATATGCCGCAAATTCTCGCCAGCTGTGGAGCGCCCAATCAATCTTACCTGATCAGTGCAGCGCAGAATGGGGCTTTCTGGGATATCGGGCCTTATATTAAAGACTACAAGAATCTGTCATTAATGCCGCCGGCTGTGTACGACAATGTGAAGATTGACGGCAAGCTGTATGGGGTTCCACGGTATCGCCCATTTGCCAGATACGCTTATACGTACCGGAAAGACTGGTTAACGAATGTAGGTCTGCAGCAGCCCAAAACCGTTGATGATTTATACAACATGTTTAAAGCGTTTACAAACAATGATCCTGACAAAAATGGGGTTAACGACACTTACGGTCTGACGATGATGATTAAGAATGATTCCTTAAGACCTGATTTCGGTGTAACGTTCGGTGCGCCCAATGCGTGGGGTCTGAAGGACGGTAAATTTATCAAATCCGAGGAAACCCCGGAGTATTTCGAAGCAATCAAATTTACGAAAAAATTGTATGACGAGAAATTGATTAATCAGGATTTTGCTTCGATCGATGTGCCTAAATTTGAAGCCAACCTGGAAAATGCCAAAAGCGGTGTCATTAATGAAGCTACCAACAAAATACTGACTTTTGAAACTCGTGTTAAAAGTCATAATCCGAATGCCGTTATGGATGCTTTCAGTATTGTCGAAGGCCCTAAAGGCAAGTTCATTAATGGCGAACGCGGCTCCAACGGTATTCTGATGTTCCCCAAATCGAGTGTCAAAACAGAAGCCGATTTAAAGCAATTACTTGGTTTTATTGACAAGCTGTCCGATAAACCGATGGCTGATTTACTGGAATGGGGCATTGAAGGCAAGCATTACGATCTGAAGGATGGAAAAGCGGTCAGAACGAATCAGGATGCTTTCGACAACGAAGTAGGCTTCCCGTATAAATTCCCTTTTGAAACGATTCCTGTTACCAAAATCAGAACTGAGGGCGTACTCGACCCTATGACCAAGCTGCAGATCCAGCTCGAGGAAGATAACGATAAATATGCGGTGCTGGA
This sequence comes from Paenibacillus periandrae, assembly GCF_022458865.1. Taxonomy (GTDB): domain Bacteria; phylum Bacillota; class Bacilli; order Paenibacillales; family NBRC-103111; genus Paenibacillus_S; species Paenibacillus_S periandrae. The sequence goes on along the minus strand of NZ_JAJNMU010000006.1, from coordinate 135,322 downwards.
TCCAACGATTGTGCTGATCTCGCCGACATGGGCAACCAAAGGCCAGGAGCTGCAGCAAATTTTGCTCGATGCCAAGGTAAAATACATCATGGGCAAGATTGACGAAACTGGCTGGAAGGCCGCAATAGATAAATTCAAAGGCGCAGGCGGAGATCAAACAGCCAAGGAATACGCAGAAGCTTACGCTAAGACACAAAAGAAATAATAGAGCGCTGCCACTCAGGCAGAAACAGAAAAACTTCCACAACAGGAGGTTTTTCTGTTTCAGCCAGCAGCCCGCGTTTTGGTAAATAAGATAGATATACGCTTGTACTTTAACTTGGGAGGACATCATGACGGATCGAATATTTTTTAACGCACATCATTCGCCTATCGGTGCATTTGCCACCTTTACACTGGGATTCCGCGGCGCTAAGGGCGGGTTGGGACTTGAGCTCGGCAAGCCAGCCGATCAAAATGTATTCATTGGATTGCAGTCCGATGACGGCAGCTTGTATGAGGCTCTGCCCTTCTTTGCGGAAGCTTTGGATGCTGTGGATGAAAGTGCAAGATACGATGTGGAAAAAACGGAAGAGGCCGTCCCTGCGAACAAGCAGCGTCTAGCTTCTTTCCCTGCTCAAAGCATCGTTCGCGATTATAAGCTGGGTACGGATACATGGAAAGCGGGAGAGCTTACGTTTCGAATTTATTCACCGGTACGCAGCGTTCCTGATCCAGAGACTGCGGAGGCTGATCTACTGAAGGAAGCAATCGTTCCGGCTGTTTTTGCCGAGCTGACTATAGATAATACGAAAGGCACCCGCACAAGGCGAGCTTTCTTCGGCTATCAGGGCAATGATCCTTATAGTGCGATGAGAAGACTGGACGATACGAGCGAAGGTCGATTTAAAGGTGTCGGGCAAGGACTTAACACAGCTATTGTATCCGTGGACCCGGATACTTCTTCTGCTCAGGGCTTTACGATGGAGAAAATTTTGAGCAATCCCCTGATTGAAAACCGTGCGTTCGGCCTTGGCGGATGCGGCGCCCTGATTACGGACGTTGCGGCCGGCGAGAAGAAAACCGTACGGTATGCGATCTGCTTTTATCGTGGAGGCATTGTTACGGCCGGGATGGATACGTCTTACCTGTACACACGCTTTTTCAAAAATATCGAAGCCGTTTCGGCCTACGCACTTGAGCATTATGACGCACTGGTCGCTTCCTGCGAGCAATCGAACGAAATGGTGGATACAGCCCGTTTATCTGATGACCAAAAGTTTATGCTTGCTCATGCCATCCGCAGCTATTACGGCAACACGCAGCTGCTGGACTATGAAGGGGAGCCCTTCTGGGTGGTCAACGAAGGCGAATATCGGATGATGAACACCTTCGATTTGACAGCAGACCAGCTGTTCTATGAGCTGAAGATGAACCCGTGGACCGTCCGTAACGAGCTGGATATGTTTGTGCGGAGGTACAGCTATGAGGATCAAGTAAGCTTTCCGGATGATTCTGTCGAATACCCCGGAGGCATCAGCTTTACCCATGATATGGGTGTAGCCAATGTGTTCTCCCGTCCACAGTATTCATCCTACGAAATATCCGGTATTAAAGATTGCTTCTCCTACATGACGCATGAGCAGCTGGTTAACTGGATTTGCTGTGCCATCGTGTATGTGGAGCAGACGGGGGACAGAGATTTCCTGAACCGTCATCTGGCCACGCTTAAGTTATGCTTCAATAGCATGCTGAACCGGGATCATCCGATTCCCGAGCTGCGCAATGGGATCATGGGACTCGACAGCAGCCGAACAATGGGTGGAGCGGAGATATCGACCTATGACAGCCTGGACATTTCTCTGGGCCAAGCGCGCAACAACATTTATATGGCAGGCAAATGCTGGGCCGCTTATGTTGCCCTTGAGAAGCTATTCCGCAGCACAGGCGAGGAACAGCTATCCATCGAAGTGGGCAGACAAGCGGAGCGATGCGCAGCAACACTTGCCTCCAAGATGACGGATCAAGGATATATTCCCGCAGTTATTAATGAGAATAACGATTCGAAAATTATTCCGGCCATAGAGGGTTTGATTTTTCCTTATTTTGCAGGCTGCGAGGAAGCTTTGGATGCGAATGGCAGGTTCGGTCCTTACATTCAGGCTTTGAAGCAGCACTTGGCTGCCGTTCTGGTCCCGGACATTTGCCTGTTTCCTGATGGAGGCTGGAAGCTGTCTTCAACCAGCAGCAATTCATGGCTGAGTAAAATTTATTTATGCCAGTTTATCGCTCGTAAGCTGCTGGGCTTCCCGCAGGATGAGAAGGCCGATGCGGCTCACGTTGCCTGGCTGAAGCATCCGGAGCATTCATACTGGAGCTGGAGCGATCAAATTCTTGCCGGGGTTATTATCGGCAGCAAATATTATCCTCGAGGCGTAACCGCCATATTGTGGTTGCTGGAGGAGCGTAGTGAGCGGAGGAACTCCCTTGCTCAGTAGTAGCGGTACATCTTTTTGAATAGTGTTCTATGAGGATGATCAGCTAAAAACAGGAGGTTATTATGATGATTAGAGTCGCGATAGTAGGTACAGGCGGTATTTCGGCAGCTCATTTGGCAGCCTATATTTCTTTTCCGGAGCGGTGCCAAATCGTCGCTTTATGCGATATTTACCCGGAAAAAGCAGCCATACTTAAGGAACAACACAAACTGAATTGTGACATCGTCAGTGATTCCGCCGACATTGCTTCACGGGATGATATTGATCTCGTTTCGATTTGCACGCCGCCTTATACACATGCCGATTTATCCATTCAATTCTTGAATGCCGGCAAGCATGTGTTGGTGGAGAAGCCGATGTCCTCCTCGTTAGCTGAATGTGACCGGATGATTGCAGCGGCAGAGAAAGCGAAGAAAATCCTGTCCGTGGTCGGCCAAAACCGCTTCCGCGATCCGATCATGAAATTAAAGCAGGTGCTGGATTCAGGAAAAATGGGCAAAGTGGTACATGCTCAGGTGGAATCGTACTGGTGGCGTGGACATGTTTATTACGATCTCTGGTGGAGAGGCACGTGGGAGAAGGAAGGCGGAGGCTGTACGCTCAATCATGCGGTGCATCACATTGACATGCTTCAATGGATGATGGGGATGCCTACCAAGGTGCAGGCGATCATGAGCAACACCTCACATGACAATGCGGAAGTGGAGGATTTATCGATCGCCGTCCTATCTTATCCGAGCGGTGCGCTGGCGCAAATCACAAGCTCGGTTGTTCATCATGGTGAAGAGCAGCAGCTCATTTTTCAAGGGGAAAAGGCGAGAATCTCGGCTCCCTGGAAAGTATACGCCTCCGTTCCCAAAGAAAATGGATTCCCCATTAAAAATGTCGAATTGGAAAATGAAATTGAACAGCTGTACAACGAGCTCCCTTCGGTGCCTTACAGTGGACATCAAGGACAAATTGATAATGTGCTGTCCGCTATAGAAAACGATACGTTAACCGTATTGGTCGATGGCTATGAAGGAAAGAATACGCTGGAGCTGATTACCGCGATTTATATGGCAGCCAGCACAGGGCAGCAGGTCGAATTGCCTTTACAGCCGGACAGCCTGTTCTACACAAGGGAAGGCATTATGGTCAATGCTATCCATTTCTACGAAAAAACAAATTCGGTAACCGGATTTGCCAAAAACGACATTACATTAGGCGGGAAATATGAATAGAGGAGGTTTACCTGCCATGCAGACGATTACGAACCCGATTCTGACCGGATTTAACCCAGATCCATCGATTCTTCGGGTTGGAGAAGATTATTACATTGCAACATCGACATTTGAATGGTTTCCCGGTGTTCAGATTCATCATTCCAAGGATTTGGTGCATTGGCGCCTCTTAACGCGGCCCTTGAACCGTATTTCGCAGCTGAACATGGAGGGTGAACTGAACTCCGGGGGCGTATGGGCTCCCTGCTTAACTTATGATGACGGTCTGTTTTATTTGATATATACCGATGTGAAGAGTAGAAAAGGGGCATTTAAGGATACCCATAATTATATGGTTACGGCCCCTGATATGATGGGTCCCTGGTCGGAGCCTATTTTTCTGAACAGCAGTGGATTCGATCCTTCGCTGTTTCACGATGATGATGGTCGGAAGTGGTTGGTCAATATGCTGTGGGACCATCGCAAAGGAAACAATAAATTCGCGGGCACTGCGCTGCAGGAATATTCGGTAGAGGAACGCAGGCTGATCGGTCCGGTCATTAATATTTTTAAAGGGACGGAGCTAAAGCTCACCGAAGGGCCGCATTTGTACAAAAGAAACGGGTTTTATTATTTAATGACCGCTGAAGGCGGTACGCAATATAACCATGCGGTGACGATGGCGAGAGCCAGGTCCATTGAAGGTCCCTACGAGGTGGACCCTGCCAATCCCATCCTCACATCTGCCGGTAAACCCGAGCTGGCGCTGCAAAAAGCGGGACATGGCTCATTGGTGGAAACACATACCGGAGAATGGTATTTAGCCCATCTATGTGCCAGACCGGTTAAGGACAAATACTGCAATTTGGGTAGAGAGACGGCTTTACAGCGCTGCTATTGGACAGAGGATCATTGGCTTAGAGTCGAAGAGGGCAATTGGCCCAAATCGAGTGTTAAGGCGCCGAGGATCGAACCGTTTGTTTTTGAAGCGGAACCGGCAGTGGATCACTTTGATGATGCGAGTCTCGGCGTCGTATGGAATACGCTGCGCATTGCGCCTGGGCCGGATTGGCTTTCTTTGACAGAACGACCTGGTTTTCTGCGACTGAAGGGTATGGAATCGATGAGCTCGCTTCACAGGCAAAGTCTTGTAGCCCGCAGGCAGCAGGCGTTTTATTGCGAAGCTGAAACCGTTGTGGAATTTGAGCCTGACAATTTTCAGCAGCTGGCGGGGTTGATTGTTTACTACGATACGGAGGATTACATGTATTTGCGTATCACACACCACGAGGTACATGGCAAATGCATCGGAATTATTCAATCGGTGGGTGGCGTATATGATGAGCTGTTGGATACGGACATCCCACTGCAGGACATCACCCGCTGTAAGCTAAAAGCCAGTATCGATCGTGAAGCGCTGCAGTTCTATTACGCAGCCGAAGGTGGCGAATGGGCGGCCATCGGTCCGGTTGTCGATATTTGTCATTTATCAGATGATTATCCTGATTATATTCGTTTTACCGGCACCTTTATCGGAATGTGCGCTCAGGATTTAAGCGGCACTCGAAAACATGCTGACTTCGATTCATTTTCTTATATAGAAAAGGCGGTGGAATAGATGGCAAAACCAGCAACCTTTAGCATCATCGGCGGCAGCGGGTTTCGCGCACAATATTTTCTGAGAATAGCGCAAGCACTGCCGGAGCAGTTTCGCATCAGTGGCATGGTGGTCCGGGACGAATCCAAGGGTCGGGCCATGGAGGAACAATGGCATGTAGCGACCTATCGGAATCTGGAGCAGCTGCTGGCAAGTGAACAGCCGGATTTTGTCGTATTATCCGTCAGCTCGTCTGCTGCTTTTGATTATATGGTGCAGCTGGCCGAACGGGGAATTCCTGTTCTTGCGGAAACACCTCCAGCTCCTAACCTCGAAGGTTTATTACAGGTGTATGATAAGCTTGTCCGCCAAGGAGCGCGGATTCAAGTGGCCGAGCAGTACCAGTTTCACCCTGTACAAGAAGCGCGGTCAGCTATTATTCAGTCAGGACAATTAGGCAGCGTTAATCAGGTGACTGTATCGATTTCTCAATTTTATCATGCTGTCAGCTTAATTCGAAAAATGCTTGGGGTCCAGTATGAGCAAGTCAAAATTAAGGCCATGCGATTCGAATCCAATTGGATTGCCGGGCCTAACCGCAGCGGTCCTCCGACAGAAGATAAGTTAGTCAAGTCGGAGAGGGATTTGGCTTGGCTCGATTTTGGCGGCAACCTCGGTATTTATGACTTCACCAAGGATCAGCATCGTTCATGGACACGCTCCAATCATATGAGTATAAGGGGAGAGCGCGGGGAAATATTCGATAACCGGATCAGCATACAGGACCCAGCCTGCACACAGATTCAATCGGAATTAAAGCGCGTCAATAAAGGCGAATATGAGAACGCTGAGGGTTATTTCCTGAAAGGAATTATGGCGGGAGAACGTTGGGTATACGAAAATCCTTTTATGCCGGCAAGGCTGTATGACGATGAGATCGCCATTGCTGCCTGCCTGAACAAAATGGCTGGTTACGCCGCAGGCGGCCCCGGATTCTATGGTTTGCCGGAGGCATCCCAGGACCACTATATCGGGATGCTGATTGAGCAGGCGATCGTGTCCGGTGAAACCGTAGTATCGGTTCGTCAACCATGGGCTGAAGAGTAACTAAAGGACAGCTGCAGAATTCAAACAGGATGAGGTGAAGAACACAATGCAGGTACAACTGGCCATGAGAGAAATGTGGAAATACCGCTGGTTATATTTGTTTATGGTTCCGGGCGTTATTTATTTCTTTTTATTTAAATATGTCCCTTTGTGGGGCGTGATCATGGCATTCAAGAATTACCAGCCGTTCGCGGGGTTGATGCAAAGCGAATGGGTCGGGCTGGCGCATTTCAGACGATTTTTCGGGATGCCGGAATTTTGGATGCTTTTCCGAAACACCATCGTTATCGGGCTGTACAGCCTATTGATCTTTTTCCCGATAACGATTGTCCTGGCTTTGCTGCTGAACGAGGTTCGCAGAGAGATGTTCAAGCGATTCGTGCAAACCCTTGTTTACATTCCACATTTCCTGTCGTGGGTCGTTATTGCCGGTATCTCTTACGTGCTTCTGACTACTGAGGGCGGTATCATTAACCAAATATTAATAGCGCTTGGGTACAAGCCTGCTGAATTTTTAACGAGCGAATATTGGTTCCGGCCTTTGATTGTGATGCAGATGATTTGGAAAGACGCAGGCTGGGGCACCATCATATTCCTGGCAGCTCTTGCGGGAGTGAACCTGCAATTGTATGAGGCGGCCCGTATGGATGGTGCTAATCGGTTTCAGCAGCTTTGGCATGTGACGCTGCCCGCGATTCGGAGCGTTATTGTGATTCTCTTCATCCTGAGACTCGGAAGCTTTCTTGATCTGGGATTTGAGCAGATCTTCCTGATGGTCAATTCCGTTAACCGTGAAGTCGGCGAAGTGTTTGATACTTATGTGTACCGCGTCGGTTTACAGCAAGGCCAATTTAGTTATAGCGCGGCGGTCGGGCTGTTCAAGTCGGTGGTGGGACTCGTCCTGGTGCTCATGGCAAACAAGATTGCCAAATGGTTTGGCGAAGAGGGAATATATTAAGCAAAGGTGGAGAGCACCATGCATCACAATCAGACTTTTGGTGAAAAAATATTCGAAATGTGCAACTACGTCCTGCTTGGTTTGATCGGCTTGCTTACTTTTTTACCATTCGTATACGTCATTATCACTTCCTTCTCTGCAGATACCTCGGGCTGGCCAAGTGATTATAATCTGGACGCGTACCGCTACATCTTCTCAACGAAAACGTTTGTCAGAAGCTTGGGCGTTTCGATTTACATTACTTTGCTGGGAACGGCTTTAAGCTTGCTTACGACTGCATTGATGGCTTATTCCTTATCTTATAAGCAGCTTCCCGGCCGCAGCAAAATCATGCTGCTCGTGTTATTCACGATGCTTTTTCAAGGCGGGCTTATCCCTACTTATTTCGTGGTCAAAGAGCTGAACATGATTGATTCGCTGTGGGCGCTTATGATTCCCGGCTTGGTCAGTGCTTTTTATTTGATCATTTTGCGCGACTTCTTTTCCAGCGTGCCAACCGAGCTGATCGAATCCGCCAAGATGGACGGTGCCCATGAGATTGTCGTGTTAATAAGAATTGTTTTACCGCTTTCGCTTCCGTCGCTCGCTGCTTTTGGTTTATTTTATGCAGTTGGCATATGGAATCAATATTTCAACGCGATTATGTTCATCAATACTCCGGATAAATGGCCGGTTCAGGTACTGCTTAGACAGATCGTAGTGCTGGCGTCCGGCGGCTTGGGTGATGGCGGCGAATCGGTGGCCTTCTATGGCGAATCCGTCAAAATGGCGGTTATCGTCGTATCCACGATTCCTATTATGATTGTATATCCATTCCTGCAAAAGCATTTTGCCAAGGGAGCCTTAATGGGCTCTGTCAAAGGTTAAACAAAAACGACATCCCGGAGGACGCTGACAATTATGCTATGTCGTTGACAGGTCTTCGTATATAATAGTGATAAATAGTGAGCAGAAAATCGCAATGTGTGCAGCAACTGTCAGATGTCGTTTTTTGTCCTCGTCTATCATACAGCATGAGCTCGAATGAGCCTGGGAGGTTTTTTAATGTCTACGCAGCTAACAACTTTAAAAGATAAAAAGGGACTCATTCGGGATCATGTATACGAAAACCTGAAAAAAAATATTATGGAATTAAAGCTGGAGCCCGGACGTTCAATCTCGGAAAAAGAGCTGGTGGAAATGCTTCAGGTCAGCAGGACGCCCATTCGCGAGGCGCTTGTTAAATTGTCGCAGGATGAGCTGATTGAAACTACTCCGCAAAAAGGATCCGTGATTTCGCTGATCGATATGCAGCATGCTGAAGAAGCCCGATTCCTAAGAGAAACAATGGAGTCCGCGATTGTACGTGAGGCGTGTGTGAAGCTGAGCAGCGAGCAGGTGCTGCACCTTCAGAACCTGATTGCGCTGCAGGAGCTGTGCGAATCCGAAGAAAATTATGAACGATTGTTCGAGTTGGACGAGGAGTTCCATCGGTCCATTATTGTAGGCTGCGGACGTACGCGCACCTGGGGTCTTATTCAGCAGGTGACGACACATTATAACCGAATCCGTTTTTTGCGATTGGCTACGAATCATGACTGGAAAATCATTCTTTCCCAGCATCATGGGATTGTTCAAGCTATCAAGGATAAGAATCCCGATGCTGCCGAACAGGTGTTACGGGATCATCTGGAGCTGGTCGTTATTGAAAAAGAGGAATTAAAACTCAAATATCCAGGATATTTTAAATAGTCACACGAAGCTGTCAACGTCCGGTGAATAAGGTTTACTTCGTTTTTAACCACCGGACTATTTATTTTTTAGAAAACGTATTCAGAAATATGAATAATCTGGTATACTAGTCATATCAGTATAATTAGTTGTTGTTGGAGGAATCAGGATGAGAATGGTATTTAGATGGTATGGAGAAGGCAACGATACCGTAACCCTGCCGCAAATCAAACAAATTCCCGGAGTTGAAGGCATTGTCTGGGCGCTTCATCATCTGCCCGCAGGCGAAGAATGGCCCATGGAGGACATCCTTGCCTACAAAAAACTGGCTGATTCTTACGGCTTCCATCTGGAGGTCGTTGAAAGCGTCAATGTCCATGAGGATATCAAGCTGGGCCTGCCGACGCGCGATCGTTACATCGAAAATTACAAACGGACGATTGAGAAGCTGGCCAAGGTAGGCGCGAAGGTGATCTGCTATAACTTTATGCCTGTGTTCGACTGGATTCGCACCGATTTGTTCAAGGAGCTGGAGGATGGCTCAACCGCGCTATTTTATGAAAAAGCGATGGTTGACGCGATGGACCCCATGGATTTGGTGCGAAAAATTAATGAGAATCCAGACTTTACGATGCCGGGCTGGGAGCCTGCCAGACTGCTTCACTTATCCTCGGTATTCGAGTCGTACAAGAACGTAACCGAAGATGACCTGTGGAATAATCTTCAATATTTTCTGGAGCAGATTATTCCGGTAGCGGAGGCCAACGATATCAAAATGGCGATTCATCCGGATGATCCGCCTTGGTCGATTTTCGGCTTGCCGAGAATTATGACGGGTCCGGACAGCATCCGCAAGCTGCTGAAGCTGGTCGATAATCCGTATAACGGCGTGACACTGTGCAGCGGTTCACTCGGTGTGAATCCGAATCATAATGTAGCCGAGATGGTCAGGGAATTCGCAGACCGGATCCCTTTTGCCCATATTCGCAATGTGCGGCTTTACGAGAATGGGGATTTCATCGAAACCTCGCATAGAGCCTCCGACGGAAGCGTAGATATTTGCGATATTGTGAAGGCGTACCATGAGAAAGGCTTCACAGGCTACGCACGACCGGATCACGGCCGTCATATTTGGGATGAGAAATGCAGGGCGGGGTACGGCTTATATGATCGTGCGCTTGGCATTATGTATTTATGGGGGATATGGGATTCATTGGAGAGAACGAAACGGGGGACGAGGGTATGATCAGTATTAATGAGAATTTACAAGGAAAAGTAGCGGTTATTACCGGAGGCAGCGGCGTGCTGTGCTCGGCAATGGCGAGAGAGCTTGGACGTCAAGGCGTCAAGGTGGCAATCCTCAATCGGACAGCGGAGAAAGGCGAGCTCGTCGCGGCTGAGATACGTGAGGCTGGCGGTGTGGCGATTGCTGTAGCTTGTAATGTGGTCGATATCGAAAGCGTAAAAGCTGCAGAGAAGCAGGTTACCGAACAGCTCGGCATTTGCGATATTCTGATTAATGGCGCAGGAGGCAACCATCCGAAGGGCATCACAACGAATGAAACGCTGAAGCTTGAGGATTTGGATAACAAAGAGCTGAAGACGTTTTTTGATTTAAGCCAGGAGGGGATTGAATATGTATTCAATTTGAACTTCCTGGGAACGATCCTGCCGACACAAGTATTTTCCAAGGGTATGATCAATCGTCCGGGTGCGGTTGTGATTAACATGTCCTCGATGAGCGCGCCCAGTCCGATGACGAAGGTTCCGGTCTACAGCGCGGCGAAGGCTGCTATCGAAAACTTTACCCAATGGCTCGCTGTGCACATGGCGGATTCCGGTATTCGGGTAAATGCAATTGCACCGGGCTTTTTCCTGACAGAGCAAAATAAGAAGCTGCTGACCAACGAAGACGGCTCGTTAACCGAAAGATCGCACAAAATCATCACGCATACGCCAATGAGAAGATTCGGTACTCCCGACGATCTGCTGGGAACGCTGCTGTGGCTGGCCGATTCGAATCTATCCGGCTTTGTGACTGGTATTACGGTGCCGGTGGATGGCGGATTTATGGCTTATTCGGGTGTATAGCAAAGGGCTTAGAGAAGAGCGCTGCGGATATGTATAGAGTATAAGAAGGGCCATCCGATTGATTCGGATGGTTTTTTTTGTTTTAGCCTTGGATTTACCGGAAAAAAGTAACTCAGATGTATACAATTTGGCGAGTATCCGGTTGTATAATAGGTTATCGAATGACATTGTTTACTATGACAAAATAGGCTTTGTTGCTATAGTTTCACCATAGAATAGTCTGAGTGAATTCCTATCCGGAGCGTTTTGGATTAGTTTAATCATATCTTTGGAAATTGATATTCTTCAAGACAAGATTAACACAAAGTTCCCCAGAAATTTTAAATCACCTATCAGACCTGTTGAATAACCACAAAATGGTAGAAAAAGAGCCGCCAAATCGGTAAAATGTTTGTACCCCTACAAACTCCCGAAAGGTGGCGACTCCATGAAAAAGTCTACCACGATCCTGTCTATTCTTCAATCCATTTTGAGCCAAGAAGAGGTCGAATCCGTCGTCAAAGAGGTGGGGTACGAGGATAAAGCCCGTAAATTTACGGTACACCCGTTGTTACAGTATTGGTGCACGGCGGCTTACGAAGAATGGCCGAGTTATCGCGCTGGTGCCGATCGTGCATCCCTCAGTGGCTTACCAGAAGTTCATTATTCCCGGTTTTCAAGTAAAGCGTCCGAAGTACCGTTTGCCGTATTTAAGGAACTCCTTCATTTACTTATCCGTAAGTGCAACCGGGAAATTCGGCGAAAACTGGCTTTCCCGAAGGAACTGCTGCTCATCGACTCCACCACGGTGACGGTAGGTAAAACCCGTTTACCCTGGGCTCCTTATCATGGTGAACGAGCAGGTATCAAATTGCATGTGGCCCTTCAGGCCGAAACGCAGCAACCACTGCAAGTCGTGGAAACCGTCGGCTCCCGACACGACGGACCCGTAAGCGAAAGCCTGACTCCGTCCTCTTTTATCCTGGTGATGGACCGGGCATATGGCAAGCTGGAGCGTCTGGATCGCTATAAAATAGAAGGACAATCCTTCGTCATTCGCCTACGCGACAATATCCATCTGGAAAAACCAAAAGCATTGCGTCGCCAAAGCCCCACGGATTCTCCGGTCATTCGCGACATCACCTGTCAGCTCGGAACCCCTCAATGTCGTTCGGAAAAGCGCCATCGCGTCGTGATCTTTCGAGATTTCGAGGGCCGTGAAATCCGGGTAGTGACCGATTTGATGCAAGTGACTGCGGAGCAGATCGCGCAGATGTACAAAGCTCGCTGGCAGATCGAAGTCTTTTTCCGCTGGATCAAGCAGCATTTAAACCTGGCTACACTATTCGGCACCACCGAAAACGCCGTATATGGCCAGTTATTTTCTGCTTTAATGGTCTATGTTTTGCTTACCTGGTTATTTGACGCCGTTTCCACGGGAATGCCTCGGCATGCAAGGCTCTCGTTTGTTCAGTTTTCACGCTTTTTCGTTCTTGGTAAGTTACCCGTTGAATGGATCGTTTGTATTCAGCGCTTCATTCAAACGTATGTCTCTGTTGAGGTTAGAGTTACAAAATCTGGTTAATCAACAGGTCTGATCATATATATATATCAGTGTGCCTCTGGCACACTGATATATATAAAAGGATTATAATTTTACCAACAAAACGTCATCGTAACGATAACCAAGAGGATAAAGAGAACCAAAATAGTTGCTGCATTTGTATGACGATGTCCCACAACCTCTCCCATATTCAAACACTCCTTTTTAATAGTTTATCTGCCTTATTATCATATGACACTTATATAACCTTTGATTGGACATGTATATATCTGTTAGTGTACGAGCGCAAACGATTAAGCTCCATCATGATGTCCACAATTTCGGAGAACTGTGGTATCAGAGATTAGATTCACTTTGACGAAAAGGTAGAATGTATTCTAAGGCCTTTCAAGAGTAGTTATAAAAGGATTGAAAAACCCTTTAACCTTTACTTGAAAATTGCGAATAAATGGTATTAAGTTCTCGTTTTAACGGCTAACCCACTAAACGATATAGGCCCAACAACATCGGCTCTTGTATTTGCAGTACGGTTTTCTGCTGTGACTGTATAAACATGGGTACCCGCTCTTACGTTTCTATCTTCCGCTTGGAACGTAACAGCATAATTTTGTTCAGAACCAATGGATTCGATACCTTGTTGTGTGTTGAAAATCTCTTTTCCATCGCGGAAAATTCTAAAGAGAATTTGCGCAATGCCAGTGACACCTCGAACACCCGCGGTTGCTACCAAATCTACCCGATTAGGTTGAGAATTCATTGGAATACGTATAGTGATTGTTGCAAGACGAGATCTTGCTGGTGAACGTCGGATAATAAATGAGTTTGCTAAATTGAATCTACGGCGCGGCTGGACAGCAGCTTTATCGAGAACACGTACCAAAATATCAACTCCTCTTGTTTGATATATCCAAGATATGTTGGACAAAAAGAGAATGTTTGGACGAATGTAACCTGATATACTGGCGCATACCACGAAGGGTAACATCAGACGAATTCTTCACCCCTTCCTGCTTGATGCTCCGCCCCTTGCTCTCCTTGAAAAGGACCAGCCGATCGGCCGTTGTATTTTTGTATGGAGTCGTTTATAATTTAACTGACCGTACGTTCAGTTTATCATCAAGGAGGTGCAACCATGGCACGCCGCAAAGAAGAGGCTGAACAATCCAAACGCCTGATTGCGACCAAGGCGAAGGAACTGTTTTGCCAGAAAGGATACGCAGCCACGTCCATAGAGGATATCCGCACGGCGACGGGCATGAGCAAAGGAAGCATCTACTATCATTTTAAAAGCAAGGAAACATTGTTTCTCCACTTGATTGAGGCCAACATGCAAGAATGGCTGGATACTTGGAAAGAACTCGAGCTTTCGCTGACGACATCGACCGATAAACTATATCGGCTCGCACAGCATTACGTCGAGGATTTTCAAAATCCGCTGCTAAAAGCGGCGGAAGAGTTTGCCGGTAGCCGTTCTGCCGATCCGGCGATCATGGAGCAGCTGCTGATTTTCACGAAATCGCACTATCCCGCCTTTATTAAGCTTCTTGACGAAGGGATGCGAAACGGAGAATTTCACGAGGACGACACTAAGGATTTGATGTACATCTTGTTCGCTTTGATGAGCGGACTCAGCGTCGCCTTCTACGATCTCCCATACGAGAAACTAGGTCCGATGTACAAAAAAGCCATTGACGTATTCCTGGACGGCATACGCCTGCCGAAGCCACTCGCTTAACAGAACGATAAGCTCTGAACCGGCACTCAACACCGCCAACTCCTGACGTCACACGCTAACCGATGCTTTGCTGCATCCGTCGCTAACTCCCGATGCCAGTCAATGCCGCCACGCCGTCTTTCGCCCGCTGTCGATCGCTGGCAGCCTTTCGTCCGCGATCGACAGCGGGCGAATTTTCAGTCATATAAACTGACCGGACGTTCAGTTTATTGTCTCGGAAAACCGCTAAACTTTGCCCAACAGGAGGCCGTTATGAAAGAATTGTTTCAAAACCGTGTGTTCCGTGTCGTCATCGCAGCCGATCTGCTGCAGCAAATCGCGATATGGGTCCGAAATATTGTGCTGTTATTTTACGTCATGGAGCAAACAAACAGCGATCCTGTCGCTGTGTCCATGCTGACGGTTATCGAGCAGGCGCCGATTTTTCTATTCGCCTTCCTGGGCGGAACGCTCGCGGACCGCTGGAATCCGAAGAAGGTGCTCATGATCAGCGACATGCTGAGCGCCGCTTCGATTGCCGTCATCATGCTGTTGATCGCAGGAGGCTACTGGAAGGCCGTCTTTGCGGCTACGCTTGTTTCCGCCGTCGTCAGCCAAGTTTCACAGCCAGCTTCCGTCATCATTTTCAAAAAATACGTTCCTGAATCGCAAGTATCGTCAGCCATAGGACTTAACCAAAGCATGATGTCCCTGTTCATGATCGTCGGGCCGATGATCGGAACGTTCATCTATTCGTGGCTCGGCATCACGTATTCGCTGCTCTGCCTGTTCGCACTCTTTGGCGCATCGGCGCTCGTTCAGATGCGGCTGCCCAAAATGTCAAAACCGGAGCGTGCCGCAAACAGCCGGATTTGGCAGGAGATGAAGGAAGGCTTCCGGTATGTGCGCGCAAGCCGCAACCTGCTGCTAATCGCCGGAGCGTTTTCGCTGATCGGACTCGGCGCCGGACTCATCCAGCCGCTGGACGTCTACATTGTGACCGAGCGGCTGCATCTCGACAAGGAAGCTCTGCAATGGTTTTACGCGATGTCCGGCACAGGGATGCTGATCGGCGGGCTGACCGCGGCGGCAACGGCCGAGTGGCTTAACACGAAATTGATACTGTTCGCAGGCATCGTCTTCTTAGCGGTATCGATGCTCGTCGAAGCGCTTTCCGTCTGGGTCGCCTTGACCGCTGCAATGCGTTTTCTCGTCGGTATCATGATGGCGTTCATGCAGATCGTGCTCAGCATGCTGCTGATCAAACTGGTTGATGAGACATATGTCGGGCGCGCAAACGGCGCGATAGCCCCCCTGATGATCGGCGGTATACTCGCAGGATCGGCGCTGTCCGGCTTCGTGCTGAAATCGACGACGCTCATCGTCACGTTCGGCATAGCGTCCGCTATCGTTTTTGCCGCGGCTTGGTTTTGCCTTGGACTTAAAATCGCTCCGCGCAGGCAGCCTGAAGCCGGACGGGAAAACGCCGTCCAAACCCTATAACTGAGCCAACCGTCCATGGAGGATGTACTGGATGTGTATCAATTACCCTACGATGTCGACTGTCCCGTCATTTGTATGGACGAAAAGCCTTATCAATTACTGGATGAAGCCAGAGCCCAGATTCCGATGAAACCAGCCAAGCCCCTGCGGGAGCAGGTTCCCTGACAATGAAGTGGAATATATGGGGATGTGTTTATTTCTGGACCGTGGAAAGATTGTAGTTTACGCTCAGGTTTCAGACGATCTTCAGTTCTATCATTGGGCAGCGAGATACCGAATGCGTATAATATAGAGAGAAAAGGTACAACAAAGCAAGAGCGATTGAACAAGTGTTACAGCAGTAACAGATTAATATCCTGTAAGTTAATAATCAATCTCAAGGAGATGCTGTTACCTATGATCATGCCCATGAAGCTGCCTAAAGAACAAAAAGAAGAAATCATTAAAAATGTTCAGGCCTATTTTAATGAAGAAAGATCGGAAACGATAGGAGATTTGGGTGCAGAGCAATTAATTGATTTTATGATTAAGGAGCTTGGGCCGTATTTGTATAACAAGGGAATTGCTGATGCCAGAGCCTTGATAAATGAAAAAGCCGCTCAAATCGAAGATGAATTGTATACGCTTGAACAGCCGCTCCATAACCGAAAGAGATAATTCCATACAAGGTACAGCCAGGATTGCCGAAGAAGGCAGTCCTTTTTTTCTTGAATTCAGTGATGGTTTGACCAAGAATCTGTGCGGGGGCTGATTTAGAGTAAAATTCTGTTTTCAAATATGTTTTTCATACTAATATGAGATTTGGAAGGTCCGAGCTCTACAAGTGAGTCTTGGAATTCGGCAAGCTCCTCAATCGATGCTGTTTGTACCTGGATAAGATAATTGAACTCCCCGCTGATGCGAAATAAATCCGTTACTTCCCTGGCCTCTTTACAAAAATCCACTAGCTCTTGGCAGCGTTCTGTCTTGATTAGAATAAAAGTGGTCGTACCTCGATTCAGCTCCCGCAAATTAAACACAGTACCATACTCGGAAATGATCTTTTTCTCTTCGAGCTTCGAGATTCTTTCTTTAACGGAAGGTTGAGACATGGAGATTTCTTTACTGATTTGGGAAATGGACATTCGCGCATGATGCTGCAATAATTGCATAATCTTTTTATCAATGTCATCGATCAGATGTTCCATATTTGGCGGCCTCCAAATCAATTTTATAAAGTAAGGTATTTAAGTGGAATTAGCTTATATTTAATAACCATTCTAATATAAAACCCTCGCTTTTAGTATAGTTTCTACAGAAAAATATGACTATAATAAAAACAACTTATAAATCGAGGAGAGATTAGTGATGAGCGTAAAGGGAATCGCGCATGTGGCGATACAAGCCAAAGATTATCAAGCAACCATTTTATTTTATACGGAAGTTTTAGGATTTAAAGTAGGTCATCATTGGAGTCTGCCGTCTTTCCAGATCAACGAAGCTTCGATGCTGGTTTCACCTGACCAAAGAACGTGTATTGAAATCTTTGATAACGAAGCGGTCATTCCGGCACAAGGAAAAAAAGCAACGTCCGAAGCGGAAATAGCTCACGGAGCGTTATTACACTTGGCCTTTTATGTTGATCATGTAGACGATATGTATCATAAAGCCTTGGCTCATGGGGCCAGCACATATATAGAACCGGGCCAGCTGTCTCTTGGCGAACCCCCACTTGTTGTCAAAAACGCAGTAATTTACAGTCCGAATGGTGAGGTTATTGAATTTATTGAGGAGGTTGATTTTGATCTAAGACCGGTTACTGTCCCGTAGGCTCGTGGTGTTGTCCATCCTCAGGGCTTGTACCATCGGACACACTGTAACCATTTTGCGAAATTGTTTGGTTGTCCCTCACCAGATAAGAGTAAGTCCAACCCTTTTCATTCACAAACGTCACATCCAGCGAATATGGATTATATTGTCTTCCTACTTTTCGATCAATCTTCCACTCCTGGTTTGGATATTTCTGTTTCAAATACAGGTTGAGCTGCTCTGTTTTTATGGAAACCTGGTAATCTATCCAATAGGGACGAACGGCAAACCATGAAATCAATACCAACGTTACAGATAAAACAAGGAATAAACTGATTTTTCTTGCCTTTCTGGGAATAAGCATAGCAATCATAAAAAGTAAGACTACAAAAATAACGGATGCGGTTATTTCGATGACGGTTATGGGATGCATATTGTCCTCCTGCCCAACAATCGTAGCTACGGGGTGTTCCTGCTCATGCAAGTGTATCATATATGTCATTTTCCTTGCTGATTATCCTCTGTTGAGTGCGCTCATATCATGAGATGCTTGAGTGCGGTTGACCTTCTGCAAGATTGAGTGGGTTTACCACGGCTGGTTAATGCGGCAATACACATCATAAATAAAACATACGGAAAGACTGGGACGTTACTTTTAGCATTCCGGTCTTTTTTTATATAATTTTGTGGTTACAGGGTTCTTGTTATCGTTCAAATTTCGTTTATTTTTACCATAAATACCAATTTAAAGCTATAATATTACTTACATCAAATCATGGATGACTGGGAGGTATATGATGACATATCCGATAAGAGTAAGGCCCACTGCGCTGATACTTAATGAAGGAAAAGTGCTGCTGATTGAGTATTGCGAAAATGATCAATTCCATTACAATTTGCCAGGTGGTGGGGTGGAGTCCGGGGAAACGATCATCGATACGTTAAGAAGAGAGTTACTTGAGGAGGCAGATGCTGCAATTCATGTTGGACCCGTCGCATTCCTATATGAATATTCCCCACACAAGCAATCCGGTCAATATGAATCCAGTATTCCAGGACTCAATATTATTTTTGACTGTAGTCTTCAAGAAGGATCTGTCCCTCAGCTGCCGGAGCATCCAGATCCCCACCAGGTCGGTGTCAAATGGGTGCCCTTAGAAGATTTGGAAGCCGTAGTTCTGTATCCCAATATAGCGAGCCATATTACCCAATATGCAAGGGATAAAAGACATATCGAATTGATAGAGGATCACCAATTGCAGTGTTATGCAAAATAGTTGAAACATCTAACCCGTTTGCTGTCTATACAAATTATAAGGAAAAAGGTGGTGCCTCAATGCATTTCATATTTAAAGAGGTTACACAAAACATTCAATTTACGGGTGACTTAAAGCACGATATCCACTTGTTTCTATCGGCTAACAACTGCAGCAAGACCGCAGAGCATTGCATGGATGTGGGTGCAGAAGCAAGAAGGATAGCCTTATTATTTGATGCCAATCCCGATGCGGCCGAAATATCCGGTTGGTTACACGATATTAGTGCTGTGTTTCCAAATCATCAGCGAATCGCTGTTTCAAGAGAGCTGCAGATTGAAGTTTTGCCTGAAGAAGAATTGTTTCCAATGATTATTCATCAGAAGCTCTCTAAAGCTATGGCAACAGATATTTTCAAAATCACAGATACAGAAATATTGGATGCAGTGGGTTGTCATACTACCTTGAGAGCTCGATCCACCCTACTTGATCAAGTATTATTCGTAGCGGATAAGGTGGCTTGGGATCAACCGGGTGAGCCACCCTATATTCAAGAGCTTCAGAGGAGCTTGAAAATTTCATTAGCCCATGGGGCTTTTTCCTATATCCAATTCTTATGGGAACGTAAGGAAACGCTTAAAGTTGTACATCCCTGGTTGAAAGAAGCATATGAGGAAATGAAGCATATAGAGAACATTAACCATTCACAGTAGCGATTCGAATGAATAGTTATTATCTGTATTACGAGTCTATCGTATTTTATTGATTAATTACTACGTAACCGAGCCAAGCAATAAGGAAATAAACTGGGAAAAGCAGAATTACGGATAACAATCTTGCCCTTTTATTGATCGAAACTGCTGAGCCCATATACAACAATGGGAACACAAGTCCCCAAATTGAAAATCTTGGTGTTGCAGAAAGATAAAGTGATAGAGGCAGTATGAAACAAGCGGAAATGAACAATAAGCCGGAACGGTTGAATATGACTCCAAGCAAAGATGTGATCACCGAGCAAATCATTATTGGCCAAAATAATAATTGTATCATGACTCACCTCCAGGCTGTGATTGCTCTCAAGAACACACAAGGCTAGGCACCCCGCCTTAACCATTATATACCATCCTATTGGAGGTATCGTAGAGATGTTAACATTTATTACTGAAGTACCGACGGATAAGCCTGTGAGCGGTGTTCATTGCATACCCGTCCTGGATAACGGAAATGTAGTCATGGTTTGGGATACGGATGAACAGGTATTAACTACCATAGGCGGAAGATTAGAAAAAAATGAATCATTAATCGAAGGCATGGATAGAGAAGCGTTAGAGGAAGCCGGAATTGAATTAATGGATGAAAGAATCCCTTTTGCATGTTGGTATTGGAAGGAATTTGACTCATACCGCATTTATTATTTAACTAAAGTGAAGAGATTTATTGAAATGTCCCAAGTGTACGAAAAAACAGGATATGTCATAACGAATTTTGATACCGCAATTGAAATCATTCAGAAGGTTGAAGGACGTGAAGAACGGATTGCTGTCATAAGAAGAGCAGGAATCCTGGCTGGACAAATCAGGGAATAAGCAGTGGTAAATAGCATCACTACCTTGCGGCATGGTTAACGCCAAACAATCCTTTGATGTATAATGTTACTTATGGAAAATATCCAAATCGAAACTCTAGGAGGATATCAGATGAAATATCGTAAACTGGGCAATAGTGGATTAAAGGTCTCATTACTGGGATTGGGTACCAATGCATTAGGAGGGAGGGCCGACCAGGAGGAGTCGATCCGGATTATTGGGCAGGCGATAGATAAAGGCATCAATTTCATCGATACCGCTAATATATATACCAAATCCGAGTCGGAGCGTATTATCGGGCTGGCTTTGGAAGGCAAGCGACATGAGGTTGTATTAGCGACGAAGGCAGGATTAGTCCGCGGCAGTGGCCCTAACGAACGGGGATCTTCGCGATTTCATCTTCAGCAGGAGCTCGAAGGTAGTCTGCGCCGGCTAAAAACGGATTATGTGGACTTATACCAAATACATACATTTGATCCGGAGACTCCGCTCGAAGAAACGCTCAGAACGCTGGAAGACATGGTTAGCTCAGGCAAGGTGCGCTATATTGGTGCGTCCAACTACGCTGCATGGGAGCTGATGAAAGCACTGGGGATCAGCGAGCGTCAGGGCTGGAACCGTTTTGTTTCTCATCAAATCTGTTATTCGCTGGCTGATCGGACCCCTGAACAGGAGCTTGTTCCCATTTCTCTGGATCAAAGTGTGGGCATCATTCCATATTTCCCGCTGGCAGGTGGCATTCTGACAGGGAAATACACATCCGTAGGTGCAGCACCTGAAGGATCGCGGGCCGATAAAGATCCTAACTTTGGCAAGTTTTTGACGGATGAAAGATTACAGCTGAGTCAAAGCGTCAGTGAATTGGCTGCCAAGTGGGACTGCACTCCCGGCAATCTGTCACTATCCTGGCTGATGCACAACCCTGTCGTATCGACCGTTATTGTTGGAGCTTCAGGTGCTGCGCAGCTTGAGGAAAATTACAAAAGCTTATCGATTGAGCTGAATGCCGATCAACTGCAGGAGCTTGATCAGGTCAGTGAATATTCGCGTTATGGCAAGCCGTTCGCACATTTTCGACTGCCGCAAGCCTAAAGGGTAAAATGACAATAGTAGACTTTTCTGATGCCTGGAGTCCGGTGAATAATGAGCGGAGCGGCCAAATGGTCCTGGAGAAGCGTCAGCGTTCGCCTTTGTTTCCGTGCTTTTACCGCTAAATCTCTTACAAAATTAAAAAAATACGGAAACAACAGCGATCGGAAGGATATTTGGCCGCGCAGCGAGACTTATTCACCGGACTTCTAATTGATCATTGTTTATGCTTTTTCAACAACGTAGCAAGCTGCACAGCAACAATGGCCGTTCCGGCGATACACAACGAGCCTGCTTGTAAATAGGTCATACTGCGTCCGAGAAGCAAGATATCCATCAGGGCAACTTCCAGCAGCATCAAATTATTAATGAGGCTGCTTTCATAGGCGCGCAGCTGCTTTTGCGACCAAGCCCAAAGTGTAAAGGCCAACGCTCCGTTGATGGGTCCAAGCCATAACAGAATGAGGATCAGCTTTAAAGAGTAAGGTGGAATACCCTCTAGTATAAATCCAGTTAACAGCATACCTGCAGCCCCGATCAGCATTGGTGTAAGAACGAGTGCCGAAGGGGCTGTTTGTTTATGGGTAAGCAAATAACGGGAATAGGTCAAGTGCACGGCATTGCCAACACAGGATAGCAGGATCAAGCTGATGCCGATCAGACTGCTGTGGGCAAAATGCCACGGATAATAGTAAAGGACGATGCCGGCCATAGCTGCGAGAACAGCCAGGAAGGTGGCGCGGCCCTTTAACTCACGCAGCCAAAGCGCGTCAATAACGAGCAGGAACAGCATATTTCCCACCGATAGGAACAGGTTGGATTGCATAGGGGTCAAATAAAATTGGCCTGCATACTGAAGTCCTTGAGCTAGAATAAATCCGGTAATTCCGAGAAACAAATAGTCTTTCCAGGTCAGCTTCCCTTTCCCCTGTGAAACTTCTGTTTTAACGCTTTGATCCTCATGTACTCCATTTCCCTGAGTATGCTTACGATCACGAAGCCGCAGCACCACCCATAAGGTCAACGTCGCTGCGCTGTAGCGCATTCCGGCAAGGGTGAAGGGACCTACTCGCTCAGCAAACGCATATTGATTCAAAATGTAAGAGGAGGACCACAGTAGCGTTACGAAGACGGCCGCTGCAACAGAAAGTGCACGAAGCATCGAAAGCCCCCCGTTCGGACGCTGCCATACCGTTATTAAGCGATTATCCTTAATTTTCTTTTCTGCATCCATAGTAGGTGTTACTTCCCTTCTTTATTAAGGCTGATTGGTATCTCCATAGTAGACTTGTGAAAAGGGGATAAAAAGAGTAGAATTTCTTTAATTAATTTTCCCCTTTTTAAATTATCATTCTGTTTAAGGAGATTTGTATGCAAATTGCTTATCACTACTTGAAGCTAAGGGAATATGTGGGCTATGCAGAAAAACAGCCTGTAGAGGTTACACTGGAGCAGCTTGCAGAAGTGTTGTGCTGCACACCGCGCAACGTAAAGCTGATTGTGAAGCAATGCCAGGAGCTGGGGTGGATCGAATGGCAGCCTGGGCGTGGTAGAGGGAATCGTTCCCTAATTACATTTAACATGCAAGCGGAAAACGTAATACGCTTATGGGCCCAGACCAAAATAGACAAAGGTCAGTATTCGCAAGCAATGGAGCTTATGCGCAGGTATGATCCGAGCTCACCTCTTCAACAACAAATAACAGAATCGATCTATAAGCTATTTGGCATCCAATCCACACCATATAAGAAGGGGCATATCGATGTCCTGCGGCTTCCTTTTTACCGGGAAATGCCTCTGCTGGATCCGATCAACGCCAATCTCAGGACGGAGATGCATATGATGGGCCAGCTTTTTGACACACTTGTTGAATGGGATTGTTCGAATGCAGTTTTTGTACCACGGCTTGCTGTGCACTGGGAGCAGAATAGCGATGGGACCGTATGGATGTTTTACTTGCGTAAAGGTGTCCTTTTTCATAATAAAAAAGAGCTGACGGCGGCAGATGTCCATCATACGCTCATGCGCCTTAGCCAGTTGGATTCGGGTTGCACCAATCAGGACAGGGATAGATTGTGCTGTGAATGGAAGGTGCTTCATATTCGCAAGATAGAAGCCACACATCGGTATGCGCTGCGTATTCAACTGGCTGCACCAAGCTCCTTGCTGCTGCATTATCTGGCTGCACCCAAGGCATCCATTATTCCATGTCAGACAAACGAAAATCATGAGCGTCTACCTATAGGAACTGGGCCGTTTAAGCTGTTACGTAATGACGCGGAGATGGTGGTTCTGGAGGCATTTGCGGACTACTATCGGGAGAGGGCACAGCTGGATAAGGTGGAAATTTGGATATTGAAGGAGCTGCTCACACAAAAAATGTCCGATGGTGGTTTAGGCGGACAACCTATTCTCTACACGCATCCGTTTCAAATTCATGCGCATGCTCCAACGGGGAGCACGATTATGGAGCAGACGGAGGGAGGCTGCACGTTCATGATCATGAACGGCCGCAAGCAAGGACCTTTACAGGACCCTGCTGTACGGCACAGGCTGCGTAAGCTTCTGCAGCCCGAACAGTGTGTGGCGGAGCTTGCAGGTAATCGGATCGGAGCCGCTTACAGCTTTTTTCCGGATTGGAGTGCAGCTATAGCGGCTCAGAAAGGGGTAGAGAGCAAGGGAGAGAATGAGACCGAGGTCGCAGAGACAGAGCAGGAGGTGGCTACAGCTGCTATAGCAGATGCGATGGTTTCTTTACAAACCAATGGTTATCAAAATCCGCTTCAGCTGTACACGCACTCCATCTTGAACAATTCGCTTGAGCAGACGGCTCAGTGGATTCAGCAGCGGTGTGCATCCACAGGTATCCTTATACACATTCACATACTGCCCTATGAACAATTCAATCGACCTGGAGCGGTAGATGACGCGGATATTGTGCTGCTTAACGCTATTACAACGAATAATCGGGAGTGGTCGCTGCTGCATGTACTGCTCCATGGAAACTATGGGGTCCATCGCTTTGTTGACCCGGAATTGTCCATCGAGCTTAATCAAAGTTATGCGGCCATCGCCAATGAAAAGGATTCCGCAGCCCGATCCGTACTTTTGCAGGAAGTGGAAGCTTTGCTGCTGCGTCATGATGCGCTGCATTTCCTATATCATTTGCGGCATGCTGCCTTTTACCATCCGAACCTGCTCGGAACAGAAAAAATCAACCCCTATGGCTGGGTTGATTTTCGTGAGCTGTCACTGCGGCCTGAATAGCTTTTACAGCGTAGCATATTATTATTTGACCATAAGCATTACACCAAACCAAGACGCTGAAACTGCTCAATGGGTGCATCGTTGTCTTTCATCATCCTTATCATATGATCGATCATAAGCTGTTCAACCGCTGCATCCTCCAATGGTTGGTTTTGCTGTGGATCATAGCGCTGATCAAATAATAGTGTACCAAATGAATGATAGTGCACCTGCGAATTTGCCTGTGTTTTCAGAGGTTTGACTCCCTTGGTAAAGGCAAAGGGTTCAGCCAGCGTAGCTGCTCTGAGTTCCTCCAAGCTGAACATAGTCCGCATATGGGTTGGCATCACCGTATAGTTGTATAGCGGCTCATTGGTCGCTGTTGCCGGTGCCCGCATATAGACATATCGCCCATCCGTGCAATTTACGTGCCCCCCGTGTATACCGAATAAAGCTGCCTCCCGTACAGACTGATCGGAAGCAATTGTCTCTTTGAGCGGCTTGCCCTGCATCCCTTCCGGAATAGCAGCACCGAAAAATTCAAGCAGGGTGGGTGCAAGATCAATGGTTTGTACCAAGCTGCTTCTGCGGACTCCCTGCATCCGGCTGCGCGGATCCCAAATAAATAGCGGCATACGGGACACTTCATTATAAAAAGGCTGCACCATCTTTGCCCACCAATCATGCTCTCCAAGTAAAAATCCGTGGTCCGTATTGACGATAAGCAGCGTATCCTCCCACAAATTTAACTCGTCCATCATATCTAATACCTTCCCAAGATAAGCATCACACATGCTGAGCAGAGCCGCATATTCATAACGAAGATGTGCAACTTCCTCCGGGGTTTGAGTCACACGACTATACGGTGGCCAGTCAAAATGCTTGCCTTCATAATCATGCGGATACAACGCTCTATAATTCTCGGGTGCACGAAAGGGCTCGTGGGGATCAAAGGTCTCCAATTGTAAAAACCAGTTGTTCTGGTCTGCGTTGGTACGAATAAATTCCATACCGGCTGCGAATGTTTTGGCTTGTGGATATTCGGCTTCTTCCCGGATGTATTGGCGATTGACCCAGTCCTGACGGATCAGCTTGCCAGCCCGATGTCCACCCAGCATGTCGGGATGCTCGGGGTCCTTAACCTGACCCTTCCATGGATCACCCTCCTGGCCACGGATAAGCTCGTAAGAATGATAGCGGTTATGATAGGTGCAACCGCCATCCTCCCAATAATGCTGATGATCAGTAACCAGATGGGTATATACGCCATTATTGCAAAGAAGCTCTGCCACTGAATCGTCATAAGGCTCCAGAGGTCCCCAACTACGATGAAGGAAATTATAACGCCCTGTCTGGAGCTCTCTTCTTGCAGGCATGCAGGGCATACTCCCGACATAAGCGTTGTCAAAAACAGCCGTTTGCTGTGCCAATCTTTTGAAATTGGGGGCATGAATCCAATCGCAACCATACGCCGGAAGCATATGCCGGTTTAAGCTGTCAAACATAACCATGATCGCTTTCATATATCGATCTCCTCTCAATCCTATAACTTCATCCCTTAACACTGCTGGAAATTAAACTTTTAATAAACTGCTTTTGGAAAATAAAGAACATCACGACTAAAGGCAAGGAAACAACGACGGTTGCAGCCATAAGCAAATTATATTGAATCGTGTGCTCTCCATTGAATACCTGCAGACCCAATTGTACGGTTCGCATACTTTCACTTGTAGAATAAATTAATGGATGAAAAAAGTCGTTCCATACGGAAACAGTTTTGAATATACCCAAGGTAGCGATGAGCGGCCCGCTTTGTGGTAAATAGATCGATAGAAAGCTGCGTAAAAAGCCGGCCCCATCGATATATGCCGCATCATCCAACGCCCGCGGAAATTGCATATAAAACTGACGAGCCAGAAAAATCCCAAAGGAGCCCGACAGCTCCGGTATGATGAGAGCAAAGTAAGAGTTAATCCAACCATTCCCACCGCTGCCGAATAAGTCATTGCCGCCAAATAAAGGCATCGATTTCATAATCAGAAATTGTGGAATAATCGTCACCTGAGGCGGGACCATCAAACCGATAAGCAGCATAATAAAAATGAAATCTCTACCTTTAAAATGCAGACGGGCAAATGTGTAACCAGCCAGTGAATTAAAAAACATGCTTCCTCCAACGGCAACAAGTGTAACTATCATTGAATTTTTAAAATAGGTGGCCCAACTTGTCTTCGCCATCGCACGCACAAAATTTTCAGGGTGCCATTCCATCGGGAGAAGGGTATTCGCTCCAAGACTAAACTCATTATCTCCCTTAAAGGAAGTAAAGAGCATAACCAGGAAGGGAATAATCATAAGCAGTGAAAATAATATGAGCACGAAATATACGGATAGCTTTGGAAGTACCCCGCTTTTCATGCAGCTGTCCCCTTTTTAGTCAATATCGTTATCTCTGGAACCAAATGTGTAGTTAATCAAAGTAACAATCAAGGTAATGATGAGTAAAACCATTGCCATTGTGGATGCATACCCCATGCGATATTCCGAAAAGCTCATTTTTACAATCTCATTAACGAGCGTTGTTGTAGAATTCGCTGGTCCCCCGCTGGTCAGGATATAGACAAGATCAAATATTTGAAAGGACCGAATCGTTGATGTAATGAATAGAAAAAAGGTAATAGGACGAAGCAAAGGTAGTGTAATTGCTATAAACTGCTGCACGGTGTTCGCGCCATCCATTTTGGCAGCTTCATATAAATGTTCAGGTATCCCCTGAAGTCCTGCCAAATAAATAATCATCGCATAACCGATGCCTGTCCATATACCGATAATAATGATCGAGCCTAAAGCCGTCTTCGGATCTTGAAGCCAATTTTCACCTGTCATACCGATGCTCGTCAGAAAAACATTGACAGGTCCTTTCATTGGATCAAGAAGCCACAACCAAGTCATGGCGACGGCTACGGAGGAAATTACCCCAGGCAAGTAAATGGAAGCTCTGAAAGCCGCGATGAACCTGATTTTTAAATTCAAAAATTGAGCGATAAACATGCCAAGCGCCATAGTCGGGATGACCGTGCAGATCCAGAAAAAGAGCGTGTTGCGTATAGCCCGCAAAAATATGGAATCTTGTATAATAAGGCTGTAATTTTTAAGTCCAATCCATTCTCCGGGATTCATAAGCGTATAATTCGTAAAGCTTAAATACAGCACCCAGATGACTGGAATCAGAACGAATATAAAATAAATGAACACATTTGGGAAAATAAACAAATAGGGTAAATAGCGACTGGACCGTGTCTGCATGTATAACTCCTTTCCATCGGGCGACCGCTTCCGGATATTCACCCGGAGGGCGGCTGACGGTAATTAAACCATGTGTAGTGCGAGAGTTCTTTTACTTGTTTTTGATCTCGTCTCTGGTCTTTTTGGCATTATCCTTTAACGCTTCTGCTACGGGTCTAATGCCGTTAAAACTTTCCTCAAGCGCAATCCGCAAATATTTGGTGTGAATCGCCCAATCCGCGGAAGGGGCATAACCCTTCGTGTCATTCATTACTTTGAAAATAATTTCATTTTCCGGACTTACCTTCACGTATTCATCCTTCAATGATTTAAGCGGCGGAACAAAACCGGTTTTAAGAGTGAAGTCATATATATTCTTCTTATCAAACCAGAATTTAATAAACTTCCAGCTTTCCTCGGGATGCTTGCTGCTCTTGGACATGGTCAGAAACGTTCCCAGCATTAACGCCGTTTGCTTGCCGGTCGGGCCTTTGGGTGGAAGCGCCCAGCCGATTTTATCAGCGCCTACAGCTTTTTGAAGCGTTGATAAGGAAGGTGAGCTTGCAAATGCCAGAGCGGCCTGACTATTCTGGAACGGAGTACCGCCCAGTGCTTGTTGATTGGCTGGAATAATAGCTCCTGATTTATAAAGAGCCACCATCTTTTCGACAAGAGCAATGGATTCCGGTGAATCGAATGTTGGATTGTTCTTGTCATCATAAATATCCTGGCCAAGTAAAAGCATAAGGGATAAATAGGATTGTTCCCCGTTACTGGTTTGGAGGTCGATGCCGGCACGTGTTGTTTTGCCATCTTTCATCACCTTGGCTTTTTCGGCAAACTCAAAAATCTCATCAATTGTAGCTGGCGGTTTGTTAGGGTCAAGACCTGACTCCGTGAAGAAATCCTTACGCCAAACTAACGGGCGAATTTCCGGCATCAATATACCGTATTGTCCGCCTTTCCATTCTCCTGCTTTCAGGATGCTTGGAAACATATCCTCCGAGCCTGCCCATTGCTCCGCTTTAATAAATTTATTCAGGTCCATATATTTGTCCTGCTCCACTGTAGAGATCAGCTGCCCGAAGCCAAGTCCGTGCACGTCAGGAGCGATTCCACCCGAATAAGCGACAGATAGCTTTTGAAAATAATCTTTGAAAGGAATCGTCGTCAATTCGATTTTAATCTTGGGATTCGCTGCTTCGAATTTCACGATAATGGATTTGACCTCTGCTATAACCAATTCATCACTGGCAGGGTACCAGTATTTCAAAGTTACGGCTTTCTCTTCTCCTCCTGGCTTATCCGTTCCTGATTGTTCAACTGCTCCCGAACATGCTGATAATAATAGTGCGATCACGACAAGCAGACTTGTTATCATTGCTGCTAAACGCTTCAAGATGCTTCTCCCCCTTCATATGGTAATTCCTTGTTCACAAATTCAATATAGTAAAAGCACGACACGAATAAAATAGTCCATTTCTGACCCCATTCGCCTAGTCTATACTAGCCTAAGGTTATGAAGTCAATAATGGACTTTACAGGTAAACAATTGTACAAATCTGATATGATATGCGATTTATGTCTGAGCTTTTTTAATATATTTCTTGGATATCCAGCTTTTTATTCGTATTTTCTGTGCGATATTGGCCAGGAGGAACCCCTTCATGCTTTTTGAAAATGCGGATAAAGCTGGCTGTATTATGATAACCTACCATTTGGCTAATTTCGGTCACACTGTGATCTGTGGTTACCAGGAGCATCTTGGCGTGCTTGACCCGCATGGACAGCAAATACTCCATGAAATTTAACCCAACAGCTTGTTTGAATAATCGACTCAGATAGGAGGGATCAAGTCCCAGTTGCTCGGCTATGCCGTTTAAAGAGATTTCTTTATCATGATTAGTTTGAATATATTCAAGAATTTGCTCAACAGGTGTGCGATTTCTGATCGTTGGACCATGCGAGGCACTAGAAATAATCCGGTTCGCTGTTTGTTCCATCCATTCGATGATTTCATCCAACGTCTCCAGCTTCATCAAGGAGTCATGAAGGTCCTGCGGAACCTCAGGTGTGGGTATATTTGAATCCGCTGAATAATGTACCATCACCATAACAAGCTCCTGAAAGGTATGGCGGATGAGGGTCATAGGGCAGCCATCCAGCTTTTTGATCATCGTCTTCAATTGATCCAGGCACCATTTCACCTTATTCAAATCAGCTTCCTTAATGGCAGCAGAAAGTGAGGTTTCTATTTCCTTGCGTTCGTTATACATGAGCATAATGTAGGGTTGATTGCTTTGAACATGCCAGATGGGAATCAAAGCTTTATGTCCCTTAAATATCCGAAATTCCAACGCCTGAAGCGCCTGGTTATAAGATTCAGAGATGTAGCCCAGATCACTATGGATATCGCCAATACCAGCGCTTATGGTCAGCTCCAGGTAGCTATGGATATATTGACAAATCGTATTCACAACATGCAATACATTGGATCGGGCTAGCGAGATTGGGGTTTCGGACGTTAAATTACATAAAATCACCACATCCCGACCTTTGAAAAGCGTAAACAGCACATTAAATTTACCGTGAAGCTGTTCCTCAGCCAGCTTGCAGATGAAATATCCTAACAGACTTTGATCAGCTGGCTTATATTTGTCCTTGAATCCAAGATAGTCGTCAATCCTTACAACTATTACGAAAATCCCATGGCTGCTCACTTCAATTCCAAGCTCTTGCAGCTTCATCAATCGATCCTCAGTGAAAACTGTATGTTCGATCAGCAATTGCTGTAAAAAGTTTTGTCGCAGCATCATCTCGCTTTGCTCCAGCCGCTGCTGTAAAATCGTGTCCTGCTCCATAATCGTATTGAATTCGGAAATTAAATATAAAAACTCGTCCTGCTGCTTTTCTTGGCGATTGCTCTTATTACGGCCAACCATAATGGTTAAAGTAGCTATATAGCTTTGGATTTGTCTGGCCTTTCTAAACACATAGTACATCAAACCGAGAGTTGCAAGCAGGACTGAGATGACAACCAGATTGTAAACCTTACTGGATTCTGTATGAAAAGGCATCGCATAAACATATTTCCAATGGGACAAAGAGGAAGGGTTAACCCTGAAGCCATATACGGAATCTTCAAGCCTTCCTTGAAACGAAGTAATGTTTGATAGCGCTTTCGTGCGAGCTGGGCCAAAAACATCAGATGGTACGATCGTACCGTTTTTTGTTTCAAACGCGTGTTGTCCGTCCGGGAGAATAATCCAGATTCGTTCTTGATCTCTCTGGACGAAGGGGCTTTTAAACAACTCGGCAGGGTCAAAGCTGACTATGATAGCTCCGTTAATGTCATTACCCAACAGGGGGATCGGACGTATCAAAATAATCAGTGTATGGTTATCAGGTAAGGTCTGCACGATCCATTTTTCATCCTTGCCTATATGGTTGATCTCTTGTGTAATTTGTGCAAAATCAAACTTCCGAACGGCTTGCCCGCCTGTAATCGGGACTTGTACGATTCCCTCTCCCTTGATATAAATAAAAGCGGAATTTACCGAATAGGAAGAGATAAAGCTTTCGCGAAAATTATTGCCGAATTTCTTAATGGCTGGTGAAAGGATAGTAAGGTCCTCGGCTTCGAGCTTATTGGAAAGCTCAGTAGTATTGGCTAACTGAAGCGTCATCGCATTGATATTTCGCAATAAAGCATCCATAAATAGCTTTGTTTCTTCTAATCGTTGGAAGCTGGATTTATCGATTTCATTCTCAGTGATAGAAATCTGAAACCGGTATTGCAAAAAAGAAGTAACAAGAAAGATGATAAGCAGCAGCAGTATTGTCAAGGAAAGCAAGAGTTTAATAAACAGGCTGCGGAACTGTAGACTATGCAATGCTCTACGAATGATAGTAATCATTGATCCAACTCCATGCATTTAGGATTGTGTAATTGAAGTACAGAGCTTTTCTATAATGTAACACATTTCATAGAATAATAGGGCTGACTTTCATGCGGAACAGCAGGTTGTTAAGACAGGCTGCTCTACGTAATAACTTAATAATTGACGCGCAATTTAATTTGTCTTACAATATGACTAATGAATCTTACATGCATCATGCAAGGGGGGATAGGGATGGGAACCGGTCCAAAGGAAGTAACGATGAAATCGATCAAACGGGAAACGATGTCCAAGCAGGTGGTTGATCAGATTATCGAGCTGCTGACGAGTGGACAGCTTCATCCTGGAGATAAGCTGCCAACGGAGGCCGAGCTTACGGATAAGCTGTTTGTCAGCAGACCGGTTCTCCGCGAAGCGTTAAGCTCATTGGAGACGATGGGGATGATCCAGAGGAAGACACGAGAAGGCACTTTTTTTTCCAACAAGATTGGCAGTAAGCCGTTTTCGATTATGCTGGCTTTGTCAGCGGGGGATATTCCTGCCGTGATGGAAGCAAGAATGTCCTTGGAGCTGGGCTTGGTCACGATGGCCGCGGAGAAAATTACCGATAGCCAGCTGGAGCAATTGGCTGAGATTTTGCGTGCTACAGCTCTAAGCAAACAAGGCTATGTGGGACTGGACAAGGAATTTCACCGAACGATTGCCTACAGCGCCAACAATCCGATTCTTGAAGGCATTATCGACCCGCTGTTGAATATGTTTGATGAAATTGAGAAGCAAATTCCTACGGTGGATCGTGATCATAGGGCGACCATGCAGGAGCACCAAGCGATATTTGAGGCGCTTCAGCAGCATAATCCGCTTGCAGCGCATTCAGCCATGTATCACCATCTCAACCATGTCCGATCAAAAGTGTTGAAGAGTCTGGGATAAGCCGACGCGAATGGCATCTATGAAACCGAAATCGTAATAATGAATGAAATCATGAAGGGTGGAGAAATGAACATGAACCAGGTCAGACAATCACCAACAGGAATTTTGGGATTTCCCGTAGCACCAATGAATCAACACGGCAAGCTGGACGAGAAGGCTTTGGAGGCGAATATTCAATTTTTGATTAATGAGGGCTTGTCTTCGATATTCATAGCATGCGGATCAGGTGAGTTTCATGCGCTATCTCACCGTGATTACAAGTCGATGGTTGAAGTGGCTGTTGCTACTGCCAAAGGCAAGGTGCCTGTCTATACCGGAGTTGGCGGTAATATAAGCCATGCTTTGGAATTAACGGAGCTGTCGGCCGAGCTTGGGGTTGATGGATATCTGATTTTACCACCGTATTTGATAGAGCCGGAGCAGGAGGGGCTGTACCAATATTTGAATGCAATTATCCAAAGTACGGACTTGAATGCGATCGTGTATCAGCGGGATAACTGTGTATGTTCTTTGGAAACGCTTCAACGGTTGCTGGAATCTCCTCAGCTTGTCGGTTTGAAGGACGGCTTGGGCAACATGGATTTGAATATTGAGATGACACAAACCATCGGTAAGCGTCTGGAGTGGCTCAATGGGATGCCGATGGCTGAGGTCACAATGCCTGCTTATGTGAATCTGGGCTTCAGAACGTATTCTTCTGCGATTTCCAATTATATTCCGCACATTTCGGCGCTGTTCTTCGATGCCTTGCTGAGCCATAATGATGAGCTGCTCCATGAGCTGTATGAGCATGTGATCCTGCCGATTAACAAAATTCGCAAGCAAAGAAAAGGTTATGCCGTCGCTTTAATTAAAGCAGGTATGGAAATCGTCGGTCATCCAGTTGGCACTGCTGTTCGTGCACCGATCATTCAGGTGGAAAAGGATCATTACGACAAGCTGGCCCAAATTATCCAGGTTGCTTTCGAGAAATTTCCAAAGGCAGCAAAATCATAAACGAAATCACATCCTATACAGCATCATAATTTGATAAGACAAGGAGACCGACCATGAGCAGCCCGACTGAAATTCCGACTTATTTAAACTATATCAATGGACAATGGATACCGGCATCCACAGGTGAAGTGGAGGTTCGCAGCAATCCAGCCAACATTAGCGACAAGCTGGGGACGATCGCTATGTCCTCTCTGGACGATTTAAACCTGGCGGTGTCGAGTGCCAAGCAGGCATCCCGAGCGTGGAAAAAGCTGTCAGGCAGCGCACGTGGTGATTACCTGTTCAAGGCAGCCGCTATTCTGGAAAGCAGAGTAGATGAAATTGCCGAAACGATGACCAGGGAAATGGGCAAAACGTTTCCAGAGGCCAAGGGTGAAACCATGCGGGGGGTTGCCATATTACGCTATTATGCGGGAGAAGGCATGCGTTCAATCGGAGATGTGATCCCTTCGACAGATAGTGAAGCGCTGATGCTGACCACGCGGGTCCCGCTCGGCGTAGTAGGTGTGATCACGCCGTGGAATTTTCCGGTTGCGATTCCGATCTGGAAAATGGCTCCGGCCTTGATCTACGGCAATACCGTAGTCATCAAACCTGCGGCTGAAACGGGAATTACAGGCGCCAAGGTGATAGAGTGTTTTGCAGCAGCCGGTTTTCCAGCAGGAGTTGTGAATTTGATCAACGGCTCGGGTCCTGTCATCGGTCAAGGCTTGGTTGAGCACCCTGATGTTCATGGCATTACGTTTACCGGTTCAGGAGCGGTTGGCAAACGGATCGGACAGTGGGCCCTGGCTCGCGGCGCCAAGTACCAGCTGGAAATGGGCGGCAAAAATCCGGTGATCGTCACAGCCGATGCCAATCTGGATCTTGCCGTGGAAGCCACCATCAGCGGGGGCCTGCGCTCCACAGGACAGAAATGTACAGCAACGAGCCGGGTTATTGTTCAGAGCGAGGTGTACGAGGCCTTTCAAGACAAGCTGCTGCAAAAGGTACAGCAAATTACGGTTGGCGATGGTATGAAGGACGGCATCTGGATGGGACCTTGTGCGAACGAGAATCAACTGAATAAAGTGCTTTCTTACATAGAGAAAGCCAAGTCAGAAGGCGGGAAGCTGGTCGCTGGGGGAAATCGCCTGCAGGGAGATGGCTATGAGCATGGATATTTTGTCCAACCGACGGTTTTCTCAGATGTAACGACGGACATGACGATAGCCCAAGAGGAAATTTTTGGACCTGTGCTTGCACTGATGAAGGTAGATTCCGTAGAAGAAGCATTAGCGCTTGCCAATGATGTGGAGTACGGACTTAGTGCCTCGATATTTACTACGCGGATTGACCATATGTTGTCCTTTATCAACGAGATGGAAGCAGGGCTTGTGCGCATTAATGCGGAAAGCGCTGGAGTTGAGCTGCAGGCCCCGTTTGGCGGGATGAAGCAATCGAGCTCTCATTCTCGTGAGCAGGGACGCGCAGCGATAGAGTTTTATACATCGATTAAAACCGTTTTTATCAAATCCTAGCTCGCGGCCTCACCGTTCTTCCAAACTTGAATAGAAGTGGAGTGATACTATGAATGCTCAACTGACACAGGACAGCGCTCAGGGAACACCGATGATTACGGAAATGCGGGTTATTCCTGTTGCAGGTCATGACAGCATGCTGCTCAATCTGAGCGGTGCGCATAGTCCTTATTTTACTAGAAATGTGGTTATTGTTAAGGATAATGCAGGGCGAACCGGGATTGGCGAGGTGCCTGGAGGCGAACGGATTCGGCAAACGCTGGAGGATGCAAAAGCGCTCGTCATCGGTCAATCGATAGGGACGTATAACCAAATTCTCGGCAAGGTACGCAGGAGCTTTGCTCATCGGGATGCGGGCGGGCGGGGCTTGCAAACCTTTGACTCGCGGATTACGATTCATGCGGTTACAGCTCTTGAGGCTGCATTACTCGATCTGCTGGGCCAATATCTCGGTGTGCCTGTTGCCGCCCTACTGGGAGAGGGGCAGCAGCGCGAGTCCGTGGAAATGCTCGGTTATCTGTTCTATATTGGGGATCGCAGCAAGACGGATTTGCCATATCTGAGTGATCTGGAGGCTGAGGACGATTGGCTGCGCCTGCGGCATGAAGAAGCGCTTACGACATCGTCCATTGTACGGCTGGCTGAAGCCGCGCACAAGCGTTACGGCTTTAACGATTTTAAGCTAAAAGGTGGTGTGCTGCGCGGCTCCGAGGAGCTGGAAGCCGTTACAGCACTGGCTGAACGTTTCCCGCAGGCGAGAATTACGCTTGATCCGAATGGCGCGTGGTCGCTGGAGGAAGCCATCCGGCTGTGCCGCGGCCAACAGCATGTGCTGGCTTATGCCGAGGATCCATGTGGTGCGGAACAAGGGTATTCCGGCCGCGAAATCATGGCGGAGTTCAGACGGTCTACCGGACTGCTAACAGCTACGAACATGATTGCCTGCGATTGGCGGGAGATGGGTCACGCGATTCAGTTAGGCTCGGTCGATATTCCATTGGCTGATCCTCACTTCTGGACGATGCAGGGCTCGATCCGTGTAGCCCAGATGTGCCATGATTGGGGATTGACCTGGGGCTCGCACTCGAATAATCATTTTGATATCTCGCTGGCAATGTTTACGCATGTTGCGGCAGCCGCACCTGG
Organism: Paenibacillus periandrae; assembly: GCF_022458865.1. Classification (GTDB taxonomy): domain Bacteria; phylum Bacillota; class Bacilli; order Paenibacillales; family NBRC-103111; genus Paenibacillus_S; species Paenibacillus_S periandrae. Next base: position 98,676 of record NZ_JAJNMU010000006.1, on the reverse strand, counting down.
ACAAATTACAGCGATTGATACGCATTGGATTTGGCAGGACGGTCAACGACTGACCAAGGAGCCTTTGCGAATTAACGAGGGCAGGATCACGGTCCCGACGAAGCCAGGGCTTGGCATTGACATCGATATGGAGCAGCTCGAAAGTGCTCATCGGCTCTATCTGGAGAAGGCGCTCGGAGCTCGCGATGATGCAATTGCCATGCAGTATCTGAAGCCCGGCTGGAAGTTTAATAACAAGCGTCCCTGCCTGGTTGACTAATAAATAGCGAAAAGGAGGCCAATTGGCGCTCCTTTTTTGTCTTTATCCGTTTATAGGCTTATACTGGAAAGGAAAACCCTTGTTCCATTTTCCCTTATTTAGAAGGAGGACCTTATGCAATCCATTGATAGAAAAGCTTTGGTAAACCGTCATCATCCTATCATCAGAGAACTGAATCCCGTATCCCCCCTTACCGTCGGAAATGGCGAGTTTGCTTTTACTGCCGATCTGACAGGCTTGCAAAGCTTTCCGGAATCGTACCAAATGCCGCTGGGCACGCAATCGCAGTGGGGCTGGCATCAAACGGGAGGCAGCCGGTATACATTGGAGGATGCGCCCATGCAGTCCTTTGAGACCCATGGACGTCAAGTGGAGTATCCATTTGCACCCGGAGATAAGCCGGATATTTTCCACTGGCTGAGACAAAATCCGCATCGTCTGCAGCTGGGACAGATCGGGCTTGTGCTCATGACACCGGATGGCCAACGAGTCGGAATTGACCAGCTGGAGCAAACCGAGCAGCAGCTCAACCTGTGGGAGGGCATCCTGACAAGTCAATTTATGGTATCAGGAGCTTCTGTCAAGGTAATTACCTGCTGCCATCCTGATTCCGATCAGCTTGGGATCCATATCGAATCCCCGTTAATAGCGGCAGGCTTGCTGCAGCTTTCCATCCAATTCCCCTCGTCAACCATGACGGCCAAGGAATGGCGCAGCGCGCTCGACTTGGAATGGCAGCATGAAACACATCGCACAGAATGGGTGGAGGTATCGGCCAGCAGCGGCACATTTGAACGAAAATTGGACGAGGATCGCTATAAAGTCACCTGCCATTGGAATGAGGGTGAGCTGGAGCAGGAAGGGCATCATCAATATCGGGTTATTCCCGGGAAAAATAGCCATTCGTTCACTATTGTGGTCGGATTTATGCCTGATGCAGGCAACCTGACAGCGCTTACTTTTGATGAGATTCGGACTGCCAGTATGGAGCATTGGGAGCATTTTTGGCTGAGTGGCGGAGCCGTAGAGCTTGCCGGCAGCACGGATCCGGGTGCGCATGAGCTGGAAAGACGTATCGTATTGTCGCAATTCGTTACGGCGATTCATTGCGCGGGCTCCCTTCCTCCTCAGGAAACCGGACTCTTATATAATTCCTGGTATGGCAAATTTCACTTGGAAATGCATTGGTGGCATGCTGTGCATTTTGCATTGTGGGGCCGTACGCATTTGCTTAAAAAAAGTCTTGGATGGTACCGGGATATATTGCCGGTAGCACAAAAGCTTGCGCGTGATCAAGGATACCCGGGAGCGAGATGGCCCAAAATGGTTGGACCGGATGGACGGCAAAGCCCTTCCCCAATCGGGAATTTACTCATCTGGCAGCAGCCGCATCCGATTGTGTATGCAGAGCTCTGTTACCGAGCGGAGCCTACGCGGGATACACTGAATGAATTTGCCGACATCGTCCTGGAGTCAGCGGAATTTATGGCTTCCTATGCGCATTGGGATGAGCAGGGTGGACGATATGTGCTCGGCCCGCCGTTGATCCCGGTACAGGAAAATTTTGCTGCAGAGGAAACATGGAATCCGACCTTTGAGCTGGAATATTGGATGCAAGGACTGGAAATCGCTCAGGCGTGGCGTTCACGGCTTGGTATGGAAGAATTACCGGAATGGAACCGGATTATTGAATTGTTATCCGTGCTTCCTGTTCATAACGGTGTATATATAGCCCACGAAAATCGTCCCGATACGTTCCTGACGGATAATACCGATCACCCTTCGATGCTCGGTGCATTTGGCATATTGCCAGGCAAAAAGGCGGATCGTTCGATCATGAAAGCAACCCTGCTCAAGGTGATGCAGGAGTGGAATTGGCAAACCTCCTGGGGCTGGGATTTCCCGATGGCTGCGATGACAGCAGGGCGCCTGGAGGATGGACGTTTGGCGGTAGACATTTTATTGCGGGATGAAGTGAAAAATACATACCTGCCGAATGGCCATAATTATCAGAATACGTCTCTGATGGCTTATTTGCCTGGCAATGGCGGGTTATTGACTGCAGTCGCCATGATGGCCTGCGGATGGGATAACGGACCGGACATCCATGCACCAGGCTTTCCGACCGATGGCACATGGGAGGTTCGATTTGAAGGCTTGTCGAAATGGATGTAAATGCTAAGTTGCAAGTAGGGCATTCATTATGATAATCGAAAAGAGGTGCCAGTCATGAACACTTTTTCTACGTTCCAGCTACCGCAGCAAGTCATCTACGGTCATCATGCTCTAACCCAGTTGGGACTCCAGACGACAAGGCTGGGTAGAACGGCTTTGTTAATCAGTGATCGCATCATGGAGAAAATCGGGGCCATTGAACAATGCCAGCAGCATTTGGAGGAAGTCGGCATTGTGCCTGTTTGCTATTTGGATGTTAATTCGGAACCGACCGACTGGCATGTATCCGAAGCACTTGCTGTTTGTCTGGAGCACCAATGCGATGTCATTATCGCGGTTGGTGGCGGGAGCTGTATAGATGCTGCCAAAGCCGTCTCCGTCTTGGCCACAAATGGTGGACAGCTTGGAGATTATGTGGGTGGTAAAGCGGTGCTATCGGCACCGCCTATTCCGTTGATTGCCATTCCAACGACAGCAGGAACGGGGTCAGAAATGACGAATGTGACGGTCATCATCAACACACTCAACGATGTGAAAATGATGGTCAAGCATGCTGCCTTTCTTCCAAGCGTAGCCATTGTCGATCCTATGCTTACCGTATCAACGCCGCAGAGCGTTACAGCCGCCACGGGAATAGATGCGCTCTGTCATGCCATAGAAGCCTACATCTCCCGCAAAGCGCAGCCGATGACAGATCAATTAGCCCTGTCTGCGATAGCGCTGATTTCCCAAAACCTGCGTAAAGCCTACACGGATGGCTCAGATCTGGGAGCCAGAGAACAAATGGCACTTGCTTCGATGCAGGCGGGAGCTGCTTTCTCTAATGCGTCCGTTACATTGGTTCATGGGATGTCCCGACCCATTGGAGCTATATTTCATGTTCCACACGGTATCTCGAACGCCATGCTGCTTCCCGCGATATTGGAATTCAGTAAAGATCGTGCTATAGAGAGATTAGCTGTTGTCGGACGTTTATTCCGCCCCGATTTATCTCAGCTTTCCGATCAGGAAATGGTGGATGTAGCGATTCAAGAAGTGAAGAGGTTATGTAAGGACCTGCAAATAACGAATTTGGAAGGCTGGGGCATTGACAAGCTGAAATTTCAGGAAGCGGTTTCCAAAATGGCCGTGGATGCTCTGGCTAGTGGAAGCCCTGGTAACAACCCTCGTGTCCCTACGGTAGAAGAAATGATCGAGCTTTATCATACATGCTATAGCTATTCCTTCTCTTAACAGGAATGAAAGGAAAACCGATGTCATACAATGAAGCCAACTGTCACGACAGTTGGCTTGTACGGCATTCTATCGAAGCGAAAAATCATTGCAAATTTGCAAAAACGTGATATCATTTTTTGTAGAACAATAAATAAAGGAGGAGCTATGAAGGAGCTCACTTTCGAATCATGGCAGCAGTACCTGGCATTTATACAGCACAAGTTTATGCAAAAGGGCCACAAGAAAGGTCTGGAAGGTGATGCGCTTGCGGAGTACGTGAATAAGCATGAGCAGAATGCCGCCGTAGTCTGGGCAGAAAATGATGGCGATACGTGCATCAAGCAGCAGGGTTATATAACGCTTCTGGTCTGGAAGGATGAACAGGGTCAACGAAGAATTGGAAGAGGAAGACCGAAAAAGTCGAGCTGCGAAAAGCTCAATCATTCGATCCATGTGCGTCTGGATGATGCAGCTTATGCGAAACTAAATAGCTATTGCCAGGAAAAAAAGCTGGATTTGTCTGAGGCGATACGATTGTTGATCGATACTTTATAGCATTGGAATGTACATGTGTTCAGTAGAGCTGAACGAAGGCAGCTTCGGTGGCAGACATCGTTCAATTGTTATTCTTATAAAGGTGGTTAACGAATCAGCATGAATAGTTCAATTAATAGTACGAAGGCTGCACCCCAGCCGGTCACTCGGGGGAATAAGCTGTGGATGGTGCTTGTGCTTGGTTCTTTGGCAGCCTTTGCCCCTCTGTCCATAGATATGTATTTGCCAGCGCTGCCTGCAATAGCCGGGGAATACAGCACCAGCGCGTCACTTGTTCAGCTCAGTCTTACTTTTTTTCTGCTCGGATCTGCACTTGGCCAATTGTTTGCCGGGCCGATCAGTGATGTTCGGGGCCGTCGGATGCCGCTTCTGGTCGGTCTTGCTCTTTATGCGGTTACTTCGTTGTTATGTGCATTCAGCCCTTCGGTCGAAAGCCTGATCATACTCCGTTTTGTCCAGGGACTGGCTGGCTCTGCCGGAATTGTCATCTCCCGTGCCATTGTACGAGACCTGTATTCGGGAACGGAGCTGACGAAGTTTTTTACACTTTTGATGCTGGTCAATGGGGTGGCGCCGATCCTTGCTCCGATTGCTGGAGGACAGCTTATGAGGGTAACCTCGTGGCATGGCGTATTTATCGTGTTATGTGTGTTCGGTATGATGATGCTTGCTGCGGTGTTCTTCGGTTTACGTGAAACGCTGCCGAATCAATTGCGTTCGAAGGGCGGCATTGGCAACACCTTGTCAACCTTTCGCGGCCTGCTTGTCGACCGTGTGTTCATGGGGTACGCGATTGCGCAAGGGTTAGTTTTCGCAGCCATGTTTGGTTATATATCGGGCTCACCGTTTGTGCTTCAGGAGATTTTTCATGTATCACCGCAAATGTTCGCCGTATTTTTTGGGATTAACGGTGTTGGCATCATTATTGCCGGTCAAATCACCGGCAGGCTGGTTGGCCGATTAGGTGAAACGAAGCTGCTGATCACAGGTCTCGGTATTTCATCTTGCGGTGGTGTGCTGCTGCTGCTTATGATCGTAACAGGTGCAGGCTTGTATGCGATTCTGCCTGCTCTATTTATGGTTGTGTCGAGTGTCGGTATCGTATCATCAACCGGATTCTCATTAGCGATGCAAAATCAAAGCAAGTCCGCAGGCACGGCATCAGCGCTGCTTGGTGTACTCTCGCTCTTGCTGGGCGGCGTCGTAGCCCCGCTTGTTGGTCTGGGTGGAAGCCAATCCGCCTTGCCGATGGGCCTCGTTATTGCCTGCACATCTGTAGGCGCTGTGATCGTATACGTATTTATGGTGCGCCGTAAAGCACCGGTCTCATAAATTCAGAAGGCGCGGCCTGACCAAGCTATCGTTTACAGCGGTCATGAACTGCTGTAATCTATAGCTATTGGAAGGCGGGCGATATTCTTGCAATTTTTTCGAACTTTGATGCCCTATTTGCTGCAAAATAAGCTATTGGGCATATTTTTTATATGCGGTGTTATAGTCGAAGTTATTTATTTGGTTGCAGCACCACTAAGTCTGAAGTATTTGGTAGATGAAGCGTTCGTACCAAAAAATTTTCAAGTTTTCGTTGTCATATTGAGCATTTTGTTCATTGGTGGCGTGTTAAGCATCTGTGCCGGTACCGGTGGTGATTATGCCCTTAACAAGTTGAGCGGGAAGGTCATTCAGAGGCTAAGGACAGAACTTTTTGTCCATATGCAGAAGCAATCGCTTCCTTTTTTTGAAAAGTACCGGGTAGGCGATCTTGTCTCCCGTTTTTCGTCTGATATGGCTTCTATTGAAAGAGTGATTTGTCAAGCGTTTCCCTTTCTTATTAAAGAAGCATTAAGCATTCTGATGGGGCTAGCCATGCTGTTGGTATTAGAATGGAAGCTTACTTTGGCCATGCTGATCGGTTCCATATTGATGTTTATCGGCCCTAAGCTGCTGCAGGGCAGGGCAGAAGCCAGCAATGCCAAGTATAAAGAAGCGCAAGAGCAATTTTCCAATATGATCGATGAAACGGTCAAAGGCTATAAAACCGTTAAAGCGTTACATCAACAGGATAGGCTCCTGCAGCGTGCCCAGGGGCAAATCAGAGATCTGCTCTCTCTTGGTTTAAACATGCACATCCTGAATTCGCTGCTTGAACGGCTGCCGCTAACCGTACTACTTGTGCTGAACGGGACGATGATCGGTTTTGGAGGTTACCTGATCTTTCATGATCAGATGACAGTCGGTGACTTTATTGCCTTCTTTACTTTATTTATGAGTGTTGGTCAATCTGCATCGAACCTCTCCTACTTGATACCCAACCTTATTGATTCCAGCATCAGCTTCAAACGAATAGCGGAAATATTGAATCATCAGCCAAGTGTGCCGGAAGCATCTGACCCCGTTGCTCTGCCACCCCTGGACAAGTACATAGAAATGAATCAGGTAACCTTTGGTTTCACAGAGGGGACGGATCAGATCAAGGAGGTCAGCCTGCGTATTGCTGCTGGCAGCTATGCTGCGTTTGTAGGTCCAAGCGGCTCCGGTAAAAGCACAGCCTTACAGCTTTTGTCGCGTTTTTACGATCCAAGGCAAGGCTCCGTTCGTATCGATGGTTATGATCTGAGAACTGTAAGCGAGGCTTCCTTGAGGAGGCAAATGGACATTGTGTTCCAGGACACGTTCCTGTTTAACACGACAATCCGAGATAATCTGCGGCTTGGCAGCGAACTGCTTACAGATGCCGAGATGATTGAAGCGGCTGAGCTGGCCCGTATTCATGAAACCTTGATAAGCTGGCCAGAGGGCTACGATACGCTGATCAATAATGAAGGAGCGTCGCTTTCTGGCGGGCAGCGCCAGCGAATTTCCATTGCAAGGGCGCTGCTGAGAAATCCGAGGCTGCTGCTGCTGGATGAGGTTACCTCGGCTCTGGACCCTGCCACTGAGGCGGACATCAATCAGACTATCCAACAGCTGAGGCATCATACGACGATTATTTCCGTCACGCATCGATTGTCGTCAATCGTGAATGCAGATGTGATTTTTGTTTTTAAAGACGGCAGGATCGTCGAGTCCGGAACTCATCAGGAGCTACTGCAGCAGTCAGGACTCTACCATGAAATGTGGGAAAAACAGCATGGCTTTATGCTGTCTCAGGACGGGCTTCATGCCACAGTCGATGGACACCGGCTAGCTAAGTTTCCATTTTTTGCTGGAGTTGATTCGCTGCTCCTGCAGGACATTTCCACACTGTTTTCTACAGAAACCTTCAAAGAAGGCGACACCGTCGTCCAGGAAGGGGATCAGGGAGACAAATTTTACATCATCGTTCGAGGCAAGTTCGAAATTCTGAAAAGCTTTCAGAGTGGCAGCTTGCAGCGGGTTGCGACGCTGCAGGATGGGGATCATTTTGGCGAAATCGCCCTATTAAAGGGAATCCCTCGTACAGCCACAGTGAGGGCAATGGGTCCTTCGGTATTGCTATCTGTGAGAAGGGAAGCGTTTCTGGAATTGACCGCGAAGTATCCGCAAATTTTTACCGTTGTGGAGCAAACCTTGAAGGAGCGAATCTAATCGAAAGGAGCGGAACATTATCCATGACTATTTTTTGCAAACGCTGTGCGACCGATGATGACTATGCCAAAGCGAGTCTGTTTATGCTGCAGAATAAGAGAGAACTGCATCCCAGTTTAGGCACCGTGGATATTATTACGCTGCTTTACTATTATATGACTGCTGGCAGCCTGATTATGGTTACGGATGGAGACGAACATATGTTGGCTCTAGGTGCATACTATATGGGTACGCCTGAACAGGAATTTGTGGACAAACAGCGGGTTGTATTAGTCGATAATGTGATCGTAGCCAGATCCTATCGGAGCACTCGTGTATTTATCCGCGGTTTTCGATATTTGATGAGCCAGATTATCGAGGATAATCCGGAAGTAGAAGAATTTCGCTTCGTCGCGCTTTCCGAGAATACGTATTTACAGAAGCTCTATCCCAAGTTTGCCAGCTTCATAGGCAGCCGGGAAGGGACAATAGGTACTGAAGACATATACAGTGTTGAAATTCACAAATTAAGGGCTTTTTTGGATCGATTCGTTCGTATATAATAAAGTTACAAGGAAATACACTTTGCGACAAAGGAGGCGTATGCTATGTTCCCAGTGCCCCCCAGTATACCAAAAGGTTCAAATAAAGGCGGCGGTTTTTCGAGAATCGTGAAAACCAATGACAACCTGAGAGTACAACCTCAATAATGTCACTTCAATTTCGCATTAGTCAATTTGAAATGGATATGGAATTGTATATCGCTTTTTTACTCGAACACCATGACGAACTGAATTTACCTTATTCGTTTGCAATGAAGCTGAGCTTCATCGCCAGTCCCTTGGTCTTGGGTAAAGCTTTGATGATTTTCAATGAAGAGCCCTATGAGATGATCGGGACTGCAGGTTTTGTTTATGGAACAGGTGCCCATGATTATGAGGATCAGCATATTTGTCAGGTGGAGGTAGCCTTTATTCAAAAGGCTTATCGTCGAACCTCTGTGTTTGCGAAGGGTTTAAAAGAATTGGTCCAAGCCATTAAGGCGGATAATGAAGCTGTGCAGCAGGTTCAGTTCTGGACGCCTGTTGATCAGCCCGAGCTGGACAGGCTTTTGGGCAGATTCACTTTACTGCCTCATGCAACGAAGTCCATCGTGAACAATATGGCGTTCTACACCATTCCATTCGATGAACTGGAGTCCTACTGCAACCGATTGCGGGATTTCAGTTAATTGGCTCAAGACATAGGTAAGGACTCAGGTACCCATGGGGTGCCTTTTTTATAATATCGGAATTTATAAGTTTTCAACGAAGTTGAACATTCTGATATTTCAAGAAAAGCATCCTCTAAAACACGAATGTCTCTTCATCGAATAGGCTTCGATCAGAAGCTTTTCTTATATTCACTAAAGCGTCCAGGTGCATTGCAAAATCGCCGTAATTCTCTTATATTTAGGTAAAGCGCTTAATCGTCTGCTTTAATTTGTTTGTGGAAAGTTGGGTATGGCATGAAGGTTACTATCTACGATATTGCCAAGGAAGCGGGTGTCTCTATAGCAACCGTGTCCAAGGTTATTAACCGTGGGGGACGCATAAGCGAAAAGACCCGTAATAAGGTCATTAAAATTATGGATGAGCTGAATTATCAGCCAAGCGTTGTTGCATCGGCTTTGACCGGCAAGCAAACCTATACGCTCGGACTGCTGCTGCCGGATTTGGCGAATCCTTTTTTTGCGGAGATTGCGAGAAGTATAGAGGATCGTGCCCAGGAAATGGGCTTTAACGTCGTCATTTGCAGTACGGATAACAGTCTGGATAAAGAAGAACGATACATTTCTTTGTTAAAGCAAAAAAGTGTTGATGGCATCATTATCGCAACAGGGGTTCGCAATGATGCTCTATTAAAGGAACTGGTTCGGCAGAAGCTCCCCGTTGCACTCATCGCGCGGGATATGCCGGCTGTCGCTGTGGATATCGTGCTGGTCGATGACTTTCAGGGCGGTTATTTGGCAACCTCTTATTTGATCCAAAATGGCCATAAGCAGATTGCCGTCATTGCCGAGGATACCGAAGTAATGAGCAGCAAGGAGCGGATTCGCGGCTATCGGCATGCCTTGGAGGAAGCGGGTATGGAGTTTAATCCTGAGCTGGTGCGCATCAGTGATTTTAGTGTGAAAAGCGGCAAAATAGCTGCAGGCGAGCTGCTGCAGGGATTAAAAGCTTGTACGGCCGTGTTTGCCTGTAATGATTTGTTGGCCATCGGTACGATTCAGGCTGCACGCGAAATGAAGCTGTCCATCCCTGACGATTTATCGGTCGTAGGGTTCGATAATACGATTCTGGCCACGATCGTGGACCCGCCGCTCACGACGATAGCCCAGCCGATTCAGGACATGGGGGCTCAGGTCGTCAATATGATTCTTCGCCATATGAATGGCGGTCATACGATGAATCAGAGAATGGTGCTGCCACCAGAGCTCGTTATTCGCTCATCGGTATCCAAGCCGAGGAAATAAAAGCAGGAAAAAGCTTGTATAGTCGATTCGCTATACAAGCTCTACGGTAATTTCTGTTTGTAAACGTTCTACATCATGAAGATGCACATAACCTGCCCGTTCCGTCAATGCATTCGCTGAAGCAACGGCAGAAGCGTACTGCAAGCAGGTGGGAAACGGGATGTTTTGAGCCGTAGCCATTGCCATGCCAGCGACAAAGGAATCTCCGCAGCCAACGGTATTGACCACCTGAATGGGAGGACCCTGCACCCGATATATTGCTTCTTCATAAGCACTAATCGAACCCGCTGCTCCCAGAGAAACGGTCACACGCGGGATGCCCTGCTGCTGCAAGCGAAGCAAGCCCTCGGCTCGGTCAATATCTGGTTGATCCTCGGTATTGCCCCCAATAAAAGCTCCAAGCAGCGTAGTTACCTCGTCTTCATTAGGCTTCACAAAATCAGGCTGCGCACCTACCCCTTGCAGCAGCGCATTACCACTCGTATCGAGAAAAGCAAGCGCGCCGGCTTGCTTCACAATACGGATCAGCTGTGCGTAGCCATCGGTGGGTACACCCTGCGGTAAGCTTCCCGAGAAGCATACAATACGCGACTGTGCAGCGAGACCAGCCAGCTTGGCCTGGAAAAGCTGCCAGGCTTCAGCCGAAATCCATGGGCCTTGCTCCAGAACCTCAGTCGAAGCGCCGTTTGATTCATCAATCATATTCAAACATAACCGTGATTCTTCCTCGATCTGTACAAAATCATGCTTGATTCCTTGCGCATCCAATTTTTGTTCGATGAACCGGCCATTATGACCGCCAATGATACCAGTAGCTACAACAGGATAGCCCAGCTGCTGAATAACACGGGCTACATTGATCCCTTTGCCACCCGGCTCGGCGTACATCTGCCGTACCCGGGATACCTGTCCGAGTGGAAAGGTGGGTATATAGTAGGTTTTATCGATGGCTGCGTTCAGGGTTACAGTAGTAATCATGAGTGCCTCCTTAGCGGATACCGGACGCTTTACCGATGCTGCCAAGCATCCGCATTTTTTCCATAGCCGCTTCTTTTACGGCCTTTTTGGCAGGCACCATATATTTACGAGGATCATTTTCATCCGGATTGTGCGCGAATACCTGCTTAATGGCATCGGAGAAGACGATGCGTATTTCGGTGGCGATATTCATTTTGGACATGCCCAGCGAGATACAGCGTTTGACCTGATCTTCGGGAATACCTGAGCCGCCATGCAGCACGAGTGGAACCGCTACGCGGTCAGCCACCTGACGGATTCGCTCAAAATCAATATTCGGGTCACCCTTGTAAATGCCGTGCGCGGTTCCAATGGCGGGAGCCAATGTGGGAACTCCGGTAAGCTCAATAAAGCGGGCACATTCCTCTGGGTCAGCTAATAGCGCTTCGTGTTCAGCGACTACGATATCGTCCTCAACGCCCCCAACCTTCCCAAGCTCGGCTTCTACATTCACACCAGCAGCGCGGGCAATGTCCACGATCCGTTTGGTTTGAGCCACATTTTCCTCAAAAGCAAACATCGACGCATCAATCATGACCGAGGTGTAACCTGCGCGGATGCAGTGAATGATCATATCAAAATCGGTGCAATGGTCCAGATGAAGCGCAATGGGAACACCCGAACGATTGGCGGCAGTGGTCGCAGCTGCGACCAAATAGTCAGCTCCCAGATGCTTGACCGTTCCTACTGTCGATTGCAAAATGAGCGGGGAATTCGTTTCCTCTGCAGCATCAACAACGGCTTGCAGCATTTCCAGGGTGTGTACATTAAAAGCGCCAATCCCATAACCTTGGCTGCGGGCAACTTGCAATAAGGCTGTTGATGATACTAACGGCATGGATGATTCCTCCTAAGAGTGTTCCTTCAGGAACACTGACATCGTAAGCATAAGCTGAGTTTTGCGTAACAAAGCTAACGTTAAATTTTTACAACCTGTGTCAAATTGCGCGGCGAATCCGGATCGGCATTGCGGTTCAAGGCTGTGTAATAGCCCAAAAATTGCAGGGCAGGCAAGTAAAGTACACTTCTGGCTTCATCGGAAATGTCGCTGCCTCCTACTTCGAACACAGCATCGGCAAATGAGGTATCCTCACCTTTGTTAGCCGTTAACAGCAGTACAAATGCTCCGTATTCCTGCATTTCGCGTGCAACCTTCAACTCATAATCACGAGCCTGTTCTGACAGCAGCAGACAGACAAGCGTACCTGGCTCAACGATCGATTTGGGGCCATGACGGAACTCCAGCGTTCCATACGCTTCTGTCCATACATAGGACATTTCCTTGATTTTCAAACAAGCCTCCAATGAAAGACCGTACAGTGCTCCCATACCGAGATATACATATTTAATGAAAGATTGCTCACGCACCAGGGTATCAATAAAAGGTTGGGCGGCCAGAACGGTAGCTCCATCCTGCTTCACGACTTGGGCAAGCTCCTCCAGCAGGTCATTGCGGCCTGCGGCTTTGGCAATTGCTGCTTGCATCATAAATGTCATACTGCTGAGTGATTTCGTCATAACTGTGCTCGTTTCTTTCCCGAGTGGGGAGACGAGGCATTCCGCCAGCTTGGCCATCGAGCTTTCCTCATAGCAGGTGATTCCGGCAATTGTCCAGTTGGCAAGCGATTGTACGGACTCCAGCGCCAATACAACCTCAGTCGATTCACCAGACCGGGACACGCCAATGACCAGATAATTGCGATGAGAAGGAGCCGTTTGCTCACGGAACAGCAGCAAATCTGAAGATGGGTAAGCAACGGCGCTTCTTCCCAGCCAGGCTCTGCAGGTAGCAGCCATCGTAAGTGCCTGATAATACGAGGAACCGGACCCGATAAAAATGATCTCTTCAAAAGCAGGGTTATTCAAGTAACGTTCAATCCAATCCTGCTGAAGCTCCAGTTGGTTCCATGCGGCTGAAATCGCCTCGGCTTGTGCGTTAATTTCTGAATAGGTATGTTGTCCTAATGTTGTCATGTTCACAGCTCCCTTCAATATAATGAAATTATAATTCAAAATTATGATTTATTCAATCATTTATTTGATCTTGCAAACAAAAAAGGCCTTGAATCCTTCATCATAGAATTCAAGACCGTTTACGTTTAAGGTCATAGGCTTATTTATGTAATCTTTCTTATTCTGCTGTATATTCGCGATATTGCTCTGCAGTTAACAGCTGGGTTAGCGCTTCCTTGGCATGATCATCGATTTCGAGCTCTACCATCCAACCTCCGCCAAAAGGATCGCTGTTCACATTTTCCGGTTGATCCAGCAAAGTGTTGTTGACCTGGGTTACGACACCCGATATCGGAGCGTATACGTCAGAGACGGTTTTGACGGACTCGATATTTCCGAGACTGGTTGCGCTTAACACTTCGGAGCCAATTTCAGGCAGCTCAACAAAGACGATATCGCCCAATTGGGACTGCGCAAAATCTGTAATACCAATCCGGATCGTATGCTCGCCAATCACCTCTACCCATTCATGCTCCTTACTGTACAGCAATTGATCCTTAACCACCGACATGGCCAGCCCCACTTTCGAATTGTTGTTATATTCGCCTACTTGCGAATAGGATGCTTTCAGACTAAATCAGTGCTGTGGGTCATGTCAAGTTAACTGCTAAAAAAGCGGTCAAGCTGCCAAAATAAGGTTGACAATGAGATAAGCGATAAGGTAATAATGAGTGTATGAAATGAATAGGCGGATGAGAGCATAAGGAGAGACTGACGCACTGACGGCAGCGCCGAAGGAGTAAACCCGAAAGGGTGAATCTCTCAGGCAAAAGGACTTATGCTGGACGCAGCTCTGGAGAGACTTCGGCATCATATGCCGTGGCACCGATGGGGAAACTACAGCTTTCTTTGCAGGTCAGAAGAACAGGTTGTAGGTAACTCTCAGGTACAAAGGACAGAGTGAGAAGCAGGTACGGTCGTTCAAACAGGATGAGCCTCTGCTTTTCACGCTGTCTTTTTTGCTTTTCATAAAGGACGGGAACGATGATTACATCCAATGGAGGTGAGGGTATGTCAGATTTAAAACGAACACCGCTATTCCCGATTTACACACAGTATGGCACTCCAAGGGTTATTGATTTTGGAGGCTGGGAGCTTCCCGTGCAATTTACCGGTATCCAAAAGGAACACGACGCTGTTCGACAGCAGGCGGGCTTGTTCGACGTATCTCATATGGGCGAGGTGATGATTACGGGAGTGCATGCGGAAGCCTATGTGCAAAAGCTGACCACCAACGATGTCACGAAGCTGATTAACGGCCAGGCTCAGTATAGCTTGATGTGTAATGAGGCTGGAGGCGTAGTGGATGACCTGCTCGTGTATCGTCTGGAGGCTGACCGATTCATGCTCGTCATCAATGCTTCCAATATAGATAAGGATATGGAATGGCTGCAAAGTCATCTGATTGAAGGGGTGCAGTTAAACAATATTTCCGAGCAGACTGCATTGCTTGCCTTGCAGGGACCTGCGGCCGAGGCGATATTGCGCAAAGTGACGTCGGTACCGGTGCATGAGCTAAAAGCTTTTTCGTTCCTGCCCGATGTTGAAATCGGCGGGTTGAAGGCGCTTGTATCTAGGACGGGTTACACGGGTGAGGATGGCTTCGAGCTTTATGTAGCAGCTGAGCACGCCATAGAGGTCTGGACTCTGCTCATGGAGGCTGGCGAAGCATATGGTTTGCAGCCGGTGGGATTGGGAGCGCGGGATACATTGAGGTTCGAAGCCAAGCTGCCGCTGTATGGGCAGGAGCTATCCGCTTTGGTGAGTCCATTGGAGTCTTCGGTTGGATTTTTTGTAAAGCTGGATAAGGGGGATTTCATAGGCAGGGAAGCGTTGATTCGTCAAAAGGAAAGCGGCATTCCCCGCAAGCTGGTAGGTATCGAGATGGTCGACCGCGGCATTCCCCGCAGTCATTATCCGATATATGCTGACGATCGTCTCATTGGTGAGGTTACCACAGGCACTCAGTCACCGACCTTAAAGCGGAATCTCGGTCTGGCCTTAATCGAAGCTGGATACAGTGGATTGGGTACAGAGGTGTGGGTGGAGATTCGTGAAAAACGATTGAAAGCGATTGTTGTGAAGGCGCCATTTTATAAACGTGATCATAAATAAGGAGTGGATCAAGTGAAGCACCACTATTTGCCAATGACCGAGCAGGACCAGACGGAGATGCTGGAGACGATTGGCATGACAACCGTAGAAGAATTGTTCAGTGATATACCAGCTTCCGTGCGCTTTCAGGGACGGCTTGAAGTATCGGAAGCTTTGAATGAGCGTGAGCTGTTAAAGCATATGCGGCAATTAGCCGGGAAAAATGCCGATTTTGACCGTTATACCAGCTTTTTGGGTGCCGGCATTTACGATCACCATATTCCGGTTGTTATTAATCATGTGATTTCCAGATCGGAATTTTATACAGCGTATACGCCTTATCAGCCGGAAATCAGCCAAGGCGAGCTGCAGGCGATTTTTGAATTTCAATCGTATATTTGCGAGCTGACAGGCATGTCGGTAGCCAATGCCAGCATGTATGACGGCTCCACCGCATTGGCGGAGGCCGGAGCGTTGGCATCGGGAGCAACCAAACGCAAGCAGCTTGTGGTTTCCCGTGCTATTCATCCTGAAGCGAGACAAATTGTGGCGGCGACGGCCAAAGGCTTGAATCTGGACATCGTTGAGGTGGGCATACGTGATGGGGTTACGGATCTGGACGAGCTGTCTGCATGTGTGACCACGGATACAGCAGCTGTGTTGATTCAATCGCCTAATTTCTTTGGCTGTATTGAGGACTTGCGAGCTATCGAGCCTGTGACGCATGGAGCGGGTGCTCTATTCGTAGTCAGCGCCAATCCGCTTTCTCTGGGGCTGCTGGAATCTCCTAGTGCGCTAGGTGCAGACATTGTGGTTGGCGATGCGCAGCCCTTTGGCATTCCGGCCTCGCTCGGAGGACCGACCTGCGGTTACTTTGCCGTATCAACGGCCTGGATGCGCCGGATGCCCGGTCGTATTGTCGGACAAACCGTGGATCGGGACGGAAAACGCGGCTTTGTGCTAACCTTGCAAACGCGAGAGCAGCATATTCGCCGTGAGAAGGCGACCTCCAATATATGCTCCAATCAGGCGTTGCTCGCGCTGTGTGCTTCTGTCTATATTTCAACCCTGGGTAAGCAGGGAATTCAAGAGGTAGCTGATCTGAATATACAAAAGGCTCATTATGCCGCTGATGTATTAAGCCGTATATCCGGTGTATCGGTTCCATTTGGACGGACGCCATTTTTTAATGAGTTTGTAATTAAACTGCCCGAAGCATCTTCCACTTCCATTACAGCATTGAATGAAAAGCTGCTTGAAGCCGGATTTATTGGCGGTTATGACTTAGGCAGAGATGACGCAGCGCTTGCAGGCCATATGCTGATTGCTGTGACGGAAAGCCGAACGAAAGCCGAAATCGACGAATTTGCCCAACAATTGGAGGCTACCCTATGAGCGAAACATTGGAAATCAAGCACGATAAGGCGCTCATATTTGAAATGAGCAAGCCGGGTCGTGTCGGCTATTCCTTGCCAGAATGTGATGTGCCGAGAACAGACACGGACAAGCTGATCCCTGAAAATCTGCTCCGTACCAAGCCGGCGGAATTGCCTGAGGTATACGAGGTAGACGTGATTCGGCATTATACGGCGCTATCTCGGAGAAACTTCGGCATCGACAACGGTTTTTATCCGCTTGGCTCCTGCACGATGAAATATAATCCAAAAATTAACGAGGATGTCGCCCGTTTTTCCGGCTTCGCCAAGATTCACCCGTATCAGCCGGAAAGCTCTATTCAAGGTGCGATGGAGCTCTTATACCAGCTGCAAAACGATCTGGCTGCGATTACAGGCATGGATCAGGTGACGCTCCAGCCTGCAGCAGGCGCGCATGGCGAGTGGACCGGACTGATGATGATCCGTGCTTACCATGAGAGCCGCGGGGATCATCGGACCAAGGTTATTGTGCCCGACTCCTCACATGGCACGAATCCGGCGAGTGCGACTGTTGCAGGCTTTGATACGATCACCATCCCGTCGAATGCGAAAGGGCTTGTTGATCTGGATGCGCTGCGCAAGGCTGTAGGGCCGGATACAGCAGCGCTGATGCTGACCAATCCGAATACGCTTGGTTTATTCGAGGAACAGATTGTCGAGGTTGCGGCGATTGTGCATGAGGCAGGGGGGTTACTCTATTATGATGGAGCCAATTCCAATGCGATTATGGGCATCACGCGTCCGGGTGATATGGGCTTTGATGTCGTACATTTGAATTTGCACAAAACGATGAGCACACCGCACGGCGGCGGTGGTCCGGGTGCAGGCCCGGTTGGCGTGAAGCAGCGACTGGTTCCCTTCCTGCCTAAGCCGCTTGTGGCTAAAGCTGAGGATGGGAAGTATTACTTTGATTATGACAGGCCGGAATCGATCGGTAGGGTCAAAGCCTTTTACGGCAACTTCGGTATTCTGGTTCGTGCCTACACGTATATTCGTACATACGGTCCGGAGGGCTTGCGTCGGGTATCGGAGTGTGCCGTGCTGAATGCCAATTACATGCTGCGCCGCTTGGCGCCTTATTATGAGGCTCCCTTTGACCGCGTATGCAAGCATGAGTTCGTATTGTCGGGTCGGGGGTTAAAAAAATTCAACGTTCGTACACTCGATGTCGCGAAGCGGCTGCTTGATTTTGGCTACCACCCGCCGACGATTTATTTTCCACTGAATGTTGAGGAGTGCATCATGATTGAGCCAACGGAAACCGAAAGCAAGGAAACGCTGGATGCCTTTATCGATACGATGATCCGAATTGCCAAGGAGGCGGAGGAGACGCCAGAGCTGCTTCACAATGCTCCTTATACAACAGATGTCCGCCGTCTTGATGAAACCTTGGCTGCACGCAAGCCGGTGCTGAATTGTACCTGCGGTTGAATTGAAGCTCCCATATCCCCTTTAAGTAGACACTCGAATAAGCCTTCATTTTATGATGAAGGAATGAGTGGCCTTGAAGGGGATATTTATTATGTGACGAGGTATGAAAGTCAGCTGAACAGGTAGAAATCAATAACTGCATCCAATTAAAGGGATGGTTAGGAAAAGGGTCGATGGGAAAAAATTGATTTACATAAAGGATTTAAAGAGCCAGCGAGAAAACTGAATGTCAAAACTTTACCTGAAAGGGTTAATATAATTTCTTACGTCCACAGTTTCAGGAAGGTAGAATGATTAAAAACAAGACTTGGGGTGAACTTCATGGCAACTGAATCACAAACGCACTCAAATGCTCTACAGAAAGTACAAAAAAAACGGAAAAGCTCCAAAGAACAATGGCGTGAGGATTTGGCTGGATATTTATTTATTGGTCCGCTGCTAATTGGCCTGTTTATATTGACGCTTTTTCCAATTATAGCTTCATTTCTTCTTAGCTTTACGAACTGGAATTTTGTCGCCGGTTTTTCCAAAATGAAGTTCTTAGGCTTTGACAACTTCATCAAGCTTGCGCACGATAGTATATTTTTACTATCCATCAAAAACAACCTGATTTTATTGTTTGTCGTACCTATCACCTTAATTGTATCTCTGGTGCTGGCGGTTATCATTGATAAAAAGATTTATTTTAAGGATCTGTTCAAGCTTGTTTATTTTATTCCGTACATCTCAAGTATTGTCGCTGTAGCGATTGTATTTCAAGTGCTGTTCCACCCAAGCTTCGGACCGATTAACCAGATGCTGATGTCATTTGGAGTAGCCAATCCACCCAAATGGATGGCCGATCCCGATGTGGCTTTATATTGTGTAATGGGGCTGATGGTATGGGTGAATATCGGTTATAACATGATTGTATTCATGGCTGGTCTGCAATCCATACCGAATGATCTTTATGAAGCTGCGGACATTGATGGCGCCTCGAAGATTAAACAGTTTTTCAACATCACCGTACCGCTCTTGTCACCGACTACATTCTTTTTGCTCGTCACGGGTATCATCGGATCATTTAAGGTGTTCGATGTGATAGCCGTTCTGACCGGCGGTGGACCCGCTAATTCTACAACCGTGGTCGTGTATCGTTTATATGAAACAGCATTCATTAATTTGCAGTCAGGTTATGCGTCCGCAATGGCTATTGTGCTCTTGATATTCGTTCTGATCATCACACTGATACAGTGGTATGGCCAACGCAAATGGGTTAATTATTAATTGGGAAAGGGATGAATCTGATGAATAATTGGAATGTTATAAAAAAAGTAATTTTGACTGCGATTATGTGCGCGCTCGGCTTCGTGTTCATGTCTCCCTTTCTATGGATGATTTCCGCATCGATGAAGCCGGAAGTCGATGTGTTTACATTTCCGATAGAATGGATTCCGAAGCATTGGAATTTGATTGAGAATTATACGACGGTGTGGACTACGACGCAGTTTCCGCTCTTTTACTGGAACTCGATCAAAGTTACAGTGGGAACGACTTTATTGTCCGTCACACTTGCTTGTATGTCGGCATATGCCTTTGCGAAGATCAAGTTCCGCGGCAGTGGTTTGTTTTTCATGATCATATTGGCGATCTATCTAATCCCGAGTCAGGCGATATTGGTTCCTCAGTTTTTAATATTTCGCTGGATTGGCCTGTTTGACAGCCACCTTGGTTTGATTTTGCTTGGCTCGTTCAGCGTGCTCGGGACGTTCATGCTTCGACAATTTTACTTGGGGATTCATGATGAATACATTGAATCGGCCAAAATGGATGGGGCAGGACATATACGAATTTTCTTCTCAGTTTGTACACCACTAGTTCGTCCGGCGATTGCGACGTATGCAATCCTGCGTTTTATCTGGACGTGGAACGACTATCAAGGTCCACTTATTTTCCTGAAATCAAAGGAATTGTTTACGATTCAGCTAGGTATCCAGTCTTTTGCGACTTTGAACGGAGCGCTATACTCCTTGATCATGGCGGGAGCAGTGTCTGCCATTTTGCCTCTGTTGATTATTTTTATCATCGGTCAAAAACATGTTATCGAGGGTATTTCGGTCGGTGGGGTCAAAGGATAAACAATTCAAGCGATTGGAAGAGGTCAAAATAAGAGTGGAATAGGTTAAAAAATTGACTTCTGCTCGAATAAAGCGTCTGTTATTATCGGGAATGTAACGGTTTTCAAATAAATAGTTCGTATATGGAGGGGTTTATATGAAAAAGAGTTTATTAACGCTTAGCGGTTTACTATTAACCACAACCGCACTTGCTGGATGCGGTGCCACAAATAATAATGCAGGATCATCGACGAATACCGGTAATGAAGGTTCCAAGGAGCCAGTAACGATCAAGGTTCAGGCTTGGTATACGGAAGCTCAAGGGAATTGGAATGCCACAGTTGAGGCATATAATAAAACACATCCAAACGTTAAAGTGGTATATGAGGGGATGTCCGAGAAGGGTGATTCCCAGGAAGGTATGAAAAAAATGGACCTCCTGGCCGCTTCCGGTGATCAAATGGACGTAGTGATGTATTCCAGTGCATCTGATTTTGCCCAACGTGTAGGTGCAGGGATTTTGGAACCTCTAGATGATTATTTGAAGAAAGACAACATTGTCGTTAAGGACGAATACAAGATCGATCCTATCGTGAACGGCAAATATTATGCTTTGCCTGGTAAAATGATCGAATGGTTCGTTATGCTGAATAAGGACAAGCTGGATGAAGCGAAGCTTCCAGTTCCGACTGATTGGACTTGGAACGATTATGCCGAATATGCCAAGAAAATGACCAAGGGTGAAGGAGCATCCAAAACATATGGTTCGTATTTCCATAACTGGAAAGACTATTCCCTTCTTGCGTTGAATAATGATATGGAAAATCCGTACCTCGTTAAATCAGATGGCTCAGCGAATATTGACAACCCGAAGGTTCGTTACTCTCTTGATCTGCGCAACAAGATGGAAAATGTAGACAAAACTTCGGTACCTTACTTCGAAGTTGTATCACAAAAAATGAATTACCGCGATGTGTTTTATGCGGGTAAAACAGCCATGCTTGCAACTGGTAACTGGATGGTAGGGGAGCTTTCGCTAAACGGTAAATTCAACACCGTATTTGCACCTTATCCAAAATTTGACGCCAAGGATACAAACGGTTTAACAGAAATTGGCGCAGACTTCATGGGTGTCGCAGCATCCTCCAAGCATAAGCAGGAAGCATATGATTTCGTGAAATGGTATACAACGGAAGGTATCACAACACAAGGCATGTTCTTCTCCGGCTGGAAAAAAGCTGATATTAACCAAAACGTTGATGCCATTCTAAAAAGCGGCAAACCAGAGAATGTTAAATTAATTGATAAAGAATCATTGTTAAGCACACTGAAGGTGAACAAAGCAACGAAGCTGGTAGTACCTCCAACGTATGCATTGCAGCAAGAAAAGGAATATTTGAATCAAGTAGAGCTGTACTTGGTCGGTAAGCAGGATCTGGATAAAACGATTCAAACGGCAACAACTAAAATAGAAGAAATCAAGAAAAGCAACAAATAAACATTTCTGTATCGAAGAAGAGACATCCGTGTATTAAATGTAAGTTTTCTTGAAGCATTAGAATGGATCAGCTGTGCTGATAACTTATTCATTCTAATGTTATACTAAAAGGAGGAGGCGATTAGCCTCCTCTTTTTCTCTTCCTTAAGGAAAGGCAGGCGGTTTACAGTGCCGAATTGGCTTCGTACCTTGTCGCTTAGCAATAAACTGGTGCTAACGATTCTTGTTTGTCTCGTTCTGCCATCAATCGTTTCGATGAATGTATCCAATCTGTTAACGAGAGACGTCGTTCGTTCGCAGGTGACGGAAAACTCACAGGAAGCAATGAGAATCGTCAATCAGTTTGTAGCAGGACAAATAAAAAATATGCTTTATGTGATGAATTTTGTTCAATTCGATGAGGAATTGCAGCTATCCATCCAAGGGCTGGGGCAGGTCGATGAGACTACGAGCCAAGGAGATATTTTATCCCACAAACAAAAAATTTCTAAAAGACTGGAAACGGTTATTAACTCACTTGGACATTTGAATGTAACTATACTGCTGCCCAACAGGGAGTATGTAGCGTCTTACTCAACGTTCAGCAAAGACCCGCGTAATATTTTCGATAAAAGCTGGTTTCAGGATGTTGATAAGGTATCCGGTTATAATGTGAAGTGGGTTGGGGCAGAGCCAAACGATGATTTTCAAACATTAAATAAACCTTATGTGCTCACGGCAGCCAAGCCTCTACGCACCAACTCATCCACCTACGGCTATGTGATAGTCAGTTCGGAGATGGATGCTTTCCAGCAGTTATTCGATCAATATAAAGCCGAAGAAGTCATGGTAATTATCGATCGTCAAGGTCGTGTAGTGGTAGATAAGGATTATAGCTCCATCGGGACCTCTTTTCCCTATTATGATCAATTGCCGACGAGTAGTAGTTTTTCATTCCTGAAGGTAGCGGGGGAAGAATATATAATGCTCAGCGAGCAAATAACCCCGGAGTGGCGGCTTGTGAGTATGAGTCCTTATAAGAAGGCAGCTCAAAAGATTGAATCGTTTCGCCAGACTGATTTTCTGATTCAACTGCTATTTTTGATCGTATTCGTTGGTATTCTTCTTTATAGGGTGCGTGCCTTGACAAAACCGATTGCGAAGCTTGTCCAGACTGTTGTCCAAATCGAATCCGGGCAACTCAGCGAACGTTCCAATATAACAGGAGGTGATGAGGTTGGACGCCTCGGCTATGTATTTGACCGGATGATTGGCCGTATTGAACATATGATTAAAGAAAACCTCCGAGAGCAGGAGCTAAAGCGTAAGGCAGAGCTTGCAATGCTGCAGGCGCAAATCAATCCACATTTCTTGTTCAATGTATTGAATTCGATCAGGCTGAAAATCATCATGAAGGGCGATGAAGAGAATGCTGAACTGATCAGCTCGTTATCCTCGGTATTGCGGATGACGATCAACCGTAACAATGAGTTCATCATGCTGCATGAGGAAATTGATATAAATGAACATTATGTCCGGTTATTGAACTCCCGCCATGGAGATCGTGTGGTGCTGCATATTGAGGCTGCTTCAGATACGCTTATGCTCAAAGTACCCAGATTTATACTCCAGCCGTTGATCGAGAATGCTTATATTCACGGATTGAAAAGTAAACCGGGGGAAATTGTTATCGCTTCGTGCAAGTGTGAGGACGGAAGACTACAGGTGGAGATCCGCGACTCAGGCATCGGGATGACTGCCGACAAACTCTCTGACCTGCGTGCTCACATCGAGGCTAAATTGCGGGACCATATGGAAGAGAGCCACAAAGAATTATTATCGGGTATCGGAATTAATAATGTATTTGAACGATTAAAGTTGATTTACGGTGATCGGTTCGACTATGATATCGACAGCATACCAGATCGGGGAACGTGTATCGTGCTGCGTTTTCCCGAGAATGCGGACAAGGGGGAAAACGATGTATTCAGTTATGATCGTGGATGATGATTTGCCTGTACTTGAATTTTTGGAGACATCGATCAATTGGAGCGAGCTAGGATTTCGCTTAGCGGGAACATATGACGATCCTTTAGAAGCACTTGAGGCTGGACGTAAGGACAAGACGGATGTACTGATCAGTGACATTGGTATGCCCGGTCTGAACGGACTTGAATTGATCCGATCCTTGCGAGAGAATCATTCCATGCTGAAGGTTGTAATCTTATCCTGCCATGATGATTTTCAGTATGCCCAAGCAGCTGTGAAGCTATCAGTGAGTGAATATGTATTAAAGGAAACCATGAATGCACGCCTCATTACTGAGGTGCTCCTACAGTTGAAGGAGCAGTTGGATGTGGAAGCTGGTGTTTTGTCAAAGAGCTTAAAGCTGGAGAGGGAGGTTGAGCTGAACCGAAGCGCGTCAAAGCGTCATTTTATCCGGAGTACGGTGAATGAGCCACTTCTCGATATCGCAGAGTGGAATCGCAAGGCTGAAGAGTTCGGTATCAAATGGGGAGAACATGCTATATTACCGGTATTCGGTTATGCGAATCAGCTTAAAGAGGCTGTGAATCGATTTCAGTCCAAAGATTTGTTCGTATATACGATTGAGAATATTATGGAGGAGCTGCTGGTCGATTACCAGGAAACGGTGTTCTTTACCTACGATACAGGTGAAATCATATTGCTGTTTCCCCATTACTCAGAGCTTCATGTGAATAACAGTCAGAAGATCATGCAGACCTTGAGAGAAATCCAGAACTGCTTGCTTCAGTATTCCAAAATCCCCTTTTCGTTTCTAACCGGAGGTCCGGTGAAAAATGCGAAATTACTGAAGGATCAACTCATTCAGATGGCCGAAACCAAGAACCAACGGTTTTACTTGCCGGAATCGTCAGTGATGAAGCTGGAGCATGTGAGTGGAAGCTTCGGGGAAGGCGATTTGCTGCTGGAGCAGTATATGCCCGCGTTGGAGGAATTTCGCCGTGCTATTTTTGAAGAGCGCAATGAGATGATCAACGAGTATGTATCCAAGTGGATTGATTTCATCCAATATCATCGTTTCCGCCCTATGGAAGTAAAGGAATGGCTGCTGAAAATGATTCTCGATGTACGCCTGCGCCTCAAATCGCTGCAGCACTACAATGCAACCTTCTCCTCAGAACTGCTGCACCATGATTTGCTGGAGCTAGCATCCGTTCGCGAGCTGGAGCTGTGGCTGAAGGATTATTTGGGGGAGGCCATTGGGTGGGCTGGACAAGTACATCGTGAATCCCATAACCGCGAGATTGTGGAATGCCAGCGTTTTGTTTACAATCATCTTGACCAAAAAATCTCGCTTGAGGACGCGGCTACTCACCTTCATCTGCATCCCAGTTATTTGAGCCGATTGTTTAAGCGGGAAACAGGAGAGAATTTTGTTGAATATGTGACACGGATCAAAATGGGGAAGGCAAAAGAGCTTCTGGAGATCACTGATAAGTCGATAGAGGAAATTGCTGAAATGCTTGGCTATGACAACAAAAATTATTTTGGCAAGCTGTTTAAAGCACACACAGGTACAGTGCCGAACGGTTACCGAGCCGCGCATATTAAAGGGTAACATTCACTTTGCGACCTCTAATCTGGTACAATAGGAACATCAGTTCATATTGCCAGAGAGTGGAGTGTACAGAATGGAAACGAAATCTGATTTATCAACCGAACCTAAGGTGTTAATTGTCGACGGTATGGCCTTATTATTCAGAGCCTTTTATGCAACCTCGTATAGTGGATATATTCGAAAAACAAGCGCAGGCTTGCCGACCAATGCGGTCTACGGCTTTATTCAATATTTGTTCGATGCAGTCAAAACGTTCAAGCCTACTCATGTGGTGTGCTGTTGGGACCTGGGGGGGACTACGATTCGCGCGGAGTTGTTCGATTCCTACAAAGCCAATCGGAAGGCCCCGCCTGAAGAGCTGATTCCCCAGTTCGAGTTGGTGAAGGAAGTTGTCGCTGAAATGGGCATACTCAATCTCGGCGTGCAAGGCTATGAAGCAGATGATTGCATCGGTACGGTAGCCAAGGCGATCAGCGAGGAAGCGCAAGTCTATATTTTGACCGGGGATCATGATATGCTGCAGCTGATTTCGGAGCGAATTCATGTCATTATTATGAAAAAAGGCAAGCTGAACTATTTGACCTATGATCTGCAGGTATTGTGGGAGGAAAAGCAGCTGCACCCTTATCAGATTATTGAATTAAAAAGCTTTATGGGCGATACGAGTGACAATTATCCCGGGGTTCGGGGAATTGGTGAAAAAACAGCTTTAAAATTAGTTCAGGAATATCAAACCGTTGAAGGTGTATTGGATGCTCTGGAATCGCTGCCCAAAGGAGTTCGAACCAAAATCGAGTCCGACAGGGACATGCTGATGCTGTCCAAGGAATTGGCTACGATCCGACTGGATGTGCCGCTAACGTGCAGTCTGGAGCAATGTATTTGGAGTATTCAGAAGGAAGCTACGATTAGCAAGTTTGACGAGCTTGAATTTGGCGGTTTGATCAAAATCGTCATCTAGTGTCTGGGAACAGTATCTGAAATCCCGTACATACTTAAATCGGAGAATCAAAGGAAAAAGCTCACCGCTTTAGAGAATTCATCTAAGTGTTGTGAGCTTTTTTGTGCTTGTCTTTATCATCACCTTGGTCATCCTTGTGTTCCTTTTCTTTTTTCTCTTCATGGAATTCGACAGGTGTTTGTCCACATATCCACGCTCCTTTGATTTGATTGAGTCCATATCATGATGACAGCGGGAGAAGCTTTTACCATAAGACTGGAAAGGCTTCTCCCGCTGTAGCATACAGGTGCACCTGACGGTGACTTATTGCACGATCAGATCAAGCTCCTCGTAGCTGCACTCGTGGTTATCCAGCAAATTTTGCCGCAATACCAAATATAATTCCGCTTTTGTAGCATTTTCATAAGGCATAACAAACAGTACACCGACGAACAGTGCAATGCATCCAAGCAAATACCACCCGATAAAAGAAAGATCCAGAACCCACATTTTGAACTTGTGTCCGGCTGTCATCCGATTACTCAATTCAACCGCCCGTTTGTAGCCAATGTTGGCATTATCAGCCAATATATAAGGCACCATGCGATAAGCGTACGATTTTATGATTCCAGGAATAATCAGCAGCAGGAACCAGAGGAAGTTAAGAAAATCCTTCCATAACATGGATTTTACGATAGCCAAATATTTGTTTTTGCGAAAACCGTATTCAATATGATTCAAATTATTATCGCCCTGTGCATTTCTTACAAAATACCGTCTGCCACCAACCTCAAGTGAATAACATAAAAAAATTCGAAACGCCATTGCAAACAACATAATCCCAAAAAATATAATGACGAAGATAAGTACGAGCGGTAGGGAATCACTATCCATCATATCCCTGAATATCTCAGTGAAGCTGTCTCCGCCGCTGCTGGCATTATGACGATTGTGCGAGCTGCCGCCATCAAGGTTCCAGGTATCAGGATTAAACCCGTTAAAGAGATTGGATGGGATACTGCTGCCGCTGCCCCCGTTACCCCCTACAAAGCCAATAATCAAACTCACCAAGAAGGCTTTCCAGTAGGAGGTTCTTAACACGTCCTTTGCTCTCGTCTTAAGTTCCTTACGCGTCCACATGTGAATCAATCCTTTACAATTTGATAAGGTCTTCATCTATATATACCCAACTGCTGCAGTTGATTATGTGCGGAATACACTTTTTTGTCAAGTAATGGATAAGCCCAAAAAATTATGGTTGCATGATCTGTAGAATGGGTTATGATGTCATCATGCATGTAAGGCTGCTGCGCAATTTGCGCAAACTGAAGAGGTCTAATATGCCGCAATTTTACGAAGTCAAGAGCACAAATTTAAGGAGATGGACAACTTGCGCATCGCGGCCTCTATCCGCAAAGTGCTGATCATGAACGCAGCCTCAACGATTATTTTTAACTACATTGGTATTTTTGTAAATCTGTTCATTTGGGAAAAGAATCACAGCATTTTTGATGTTACCTGGTTTAATCTGATTATGTTCATCACGTGGAGTCTTGCTTTTGCAGGGGGATCCCGGTTGTTAACCAAATATACGACACGAGCGTTGATTCGAACGACAGCGATATGTGGTGCCATCACGTTTATTCTCTTGACCACACTGACTTTGGACAGCCGCTTGCTGTGGATTACCATTATTGCGATACCGGTCGGTATCATGTGGGGATTGTATGCGGCTTCGCAAAATATTACATTGTCCGCTATCGGCAAGGGTGGAGCATTTGAAGATTATTTCTCGTATGCGACGATTATTGGACAGACGGTTTCGATTGTGAATCCGATCGTATTTGCCTTTATTATCAAATGGATCGGTTACTATGGATCGTTTATTATGATGTTTATTTTTATAACGGTGCTGATGGTGGTTTCGTTCTTCATTTCTCCTGTGACCTTGGCGGAGGAAAGGAAGCCGTTGTTCCAGCAGATGCGCTTCTCGACGGTATTTTCTTATCCGGCTATCCGCTGGATGGTGCCTTCTTGCTTGGCTGCCGGTATATTTTTGCAGTTTCAGGGCTTGTTTGCCTTAATATTTACGTTTTCCGTCTCAAATGACAAGCTGGTCATAGCACTGCTCAATGTCCTCTACGCAGTATCCTCGATTATAGCGATGGTGCTGCACAGAAAGCTTACGGTGAGCAGCGGGATTTGGTTAAAGGTTGGCATGGTGGCGATCTCGGTCGGCTTTCTGATCGCGCTGCTTCAGCATTCGGTATTTCTCGTGATTTCGAATATTTTAACGACAGTGGGACTCTTTTATTTCAGTACGATCTGGAACAGTGGTCAATTCCGGATTATTAGCCGTCATACCTCCATTGAGCAGGCGCGAATTTTATTGTGGCGTGAATGGTTTCTTAATATATCGCGGATCGCGATGCTGGTTCTTATTTTATTTGTAAAGGATTTACAGGGTATGACCTTCATCCTGCTGCTTGCTTTTTCACTTGGCTGCGCACTGCTGGTGCCGTTCTTTTCACAAAAAAGTGAGGAAGCCCTGGAAGCTGAATGAGGATTTGGACAAAATGGTTGATAGAGCTGTTCCGTAAGGTCCGAGAGGATCTGAGGGACGGCTTTTTGGTATGTCTGGCTGCAGGTCATTAGAATAACATGGATAAATGGTACGTACAAAAGTATAATAGAAATGAAAAGATCACGAACAGCAGAGGTGCACGATGAGTAAAAAACCTTTACCTAAATATATGCAGCTAAAGCAGGAAATTATGGGTTGGATACATGCCGCAAAAATTATGCCCAATGAGCGGATGCCGACCGAGCACGAAATTGCCGACCAATTTGGCATGAGCAGGCAGACGGTCCGACAGACACTGGGAGAGCTGGAGCAGGAGGGCTGGCTGTATCGTGTGCAGGGAAGCGGTACGTATGTGGCGCCAGCACCAAAGCCGAAGCGGGAAATTCAAACAATCGGTGTGCTGACGACCTATATTTCCGACTATATATTCCCTTCCATCGTACGTGGAGTGGAAAGTGTGCTTCGGTCCAGAGGGTATCGGATGCTGCTTTCCAGCACGGACAATGATAAGGCCAGGGAGCGCGAAAGTCTGCAAATGCTGCTGACCCATCCACTGGCCGGGATTATTATCGAGCCGACCAAAAGCGCGGAGGGAAACCCGAATCTCGATTTTTATTTATCGCTGGAATACAGAAGCATACCATTCCTGATGATCAATGAGCGGTACATGGAGATGGACTGCCCTTGTATTAAAATGGACGACGAGGCCGGTGGATTTACAGCAGTTGAGCATTTAATCAAGCTAGGCCACCGACGCATTGCGGGGTTTTTCAAAATGGATGATCTGCAGGGAGTGAACCGGATGAAGGGCTTCATTCGTGCGCACCATGAATGGAAGGTTCCGCTGCTGCCACACGCAGTGATTCATTATACAACAGAGGAAAAGAAGACGAAGCCCTATGCTGCAGCATTATCCATGCTAAGGCAGGAGGAGGAGGAGCGGCCCACCGCCTTTGTCTGTTACAACGATGAGCTGGCCGTACAGCTGATTGGTGCGATTCGCGAGGCAGGGCTGAACGTTCCAGGAGATGTTTCTGTAGTTGGCTACGATGATTCTACACTCGCTACTGCGATGGAGGTCAAGCTGACAACATTGACCCATCCGAAGCTGGATTTGGGCATACAGGCAGCAGAAACCTTGATTGATATGGTTGAGGATAAACCATCGGATACCGCTGATCGTTCGAAGATCTGGAAGCCTGAGCTGATTGTCCGTGAATCGACGAGACCGGTATGAGCGTAAGAGCCTATTTAGAAGTTGGTGAAGGACGAGTGTAGCGGCCAAATGATCCTGGAGAAGCGTTAGCGTTCGCCTTTGTTTCCGTAAAGCAACATTCATCTATTATGTAATTATCATTGTGAATCATAAAACAGGATTGCCTACAGCTTCAGATACAATGCTTATTTCAACAAGAAACATCTCCCAAAAATCTTGATCCGATTACAGATCAGACAATTTGCCACTATATTCCCCCCTAAAACCGATGCTTAAGCACAATATGATACGTCATGGATACCACTGGACTGGTACCGTTCCTTAATTAATCAAATCTAATATATATATTTATATTAGTTTTTTAATGAAAGGCGGTATTTAATTATGTCTGAGGGGCTATCAGGTCTGACAGGTCTGACAGGTCTCACAGGTCAAACAGGTCAGACGGGTCAAACAGGTCAGACGGGTCTGACAGGTCAAACGGGTCTGACAGGTCCGACAGGTAAACAAGGACCTCAAGGCGTACAAGGACCTCAAGGCGCACAAGGACCTCAAGGCGAGCAAGGACCGCAAGGTGGACCTCAGGGTGATCAAGGACCGCAAGGCACACAAGGACCGCAAGGCGTTCAGGGAACGCAGGGTGAGCAGGGACCTCAAGGCGCCCAAGGACCTCAAGGCGTTCAAGGTCCGCAAGGTATACAAGGATCGCAAGGTGTACAAGGACCTCAAGGTGCTCAAGGGCCGCAGGGTGATCAAGGGCCGCAAGGCACCCAAGGACCTCAAGGTGACCAAGGGTCTCAAGGTATACAAGGCTCGCAGGGTGATCAAGGGCCGCAAGGCGCCCAAGGACCGCAAGGCGCCCAAGGACCGCAAGGCACCCAAGGCACCCAAGGCACCCAAGGACCGCAAGGCATACAAGGACCTCAAGGCACGCAAGGACCGCAAGGCACGCAAGGACCGCAAGGCGCACAAGGATCGCAGGGTGATCAAGGACCGCAAGGTATACAAGGGCCTCAAGGTATCCAAGGACCGCAAGGTGCTCAAGGGCCGCAAGGTATACAAGGACCTCAAGGTGTTCAAGGTTCGCAAGGTGTACAAGGATCTCAAGGTGTTCAGGGCCCGAAAGGTGATCAAGGACTTCAAGGCGTTCAAGGACCGCAAGGCACCCAAGGACCTCAAGGTGTTCAAGGATCGCAAGGCGTACAAGGCTCGCAGGGTGATCAAGGACCGCAGGGTGATCAAGGACTTCAAGGTGCTCAAGGAACGCAAGGCGTACAAGGCTCGCAGGGTGATCAAGGACCGCAAGGTGTTCAAGGACCGCAGGGTGACCAAGGACCGCAAGGTGCTCAAGGGCCGCAAGGCGTACAAGGCTCGCAGGGTGATCAAGGACCTCAAGGTGTTCAGGGCCCGCAGGGTGATCAAGGACCGCAGGGTGATCAAGGACTTCAAGGCGCTCAAGGACCGCAAGGTGCTCTAGGGTCTCAAGGCGCTCAAGGACCGCAGGGTGATCAAGGACCGCAAGGCGTACAAGGCTCGCAGGGTGATCAAGGACCGCAAGGTGATCAAGGACCGCAGGGTGCTCTAGGGTCTCAAGGCGTTCAAGGACCGCAGGGTGCTCTAGGGTCTCAAGGCGTTCAAGGACCGCAGGGTGATCAAGGACCGCAAGGTGTTCAAGGACCGCAGGGTGACCAAGGACCTCAAGGCGTAGAAGGATCGCAAGGTGCTCAAGGGCCGAAAGGCGTACAAGGACCTCAAGGTGACCAAGGACCGCAAGGCGTTCAGGGAACGCAGGGTGATCAGGGACCTCAAGGCGCCCAAGGGCCGCAAGGTGCTCTAGGACCGCAAGGTGATCAAGGACCGCAAGGTGTTCAGGGACCGCAAGGTGATCAAGGACCGCAAGGTGTTCAGGGACCGCAAGGTGTTCAGGGACCGCAAGGTGTTCAAGGACCGCAGGGTGATCAAGGACCTCAAGGTGATCAAGGACTTCAAGGCGCTCAAGGAACGCAAGGTCCTCAAGGACCGCAAGGTGCTCTAGGGTCTCAAGGCGCTCAAGGACCGCAGGGTGATCAAGGACCTCAAGGTGATCAAGGACCGCAGGGTGCTCTAGGGTCTCAAGGCGTTCAAGGACCGCAGGGTGATCAAGGACCGCAAGGTGTTCAAGGACCGCAGGGTGATCAAGGACCGCAAGGTGTTCAAGGACCGCAGGGTGACCAAGGACCTCAAGGCGTAGAAGGATCGCAAGGTGCTCAAGGTCCGCAAGGCGTACAAGGACCTCAAGGTGACCAAGGACCGCAAGGCATACAAGGACCGCAAGGTGCTCAAGGGCCGCAGGGTGATCAAGGACCGCAAGGCATACAAGGACCGCAAGGTGGACCTCAGGGTGATCAAGGACCGCAAGGCACACAAGGACCGCAAGGCGTTCAGGGAACGCAGGGTGATCAGGGACCTCAAGGCGCCCAAGGGCCGCAAGGCGTTCAAGGACCGCAAGGTATACAAGGATCGCAAGGTGTACAAGGACCTCAAGGTGCTCTAGGGCCGCAAGGCGTACAAGGCTCGCAGGGTGACCAAGGACCTCAAGGTGACCAAGGACCTCAAGGTGACCAAGGACCGCAGGGTGACCAAGGACCGCAGGGTGACCAAGGACCGCAGGGTGACCAAGGACCTCAAGGTGACCAAGGACCGCAGGGTGACCAAGGACCTCAAGGTGACCAAGGACCGCAAGGCATACAAGGCTCACAAGGTGTTCAAGGACCTCAAGGTGACCAAGGGTCTCAAGGCACACAAGGATCACAGGGTGTACAAGGACCTCAAGGCGTAGAAGGATCGCAAGGACCTCAAGGACCGGAAGGCACCCAAGGACCACAGGGTGATCAAGGACCGCAAGGTGCTCAAGGGCCTCAAGGTGCTCTAGGGTCTCAAGGCGCTCAAGGACCGCAGGGTGATCAAGGACCTCAAGGTATACAAGGACCGCAAGGCGTACAAGGATCGCAAGGTGTTCAAGGTCCTCAAGGTGACCAAGGTCCTCAAGGACCTCAAGGCACCCAAGGGCCGCAAGGCGTACAAGGACCTCAAGGTGCCCAAGGACCGCAGGGTGATCAAGGACCGCAGGGTGATCAAGGACCTCAAGGTGCTCAAGGGCCGCAAGGCGTACAAGGACCTCAAGGTGCCCAAGGACCGCAGGGTGATCAAGGACCTCAAGGTGTTCAAGGGCCGCAAGGCGTACAAGGACCTCAAGGTGCCCAAGGACCGCAGGGTGATCAAGGGCAGCAAGGTATACAAGGACCTCAAGGACCTCAAGGACCTCAAGGACCTCAGGGTGTTCAAGGACCTCAAGGTACCCAAGGGCCACAAGGTATACAAGGACCTCAAGGTGCTCAAGGACCGCAGGGTGATCAAGGACCTCAAGGTGTTCAGGGCCCGCAGGGTGATCAAGGACTTCAAGGAGCTCAAGGAACGCAAGGTCCTCAAGGACCTCAAGGTGCTCAAGGGCCGCAAGGCGTACAAGGACCTCAAGGTGCCCAAGGACCGCAGGGTGATCAAGGACCTCAAGGTGCCCAAGGGCCGCAAGGCATACAAGGACCACAAGGCTTGCAAGGTCTGCAAGGACCACAAGGCGTGCAAGGACCGCAAGGTCTGCAAGGACCACAAGGCTCGCAAGGAGCGCAAGGTGCCCAAGGGCCTCAAGGCGTGCAAGGACCTCAGGGTGACCAAGGACCTCAAGGCGTAGAAGGAGCGCAAGGTGCTCAAGGGCCGCAAGGCGTACAAGGACCTCAAGGTGCCCAAGGACCGCAGGGTGATCAAGGACCTCAAGGTGCTCAAGGGCCGCAGGGTGATCAAGGACCTCAGGGTGTTCAAGGGCCGCAAGGTATACAAGGACCTCAGGGTGTTCAAGGACCTCAAGGTACCCAAGGGCCACAAGGTATACAAGGACCTCAAGGTGCTCAAGGACCGCAGGGTGATCAAGGACCTCAAGGTGTTCAAGGGCAGCAAGGTATACAAGGACCTCAAGGTGTTCAAGGACCTCAAGGTACCCAAGGGCCTCAAGGTGCACAAGGGCCGCAAGGTCTGCAAGGCCCGCAAGGTGCACAAGGGCCTCAAGGTGCACAAGGGCCGCAAGGTCTGCAAGGCCCGCAAGGTGCACAAGGCCCGCAAGGACTGCAAGGACCACAAGGCTTGCAAGGGCCGCAAGGACTGCAAGGCCCACAAGGTGCACAAGGCCCGCAAGGTGCACAAGGCCCGCAAGGTGCACAAGGACCGCAAGGTATACAAGGCCCGCAAGGACTGCAAGGCCCGCAAGGTGCACAAGGGCCGCAAGGTCTGCAAGGCCCGCAAGGTGCACAAGGGCCGCAAGGACTGCAAGGACCACAAGGCTTGCAAGGCCCGCAAGGACTGCAAGGACCACAAGGCGTGCAAGGACCTCAGGGTGATCAAGGACCTCAAGGTGCTCAAGGGCCGCAGGGTGATCAAGGACCGCAAGGCATACAAGGGTCGCAAGGTGTCCAAGGGCCTCAAGGGTTACAAGGACCTCAAGGACCTCAGGGTGATCAAGGACCTCAAGGTACCCAAGGGCCGCAAGGCATACAAGGCCCACAAGGTGTGCAAGGACCGCAAGGTCTGCAAGGACCACAAGGCTCGCAAGGAGCGCAAGGTGCCCAAGGTGCCCAAGGTGCCCAAGGTGCCCAAGGTGCCCAAGGTGCCCAAGGTGCCCAAGGGCCTCAAGGCTTGCAAGGACCTCAGGGGGATCAAGGACCTCAAGGTGCTCAAGGGCCGCAGGGTGATCAAGGACCTCAGGGTGCTCAAGGGCAGCAAGGTATACAAGGACCTCAAGGACCTCAAGGACCTCAGGGTGTTCAAGGACCTCAAGGTACCCAAGGGCCTCAAGGTGCCCAAGGGCCGCAAGGCATACAAGGACCACAAGGCTTGCAAGGCCCGCAAGGTCTGCAAGGACCACAAGGCTTGCAAGGCCAGCAAGGTGCACAAGGGCCGCAAGGTCTGCAAGGCCCGCAAGGTATACAAGGCCCGCAAGGTCTGCAAGGACCACAAGGTGCACAAGGCCCGCAAGGTCTGCAAGGACCGCAAGGTATACAAGGCCCGCAAGGTCTGCAAGGCCCGCAAGGTGCACAAGGGCCGCAAGGTCTGCAAGGCCCGCAAGGTGCACAAGGCCCGCAAGGTCTGCAAGGACAGCAAGGTGCACAAGGCCCGCAAGGTCTGCAAGGCCCGCAAGGTGCACAAGGCCCGCAAGGTCTGCAAGGACCGCAAGGTGCACAAGGCCCGCAAGGTCTGCAAGGCCCGCAAGGTCTGCAAGGCCCGCAAGGTGCACAAGGCCCGCAAGGTGCACAAGGTGCACAAGGCCCGCAAGGTGCACAAGGCCCGCAAGGCTTGCAAGGCCCGCAAGGTGCACAAGGGCCGCAAGGACTGCAAGGACCACAAGGCTTGCAAGGCCCGCAAGGTCTGCAGGGACCACAAGGCCCGCAAGGACTGCAAGGACCACAAGGCTTGCAAGGCCCGCAAGGTGCACAAGGGCCGCAAGGTCTGCAAGGACCACAAGGCTTGCAAGGCCCGCAAGGTCTGCAGGGACCACAAGGCTTGCAAGGCCCGCAAGGACTGCAAGGACCACAAGGCTTGCAAGGCCCGCAAGGTGCACAAGGCCCGCAAGGCCCGCAAGGACTGCAAGGACCACAAGGCTTGCAAGGCCCGCAAGGTGCCCAAGGGCCGCAAGGTCTACAAGGACCTCAAGGTACCCAAGGGCCTCAAGGTGCACAAGGGCCGCAAGGTCTGCAAGGACCACAAGGACTGCAAGGACCACAAGGCTTGCAAGGGCCGCAAGGTCTGCAAGGCCCGCAAGGTCTGCAAGGCCCGCAAGGACTGCAAGGACCACAAGGCTTGCAAGGCCCGCAAGGCCTGCAAGGCCCACAAGGCTTGCAAGGCCCGCAAGGTGCACAAGGGCCACAAGGTCTGCAAGGCCCGCAAGGTGCACAAGGACCGCAAGGACTGCAAGGCCCACAAGGCTTGCAAGGCCCACAAGGCTTGCAAGGCCCGCAAGGTGCACAAGGGCCGCAAGGCTTGCAAGGCCCGCAAGGTGCACAAGGCCCGCAAGGCTTGCAAGGCCCGCAAGGACTGCAAGGCCCGCAAGGTGCACAAGGCCCGCAAGGACTGCAAGGCCCGCAAGGTGCACAAGGGCCGCAAGGCCCACAAGGCGGGGTTTTCCAGCAATTTCAGGTATCTGAAAATACTCCAAATACCACTGGTAGTTCAGCAATCGCGATAGGCCTTGCCCCGGTTACATTAAAAACGATCACGATAACAGGGGTTCCTGCTGGAAGTCGCGTGTGGTTAACTGGTCTCGTTGGTTGGCAAGATACGGCAGGTAATACAATAGTTCAATTACAAATTCTTCGTGGAGCAACTGTTATTTTCAGCATTAATCAACATGGGACCGGGAACAACACGTTTGCAGCTACAAGTGTGAACCATGTTGATTTAACCCCTGGAACCGGTAATGTAACGTATTCATTAGACGGATTAACTACTATCGGTACGGCTAATGCTGTCGGAGCCATCACTTTTACAGGCGCTTTAATACAGCCTTAGCAAAAGGTGGTATAGACGAACAAGCTTTGATATATTTAAGTTTCTTAAGAAATTGTTCAAATAAGAAAAATCCTCACGCAGCTGCGCGGGGATTTTCTTTGTCGGTGCTTCCGAACAAGCTAAATATACCATATTGTGGTATACGTATAAGAACTAATCTATAGGACTACTCTTTCATTTTAGTAAACAAAACTTTAACGTATTCCCCATCATGATACTAATACGCGTTTTAAATACATCTCGCATCACGGTGAAAGGATAATCGTAGCCCAGACAAATATATTTAAGTGCAGGTCATCATCTATACGGTTATCCTCAAACACCTTGATTTGTCTGGCCCGCAATTCATTTTTGTTTTTTACCATTTCAGCATGAATTCGTTACATTAGGATCTGTGTTTCTGTTAAACGGGAAACAACAGCGTTAGGAAGATATTTTGACGTGTAGCGGGACATTATTCACAGGACTTTTAGAAAGTTAAAAAATAGAAGTGGAAAATTTGTACGTACAAATATATAATGGGTATTGTGAAGTGAGAACAAACTCGATTTCAGGAAAGGTGTGGAACCGTTTGTTAAAAAAATTAAAGCAGGAAGTGCTGCAGGCTAATCTGGATTTGCCAAAGTACGGCTTGGTCACCTTTACATGGGGCAATGTGAGTGGAATTGACCGTGAACGCGGACTGGTGGTCATTAAGCCAAGCGGTGTGCCTTATGAGGAATTACAGGCGAACGATTTGGTCGTTGTGGATTTGCAAGGAACTATTGTGGAGGGCAGCTATCGTCCTTCATCCGACACGCCTACGCATTTGGCTTTATACCGCGCTTTTGAAGATATTGGCGGAATTGTACATACCCATTCGCCTTGGGCGACGAGCTGGGCACAGGCTGGCAGACCGATTCCGGCTCTCGGTACGACGCAGGCGGATTATTTTTACGGAGAAGTGCCCTGCACACGTAATATGACGAAGGATGAGATTGAAGGCGCTTACGAGCTGGAGACCGGGAATGTGATTATTGAAACCTTTCACAATTTAAAGCGGAATCCACGGCAAATTCCTGGTGTATTGGTCAATTGTCATGCTCCATTCGCTTGGGGTAAGGACGCTCATGATGCTGTTCACAATGCTGTTGTGCTGGAGGAAGTCGCCAAAATGGCTTACCATACGTACCAATTGAATCCGCAGATTGCTCCGATGGATCAAGTGCTGCTGGATCGGCATTTTTTGAGAAAACACGGTGCTAACGCATATTACGGACAAAAATAAAGCGATGGAGGCGAACAGGTTGGGCAACAAATATGCAATTGGTGTCGATTACGGAACTGAATCCGGCCGAGCCGTGCTGGTCGATTTAAGCGACGGAACGGAGCTGGCGGATCATGTTACGCCGTATCCGCATAATGTTATTGACGAGCAGCTGCCGGAATCCAATGTCAAGCTGGAAATGGATTGGGCATTGCAGCATCCTGCGGATTATATGACTGTACTCAAACAATCGATTCCGGCAGTGCTGAAGCAATCTGGTATCGATCCGGCTGATGTGATCGGGTTGGGCATTGATTTTACAGCGTGTACGATGCTGCCTGTTGATGCAAAAGGGGTACCGTTATGCTTCGATCCCGAGCTGAAGGATCAGCCCCATAGCTGGCTGAAGCTGTGGAAGCATCATGCGGCTCAGGATGAAGCCAATCTGCTGAATGAAATTGCTGAGCAGCGCGGAGAAGCGTTCCTGCCGCGTTACGGTGGCAAAATATCGTCCGAATGGATGATTGCGAAGATCTGGCAAGTACTGAATGAAGCGCCTCATATTTATGAGCGCACGGACTTATTTCTGGAAGCGACTGACTGGGTTATCGCGCAAATGACAGGCAATACGGTCCGCAACAGCTGTACGGCAGGCTACAAATCGATCTGGCATAAGCAGGAGGGATACCCGAGCAAAGATTTTTTCAAAGCATTGGATCCAAGACTCGAGCATTTAACGGACACCAAGCTGCGAGGAGAGGTTCTGCCTCTTGGCACCAAAGCAGGCGGGTTGACTGAAGCTATGGCCGCACTGACAGGACTCAAAGCCGGTACAGCAGTAGCTGTTGGCAATGTGGATGCTCATGCCGCGGTTCCCGCTGTTGGCGTCGTCACACCTGGCAAGCTCGTGATGGCGATGGGCACATCGATTTGCCATATGCTGCTTGGCGACCATGAAAAGCAGGTCGAAGGCATGTGCGGCGTCGTCGAGGACGGAATCATCCCCGGCTATATGGGCTATGAAGCCGGTCAGTCCGCCGTAGGCGATATCTTTGCCTGGTATGTAGAGCAAGCCGTCCCAGCTTACGTGCACGAAGCCGCAGCAAGCGATAATATTACCGTCCACGAATGGCTGGAACGTCAAGCATCCGCCTACCTGCCTGGACAATCCGGATTGCTTGCTCTGGATTGGTGGAACGGCAACCGTTCCGTGTTGGTCGATACCGACTTAACCGGTCTGCTGGTCGGCTGCACACTGCTGACCAAGCCTGAGGAAATTTACCGTGCCTTGCTGGAATCTACTGCATTCGGCACACGCAAAATCGTCGACGCCTTCCATGATAATGGCGTCGAAGTCCAAGAACTGTACGCCTGCGGCGGCTTGCCGCAAAAGAACAAGCTGCTGATGCAAATTTACGCGGATGTCACCAACCGCGAAATCAAAATCGCCGCTTCCAAACAAACGCCAGCGCTTGGCGCTGCTATGTTTGGCGCTGTTGCCGCCGGCTCCGCTAACGGGGGCTACGACACCATCGTCGAAGCCGCCCAGCAAATGGCCCGCATCCGCGAGGAAACGTTCAAGCCGATTCCAGCTAACGTCGAGGTCTACGAGAAGCTGTATCAGGAATACTGCAAGCTTCACGATTACTTTGGCCGAGGCGCGAACGACGTCATGAAGCGCCTAAAGGCCATCAAAGAAGAAATCAAATAATCGCTAAAATCGCTCTGCTGAGTTGCACTGAAGTCTCTCAGTCGTTGCACTATCGTTGCTCTGTCATCGTTACCTTGTCGTCATTGCCCTGTCGTCATTGCCCTGTCGTCGTTGCTCTCGCCCTGCTCTTGCCCTGCTCTTGCCCTGCTCTCGCTCTGTTCTCGCCCTGCTGATGTT
This sequence comes from Paenibacillus periandrae, assembly GCF_022458865.1. Classification (GTDB taxonomy): domain Bacteria; phylum Bacillota; class Bacilli; order Paenibacillales; family NBRC-103111; genus Paenibacillus_S; species Paenibacillus_S periandrae. The sequence goes on along the minus strand of NZ_JAJNMU010000006.1, from coordinate 58,778 downwards.
CCATGAGGAACGAAGTGCCCTTATCCCTAACTAACTCCATACACCAAAGTCAAGCGTGTCCCATTGGGACGAAAAGCGCCCCGAATACACAACAAAACTATGCACCCGCACCCCAGCACCCAAAGCCAAGCGTGTCCCGCAGGGACGAAAGCGCCCCGAGAACACCCCAGTCTGCAGACAGTCAGGGGAGTCCAGAGGGCAACGCCCTTTGGGGCCCTCCCTACAGGGAGGGTTTGGGAGGGTCGAAAAAAGGAGATTAACCCGCCATGCTAACCATAAAACCCTACGAATTTTGGTTCGTTACCGGAAGCCAACACTTGTACGGCCCTGAAACACTATTAGAAGTCGAGCAGCATTCACGCGAGATCACACAAGGCTTGGACCGAGATAACGCAATTCCTTACTCAATCGTCTTCAAAAGTGTGCTCACAACGCCAGATGCCATTCTCCAGCTTTGCATTGATGCTAATGCGGACGCAGCCTGCGCGGGGATTATTACCTGGATGCATACCTTTTCTCCAGCCAAAATGTGGATTGCCGGCCTGACCGAGCTGCGCAAGCCGCTGCTGCATCTGCATACGCAATACAACCGTGATATTCCATGGGACACGATCGATATGGATTTTATGAACACCAATCAATCGGCTCATGGAGATCGTGAGTATGGCTTTATCGGCAGTCGTATGGGGATAGTCCGTAAGGTTGTAGTCGGATATTGGGAGGAAGCTCAGGTTCGTGAGCGGATCGGTGGCTGGATGCGCACAGCTGTCGCGGTAATCGAAAGCCGCAATTTGAAGCTGGCCCGTTTTGGGGACAATATGCGTCAGGTCGCGGTGACTGAAGGTGATAAAGTAGAAGCGCAGATTAAATTCGGCTGGTCGATCAATGGGTATGGCGTCGGTGATTTGGTTCAGCGGATTAATGATGTATCGGGCAGTCAAATCAATGCTTTGTTTGATGAGTACTCAGAGCTGTATGATATTTCTGCCGAAGGACGTGCGCCGGGCGCATTGAAGGATTCGATTCTTGAGCAAGCGCGCATTGAAATCGGGATGAAGGCTTTTTTACAAGAGGGCGGTTTCAGTGCCTTCACGACCAGCTTTGAGGATTTGCATGGCATTAAGCAGCTTCCAGGCCTTGCGGTTCAACGGTTGATGAGTCAAGGCTACGGCTTTGGCGGAGAAGGCGATTGGAAAACAGCGGCTTTAACACGGATGATGAAAATTATTGCGGGTAACGAAGGAACCTCATTCATGGAGGATTACACGTATCACCTGGAGCCGGGAAATGAATTGGTGCTGGGCTCGCATATGCTCGAGGTTTGTCCAACCATCGCAGCGACGCGTCCCAAAATTGAAGTTCATCCACTTTCCATTGGCGGCAAAGCAGATCCGGCGCGCCTGACCTTTGATGGTCGTGCCGGTGCAGCCGTGAACGCATCCTTGGTCGATATGGGTGGCCGTTTCCGCTTGATCATCAGTCAGGTAGATGCTGTAGCTCCGCATAAATCGATGCCCAAGCTCCCTGTAGCGAGAGTTCTCTGGAAATCCCAGCCTTCCCTGCAAGAAGCCGCTGAAGCCTGGATCTATGCCGGGGGCGCGCATCATACCGTGTTCTCCTATGTGGTAACCGTTGATCAGCTGCTCGACTGGGCAGAAATGACGGGTATCGAAAGTGTCATTATTAATAAAGATACCAGCCTGCGCGGATTCCGCAATGAACTGAAGTGGAATGAACTGTTCTGGCGCCTGCGCTAAGAAGAATTAATTTAAGGAGCTTTGTCCCGTAATAGGTGACAGGCTCCTTTTTTACGCCACTGGTGAAGAAGCACTTTTTGTCTATCTATCTTCCCAGCGGTATGGTGAATAATGAGCGCAGCGGTTCATTTTCACCGGACTTCATACTTAAATCTTTTGTGCAATCCTTACATTTCATGTTATATTAGAACGGGCAGATTGCTATTATAATATGGAGGTATTCGTGATGAACAAAATAAAAGTAGGTATAGTAGGTTATGGTAATTTAGGCCGAGGTGTGGAATCGTCTATTCAGCAAAATGCAGACATGGAGCTCGTTGCGATATTTACAAGACGTCAACCCGCTGATATTGAATCAGCTGTAGAAATGGTTCATATTTCGAAAATCGATACCTACATAGGCAAAATCGATGTGATGATATTATGTGGCGGTTCGGCAACGGATCTACCGGAGCAAGGTCCGTACATCGCGTCCATGTTCAATGCAGTGGACAGCTTTGACAATCACGGCAAAATCCCTGAATATTTTGATGCTGTAGAAGCCTCAGCCAAAAAATCTGGACATGCCAGTGTCATTTCAACAGGCTGGGACCCAGGATTGTTTTCATTAAATCGTTTGCTGGCTGAAGTGGTGCTGCCTGAAGGAAAAGAATATACATTTTGGGGAAAAGGGGTAAGCCAGGGTCATTCGGATGCGATTCGTCGAATTCAGGGTGTGAAGAACGCTGTCCAATATACCATCCCTAATGACGAGGCAGTTAATAAAGTCAGAAATGGCGAAGATCCCGTATTAACAACGAGAGATAAGCATCTAAGAGAATGTTATGTTGTGGCGGAAGCCGGAGAAGATCTGTCACGAATTGAAAAAGAGATTACTACGATGCCTAATTATTTTGCTGATTATGAGACTGTGGTTCATTTTATTAGCGCTGAGGAATTGCAGGAACAGCATGCGACTATGCCTCATGGTGGGCTTGTATTCAGAAGCGGCAAGACCGGCGTCAACAGCAAGCAGATCATAGAATTTGGACTTAACCTGGATAGCAATCCTGAATTTACGGGCAGCGTACTGGTAGCTTATGCCCGAGCCATCCATAAGTTTGCTGGCGAAGGTTTTGTCGGAGCCAAAACGGTATTCGATATTCCATACGGTTATTTGTCACCCAAATCAGCGGAACAGCTGAGAAAAGAATTGTTATAGCATTAAACGGGACTAAAGCTGCACACAAAGGTCATACCCTCCATTTTCTTGCGGGAAAAAGGGGTAGGACCTTTTCAATTTCTTGAGAGCATCACGCCTGGAGAATACCGAAAGCAACGCACAGGGAATTGAAGAGCTTTGCCACTGTTAGGGTGGCAGGCTCTTTTTTTCATTACAAGGATAAAAAGTGCAAGCGGATAAAAAGTGTTATAACCACCTAACAATAGGGGAGAAATGTGTTATTGTCGGCAATGGGAAGTTCCGTCTATGATTGCGCTATCGAGCAATAAGGGAGGAACACCATGGCAGTTAGCAAAACAGAGGAAGCCGCCTTAAGAGGGAGGAGCATGGGAAACAGCCACAACAAAAAGAGTGCCTTAATGTATGTGTTAAAGCGCGATAAATATTTATATTTGTTGGCTGTTCCCGGAATTTTATTTTTTCTAATTTTTAAATATGTTCCGTTATGGGGGATCAGCATCGCTTTTCAGGATTATTCACCGTACCAGGGGTTTTTCAAAAGCCCATGGGTGGGACTGGACAATTTTAATCGTTTTTTTGCCAATCCCGATTTTTTTCATCTTTTTCGCAATACGATCGCCATCAGCTTAATGAATCTGTTTTTTTATTTTCCGCTTCCGATCCTGCTATCGATTTTACTGACGGAATTAAAAAATGAGCTGTTCAAAAAAACGATTCAGACGATTATCTACATGCCTCACTTTTTATCGTGGGTTATTATTGCAGGAATTACTTTCCTGCTGCTGTCCCAGTCCGAGGGTGTTGTTAACAAGATGCTGATCGCCGCAGGGCTGAACAAAATTGATTTTTTGACGAGTCCGCAGCTGTTCTGGCCGATTCTTACCCTGCAAACGATATGGAAGGATGCGGGCTGGGGAACCATTCTATTCCTTGCAGCCATTGCAGGCATCGACCCACAGCTCTATGAAGCAGCGAAAATGGACGGTGCTGGCCGCTTTCGCCAAATCTGGCATATTACGCTGCCTTCCATTCGTAACGTGATCGTGATTCTCCTCATTCTGCGGATCGGACATATGATGGATGTGGGTTTTGAGCAGGTGCTGCTTATGGCCAATGGTGCCGTTTCCGATGTGGCAGACGTGTTTGATACTTATGTGTTCCGTGTGGGTATCCAGCAGGGTGAATTCAGCTACAGTACTGCGATTGGTATATTTAAGTCGGTAGTTGGGTTGACCCTGGTTGTTATTGCCAACAAATTGGCCAAGAAGCTGGGTGAGGAAGGAGTCTATTGATATGAGGTTGTCCATAGGAGATAGAACGTTTATTGTATCGAATGTTATGCTGTTATCGATCGTCGGATTGGTCACCTTGTTCCCGCTGTATTATGTATTTACGGTATCATTTACGAAGCCGGAGGAATATATCAGCAAAGGTTTTGTGCTTTTTCCTGAGTCGTGGAGCTTGTTATCGTATCAATATATTTTTTCGACGCAAGCATTCGTGAAGGCGATTGGTGTCAGCGGCTTTCTGGCACTGGCAGGCACTGTAGTTTCTTTATTAATTACGTCCAGCTTTGCCTATACACTTTCGAGGAAAAGATTAAAGGGCCGCAAGCTTCTGATGCTGCTCGTGCTGCTGACAACCTTGTTTCAGGCTGGCATTATTCCGGATTATTTGCTGATCAAGCAGCTGGGCCTGATGAACAGCTTGTGGGCGTTGATTATACCTGTGATGTCCAGCGGTTGGTATATTTTATTAATGAAAGGCTTTTATGATGGGATCCCGGATGCGCTGCAGGAAGCGGCTACGATTGATGGGTGTAATGAAATCGGGGTATGGGTTCGAATTATATTGCCGCTTTCGGTGCCTTCCATGGTAGCGTTTGGCCTCTTCTTTGCTGTAGGCTACTGGAATACGTTTTTCAATGCGATGCTTTATATCAATGATCATCACAAATGGCCGCTGCAAATGCTGCTGCGCAATATGATCGTCGACTCTTCAACTTCAATGGGGGGGTCGATGGCTTTGGGAAATGATTTGCAGCTGCCTTCGGAGACGATCAAGATGGCTGCTGTGGTGGTGGCCACGGTACCGATTCTGATGGTGTATCCATTTCTGCAAAAGCATTTTGCCAAAGGGGCTATGATCGGCTCCATCAAGGAATGAATGCATACCATTATACGACTAATAGGGGGAAGGATTCAATGATGAAGAAAAGCAGTGCAATTGCATTATCGTGTATGATTGGGATGAGTGGGGTGCTCGCTGCATGCAGCAAGAGCGGTAGTGAAGTCAGCACGGCTGGAAAAGAAGCGAACAAGCCCGTTGAGATTAACATCATGTCGGATTTCTACAGTCCAGAGCCTCCGAGTGATCAGGACCCGATTCGTTTGGAAATAGAGAAAAAAACAAATACGAAGCTGAACATTACATGGGTATCTCCGAACAATTATGGAGACAAAACGAATGTGACGCTAGCCTCTGGCGATCTTCCGGAGCTGATGCTGATTCGTGAACCGTTCCAGGCTCAAATCCGAAAAATGGCAGACCAGGGTGCTTTCTGGGATTTGACGCCGCTGTTGAAGGATTATAAAAATTTAAGCGCTTTTCCGGCGGAAAGCTGGAAAAATACGAGCCTGAACGGAAAAAACTATGGGATTCCATTTACCCGTCCGCTCTATGGTACGGAAGGCATGCCGATCCTGCGGAAGGATTGGCTCGACCATCTGGGAATGCAGCCGCCCAAAAATCTGGATGAAATGTACGCGGTCATGCAAGCCTTTACTGAAAAGGACCCCGACGGCAACGGTAAGAAAGATACGATCGGATTAACGGCAACCGTCAATGCGAACAATATGGGCAGCCTGTCGTGGGTGGAGAACGTATTGAACGGTAATTACGGCAAGTGGAAGGAAAAGGATGGCAAGCTGATCGATATGACCTTTGAGAAGGGAACTAAAGACGCGTTAATTTGGTTAACCAAGGCATATAAAGAAGGTTTACTGGCCGCCGACTTCCCGACATTAAAAAATTCCCAGGTCAGAGAAAGCATCACAACGAATAAAGTGGGGATCTTCACGGATGCGCTCAAACCGACCTGGCTGCTTACCGGACAGATGCGTGCAGCTAATCCGAAAGCCGATTTATTGCAGCTTTCTTCTCTCGAAGGGCCTCAAGGCAAGTTCGCACCCAAGGGCAGCGGCGCATTTGGCTTCTGGGTAATCCCCAAATCGGTACCTGAGGCGAAGCTGAAGCAGATTCTGGCGTTCATGGACTACGGCGCCACTGAGGAAGGCAGCGTCATGGCCAACTATGGCTTTAAAGGCGAGCATTATAATGTGCAGGATGGTATGTATTTGTTCACGGAGAAGGCTAAAGTGTACACCGGGGTTATTTTTCCGATCTTCCAAAGCCTCGATAAATATGCATTTGCCTATCAAACGGGTATTCCAGCAGATTTCCTGAAACGGAATATGTCCATTATTGACGAACAAGCGAAGGTTGCAACCGGAGACCCGGCGATTGGCTTAAACTCCGATACGTATAACAAAGTCGGGATCGATTATGACAAAAGGACTCAGGATCTAAAGGTGAAAATTATTTTTGGACGGGAGCCTATTGAGGCCTGGGATACGTACATAGCAAGCTTAAAAGCAGACGCCCAATATCAAAAAATCGTGACCGAATTTAATGACGATTACAAGAAAAGACAAGGGAAATAAAGACTGGTGTGTGCGAAGTGGGGCCTGATGTTTACTGCACGGCATGGTGACTTTTCCTAATGGATGATAAAATGGCAAAGGATCAGAAGTCTGACTTCAAGCATTCGACCATCCGATCACAGAAAGGAAGTTAAGAGCTGCGTTGAATAACTGGACTGCCTCATTTCGTGCTCTTGGTAAATATTCGATGGTACAAAAGCGTTTTTACCGCAAAAGCTTTATGATCATTCTCATAGCGATCTGCTTGCCGACACTTGTTGTAGGCAGTGGTGTCAAATGGATCGGTACGCGGCAGCTGGAGGATAGTGTGCTCGTAGCACGTAATCATCAGGTGGCTCAATCAGCCCAGCGTGTGGACGATTATTTCTCTTATCTGGAGAAAACAGCGGCTCAATGGGCATTTAATCCTGAATTTGGCGTTAAATTAAAAAGTCAGGAAACGAGCTACGATTATGAATTTATCCGAAATGTATATACGAATTTATTGCTTTTAAAGGAATCCAATCCGTTAATTGATCAGGTTTATATCGTTCTGGATCGCCCCGGCCTTGTATTCTCGGATAGTAACGGAACGATACAATTGCGTGAGCAGGAGCGTCCAAGGTTCCACGAGCTGCTGAACAATCCGCATTCGACCTTCTGGCTGCCGGCTTATCAAGCTGCCAATACGGTGGTCGGCAAAGGAAGGCTGACGCTTGCCTATTTGCTGTCGGATGAAAGCGCCGAGCCGTTTGGTACACTATTAATTTATTTGAAGCAGAAGCAGGTGGCTCAGCTATTAAGCGGGGTGACCTTGGGCGAGAATGGTGCGACCTTTTTGTTTAACGAAACGGGGGAAACAGTAGGAAGCTCTAACGAAACGCTTGATTCTATTCAGCAGCAGCAGGAGCTGGCGCATCTGATCCAGAGACGTGAGCAAGCCAAAGGCTCATTTGTTTACGATTATGGTGGGTCTGCCTATTCGGTCTCCTACACCTCATTTAAACGGCTGGGCAAGAGCTGGACTTATGTCTCGATGGATGCTTTGGATAAATTAAATTCGCCTGTCATTGCTGCTTCCAATTTCGTATACATGGTAGGCTTGGCAGGGCTGCTGTTCGGAATTATAACGGCGATTGTCGTCTCCCGCAAGCTGTACCAACCGATCCTTGAGCTGATGAAAATGTTCAAAACGAACAGCAATACAGGCAAGGAATCGGCGGATGAAATCGAATTTATTGGCGAGCAATGGAGACGCCTGAACCTTGAAAGCCGGACGCTGGAGCAGCGATTGCAGCAGCAGCTGCCCACGATGAAGGAAGGCTTCCTGCTTCAGCTGCTCCAGGGGCATTTTCGCTCATCGGATCAATCCGAATTGGAAGAAAGAATGCGGCTGTTTGGCTGGGATACGGATGAGATTGGTTTTGTCGTTCTCAGTATACAGCTGCATGGATCTTCCCGGGTGAAAGGAAGGTTTCATAAAGGCGATCAGGAGCTTATTTCCTTTGCATCTGTGAATATTACGGAAGAAATTATGAAGGACAGCTTTTTGAATGGAGAGATTATTAACTTTCACGATCTTTCGATTAGTGTCCTTGTAGGCTGCCCGCTTTATTATGAAGCCGATGAACGAAGTGATGAGCTGTACCGTCTTGCTGAACAGCTGTCCATCATGCTGCATCGCTTCATCCAAATGGATGTTACCGTATGCATCAGTAAATGGGTTCCATCGGTCGTAGATATTCCTCAAGCCTGGGATGAGGTTGGTCGAATCGTCCGTTACCGGGATATGAACGAATCAAGGCAGGTTATCCATGCTGACGATTATTTATCTCAGGGGACCGATACGATCCATTACCCTTTTGCTGCAGAATCAGAAATCCTTCAGGCTATTCGCAATGTTAACGCGGAGGAATCGATAATCGCTTTGAATAAGTTTAGCAGCGAGCTCAAGGCGAATACGACCAAGGAATATTTATTTCAACAAGGTATGCTGCAGCTGTATGGAAACCTGCAGTTCGGTTTTCTGAAAGCAGGCTATAATCCGTTTGAAGCAGCCCCTTTCAGCATTCAAGAGGAGCTGGCGAATTTAACAGAGCCTGCAGATATAACCAACTTGTTTCAAAAGCGCGTCATTCAGCCTTATATTGACAAAATTCGACAAGATTCTGAAAAACAGGATGTTCGTTTAAAGCAGGCAATTGAACGTGTTATCGAGACCATCCATAACAAATACGAAACCGATTTGTCGCTGGACCTGTTTGCCGAGGAGCACAATTTAACGCCGCTTACACTGAGCAAGGCGTTTAAAAAAATGACAGGCACCAATTTTATTATTTATTTGACCGATGTCCGGATTCGCAAATCGAAAGAGCTGCTGTCGGAAACGGATTACAAAATCAATGACATCGCCGAAATGGTCGGCTATCAGCCAACATATTTTAACCGAATTTTCAAAAAAAACGAAGGGGTAACACCAAGTCAATACCGCGAGTCTATGCTCGTGACATTGCCGCCGCAGGATGAATAACCCGGTATGGGTTGAATAATTGTCTGTAATTATATAAAAAGGGAGAGAGAAAGCATGAAGGCAGTTATGGTGATGTTCGATTCCTTGAATAAACATATGCTCCCCCCTTACGGCTGCAATTGGGTTCATGCACCGAATTTTCAAAGATTGGCGGAGCGGTCCGTCACCTTCGACAACTGCTATGCGGGAAGCCTCCCTTGCATGCCGGCGCGCAGGGATTTGCATACGGGTCGATACAATTTTCTGCATAGAAGCTGGGGACCGCTCGAGCCGTTCGATGATTCCATGGTCGATTTGTTAAGTAAGAACGGAGTCTATACGCATCTGACTACTGATCACAATCATTACTTCGAGGACGGTGGCGCCACCTATCACACTCGCTACAACTCGTGGGAATTTGCCAGAGGCCAGGAGGGTGACCCGTGGAAAGGAAGCGTGAAGGACCCGGTAATTCCTGAAACCTTAAGCGGCCCGAAGCTGGGCGATTTATGGAGACAGGACTGGGTAAACCGCGAGCATCTGGACACGGAGGAGAAGCAGCCGTTGGCTGTCACGGTAGGCAGGGGCATTGAGTTCATCGAGCGTAATCACGATCAGGATCGCTGGTTTTTGCAAATCGAGGCGTTTGATCCGCACGAGCCTTTTTTCACTCAACGCAAATATAAGGACTTGTACCCGCACACTTACGAAGGCAAGCATTTTGACTGGCCCGATTATGGGGTTGTGAAGCAGCAGCCCGAAGAGGTGCAGCATGTCATCTATGAGTATGCCGCACTGGTGAGCATGTGTGACGCCTATCTCGGACGCATTATGGATACCTTCGACCGTTATGATCTGTGGAAGGATACGATGCTGATTGTGAATACAGATCATGGTTTTCTGCTCGGTGAGCACCGCTGGTGGGGCAAAAACATTCAGCCGTTCTATAACCAAATTGCCAACATACCGCTGTTTGTTTGGGACCCGAGAACACAAGTGGGCGGTGGACGGTCCGAAGCTTTGGTGCAATTGATAGATATGGGTCCAACGCTGCTTGATTTTTTTGCAGTAGATATTCCACCTGATATGCAGGGCAAACCGTTGAACGTACTTACCGATTCCGATGGGGACAGACCCCGCGAGGCCGTGTTGTTCGGGACGCACGGTGGTCACGTCAATTGCACGGATGGCCGCTATGTATACATGCGTGCCCCTATCCAGGAGGATAATGAACCGTTGTACGAATACACGCTGATGCCCACGCATATGCACACAAGGTTCGATCCGCGCGAATTTGCAGGGATGGAGCTGGCGGGTCCCTTTTCCTTCACCAAGGGTGCACAGGTTATGAAGATAAAAGGTAAAACCTATCTGAATCCTTATCGATACGGTAGCCTGCTATTCGATCTTCGTCAGGACCCGAAGCAGGAATCGCAACTGAATGATCCCGAGATTGAAGCGCGTATGCTGCGTCTGATGGCACGATTGATGCGTGAGCACGATGCGCCTGCGGAGCAGTTTGAACGGCTTGGTATGACGATGGAAGGTCAATCTGTAAGTTCACATAAGATCGAGTAAACTTTAAGAGATCAAAAACGGTCATCCTACGGCTAACTTTAATGCTGTTCACCTCCTTCAGTAAGCTCTAAGTTACCACTCAGTTGGAAATAATTCATGCGTTCGTACGAAGCCCCTAACTGACAGTCGAAGATTTAATCCTGGGTGAAAGAAAGGTCTATTGGTGAGGTTAAGGAGGAGAAAATAAAACAAAAAGTATGAGCTTTCACCAGGTGTTGTTTTCCAAAGGCTTTAACAATGAGCTGTCGCTTACCCGTGAACATATACACAATTAAATAAACGTACTTTCATACCCGCATGAAAAGCTTGTTGCGCTTAGACGAATGAAGTCATGCTTCATCGAACGCACCAAGCTTTTTTCTATCGTACAGCCCCCGGAGTTTAGTGGCTAGCCAAGCTCACAGCGCAGCTGCGTCGGTTTCTTTGACAGCAACCGGACTGCACGATTTACGAATCACCAATTGCGTATCGATCAAAGATTTGATCTTCACCGTATCCCCGTGCTCGATCATATCCAGCAGCTTGGAGACGGCAAGCTCCGCGATTGTGCTCTTTTCTACGTTAACGGTGGTCAATTCCGGTGTGATGATCGTGGATTCCTGGATGTTATCGAAGCCGACGATAGATATATCCTGAGGCACTCGAATACCCAACTCGTTCAAGGCTTTAATCACACTGACGGCGATATAATCACATTCGCAAAATAACGCGGTCGGCAAATCTTCCTTCAGCTCGGTTATTTTGTGCATAAACTCATCCTGCGCAGTGACGACTGTTGGGGATACCCCAAAATAGTGAGCTTTATCAACGGTTAGCTGATCCTCCTCCAAAGCCTGCAAAAAACCTCTCTTACGGGAATCAAAATTGTACATCCGCGAATTCGACTGAACGTACCCTATTTTTGAATGCCCAAGCTCCCGTAAATAACGTCCTGCCTGATAGGCCCCCATAACATTATTCATCACGATAAAATTCATATTCAACGTTTCGAGACAAGTGTCGAGCACGACCAGATTCGGCTGTTTTTTGGCGATCAGTTGAATTTGCTCCGGAGTCAGATTGGTACCGAGTAAAATAATCCCGTTCGATTCATGCTCGGTTTCCATCGTTTCCATCGCGTCCTCCAAATGGTCAGTGGTCACGGAGGAGAAGAACAAGGAGTATCCGCGGACACGGCACTGCTCCTCAATATGATGAATCAGCTCCATAAAAAAGGGCTGTTTATAATACTGCTCCAAGACGATCCCATTATTGGTGCAAGCGACAAAACGTAATGTTTTGGTTAAGCTGTAGAATTTGTCGGCCTTGATCATGGACCTTGGCATATAGCCGCTGTCCTTGACAATTTTCAAAATTCGGGTTCGTGTATCCTCACTAATGCCTGGTTTTCCACTAAGCGCTATCGAAACGGCTGATTTGGATACATTGGCCAGTTTAGCGATGTCCTCCATTTTCATGCTGTACTACACTCCTTCTAAATCACAGATGCATTTACTAAACTATTTTAGTTTACTACGACCTTGTTTATTTAACAAGTTTGAATTTTGTAGGGATGCTATTCGCTTCGTACACATTGTGTTATGGAGAGGTGGAAAAATAAACAAGTACAATATTTACATAGACAAGTTTAGTTAATTTGATAAAAAAGTTTATTTTGTATATTGACTCATCTAATAGCCGATGTTATGATTCGAGTGAGATTATCAGCTGGAAAATTCATCGAATAAAGCTGGATTATATCATTATTATCCGCAAATTGGTGAAAATTCAGAAACAAAGGAGGTTTATTTGAATAAAAAGATAACGCTTTCATATGTAATGTGAATGTGGGATGGGGATTAAACAAATTTAGTAATGATACTAAAGGAGGATATACAATGAACGTTAAAAAGAATACATCCTTGCTCGTTATGCTGGCCACTATAGCTTCTATGGTTGCTGCATGTACGCCAGGGGGAGGTGGATCTGCACCTGTAGAGACCAAACAGCCAGCAGCAGCAGGTACTGCACCAACTCCTACCAGTAATAAAAATGTTGAGCTGCGAATGATGTGGTGGGGCTCCCAAGCTCGTCATGATGCTACTTTAAAAGTGATTGATTTATTTGAGAAGAAAAATCCGAATATCAAAATAAATGGCGAATACATGGGCAGCGACGGGTATTTTGACAAATTAAATACTCAGGTTGCAGGTGGTAATGCGCCAGACCTGATCCAGCTCGGTAACAACTACCCGGATTATGTGTCCCGCTCGGCGCTTTTGGATATTAATCCTTATATGGGTAAAGAGATCAACGTGGATAACTTCGACAAGGGGAATATTGAATCCGGTGCGATGGATGGCAAGCAGTACGGCATTATTTTGGGATCTAATGCATTTGGTATTGCTTATAACACGGAGCTGATTAAAAAAGCCGGACTTCAGCCCCCAACAGGCAAGTGGACGTGGGAGGAGTTCGGTAAGTATGCTCAAGACTTGACCAAAGCGTTAGGCAAAGGCTATTACGGAGCTGTTGATGAATCAAGATTTCCATTATATCTGAACTATTTTGCCAGACAAACGAATAAAACCTTGTATAAGGATGGAAAGGCTGGTCTGGGCAAGGAAGATATCGCCAACTGGTTTACGTTATGGGATAACTATCGGAAGGCAGGCAGCACGCCTCCGGCCGAAGTCACAGCCGCTTATACAGAAGCACCGGAAAATTCTTCATTCGTCGAAGGCAAAACGGCGATGCACTTGATCTGGTCCAATCAAATAACAGCTTATCAAAAGCTGATGAAGGACGAAATCAATGTTGTTCTTCCGCCAACAGGAGGATCAGCACAAGGCTTGTGGCTGCAGCCAAGCCAGTTTCTGACGATTAATGCCAAATCGAAAAATCCGAAGGAAGCGGCGATGTTCATCAGCTTTATGGTTAACGATCCTGAAGCTACGATGATTCTTGGCAGCGAGCGCGGCGTACCAGGCTCCTCAAAAGCTCGGGATGCTTTAAAAGCGAGCGCAACACCTGTTGATAAAAAGGTTTATGATTATATCGACATCGCCTCCAAAAATTCACGAGTACCGGACAGAGAAATTCCAAATGGCAAAGAGTTTGAAACGACACTCATTAATATGAGCCAAAAGGTAGGTTTCGCCAAGGAAACAATCGACAATGCGGCTCAAGAAGTATTTGCAGCTGCGGAGAAAGCTATCGGGAAAAAGTAAACTAACTTGATGTGAGAATTCGGACTCGGATGAGGATGATCCGGGTTCGTCTCTGACACAGCTTACATTTAAGAGGTGAAACAATGAATCAGGCTACAGCAGCAGATAAGAGTGCTCCCAGCACCATAAGCAGGTATTGGGTGAAGCTCTGGAAGAAAAACAATGTGCCTTATATGTTCTTATTGCCATGGTTTATAGGCTTGTTCGCGCTGACTATTGGTCCAATGGTGAATTCCTTCTATTACTCACTAACGAAGTTTGATGTGATTTCCCCGCCGCAGTTTATCGGGTTTGACAATTACAAAACGATGTTCACGGCTGATCCGAGATTTTTTACTTCATTGAAGGTGACCTTTACTTATGTGTTTTTGTCTGTGCCCTTAAAGCTGGCCTTCGCTCTGATGGTTGCTGCGCTAATGAACAAGGGACTGCGAGGTCTCGGGTTTTACCGTACGCTGTACTATTTGCCCACCTTGCTTGGTGGCAGTGTGGCGATAGCGGTATTGTGGCGCAAAATATTCGGTGGCTCCGGTGTCGTCAATCAATTTCTTCTAATATTTAATATCCATGCACCGGACTGGGTATCCAATCCATCCTATGCACTGTACTCCATTGTCGCACTTTCCGTCTGGCAGTTCGGGTCCTCGATGATTATTTTTCTGGCTGGACTGAAGCAAATTCCGCAGGATTATTACGAGGCTTCGCAGATCGATGGAGCAGGCAAAATCAAGCAGTTTCTACACATCACATTGCCGCTGCTCACACCGGTTATCTTTTTTAATTTAGTTATTCAATTGATTGGTTCGTTTCAAGCCTTTACCCAATCCTTTATTATAAGCGGCGGGCTTGGAGGTCCCATGGACTCGACGTTGTTTTACACGCTGTACTTGTATATGAAGGGCTTTGCGTTCTACGAAATGGGCTATGCTTCCGCCATGGCGTGGGTGCTGCTCGTTATTATCGGCATTGTAACTGCTATACTATTCGGTTCATCCAAGTATTGGGTGCATTATGCGGACGGGGGGAAATAAGATGGCAGCTGCCAACCGAATCAACCGTTACCTGCTCCATGCTGTTATCCTCATCCTGGGACTGATTATGCTGTATCCGATTCTTTGGTTGATCAGCAGCTCCTTGAAGCCTGCAAATTTGATTTTTACCGATATGAGTTTGTGGCCTAAGGAAATCACTTTTGATAATTACATCAAAGGCTGGGCAGGGATTGCGCGCGTAAGCTTTTTAACCTTTTTTACGAATTCATTTATTATCTCGGCTTTATGCGTGGCAGGTAACCTCTTATCCTGTTCGATGGCGGCGTACTCGTTCGGCAGGCTTGATTTTTCCTGGAAAAAGGTATGGTTCTCGCTCATGCTGGTTACGATTATGCTGCCGCATCATGTGACGATCATTCCTCAATACATTTTGTTCAAAGAGCTGAACTGGATTGATACGTACTATCCATTAACCGTGCCGAAATGGCTGGCTACAGATGCATTTTTTATTTTTCTGATGGTTCAATTTATTCGTGGGCTTCCCAAGGAGCTTGATGAATCAGCAACAATTGATGGCTGCGGACGGACACAAATTTACTGGCGGGTTATTATGCCGCTGGCAGCACCTGCACTGATTACAACAGCGATTTTTACCTTTATCTGGACGTGGGATGATTTCTTTAGTCAATTGCTTTACATCAATACAGCCAAGTTATACACAATTCCGCTTGGTTTGCGGTTGTTTTTGGATTCATCCGGGGAGTCTGCCTGGGGCGTGTTGTTTGCGATGTCGGTATTGTCGTTGATTCCAAGCTTGATTATTTTCTTCAGCAGTCAGAAATATTTTGTTGAGGGGATCTCGACCTCGGGAATTAAAGGCTAGATTCGAACCATGAGGTATAGAGATAAAAACTAATTCGTATAGGAGTGATGGGTTATGAAATCGAGTCAGCTTGCTTCATCTACCGTTAAAATTGAATGCTGGAGCTTTATCGAGCTATCTTTGGAGGGTCCGAGTGACGGTAATCCCTTTAAGGAGGTTCGCTTGCAAGCACAGTTTCAGCATCAACAACGGGTCATCGATGTGGACGGCTTTTATGATGGAAATGGTGTGTACAAAATTCGCTTCATGCCGGATACCGAAGGGGAATGGACGTATTCGGTCAGCAGCAACATAGCGGTGTTGAACGGATCAGCAGGAGGTTTTGTATGTTCGGCAGCCTCAGTCGGAAATCATGGCCCTGTTCATGTTCGTGATATGGACCGGTTCGCCTATGCAGATGGAACCACCTACCGGCCTTATGGTACGACCTGCTATGTGTGGACACATCAAGAGGAAGCCTTGCAGGAGCAAACGCTGCAAAGCTTGAGTCATTCACCATTCAATAAAATCCGCATGTGCGTGTTCCCGAAGCGCTACAGCTTCAATACGAACGAGCCGGAGCATTTTCCGTTTGTTGGCTCCAAGACGGATGGATTTGATTGGACCCGCTTTAATCCGCTTTACTTCGATAAACTGGAACAAAGAATTGGGGAGCTGCAAAGGCTGGGTATCGAAGCGGATTTAATTCTCTTTCATCCCTATGATAATGGACAGTGGGGCTTTGATCGGATGGATGCTGAAACCGACGAGTTTTACTTGCGTTATGTGATCGCCCGATTGAGCGCATTTCGAAATATTTGGTGGTCACTCGCCAACGAATTTGATTTTATGAAAGAAAAAAAGCTGGACGACTGGGATCGCTTCTTCCGTATCGTACAGGAAAGTGATCCTTATCAGCACCTGCGTTCGATCCATAACGGAACGAAAATGTATGATCCTACCCATTTGACGATTTACGATCATACGAAGCCTTGGGTAACACATGTCAGTATGCAGTATTGGGAGCTATCGCCGACCACGGCTTGGCGCAAGCTTTACAGAAAGCCGATTGTTGTAGACGAGTGCTGCTATGAGGGGAACCTGCCGCAGCGTTGGGGCAATATTACGGGTGAAGATATGGCGGCGCGGATGTGGGATGGATTTATGCGTGGCGGGTATGTGGGACATGGGGAAACCTTCTTGCATCCCGATGAAATCGTATGGTGGTCCAAAGGGGGCCAGCTCTATGGGGACAGTCCGAAGCGAATTGCTTTCTTAAGGCAAATTTTTGATGCTTCTCCTGAGGGGATAACGCCTATCGAGACCTTCCGAGATGCTCCGACGCTCGGTATTGAGGGAGACTATTATTTACAATATTTTGGTGTTCACCGACCGGCCTATCGGGATCTTCCGCTGCCTGAAGAGTCATGCTTTCAAATCGAGGTCATTGATACATGGAATATGACTATAACTGCTTTAAATGGCGTTTACTCAGGTTTGACCCGTGTTAACATGCCTGCAACTCCATACATTGCATTACGGGCATACCGGGTAGAAAGGGTGGAGAACTAATTCATGAGAACATTCAAGCTGGGTTATGCGCCGACGAGAAGATTTGTGTTCAGCGCGGAGGATGCTTTTAAATATAAAGTCTTGATTCGTCAAAAGATGGAAAGCTTCGGACTTCCAATCGAAATTGTTGATTTGGAGGGCTTGAATAAGGAAGGCTTACTGTACGACGACCTGTATAATGCAGAAGAAATTATTAAGCATTTTCAACATCAGGAAGTAGATGCTGTGTTTTTCCCGCACTGTAATTTCGGAACGGAGGATATGGTCGGTCGTGTAGCCAAAGCGATTGGTAAACCGGTGCTGCTTTGGGGGCCGCGTGATGAAGCGCCGCTTGAGGATGGTATGCGTCTGCGGGATACGCAATGCGGCTTGTTTGCTACGGGTAAAATTTTGCGACGCTTCAATGTGCCGTTCACTTATATTACGAACAGTCGGGTTGACGACCCGGTATTTGAACGGGGCTTTCGTAATTTCGTGGCTGCAGCGAACGTAGTCAGGCATTTCCGCAGTATGCGGATTTTGCAAATTGGACCGAGACCGACTTCGTTCTGGACGATGATGTGCAATGAGGGCGAGCTGCTGGAGCGCTTCGGGATCGAGATTTATCCGATCACGCTGGAGGATATCAAACGCGCCTCCTTAAAGGCAGCAGCCAAGGATAGTCCTGAATTATTGGAAGCTATTCAATATATCAAAGAGAAGCTCGACTATACCGAGGTTGGCGAAGAGGCCGTCCGCAAAATTGCTGCATTAAAGGTTGCCATGAAAAACTATGCGATCCAGTCGAACTCCACCGCAATTGCGATTCAATGCTGGTCGTCGCTGCAGGATGCGATGGGAATCATGCCCTGTTTGGCAAATGCGATTCTAACAGATGAACAAATTCCGGTTACTTGTGAAACGGATATTCATGGAGCGATTACTTCCATTATGGTGCAGGCGGCTTCGATGAATGCGGCGCCTACGTTTTTTGCTGATTTGACGATCAGACATCCCGAAAATCCGAATGGCGAGCTGCTGTTCCACTGCGGGAACTTCCCGGTCTCGTTGAGTGTGGAGGAGAAGCCGAAGCTGCGTAAGCATTTTTTGTTTGATGATCATTCTCCGGGTACGCATGAAGGGGAAATAAAAGGCGGTGCCATGACGCTGGCACGGTTTGACGGGGACCATGGTGAATATTCGATTTTTCTCGGCAAAGCCAAAGGGATTGAAGGGCCTTACACTCGGGGCTCCTACGTTTGGGTGGAAGTGAATGATTGGCCGCTTTGGGAAGAAAAGCTGGTTAAAGGACCGTATGTGCATCATGCTGTCGGTATTCATCAGGACGTGATTCCTGTTTTATTCGAGGCCTGTACGTATATTCCGGGTTTGATTGCAGATCCGGTTGATCCGACGGTTAGTGAAATTCAGTCCTGGCTGCGTGGGAACGAGTGGAAGTGACGGGGAAATCCGGTGAATAGATATCGCTGCACGGCCAAATATCCTTACGATCGCTGTTGTTTCCGTATTTTTTGATTATATAGAATATTTAGCGGTAAAAGTACGGAAACAAAGGCGAGCGCTGACGCTTCTCCAGGATCATTTGGCCGCTCCGCTAGTTATTCACCGGATTCCCGTATATAAAAAGGAGTGTAGAGAAAATGAGTGCAAACCATACGAGGGCAAGCAAGATGAGCATCAATGATTTAAAGCGCAAAGCGGTTCAAATTCGCATGGATCTGCTGCAAATGGTATACGACGCGAAGACAGGTCATACAGGGTCATCCTTGTGCAACACGGACATTTTGACCGCGCTGTATTACCATGTGATGAATGTGGATGCGGCTCGACCTCAATGGGAGGATCGTGATCGTTTTATAGCAAGTAAAGGTCATGCAGTCGAATCATTGTATTGCATACTCGCGGACAAGGGCTTTTTTCCCAAGGAGGAGCTGAAAACCTTTAGCCGTTTTGGCTCGCGGTTAATCGGGCATCCGAATAATAAAGTACCTGGTGTCGAGATGAATACAGGTGCGCTTGGGCATGGCTTATCGATATCGGTTGGTATGGCCAAGGCAGCCAAGATGGACGGCAAAGCTTATCGTGTCTTTACTTTGATGGGGGACGGGGAGCAGGCCGAAGGCTCGGTTTGGGAAGCGGCGATGGCTGCGGCTCACTACAAGCTGGATAATCTGGTCGGCTTTATCGACCGCAATAAGCTGCAAATCAGCGGCAGTACGGAGGATGTCATGGGGCTTGAGCCGTTGGATGAGAAATGGAGCAGCTTCGGCTGGGATGTTATTCAGGTTAACGGCAACGACATCGCGGAGCTGTGTGAGGTTCTTCATCAAGGACCGTGTGTAGCAGGCAAACCAACGCTCATTATGGCAAATACGATCAAGGGCAAAGGGGTGTCCTTCGCCGAAAATGTACCGCATTGGCATCATCATGTGCCAACTGATTCCGAGCTGGAGCTCGCTTTGGCTGAATTAACTGAAGAATTGAAGGTGATCGGACATGAATAAAATCGCTAATCGACAAGTGATATGTGAAACCTTATTGGATCGGGCCAGACAGGATCGGGATATCGTGCTGCTCGCCAGCGATTCAAGAGGCTCGGCGTCGATGGCGCCTTTTGTCAAGGAGCTGCCAGATCAATTCGTTGAAACCGGAATCGCCGAGCAAAATATTGTCGGAATCGCTGCGGGTTTGGCTGCCAGCGGCAAGAAGCCATGGGTCACCTCCCCGGCCTGCTTTCTCAGCATGCGTGCCATAGAGCAGGTAAAGGTTGATGTCGCATACTCGGGTACGGACGTTAAGCTTATTGGTATCAGTGGCGGGGTTAGCTATGGAGCACTGGGCATGTCTCATCATTCCCTTCAGGACATCGCGGTGACACGCGCCATTCCCGGCCTAACGATCATCCTGCCTGCTGACCGTCACGAAACGAAGAAAATGACCGAAGCACTTGCCGCCCATAAGGGAGGGGTTTATGTAAGAATCGGACGAAATCCTGTTCAGGATTGCTACGAGTCTGACGATTATCCTTTTGAAATTGGCAAGGCCGTTACGCTTCGTGAAGGTACGGATATCACCCTTATTGCGGCCGGAGAAACCGTACGTGTTGCACTGGATACATCGGATGCACTCGCCCAGCAGGGCATTAGCTGCCGGGTCATCAACATGCATACGATCAAACCGCTGGATACGGAAGTAATTATCAAGGCCGCTCAGGAAACAGGTCGTATCATTACGGTTGAGGAGCACAGTGTATTCGGAGGATTAGGCGCAGCCGTTGCCGAGGTCGTCGTGCAGAACTACGCAGTTCCGATGAAAATTATTGGCATACCGGACGAACCGGCCATCACGGGCAATACAGCTGAGGTGTTCAACCATTACGGGATACATGTGGACGCCATCCGCTCCATTGCTGTCCATATGGTTAACCGAGTGTGAGGAGCTTGCGCTATGGAGGATAACGAGACCTTACAGGGTCATCAAGCTTTCAACAAGCAGTATGATCACACTTATATATTGGCAGTCGATCAAAGCACATCGGGCACCAAAACCTTATTGATTGACAAGTCAGGCAGTGTCGTCAGCAAATATGCAATTGAGCATGCCCAAATCTATCCGCAGCCCGGTTGGGTCGAGCATGATCCGATGGAGATTTATCTGAATGTAGTCCATGCGATCAAGGAGATTATAAGCAGAAGTGGGATTTCTACAAGACAAATCGCAGCTATCACGATTACGAATCAACGTGAAACGGCGGTAGTTTGGGATTCGGCAACAGGGCTTCCGATATATAATGCGATTGTGTGGCAATGCCGCAGAACCGCTGATCTATGCGCAGAATTGAAGGAACAGGGCAACGAGCCTCAGGTCAAAGCCAAAACAGGTCTTGTTCTTGATCCTTATTTCTCGGCCAGCAAATTTCGCTGGATCTGTGATCAAGCAGCCCGGCAGCATGCTGGTGGCAATGAGCAAAAACCGCAGCTGCTCGCGGGTACGATCGACAGTTGGTTAATCTGGAAGCTGACCGGTGGAGCTGTTCACGCAACAGACTACACGAATGCAAGCCGGACCTCATTGTTTAATATTTATACACTTCAGTGGGATAAAGAATTAATCGAGCTATTCGGTGTAGGTAATCTTAAGCTCCCTCAGGTCAAATCAAGTAATGAGATTTATGGCTATACGGCAGCTCCTGAGCTATTCGCCGATTCCATTCCGATCTCAGGTGTTATCGGGGATTCACATGCTGCGCTATTCGGGCAGTTGTGTCACCGGCCAGGTATGGCCAAAGCTACCTATGGGACGGGTACCTCGGTGATGATGAATATTGGAGATAAGCCGGTACCACCAGTGAATGGCTTGGTTACGGCAATAGCCTGGGGAATTAATGGCAAGGTGGAATATGCGTTGGAAGGGATCATCCACTGTACGGGCGATTGCTTGAAGTGGGTACGTGATCAGCTGGGACTGTTTACGGATTATTCGGAAGCAGAGACTCAAGCAGCTGCACTTGCAGATAATGAGGGCGTATACTTGGTTCCGGCTTTTGTCGGACTTGGAGCACCCTATTGGGTTCCAAATGCCCGAGCGGCTATTGTTGGTCTGAGCCGGAGTAGTGACAGGAGACATATCATCAGAGCGGCGCTGGAAAGTATTGCTTACCAAGTGCGCGATACGATCACATTAATGGAGGCAGAGTCTGGTGTCCCCATTGTGGAGCTGCGAGTGGACGGAGGCGCCGCTGGAAACCGGCTGCTGATGCAGTTTCAGGCGGATATGCTGCAGGCACATATCGTAAAACCGTCCATTGCAGAGCTGTCTGCTATCGGATCGGCGTTTCTCGGTGGGCTGTGCATCGGCTATTGGAGCAGCATAGAGGAGCTGCACAAATTGGCTCAAGTGCCAATCGTGTATGCACATAAGATGGATAAACAAGTGAGCGATGTCTTTCATGAGGGCTGGAAAAAAGCGGTTCAATCGGTTATTTTCTGATCAGGGATAGTGACAATGCAAAGGAAGTGAACAAAACAGGATATGGAACCTATCAATCAGGTTGAATGCTGGGGCATCTTTGAGCTTGCCTTGCCTTCTGTGGCGAGTGTGCCTGGAGGAGAGCTTGCAGGAAAGGTTATCTTTTCAAAAGGCAGCCGTGTAAGGGAAGTGGATGCCTTTATCGATAACTCAGGTGGGTATCGGGCTCGTTTTATGCCGGATGAACAAGGTGAATGGCTATATCAAATAAACAGCGACTCTATGGATTACGAGAAAGGGTATGGCAGTGGTCGCCTCTACTGTACCGCGCCCTTAGAGGGAAATCTCGGACCTGTTCGCGTTGTTAATGATAAGGATTTTTGCTACGCAGATGGCACGCCGTATTATCCGTTCGGTACGACTTGCCTGAACGGGTTTAGGCGTGAGCATATGGAAGCGACTTTGGCGTCAATGGCAACCGCTCCATTTAATAAAGTTCGAATTTCCCTGGACAGCAGCTTTGTTGATTTCACCGTTCTTGAGGAAGTGCTTGTCCGTCTTATGGAACTCGGTGTGCAAGCTGAGCTGCTGCTGGACTGTGGGTCTGGAGAGCCGCAGTCTGCGGCTTTTGTAGAGCATGTTGTCATCAGACTGGCGGCATACCGCAATATTTGGTGGTCGCTGTATCTCCATGGAGAGCATGCTTCATTGGAGTTCAACAAGCTGGAGCTTCTTCGTATTTTGGAAGAGCGTGATCCTTACCATCATCTTATAACGATCCATAGCGACACTCCAGAAAGGGATTATGGGTATAGGAGCCTGACTCATGTCAGTCTGCAGGGTATGGATCCCAGTCAAGTTGCCTATTATGCCAGATTACATCGTAAGCCCATACTGATGGAAGTGTGCGGATGTGAAGGAGATGCACCCACGCTATGGGGGAGTTTGCCTGGTGAGGAAATGGTCAACCGCGTCTGGGAAAGTGTATGCAGAGGCGGATATGCCGGACATGGTGAGATGTTTCTCCAGCCGGAGGGTCACAGTTGGCATCACGATGGCGGCTCCTTGCAGGGCTCTGCTGTCACGAGAATTGCTTTTTTGCGCAGCATTTTGGAAGAGGCTCCGCTTGGGCTTCGTTATATGCCGGTTTTTTATGATGCGGCAACGATTGGCTGCGAAGGGGAGTATTATTTGCAATATTGTGGTATTCACAGATTTCCTTTCAGAGAGCTGTATTTACCTGAGGGTCGCTATAACGTAGAGATCATTGATGTGTGGAATATGACGGTTACAGCTGTAGCAGGTATTTGTGAACAACATGTAACAGTGAAGCTGCCTACGCTTCCT
Organism: Paenibacillus periandrae; assembly: GCF_022458865.1. Lineage (GTDB taxonomy): Bacteria > Bacillota > Bacilli > Paenibacillales > NBRC-103111 > Paenibacillus_S > Paenibacillus_S periandrae. Next base: position 35,100 of record NZ_JAJNMU010000006.1, on the reverse strand, counting down.
TTTCATGCCCTGCGCATACGCAGATGGCACCCGCAGGAACCCAAATCCATCAAGAAATACGATTTATCCTTACAAGGCTCAGGTAGTACAAGCTTCATTACCGATACACAGAGTTCAGAGATACGCGATGCCGAACAGAATGACAACTATACGACAGATCGATCCAAGAAGGATCATGCACAGAGGTAAATAGAGGCTAGATCGGAGATGGTGAGATGTTCAGCAAGGATGCAATCGGTATGGCTGCTGATACACTGGAATGCTGGGGACGGTTTGAGCGCAGCTTTCACGGACCGGCTGACGGGAATCCCTTTCAAGAAATCACGTTTCAAGCGGAGTTCAGGCATCATAATCGGGTGGTGAAAACAGAAGGCTTTTACGATGGCGGCGGTGTATACAAGCTTCGATTTATGCCTGATGCGGTAGGAGCCTGGAGCTATGTGACGTTCAGTAATTGCAAAGAGCTGGACGCTCAACGTGGACAATTACAGGTGTCAGCTCCCGTTGGAATGAACCGCGGGCCGGTAAGGGTGAAGGATGCATACAGGTTTACTTATAGCGATGGTACACCGTACCTGCCTTTTGGCACGACGCTGTATCATTGGTTTCATCATGGGGATGAGGAGCAGGAGCGGACAACCTTGGCCACACTCACTGCGTCACCCTTCAATAAGGTTCGGATGTGCATACTGCCAACTGGAGAGATGAAGCCTTCTATGCTTGCCTTTGCCGGTAATAGGGAGCAGGGGGTCGATATACAGCAGTTTAACCCGGATTTTTTTGCGCATATGGAAAAAAGACTTGATGATTTGCAGCAGCTTGGCATTGAGGCCGATATGATTTTGTTTCATCCGTACGACCAAGGCGTATGGGGCTTTGAGCAGCTGGAGCCAGAGGTAGAAGAAGCTTATCTGCGGTATGTGATAGCCCGGCTCTCTTCATATCGCAATGTTTGGTGGTCGATTGCGAACGAGTTTGATTTTAATATACATAAATCCATGAGTGATTGGGATCGGTTATTGCAAACCGTACAGCGTTTGGATCCCTACAGTCATTTGCGCTCCATCCACAATGGAACCAAGATGTACGATTATGAACGGACAGCCTTTTATGATTACACCAAGCCTTGGATAACACATCAAAGCATTCAGCATTGGGACACTTCATGGACAACAAGCTGGCTGGATAGGTGCGGCAAGCCGGTCGTTATTGATGAATGCTGTTATGAAGGCGATTCGATTCGCAGATGGGGAAATATCTCAGGTGAGGAGCTGCTGCGGAGAATTTGGGAAAGTCAGATCCGGGGCGGGTACGCGTCGCATGGTGAAGCTTACGAAGGTCAAGGGGGCGGTACCTGGATTTCCCGCGGCGGTACGCTAATGGGGGAGAGTCCGAAACGAATTCAATTTTTACGCGAATTGATGGAAGCGGGTCAAGCAGATTTGTGGGAGCTGGAGAGTGAACGCACCTGCTTCTGGATTTATTTAGGGCTTAGCCGTCCCGGCTATTGGGAACTACAGCTTCCCGAGCATCGGGCCTTCCACATCGATCTTATTGATACTTGGGATATGCAGGTTGAGAGGCTTCCTCATACGTATTACGGAAGCTGCAAGGTTACACTTCCGGGTAAATCATACTTAGCACTTCGGATTACTGCTGTTTCGTAAAGCGTGAAGAGGACTTGCAGGCAAATTTAGGGTACAATAGGGAGGGAAAATTTAATCGAGGAATGGAGTGGTTCTTTTGGAAAGCTCAAGCTATGTGATTTATTTGGGTTCCTATACGGGAAAGGAATTACCTGGCATTTTTGCGTACCGGTTTGACGAGGATACGGAGCAGCTAACTTTTATTGAATCCGTTGATGGCCTGAAGGACCCGACCTTCATTAAGGTCAGTGACAAGCATAAGATGCTCTATTCCTTTACGCAGGCTTATGAAGGGCAGCCAACATCGGTCATTTATGCTTATCGGATTGACGAGACTACGGGCAAATTGACATTGGCAGGCAGTCAGAATGGGGCAGACAAATCGGCAACCCATATTAATACGGATCTTGGCGAGCAGTTCCTGATGACAGTCAGCTATGGAGAAGGCAATGTTTCCTTGTTCAAGCTGCAGGGTGATGGGAATATTGGCGAGCTCTGCGGAAGCATGCATCATAATGGTGGGAGCGGCGTTGTTGCCGATCGTCAGGACACTGCTCATCCGCATTCGATTTATCCGGACCCGTCTGATCAATTCGTCATTGTTCCCGATCTCGGACTGGATAAAATTATGGTGTACCGTTTGGATCGCCAAGGGGCTAGATTGGTGCTTCACGACGAGGTTGCTGTCAACCCTGGGGCAGGCCCGCGCCATTTTGCCTTTCATCCGACCGGCAGCTTTGCTTATGTCATTGAAGAGCTTAGCTCCACGATCACAGTGTTCTCCTATGAGCGTCTGATCGGCAAGCTGCTTCCGCTTCAAACCGTGAACACATTGCCTGAAGGTTTTGTGGGAACCAGCTCTACAGCTGAAGTTCAGATTTCTCCTTGCGGCCGTTACCTATACGGCTCGAATCGTGGGCATGACAGCATCGTTGTGTTTGCCATCGACCCGCTTAGCGGTAAGCTGAGCCTGCTTCAGCATACGTCCACTCTGGGCAAGCATCCTCGTCATTTCAGCCTGACGCCAAGCGGACGATTCCTGATCGCAGCCAATAAAGATTCGGATTCGGTATACTGGTTCAAGGTGGATCCAGACAGCGGCAAGCTGACGCCAACCGGACAACAGATTACGATGCCTCAACCAACCTGCGTACGTTTCCATAAGCTTCCCTAGTTCAATGATACTATTCAGGATACACGGATTTTACATAAGAGCTGGTCTCCCTTGTTAATAAGGGGGATCGGCTTTTTTATTATTTTAAAGCGCTTCATCCGACTGATTTCTGCCATATTCGGATGTACACCGATGCTCATTAGATTTGTTTTTACACCCGTGAACCCTTGATATTGCTGGGATTAGAGGTAGATTGCAACAAGTTAAATAAAGAGGATTGTCTGTAATGGGGCATGGCGATATACTCGGCTTACATGAAGCAGCAACCAGCAGTTTCATCCGATTAGCAGATGGGCATATTTGCAAAACTTAGTAGGAAAAGGGGTAATGGTTTAATGAACAGGACACCTAGGCAATGGTTTGCAGCAGTCGGGACGATTACAATGGCGATGGGGGTATTGGCTGGCTGTGGAGGAGATCAACCGGCCAGTAAGACAACAGAAGGAGCTAAGCCTGCTGCTGATACAAAAGCGGCAGATGCCAAACCGTTAGAGATTTCTATGGTGATTACGCAGGTTGGGGACATTCCAACCAAGGGAAACACGATTGAACAAGCGATTGAGAAATATACCAATACCAAGCTAAGCTTTCAATGGGTACCAACCTCGACGTACGATGAAAAAATCAATGTGATGATTGCCTCCAATGAAATGCCCAAAATCATGAAGGTTAACTATGTTCCGACGATCATCAACACCATTCAGGGCGATCAATTCTGGGAAATCGGACCTTTACTGAAGGACTACAAAAACCTGGCTGCACAAAATCCGCAATATTATGAAAACATTAAAGTCGACGGCAAGCTGTACGGGATTCCAACCTATCGTGAAATCGGTAGAAGTGCGTTGATTTTCCGCAAAGATTTGCTGGATGCCAACGGCTTGAAAATGCCGAAAACTTTGGATGAATGGTACAACATTGTGAAAACGTTAACATTAGATGATCCTGATAAAAATGGAAAAAATGATACGTATGGACTCATGCTGGATAAAAAATACAATGACGGCAATAACTCCGTCCTGACAAGAATGGCAGTAAGCCAGGGCGGGGTTAACCGATGGGGCGTGGACAGCAGTGGAAAGTTTACTCCGGAATTCATAACTCCGCAATTTATAGATACATTGAAGCTGTTCAGGAAGCTGTATGGGGAAAAGTTGATCAATCAGGACTTCCCGGCTTTGGATAGCACAGAAATGGATAAGCAGTTTGAAGCCGGCCGTGCGGTCATCAAGATCAATGGTTTGGCTACCAATGCGGCTAACATTCAGGACCGGATTGTTAAAACTATAAGCACAGCCCAAATGGATATTACACCGTGGGAAGGACCGTCAGGTCCGCGTGTCGCAGGCCAAACAGGCAACAATGGATTCTTAGTATTTCCCAAATCGTCAGTCAAAAATGAAGCAGAGCTGAAGCAATTGCTGACGTTCCTTGATAAATTGATGGATAAGGACATGTCACTCCTGCAAAAACGCGGCATTGAAGGCGTTCACCATAAGAAAGTTGCCGATGGCTTTGTCGAGTGGACAGATCTGACGCTCTTTAATCGGGAAGTGAAGCCTTACCGCGATAATCTGATCAACTTTGAAACCTATAACGTGCCGCCGCTCAAGGACACGGATCTGGCAATGAAGGGCTATAAGATGGAGCCTGACAATCTTAAGTACTCCGTAGCCAATCCGGCACTGACGTTAAGCTCCCAAACCTACTCGGAACGCGGCAAGGAGCTGGATACGCAAATCGCAGATGCACAAACCAAATACATTGTAGGTAAAATTGATGACGCCGGCTGGGCGGATGAAGTGGCTAAATGGCGCAAGGCAGGCGGCGACAGCCTGATCAAGGAATACGAAGCGGCTTATGCAAAAAATAAGAAATAATCGTGAAACGATACATGTATAGTAGAACCAGGTCGGACAAATGAGGCAGTCATTCATGTAAGCTCAAAAAACCTTGCCTTTGGTAGGGTTTTTTGGGCATGTTAAGCTTGTATTATGTTAAAATGGGAAGTGAAGTAATTACGAAGAAAAGGAGGCAATCGCCTGATGCCCAAATTTTTGCTGCGTCTGCTTGGCTTCAGTTTTATACTCGCAGCAATTCCTGTCATTTCAATCGGTCTGATTTCTTACTATATTGCTTCTGGCGATATTGAGGAAAAAGTCAAGGAAGGCAATATGCAGGTGCTTTTGCAAACACAAATGCGCGTAGAGCAGGTTTTGAAAACGCTGGAGTTTACTTCCCTGCAATATTTAAATTCTCCGCTAGTTATGGAATCGATGAACAAGGACCTGAGTATAGACGACTTTTCCGAAATTCGGGATTTATCCAAGGGTCTATATAATTTGCAAACGTTTACCGGCATACGTGAAGCTTATCTGGTCAATTTGCAAAAGGATTGGTTGGTCAGCTTCACCATTTTTCGCCAATTCAGCACATTTACGGACCACGCGCGGATGGCTTCGTACGCCCAGTACCCTAACAGCTTATTCTGGATGACAGGTAATCTTGTGAACAATGAAGCCCAAACCAGCTCGACAGAAGCAACCTCCGAGGGAGCAAATAGTAGTTCCAAGGTTATCAGGATGATCTATAAGATACCTATTCCAACGAAGGGACAGCCCAAGGGACTGTTGATTGTGGAAATTGCCAACAGTGAGCTCAAGGAACTGTTATCCTCCAATGCCAAGCTGGGCGAAGTGTTCCTGGTGAATCGCGACGGATACGATTTTCTGGCCGAAGGCAATACGTCTGACAGTAACCGTGCCATTCATGCCTTGGTAGCTGAACGTATCATCGCGACCAATGAGGAGAACGGCTTTTTTAACGCGGATGTGAATGGTCGCACGCTGGGTATTACCTTCCGAGCTTCACCCTATAATGGCTGGATGTATGTTTCTGCTGTTTCGATTAAGGATATTACCCAGCAATCACGTAAAATCGCCTGGATTACGTTTATTGCGTGTTCGGTCATCTTTCTGCTGGTTGCGCTATTTGCTCTGTATGGGAGTCGGAAGATGTATTCTCCGATTAAACGGCTGTTTGAGTTCACAAAGGAAATTGAAGTTGAAGATCAGGATAACAAAGATGAATTCTTATCGATTGAAAAAAGATTCAGTACCTTGTTCAGTACGGAGAGAAAGCTGCAGCAGCAGGTTATCGGTCAATTCAGCCAACTGAAGGAATTTTTTATGCTAAAGCTATTTGCGGGTCAGCTGTCGGATAGTGAATTTGCCTATCGCTCGCAAATTTTCGGATTTCCTACGGAGTGGAAGCGGCTTGGTGTATTGGCCGTACAGATCGATTCCTTGCAGGAAACGCGTTATCAGGAGCACGATAAGGAGCTGCTGCTGTTCGCGATCAATAATATTGCAGGTGAAATTATTTCCAAGGAGGAGCGGTTCAGCCCGATTCTGCTGAATCAATCCCAGGTCACGCTGCTGCTCAGTTCCTACGAGCATGAGGCACAGCTGAAGCAGCAATTTTATACGATTGCAGAGCAGATTAAAGCCAAGGTGCATGAATTTTTGCAGCTCCCCGTCAGTATCGGGATCAGTCGGCCTTTTGAACGTGTCACACAATCGGTTCTGGCTTATGGAGAATGTCTGGAGGCATTGAAGTGCAGGATGAGTTTGGGACAAGAGATCATCATTCATTACGAGGATATCGATGCCGGCAAGAAAATGATGGAGGTCACGGTGTATACGCAGCTGAAGCTGATGGAGGATCAGCTGGGGAACGCATTGAAGGCCGGCGATCAGGCAGCCGTGGATGGGATTTTTGATAAATATATCGCAGCGATTGTCGAGAAAGGGATTCATTTCAATGAGTACCCGGTACTGATGATGCAGCTTATTGCCAAAGTGTTTCATTTGGTGCAGGAGCAGGGCGGCTCGGTTAAACAAGTGCTTGGCAAAAAAGCAACAATCGAGCATTTTCTCAAGCTGACTACGCTGGAGTCGATCATACAGTGGTTTAAAACAGAGCTGTTCGAGCCCATCATCAGTTTCTCAGTTCAACAGGCGGAATCGCAATATATGAATATCGCTAATCAGATGGTCAAGCTGGTGCATGAACGTTATGATCAGGAGATTTCCCTGGAGGGATGCGCTTCGATTTTGAATTTTCATCCTGTCTATTTAAGTCGTGTATTCAAAAAAGAAATGAAGGTCAATTTCAGTGAATACCTGGCTGAGTACCGGATGACCATAGCCAAGAACTGGCTGGAAAACACATCCTGGAAGGTTTCTGAAATCGCCGAGAGATTAAATTATACGAACACGACGGCATTTATTCGTACCTTCCGCAAGGTTGTAGATATGACCCCGGGACAGTATCGGGATCAATACAACAAGGATTTGTGAGGCGTACGCTGGACGGTCGATTCATACGCTCATATCAAGTTGGGATAGAACCGGACTGATCTGCAGTCCGGTTCTTCGCTATGGCTCGGTAATAAATTAATGAGAAGTGGAAGGAATACAAATGTGAAGGTCGAATATTTAATTGCTTTATGTACACGTGTTCATTAATAAAAGAAGGGTGATAGCTATGAATAATACCACAATGCAATATTTTTCCAATCCAGTTCTTCCAGGAGATCATCCTGATCCATCGGTGATCCGGGTCGGACCCGACTACTACATGGTCACCTCAACCTTTCAGTATTTTCCATCTGTTCTGATTCATCATTCACGGGATTTGGTGCATTGGAAGCCCATAGGCCATGTCATTACACGCCGCAGCCAGCTCGACTTCATGGATATACCTGACTCCCATGGCGCATTCGCACCAGATATCTCGTATTATGCCGGGAAGTATTGGGTTGTTATTCCTTATTTTCACGGCCAGCCTCGCTGTACCAATATCGTGTATACGGCCGACCGCCCGGAAGGTCCATACAGTGACGGCGTGGTGCTTAACCATCACTTCATCGATCCTTCGATTTTTAACGACGATGACGGCAAACGTTATCTGGCCTTTGGTGGTGGCTGGGTGCACGAGCTGGCGCAGGATGGATCAAGGCTGATTGGGGAGGCCAGGCAGGTATGGTCCGGTACAGGCGGAAGCACTCCCGAGGCTCCGCATATCGTGAAGCGAAACGGATGGTATTACCTGCTGCTGGCGGAAGGCGGAACTGCATTCGGACATATGGAAACGCTTGCTCGCAGTAGGTCCGTCTGGGGGCCCTATGAGGCAAGTCCGTCCAACCCGATTCTATCCCAGCAGGACTCAACCAAACCGCTGCAAAAGGCTGGTCATGGCAAGCTGGTGGAGGACCCTGATGGTAACTGGTGGATGGTCCACCTTGGCGGACGTCCATTAACACCGAATGGTGCTACACCACTGGGGCGTGAGACATTTCTGGAGCCTGTACGCTGGACGGACGATGATTGGTTGGAGGTTGGTAATGAGGGGGCGCCATTGGAATGGATTGAAATGCCCCGGAAGACTGCGTTGGCTGCTGGAAGCTCCGCAGAACTCACTGATGATGACCCAGTTGACAGATTCGATGGCAAAGAGCTGTCATCGGTATGGGAATGGGTCCGGCATCCGCTGGAGAACAAATTTAGGCTCACTGCTGCTGGACTGGAAATGGACTGCGCTGCGTATCCCCTGTATGTACCGGGCTCAACACTGCTGCTGACACGCCGTTGGGAGCATTTTGGATTCGAGGCAGAAGCGTGTCTCAATTTCGCACCACAGACCCTTGGCGAAGAGGCAGGACTTCTCCTGTACCGGGATATGGATGGCATGCTGCTGGCGAGTATCCGCAATGGAATCGGCCAAACCTCCGGGCAAAAGTTCGACGTTTCCCGATCACATGAAAAGCAGGAGCACGAGGGACTGTATTTGCAAATTGACCGTTCCGAGAAATGCTTCCGTACGACCTTATACCAGGCTCGGCTGGAGCTTCCGACGGGTGCGGACATTTGGTTGAAGACCCGACTTGAGAGCACGACTGGCCAGCTGTCTTTTTCATATTCGATCGATGGCGTTCATTATGAGGAGATTGAGCTTTTGGTACCCGCTGCCTTTTTATACCCTGAAAACTATGCGAGATATAAGTGCTACACCGCGCCCCGCGTCGGCATCTATGCAATGGGTGTCAAGTATCAGCCGGAAGGCAAGGTACTGTTCAAAAGCTTTAGCTATCGAGGTGTGGATACAGCAAATGCAAGCAGTGACTTGGAAGAGACCTTCGAATAGAATCCATGCATAAGGCTCAGGAAATAGGGGGGATGCGATTTGAAATTAGTCCCGCAAGGCTTAAAGGTATTTAAGCAAAAAAGCATTTTTGTCAAAATGCTGCTTTTATTTAATTTGTTTATTCTGATCGCAATTCTTGCATTTGGCTATGTGTCGTATACCCAGTCCTCCTCATTGCTAGTCGAGGAAGTCGTGAAATCCAACTATAAATATGTCGAGCAGGCCAGGGATAATATCGATGAAACGTTGATTTCACTGGATAATTTATCGTATCAGGTTTCACTTCAATCGCAGATTCGGCGGGCGCTCTATTTGTCGGAAACCACATGGGATCAGGATCAGCTGTTGTTTCTCGATATCATTAAATATTTAAAAAGCGTCAAGCTCTCCAACACGCTGATCTCGGATATATGGATTCAGTTTTACCGCTATCCCATCGTCATCAATCAGGAATCCAAATACAATCTGAATTATTATTATGACGATATTTATACAACCGATCAGCCCACAGGCTGGGAACGACCCAGTCCAACCCATCATGGACTTACTCCGATCGGCAAATTTCAAGCGACTACCTATGGCGTAAGCTCATCTGTGATTACCTTTGAGAGGACGGTGCCACTAAGTGAAATCAAGCCTATGGGCGGCTTGTACCTGAATATCAAAACCGATGATTTTGCCAACAGGGTGCAGGGCGCAAGTGACCCGTATCCGGCATTCATCTATGCTTTGGACATCAACGGAGGGGTTGTTTTCAACAGCAAAATCCGCAGTGAACAGGACGGGCTGATAAGCTCGGTCAAAGGGGCCATTACAGAGAAAGTAAGAGGAACCGGAGCACGTGAGGGTTATCTGGAGCAGACCATTGCGGGGCACTCCTACCAGATTCTGTTTACTTCCTCGAAGGTGAATGACTGGACCTATATCAGTGTGGTGCCTACAGCTTTTATCACCGAGAAAGCCAATGCGATTCGTCAATTCACATTTGTAACAGCGATCATTTGTTTGATTGGCGGGTTGATTATGTCCTATTTTCTTATTAACCGGATTTACAGTCCCATCAGCAAAATAATCGGATACATCAATGTGTTGGGCCGTACACCATCCAATCAAAACCGCAGCGCCAAGGAGGATGAGCTTGGCTTCATAGATCGCATTATCAACTATGTCTATTATGAGAATGAAAGCCTGAGAGGGTCCTTTGAAAAGAATTTGCCGGCGCTCCGTCAAAAATTTCTGTATGATCTTATAGAGGGCAGAGTGTCATCGGCCAATGTGCAGGAGCTTGCCAAGGAAATTCAGCTGGATTTCAGCTATGGTTCCTTTCAGGTGATCGTATTTGAAACGGTGGATTTTTCTCTGGAGGATAAAATAAGCCTGCGTAATCGCGATATTCTGGAGATTGTAGATGGTATGATTGCAGAGCTTGAGGATGTCCACATCAGCGTGAGGTCAATCCGCAAGCGAAATGATAAAATCATATCGTTATTAAACCTGGATCATCCCAATCCGAAGCCCGAGGTTATTCACGATTTTATCAGCAAGGTGATGTCATATTTTGAGCGGGAGCATTCCCGGACCTTCACGGTGGGGATTGGCAATATTTACAGCTCGGTTGAGGAAGTGCCCTTTTCTTACGTGGAGGCTTTGTCTGCGCTGCAGTACAAGATTGTCAAGGGAGAAGGCAGCGTGATCTTTGTTGATGAAGTGGGCAAGATGACTGAAAGCTCCTTCAGCTATTCGATTGAAGCCGAGAAGCATATAATCAACTGCGTAAAAACGGGGAACCGGCTTGCCCTGCAGCAGCATTTGCACAAATTATGGGGGGAGAATTTACAACAGGGAGATGTTACACCTGAAATTATTACTTATTTGTCTCAGGCTCTGGTAGGCACCGCAATACGGACAATTTATGAGGTCCAATCTACAACCGCCGAGATCTTCAGTGACGCGATAGATTTATACAAGGAGGTTAATCAGCAGATACATTTGGAGGACAAGAAGGAGTTCATTGAACGAATGTTCCAAAGCATCAGTGACTGGATTCATAACAAGAAGCAAGGGCAGGACAATACCCTGTTCAATCAAATCAAGGATTATGTGGAAAATAATTATCACCTGGATTTATCATTAACGATCCTTGGTGAGAATATCGGATTATCTCCTTCGTATCTGAGCAGTATTTTTAAAGAGGTTACGGGAATGAACTTTGTTGATTATATTAATACCCGGCGTGTCGAGCAGGCCAAAATACGGCTGCAGCAAACGCAGGATACAGTAGTTGATATTTCTGAACAGCTAGGCTTCACAAATTCCAATACGTTTATCCGCGTATTCAAGCGGTATGAAGGAATTACACCAGGGCAGTTCAGGCAATTGCATGCGAAGGAAAACGCTAAGTAGGCCTGGACCAACAGCATGCAGCGTAAACTTAATTATCACTTTTCTATGACCGCCAGAAGCTGATTCCTGGCGGTTTTTTGGCATGCATCATGAAAAAAGTAGATGCATCCAAAGAATTAGCGATATACGAAATTCGTGTAAGGGGATACATTGAGTAGGCAAACGAAGCACATGAAACCGATGAAAGGAGTGTCTTGCATTGTCTAAGCAAACTATGGTTACTGCGGGTCCGCCATCCATCCATGCGAGCTACAAAAAAACATCAAGCAGACGAAGTACCTTCAAAAAAGTGCTGCCTTACTATTTGATGTTCCTACCGCCACTGATCTATTATCTGATTTTCAGATATGTACCTGTCGTTATGGCTGTCGTGATTTCGATGATGGACTATAATATTTACAAAGGAATACTGGCTAGTGAATGGGCGGGCTTCAAGCATTTTATCGATTTTTTCAATTCGGTCTATTTTGGAAGATTGCTGCGCAACACATTGATGATCAACCTGCTGAATCTGGTGTTTGTATTCCCTGCACCGATTATTTTCGCATTGCTGTTAAACGAGGTTCGCAATTCGCTTATTAAACGCACGGTGCAAACGATCAGCTACTTGCCTCATTTTGTTTCAACAGTTATTGTGGCCAGTATGGCGGTCACCTTCCTGTCACCCAGTGTGGGGCTGGTCAACAATATTCTGGTGCAATTCGGTATGGAGCGAACGAACTTTCTGCTGGACCCGAACTATTTCTGGGGAATCTATACCTTTATGGATTTGTGGAAAACGCTCGGCTGGTCAGCGATCCTGTATTTTGCCACACTCACGGGTATCAATACGGAATTGTATGAGGCTGCCAGAGTAGATGGCGCCAATCGCTGGCATCAGACGTGGAATATTACCCTTCCGGGTATCGCGCCTACCATTATTATTTTGTTCCTGCTGAAAATCGGACATATGCTGGAGATCGGCTATGAGCTGATCGTGCTCCTGTACAACCCCAATACGTACCTGACTGCAGATGTGATCGGCACCTACGTGTATCGCAGAGGGATATTGGATGCCAACTACAGCTTTGCTTCCGCTGTTGGACTATTTCAGTCAATCATGGGGCTGGTGCTGATTGTTATTGCCAATAAATTGGCCCGAAAATATTCTGAAACTAGCTTGTGGTAATGTAGTGTAGATGCTTACGAAGTCAGTTTTGCTACGCAAAACTTTTAGGTAGATGCTTACGAAGTCAGTTTTCTTACGAAAACTTTTAGGAGGTAAAAATATGGCTTTCCGGCGTATGACGCTTGGGGGATTGGCGTTCAGTTGTATCAATGCATTGATTCTCGGTTTGGTCGTTGTAATGACCTTATACCCGTTTCTGTATGTGGTATCCGCTTCTTTAAGCGAGCAGCTGTATATTCAGCAGGGAAGAATCGGGATCATCCCGATGGGCTTTCAGCTGGAGGCTTACCGCAGAGTGCTGGAGTTCCCGATGCTGGGACGCTCCTACCTGAATACGATCCTGTATACGGCGCTTGGAACGGCGATTAGCCTCATATTAACGGTTTGTGCGGCTTATCCGATGTCCAAGCGGGATCTGCCCGGTCGTAAATTTATGACCACCATCGTGCTGATTCCGATGCTGTTCGGTGGCGGCCTGATCCCGACCTTTCTCGTCGTGAATGCGCTTGGAATGCGGGACTCAATATGGGCCATCGTAATTCCGGCGGCAGTAACCTCTTTTTATGTATTTATTCAGCGTACCTTTTTTGAGCAAATTCCTCTGGAGCTGGAGGATGCTGCCAAGATCGACGGGTGCTCGATGGTACAAACCTTGGTCAAAATCATTTTACCGTTGGCGCTTCCGTCGTTGGTGACGATCGGTTTGTTCTATGCGGTCAACGAATGGAACAGCTTTTTTCCGGCAATGATTTATTTAAATGACGAGAATCTGTTTCCGGTGCAAATTCTGCTTCGGGCCATCGTGATTCAGAACCAGACAGACCAGGTTTTGGTTGATGTGTTTGACGATAAAAATCTGTTAAGTGAATCGATCAAGTATTCGACTTTGGTAGTAGCGACATTGCCCATTCTGATGGTGTATCCTTTTATTCAAAAATATTTTGTTCAAGGCTCCATGATGGGATCTATTAAAGGCTAATCATTATTCATACTAAAGGGAGGCGTCAAGATGAAAAAAGCAAGCTGGATGAAAGGAATGACCGGTGTATTATTGGCATCGGTTGCATTGGCAGGCTGTCAGACAGGAGGTCAGGAGAAAGCAGCGGTGGCTCCGGATGCCAAGGCAGGGGAAGCCGGGAAGACTGCGAATGCGAATGGCAAGATTCTCGATAAGCAGATCGAGGTCAGTGTGTATATGAGGCCAAGACCTGAATCAGTCGAATCCAATGAGCTGCTGTGGATGAAGCCGATTTCGGAGAAAACCAACGTCAATTTCAAATGGCTGAAGGCTCCGGCCGATAACAATGACTACATTGAAAAGTTTAATCTTACGCTAGCTGGCGGAACGCTGCCTGATCTGATGGAGGCACCGCCGGATTTGCTAAACAAGGGCGGGGAGAACGGCGTGTTTGAACCATTGAACAAGCTGATCGACCAGCACATGCCTAATTTCAAAAAGCTGATTGAGCAAAATCCGGCAGTTTTGAAGGATATCAAATCCGATGACGGCAACATTTACTTTTTTCCGCAAATCTCTGCTGTCAAAACGATCAACCTGCAGATTTTCCGTCAGGACTGGCTCGATAATCTTGGTTTGAAAGCACCGAAAACAACCGAGGAGATGTATCAGGTACTGAAGGCATTCAAGGAAAAGGATCCGAATGGCAACGGCAAGAACGACGAAATTCCGTTCACGACAAGAAGCAAGATCAAGGGACTGCTGCCATTCATCGAGCCTTTTGGTGTATCATTTGAAGAGGATTTTTATGTGGATAACGGTCAGGTCAAATACACGTATACCGATCCCAGATTAAAGGCTGCGCTTGAGTACACGGCGATGCTATACAAGGAAGGTCTGATCGACAAGGAATATATAACGAATGATCAGAAAATCTGGGAGTCGAGATTTACCAATGAGGTGTCGGGTGCTACTTTTGATTCCTTTCCACGGATCGAAGCGCTCGAGAAGCTGGTCGGCAAGGCAAATCCGAAGGTCAATTTAACCGGGTTGACGCCTCTTCAGGGGCCAACAGGCATTGCTCCATATACCAAAAGCCAGCAAAATCTGATCAAGAACGGCTTTGGCATCAGCTCCAAATCGAAATTCAAAACCGAAATTGCCAAGGTGCAGGATTGGTTCTACAGTCCAGAGGGCCAACTGGCCATGAACTTCGGTAAGCTCGGTGAAACGTATACGATGGACAATAATGAACCCAAGTATACGGATCTGGTGATGAAGGATAAAAACAACTCACCGTTGATTAAGATGTACGAGCTGGGACACCGCGAGTTTGCTTATCAGTGGGATATCCGCTACGAGAATGCTATGGTAACGCCGAAGCTGGCGCAAATCCGTGATTCCATCACACCTTTTATTAAACCGAAGTACCCGGTTGCCCTTTCCTTCAAGCAGCAGGAGCGTGACGTGCTCAACTCCAAGTTTACGGAAATTGCGACTTATAAGGACGAGATGCTGAACAAATTCATTATTGGCTCAGAGCCGATCAGCAAGTTTGACGATTATGTCAAGCAGATCGACAAGATGGGTATTGACGCCGTTTTGAAAATCCAGCAAGCCTCTTATGACCGTTACGTAAAAAGATAAAGGAACAAATATCGGCCTTCGTTGTCTGCCCATTGCGGTGGAAGCGGAGGCTGATTGTGCGGAGATGGACAATTGCTGTACGGATAAGAAATGCAGCAGAGTAGAAAAAGATTGACGAAGCTGCCCTCTTCATTTAAAATCTGATATATCAGATATCAAATATGAAAACAGAATGAGGATGTGTGTATAACCATGAGCGAAACAACGGCATTTACAGCGTTGAATTACATTGGAGGTCAGTGGCAGCCAGCACTTACCGGCAAGCTGGACGCCAGCCTGAATCCCGCGGATAAGGGTGAGGTCGTAGGCTATTTGCAAAGCTCTGATCAGGCAGATGTCGATTTGGCCGTTCAGGCAGCCAAAAATGCACGTATGGCCTGGAGAAAGCTGGCAGGATCGGCTAGGGGCGATTTTTTATATAAGGCTGCGAATATTGTGGAGCAGCATATCAACGAGATTGCTGAAACGATGACTCGGGAAATGGGTAAGACCTTTGCCGAGGCCAAGGGCGAAACAGCCCGGGGTGTGGCTATTCTGCGCTATTATGCCGGTGAAGGAATGCGCAAGGTGGGTGATGTCATTCCATCAACGGACAGTGAGGCGATGATGTTTACCACTCGTGTTCCATTGGGCGTCGTTGCTGTTGTTACACCATGGAATTTCCCGGTAGCGATTCCGATTTGGAAGATGGCGCCTGCTCTGATCTACGGAAATACGGTCGTGCTGAAGCCTGCTAGTGAAACTGCCCTTACGGCAGCCAAAGTCATCCAATGCTTTCATGAAGCTGGGTTCCCGAGCGGTGTCGTCAATATGGTGACAGGTAAAGGCTCAGTAATCGGTCCGGCACTTACCGAGCACCCGGATGTTAACGGAATCACCTTCACAGGCTCCAATACGGTTGGCAAAGGAATTGCGGCGGGGGCAATCGCCCGCGGCGCCAAATATCAGCTGGAAATGGGCGGCAAGAACCCCGTGATCGTAGCCGCGGATGCAGATCTGGATTTGGCCGTAGAGGCAACGATCAGCGGAGGACTTCGTTCTACAGGGCAGAAGTGTACGGCAACCAGTCGTGTCATCGTGCAGAGCGAGATTTATGAACCGTTTGTAACGAAGCTGCTGGCAAGAGTCAAACAATTGCAGATTGGTGACGGTATGAGTCCACATACCTGGATGGGGCCGTGCGCAAGCGAGAATCAGTACAACAATGTACTTTCCTATATCCGTCAAGGCGTAGAGGAAGGCGCTGTACTGCTGTATGGTGGCGGCAAGCCTAAAGGCTTGGACAATGGCTACTACGTTGAGCCTACCATCTTTGCTCAGGTAACGTCCAAAATGACTATTGCTCAGGAAGAAATATTCGGACCGGTTCTGGCCTTGATCAAGGTGGATTCGCTGGAGGAAGCGATTGAGGCAGCCAATGATGTCGAATTCGGACTTAGCGCCTCGATTTTCACACAAAATATTGGCCACATGCTCTCATTCATCAGCGAGATGGATGCTGGTCTTGTCAGAATCAATGCAGAAAGCGCAGGCGTTGAGCTGCAGGCACCGTTCGGCGGCATGAAGCAGTCCAGCTCGCATTCGCGAGAGCAGGGTCAAGCGGCCATTGAGTTTTATACATCAATCAAAACCGTATTTGTAAAAGCGTAGCAACTATTAGGTACGACTGAATACTTGAGCGTAGAAGGAGGCTTGCAGCTATGGATTCCAACCCGCTGGCAGACGAGAACGCCATACAAACGAAGTCGATTCGCGATGTTGTTTACGAAAGGCTGAAGGATGCGATCATATCCGAGCAGTATAAGCCGGGTCATCATTTGAAGGAACGGGAATTGGCCAAGCTGTATGGAATCAGCACGACACCGCTGAAGGAGGCGCTTCGCCGTCTGGAGCAGGAGGGGCTTGTGACAACCAGCGCAAGACGGGGGACCTTTGTTTCCAGTGACATCATGAATTCCGTCGAGGAAATTAACTGGGCCCGGTCCGCACTGGAGGGTGTGGCAGCAAGGCTGGCAGCTTTGAAAATATCGGATGATGAAATCAGCCAGCTTGGCGCTGTTGTCGATCAAATGAAGCTGTTCACTAAGCAAAAAAACGTCGAGCAGCTGCTAAGCGTCAACGCGGATTTCCACAAGCTGATTCGTACGTGCGCGAAGAACAACTACATTTTTCAACAGATTGAAGCCATTCACTCGTTCGATCGATCTTTCCGTAAGAAAGCACTGGCTCATGAGGATGAGCTGGAGAGAGGCTTTCAGGAGCACGTTCAGATATACGAGCAAATTTGTGCAAGAAATGCCGATGGAGCCGAGCATGCGATGATCTCTCACATCCGGCGTACGATCGTGTTTATTAAGGAAAGTGGCGAGATTATCCTATAGGAAGAGCTGCATTAGCTATTGTATATTTGGTCGCGCAGCGGAGACTTATTCATCAAACTTTTAGAACTACAAGCTACAATAAAGAGGGAGAAATATTCATGAGTAATTTCAGTTCCATTCAATCCAGGCTTAAAGGAATTAATGCAATCAATGTTACCCCCTTCGATCACCAGTTGGAGATCGATTGGGATTCGCTGAAGCGCAATGTGGAATTTTTGCTGGATGGAGGTATTCAGGCGATTTATCCATGCGGCAATACGGGTGAATTTTATGCGTTAACGGTGAGTGAAGCGAAGGAAGTGACACGTTTCGTAACCGACACTATCGCCAAGCGCAGCCTTGTCATAGCGGGCGTAGGCTATGATGCACAAACAGCCAGCGAATTGGCTGCGCATGCGGAGCAGGTTGGAGCAGACGGCATTATGGTTCATCAGCCGGTGCACCCGTATTTACTGCCCGCAGGCTTGATCGCTTACTACAAGCAAATTG
The DNA here is from genome assembly GCF_022458865.1 of Paenibacillus periandrae. Classification (GTDB taxonomy): domain Bacteria; phylum Bacillota; class Bacilli; order Paenibacillales; family NBRC-103111; genus Paenibacillus_S; species Paenibacillus_S periandrae. The sequence continues at coordinate 17,027 of NZ_JAJNMU010000006.1, read as the reverse complement.
CGGCATCGACCAAGCTGCCATTGATCTTGTATGTACGCAGCGAGCAGGTTACCCCCGAGGTGCTTGCACAGGTGGCGGAGCTGCCGAATGTGATTGGCGTCAAATACGCCGTTAACAACCCCCCGGCCTTTAGAAAAGCCGTCGAGGCAGTGAAGCAGGATATCGTCTGGATTTGCGGTACGGCAGAAATGTGGGCGCCTTCGTTTTATGCGGCCGGAGCCGAGGGCTTTACCTCCGGTATGGTCAATGTCGATGTAGCGCGGTCCTTTACGATGCTGGAAGCACTCCAGGCTGGCGACTATCCAAAGGCAATGAAGGTGTGGTCAGATGTTTTACCGTTCGAGGAGCTTCGTGAAAGCAACAAGAACGGCAACAACGTCAGCGTTGTAAAGGAAGCGATGTACCAGTTGGGCCTGATCGCCACCAGTGCAGTCAGACCGCCGATTGCCTTGCTTCAGGATAATGAGAAGAGCAGAGTGACGGAAATTTTAAAGCTATGGGGATTAAAAGTCCGGTGAATAAGTCTCGCTGCGCGGCCAAATATCCCTCCGATCGTTGACGCTTCTCCAGGACAATTTGGCCGCTCCGCTCATTATTCACCGGACTTTTAAAGTAATTCTAATTCGGATCATAAAGGAGCCAGCTGATGAAAATTTCAGATATTCGTTTAACGGTAGTCGGCATTCCAAGAACTACAGGATTTGTGAGTAAGCATGTGATTGTGGAGCTAATGACCGACGAGGGTGTGACCGGAATCGGTGAGATGTCAGATTTCTCGCATCTTCCCCACTATTCACTGAATGTTGATGATTTGACACACTCCCTGAAAGATATTGTAGTGGGCAAAAATCCATTTGATATCTCGCTAATCAATAAAGAACTGACGGCCAACTTCCCGGAAGCGATGTTTTATTACGAAAAAGGTAACTTTATCCGTAACGGCGTTGACGCGGCTCTGCATGATCTGTGCGCCAAGGCTCTGAATATTTCCGTTGCTGATTTCATCGGAGGCCGCATTCAGGATAAAATCAAGGTTTGCTTCCCGATCTTCAGACATCGCTTCATGGAAGAGGTTGAAGAAAACCTTGAGGTCGTTAGGAAGCGCTTTGCCCAGGGATTTGATACGTACCGCCTGTATGTCGGTAAAAATCTCGATGCGGATGAAGCTTTCCTCGATGGCGTGAAAAGCGAATTTGGCTCCAAGGTGACGATCAAATCGCTCGATTTCAGTCATTTGCTTGATTGGAAGATGGCTTTGCGGGCGGTTAAACGTTTATCCCAATATGATTTTCAAATGGTGGAAAGCCCCGCTGTGCAAAATGACTTTGACGGATTGCACCATTTTCGATTGAAATGCGAGCATTTGGTCAGTGAGCATGTGTGGAGCTTCCGCCAGCAATACGAAATGATTCGTCATGATTCCGTCGATATTTTCAATATCTCTCCGATCTTTATCGGTGGCTTGACAAGCGCGAGAAAAGCCGCAGCTGCCGCAGAGGTTGCAGGGAAGGGCTGCCTGATGGGAACAACTCAGGAGCTATCGATCGGAACAGCAGCTATGGCGCATCTGGGCAGCTCCTTAGTTAATCTGAATTATACCTCGGATCCTACCGGACCTGAATTGTACATCGGTGATATTGTCAAAAATCCGGTGAAGTATGAAAACGGCTTTTTGTTGGTTCCAGGCCGCGATGTGCCGGGGCTCGGAATGGAGCTGGATTGGGATTTAATCGACAAGTATCGGGTAAAGGATTTGAGCTGGGGCACCATTTCCGTCCATCAGCTGCAGGACCGCACTTCACAAACCAAATCGTAAGCTGCAGATTTTGTGAGGAAAATAATTTAACACCGGGGGATGGATATATTGACAAGCAAACGTTGGGTGGCCGGTACGTGTACGGTTCTGCTGGCAGCAAGCGTAGCGGCAGGGTGCAGCAATACGGAGAAAGGAGCAGCGACAAGCGATCCTAAAGCGGAAGAGAAGGATAGCAAGCCCTATGAGCTTTCGATAGGGCTTCGTCAGGTCGGGGATATCCCGGCCAAAGGAAATGAAGTCGAGACGGCTATCGAGAAATATACGAATACCAAGCTATCCGTACAATGGATTCCACAAGCCGCATTTGACGATAAAGTGAATATTATGATCGCCTCCAATGAATTGCCCAAGATCATTAAGGTCAATTATGTTCCAAGCGTTATTAACGCAGCTAAAGATGGTGTTTTTTGGGAGCTTGGTCCTTACATTAAGGATTACAAAAATTTGGCTGCCCAGAATCAGCAATATTACGACAATATCAAGGTCGAGGATAAGATTTATGGAATTCCCAACTATCGTGATATTGGACGTGCGGCTGTCGTTTTTCGCAAGGATTGGTTGGATGCTACGGGGTTGAAGCTTCCAGTAACGCTGGATGATTGGTACAACGTTTTGAAAACGTTCGCATTGGGTGATCCGGATAAAAATGGGAAAAATGATACCTATGGTACAGTCTTATTCAAGGGCTATAACTCGGGAACTCAACCCGTTATTACCAGACTTGCAGTCAGTGTCGGAGGTGTCAATAGATGGGGTGAAGAGAAGGGCAAATTTACGCCTGAATTTATGACCCAGCCTTACATGAATACTTTAAAATTGTTCAGGAAATTGTATGAAGAAAAGCTCATTAATCAGGATTTCCCTGCTTTTGACGTGACTGAAGCTGATAAAATGATGTATGACGGACGTGTCGGTATCCGTTTGAACGTTTCTGCCCAGAACGGTCAGGGGTATCAGGTTGCGATGGCCAAAACCCATCCTTCCGCAGTATGGGATGTTGAACCGTTCAAAGGTCCAGGCGGTATTCGTATTGCAGGAGAGCCGGGTAATTTCGGATTTCTCGCGATTCCCAAATCCTCGGTAAAAACAGAGGCTGAATTAAAAAAGGTTTTGACCTTCATGGATAAGCTGATGGATGAGCCGATGGCCACGCTTCAAATGAGAGGAATCGAAGGAAAGCATTATGCCAAGATTGATGGGAATAAAACGGAATATAAGGATTTCAGCTCGTTTCAACGGGAAGTCAAGCCTTATCGCGATGCTTTACTGAATATTGAAGGCTATAATGTCGCAGAACTGAAGGACATTCCGATTGCAGAAAAGGGTACCAAGCTGGCACGCGAGGATATCAAATATGCAGTTCCGAATCCTGCCTTAACCTTATCGTCTGCTACGTATTCCGAGCGCGGCAATGAACTTGATCTGTTGATCAGAGATGCGGAAACCAAATACATTGTCGGCAAAATCGATGACGCCGGCTTTCAGGCGGAAGTTGATAAATGGAAAAAAAGCGGCGGAGATAAAGTGATCAAGGAATATGAAGATTCTTTTGCCAAAACAAGTAAAAAATAAGGATAAGAAAGCAGCTAGGGTAATAGCCCGCTGCTTTTTTTTATTGGAAAAACAGCTGGAATTGCTTTCAGGAGAATCTCTGCGTCATTCAAATGAATTCGGAACCCGCTCTATCATATTCAGCAGCTCTTGGATATAACCGATGGCGTTGGCTCGCGCGAGATGCCTATAGCTCGTATCGTTATCCATCATCGGAACATGGATCATCCGGATGAAGGGCCCGCTTCACGCCCGCTTCCTCCGCTACAGGAATGACTGCTTTAATAAAATACGCGTAATGGCTCCACAGAAGTGGTATGCCTGCTTTTCCCGCGTTACGGATCAATTGCTGGTAATTTTCAATCTGTTCATCTCGTCCAGGCAGGCCAAGCATGACTTTATCATAAAAGGGCTTTGGCACATTTTCGATCGTTTCCAGTCGAAGCCCGTCTGGACCACATCGGGAAGATCGTTGGTGGCAAACATTTGCAGCATTTTTTGTTCACGGTCCTTGGGCATCATCGTCGTAATGGAAAGCTTCGTATGGGTCAGCTCTCCCAGCTTTTTCACCCACTTGTCTTCATTGATATTCGGTGATTTTTCTACGTACGATATGGCACAGCCTGTAATCAGACTCGAAATCACAAGGGCTGAAGCACTGACTTGTATCTATTTACGCATAGAAGACCATCTTTTCATGATATGAATTTACGAAACTTGTAACCGCTAACATTTTGTCTTATAGCTGCCTTTATCCAATTATACTACCTCCCTTCAAGTGATTGCTTCTTTATTATAAATCCTTGCATGAAAGCTGAATATTTAGTCTCTTACGGTATACATGGGGGTTTCTTTAGGTTATGCCTAATCGCCAACTGCTTTTTATTGAGAAAACAGGTTAAATTCAGCCTATTCCCTGCATCCAGACAACAAGTTAAATTCAAGCTATAGCATGTTACGACGTACCGGAACATAATTAGGACTGTAAAGCAGGTTGAACGATAACAGTCAGGAGGACTACTCACATGAATACACAGATTGAAGCAGAGGTAATGAAAAGCCAGACGAAAGTGATTCGACGCAGCCCCCTCTTGAAAGATTTAATTCGGGATAAATGGATGTACTTTATGCTGCTGCCGGGTTTGATTTACTTTGTTATTTTTAAGTATGTGCCGATGTATGGAGTCATTATCGCTTTTCAGGACTACAAGCCGCATCTCGGTATGTTAAATAGCAATTGGGTAGGGCTAAAGCATTTTCAACGTTTTTTCAGTGAGCCCCAGTTCTGGGAGTTATTTAGGAATACGGCGCTGCTTGCGGTATACAACCTGGCGTTCTTTTTCCCGCTGCCGATTGTATTGTCGCTGATGATGAATGAAGTGAGAAGAGAACGCTTCAAAAGATGGGTGCAGACGCTCATTTATGTGCCGCATTTTGTTTCTTGGGTCGTTGTGGTCGGTGTATTTTATATGCTGCTTACGACTGAGGGCGGTATTATCAATGAACTGCTATTCCTCGTTACCGGTGTCAAAATCGCATTTTTGCTGGAGCCTGAATGGTTTCGGACGATGATTGTGACCCAATCGATTTGGAAAGAGGTAGGGTGGGGAACGATTATTTTCCTCGCTGCGCTGTCCGGAGTCGATCTTCAATTGTATGAAGCTGCACGGATGGATGGAGCCAACCGCTGGAGACAAGTATGGCACATTACGCTGCCGGCTATTCGTGGAACGATCATCATTTTGCTGATTTTGCGACTGGGTTCCTTCATGGACTCTGGCTTTGAGCACATCTTCCTGATGCTGACCTCAACGAATCGCGATGTCGGGGAAGTGTTCGATACCTATGTATATGTCAAAGGCTTAACACAGTCACAGTTCAGCTATAGCGCTGCAGTCGGATTATTCAAATCGGTAATTGGCCTGGTGCTGGTCATGGGAGCCAACTGGATGGCCAAGAAATTCGGTGAAGAAGGCGTATATTAGGAAGATGCTTACGAAGTCAGTTTTCTACGAAAATCAAGATGATGCTTACGAAGTCAGTTTGCTACGCAAAGCCTAAGGAGGAACAACCGATGAATCACGATCAAACCGTGGGTAATAAAATTTTTGACGGCGTTAACTACGTGCTGCTGACGCTGATCAGCCTTGCGACGATACTTCCTTTCATTTATATATTAGCTGTATCATTCACAAGCCCTCATGAGGTGGCCAAAGGCGGCTTTATCCTGTTTCCCAAGGAATTTTCCCTGTCTGCCTACAAATATATTTTCTCTACGGATACCTTGCTCAAAAGTTTGTTAGTATCCATTTACATCACAGTCGTGGGTACGTTCATCAATTTGCTGCTTACTTCCTTGATGGCTTATCCGTTGGCACGGCAGACGCTTCGCGGTCGTCAATTCATTCTCATGGCGGTCCTGTTCACGATGCTGTTCAGCGGAGGATTGATTCCTACGTATTTCGTTGTGAAGGCGATGGGCTTAACGAATTCTTTATGGTCGCTCATGATTCCCAATGCGATTAGCGCATTTAATCTGATTGTATTGAAAAACTTTTTCCAGCAAATTCCTGACGGCCTTGAGGATTCCGCCCGAATCGACGGGTGCAGTGATGTTGGCGTCCTGTTCCGGATCGTGCTGCCTTTGTCTATGCCTGCGATGGCAACCTTCGGGATGTTCTATGCGGTCACGCATTGGAATCAATTTTTCAGTGCGATCATGTACATCAACGATAACAACAAATGGCCGGTGCAGGTACTTCTGCGCGAGATCGTTATTTTGGCGCAAAGCCGGATCGGGGATACAGGCTTCGACGAAACGGAGATTCAACCGTTAACGATTCGGATGGCGGTCATCGTGTTTGCAACCTTGCCGATATTGGCAGTGTATCCGTTCCTGCAGAAGCATTTTGCCAAGGGTGTTATGCTGGGCTCGGTTAAAGGTTAATTGTAAAAATATGGGGGTTACGATATGACGCAAAAATCCAGAAAAGCTTTAATGGCAGCGGCGCTCGCTGTAACGACATCCCTTACGGCTTGCGGAGGAGGTACTTCCGATAACAAGCAGCAAGCTGCCGGTAAAGATAACAATGATCCAATGCCGATCAGCATAGCGTTCGCTCAGGTTGGCGATATTCCGGGAAAAGGCGGTGAAGTCGAGCAGCTGCTTGAGAAGTACACGAATACCAAATTGAACATTCAATGGATTCCAGGGGCAGCGTACGATGATAAAGTGAATGTGATGATTGCTTCCAACGAAATGCCCCAACTGCTCAAATTGCAGTACACGCCGAATACGATCAGTGCCATGCAGTCGGGATTGTTCTGGGAAGTAGGCCCATACTTAAAGGATTACAAAAATTTGTCAGCACAGAACCAGCAATTTTTCGATAATATCCTGGTGGATGGAAAAATGTACGGGGTCCCCATTTTCTCCGAAATCGCACGAGCAGCCATTGTTTACCGCAAGGATTGGTTAGATGGACTTGGTCTCAAGGTGCCCAAAACGGTTGACGATTGGTACAACGTTATCAAAGCGATGACATTGAATGACCCTGATAAAAATGGAAAGAACGACACCTATGGCATAGTGCTGTTTAAAAAATACAATGAAGGCCAGGCATCACTGCTTACCCGATTCGCTGTTGGCTTAGGTGGACCGAATAAGTGGTCTATCGTGAATGGCAGCTTTGAGCCGGAGTTTACCTCCAAAGAATACAATGATGTACTGAAGCTGTTCAAACGTTTATATGATGAAAAGCTGCTCAATCAGGATTTTGCCGTATTTGATTCTACCGAAGCCGACAAGCTGTTCGATTCTGGGCGAGCCGGGATCAAGATCGCCGTCGCGCAAACTGGCAAGAGCCAGCAGGATCGCTTATCGAAGGTAGATCCGAAGGGTGTAGTTGATGTGGAGCCGTTGGACGGTCCCAAAGGAATTCGTGTGGCGGGTCAAACGGGCAACTCCGGCATCTATGTCATTCCCAAATCGACAGTAAAAACCGAGGATGAAGTCAAAAAGCTGTTAAAATTTCTGGATAGTGTGATGGAGCCTGAAGCAACAACACTACTCCAGCGCGGTGTAGAAGGCAAGCACTACGTGATGACGGCCGATAAAAAAGCAGAGTTTACTGATCTTTCGGCTTTCCAAAGGGAAGTCAAACCCTTCCGTGATAACCTTCTCCAGATTGAAGGTTATAACAGCCCGCCATTGAAAGATACACCGATTGGCGAGAAGGGGACCATGGTAGCGAAGGAAAATACGAAGTATTCGGTCGGCAATCCGGCCCTTACCTTGAATTCGGCGACTTATTCAGAGCGTGGTAAAGAGTTGGAGCAAATGATTTGGGATGCCCAAACCAAATACATCATGGGCAAGCTTGACGATGCAGGCTGGCAGGCCGAGATTGAAAAGTGGAAGAAGGCCGGTGGCTCCAAAATTATGGATGAATATAAAGCGGATTACGAGAAAATGAGTAAGAAGAAATAACGAGCTGCACGTGTTTTCGAAAAGATCAAGCAATCTCTTGTGCTATCAAGGGATTGTTTGCGCTTTATAGCTGTCCAAAAAACTGGTATCATGTGTACCAGAAGTATACGATCACTAGTGACTCTTTGAATGTGGTTGCAAATTGAACCTTTTAGTGATCCTGCAATAATTACCTTGATAGATGGAAATGGAGTGTGTAAACATGTCAGTTGGCATATTGGCTCATAATGTAGGTGCTCAGCCCTTTGCGCAGCTTGCAGCCAAGGTCGCATCTTATCGCTTTGACTATGTGCAGCTCGCGCTGTCCAAAGCTATCACAGATGTCGATTGCAGCTTGGGCAAGCTTAGTCCCGGTTTGGCAAACGCTATTGGCGAGGCCTTCGATAAACAGGGTGTAGGCATACCTGTGTTGGGCTGTTATATGGATTTAATTGAACTTGACGATACCAAGTGGCGGCATAACGTAGACCGCTTCAAGGAGCATTTGCGTTATGCGCGCCAGTTCGGTGCATCAATTGTTGCTACTGAAACGGGTGTGCCTGTAATTCAGGAGCATGACCGGAATTGGCGGCGTTTGCGCTCAGCGGTTGAGGAGATGGCCGAGGAAGCGGAGAAATTCGGTATTATGATCGGACTGGAGGTTGCATCACGTCATATTGTAGGTACAGCCAGGGATTTGGCACAGTTGATTGATGAGGTTCCTTCTTCCAATATTGGTGTGGTGATGGATCCGTGTAATCTGATGACACAGGATAACTATGAGGGTCAGCATGAAATTATGCAGGAAGCGTTCCGCCTGTTGGGACATCGGGTGGTTAGTGCACATTCAAAGGATATTAAGCTGGATGCCGACGGCAAGCTGCAAACCGTTTCTTCAGGACAAGGTATATTAAATTATCCGATGTTCATCGAGCTGTTGAACCAGCATAAGCCGTTATCCTACATAACTTTGGAAAATGCCCAGGAGCCTTATACCAGCGATGCTCGTGATTTCGTTCTTAAGCAGCGGGGTTAGGTTGTAAATTGTAATTAAGAGCTGAGCAAGAGCCGTGTAAATTATTGCGGCTCTTTTTGGCCTGGATCAGGCGATGTGGTGGGGAACAAATCCTTCTCTTCTTTTTCAGTCGGCAGCGGCATAGGCTTTAGGGAAGTACATGCTAATTAGAGCATCCTTGCAAAGCCAGTTTTGCTGCAAAAACTTTTAGGAGGTCCCTGCCATGCTGGTGCTGAAGCGAAGATGGAGAAGCAAGCCTGTTGGCACCAAAAAGTTAAAACGCAATCTGATCATCATTGCTCTCATTGTGCTGCTATTTACTTTGCAAATGTTTATTTATATTGAAAAAAACCTAAAACCGCCGCTTGCCAGTCTGGCCAAAATTCGGGTGAAACAGATCGCTACACAATCCATCAATTCAGCCATATCCGACAGGATTGCACAAAGCACCAATTTTGAAAAGCTGATTGATTGGCGGACAAACAATAACGGTAAAATTACCGGGTTCATGCTGAACTATTCCGAGCATATGAAAATAACTGCCGATACGATCAAAACCGTTCAGAGTCAGCTAGCTAATCTGCAGGCTTTTCCTGAGCATATCCCTTTGGGGCAAGCATTAAACAGTCCGATTCTGGCTTCGTTTGGCCCCAATATTCCTATCAAGTTTGTACCTGCAGGTGCCGTCAAGGTTGACCTAAGCACGCGCTATCAGAATGCAGGCATCAATATGCTGCTCGTAGAGGTTTACCTTCGTATTATCGCGGAGGTGACCATTATTATCCCGATGGATACCGTACCTGAAGTGGTGGAGACGGAGGTACCGATTTCCTATGCACTTGTAGTGGGTGATGTTCCAACTTATTACTTTGACGGCAAAGGGAACCAGGTGAACAGCTCTCAGACACCGGCACTGCCTTCCGGCTTATCGCTGCCCAAGCTGCCATTGGCCCCTTCGAAGGAAGCTGCTCCCCATGAGGCAGGAGAAGCTGGCAGTGTAGTCAAGCCTTAAAGATTCGATGGGCTCATTTCTTTTTACGAATCCGTTCCTCACGCTCCCATTTGCGCAGATGGGGGTAGGGATCGAACGACCAATCCGTCAAGCCATTATCCCGGTATAGTCCATAATGTAAATGCGAAGGAAATTTTCCGGACGTTCCCGGCTTCCCATACCCTGAACTGCCTACCCAACCTATAATCTGGCCAGCCTTGACGATGTCCCCTTCCTTGACCTCTTTATTGAAGCCCGATAAATGCGCATAGTAATGATACACATTATTTAAATCGCGGATGCCTACTCTCCAGCCCCCGTATACATTCCAGCCCATCACTTCGATAATGCCATAAGCAGCACTTCGCACAGGTACACCATAACCCGCAAAAATATCGGTACCTTCATGTATACGATAACCGCCCCAGCCCCTGCTTGCTCCCCACGTACTGCGGTATGAATAATCAGCATTCAATGGCATGACAAAAGCGTGCTCGTGCAAATCAAGCGTTTCAAACTCTGCATATAGCCTCGCAAACTGCTCAATGCGCTCCACACTGCGTGTATTTTGATAATACTCCCACAATCCAATTCGCAGGTCCTCGTCGCCTGAGCCTTGCTTTAACAAATAGCTGGCCATGGCGTACAGCCTGTCCAGCTCGTTCAAACGGTCTGCTTTTCCATCGCCTGAGCCATCCTTGCCAATTCCGTCAAACATTGCAATACTGGTTTCATTGGTATCCGAGTGGTCAGGATTCATCATGCCGCACCATTGCAGCTCAGTAAAACTTAAAGCGATCAACCCATCGCTGTTGGTGCGTTTGCGTGCGAGCTGAATGGTACGCTCATATTGGTCTATACCTGCGAATATGTACCAGGGTATTCCGGTCACCGTACTGATTTTATCGAATAAATCTTTTCTTTCAGCGAATACAGCGCTAATGCTCCTGGAATCTGCTGCAGGCTGAGTGGGTTGTTGTGCTGCTGCATATATCGGAAAAGACGTACCCAGAAGAATGCTTCCGCAGATGAATACTTTAAGGAACCCACGTATCCCAATTGCTTTCATGATGTTTTCCTCCATATTCGGACATGATGGCTGTGTACGTCCGATCGAATTGGTGTTAGTAGGTTATGTTGGAAGTGCAGCTTTTATCCGCTGATATAAACTTGAGGTACAGATTCTCAGCACAGCTTATTTTTGGTAGAATTAAGGTTAGAGAAGGGTTTAACCATGATCGCTTGGCCAGGGGATCTGGTATTGAAGAAAGAGGGATGCAGGATGGGATTTGAACACCGAGAAGAGCACATTGATGAAGATATGCTGCTCATTCAGGCGAATATTGATGATATGAATCCGGAGATTTGTCCTTATGTGACCGATCGGTTATTTGATGCAGGTGCAAATGATGTGTACTGGATTCCGATAATTATGAAAAAAGGCCGACCCGGTATGATGTTGAATGTACTAATAGATGAACAGAAGTTGCAAACGATAGAAGAAGTGATTTTTAGCGAAACAACAACGATTGGTCTTCGTTACTTACGGGCAGCCTGTCACAGACTGGGCCGATCATTTGAGCAGGTCCCCACACCATGGGGTATGATTAATGTAAAAGTCGGCTATCACCGCGGCGATATGGTTCAATTTGCTCCAGAATTCAAAGACTGCGAGCAGGCTGCGCTCACGCATGGCATCCCGTTGAAACAGGTTTATGAAGAGGTAAAGCGCCAGTTTCTTCATACAGGCAAGCGGGAAAACGAGGAGTAAGCTGCTAGAAGTGAGGAGCAGGATGGCTTGAATAGTTAGAAGAAAGAAGGACACCTTAGGAAGGATTTTTTCCTATCGGTGTCCTTTTTGTCTAGAATTGTTTGGAGCTATGGAGCTACTGCTTGAGATCCGGAGGGAGGTCCGCACATTCGACATGAATAGCAGGTTCATGTTTATGATGATGATGATTGTGATCGGAAGCCTCATCATGTGAATGAGGATGTGAGTGATCATGGGAATGGCTATGAGGCTGCTCAATCATACGAAATCGTCCTTGATCCTGATTACGCAAATGACTATGCCCGTGATCGTGGGAATGATCATGTCCGTGGCTATGCCCGTGATCGTGGGAATGATCATGTCCGTGGCTATGCCCGTGATCGTGGGAATGATCATGTCCGTGGCTATGTCCGTGATCATGGGAATGATCATGTCCGTGGCTGTGTCCGTGATCGTGGGAATGATCATGTCCGTGGCTATGTCCGTGATCATGGGAATGATCATGTCCGTGGCTGTGTCCGTGATCGTGGGAATGATCATGTCCGTGGCTGTGCCCGTGGTCGTGACTATGATCATGACCGTGGTCCTTATGATGCTGTTCGTGTTCATGCAAGTGTCCATGGTTTTGGATTTCTTGATGCGGGACTTTATATTTAGGAATAAAAGGGTCCGTTTTTCCAATAACGACACGAAGAACATTTGGTTGGTTAGGCAAGTCGCGAGTCCCGGCGCCATATCCGATGGTTTCAACAATCATCGAAGGAAAACCCTTGGAGAATTCATCCACTACACCGGCAATGATACCGGCGCCTGTTGGCGTGGTCATTTCCATGCTGTAGACGGTTGGGGCGATAGGAAGCCCACGCATCATTTCCAAGGTTGCTGGTGCAGGAACCGGATAGATCCCATGGTCGCAACGAACGGTTCCTGAACCGAGTGGCACGGGTGAGGACCATATTTTCTCGACCTCTAACGAGTCCAGAGCAAGGGCAACACCGATTACATCAACGATAGAATCGATAGCGCCCACCTCATGAAAATGAACGGTTTCAATCGGGATATTATGGATTTTGGCTTCGGCAATAGCAATTTTCTCAAATATAGCCGAGCTTAAAGTGACAACACGATCGTTAAAGCCGCAGCTATTAATGATTTTTACAATCTCCGAATAATGCCGATGCTGGGTCGGAGGTGAATGGGGATCGAGTATAACGTCCATTTTTAATGCGGAAATCCCTTTTTTATTAACACGCTTCCACTCCAGAGAAAAAGGCTCGATCTGAATCTTGCTCAGTTCCTCCTCGATATAATGACGATCAGCGCCCGCATCGACGAGGGCTGCCAGGCTCATATCTCCACTGATCCCGGAAAAGCAGTCAAAAAAAGCTATTTTCATCGTTAATCCCTCTTTGTCGTATTTTTATGTATTAATGCCGCATTATAACCGGCACCAAAGCCGTTATCAATATTAACTACGGATACGCCTGGTGCACAGGAATTAAGCATAGTGAGAAGTGCAGCCACGCCATGAAAGCTGGCACCGTAGCCTACGCTCGTAGGAACGGCAATAATGGGCTTCGAGACGAGTCCGCCTAGAACGCTGACCAGAGCGCCTTCCATGCCTGCAGCAACGACGATCGCATTGGCTCCGCGGATTACGTCAAGCTTACGGAATAATCTATGTATACCGGCAACTCCCACATCATACACCCGCTCCACGCGGCAGCCCATATTTTCAGCTGTCAAAGCAGCTTCCTCAGCAACGTAGAGATCGGAGGTTCCAGCACATACGACTGCAATATAACCTTCCGTCTTGGGTTTGCGTGCAGCCTGATCCTTATACCATGTCAGTACACGAGCATCGTCATGATAAGTAATCCCGGGAATCGCCTGCTGCACAAAATCCGCTTTTTCCTTGCTCACACGTGTCGCCAGCACGCGGTCCAGATGTTCCATCATCTTAAGAAAGATCGCCGAGATTTGCTCAGCCGATTTATTTTCCCCGTAAATAACTTCAGGAAAGCCGGTCCTGCGTTCCCTATCGATATCCAGCTGTGCATAGCCAAGATCCTCGATACGATCGCTTGCCTGACTTTGTTTGCTCATGAATTCCTCGAGATGCTTTTGCGCTTCTGCAACGTCCAAATCTCCGGAACGAACGTGTTTAAGTATGGATTCCAGATTTATCATATAAAGCCTATGCCTCCAAAGTGACAGTTGAGCTCTGCCCGTTAATTGTTGTCCTTATCCAGTTTAACACAAATAAAAGCGAATGTGGATTGTTAGCTCTTTCGTGATATAATAGCTTCATAAGCTTGGAATATGCCACGGAAAGCAGGGACGACACAATGTCTACACCACTTGAACGTAAACCCGATTGGTTAAAAATTAAATTGACTACAGGTGAGAATTTTAAAGAAATAAAAAATATGATGCGCGATAAAACACTACACACGGTTTGTGAAGAGGCCAAATGCCCGAATATTCATGAGTGCTGGGCGAATCGCACAGCCACTTTTATGATACTTGGTGATATTTGTACGCGCGCCTGCCGTTTTTGTGCTGTTAATTCAGGTTTGCCGACTGAGCTTGATCTTCAAGAGCCGGAGCGTGTGGCCGAGGCATCAGAGCAAATGGGTCTAAAACACGTAGTAGTTACTTCTGTAGCGAGAGATGATCTGGCTGATGGAGGCTCTTCGATATTTGCTGCTACCATTAGAGCGATTCGTAAACGGCTGCCGATGTGTGGTGTCGAGGTGCTGATTCCCGATTTCTTGGGTAATGAGGAATCACTGCGTACCGTGCTGGCCGCGAAGCCGGATATTTTGAATCATAATATCGAAACCGTCGAGCGTTTATCCGATAAAGTACGGTCCAAGGCCAAATACAGCCGTACCTTGGAGCTGCTGGAAAGGTCAAAGAAAATTGCACCGGAAATCCCGACAAAGGCCAGTATCATGCTGGGGCTTGGGGAAGAATGGTCTGAAATTTTGCAAACTATGGATGACCTGCGCGCAGTTGGCTGCAATATCATGACAATCGGTCAATATTTACAGCCATCGGTTAAACATTTAAAGGTGAAAAAATATTATACACCGGAGCAATTTGCAGAGCTGAAAATCGAAGGCATGAAGCGCGGCTTCAGTCATGTCGAATCCGGACCTTTGGTACGCAGCTCGTACCATGCGCATGAACAGGTTAAATCAGCACAGCAAGTATAGGTTTTGCTTACGCAAAACTTTAAGAGAATGCTTACGAAGTCAGTTTTGCCTATGCAAAACTTTAAGAGAATGCTTACGAAGTCAGTTTTGCCTATGCAAAACTTTAAGAGAATGCTTACGAAGTCAGTTTTGCTTACGCAAAACTTTAAGGAGGGGAAAACCAAGTGATTTTCATCGCCAACAAAACCTACGAGGTGGTCGTTGACCACAAAAATGGCTGGAAGCCTGATGCCTTTAAAGAGCGATTCAGTGAAGTTCTAGAGCGCTATGACTATATTGTTGGGGATTGGGGCTACAATCAGCTGCGTATGCGAGGTTTTTTTAAGGACAGCCATCCGAAAGCTACCAAGGAATCGATGATTGCTACGTTTCAGGACTATTTGAATGAATATTGCAATTTCGGTTGTGCGTATTTCATTATTGAAAAGGTACCTTCCAAGCATCAGTCCAACCAGCAGCCAACAGATGATGTGGAAACGGAAGAACGGGAAGTCGGTGTAGCTGCTGGCCTTGAACAACACGAGGTTCTTGCGCAGGAGCAGCAAGAGGATGCCTTGCCCTCTCAGTCACCGACTCCTCGCCAGCAGCGTCAGCATCACCAGCGGAAGTCTTATTCCAATAAGCATCAGAACCACCAGAACCACCAATCAAATAACCCGAAGCCATCATGAAAAAAGGCCAGCCTTTATAAAGAAACGGGTTCCCTTTTGATGTGCAAATACAATTTTGACACTTGTTTTGGTAAGAAAATGAATAACAAATAACCAAAAGGACAGCGTTTTATTGGCTGTCCTTTTGGTTTTACAATCAAATATTATTTTGTTTATCCAATTAATTTATGGCATTCAACTTGGAATTCATGAGGTTTATCTAAGAATAGATAAACATGATCAACCATTTGTCGCTTTCCAAACAGACGGATAACAGTAATCTTACTTTTCAAACGAATAAGTACATTGGGTTCTATAACAAGGGGCGTAATTGATGTTTTCAAATCTTTTTTAGCTAATTTCTCAAACTTAATCATAGAGACAGACTCAATATTATTTATATCAATATACGATAACATTTGAATGCCATACTGAATTCTTATCTCTTGTTTTGAAACTAAGATTGGATTTAAACACATAGCTCTGTAATCAGAAATTAATAAGATAATGACATATATATTTCCTAATTAAAGAATCCATGCAACGGTATGTGACCATTGCATAAGAAAAATATGAACACACGCACCTTCAATTAACAGTACCTTAGATAATATCAATACTGTTATAAGCCAGCTTGAATTTGTATGATAACTAAATGAAGTAGAAGCAGTTCGTAAATACGGCTTTTTTCTCCAAGAGAATAAAGCGTAGTAAAAGACAGATGCATCATGGACAAGTAGAGATGTTATTTTAGAATTGCTGAATGTTGCTTCAAGACTTTTCCGAAGCGTTTCTATCGGGTGGGAACCAACTGTAATATTGCGTCTAAAATTAATTATGATTTGATAGATTTTATAAATCTCATAACAAAGGAACATAAGTTCCATTGGTATGAGCGTATATTTTACAACTTCAAGTGTTCCTTGACCTGTACTGGGTATCATCAATACCAAAGCGATATAGCCTAAAAGAGCGAAGGGAAGAATCGCTATGATTTTTTTGTTTAAGTTTCGATAAATAAGAAAGTAAAGTAATAAAGGTATTACAACAACAAAATCTAACGAAATACCAATGGTCAGGAGTTGATCATTCTCTTTAAACAGTACAGAATTAACAATAACTAGGTCAAATAGGATTATAAATTAGCTTGCACCAATGAAATAACTCATGTTATTTTTATAAAGTTTGAACATGGTTTAAACACTCCTTTCAATAGATATCTAAATCTAATATAGAACAAAATGATAATTTATCCTAGCTGTAATTTGCAAAATTTCACATGTTCGCTTTACGGGTGTTCGGTTATACAGGGTTCAGCGAAAATGAAGTTGTAGATAGATTCTTGAACAATATTCTGAAAGACCCCGATTTTAACTTATGGATTAATGGGAAACGCCGTAAAACTCAAATAATGTAACACGCCTGTTGATTAACCAAAATATGTAACAAAAAAGACCGCCGATTCGGGTAAATGGTAAGTACCACCAAACCATTCCGAAAAGAGGCGACCTCATGAATAAGTCTACCTTATTCCGAACGTTGGT
>NZ_JAJNMU010000069.1 GCF_022458865.1 Paenibacillus periandrae | reverse complement strand
TCGTTTTACACGGTTGCTTGGACTCGATAACCTTCCTGATGAATGGAAGGTTCACATTCAGTGGATACTTTCCAAGCCATTTGGGACATAGGTTGGTTTTCCACTAAATGGTTAATCAACAGGCGTGGTATGAGTGCTCTGTATTAAACTATCGGGAGACGATAGCTCAATCAAGGACATCTGAACAAAACATAGGAATTTGTACATATGTCCGGGTAAAGACCCGTAATTCGACAGGATGGATGCTGTATCTGAAATCCCTTTTTATGTATAATATCACCAAATGGGATGAAGGAGCGAGGCTATGTGATCAGGGGGATATACGAAACTCACTTACAGGGGAGTAACTTGGAACAATCAGTAAGATTTTATGAAAGTTTAGGACTTGTTATTGATTATATAAGCAAGCGAAGAAGAATCGCATTTATCGTATTCAATAAATATTCTGAGCACGAAACTATGCTCGGGCTATGGGAAATTAAAAGTGATGAACAATTAAGTAAAAGACATATTGCATTTAATGTATCACTCGAAGATCTATTAAAGGCTAAAGAATGGTTAGCCGAAAGGGGAATTGAATCAAAGGCAGTTTTTGGTCGAGATGGATCTGAACCAATTGTTCATGCTAGCGATCCTGCTGCTGCTATTTATTTCAATGATCCTGATGGGAATGAACTTGAATTTTATGCAAGAATACCAGGTGAATCGAGAGTTGTTGTGTCCACAGCATTCTTGAGCGAATGGAACAACTCATAAAAGTTTAACGGAAACGATAACGGAAGAAGAACTGCTTCATAAACGATGAAGGAGCTGCGCAGGCTAGCAGCTTCTTTTTACATCATCACAAAATAAAGTATTTGATACAGATGTACTGCTGGGCGTTGAACTAACGGGGAGATTACTCAACAAACTAGTACGAAAGAACGCTTATTATACAGGCGGGCTCATCAAATTTTTTTCATTTCCGATGTCACAAATCAGAACCTTAAATTGTTATATGTGCATAACGGCAAAGGAGTGGTGTGCAATGGCTTTGAAAGAAATATTGGACCAGGCGAAGGAAGGATTTATCGCTAAAGCGCCTGAAGAGCTGCAATCACAAGTTTTTCTCCTCATTAAGGAGCAGCGGGAGAACGGTATAGCTTATGGTTTAGAGGAAGGGAACAAAGCTCCGGATTTTACACTGGCCGGTCCGCTCGGTGAGCAAGTGAACCTATATGACGAGCTAGTGAAAGGACCGGTTGTTCTGACCTTTTACCGCGGCAGCTGGTGTCCATTCTGCAATATCCAGTTGAGGGCATATCAACAAGTGCTACCAGAGGTGGAGAGGCTTGGAGGACAGTTGATTGCTGTTTCTTTACAAAGCCCTGATAATTCGCTGTCACATAAGGAGAAGGAGGGACTGACCTTCCATGTGCTGAGTGATTTGAACGGCCGCGTCGCTGAGAGTTATCGGGTCCTGTATGACTTGCCCGATTACCTGCAGGAAGCCTTCACGAATTTCGGATTGGATCTCACCGCTTTCAACAAAACTGATCGTTGGATTCTGCCACTTACGGCGACGTTTATTGTCGATAAAGAAGGGATAATCCGCCACGCGAACGTTAATCCGGACTTCATGAAACGGATGGAGCCTCAGGAAATCATCGATCAACTGAAGACACTCCAAGGGAGCAATGTACCATCGGAAAATCAATGATTTGAATAACTTGCACCTCTTCTGGCAGCTCGTACTAATCTACCCAGATGGTTTTCGGCCTGAGTCCTGCATTTCTTGGACTGAGGCCGTTTCATTTTGCCTATCTAATGCATAGTCAGTTTAATGAACGATATGTTGATTTTTTTTACGGAAAATAAAGAAGCTGGTATAAGGCTGCATAATTATGCTTCAATAGAAATAGATACAGAGAGACCAGGATGGCAATCTAAAGAATTACTTGGAAAAGGGGGGTAAGCGAATGGAGGAACTGTACGACAAATATAGAACGTTGCTGTTTACGCTGGCCTATCAGCTGACTGGCACTGCGGAGGACGCGGAAGATGCGGTGCAGGATGTATTTGTCAAAGCCTGCGATGTCCATCCCGAACGCTTGGAGGAGCCGAAGGCCTATTTGTGCAAAATGGTAATCAATCACTGCCTCAATCTGCAGAAATCGGCTCGAAAGAAGAGGGAGATTTATATTGGTCCGTGGCTCCCCGAACCCATTCGCACGCCGGAGATGGATACGCTCGAGACGACTATCATCCGCCGTGATTTGCTGTCTTACGCCATGCTTGTTCTGATGGAGCGGCTGACACCGACAGAACGTGCGGTTTTTGTCCTGCGCGAGGCACTGGGCTTCGATTATCCCGATTTGGCTGAACTGCTCGGCAAGCAGGAGGCGAATTGTCGCAAGCTTATGAGCCGGGCAAGAAGCAAGATGGGAGTATCGGAGGAGGAGCTGTCCGCAGCCGAAATGGTCGAATTCAATTGGATTCACCGGTTTCTCACCTGCCTCGAGCAAGGGAATATCGATCAGATTCTGTCCCTTTTGACAGAAGACGTCTTGCTAGTCTCCGACGGAGGCGGAAAAGTAACTGCGTCTGCACGTCCGATACAGACTCGCGAACATGTGGCCCGATTCCTTGCTGCTGCATTCGAGGGAGTAAAGCCTTATCCTCAGGGAAATCCCCACTTCGAGGTTGCTTCTCTGAACGGCGGGATCGGCATAGTAGTCCGTTCGGGGGACGAAATCATGAAAGCTATATCTATACAACTCCGACACGGAAAGCTTGCCAAAATCTACATCGTACGAAACCCGGATAAGCTTACCCGGATCTAAGTAACAGAAGGGGATTTATCCATTAATGTTAAGGCGCTGGTTGGTTAGAAGTGTTCCAATTCTCCTTTAAGCTTGATGAACATTGCGTCATTAAACTATCGGATAACGATAGTGGAATAATTAGGGAGCAGATTACCACGGCAGCTGCTCCCCAGTTTCGTTAAAGTAAAGGGCAGGTTAACGCGGAAAATATATCTTGTGAAAATACGGTCCAAATGTGATAAAATTTGGAAAACTTTGATTGGAGATGTGGTTCAATGGCGTATGACCCGATTCTGTTTTCAATACCTGAGGCGTTTGAAAGTAGACGTTTACTTATTCGTGCTCCAATATTAGATGATGGTATCAAAGTAAATGAAGCGATAAGAGAAAGTATTGATGATTTACTTCCTTGGATGCCCTGGGCAAAAACCATGCCTACACCAGAAGAGTCAGAGGCAAACATACGAAAAGCGAG
>NZ_JAJNMU010000068.1 GCF_022458865.1 Paenibacillus periandrae | reverse complement strand
AGTCGACTGGAGGATTAAGCAAGCGGTGATGCGCTTTGAGCAGGGCTTTCGCCCGCGGAGCCAGCGTACTCTGAACCGCTTTACGAACATCTTGAACAGCCTCAATGACGTAACCGTGAACATGAAAACGGTCTGCAATTCGGATCGCGGTTGGAAAACATTCGCTGATCCACGTGTGATAGGCTTGGGCTAAGTCCATCACCACCGCCTTCGGAGCAAGCTGCAGGAAGTCAGGGTGCTGCCGAGCATATGTCCGCAAATCTTCCAATTTTCGTCCAGGCAAAAGATCAAGCATGGTTTCACCTTTCAGATCATGAATGCCTGTATTGTAGGTGTGACCTTTCTTTATAGCGAAGTCATCGACACCCAGGACAAGACCGCTAAACTTCTTTGCTTGCGTCCACGCTTGTTTAGAAAGCCGTTCACTTTCAAGCGGAATTGCTTCGGTGTGCATCTGCTGAATGGTGCTAGTAGGAGCTTGTTCCATGCGGGCACTATGGGCTGCCGTGGAACCAAGTGCTTGCTGGACAGCTCGTTCTCGGAAGAGGTGGCTGTACCGCCTTTTTGGACCCACAAATGCATACATCCAAACAAAACCAGCCTCGCAATTTGAACAAAACATACGGATACTGGGAACCAGAAGAACCACTTTTTTCTCAAATGCCGGAAGATGGCGGACGCAGCGAATACCGTTGCTGCCTTTCAGCATGACCGCTTCATCCGATTGACAAATCGGACAGCATTGCTTGGAGTCCATTGGCACTGCTTCGATTTGTATGTCATCGACATTCATGGATAGAAAGCGAATCTGTAACTCTGGTATGTTGAGCATTTCACTGATATACTGGATTTGCATCTGTCTATTCCTTTTTGTTGTTTGGTAGGACTTACAACATTACAGGATTGGCAGATGTTTTTCCATTTTCAACCTTAGTTTAAATCGTCAAGAACTGATTTTTGTTTTGAACCATAAATGTATCACAAATAGTTTACTGAGTATACATAATGAGTAGCGTTTATATTTATGCGCTTTGAACTATTTCTTTGTCACAGTTCGATCATTTTTTTTGCCTAAAATCAGACGATTGAAACATTTCCTTGCCGCGAGTACTGTAAAGTGAATAATGCGTCTTCACCCAACTAACATAATGAATTAAAAATAAACACATCGCATCGTCAAAACAGAAAGAGTCAAACTTGGTAGAAGGTATTTGGAAATGGTTGAAGTCTGATGTCATTAACAATGTATCACTTCCTCAAAAAAAACTGCCTCCCACACTTCAGAAGCAGTTTTTCTATCGTCTATATCACTACTTAAAAAGGTAAAGTAACTCTTATAAATTTGTTGAACATAGTCATGTTGTCTTAATCTAAGTAGATGCAGATGCCCTCCGCGCAATAATCCTCATTGCGGCCCTATACTTAGCACTGATTTAACATTCGGATTATCCCTCAACTGGATCGTAATAGTAGATCTATCATTACTTATTACATTGGCAATGGCGATCATCCCTTTATGAAACCCGATGTTTGAGATAGGATCCGCTGCCAACGTCAATCCACCGCTCGCGAAAATATTAAATTTCGCTCGCTGATCATAGATTTCCTGAGGTGTCAGTTTATAGCCTTGGGCATCCGTTACTATAATAGGCACGTAAAATTTATCATCATCAGCTTCATTTCCGGACGGCTTTTCACCCTTAGAAAAAGTGTAAATGAACTTACCAAATTCCACACTTGCTGCGGTTTTGCTAATGTTTGAATCATTCAAAGGCACAGGCCGTTTATCGCCAATCTGGAATACCCTGCTAACTTGCATGTTACTCCCATCTAGGACAATCGAAATCGAAATTTTTTCCCCATCTACCAAACCATCCGGCAGATCTAGATAAAAAGCTTGCTCACCGCTGATAAATATTACAGAGCCTTTGCTGGTAGATATATTGAAATTGTTAGCTGTTAAGGCAGAAGCAACTCCATACTGATTCGCAGCTCTGAAATCGATTCGGATTCTTTTTTCATTAGGAAGCGAGTCGCTAGTTGATAAGAATGCGATACTCGATATCGTTTCCTTTGTCGTTACAAACTGCGCTGTTTTGCCAGTAGCATCAATATTAGATAAACCATCAAGCGTTACGGTCCACGTTGCTTCATCCAATTTATTGTCAAACGTCAGCGTAGCCGTTGATTTATCAACACTCCAGGTTGTCTTGTAGCCACTCGTAACGGGTGAGCCATTACGGGTCAGGTTGAGCTTGGCCATGGATAGGTCAGGTAACGATCCGTTTATTTGAACGGTAAATGCGTTGAAGCTGCTTACTCTGAAAGAAGCGATAGCATACCGTGCTCCTACGGGTTTATAATGTTGGGTGGATTCGTAGGATGAGAGCACTAGCAGATCGCGTGTTGCTGGTGATACACCGTCAAATGTACCATCTTCATTCTTTGTCAGCAGCTTTAATTGAATTGCCAAGGCTGCATAACTGCGCGCCCATGTAGAAACCGTCTGATCGTTAAGCCCTGTTGTTGCTCTGGCTTCTGTATCTTTGCCCAGACCGCGGATTAAGAAAGTAGCCAGCTGCTCCTTCGTCACTTCACCTGCCGGATTGAACTGACCTGGTGCATAACCGTCTGTGAGTCCTGCTTTGACTATGGCGTCAATATAAGGCAGAGCATAACCATTAGCCGGATCTGATGCTTTAACATCTATGAAGGTCGAGGTTGTTACATTATGGTCTACTTTGAGTCCGAATATGATAGCGGCTGCTTTTGCAAATTGGGCACGATTCATTTTATCCTTCAAGCCGAATTTGCCCTCACTGACTCCATCAAATACGCCTGCACTAATCAGCGAATCATACTTTACCCTCGTTACCGCATCAAGGTCGTTCAGATCCGCGAAATCAATAGAGGACTTTGCTGAAACAGGAGAACCCAACGCAAGAGATAAGAACATGACGGATAAAGATACACCGACTGACAACTTTTTTTTCAAACTGGTTTCCCTCCAATAATTTAGTATATATACGACTTGTGATAGTATATAATATAATACATATTTTGGGAATATTATATAATCCTGAATCCGTGAAATGAATGTGATGAAAGATTAGAAAAACAATCTCCGGTGAAGTAAAATAAAGAAAAGGGAAGATTTCCCGTATTTCTTGAATTAACCTTGGAGGTGTACCCGTGAAATCTGTTCGCTTTCAACTCGATCAATCGTTGGAACTGCTTACCGCTCATTCAGGTCTTGCCCTCATCGGCTTGCTCCTTTCTCATACCCAAATGGCCAAACGTCTGGTTC
>NZ_JAJNMU010000067.1 GCF_022458865.1 Paenibacillus periandrae | reverse complement strand
CACCCGCTGCAGCAGCGACGAGCTTACGGAAAATCGCCGCCCTGACCGGACAAAGTGCTCTCCCGGCGCCATAGTCAGCACCACTCCCGTATAAGAGCTTTCGAATTCTTCGAGGCTTACCGAATACGGGCCGTGCGCAGGATCGTTCAGAAACGCTTTGCCGCGGGAAAAGCCTTCCACCACGAGAAAATGATTGAAGTTCCAGTGTACGATAAACGGAGGCTTGAGCGACCTAAGGCTTTCAGGCTCTTTCTTGTAGCCTTTGGCCTCCAGGCCGTATTTGCGCGCGGCTTTCAACAGGTGACTTGCCTTGCTTCCGTCTCTGGATACTCCGCAATCGTACCGGAGCGTCTCGATCGGAATGTGGCAGCCGTAATAAGCGAGTACGATCGCAAGCGACACCGCGCCGCATTCCACCGCCTCCATCTGAAGCAGCGTCGGCGTAGCAGCCCGGGTACTTCCGTATAATTTGGAACGTAGCGACGCCTTCATTTCCCTTCACCTCTTTGCTCGATCAAAACATCCATTCGATCGGATGCATTTTTCCCAGAATGAACTCGACCGAGCATAACATGCCCGTCGTAACGGTCATGTTATGCTCGGCGCGCGAGGCGGTCCAGCGCAATCCGGTCGGATGAGCCGCATCTTGCTGCAGCGCAACCCGGACTTCCACCAGGGGACCGGCCTCCAGGTAAGCTGCCGCAAGCTCGCGGTTCCCCATCGCCCGCTCCATATCCGCCAGCGTGACCGGCACCTGCGCTACGGCAGCCACCTCGCCGAATACGGCGCCGCCAGCGTTGGCATAATCACCGTTCGGCCATATCCTTGCCGCGATGCCGGGCTTCAAGCTTTTGCCTTGGTTCACTGGTACGTAGACGATGGCCTCGAATTTCTCCTCGGAGCCCGAGGCTTCCAGCGTGAACAGCGGCTCCCCGCTCTGGACCCATTGTCCCGGCTTCACATGGACCTTGAGCACTCGGCCATTCTGCAAGCTGACGACTCTGGACTTCAACAACAGCCGCTCAGCGCGGTCAGGGGAGTCGTCCCGGGTCCCGGCTTCCGGCCAGGAAGGGTCGAACAGCCTTGCGACCGCATCGCCCCGCCGCACGACATCTCCGGGCTTCACTCCAATATCCGTCACCTGTCCAGCCGCGGCAGGCACGATGGTTGCGAGCCCGTCCTGCAGTTGGAATACGCCGCTTCCGTTCAGCTTGACCGTCAAGGTTCCGGCCACCGCCCATATGAAAAACGCGGCCAGCAGCATGAAAATGGACAGCAGGGCAATCCAATGCCTCGGACGGGCGATCGTCATCAGCACGTCCAGCTTTTCGGGCGACGACATCTTCTCCAAGGCAGATTGCCTGAATATATTCGGCTTCATCTCTTCGTCTCTCCTGTTGTCCCGGATTTCGGCGTTTTCGGTGTTGGCTCTGGTGTTAATGAAACGATATGCACGGACGCTCCGTTATCTCCGCCGCCCCCCTGAAGGGGAGTGAAAGTATAGCGGCGGACTGCGCCCTCCCAAGATCCGATCCGGGCCATCGCCTCGCGCATCCGGGCTGGTTCGGCTGCGGCGGCCAGGCCTGCGGACTGCGCGATCAGCCGCACAGCGTCATAGGCGGCGGCCGCCAGCCTGCTCGGCTCGGCTCCATATGCGGAGCGGTACCGCTCCGCAAAAGCCTCAGCCTCCGTTCTGCCCGTTTTGGCGTCCAAGTCGGTATAGCCGTACACTTCGCCTTTATACGCCGCAAGAACATCCGCACCCGGAAGCGATGGTCCGACAAAGAGTGGGTACAGCGCCCCGGCCTGGGTTAGCCCTGTGCTAAGCTCCGGAGCGACTCCCCCGCTGCCGTCGTAGACGGTTACGGCTTGGGCCTGCAGCAGCTTCCAGCGGACAATCGCGTCCGTAAGCGCCGAACGTCCGGAAATCGCGGCCAGCCGATCCACCACCCTGATCCCTCTCCGCTCGGCCTCTTGTTCCAGCGCCGCCGCAAACTGTCGGCCCGGGACGCTATCCTCGTAATACACCGCGACCTTATTGAGGCTCTGGTCCAGCAGCAAGTCCGCCACTTTCCCGGCGTAGGCTTCGGGGGCAGGCGCTAGCGCAACAGACAGCCCCCCGGCCGATACAGATCCGTCGAGGAGCAGGGTCGGCAGCTCCCGTCTGACAGCCGACGCCGAGTCCGATTCGGCTGCGGCGATGGCGAATACGGGAGCTGCCCCCCCGCTTCGTCCGGCTTCCCCGCTGCCGCGGTAATCCGGCCACAGCTGCATGGGCGGCGAGACGGCGCTCAGCTGCGCATCGGCGACGGCCAGCTCAACGCCTTGCTTGACGGAAGCGGCGGCGAGCGCATCATGAGGAAGCTGGACGGCAATCGGCACCTCGAGCGCTGCCGGACCGCCGGCCGTCGCCATGACCGATTTCGAGACCGGCGGCTGTCTCTCATCCCCCGCTCCCGTCCAGTGCCAGACGTACACCGCAACGAGGAGGGCCAGACTGGCCGACAGTACGCGATAAAGAACAGCCGGACTCCATAACTTCTTAGCGACTGGCAGGCTGATGGGCCACTGCGCGGCCAGCACCGCCGCAACAGCCGCTTGCGCTCCGCTCGCCCCCGCCTCGACGGAGCCGCAGCCCAAAGCCGTCAGACCGGCGAAAATAGCCAGCATCGGAGGAACGAAGCGGGCAAGCAGCGAAACGAGGGCAAACAACGCGACGAGCGCGCCCGCAGCCGACATATGCTGACTAATCCACCCTGCGGTCAAACGCTGCAGACCAACTTCCTCATATAATCCCGCTGCGCTTGCAAGCAGCGCAAACACGATAAACGGCTCATAGCTCACCCCGCGGGCAACAGCTTTGGTCAGCAGTCCGCAAGCGGATAAAGCCAGCACCATCAACAAACTGACTCCGAGCAGACTGAGTCCAAGCCAATAAGCCAGCGTCATAGCCAAACCGCCGCCAAGCATGACGATCAGGGCAGCGGTCTCCTTGGCCGACAAGTTGCCCATCACTGACAGCTGAGCGCTCATGATCGACGGGTCGGGTGCCAATCGCTCACCTTCCCGCTTCAGAAGCGGTAAAATCAGATGAATAAGAAGCAGGACTGCGGCCAGCGGCCATGCCGTTATCATCCAATGAATAAAGCCCTCCCGATCCGTCAAGCTTCCCGGCAGCAGCGCCGCCGCAAACCAGCATAAGCCCGAGGATTGGAGCAACAAGATCGGATACGCAGCCGCATGTTGGCGTTCCCGTTCCGTAAGCTGCAAAAGAGCGAAAGCCTCGCTGCGCAGTCTTGAGGACGGGAGCATCCACACCGTTAAAAGGGACATCAGGCCGATCATGGAACCGGGTCTGACGCTGCTGGCCTGGAGCCGGAGCGCGGAGCGGAGCAGCAAGCGCTGCGCGACGCCCGTACGATAGACCGCTTGCGCGGACATGGCGAGAGCAAGTGCGGTGAGCAACGGGTAGACGAATGAAGCGGAGATGCCGCCGCCAAGCCCGATGCCGGGTAGCGAGACGGCGGATGCGGCCATGAGCATGGCCGCCAGCAGCGGCGACACGACCCCGCAGGCCGTGAGCAGCAAGGCCGTTAG
>NZ_JAJNMU010000066.1 GCF_022458865.1 Paenibacillus periandrae | reverse complement strand
GGTAACCAAAAATTTCTCTATTCAAAGGCGATGTCCTTCTTCTGTTTATGGATTCGACGAAGCTTCTAAATTCCTGGCCTTATGCTACTTTCGTCGACAGCATTATTTTCGCAACACTCAAGTTAATAAGCTTTTGTATCAATTCAGCTGTGAGATGTTCCACTGATATTTCAACAAAGACGGATTAAATATGTTCACGCGTATCCGTTTTTAATAAAAGCACTTTCCCAAAACGAATCGCCGCTCGTATAAATATCTGGCATAGCCGGGATTATAGGGAGTGGATAGACATGATTAACACCATATGCTTTTTTAAGTCCTTCCTCATTTTCTTTATGTAACCAAGTGGTTGATTTATTGGATACAACTATTCCGGCCATCCAATGAAGCGTCCTCCACGTCAAGAGAGAAACAAATCGTCTTGCAGGTTGGCAATCCGAACTTGAAAGTAATTGGCGAGAGCAAAGAGATCGATCCGGGGAAAGGGACGACCCCTGTCATTTATCAAGGCAGGACGATATTGCCTGTGCGGTCGCTGATTGATGAATTGGGCGGACAGCTAGCATTTGACATTGACAATCAGAAACTGACTATCAATCTGAACGACAAGAAAATCGAGTTATGGATCGGTAAAAATGCAGCTATCGTTAACGGAACTGAGAAGGCGCTGGATGTCGCCCCGGTGATAATTAACGAACGCACGATGTTGCCGCTGCGTTTCATTGGTGACAATCTTAGGCTGCAATTAACTTGGGACGGAACAACGCAGACTGTTGAGCTTATTAATGAACAAAACGGATATCAATGATCCAAAGAGTTGATTATGCTGGAATAATTGAAATAATCAAGGGGCTGTCTGGTGACTGAACAGCACCCCGTCAAGTAGACAAAACTAATAATTATATTCAATCAAGCGGCCTTCGTCCTGAATTCCATAGGACAAAGGCCGTTTAATTTTTTCTGTAATCGGTCCTTGTTGTAAAAATAAATGTACGCTTCGAGGTGCACCACAGAATGTTGCTCCATTTCGGAAGCAAGCAGGATAGAATAACCATATGCGGTTATTGCACCAGCCCCTTTCGGTGTGATGGCGCAGGCAACGATGTTCTTTTTATGAACGTCAAGCCCGCATACATGACTGTAAACGACGTCCATACAAGACACTCTCCTTACGGCATGTCAAATTGAATCATCACCCAAAGCCTGTTCAGTCGGAACATAACTTGCCGTTATTCATGACAATCGCATTATTTATCCCGGAACGGATGTGCCGATTCACTATCTATAAAAGACAAGAAGTTGTGCGGTTTTCTCTCTGCATGTCTTCATCACAACAAAATAAAGCAGTGCTGGCCAAATGCCGGCAGCTGCTTTATTTTTGTATAGAAAGAGCCACTCATTCAATAGTAAATTGTTTGGAATAACGAACCCTTTTTCCCCAATCAGAATCTTCTTTTACAAACTGTCCACCCAAATTCTTCCCATCTTCACCAATAACCTTTTTAATTTCAACTGGTTGAGTATTTGCTGTGGGTGAAGTAATCTCTGCAATATAATTCCCTTTAAGTCCATTTCCCTTGTTTGAAAATGCGTTACTAGTAAACGTACCATTAAGAACCCTCACACTATCTTGCGCAAGATAGCCACTATCGTTTTTTACACTTATCATTAATCCCATACCGCTTGGCAAATTTGTTTCCCCTTTTACGCGCACTTGTTTGTTTGCTTCTTCTTCGATTTTTATATTCATGGTTACATCTATCATCTTACTTGTCTCTTGTTTAACTTGTTGAGCAGGTTCTTGCTTTCTACTTGACTCTTGAACGCAACCAACTAATAATGACATACAAAAGATTCCAGTTGCAATCATTGTAAATACTCTATATTTCTCGTCTTTTAACCTTCTCTTACGTTCGACTGACAATAATGAAAGTATCGCTAATACTGATAATAGCTTTTTCACAATTATACATTCTCCTTTTTGGATGTAGTTATAAACATTGGTAACATAGCCGTAATAAGGATCTTGGGATTTCCCTGGTCGTGGAACTTTTGATAGGTTGTTCCATTTAAGTATAATGCTGTATCTTTAAATTTCAACACCTTACCGTCTAAGGATGTGGATAGCATTTTTCTTGAATAAACTTCCACTTTCTCCAACCCACCTCAGCCATTGACATATGATGGGTACCATGCTGATTACTTTTATTGAAAGTATCTACCTTTTACTGAGTATACTGCTAGTTGTAAGGAGAAAAAAGTGTTAAACCGGAGGAGTTGATTCTGTGGGCCTTTAGAGGGTTAAAAATCGTCAACATTTGAATAAATAGTTTTAGACTGGACTCCCGAATAAGGAACGATAATTGAAGGAGTTCGAAAATAAAGAAATTGACTGGCAGGCAACTTTAACTCCAAAGGAAAGCGTGTCCCGACTTTGGCCCCAAACCAGCGCTTACAGAAGAACGACTAGATCACGAACTGCAGCCTCGCCGTGTAGTTGGCCATGGCCATCCGATGTAAAGAGCGTAATATCACCACGATTATGCGCATATGCTTGTGTCGCAAAACGATTATGCACCTATGTTTGTGTCGTGACCTCGCGTCACAAACATAGGTGCTTTGAAATAAAAAATCCCCGATTGACGGGGATCTAAAAGCACTCATGTTTGTGTCGTCGGACAATTGTTAATCCAGCCATTCTTTCATTGCTCCACCGTAAACCGAATCCAAACATGTTTTGGTACCACACCAACGAATCCTGAAGATTCTTCACTGGAAGAAATAGTCATTATTTGCAGGAACGGTTGGGGTCGAGAGCGTACTGTTCCAAATGCCGTCAATCCTCAGTTCGATTCCGATTCAAAGTAAATCGCGTTCGTAAAAGCAATCATCGTGCGACAGCCTTTCAGGGTGCCGTACAGTTCAGCGCGAAGCCATTTCAACCCGGCCGCTTGGATAGGAACGCTAGCGCTCGTCTCCCTATACGACCAAGAAACAGTTGCAACGATTCCATCGTTTGCGAACAGTCTTACTTCCAGCGTCTGTTCTGGCAACGACCAAACGGTTCGGCGGCGCTCGAAGTCCAGACGGATACAGGCTTCAACTACCCCGCTTTGCAGGCTACTCGGCACCGTGCCGCCGATACCGATCACGAAGCCTTCTTCCTCCGTTCCGCTACAACCGACCGTAAGCATCAGCAGCGGTCCCATGGTTACCGTGACTTCACCTGCGGCTATAGCTGCAGCTGGGTCGCTACGGCCGTCAGCGACGTAGGAAACAGATACCGGCTCCTCCGGGTCGACTGCACCCGGAACCGAAACATGCCAGTCCCGCCCACAAGTGGCAGTCACCCGATACCCTTGATTGAGCACCTCCGTCCATAACGCAAAAGCTCGCTGATTGCTGCTATGAACCGAGGGGAGGGTGCCGGACCATACCTCAATAAAGTCGATGGCGTTCCAATCATCAATAGAATATTCCCAATAACAGCCGGTACACATCGGACTGCCTACCCGAAACGGATGTGCAAGCCCGGCTATCGCCCCAAGCGCTTTTACCTCTCGCAGCCCCTGAGCCAAATCGTTCGGCCCAAGCATACGC
>NZ_JAJNMU010000065.1 GCF_022458865.1 Paenibacillus periandrae | reverse complement strand
GTTTTAAACGAACAGGCTGCCGCTAGTACTCTACACCACTCATAAAAAAGAACTCTCCATACTTGGAGGGTTCTTACATTTATATACATGCGTTTGCGGGTGGTGTCAGCAACGCTGGTACTACCCCATCTATCAAAGCTTCGGCGACTCTTTCCTGATACAATACGGAAAAGTAGAAATGGAGCAATTAGACGAATTCGTTTCAATGGGTTTTTTAAGAAAGAAAGAACTCGACCAGTTTCGGAAAATTGTAGATGTTCAACTCCGTTTTGTGCTTATTGAAAGAGATGCGGAAAGGAAGATGTTTGAATTTTTTCATAATCGTTCGCAAAGGATCACAAGAATATGTTAAAATGAAATGGCCCATGTTCCCCAATGGATAAAGGTGATGATGTGTTTGGTATCTTTATTTAATGATTCATCTATTATGCTAGCTATGCGCCAGTACAAAAAGAATGGTCCTTTTTTTATCATTAAAATGAATCGGAATACTGGTGACATCATAAGTTGCTATCGAATTGATGAGATGCCAACCAATTGGCCATTACCATTTATTGAGGAAATCAAAGAAATCGCTGATCGATTTATTATTAATCGCAGTAAGAAAGTGAATTAAAAGTGAAGGTTACTCCAATGACAGATTAGAGTAACCTTTCTCAAAAAGATATCAACCTGTTCAAATATAATCGACCTTATATAGTCATGGTTCGCTAATAGCGAATTTATGGCTATTTTTATTTGGTTTTATACATTTTTTACTAAGTTTTCGGGAGGTGCAATATTGAAGAAAGAGAAAGGCAATAATCTATTTTTTGAGATTAATAACAAGAATGAGCTGTTTGTTCAAAGTCACATAATTGAAACTAAGTTTCAAACACCAGTCACCATTCTTAGCAAGCCAGATAAGCATGAGTTGTCTGAACAACCAAAAACCAATGTAATTAAGTGGATGCCTGATTTTAGCGAAAAAGATATTAGGATTCCATCGTATAGTTCTTTTAATGTACAGGAGCATGCAAATGAAATTCGATGTGAGCAGCTAAATATTGGTGATTATTTTTTTGTCTCTTGGACATCTTCGATCTCACCATTCCAATACGTAGATATAAAACAAAACAAGGTTGGTTCAGATTATATTATCGGTGAAATCGGGCCAGCTATTGAGCAACGAAGCTTTCTTCGACATGAAAGGGTAGTCAAACTTGAAAAAAGAGATTTCAATGTCCATAAGCCACCTTTAGAAATGACGAACAGTGAAGCACTTCAAACTGTCTTTCATTTTATTCTTCAAAATACATTGGGCCTTAAGGAAGCTATAACTTCAGCAGGTAAAGTTAAGGCTATTGGCATACTAAAAAATGCAGTTAAAAGAGGATACGGAGCTTTTACTGAAGGATTATTTTTTGCAATCAAGCAAGAAAATGGGCCCGATCATAAGGTTCAGTTCTACGTAGGAAAGCAAGGTAATAATTTTCCATTCAAAATCACAAATTACCGTGACTTACTGGGGCGTTATTTTTACGGTGATCTCACGGTTCCGGACGTTGCTCCTCCTGAGAAAGAAAAGGTATTGATTAGCCTTCATGAGCCCGTAGTCGTTTTATTAAAAGATAGGCAAGAAATTAGAATGAAATATTTAGGCAATATGGGAACTAATATATGGGGACGTAGTAAGGAAGGTAATCTAATCACAATACCGAAGTGTAATGTAGATAAAGTCACAAATACAACTAATGGAAATTCCCCCTAAAACCTTATGAGGCAACGAAAAGGTCATATAGATGAAATCAAAATACGATCCCCGCGATAAATGAGGGACTATATTTTGCTCAATCTCATGGTTGCAGATGACCTTGAGCAAATGCGGATCTCGGAAAAACTGTTCAAAGAAAATAAAGTACTAGACGCTCATGCCGCTAACGCGGCACCATCAGATGATGAAACACAGTTATTTCAGGATAGAGACTGGAGATGGGATTAAGCTCCTAACGGGAGGATAGTTACAATAATGATAATCATGAATTGTGGCGCTTAGGCGATTTAGGATGGAAAATTGGATACGTTAAGTTAACCAAACCATCAGTAGTAGAAGCACTGGTGATCAAAACTGTCTTTCCTTTATAAACATTCATAATCTCATTCTCCTTTTACGGAAAAGATAAACTTCAACGCTGCATTATTGAATAGAAAAGGACATATGCCCACTTATCAGTTATTTGTTACAATACATTCATGAGGTGGAATACAGTCCGCGGCGAGCCAAGTTAGCCTTGAAAGCCGCTAAGATGTCAAGATTTTTCACGTAATAGGAGGAAGAAGCGCAGATGAGCCATCCTTACCGACCCATGCATGCTCCCCAATTGCAGCCGCAGTTGCATATGCACTCTCACAACTTCCGGGAGTTTGCGCCGAGCCGTCGCCTGGCGTCGCATGTAGTTGCCTATTGGACGATGGATTTCCTGCCGGTACCGGGAAATCCGGGACATCGAGTCATCCCCGATGGCTGTGTCGATATTATAGTGGACCTGTTCGCTTCATCAATCAGGCAGGCCGCTTATGTAGTAGGGCTAACGACACAAGTGGAAGTTTTGCAATTTGCAAAAGCACGCTCGGTATGGGGCATCCGGCTGTATTCGGAGTCGGCCCGCACGATCCTGAAGTCTCCAATATCGACATTAACGGAAAATCGTGTGTTTTTGGAGGAGCTCTGGGGACAAGAGGCTCTCGATTGGGTCGAAAAGCTGCTGACTGCCCAATCGTTACCAGACAGGATCGAGGTCATCGAGCAGCAATTGGGACAAATACTGGCTGCGACCGAGGCGCCTGCTCCCACTTTGGTCTACCAGAGCATGCAGTATATATACGAGGTCAAAGGTAATCTTTCCGTAACGGATTTGGCGGATAAAGTGAACTTCAGCGAGAGGCATCTGCGAAGGGCCTTTGAACTGGAGCTTGGCCTCAGCCCGAAGGAGATGCTCGGCATCGTCCGCTTTCAAAGCGTGCTGGAGGAATTGTACAGCGGAGACTATTTCAGCTTGACGGATTTGGCGCTTCAACACGGGTACTACGATCAGTCGCACTTCGCTGGCATTTTTAAGCGATATTACGGACTTCCACTCAAACGGCTGACCAAGCAGGAGTGAGGAAGTCCGTTTTTTACTATTTTGCAATGAGGGACAATTACTATAATGGGAGTGAAAATCAAGCAAGGCGAGGGGAGCTACAAAGCATGACGTTAAAGTTGAAACGAGTCGCGATTTACGTAGAAGAGATGAAGAGGGCGTTGGATTTTTATCGCGTGCTGGGGCTGGCTATTCCGGACGGCGCCGACAAAGCGCATCACGTAGACGTGGAGCAAGAAGGAATTGTGTTTGCATTCGATATGGTGGAATCGGTAAAGAGTGTTTTTGAAGGCTGGGAAGAGCCTATCGGCTACCGGACCGAGCTCGCCTTTCAGTTCTCCAGCAACGAAGCGCTGGACGACGTGTACCGTCAGTTGACGACGCTTGGGTATGACGGTTTCCTCGAGCCGCGAGATACACCGTGGGGAGAGCGATATGCGATCATAAAGGACCCCGATAACAATTTAATCAGTCTCGTCGCTTAGCGAATAGAAGGAATGCGCCATTAAACAACAAGCAGATGGAAGCACTGTCGGCAGTGTATCTTCACCTGCTTCGCGGCACATGTTAGCTGAATAGAGATATCGCGGCAGCCGGCCATGACGATCGGCTGCCTTTTCCAAGCTAAACATTCCTGTTAAGGCTAAGAAATCGCCTTTGTCAAAAAAGGAGCGCCTCGGTATGATGGGTTTGTCCACGGGTTCGAAACCCAACACCATCTAGGAGGCGCTCTTACTATGAAGTTTAAACA
>NZ_JAJNMU010000064.1 GCF_022458865.1 Paenibacillus periandrae | reverse complement strand
GAACCAGACGTTTGGCCATTTGGGTATGAGAAAGGAGCAAGCCGATGAGGGCAAGACCTGAATGAGCGGTAAGCAGTTCCAACGATTGATCGAGTTGAAAGCGAACAGATTTCACGGGTACACCTCCGAGGTGAATTCAAGAAATACGGGAAATCTTCCCTTTTCTTTATTTTACTTCACCGGAGATTGTTTTTCTAATCTTTCATCACATTCATTTCACGGATTCAGGTTATGTATATTATGGATAATTATGGTAGTAATTAATAATATTAGATATGAGGATGATTCAGGATGACGTTATTATCACGGAAAATAATCGAAGAAGATTGGGACCAAATAAAATCGATTTATCTAGAAGGAATATCGACTGGAAATGCAACTTTTCAGACAGAAGCCCCTCCTAAAGAGCAATGGTTTTCAGGTCATGTTTCTGAATGTAGTATTGTTTGCACTAGAGAAAATATTATATTAGGCTGGGCTGCATTAAGTAGAATATCAGCCAGAGCTGTTTATTCTGGAGTTGCAGAAGTAAGCATCTACATCAGACAAGCAGAACGAGGTAACGGTGTAGGGGATTTTTTAATGAAAGAGTTAGTTGAACTATCAGAAATGAATGGATTTTGGACCTTACAGGCAGGGATTTTTCCAGAAAATATCCCCAGTCTTAAATTACATTATAAACATGGTTTTCGAGAGGTTGGCAGAAGAGAAAAAATAGGAAAGATGAATGAATTGTGGAGAGATGTTATGTTCCTAGAAAGACGAAGCTCTAAAATTATATAAGACTCGTTTCTTGATCTAACGGATGACGATAGCTGAATAAACGGTATTTGAAAAAACATCCACTTTTGTGTGCATGTCCATAAACAAAACCTCTACAGAAGCATAAGAAAGGCTCTACAAGCCAGCAAGAAAGGGGGAAGTGGCAAAATAGGGCCTTTCTGTCTGTTTGATGCGTTATCGCGTTTTTTGTAGACACCGCGGATAACATCATCACAAAATAAGATATTTGATACATATGTCCTGCTGGGCATTGAACTAACACGGGCAGTTTAACGAATTAATCAATTTTTTTTGATTAATCATTGACTGGGTAAGAAAATGGTGGTAAATTCAGTTTATAGGATACATCAAAAAAAGTTGATTTAATGTAAAGCAAACTCCGGCTGCTTGCTGCTGTTATTATTCAAAGAAGGTGATGTGACACCATGAAAGAAGTTTCGTTCAAAGTCTACGAATCCAAATTCAAAGCGCTTGCCGATGAAAAACGACTTCAAATCATGTATGAACTTACTCAACGTGGAAACACTTGCGTTTGCGATCTCACTGATATTTTCGAAATGTCCCAATCCAAGCTATCGTATCACCTGAAGATTCTTCTGGATGCCGGCTTAATCACGAGAGAGACGCGCGGCACTTGGAGCTATTACGAAATTAATCAAGAGGAAGTAAGCCGTATCCTCTCAGAGGAACTGTGCTGCATATTCAAACCAGCTCGAGAAGGTAATAACTGTTGCGGAGTGACCAGTGAAAAAGAAACTAATTGCTGAGTTTATCGGCACGTATTTTTTAGTCTTTGCCGGTCCTGGCGCCATGATGATTGACCAGATTACCAAAAGCATTACCCATGTTGGGGTTGCCCTCACCTTTGGACTTGTTGTTATGGCGCTGATTTATACGTTTGGTCATATTTCAGGCGCGCATTTTAATCCTGCGGTCACCATCGGTTTTTTGGTACGGGGAGATATTTCTCTTCGAGATAGTCTGTATTATATCGTTACTCAATTTGTCGCGGCGATCGCTGCTGCATACACGCTTTTTCTTTTGTTTGGAAATGTTGCGAATTTAGGGGCTACCTTGCCACTTTCGACTGAGAGCCAATCATTTGTTTTGGAGTTTATTTTGACGTTCGTTTTGATGATGATCATTTTAGGTTCTGCTGTGCACGGTAAAGCGGTTAAAAGCTTTGCAGGTATCTCAATCGGCGCTACAGTCGGGCTGATGGCAATGTTTGCGGGCCCCATAAGTGGAGCTTCTATGAACCCGGCGCGTTCTTTAGGACCTGCTCTTGTGTCCGGTGTAACAAATCATTTATGGATCTACTTCGTTGCAACCATTCTTGGGGCTGTGGCTGCTTCGATGGTTTACAAAACATTACATGAATAAGGGGGATGGGTATGGATAAGAAATTGGTTTATTTTCTTTGCACGGGAAATTCCTGCAGAAGCCAAATTGCAGACGGTTTTTTGAAGGCGTTGGGTAGTGACAAATATGAGGTCAAAAGCGCGGGACTGGAGGCGCATGGTCTAAATCCTCGGGCTGTTCAAGTGATGAATGAAGCTGGTGTTGATATTTCGGGGAATACTTCGGACGTGATCGATCCTGAAATTCTGAAACAATCGGACTATATTATCACGCTTTGCGGTCATGCAAACGACAATTGTCCGGTTGTTCGTAACGACAAAGCGGAAAGATGGCACTGGGGCTTTGACGACCCAGCGAAAGCCACGGGCACAGAAGATGAAATCATGGCAAAGTTCCGCGAAGTTCGTGAATCCATTAAAAATCGCATTGAACAATTTGTGAAAGAAGGTAGATGACTATGATTAAGCGGATGCATGTAGCGTTAAATTGCAGCGATCTCCCAAAATCACTCGATTTTTATAAAGCTTTCTTTGGCGCTGAGCCTACAAAAGTAAAAGACAACTATGCCAAATTTGAGCTGGATGACCCGGCGCTTCACTTTTCGTTAAATGTACGTCCTTTAGGCGTGCTTAATCATCTTGGCTTTCAGGTAAACAATACCGAAGAGGTCTTGGCGATTGGTGATCGCCTTCGGGAGTCGGGGCTCCTTCTTATCGATGAAATGAATACGACCTGCTGTTACGCGGTGCAAGATAAGGTTTGGGTGTACGACCCGGACGGCAATGCATGGGAAATCTTTTTCACAAAAGAGGATTCAGAATTTGAAAGTGCAGGGGAACAGCGTGACATTTCGCTCTGTTGCGCCCCTCCCTCCGGTCCGGTAGCCATTGAATTTGGATCCTTTAAAAAGTGAGAATTTTAGTTAAAAAGGAGCTGCCGCAGCAGCTCCTTTTTACTTCTTCACAAAAGTGTTTTTATACAGATGTCCTGCCAGCCGTTGAGCTAACGGGCTAAGAGCAAAACGATTCCCTATAGAGGGAGCATAGTTTAATAAAGGCGTTTTCCAGTGGTATGATTACATTCAGGTAAATCCTTCGGAAAATGGGGTTATTTAATGATCAATTTTCTCTATCATTATTTTGACGAATCAACTGGTCCCTTTAGAAATTTATCTGATTTAGAACCAGAGCAAGCGGAACAAGTTCTGGACGAAATTCGGGTTCAGAAGATAGGATTTGCAAGCAAAAGATCCAAGGACTATCTTACAATTCGACGAAGCCTTGAATTAAAAGCAAGAGAATTATTTATTTTGAAGGGCGGAAAGCCAATTCGAGGTTTCCCGCATTATATGACAGTTGGCGAATGTCCATGGCTCTTAGGCTGGTTCGAGAGAGGCAAAGAGCTTAATATTCCCATTTCAGAATTCGATCCTTACACCATAAGTTTTACATACGGAGATCTATTTCCGACGATGAGATACCAGGATGGGAAGAAATATCGAGGGCAGGTATATACGCTAAATGAGATTTATCAGATAATAAACGAATTCGGATTACCACAAGTATGGAACCGTGACGGTAAGAATGGACCGGAGAGGTACATAGAAGTACAAGT
Source organism: Paenibacillus periandrae (assembly GCF_022458865.1). Taxonomy (GTDB): domain Bacteria; phylum Bacillota; class Bacilli; order Paenibacillales; family NBRC-103111; genus Paenibacillus_S; species Paenibacillus_S periandrae. The sequence goes on along the minus strand of NZ_JAJNMU010000064.1, from coordinate 1,146 downwards.
TTGGGATGATAAACCATTAACCGCACGGTGATTGAACTAATTGGGAACGATAGCGTGGATAGCTGCCAAAAGGACAGCTCCTTCTTGAAGTTCGTTGAAGTAACGGGCAGGTTAACGCGGAAAATATATCTTGTGAATATACGGTCCAAATGTGATAAAATTTGGAAAACTTTGATTGGAGATGTGGTTCAATGGCGTATGACCCGATTCTGTTTTCAATACCTGAGGCGTTTGAAAGTAGACGTTTACTTATTCGTGCTCCAGTATTAGATGATGGTATCAAAGTAAATGAAGCGATAAGAGAAAGTATTGATGATTTACTTCCTTGGATGCCCTGGGCAAAAACCATGCCTACACCAGAAGAGTCAGAGGCAAACATACGAAAAGCGAGATTAAAATTCTTAGAACGCTCCGATATGAGGTTACTCATATTGTTAAAGGAAAATGGAAAGTTAATCGGCAGCAGTGGGCTTCACAATATTGATTGGAAGGTACGAAAATTTGAAATTGGTTACTGGGTTCGTTCATCTTTTGGAGGTCAAGGGTATATAACTGAAGCTGTAGAGGCTATTACGAACTTCGCCATTCATGAGTTACAAGCTAATCGTGTAGAAATTCGATGTGACTCAAAAAATACAAGAAGTTTTAGAGTAGCTGAGCGTTTAGGCTTTACCTTAGAAGGAATTATACGAAATGAAGAACTTTCTGTTGATGGTTCATTGAGAGATACTATGGTATTTTCTAAAGTTCGCGGTGTGGAGTTTTAATTATATGTCCAACCTTTGGCTACTTGGCTGCCCGTCCTTTTGAATTGGAAATTTGGATGTACGATGATGGAAAATACTTGCATGCAGATGGCTCGTACATCAATACAGCCTGTTACGGAGTGTATGAATGGTTTTGATGTTGCATGAGACAGAGAGGACAGGCATGGAACTGATCATATGTGTGAGAGGAGATTGGACATGGACTTTATTTACGAAAATGAAACGTTGACAGTAACCGTTGTTAAAGCGATCCACACTGGCGATGTCCCATCGTTGAAACAACTTCTTGACGAGAATCCGGGCTTGGCTACGGCAAGAATTATCGAAAGAGACAATAACAACGAAGGCAAAGGTAGTGGAATGTCTAGAACACTGTTGC
>NZ_JAJNMU010000063.1 GCF_022458865.1 Paenibacillus periandrae | reverse complement strand
GGGGTAATACCAGCGTAGCTGACACCACCCGCAAACACATGGATTAAATTGGGAATTTATTAATAACCTCGTTATATTCATTTTGAGCATCGGTAATTGCCAACTTTGAGTATATTTCCAAAGATTTTCTGCTTTCATGGCCGGAATAGGGTTGAATTAGCGCGTCATCGATGCCCTGCTTTTTTAGCCAAGTTAATAGAAAGTGACGTAGTTTATGAGGAGAAAGGTTTTGAGATAACTTGGCCTCCTCTGAATATTTAGCCAAAATCTTGCGTATTCCCCTGTCCGTGTACTTTTTCTTCCATGAGGACTCAAACAGATAGACCGCTTGCTTCTTTTTCATCGAATCAGCGTGCATGGCCAGTAGCTCTTTGAAAGCCTGAGGAAATGGAACAATACGGTCTTTACTGCCCTTTCCTTTGTTGATCCGGATCTGACAGTATTGAAAATCGATGTCCGCCAGCTTAATGCTGATTAACTCGCTGACCCGGACACCTGTATACATGAGGGTTTTCACGATCATCATATCCTGAAAATTCTTTGCCTTCCAAACCACTTCATAGTATCTTTTTAATTCTTCCTCTGTGGGTACGTAAGGCAGCTTTTTATTTGATTTAGGAACCTCAATTTCAAGCTCGCTTCTTAAATGCTGAAACAAATTCTTTAAGTAAGCATAGTCCGGTTGTTCTGAGCGAATGTACTTCGCCAGCTCCCAAGCTTTCTTTTTTGCAGATACGCGTTTTTCAATCATGCAAGTTCACCTTCCAAAGGAAGTCTTTCCTTCATGTCCAATCGGAATGTGCCATATGGATTAACGTGAGTATAGATCAAGGGTGTCACCGCACGTAAATCTTCCGGAGACATTAGATCAAACCATTTCTTCTCCGATAAAACGTTCTGGAACATGATGGTATTAATGTAGACTAAACAATTTTGTAGTAGATGAAGCGACAAAACTGCCATCTCTTGATCTTCTATGCGATTCGTAGCAATTTCTCCACCCTTTCCATAGAAGATAAACCCGTTTGCCGAGTTCCAATTTTCAACGACATTTAAACCAGCATTAATCTCTCGGCGTAATTCTTCCGAATGCAAATATTCACAGAGGAAGATGGTTTTAACTGCCTTTCCCAACTCACCTAGCGCCTGATACGTTGGATGCTTCAAGTTGTTCCGGGTAAACCTTTTCAGAATGGCTTCCGTTTCAGCCGTACCAAGCCGTAAAGCTGTTGCATACTTCATCATTTGATCATACTGCTGACGGATCAGATCCCAATTAATCGGGCGCGTGAGTACATGCTGCAAGTTCGCGTAAGCGTCAGTCATTCCTGGCTCCGGTCGGTATAACTTTTGCGTATGAATAGCTTTTAATCGAGGCATGAGTTTGTAACCAAGCAAATAACAAAAGGCGAATGCAACCTCACTCTGTCCATGTGAATCAACATAATTCTTCTCCACTTCCATATCGGTGCAGTGACGCAACAACCCTTCCATCATCGCAGCGACTTCTGATGAAGAACACGATTTAAGCTGTGAGTAGATGCAAGTCGAATTTTTCTCTACATGCCAATAAATCATAACACCGCGGCCGCGGTATCGGATATGCCATTCCGTCATGAGGTTTTGATCCCATGCCCCGAATTTCTTTGAATCGGAGGCACAAGAAGTTGTTCCCTCACCCCATATTTCCTGCATTCGTACTTTGAAGATAGCATTTACTACTTCGGAAATCGCGTTGCGAAGGTTATCCTTGTGAATGAATTTACGCCGGACGTAAAGAAGGTCTTTGTAGCTTTCACCATGATCACCGGCGCTGACACGCTTTAAACCGGTATTCGTTCCCAAACCGTAAAGAGATAGGATCAATCGCTTTTGCAGCGTATCCCGGTCTAATATCTCTCGATGCCCCACTGTCTTGAACATTTCTGTAAACGAAATACGTAGATCGGTTTCCTTCAAAATATCGAGCAAACTGGTCATCGGCCAGCGGCGCGTAATTTCACCTTTGATCCGGATTAAATTAACCGGCTCTTCTTGTGGTTCCAACGGAGAAACCGAGATCCAGCCTTTACCTTTATCAGTAATCCTTACTTTAGGGTTCTTCGGCATTCCCTCGTTTAATTTTTCAAGACCTTGGATCATTTCTTGTTTTAGCGTAGTAATAAAGGAGTCTGCATCTAACGGCTGATTTAAAGCCTTGTAGTTTTCCTCACGGCGTTCCTCAAAGTCTACCGGCAAGTCCTCATCTGGATTACGATACCGGTTCGCTCCAAACACCCATATTTCTTTACATCGTAACTTATCCCGGAGCATTTGCAAGGCGCTGATTTCATAGTTGATCCTGTTTACTCGTTCTTGTCCCTTTTCATCTTTTTCGATGATAATTTCTTTGTAGTTATTGCGGATCACCCCATTGATCGGAATTTCGTCGCCTAAGGGAAAATAGTGCATTCCCGTTTGAGTGTATTTCTTGATTAGTTCGAGCGCGAGGATAACCGGACGGTGAACGTCGTTATTAGAACGAAAATCAAGAATGCTAAGAATTTCAGGAACTATCCGGCGGTAATGACTGCCATAGGAGGCGCGAATGACCGTATGGATTTTTTCGCGGTATGCCGGTCCAGTATGTTTAAATTCTTTGACTAAATCTTTTAGTGTTTGTTCGTTTACAACTGGGTACAGGACATCTTTAATGATCCCCTCCGGATGCTCGATGGCCGTCTGCGCCATGTTAAATAAAATGCCGTACTTGTTGCTGACTCGTCGTAGATCATTCAGAATTTCCTTATCGATCTTTCGTTCGGCGCGTACTCCGATACGGTGAATAATTTGAATGAGCAGATCGACCAGGTTGTCCGATATTTCCATGCACCGTAACCAAAAGAAAGCTGACAACAGCGTATATCGAATCGGATCTGGATGTCGGCGTAGCTCACGTAGATCCTCAGTAGAAACGCGCTGTCGATACTTTTTCAACACCTTATGGGGAATGTCTCGAAATAAATCATGCGGAAGCTCCAAATTGCGGATAGTTCGCAATTTGTTAACTTCCTTCAGCACGCTATCCACCCCAGCACGACCAGGATCTGCCTTTAACTCATTAAATGATATTTGTATGCTGCTGTCATTGGCGGCTTCTTCATCAATCTCTAAATAAGAAATGCTTTCAATCAGAGAGTCTAGCTGAGTTAGAGACGTGGAAGGCAGCTTTTGGTATGTCGCTTGAAAGAAGGATTCTTCATATGTGTGAATGGCTGAACGGATCAAACGCTCAATGCGGTCCGTCGTGGGAGGCACGATTTTAAATTCATGGAATCGACGGTAAACGCGTTCCTTTAAATGCTCAAATTCATGATCGTGATGCAGAACATGTTGGCATAGCCATTCTGCCATTTCCTGAGCATCCTCTATCGTATCCTCGCGGAACCCGAAGTACTCTCGGATCTGTTTTCGGTGGTAGGTAATTGAACGACCGGTCCAATCGTACTGAGCATATAATTCCGGCTCAGAGAAGATTTGTTTTGCAATGTACGCGATCACCGCTTTGGGAACTTCGTACTTATGAGTTGGGAAACGGGCTTCATTTTGAAAAAACTTGAGTAGCAAGGCAAATCCAATCCTGGTTTCCCCGGTCTTGTTCTCGATCAACCTCATCTCGTTCGGTAGGATCGTGAAATGCTCGATTAATTCGTCCAGTTCCCAATTCCGTTTCATGTTATCCCCTCCAAAGTAAAGTTCCTATAACAGTAAGTATCGGAACATAACGGTTGAAATTAGTATATCTAGAGCGTGTATTTTAGGCAATATGAGTCTCATAAAGTTCGATATTCCATTTACAAAAACAAAAACGGAACTTAATTATTTTAATGAAGGTTCCTAAGATACGAAATAGCGTAGCAAGAGAAATATGATTGTAATAGGAACTAGCGTTCGCTATAATCTAATTGAGAATATAACGAATGGTTGTGATCAGAAATGAAAGTTCAACTCAGTAGAGATACAAAATACTTTTGCGAGGATTTCTCACAAATCCGTGAAATACTTAATCAAATTCAGGCTCAGTTTATAACTAAGAAGCAACAGGAAGATCATATTTTCAGAATATATGATCCACAGACACAAGCAAACTCTAAAAGAATAAAAGTAAGGATAGAAAACGAAGAGTCATTACTAGTTTATGTTTACTGTAGAAGTAATCAAGAATCAAATATTGAATTTGAATATTACCAAGTTAAAGACGCACAAATCCTTCCCATCTTTACCTCATTATACGGTCAAGCATTAACAATTAAAAAAGAAAGGGAAGTATGGTCTAAAGATCATGTAGTCTTTCACTTGGACACTGTTGAAGGTGTTGGAAAGATTTTCGAAATTGAACTTTTACAATCGGGGACTACCCCAATAAATGTGGACTTGGAAGGCTACAAACAGTTGTTTCAAGTCTATTTATTGCAAAAGATTGAAGGTTCCAATGAAGACTTAGTAAGCGGAAAGGAACTTGTAGATGGAAAATACTAAATACACAGCCCATAACATAGACCTTTCCTCTCAAATGGAATACCTCACATCGATTATCCTGATGAATCCTGTTTTGGATTCTGTTTTCAAAAAAGCTCCTAAGCTTAAAATAGAACATTATTATATAGGGGCAGGTTGTATAACTCAAAGTATTTGGAACCACCACTGTGGTTATCCGATTACTCAAGGTATTAAAGACATTGATTTTGTTTACTACGACCCAGACCTATCCTTTGATAAGGAGTGCGAGGTAATAGAACGAGTTAAAGGTCTATTCGACGATGTTCCTATAAGTGTTGATGTCAAAAATCAAGCACGCGTCCACTTATGGTATGAGCAACACTTCGGTTACGCTATAACTCCTTATTTTTCACTTGAGGAGGCCATTAATACTTGGCCTACAACAGCTACTGCAATAGGATTAAGAAAAAATGAAAATGATACTTGGAGATTGTATGCACCCTTTGGATTAAATGATTTATTCGGGCTAATTGTAAGGGCAAATAAAGCCCAAATAACAAAAGAGATATTTGAAAAGAAAGTACTTAGGTGGAAAACTAACTGGCCGGATCTTATTGTAATTCCGTGGGACTATACTTAACTCTAAGGGACACGTTAGTTTTAAACGAACAGGCTGCCGCTAGTACTCTACACCACTCATAAAAAAGAACTCTCCATACTTGGAGGGTTCTTACATTTATATACATGCGTTTGCGGGTGGTGTCAGCAACGCTGGTACTACCCC
>NZ_JAJNMU010000062.1 GCF_022458865.1 Paenibacillus periandrae | reverse complement strand
GCATTCGATGGTCTAACCGTTTGGAAGAAACAACGAAGCGCCGTCGCTTCCGACGAGACCCGCAAAAGTATCTTCAAGAGGCTGAATCCAAATATTGTACGTTAATTAGTCAGCCGTAGTTTTTTTTACCTCTTTAAGTACTGCAAAAAGCTGTGCTATACTTTTATAGATAATAGAGTTCTTCTATATGCAACAATTGAAGTTGAGAGTAGCAAGATTTATGGCAAACAAAACTCCGGGGGATTACCTTCTCTCCTCCGTCAAAAATTCACTTCGTATTTTAAATAGCTTTTCTATAGACCAACCTGAATTACGAGTCAGCGATCTTGCCGATAAATTAGAGATTGGACGGAGCACCGTAAGTAGACTGCTAAGTACATTGGCTAGCGAAGGATATGTGATGAAGGATCCAGATACGAAAAAATACAGATTGGGCCTACGAATTCTTACACTGAATAGATTCTTAAAAATCTTGTCAAAGATACAGGGGAGGCCGCACACATTGCCGTGATGGAACACGATCAGGTCGTCTATATCGAACAGATTGAATGCTCTCATCCGGTTAGAATTTTGTCTTATGTCGGACGCCGAAATCCAGTGCATTGTACAAGCTGAGAAAAAGTTCTCTTGGCCTATCAATCTCCTGAAACTGTCGAAAAAGTGCTGGGTAAAGAGCTCGAGCGATTCACCCCCCATACTGTTTCCGATCCGGTTAAGATACGAAACCATCTACTCGAAATAAGAAAAACTGAGTTTTGCTACAGCGATTGCGAGTTTCTAGACGAAGTTGTTTCATTTGCGGCTCCGATTCGTGATTATACACGTCAGGTGATTGCTGCCATTTCTCTTGTTGGGCCCAAGCACCGAATTGGGAAACAGCAGCATGCCACCATTAAAAATAAGGTTATGAGAGCGGCGAAAGAGATATCGGCGAATCTTGGATATTTGAGTTAAAACGGATAAGGAAACACCAAACAATGACCTTCTTGTGTTAAGGAAGGTCATTGATGATTTCTCTATGAATCGTTCCCTACTGTGAAGTCAATATCGTGATAGCTGTCCAGTGAAATTAAAGTTACAGACTGTGAAACTTGATTCAACGAGATTTGTGATATTGAAAATCGTCAGTTTTCAAAGATATAGTATTTATACGAAAATGAATTCAGCGCTTTAAAGTGACATAGCACGAAACGAAAAAAGAGAGTTTCATAGTACTGATATACCGAATTATGGATCAGATTGTTGTTTCTGTTAGCTCGACTTGGTATCCCATTTCACGAATCTTTCGTACCCAGTTATTTTTGGATTTGATGGCGTCCCACCCTGCTTGGCATAAGACTGATTTTAGACCTTTGTTATCTCGTCGATTCTTCTTACTTTTCTTTTTACCTGGGGTCCCGCCACATAGCTATCAAGCTAAGAAATTAATACACCCCCAAAACGAAAAAAAGCTATTCTTTTTGTAAATAAAGGATGACTTTTTTTCGTTTTGGGGGGTATTCGAAAATTTTAGCTTGATGGGCATGTGTCTCTACCCCCTATAATGGCATCGATCAGGCTGCAGCTCGCGTTCCAAGTACTCCCGGATCCGTTCACCCTGAATGTCGCAGCTTTCAAAACAAAACGTAAAAACAAGGAAGGGTAGCCGATCGGTAAGCAGTTGAACCATGAAAAAGGCCAGTAAGGTTCAGCGCGGCGGATAGATAAGTGCCATAACATACCAGGAAGCCAAGGGTTACCGACGTACATAACGGACAACCAGAATCCACTACACCAGCTGTACTATCCAGAATACTCGACGGTGTATGCCTTTCGAAATTGTTCTTTAAGAGACTCTTCTTTTTTAAGTTAATCAGAGATAAGAAATCCAAACAGCACCGATTCTAACTAGTGCAGTACCGTGTTGGCATTTTTACCATCTCATTATATGTAAGCGCTTTAATTTTGGTATCGGACCATTTATTGCTCCAAATCACATTATACTAATCCTTGATAAATGCTTCATGACAATCTCCGCATATAACATTCACAGCTTTTGAAGAGCGAACAATAGCATGGCATCCAGGGCACACCCCGACTGCCAGATTTTAATTTTCATGGTAGTTGAGAAAAGGCAGCCGATCACAAGTAGCCGGCTGCCTTCAAATGTCTTTATTGAGCTATCGTTCTCCAATAGTTTAATCCCGAAATGCATCGGGGTAGAGTTAAAAACTAGCGAGTGGATGTGGTTGGAGCTTAAGTATTAGACGAGAATAATTCATGACGGAGGGTCGATAGAGACCCTCCATTTCTTACTTTTTACTACCATCTTCTCCTGCTAAATAGTTTTATACCGACCTTCAAAGCAGCACCAATAGCAATTGCCGGAAGGACAATAGGGGCAGCGGCTACAGCGGCTGCTCCAACCACAGCTCCTGCGGCAACAACAGCTCCACCAACTGCTGTTCCTGCAATTGCGGTACCAGCAGTTGCGATAGCGCCACCAACCGCTGTACTAGCCACGGCAGACGTCACAGCAGATGCTGCTGCGACAGTTGAGGCTGTAGCGGCAGCTGCCGCTCCTGTAACGGCACCGGTGACAGCTGCTCCAGCCGCAATTGCGGCTCCACCGACTGTAGTTCCTGCTACTGCCGCGCCGGCTACACCCGCAGCACTTGCAACTGCCGCTCCTGCTGTAGTCTGAGCTACGGCAGCTACTGCTGCACCTGCGACATAGGCGGTTCCCGCTGATATAGCGGTATCAACGACTACATCTTTAGCGGCTTCTTTCAGGTCTTTTTCGCCAGTAATAACATCAACCAGGTTAGACCCAATGCTTACTCCGGCTCCAAATTGTGCACCGGATTTAGCCGCCTGAACACCTGCGAGATGGGCGTTAGATAGATTATTTGTAGTGGTATACGTTTTGGATGTAACTACTGCGTTTTTGTTACCAGTTATTTTTTGTTCCAGTTGCATGGTCTTTCCTAATTGGGTAACTTGTTTATTGCTGATATCTGATTCTACTACTTTCATACCAGCTTTTCTTGCCTTTTCAACTAAGACGGTGTTGCCTTTATCTACAATAAGTGTCTGACCCTTGTACTTTGCGAAATTAATGTTTTTATTGGCTTGCCCGACTTTAGCTTGAGCAAAAAACTTCCTGCCATTTCTTTTAATCACAAAATCAGCGACTCCATTGTCGTTAATAACCATCGTGATGATACCATTGGCCGTTTCGTTTGCTGCATGAAGGTGTTCAAACAAGAATCCTTTGAATCCAAATTTTCCGCCGCGCTTTGCATTTAACATACAGAGTTGCTTTGCCAAATCTTTATTTACACGAGCTTTATGCATGATTACAGACATGGATTTTTTAGAAGTTTGTGCTCCAACGATTACTCCCGTCGATTTGGCAGCTTCCTTCTTCTTTGTCCGAGCAGAAAGATAGGATGGGGTTGTCTTCTGAGCTGTTTGTTCATTTCTATTAGCTGATTCAATATGAGACCCATAATTTTGTGCAATCTTATTTAGCGTATTTCTTAATGCCTGATGTCTATTATTTAACCCGACACTGCTATTTACACTCGAATTCTCCATGCTCAACCAACTTTCTGTTACAAAATAGGAAATTATACCCACTTTCATATATATCACAAGAATGTTTGCTTGTCTATCAGAGTATTTGGGCGAACCTTTATAAAATGAACCCGCTACTTTGAAACTTATGTTATAGGGTTAAACTCCCTCTATGGAGAAACATTTTGCTCCTAAATGCTCACGTATTCTTAGAATCTGACCGTAATGCGTGTGTACCAGATAAAATTCATGTGGAACTAAATTGAAGATAAAGAAATATGTGGGGCTGGCAAATGCACAAGAAGTCCTTACCTACACCACTCTCTGTAAAAAGTGGTTCCTTCGGTAAAGTATGGTTGCACTTATGGATCTCCACATCGGCTCATGGAGGTCAACCCTCCCAAATCTCACAGAGTCTATGCTCCCACATTCCTTCATTCAACCTGTCCATGAGGTGGAGGTCAGATATGCTGCCCGACAGGATCTTCGTCCGTAAGATAGTTGCGTTCCGACTCATCCGTGCTTCTTTTATCTGTTATCGCTACGATATCAATGTCTCATTATACGCGCGTTTAGGCAGCCTTCAGTATCTCTGCGAATCGAGGAATATCCTGCATCATCTTGCTTTCATTGAACGCATGTCCCTTTTTCAAAATACCAAACAACACCCGAATAAGCTTGTTGCACAAAGCGATGAGAGACTGCATCTTTTTCAACGGATTATCCGGCCGTTAGGTGTAATGCTCGTGCAACGCTCGAAAGGCAGCGTTCTTTGCCACCAACGGCATCATGACACGAAAGAGCAAGGCACGAAGTCGCTTTCTGCCTCGTTTCGTAATTTTGGTCTGTCCTTTGTGTTTGCCCTATGTGTTTTCTTTTAGGTTTAGCCCCGCGAGCTTTATGATCTGCTTTGGATGTCGGTACTGCTCAATGTCGCCAACTTCAGCGAGAAATCCGGCGATGGTGTCTCTGCCAATCCCTTTTATCGCCAACAATTGTGGAACAAACGGAATCTGCATCAACAGTTCATCCACGTGCACTTCCAATTCTTCAAACTTCTTTTGCAGCAGTTCATATGGGGTCAATAGAAGTCGCAGCTCCATCTTGGCAAGCTGTGATCCTTGTTTTATGCCCACAGAACGACTGGCTGCTGCCTTCAAACTCTTCACGCGCCCCAGTCCAAGTCCACGCTTTGCAACCTCTCTTAGGTGCTGCAGCAAGGTTTCGTCAGAAAGAGACACAAGTTCATGTGGCAGTAAATAAAGGCTTAGTAAGTGGAAGGCTGACTTGCACTCCCAATCCTTAAATACCGTAAGGAACTCTGGAAAATATCGATCAAGCCAATTATGGACACGTCCCTGCACAACGCTCAGATCAGTCGACAGATGATCGCGAATTTTCATTGCTTCCCGTAGTTCAGCGTAAACGCCCTGAGGGAGATTGGGTACAGCATACCTTCCGTCTTTGACCAGTTGAGCGATCACTTTTGCATCCTTAACGTCATTCTTCGTTGGTGAGTTGTCATCTAATTCTTTGCTTTTCTTGACGTGCAGCGGATTTACCACGCCATACTTGACTTGCTGTTCTCTTAGGAAATGAGCAAGATTCAGCCAATAGTGCCCTGTAGGCTCCATGCCGACGATGACGTCCTGGAAGCCTTGCTCCGCCCCCAGTTTCTTAAACCAGCTAACGAAATATTCAAAACCTTCTCGATTATTTTCAAACGTAATTGGCTTCCCGAACTCGACTCCGCGGTAGTCTTGTGCTCGAGCCACATGTTTGAATTTAGCGATGTCTACACCGACAATTAAGGTTGAAGAAGTGATTTGATTAATTCTTTCATTTTGAGTAGAATGCATATTGTATTCTCCTTGGTTTGTTTTGGTTTGTTTTTGGATCCGACGCTGGCCAGCATCTGGGACCCATAAACATCATACCAAGGAGTCTTTTTATATTTCAAACTCCGTATTTCTTCATAGATAGGAATGCTGCCCGTTCGTTGAGCGAGTCGAATTTTCAACTATACAGTACTCGCTGCAAAGTAATGCTTCAAATTTAGAACTTACGGCAAAGAATTGCTTCAAATAAATATTAATTGGAATGAAAATAACCTAAAACAGCCTAAAGTGACAAGATGAACACATAAAAAGAACCGAAGTTTTTAGCTTCGGCTCAATTACTCGTATTGATCAAATGTAATAGTCGGTATAAAGGTTTGACTACTACCAGTATGGAAGCGAGTGTCCCCGCCAACGGTAGAGCGAGCATAAACGTTACTGCGGATACATTCCACGCAGTAAACTGTCTTTCTCGATGAAAGTAAACCATTACACCGACATTTATAAGTATTAATACCAGGGCAAAATAAAGTGCGGTTTGCATGACATTCATCCTTTCATATAGAACCGAATTTATTTTCTCCATGTAGTGTACAACCGAGATGCACGTACCTCAGCTGTACACTACATATATTTGAGAGTCTAATGGGTTAATGAATTTTTTCTCAATTAGTTCTTCTAAGCTCATTATATCAATAAAAATCAAACTTCCTTACACTTCCTGAACCGCGTTTAGCGGTCCATTCACTGGAAATACCCAACAATTTATCCCTTTGTTCAAAAGCTAAATTGTAAACGAATTCGACCATTTTTATTATTCCTCCAATGGATTGCGGACCGTACCTTTTTTTACACTTTACCACATATAACTGCCCGTCCCTCGGTTTTAAGGGTTTTTCTCACGTATGCTCACTCACTCGCAGGATTTTAGCACCTATTGGAATGACGAATACTCGGAAAACAAGCTTATATAAGCATTGGGTTCATTTTTGGGGC
>NZ_JAJNMU010000061.1 GCF_022458865.1 Paenibacillus periandrae | reverse complement strand
ATGCTTTGGGGAAGCGGAGGGAATGGTGTGACCGTGAAAATATTACATAATTCCGCCCTTAAATGGTCAACGAATCTTGCTTATAACGATTTACGAGGAACTGATACGGATGTATCGGTAGGTGTGACAGAAGGAGATGCTTTGTACTTCCTTGTAGATGCAAACGGAGAAAATAGTAGCGATGGGACCAAATGGGATCCAGCAGTTACCTATACGAGTGGCGTCAGATATAAATATGATAGCACCAACAAGCTACAAGAAATGATTTCTTTTCCGAATGGTGGGACTTCAGAGCTTCAATATGATAGCAATGGGAATATGGTGAAGAAGACTAAAAAATAAAAATTATTCCCGAGATTTATAGCCCCTCTGGTTTATTTATAGCGGCTTCATTCTTACGATCAACCTATTATTCTACTAAAAACCAAAACCTTACGTCGGCTACTGTCCGCTTAAAAAGAATCGGAGGATCTTATGTTCAAGAAATGGCTTTCAAGTCTACTTATATTTATGATTGTATTCAGCCTGGCCACACCTTTGCTAGCCGCCCCCAACCCCTCCTTTGAAAAGGAGGAGGAAATCGGCTATATTGTCAAATTCAAAGACGGCTCCAAAGGCAACACAGCATTACGTACGATGAACAAAAAGTCGGAGAAGGCGTTCAGTCGTCTGAATGCTCATGCAGCCGTTCGTTTAAAAAAAGCAGACCTTCAAAAGCTCCAGCAGGATCCCAATGTGGAGTATGTGGAACGGGACAGCTATGTCCAGAAATCGGCAGATCTGCTCACGCCTAACCTGACTCAGATTCATGTACCCGTGGTTACCGACAGCGTATATAGCAGCGTCTACTCGGGCAAAGGCGTCAAAATCGCGATTCTGGATACCGGAATCGCGGCCAATCATCCGGATCTTCGGGTGGTCAGTGGCGCAACCTTCGTTCCGAATGAGACCAGCTATTCGGATACAAATGGACATGGTACCCATGTAGCCGGTATTATCGGCGCGCTGCGCAACGGCCAAGGATTGGTTGGCATTGCACCTGAAGCCGATCTGTATGCGGTGAAAGTACTTGACGTGAACGGTGGCGGTCGTTACAGCTGGGTGATCGCAGGCCTGGAATGGGCGATGGACAATCACATGGACATCGTCACCCTAAGTTTCGCCGGCGAAGAGCATTCCGCCGCATTAAAAGAAGCGATGCAGTTGGCCGCTGCCAATGGGATTCTACTTATAGCCGCGACCGGCAACGACGGAAAATCGTCCGTTTCCTACCCAGCCAAATTTCCTACAGCCATGGCCGTCGGAGCTGTTGACAGCAATAATCAGGTGGCCTCTTTCTCCAACCGGGGACCGGAAGTGGAACTCGTCGCTCCTGGCGTCAACATAACAGGACTTTCCTTAACCGGCAGTAACGCGGTGGCTAGTGGAACGTCGGCTTCCGTTGCCCACGTGGCTGGTGTGGCTGCTTTGCTGAAGCAAAAGGCACCGACAGCAACGGCTGTAAGTCTGCGTCAAACGCTGAAAGAAAGTGCCTTTACCTTGGGTGAAAAGTTCACCTATGGGTACGGACTGGTTGATGCTCAACAAGCCCTAAGCCGACCGATTTCCACAACACCTATTGACCCTGAACCCACCAACCCGAATCCGCCTCTTCCGGGATCAGGGCAGATTGTAGAAGATTCCTCCATGCGCGATTTCGCTCAACGCCTGCCGATCCGGGACGCAGAGGGTTTGGTCCACGTGGCTGCCGTAAACGAATCATCCGAAGATATTAAGACGAATGAAGCGCCGTTTAAACTGAATATGGGCAATGAAATCGTGTCTACACTAACGGGTGGCTTAACGCTGCGGGAGACCGATTTGGTGCTGCCCGGGCGCAATGGACAATCGTTTGCCTTAACCCGTGTGTATGACAGCAACCAAGCTCAATATTTGAAATATGCGAACAACACGATCGCTGCGCCATCCATTGATTCCAAATACCGGATCGGAACCGGTTGGTTTTGGGATATCCCTTCGTTATATCGGAATTTAAATAATTACAATGTCTATATCCCGGGAAAAGGATCCTTCGAGTACTATGATGAATCTACCATTCTGAAAGGAAATCCTTGGAATGATGTCACCGTAAGTACAGAGAGAGACGGTAGTTATGGGCTTATTACCCTCACGTTACATTTGTTAGATGGCACCCAGTACGTGTTCAATGCCAACCATCAACTGACCAAAATCATGGATGCTTACCAAAACACGATCTCCTTTACGTATGGAGGGAATGGGCTGCTTTCCAAAATCACCGGGTCGGCAGGCAGCGAGATCGCGATTACGTACCATGAGAATAGCATTGTGCTCACACAGGGAACTAAAACCGTTACGTACACAACGGAAAACCGCTATGTGTATGAAAATGATGAATCGTACATGTCGAAGAAAAAGATCTTAACGGGCGTCACGGATGCGAACAACCGCCAGACGTTGTATGCTTATCAAATCAAGGATCCGACGTGGAGAAATGCGACGTATCCGTACGCTTTATTAAATCGCGTTACCTATCCGACAACGGCTATAAGCGAATATACGTATGATACTCAACCCGTCATCCGGTATTACGGTAAAGCGCTGACGGGCGGATACCGGGTTCGCGGCCGTGAAGATCGGATGAAGAATGAGCAAAACGTAGTAGAAATCAAAAATAAAAAAACGTTCGATTATGTGGGCGATTTAAACGCCGATGCCGATTCGACCAACACCGAATTTTCGATGACGATAGCGGACGATTTAACCAGCACCACGTTTTACAATCGTAGACTCTGGGTCTGGGATGAGGGGTTGTCCTATTATCCGTACACGTACAGGAAAGTCGAAAGCGGAGACGGTCTGATTCGCACGACCGACTCTACGTATGACGAAGTGCGGAAATTGCCGGTACCGAGCAGTGTCTCTACGAGAAACAAAAAAATCAGCACCCAGCAGGAATCGGATGTGAGCACGGTGGACTACACCTACGACATCTATGGGAACAAGCTGACGGAAACCAATGCCCTGAGGGTGACGACTGAATATGGATATGATCCGACGTCCCATCTGCTCAAAAGCATCACGCAGCCGGTTCGTGCGGGGCTGAGCCTGTACAAAGAGCTGACGAGAAATGCCAAGCATACGGTCACACAGGAAGTGATCAAGGAAAATAATGCCTACGGCAGCGTCTTACAAAAGACGGATTATGAGATCGACGGGTACGGGAATCCGGTCCAGATCAAAATCCTGGATGACGGGGGTCGTCAAAACATCACCCAACTGGAATACAGCACCGATTACAACAGTGCGTTTCCGACTAAGGAAACCCAAACGGTGACCGATGCAGATGGAATCCCCTCTACGATCAGCCGGATCTTCACGTATGACCCAATTACGGGTAACCCCAAAACCGTGAAGAATGGGGCGGGGAACACGACAATCATGGACTATGATCCTTTGAATCGGATAACGCGTATTCAGTTTGCCGATACCTTGGCGAAAACCGCAACCTATAACGATCTCACCAATGAGATGACGGTAACCGATGAGACGGGCGTGACTTCCAAGATCCGCTGGAACCCGTTGGGGGAGCGAATTGAAGAAGGGATCCTGGACGGGACGTATCAAGTCAAAATGAAATATGGCAACGATAGCTACGGCCGCCAAATATGGTCCGAAGATGCGGCAAGCAAGCGTACACAGGTGGCCTATGATGCCTGGAGCCGCCCGATCAGGACGACGTACCCCGATGCCTTGCAGACCGTGATGTCCTACGATGATATCGCCCGGACACAAACCACAGTAGATCCCGAAGGCTCTGGGGTAAAAACAACGACGGACAAGCTGGGGCGTGTAGAGAAGAAAGAGGAAGTCAAGAATGGCAGCTTGTTCCCACTGGAACGGATGGAATACGGCTATCTCACTACCCCGCTTAGTCATTGGGACGCCAAAGGGAATTTGACGCAGTATGGTTATGATGCGTTAAGCCGCTTGAAACAGGTCACGCAGGCGAATCATGAAGTCACCTCGTACGCCTATACGTTGGCGGGGATGTTGAAAGAAGTTCAATATGCCGACGGGAACAAGCTGATCAAGCAATATGATGAACGGGGACGAATGATCCGCAAAACGGACCCCCTGCAGCAAGAGGAAAAGCTCTATTACAATGGGAACGACCAGTTAGCCAAAAAGGTCGATCGTAAGGGACAAGTGACCCAGTATGATTACAACAATCGAAATCGGCTGATCAAAAGAACAAGCCCGGGTGAGACGGTGGGCTTCGACTACGATGGAGCTGGACGGCGAACGGTCATGAGCGACCTGACCGGCACGACCCGATACAACTACAAAGCAACAACCGGTGAATTGCAGAAGGTGACCTCACCAGATGGACGGTACATCGCGTATGAGTATGATCAGCTTGGGTTACGGAAATCAATGACGGATCCTTTCGGTTACGTGAGTTATTATCACTATGACAATCGCAACCGACTGGACGTTGTGGGGCCAACAACGGATATGAACAATTACGATGCCGCATATACATATAAGGGAAACAACCTGCTGAGCAGAGCAAAACTACGTAATGGGAATAAGAGCGAGTATACGTATGATGGATTGAAGCTGAACACCTTGCTGCATAAGAAAGCAGACGAAACGGTCATCAATAGCTATAGCTATGGGTATGATGCGAATGGGAATATGACGAGCAAAGTGGAGAACGGAGTTCCTTATTCCTTTGGCTATGATAAGTTGGACCGCATTGAGACCTCTAGCCAGTACAACCAAACCTACTCGTATAATAACCGTGGCAATAGAGCGACGATGCAGAGCGATTACGCCCCGAGCATTGAGAATGTGGATTATAGCTATGATGCCTCAGATCGGCTCACACAAGTGGCTCCCGAAGGAAACGGTTCGGTTACGTACCGATATAACGGGGATGGGCAACTGTATGAGCGCACGGAAAATGGCATCACCACACGTTATTACTATGACAGTGGAAACTTAATCGCCGAAGGGAATGTGTCTGGCGGCACTGCCTCGTTAAAAGCGCGATATATCCGGGGGAATGGGTTAGCCGCCCGCGCGGCAGCAGACGGAAGCCAAGCGTACTATTTGTCTAATGGACATCAAGATGTCGTAGAATTGAGAGATGCGACAGGCAATACCCGCTTGAATCAGTATGCGTATGATATTTGGGGAAATCCGACACTCGCTACCGAACAAGTAGCCAATCCATTTCGCTACAGTGGCGAGTTTTGGGATAACAGCACCCACTTGCAATACCTACGCGCGAGATGGTACGATCCGAGTATAGGACGGTTTATGAATCAGGATACGTATGAAGGGGATTTAAAAAAACCGCTGAGTTTGAATGGGTATACGTATGTGGAGAATAATCCGTTGACACATTGGGATCCTACAGGACAGATGACTGGTAGTGAAATGTGGGATGGTTTTAAAAAAGGACTAGAGATTTTTGTTCGTGAAGGTATCGTAGGTCCAGAAAATTATGATACATTAACTGATGGTGAGTTTACCTCTGCGGATATCGAAGCACTTGCTAAAGGCGGGGTTTATCTTTCGATGAGTGCAGAAGGAAAGCTCTTCAGCAAGATGGGCAAGATCAGTAAAGAAGCGGCTGAAGCTGAAAAGATAGCGGGAACAGTAGCTAAAGGGTGTAACTGCTTTGCCGCAGGAACTAAAGTTTTAACAGACGAAGGGGAGAAAAATATCGAAGACATTGAAGTCGGAGATAAGGTTCTCTCGAAGGATGAAGCGACTGGCGAAGTAGGCTACAAAGCAGTTACAGCTACGTTCAATCATGAGACGGATGAGATTTATCAAATCCATGTAGGCGACCAAGTGATTGAATCGACCTTTAACCATCCGTTCTATGTGAAGGATAAGGGGTGGACGTTCGTCAAAGACCTCATAGTCGGAGACTTGCTTGTTCAAAGTGACGGGAATACACTCAAGATTGAGAGCATCGAACTGGAACACAAGCACGTCACAGTTTACAACATGACGGTAGATGAGTTCCATACCTACTTTGTTTCTGACCTTGGTATTTGGGTTCATAACACTGGTGGTGCTTGCACCCCAATAAATGTGGCTGAATCTAAAATGTATCAACTTGGAGACCACTATAATAAACACGGTAGGGGTATGGGATATGCATCGAAGAAAGAATACGATGCGGCGGCTAAGGAATTTGCAACGGCAAACCAAAGTAATAAAAATGCATCAATACTTGAAGGAACATGGAACGGCTCAGGGTCATTAAATGGAGCAAGGCAACGTGCTATAACATTTGACGGTAAAACTGCAGTAATTGATGTCAAATCAGGACAAGTAGTAGATTTCTTTGTCGGCACTGAGTATAAAGGTATTAACATTGTTAAATTACAATAAGCGAGGAGACGCTAAGTGGAAGAGATAATTCTTAATGGTAAAAGTGTAGGCAAATACCATCTAGGATGGAGTTTAGAAGAGTTAAAGAATGAATTCGATGAAAGCTACAATCTAGAGTCACTAGATAATCATTTCACACTCACTTTCAAGGACATGAAATTTTGGGTATTAAGAGATAAGGATATGGTATCTCAAATTATGGTCTTTGGAGAGTACGATGGGAAATTTCTAGATAAAATTGGTATTGGGAGTACAATATCTGATTTAAATAAGCACGGTATTAAATGGGCTAAGGAAGACTATGTATACATCTTGCCCGATTATCCAGGTATTTGTTTTGAACTAGAGGATATAGATGAATGGGATGAAAGTATCGCACCCATTGAATTTATTTCAATTTATAATTCATAATGCATGATGCTTATGACCTTGAGAGGTAAAACTTTCAAGGTCTTTTTTATTAGTACCTCACCCAATGCCGAATGAATTGGGCGGCGAATCTAGCAATATGAACTTAACCCTCAATATCCCGTGGGATGCTTTTCCGAAGTAACTTAAATATAAGCTTAATCATGGAGATTCCATCGCCTTGCAACTATTGATTTGTGGTATTCTATTTTGGTTGTAACCGCAACGTTACTAACTACATTGTAGCTTGGTAGGCAGTTAACTTGCATGAAATGGTTGCCAAGGGAAATAGGAAAGGGGTGTAGGTAAGTAACATTTGTCATAGACTATCGCGACTTTGCACAATAGACTGTTTCACCGCGACAGGCTGATAAATTTGAAAATCAGAGACAAGAGCGGCTTTATGCCACTTCTTTACGTTAGCTCAATACATGCACCGCGGCGGAATAGCTGACAGATACCCGAGAAGGTCACAGGACAGCTTGGCTACCGCGTTGCGAGAAATGGGGCGTATCGAGAAAACGATCTTCATACTGAATTACCTTTCGAGCGAGGCGCTTCGGAGAAAAATCCATGGGGGGTTGAACAAAGGAGAAGCAATGAACGCATTGGCCAGAGCGATCTTCTTCGGCAAACATGGCGAGCTGCGGGAACGTGCGCTACAAGATCAGCCCCCGTTGAACATTATCATCAATGGTATTAACGTTTGGAATACCGTCTATCTCCTGCAGGCAATTAAACACCGATGGATCTTTAATTGATAGTGCGTGCCAAAAAGCATGCAGTTATGGAAAATGCATCGCTTTGCAATAATTTCATTACTATGTTTATTTAATATTTTTCTAATTAACACATATGGCTGTCCCTTATCTAAGCGTTTGGGACAATCATCCTTTTATTTGAAATAATATAATTCGACAACAATAATCGACAGTTTACGACATGTTTCATTTGTTATATTGAATCTTATGAGCTAAATTTCATATTTATACACTAGCGTTGCATTAAACTGATCGATCTCAACAGTTGGAATATTCTGAACAATGTTCGGGCTCAGTTTGCCAAAAAGTTGATCTTCACTTAGAGGTAGCCTGTACATTTGGTATATTATGTAATTT
>NZ_JAJNMU010000060.1 GCF_022458865.1 Paenibacillus periandrae | reverse complement strand
TGTGGGGAGCGCCTCTATTTTTCTGCGCTCTTTTTCTCAACGTTCCGTTGCTGTTGGCTTCTCCTTCACGAACCTCCGTCAGCTCACGTGCATCGACTACCTTGCCTCAATCTTTCACGGATTCAGGATGGTGTTAAATTAATAAAAAATGGAATAGATAAAACGCCATCTGACAATAAACCGTTTATTGCAAACGGAAGTACTTACGTACCTTTGAGAGCTGTTAGTGAGCTGTTGGGAGCTAATGTGACTTGGGACGGTGACAGCAATGCGGTTGTAATTGGTGATAAAGTAGAAGGAGATCCATTACCTCTACCATCAAATATTGTAAAGAATAAAGAGGGAGAAGGATATATTAAGGCAGCTATCAGTAGCAACGAAAAAATGACGATAAACGGCAAAGATTATGGGACTGTTGGCATGAAATTCATGACTAAATTTATTAATTCAGCATGGGCTCCCGTTAAGTTAAAAGCAACGGCAAGCTATCCGTTGAATGCTCAATATTCATCCCTCTTGCTATCCATTGGTACCGATGATGAAGATGCAAAAAAAGATGAAACAAGAACTGTTACGTTTTCAGACCAAGACAGCAAGATCTTAAAGCAATTTTCATTAAGTAAAGGAAGCGTTCAGGAGGCCGTAAATATAAACGTTAAAGGGGTGGTTACTTTAAACGTAGAAGTCTCTGATATTGAAAGTGGTTTTTATGCTCAAACAATTAATTTAGTGAGCCCTGTATTGAAAAAGTAACGACTGACGAATAAATAAACAAAGAGGATCCGCAGCTGCGGATCCTCTTTAATTTCTTCACAAAATAGGATAGAGAAAAGTGATTCTCCATAGAGAGAGATTAGCGTGGTGGTAGCCATGGCAAAGATATTTCTATGCTACCAATAAATTGGATTATTTTGTATGATGGATGTAAAAAGAGGTTGTTTATGGATCCTATAATGAATGATTTTCCAGATGAGTTTTTTACTGAACGTCTATTAATTAGAATGCCTAGACCAGGTGACGGTAAGGTTGTATGTGAAGCTGTAAATGCTACAATTGAAGAGTTGAAGCCTTGGATGAAATGGGCGCAGGAGAAGCATACCGAGTATAGTTCAGAACTTGGGATAAGAGAAGCACATATTAAATTCCTAAGTAGAGAAAACCTGAGGTTACTTGTATTTTTGAAGGATTCCGGTCAATTTATTGCTTCTTCAAGCTTACACAGCATTGATTGGGAAGTTCGAAAATTTGAAATAGGATACTGGATTGATATTAGGTATAGTGGAAATGGCTACATGACCGAAGCTGTACAAGGTATTTCTGATTTTGCATTTAATCATCTTAGTGCAAATCGGGTGGAGATACGTTGTGACACTAAGAACACTAAAAGCAAGATGATTCCCGAAAGGTTAAAGTTTGACTTAGAAGGTGTAATTAGGAACGAGGATCTGTCTGTTGATGGAAGTGAATTAAGGGACACGAACATATATGCAAAAGTAAAGCAAGCATCCTGTACCGATTCAATTCATTAAGCTAACGGGAGTTGAATCGGAATCTCCGGTTATAAAGCTATTAAATGTAAACAACGCGCCTATTCCTAAAGGAATTTATTATGATAAGATCAATAAATACAGGAGGCTGCAAATGAGAACAGAATCCGAAGTTATCGATCAACTATTACAATTTGCTCATGCCGATGATAAGGTAAGGGCCGTTATTCTGAATGGGTCGCGAGTGAACCCGAATGTGGTTAAGGACATCTTTTGCGATTATGATCTAAAATTTGTAGTCACCGAGCCTAGATACTATGCGGATCATCAGGGTTGGATTAAAACGTTTGGCGAACTGATTATCATGCAGCAGAACGATATTAAGACGAACGGTGAGGACGAATACATTTTTCTCATGCTTTTTACGGATGGGGTAAGAATCGATCTTTCATTCCGCCGGTCGGAGACCATCAACGAGCAAGCTGAAGATAGTCTTTCTAAAGTGCTTCTGGACAAAGATAATGTACTGAAGAAGTTTGCTCCTCCCTCCGAAGAATCATATATTACCGTTAAACCTTCAGCCAATGAGTTCCATCGGAACATCAATAATCTCTTATGGTGCTCGACGAACGCGGCCAAAGGTTTGTGGAGAGACGAGCTACCTTACGCAAAGTTTATGCTGGATATCGTTGTCAGACAGAATTTGATAAAGCTGTTATCCTGGTATGTTGGAGCAGAACACAACTGGGGGGTCAATCTAGGATCGGCCTCAAAATGGCTGAAAGACTATCTTCCTGAGCAACTATGGCACTCATTCGAGTATACATACAGCGGTCCAGCATCATCAGATATATGGGAAGCCCTTTTTGCGACGATTCGACTTGCAAAGGAAGTAGGGCAGCCACTTGCGGACAAGCTAAATTATGAATACCCTGCCCTCGACCATAGCAACGTGCTAGCCTATTTGGAGAGAGTTCGAGCTCTTCCGAAAGACGCGACGGAAATCTAGAAAACGAAAGAATCCAGTCAGTTTAAGACAGATCGGCAGACTCCATTCCGCTAAACGGATACGATAGTTCAATCGCTAAATCATGGCAGCCGGCACACGATCGGTTGCCGTTCTCCGCTAAAGTAACGGGCAGAATCCTGTAACTTAACTTGAAATAATTTTGCTCTTGTCCACACTTTGTGCATGGTATAATCCGGAAACATCTCTCATTAGAATAGGTAAGAAAGGGCGGTTAAAAATGAAGTTCATACTTATATTTGGTCCGCAGGCCGTAGGAAAGATGACTGTGGGCCATGAACTAGAAAAAATCACGCCTTTGAAGTTGTTTCACAACCATCAGACGATTGAACTGCTTCATCCTTACTTTGGTTTTGGATCTGAGATGTGGAGGTTGGCAGGTCTATTTCGCAAGGAAATATTTGAGCAGATGTCTAAAAGCAATAGTGCTGGGTTCATGTTTACTTACGTATGGGGATTCGATTTACCAGGTGACTGGAAATTTGTCGAACAAATTTGTAACATCTTTGAATCTAAGAGACACGAGGTATGTTTTGTAGAACTTGAGGCTGACATTGTGGAGAGGCTTGCACGTAACAAATCCCCTCATCGTTTACACCACAAGCCATCGAAACGGGACACCGAACAATCGGAAAAAGATTTACTTCATACGATGGAAAATCACCGCTTGAACTCACTACCTGGCGAGATCACAAGGGAAAACTACATTCGAATTCAAACAACCAATCGAACACCGGAAGAGACGGCTTTATTAATTAAAGAACGATTTCGGCTTTAGGTCGTTCCGTCAACGAGTTGTACAAGGAATATAAAGTTATAGACTGGACTCGTTGATTTGATGTTGTTTTTAGAGATGGAGCATCGTCAGCTTTTAAGAAAATGTATTAGACTGAACCCCACAATAACTAAAGACAGTCTGCAGACTTGGAAAATAAAGTCGTAGACTGCCTCTCCTTATTAAGCTATAGACTCCCGTCAATTCAACGAATAAGGCTATTCCTATTTCACTTTAGTGTCGATCAATTTGATCAATTCCTGGGTATCCCGTATATCTAACACGTTCATAAGGCGTAGCAAATTATGACTATCAGGTGTCGTATGGCTACTTTCCTACTTTTGACAGGTCCTCACTGAAGCACCGACTGCATCCGCGACTTGTTTCTGCGATAACTTCTCGGTTTCGAATATCTTATGGCAATGCAACAAATCCAGTTTTAATACCCCTTCTAAAGCCTGCTCCTTCATAAAATCTTAGTGTTTCTTCTCTCTTAGATCCTGTTTGAAGCATCACCTTGTAACAATTTTCCTTCCAAGCTTTTTCTAGCGCATGGGACAAAGCAAGTTTTCCGTAACCTTTTCTTCTATAATCAGAATGCGTTACAACATTCTCAATTAATCCGTAGGAACGTGCATTTCTTGTTAAATTCTTGATTATTACTAAAACACAAGAGGAAACAATCTTTCCTTCTACCTCGACTACAATGTAATGCATATTTGGGTCATTGTAGATTTCATCCCAGTGTACTTTTAGATTATCATCATATATCAGTTCAGGGTCATCATGATTTAAGTGCTTATATAGTGACAACAATTGATTTATTTCATCATATTTAATTTTCCTAACTATAGTACGTTCCCCCATACACTCCACCCTTAAGAGATAATTTTTGGTAGTCGCCAATTATAATAAGTTTACTCTATGATGGATGGATACGTATATATGAAGTTTAATTATTGTGATATACCTCGTGATTTGTGTGGTCATCATGCATAACTGCCCGTTAACGCCCACGCCAGTCTAATCATTTATTATCACAGTCTACAACTATATTTTTTCTAGGGGGAGTATAAGTTTGAACTGAAACAAACAATTTCTCTAACGTCGTTACGGCCATTAAAGAACCTCTCTACTGACAATTAACACGTTGTGAATTTCAGAGCCGATCCACCTTAGCGTACGGGAAAACCGGCTTATTACGCAATCGATGGGCTTAGCGTACGTTTTCCGCGTTTTGTTGGCGGTACCCCAATTACAAAATTGGAGCAGTCTTCCGGCTGTGAGCGATTTAATCATAGATCCAGAAGCTGCCTATATCCACATCACAACCAATAATACGATTGAGGGATCACAATTTCGTGATTTTCCCTTGACTACAGTCCCCCTAATTGGGGACATGACAAGTGATTTACTTAGTCGGAAACTTGAGTTTAACAAGTTCACAATGTTTTACGCTTCAGCTCAAAAAAATCTTGGACCCGCAGGCGCAACGGTTGTGGTCATGCATGAAGATATGCTGAAAGATTGTGTTAACACTATTCCAGCAATTCTGAATTACAAAACGTACGCTCAAAACAATTCACTTTACAATACACCCCCAGTTCATTCGATTTATATGATGAAACTTGTGCTTGAATGGGTAAACCAACAGGGAGGTATTGCAGAAATAGAGAAAATGAATATTCAAAAGGCAAACCTTCTTTATGATGTGATTGATAGCAGCGGTGGCTTCTACAAAGGAATTATTGAAAAACCGTTTCGTTCAATGATGAACATCACATGGCGAATGATCGATGAAAAATTAGAGAAACTTTTTGTTCAGGAGTCCGAGTTTCATGGTTTTGATGGTTTGGCTGGCCATAGAAGTGTTAGGGGGCTACGTGCATCTGCTTATAATGCTGTTCCTTATCAAGCTTGTAAAGATCTCGCTGAGTTCATGATAGATTTTCAAAAACGTAAAGGGTGAAGTGCAGTACTCTGTTGACCGAGAAGAATAGGCTGCGAGTATACTCAGCAGCCTGCTGAAGTAACTGAGAGGTTAATTTAAATAAGCTATACATCCGAACACATCATGCAGTAATGTAGATATTGTAATAGTAAACAGCTAACAACGGAGGTGCCGATATGAGTGGGATTGCCAAAACCTTAGAACCACCTTATTATGCAGTGATTTTTACATCTGAACGAACAGACGGGGATAACGGATATGCGGAAATGGCAGATGAAATGGAAAGACTTGCGTCCGTCCAACCCGGATTTATAGGAGTAGAGAGTTCAAGACAAGGTATAGGTATTACTGTATCTTATTGGGAGTCGCTCGAAGCTATACAAAAATGGAAACAAAATGAACGACATTTAATTGCTCAGCGTAAGGGTATTTCTGATTGGTACCTCACTTATAAAACAAGAATTTTAAAGTCGAACGGGATTATGGATTTGAAAAGTTTAAATAAGTCCAGTTAGCTACTGTATCCGTTGGAACATTTTATTCAAAGGGAAACGATAGCCCAAAGCCCTACACCACGAAACTGCCGCGAAAATGACCGGCAGCTTTATTACGCTAATGGGCAGCAGTTTAATTGAACATTGTATAGAAAATTTAGTTATAATCAAACTCGTCCAATCTTCAATTATTTACTATGCTAATATATTCTGTAAACCGGAAGGAACTCAAGGGCTAGTGTCATCTTGCTTTAAAGTACCGATTACACATTGTTCCTGTAGAATGGGAATTAGGGGGATGGTCATGGCTGAGAAGCTTAAGATAGATTCTGAAAAAGAAATAAAGCGAATTATTACTCAGTCGAAGCAAGCGGCTTTGATGGTGCTTCAAAACTATGATTTGGATTGGGAACAAATACGTTTCAACCAATTATCCGATACATGTACATTTATAATAAAAACAAGTAAGGGGGGGAGTTTTTTACTCCGTATTCATACAGGAATGAGTAGAGAAGAAATAGATTCTGAACTCATTTGGCTTGATGCATTGAATGAAAAGATGGATACTCCCCTTCCTAAAGGGATATTAGACCGCAATGGATCAAGAAGTGTAAGAATTAATTTGGAGAATGGGTACTTCAGTTACGCTTCATTGATGCGTTGGGTAGAGGGCGTACATGCGAGTGGCGGTCTTACTGAAGATCAAATCTTTAGAGAGGGAATGCTCTTGGCAAAGCTCCACCAGGAATCACAGAATTTCGAGTTGACCTCTAACTTCGTACGCCCTATTTGGGGCGAGGAAAGTTTTAGGCAATCTATGACTCGTTTAACGAAACATTACGATCGGTTTCTCGTAGATACCGAATTCCAGTTGTATCAGTCAGCGGCTGAAAAGATACTCTCCTGGTTTATCAAACTTAGCAAAGATGGCGAGAGATACGGATTAATTCATGGTGATTTGCACCAGGGGAACATTATATTTCATAATGGAGAACCTCGTCCAATTGATTTTGCGAGGTGTGGATTTGGATACTTTCTATACGATATAGCACATACAATTTTGGGGCTCTACCCTTGGCAAAGGGAGTTACTAATTAAAGGATATGAAAGCAAGAGGAGATTAGAAGGTAACTGGTTTACAGCATTGGAAAATTTCACGGTGATGGTAATGATCGAGAATCATTGTCACCATGCCCCTGATCCAAGGGAAACTGAGGGGCTAAAAGATGAACAGCCCTATGCACAGGCTATAATAAAAAATTACTTAGCAGGGGCACCATTTCTATTTAATGCAATAGAAATTTAAGAAGTATCCTCAATTAGTAAATTTCCAACTATAATTCCCATTCCCATAGGTCGTTAAGCTCTAATAGGATATGATAGTGCGGAGCTACCGTAAGGATAGCTCCTTTTAAGATTCATTGAAGTAACGGGAGTTTAATTCTAATAGAGGTTTTAGGGAAATTTGGAAGAATACATTATTAAAAACAAAGTGGAGGGTAGGTTGAATGGTTGAATTGGACAATTTTGCTCCGAGAAAAATACATATTATAGGTTCCGTTGGGAGCGGTAAAACAACATTAGCCAGGAATCTATCAAATAAACTGAGTATTCCACATTACGAATTGGATAATGTTGTTTGGAAGAGACATAAACCGAGAGATATTAAAAGAACTGATGAAGAAAGAGATCAACTGTTGAGCACAATTATTCATTCAAATACTTGGATTATAGAGGGTGCTCATTACAACGAATGGGTGTTCCAAAGTTTTAATAATGCTGATTTAATTATATTTTTGGATACTGATAATTCGAAACGAAAGTATCGAATTATCAAAAGATTTATCTTACAGTTACTCAGAATAGAAAAATCAAACTATAAACCGACTTTTGAAATATTCAGGAACATGTTTATCTGGAATGAAAATTTTGAATGTCGAATTAAACCGAAGGTTATAAAGAAGTTGGGACAATATTCTTCTAAGTCCATAACACTAAAAGATACAATCGAAATTATAAGCTCATTAACTAAAGGATACGATACTTAAATAGGGATCGCCAGCTGCTAAGCAGTCGGACGATCCCTATTTTGCTGAAGTAACGGGCAGTTTAATGCAAAAATATGTTATTATTGGATGTACCTTGCTAAGTTTAGAAGAGCTGAGAAGAGAAGGGTGAGCTGAGGATATGGGTGAAATAATTATACAAGAGATTAATGATGTAACTGCACTTCAAATTGCTGAAATGGATTGCTCACCACTACCAAAGGAAAGAGATTCAATCTATCTCAATTTTTATCGTCTTTTTCGTGATACATGTTTGGTCGCTGTAAATGATGGAGAAGTTGTAGGTTTCGCATTAGGGATGATTGACCAGACTTCTACATCACATGCCTACCTTAACTATTTATTTGTCAAAGAGAACTACAGGAAAACAGGAATAGGCAAAAGATTATTGGAACAATTTGAGATAGCCACTTCAAAAAAAGGCTGTAAGTTTGTAACTTTATTAACTGGTAAGAACGAGAATATTGAATACTACCAAAGGCAAGGTTACGAAAAGAACAATGATTTAGACCAGTTTAGTCAAAAAGATGCTGTTTATGATTACTATTACAACACAAAAAAGGTGTCCTTATTGATTAAGCGTGTATAACCCAAGATTATTAGCCTGCGAAACAGTGGTTCTATGGCATCTACGTTTTATCGCTATGCTAACGTGGAACGATATTGTAGGAGCTTGCCTCGCTGCAACTCTTTTTTGTTCATTCAAGTAACGGGAGTAATGTTCAATTAATGAAGGTCTATCAGTAAATTATCAGATATTTTTAATTGATCTGTATTCCAATTTTGTGAAATAATGCGTGTACAGAAATTACAAAGTATTTGTAAATCATGCTCATCAAGTCTAATCGAAAACGGAGGGGATATGAATGGCTTTTAATGATACTTTTAGGTTTGGCGCTCATGCAATAATATTTAATTCAGAAGGTCATGTACTTCTATTAAAGCGAACATATGGAGATATGGGATGGAGTTTGCCTGGTGGTAGTGTTGATCCTGGTGAAACCATTCATCAAGCGCTATATCGTGAATGTCGTGAAGAACTTGGAATAGAAGTTAGGGAGGTGGTATTAACGGGATTTTATTATCATAGTAGACTCAATGCACAAGTTGGAATATTTCGCTGTTCCATTCCAAATGATGAAGAAATAAAACTTAGTTCTGAACATTCTGAATATAAATGGATGCATTTATCGGAATTAAGTGAGGTTCAACGAATAAGGGCTTTAGACGCAATGGAGTATCAAGGAGAAGTAGCAAGTCGTACTTTTTAACTACCCAAAATTATCATCGCGCTAACGAATACGATACTTGAACGGCCGCTGCGGAGCAGCCGTTATTACGTTAACGGGAGGATAGTTCGATCACTTCGCGAATAATTTAAGGGTATTTGCGAAGTTTGTAAATACACGTTCTGTGAGATCTTAAAATATATTGAAAAGGAAGTAAAATGATGAATCGCACTTATATTGTAAATCAGCTATTAGAAAGGCATTTTCAAGATTTAATGAACTTATACAATGAAGCGTCATGGACAAAGACAAGAACGAGTGATGAAGTTCGAAAGATGATTGATAACTCGTATATATTTGGTTTATGTGATTCTGAATCAGATCAACTAATAGGATTTACGAGAGTTGTGACTGACTACGTTTTCCGAGCAACGATATATGACGTTATCGTTTTGAAACAATTCCAAGGCGAAGGATTTGGAAGGTTGCTAATCGAAGCGGTCGTTAATAGTACATTAATCAAGGGTATCGAACGCGTTGATTTATTTTGCGCAGATAATAAAGTGATGTTCTACGAAAAATGGGGGTTTAAAGAAGTTCCAATAACCACCAATTACATGAGCTTAATTAAGTGAGTACAAAGGATTAATGTGAATTGCACAAAGGAAATGATTTATTCTAATGAATGAAGCTTTCACTCTTACAAACTGGTTGGCTGTGCGATTGAGCAGTTTATATCATATTGTTCAACTCCCTCGGTACGATTCAGTTTTCTCACAAATGCTCACTTATTCGCAGGATTTCACCCTTGTAAATTTACCGAAAGATTGTTAGAGCAACCTAGCCTAGGATCAGGACAACATGAAGGCGTAAGGAAATAGAGGGGGAGATTGATACCCCATATCCTTCCATATACTGCACGCTTCTCCACGCCGCCCCTAGAGGTTTTCACTCCCATGTCTCAACGGGTCTTTGCCCTCTCATTCCTTCGTTACGCCTGTCCAAGGGGTGGAGGCCGGTCATGCTAACGTTACGGGTCGGTGCCCTTTGGTTGAATATATCCGGTACTCCGTGCTTTCTTTTGAAATCCCGCGAATAAGCCAAAATTCGTACGTTGAAACGGTAAGATATCGCTCAAGCAACTAGCTGAAGTGGCATTATTTTTTGAGGATCGTAGGCTTCACTGCTGCGAGCCATCCCCACGAGAATGCGAGCGAGCTTACCACATAGTTTCATAAGAGACCTCATTTTCTTCATCTTTTTCACCTGAACATTGTACGCATGCATCGCCTTGAATTCCGGATTATTAGCGGTCAGACTCATGGTCATCATGAAGATGAAACGTCGGAGGCGAGATCTTCCGCGTTTACTAATCTTCATCTGTCCGGTCCATTTGCCCGAGCTTGCTTCCGCAAGATTGAGACCAGCATGACGCAGCAAAGCGTTTCCATGTACAAAGCCACTTAAATCTCCGGCTTCACCAAGAATACCGGCGAGTGAAATGGCATTAATCCCTTTGACAACAAGCATCGAATTAGCAAAAGGAATACGATTTAAAACTGAAATAATCTCTGCCTCCACGACTTGCAGCTGTTGGCAAGCTAGGTCATATTCAGCGAGAAGCTGCATTAAATGGAGTTTGTACGCATGTGTTGCCTGCTTAGAACCAACAGAATGACGAGCAAGCGCAATTAGGGCATGAGCCTTTTTGTCCCCAGGTTGACGTTGCATAATGGTTTTCCAGCCCCTTACTACGTCTTGAGGCGTTAACTTTCTCAGTTCTTCAGGCGTTGGGAAAAGACGTAGTGTCGCCAATGAGCCTTTACACATCAGGTTCTTAAATATTTGTCTCAGCTCAGGGAACACAACATCAACCCAACGATGAATTTGGTTCTTCGTACTAACGAGTCTCGTAACGACGGAGTCTCGGTTGGAGAGAAAGACACGAAGCTCTTCAAAGGCTTCAGGCGTTTTGCGAATAAACGAGTAGTAGCCGTTTTTAACCATGTCTGCGATGACGAGAGCATCCTTTTTGTCGCTCTTCGATGGCGTATTGTCACGATTTTCCTTATTCTTTTTCACGAGATGCGGATTAACAAGAACAACTTCAAATTGTTTCTCGGATAGCCATCTGGAGACGTTCAGCCAATAATGACCAGTCGGTTCCATGCCGATGATAGCGGTGTTAAGATTGTGAGCTGCTTGCAACGATTGGATCCAGCGAAGAAGGATCTGAAAACCTTCTTCGTCATTTGAGAAAGCTAGCGGATTGCCGATTACGATCCCACGGAAGTTTACTGCACGCGCGACGTGCGTTTGTTGTGCGATGTCGATTCCGACGACGAGATGCTGCGGGCTAATCTTTTCAATGAGTTGATTTTGTTTCTCCTGTGCTTTAAACTTCATAGTAGAGCGTCCTCCTGGATGATGGGATTTTAAGGGCTATGACCCGTTGCATACTCCCATCGTACCGAGGCGCTTTTCTTTTTGCAAAGCTTGTAATTAACGCTCTACAGGAATGCTAACGGAGAACGATACTTGAATGCCAGATGGATACTTGGCTGCCCGTCCTTTTGAATTGGAAATTTGGATGTACGATGATGGAAAATACTTGCATGCAGATGGCTCGTGCATCAATACAGCCTGTTACGGAGTGTATGAATGGTTTTGATGTTGCATGAGACAGTGAGGACAGGCATGGAACTGATCATATGTGTGAGAGGAGATTGGACATGGACTTTATTTACGAAAATGAAACGTTGACAGTAACCGTTGTTAAAGCGATTCACACTGGCGATGTCCCATCGTTGAAACAACTTCTTGACGAGAATCCGGGCTTGGCTACGGCAAGAATTATCG
>NZ_JAJNMU010000005.1 GCF_022458865.1 Paenibacillus periandrae | reverse complement strand
GCAGGCAGGTTGCCTACGTGTTACTCACCCGTCCGCCGCTAACTGTTCCCGAAGGAACAATCCGCTCGACTTGCATGTATTAGGCACGCCGCCAGCGTTCGTCCTGAGCCAGGATCAAACTCTCCATAAAGGTAGAACTTTGATTTGTACTCATTCCTTGCTGACGAGAATTTGCATTCTCTTGTACTGCTATTTACTCACTCGTTGATTCAGTTTTCAAAGGACAAAACGCGATTCATCAACATTACTGTCGACTCTCACTTTTATTCATTTTTTCAATCGCTGTTTAGTGGCGACTTTTTTAATATAACACATATCACTGCATCATTGCAAGCTTTTTATTAGATTAAAAAAAGTTTCTTATAAAAAATCTTCGTTGCTTGAAGCAGCGAAGATTAATCTACCACATATGTAAGCCAAGCGTCAAGCAAATATCAAAACTATTTACTTTTGAATAACATCTTGTATATAGAGACTGCGCTCCATCGTTAAATTAATTATTTGTCCATTTACATTGACCCAAGGACGAGTAGGGTTGGCACGATCTGAAAACACAATTTCACCAATCCGTTTATCATTTAACTTAACGAGAACCCCATTATGGAATTGCGTTACTTTCTGTATAAAGGTCTGCACTAACGCAGGATCCAATTTACCAAACGATTCTGTAAACAACTGATCCAGCACCAGGTAAGGAGAAGCCGCTTTTTTATGGTATCGATCCGATGTCATCGCATGAAATATATCACTGATGGCAACGATTTTCGAGTATAAGTGGATTTTATCTCCTTTGATTCCAAGTGGATAGCCTGATCCATCCTCACGTTCATGATGCTGAATCGCTGTCAATTTTACACCTTCATTAATGGCAGCGACATTTTTCAATAAATTGTAGCCAATGGTAGTATGCTGCTTCAGCTCTTCAAATTCGACCGGAGTCAGCTTATTCGGTTTATATAGAATACCGGGATCCACTTTTGCATTACCTATATCATGTAAGAGACCACTTATCGCAATAGGCATAAGGTCCTTGGCAGCTAGTCCATGCCATCTGGCCAATGAATAGGAGGTTAAACTGACCATGATGCTATTATGAAACAGAAAATCATTCAATTGAAACGTTTTGGGGCTAAAAGTCAAAATATGATATTGATCAATATGCTGGAGCAGTGCCTCTAGCTGTGTACGAACCTCGAGTATAGGGAAGTTTTGTCCACTCGCTGAATTAAACACCTTTTTCAAAAGCGCCAGCATCTTATCATATTGTTCATAGAAAGGCAGAGTGGTATTGCTCGGCTCTTCCGCCACGTCTTCATTGACCGCATCATTTTCTTTGGACTCTATTGAAATGGAAGGAATTAAAAAAGCTTTCAAGATTTCTATATCCCTCTCGCTTACTATTTTCCCCTTCATAAATAAAACGTTCCCGAGTTTCGTGTGTACGTTATCGCTCATCTTTTCGCCGGTCTTTAACTGGGAAACGGAAATTGTGGCCATGTTATTCCCTCGCTTTATTTTCTATCTTCTCCCTATTCTAAACGAAAAAGAATGGGGCTGTCACCCCATTCTTCAACCTTTTTAGATATATTTATTTATTCTTCAGTCTCTGGGGCCGATGCTGTTTCTTCTCCATCGATTTCATCCTCAGCGGCATCTTCGCTCTTTTCAACTCTAGCGACCGTAGCTACTTCATCTTCATCACGGATATGAATCAATCTTACACCCTGGGTATAACGACCCATGATAGAAATCCCCGCCATACTGGTTCGAATAATCGTACCTAATGCTGTAATAATCATTAGATCTTCATCATCTTTTACAACCTTCAGGCTGACGACAGGTCCATTCTTCGGAGTAACGTTCAAAGTTTTGATACCCTTTCCGCCGCGTGATTGTAGTCTGTAATCCGCAACCGGTGTACGTTTGCCGAACCCTTTGGACGTTACAATCAGCACGGTATCATCTGGATGAACGACATCCATCGCTATAACGGTATCGTCCTCACCGATATTAATGCCTTTGACTCCTGTTGCCGAACGGCCCATGGAACGGACATCCTGCTCTGGGAAGTGAATCGAGACTCCTTGTGCAGTTCCCATAATGATCGTTTGATTGCCTTCTGTCAGTCTGACTCCGATTAGATCGTCATCCTCGCGCAGTGTGATCGCAATCAAACCGCCCTTACGAATATTTCCATATTCGTTCAAGGCCGTCTTTTTGACCAGACCATTCTTAGTGGCAAAAAACAGCTCCTGCTCGGACTCAAAGCCCTCCACCGGAATGACCGCATTAATCGTTTCACCCTGTTCAATCTGTAGCAGATTGATAATAGGCGTTCCACGAGCTGTACGGCTAAGATCAGGGATCTCATAAGCCTTCAAACGGTACACCTTGCCTTTATTCGTAAAGAAGAGCAAGAAGTGATGCGTATTGGTGACAAATAAATGTTCAACAAAGTCTTTGTCCTTCGTATCCATACCAATAACGCCCCGACCGCCGCGCTTCTGGCTGCGATAGGTGGTAACCGGCAATCTTTTGATATAACCGCTATGTGTAATAGTGATAATCACTTCTTCTTGAGGAATCAGATCCTCATCCTCGATGCTTTCCCCACCAATCGTAATTTCCGAACGGCGTTCATCACCAAATTTTTCCTTGATTTCATTAAGCTCGGTACTGATAATCGCTAACACCAATTGCTCGTCTCCAAGGATAGCCTTGTACTCAGCGATTTTCTTCAGCAGCTCCGCATATTCTTCTTCAATCTTGTCGCGTTCCAAACCGGTTAAGCGCTGTAGACGCATATCCAGAATAGCTTGAGCTTGATCATAGCTTAATGAAAATCTTTCGATCAAGCCTTCACGTGCTTCTTCCGCATTTTGTGAAGAACGGATCAGTGTGATCACTTCATCGAGATGATCGAGCGCGATACGCAAGCCTTCGAGGATATGCGCTCTTGCTTCAGCCTTGCGAAGCTCATATTCCGTCCGACGACGAATAACGACCTTTTGATGCTCCAAATAGTGATACAGCATATCCTTCAAGTTCAGAACCTTCGGTTCCCCGTTAACGAGAGCCAGCATAATGATACCGAAATTGGACTGCATCGAGGTTTGCTTGTACAGGTTATTCAAGATTACATTTGGATTCACGTCGCGACGCAGCTCAATAACAATCCGCATTCCGTTACGGTCCGACTCGTCGCGCAGATCGGTGATACCATCGATCTTTTTATCTCTTACCAATTCGGCAATTTTTTCGATCAAATGAGCTTTATTTACCTGATAAGGCAGCTCATGCACCAGAATTTTTGCTTTGTTGTTGTTTTCTTCTATAACGGCTCTGGCTCTCATCGTAACCGATCCGCGGCCTGTATTATAGGCTTGCTTGATACCTTCTCGTCCCAAAATAAATCCTGCAGTAGGAAAATCAGGACCCTTAATAGATTGCATCAATTCCATGGGCGTGACGTCCGGATTTTCAATCAGCTGCTGAATACCGTTGATCACTTCCGTTAAATTGTGGGGAGGAATACTCGTTGCCATCCCAACCGCAATACCAGAGCTGCCGTTTACAAGCAGATTAGGAAAACGTGAAGGGAGAACAGCAGGCTCATGCTCTTCACCATCATAGTTGGGTATAAAGTCAATTGTCTCTTTATTAATATCACGTAAAAGCTCCATCGCAATCTTTGACAGACGTGCTTCCGTATACCGCATCGCCGCTGCCATGTCACCATCGATCGAACCAAAGTTACCATGACCATCGACGAGCATATAACGCAAGGAAAAATCCTGCGCCATCCGTACCATCGTGAAATATACGGAGGAATCGCCATGAGGATGGTATTTACCAATAACTTCGCCGACAATTCTCGCTGATTTCTTATGAGGCTTATCTGCGTACATGCCCAGCTCCGACATCGCAAACAAAATTCGGCGATGAACAGGCTTTAAGCCATCACGGACATCTGGCAGAGCACGACTGACGATTATACTCATTGCGTAGTCCATGAAAGACGTACGCATCTCAGAGCCAATATCTATTTCTTTTATTTGAGAAAACTGTTCTTCCGACATTTTGTCCTCCTAAAAGTTTTGCTAAAGCAAAACTAACTTCGTAAGCATATACTGAACTTTCCCTGCGGGAAAGTTTACTTCGTAAGCGTTGCTGAGTTTTGCTAAAGCAAAACTGACTTCATAAGCATGACCGGCTTAAAAATCTAGATTTTTTACGTATTTAGCGTGTTCCTGGATAAAGTCTCTGCGCGGCTCTACGTTATCGCCCATCAAGGTATCGAAAATCGCATCGGCCTCAATCGCATCCTGAATGCTAACCTGCAGCAGGGTACGATTATCCGGATCCATAGTAGTTTCCCATAGCTGTCCCGGATCCATCTCACCAAGACCTTTATAGCGTTGTATGTTAAGCTTGACACCTTCACCGAATTCCTGCAGTATTTGATCCCTTTGCTTGTCATTATAGGCATACCGGATCGTTTTGTTGCGTTCGATCTTATATAACGGCGGTTGGGCGATATAAATATAACCGACCTCAATCAGCTTACGCATATAACGGAAAAAGAACGTGAGTAACAAGGTTCGGATATGCGCACCATCGACGTCTGCATCCGTCATAATAATGATTTTGTGATAACGGGCTTTGGTGATGTCAAAGTCATCCCCGATGCCTGTCCCTGAGGCTGTAATAATAGCGCGAATTTCCGCATTGGATAAAATTTTATCAAGACGCGATTTTTCCACGTTCAGTATTTTACCGCGCAGTGGCAGTATCGCCTGAAAATGACGGTCACGCCCCTGCTTGGCAGAACCACCGGCAGAATCACCTTCCACGATATATACTTCGCTGATCGAAGCATCCTTGGATGAGCAGTCCGCCAGCTTGCCTGGCAGTGAGCTAACCTCCAAAGCGCTTTTACGACGCGTCAATTCGCGGGCTTTACGGGCTGCTTCTCTCGCACGTGAGGCTTGTATGCCTTTTTCTACGATTTTCTTGGCTGTTGCCGGGTTTTCATTCATGAATTCACTAAGCTTCTCGGAGAACAAGGATTCCACGATACCGCGAACCTCACTGTTGCCAAGCTTGGTTTTGGTTTGTCCCTCAAACTGCGGATCAGGAATTTTCACGGAAATGATCGCAATCAAGCCTTCACGCACATCATCACCAGATAAATTGGCGTCATTTTCTTTAATCGCATTATATTTACGTGCAAAATCATTCATAATACGGGTAAGAGCACTCTTAAACCCGGATTCATGGGTACCGCCTTCATGCGTATTAATATTATTAGCGAATGAATAAATATTTTCGGAGTAACCCTCATTGTATTGAATGGCAATCTCAACCTGAATATTGTCTTTGGAGCCCTCCGTATAAATCGGAGCATGCAGCGGTTCGCGGTTACGATTCAAATACTCAACAAAAGAGACAATTCCACCTTCATATAAAAAGGAATTGGCCACATCTGTCCGCTCATCCGCCAAAGTAATTTCAATGCCTTTATTTAAATACGCCAGCTCACGGATCCGTGATTGCAGCGTGTCATAGTCATATTCCGTAACTTCCGTAAAAATCTCGTCATCAGGCCAAAAAGTAATCTTGGTACCGGTATCCTCAGCGTCTCCAACCACTTTGATATCATACTGAGGCGCACCTTGTTGATATTCCTGCTGGTGGATGTGTCCATCACGCTTAACCTGAACGATTAACTTTTTGGAAAGCGCATTAACAACCGATACACCAACCCCGTGCAGTCCACCGGAAACTTTATAACCTTCCCCACCGAACTTACCGCCTGCGTGCAGTACGGTCAAAACAACCTCAAGCGTAGATTTCTTCAGCTTGGTGTTCTCCCCAACAGGGATACCACGCCCGTTATCTATAACCGTAATGCTGTTATCACGATGAATGATAACATCGATTTTGGAACAATGGCCGGCAAGAGCCTCATCGATACTATTATCTACAACTTCCCAAACCAGATGATGGAGACCTCTTGAGCTGGTAGATCCGATATACATCCCCGGACGCTTACGTACAGCTTCGAGACCTTCAAGCACCTGTATTTGACTTTCATCATATGCATTTTCATTCACAGACACGCTGACACCCTCTTTTCCAAGGTAAAATCTAGTTTGTTAACAATTGGTTTGCCCGTTTCTTGAGGGTCATAGATGAAATCGGAGAGTAGTATACCTTTGATTTGGTTACAACAAGCGACTTGCTGTCTTCCTCTCCAATCACTTCAACCTTTTTCTCTTTGTTGGCGTAGCTTAAAAATTGCTTTGAAATTTTGGATGATTTCTCTATGGATAGGTCGAAAATAGCCACGAGCTCGGATGCACGAATGATTTTTTCTCCGCCTAAATGAATGAACATGGGGGACATCTCCTCAAAACGTGAGACTACTTGCAGGGAATAACTTAAATCAGGCTTCCGTTCCGTACGTGAATCACAGAAGCATTCTCCAGCTTTGAACGATCTATACTTTCAATTCCGGTTGTTGTAATAAAGGTTTGCACCTTGTTTTGAAACGTTTCGATCAGTTGAGTTTGTCGGTATTGGTCAAGCTCGGATAGCACATCATCCAAAAGTAGAATAGGGTATTCGCCTACTTCCTCCTGAATCAGTTCAATTTCCGCAAGCTTCAGAGAAAGCGCCGTGGTTCTCTGTTGGCCCTGCGAACCGAAGGTCTGTACATCCTTGCCGTTGATCGTAAACAACAAATCATCCCGATGCGGGCCTACCATAGTCACACCGCGCCGAAGCTCCTGTTCTTTCACCTGTGATAACTTTATCATAAATTGATCAAATAAAACAGTTTCATCTTCTAGACTGTCGGCGTCAAACGAGCTGGCATACGTAATCTGAATATGCTCCTGACCTGCTGTAATGCCATTATGAATTTTTTCTGCCCACCGTTGAAGCTTCTGTATAAAGCTTTGACGTTTTTTGATAATTTTAATACCGAGCAGGATCAATTGTTCATTCCACACGTCCAATAACACTGCTTTTGTGTCCCGTGTAGTAAAAAGCTGCTTTAAATAATTGTTTCGCTGCTGCAGTACTTTTTGATATTGGGATAAATCGTGTAAATATGTGGGATGGACCTGGCCAATTTCCATATCGAGAAAACGCCGTCGGACGGAAGGGGAGCCCTTAACAATTTCGAGATCTTCAGGTGCAAACATCACGACATTGATAGTGCCGATAAAATGGCTCAGCTTCTTTTGCTCCAAGCCATTTATTTTAGCTTTTTTGCCCTGCGGAGAAATAGTGAGATCCAGCTTGCAGGTTCCGTACTTTTTTTCAACTTGTCCATGCAGCATGGTTTGGCGTGCATCCCAATGAATCAGCTCTTTATCCTGATGGGTACGGTGGGATTTGGTTAGAGCCAGCACGAAAATGGCTTCCAGCAGATTCGTCTTGCCCTGTGCATTAGGGCCAATAATGATATTAACCATATCTTTGGTTTCAAAGTGCACTTCTTCATAGTTGCGGTAATTCCGCAAGGAAAGCTTGTTCAGCTGCAAAACGGTTCCTCCTACAGACTGACTCTGCCAAGCAAAGCCGTTTTACAAGGTTGTTAAGAACGTATGACTTGAAATTCCCCGCAGCCATCGACACGGACCTGATCCAGATGAACCAGCTTCTTCCCCCGGCGATTTTCCAGCTCTCCATTGACATGAATAACCGTTTCCTGCAGAAAAAATTTAGCCTGTCCTCCTGTTGATATGCAATCTGCCAACTTCAAAAATTGGCCTAACGTGATGTAATCCGTGTGAATGGATATAGGATTCATGACAAGCTGTGCTCCTTTAGTTTAATTAGTTGTTCGGTAAGGCAAAATCAATTGCAGAAGAGAGGTCGTTTCTTCCGGCCGGATAATGATTGGCTGCATCGCACCGGTAAATCCGATATGGATCAATTGGCTATCCATGACCTTAAGTGCATCCAGCATATATTTGGAGTTGAACGAAATGCGAAGCAACTCTCCGCTTAAGCTTGAAACTTCCAGCTGTTCGGTTACTTTTCCAAGCTCTGAGGAGCTGGAAGATATTTCGATGGTGTGGTCCTCATGCATGATCAGCTTGACAATGTTCGTCTTTTCTTCTCTGGAAAGCAGATAGGCACGATCTATCGCATCGGCAAGCTGGTGGGCATTAATGACCAGCTCTGTTTTATAGGATTGCGGAATCAGCTTGGAGGTGTCCGGGTAAGTGCCATCCAAAATACGGGTATAAAATAAAATAGAGCTCAGCTTAAATAACACCTGATTTTCAGCAAAGATAATATCGATCAGCGTGTTTTGATCCGGAAGTATTTTGGAAAGTTCATTTAAAGTTTTCCCGGATATGGAAATATTATTAAGATTAAAGTCGGCATCCACTTCAATATTCGTTTCACGAGTCCCCAGGCGATGACGGTCACAGGCGGTAAACTTAAGCTTTCCGTTATCCACAGTCCATAAAACACCGGTAAGAATCGGAGTTGATTCGTTAGTCGATACCGCAAAGGTCGTTTGTTTGATCATCGTTTTTAATAAATCGCTGGGAAGCTGAAATCTTCGATATTCCTCGATACTTGGCAAGGTTGGATATTCTTCTGGATCGAGTCCGACCAATTGAATTTCCGAAGAGCCCGAACGAATGATCGTTTGGAAATTTTCCTTAACCTCTATTTCGACCTTTTGGGCTGGCAGCTTGCGAATAATTTCAACAAAAAATTTGGCTGACAGTACAATACTTCCCTGACGCTCTATTTCAATGATGTTGAGTTCATTTTTTTCTAATGGAATAAAGCTTTGGATGGAGATATCGGTATCACTGGCAGTCAACGTCATTCCGCTCGAATCGAGATCTATTTTTATTCCGCTCAAAATGGGGATGGGAGTTTTGCTCGAAATGGCTTTTGATACGTGTTGAATGGAGTCATTCAAGTATTCTTTAAGGATCGTTAATTTCATTCTGTCACTCCTAGAATTCAAAAATGTAATTACAACGTTATCCCCTTATATTACTCTTTTTTTATTAGTAATAGTAGTAGGGGCTCTGGATATGTGGATATGTGAACAAAAGACACAATACAAAAGCCTATCCACATGTGAATAGTTTGTGCATAGGCCTCAAGTTATACAGACTGAATATTTGGTTGTGAATAGATGATTCAGGCAGTCACATTTTTAACTTTTTCAATCAGGCTGTGGACAATTTTGTAGAGCTCCTGATCAGTCTTCAGCGCTACAGAAATTTTCTCATGCGCATGAATGACAGTCGTATGATCACGGCCGCCGAAGGCTTCCCCGATTTTGGGCAATGAAAAGTCGGTCAGCTCGCGTGACAAATACATTGCGATTTGACGCGGATAGGCGACCATTTTGGTACGTTTGCGCGCTTTAAAATCCTCCATCTTCATCCCATAAAATTCCCCAACCTTTTGCTGGATATCCTGGATCGTGATGACACGAGGTCGGCTGCTTGGCATGATGTCCTTTAAAGCTTCAGCTGCCAGATGTGATGTAATATCCGCATTAATCAATGATGAATAAGCAACAACACGGATTAATGCACCCTCAAGCTCCCGAATGTTCGTATCGATTTGATTGGCTATGTACACCATCGCTTCTATAGGAACCTCAAGATTGTCTGCCTTCGCTTTCTTGCGCAGAATAGCAATCCGGGTTTCCAGGTCGGGCGGCTGAATATCCGTAATTAATCCCCATTCAAAGCGGGATCTTAATCGTTCCTCGAGCGTCGGGATCTCTTTG
Source organism: Paenibacillus periandrae (assembly GCF_022458865.1). Classification (GTDB taxonomy): domain Bacteria; phylum Bacillota; class Bacilli; order Paenibacillales; family NBRC-103111; genus Paenibacillus_S; species Paenibacillus_S periandrae. The sequence goes on along the minus strand of NZ_JAJNMU010000005.1, from coordinate 412,180 downwards.
GGAGGGCGATCACTGGAAATAATGATCTGCTTACGTTCCTCATGAAGGGCATTAAAGGTGTGGAAAAACTCCTCCTGCGTACCTTCTTTACCAGCCAAAAATTGAATATCATCAATCAGCAGCACGTCAATATTGCGATATTTGTTGCGGAAGCTTTCGCCGCGGTTGTCTCGTATCGCATTGATAAATTCGTTTGTAAATTTTTCGGACGAAATATAAAGAACCTTGGCACGCGGGTTATGCTCGAGAACAAAATGTCCGATCGCATGCATCAAATGTGTCTTTCCGAGTCCCACACCCCCGTACAAAAACAAGGGATTATAGGCTTTGGCCGGAGCTTCTGCAACGGCAAGCGAGGCTGCGTGGGCAAATCGATTACCTGAACCTATGACAAACGTATCAAATGTGTATTTGGAATTCATCATATGACTGAAGGTTTCTTCAGGGACAGCTAGCGTAGATTGCGCACTGGTTTGCGCCGAAGAGGGGGGAAGATCAACGTTCTTGTCTTCCTCGGATTCGATAATAAATTTGACGTCTGTAGATTTCCCATTGTAATCGACGATGGTATCCCGGATCAGCTTCGTGTAGCGGTTTTCAAGCCATTCGCGGGCAAAGTTGTTAGGGGCACATATGACAACCTTGGCATCATTAAAAGTTACGGCTCTTGTGGATGTAAACCAGGTCTCGAAACTGGGTTTACTAAGCCGTGTTTGAATAATGGAAAGAACTTGCTGCCATTGCTCGTTAGGATGGCTTTCCACAATCTGTTCACTCCTTTGGAAATTAAGCGATGTGGCGTAAGCCGGTAAAACGTATATATGAAAATTATCGGAATCTGTCGATTATTGTCCACAGTGTGCAAGGTATATCTAATAACTTATACATAAGCCAAATACTTGTGCACAAAGATATCCACAGCATGTTGATAACATTATCATGAAAAAGCGGCTATCCACAGGGAGGGCATAACCATAATATCAAAATTTGTAGGCATTATCAACGTATTGTTTAGAATTATCCACATTGTCTATAGCTTGTGTGTAAGTTTTATCAACAGCACTATATATTGTTAGTACCCTGTGATTAAATCGACAGAAGGTGTGAAAATGTTTACTTTTTATACACAGGTCGTAATTTTCGACGAAAAAGTTGTTCACCCGCCTGCAAAATGCGCGGTTTTATTTAGATTGACTTTTCTAGCGATTATGTGGTTTAATATTAAGAGGTATTTTTGGGAATGCTTTTTCCTCAAGGAGGTGCAGGATAGATGGGTCCTACGTTTAAACCGAATACTAGAAAACGCAAGAAGGTACACGGCTTTCGCAAAAGAATGAGTTCCGTGAACGGTCGTAAAGTATTATCTGCTCGTCGTTTAAAGGGTAGAAAAGTTCTAAGCGCGTAATACAAGAGGCCACTCATCAGGTGGTCTTTTTTGTTGTTCAGATAACTGCATGTATAATAGGATGAATGAAAGCAAAGGCGCCACGATCCGGAAGTAATGGAGAGCTGAATGTGGATAGAGAACATCGTCTAACGAAGAGAGAATATTTTGACAAGGTATATCGCGGAGGAAAGTCGGTGGCTAACCACCAGTTTGTGCTCTATTCCTATACCCGTGCTCGGCAGCCATCCTTTCGCCTGGGAATCTCGGTCAGCAAAAAGCTGGGTAATGCGGTTGTGCGTAATCGGATTCGCCGAATGATCAAGGAAATTGTCAGGCTGAATGCCTCCAAAATCGTTGGGGGCTATGACTTCATATTGATCGCACGCAAACCTGTAGTCGGGATGAAATATAAGGAAATGGAAAAATGTATTTTGCATGTGTTAATGCGCGGCTCTTTACTAATAAGAAAGTAGAAAGCTGCATTTCTTTTTTGGGGTGAGATATGCTATAGTTTATTATTGGAAAAGAACATTTAGGAGGATTTCATTTTGACCCGTCGATTAGCTAAATATTGGCCGCTTTTTTTCGTCTTTTTACTGCTTGCTGGATGTTCGCCGGCAACAACTAAAATCGACCCTACCAATAGTTTTTGGGACAAGTATTTCGTAGGTCCTTTGGCTGATGTTTTGGATTGGTTTGCGGCAGCACTATGGGGACAATACGGATTGTCCATTTTGGTAGTTACCATTATAATTCGCTTGATAATATTACCGCTTACACTGAAGCAGTATAAGAGCTCCAAACGAATGCAGGATTTACAGCCTGAGCTCAAAAAGTTGAAAGAGAAATACAAGGACGATGCCAAAAAGCAGCAGGAAGAAACGATGAAGCTGTTTCAAAGCAATGGTGTTAATCCATTAGCCGGTTGTTTTCCGCTAATTGTGCAGATGCCGATCCTGATTGCTTTATATAACGCGATTATGCGAAACCACTCGATTGCAGAGCATTCCTTCCTCTGGCTTCAATTGGGAACCAAGGATCCTTACTATATTCTTCCGTTACTCGCTGCGGTCACTACCTTCTTCCAACAGAAGATGATGTCATCGCAAATGACTCCACAAATGCAAAATCTGATGTTCATTTTCCCGGTTTTGATTTTCGTTATGGCAATGAATTTTGCTGCTGCCCTTCCATTGTATTGGGTATTCAGTAATACGTTTACAATTGTACAATCCTACTTTATTTATAAAAAACCGAAAGAACCTCAAAATAATAAGGGTGGCCTGACAAAATGAAAAAATTGTTGGTTACGGGTAAATCGATTGAGGAGGCCGTGCAAAATGGCCTTCGTCAATGGAATACCACGGAGGATCGGGTAAAAATTGTTGTGCTTGAACAACCCTCTAGAGGGTTGTTTGGCCTAATAGGGACCAGGGATGCGAAAGTTGAGCTGGAGCTTATTCCTGATGCTGTTGAAGAAACCATTTATTTTTTACAGGATGTCTTTCGTACCATGAAGCTTGAAGTCAGAATTGAAAAGAAGCTGGATAACGATAATTTGGAGCTTCATCTATATGGGGCTGATCTGGGGATACTGATTGGCAGAAGAGGACAAACCTTGGATGCTCTGCAATATTTAATGAATATTGTAGCCAATCGATATTCAAGCACACATATGCGAATTGTACTGGATGCGGAAAATTTTCGGGAGCGCCGAAAAAAAACGTTAGAGGAATTAGCCGATCGATTGGCTGAGAGAGTCATTCGAACCAAAAAAGAGGTTATTCTCGAACCGATGTCGCCACATGAGCGGAAGGTGATTCATGCGCAGCTGCAGGATCATGCTAAGGTCCGGACGTTCAGTAGAGGTGAAGAACCGAATCGAAGAGTCGTAATCGTATCCAGATAAGGTGAACTGCTGCAATGATGTCATCGTTATGACTCATTGCTTTTTTTTAATAGATTTTCTTTAAGTTCAAATGACTAAGGATAAGAAATAAGAAGTTGAGGTGTAAATTATGATCCAGGATACGATTGCTGCTATTTCCACTCCAATGGGAGAGGGAGGTATTGCCGTTATACGCATAAGCGGCGATGAGGCGGTTGCGGCGGCGGATCGCATTTTTTTTGGCAAAAGCGAATTAGGTGCAGTGCCTTCACATACGGTTCATTATGGTTTTATTAAGCATCCGCTAACACTGGAACGAGTGGATGAGGTGCTGGTCACCGTCATGAAAGCTCCCAAATCATTCACCATGGAAGATGTGGTGGAGATTAGCTGCCACGGCGGATTTATTTCGGTAAAAAAAGTGCTCGATCTGCTGTTAGAGCAGCAGGTTCGATTGGCGGAGCCGGGCGAATTTACGAAGCGCGCCTACTTGAATGGACGTATTGATCTGTCTCAGGCTGAGGCGGTCATAGATTTAATACGAGCCAAATCGGATCGTGCCCATCGTATTGCCTTGAAGCAGGCAGAGGGCAGTCTCTCTACGAATATCAAACTGCTGCGACATAATCTGGTGGAATTGATGGCTCATATCGAGGTCAATATCGATTATCCCGAGCATGATGTGGAAGAGATGACGAATGCGTTTATAACCAACAGTTGTACGCAGGCCCTTGGCAGGATCGAGCAATTGCTGAATACGGCGAATCAGGGTAAAATTTTGCGTGAAGGTATTGTTACGGCGATTATCGGGAAGCCCAATGTCGGCAAATCCTCGCTCATGAATACACTGGCCCAGGAAAATAGAGCTATCGTCACTGAAATTCCAGGTACAACGCGTGATGTTATCGAAGAGTTCGTTACGGTTAATGGTATTCCATTGAAGCTGCTGGATACAGCCGGCATTCGGGAAACCTCGGATATCGTTGAGCGAATTGGTGTGGAGAAATCGAAAGGCGCTCTTGCCGATGCGGATCTGATTTTGCTCGTGTTCAACGGTTCGGAAAAGCTGGAGTCTGATGAGCTGAGCTTGATCGAACAACTGAAGGATAAGCAAACGATCGTAATCGTAAATAAGCTTGATTTGCCGCAGCAGATCGAGAATGATATATTGGTTAACCATTTTCCAGCTGAGCGTATTGTCTCGATGTCGCTTCTGGAGCAGCAGGGGATTGTTGATTTGGAAAAAGCTATAGCTGGCCTATTTTTCAGTGGACAGGTAGAATTAAATGATCAGACTTATGTGAGTAATGTGCGTCATATCGCTTTGTTGAAAAAAGCGAAGCTCGCGATAGATGACGCTTATGAGGCTGCGGGCTACGGGGTTCCGATAGATTTGATTCAAATTGATATTCGCAATGCTTGGGAATACCTGGGTGAAATCATTGGTGATTCTGTTGGTGAGTCGTTGATCGATCAAATTTTTTCGCAATTTTGTCTCGGCAAATAAAGTTATGCTTTCAAGGTTGGCTAATTTTGTAGAACGATTTAAGGAGGTTTCATGATGAGTTACATTGCAGGAAATTATGATGTCATTGTTGTTGGCGCCGGTCATGCCGGTTGTGAATCAGCTTTGGCCGCAGCAAGAATGGGCTGTGAAACATTGATGATTACGATCAACCTGGATATGGTTGCGTTTATGCCATGCAATCCTTCCATAGGTGGGCCGGCTAAAGGTCACGTTGTGCGTGAGATTGATGCGCTCGGTGGAGAAATGGGACGTAATATCGATAGAACCTATATACAAATGCGGATGCTGAACACAGGAAAAGGTCCGGCTGTACATGCGCTGCGTGCGCAAGCAGACAAATTTTTGTACCAGCACACGATGAAGCAAACGATGGAAAATGAACCAAAACTGACGCTTCGTCAAGGGCTGGTTGAAGAATTAATCGTTGAGGATGGTGTCTGTAAAGGTGTCATTACCAAGACAGGTGCACAATATTTGGCGAAAGCAGTAGTAGTGACAACCGGAACGTATTTGCGCGGCAAAATTATTATGGGTGAATTGATGTATGAGAGTGGACCGAACAATCAGCAGCCTGCTGTCAAGCTGTCCCATTCCTTGCGGGAGCATGGACTTGAGCTTGTTCGTTTTAAAACCGGGACACCTCCGCGTGTACACAAGGACTCGATTGATTTTGATCAAACCGTTATTCAACCAGGGGATGAAAAGGTTAAGTTTTTCAGTTTTGATTCCACAGAAGAAATACCTGATCAATTGCCATGCTGGCTTACGTATACAACGGAGCAAACCCACCAAATTATTACAGATAATTTACATCGGGCTCCTATGTTCTCTGGCGCAATTGAAGGAACTGGCCCCCGTTATTGTCCTTCTATTGAGGATAAGATTGTTCGATTTAATGATAAGCCGAAGCATCAAATTTTTCTTGAGCCGGAAGGGCGCAATACTTCAGAGTATTATGTTCAAGGCTTGTCCACGAGTATGCCTGAGGATGTTCAGTTAGAAATTCTTCGTTCGATACCTGGTCTGGAAAAGGTTGAAATGATGCGTACAGGCTATGCGATTGAATATGATGCTGTTGTTCCAACACAGCTGAAACCATCGTTGGAAACAAAGGCCGTTGCCGGTTTATTTACAGCTGGGCAAATCAATGGTACGTCCGGTTATGAGGAAGCGGCAGGTCAAGGTGTGATGGCCGGGATCAATGCAGCTCGCAAGGTACAAGGCGAAGAAGCTATTGTTCTGGATCGCTCAGAAGGCTATATCGGCGTATTGATCGATGACTTGGTGACGAAGGGGACTAATGAGCCTTATCGACTGTTGACTTCGCGTGCTGAATATCGTTTGCTGCTCAGACATGATAATGCAGACCAAAGACTAACGCCGATTGGCTATAAAATTGGATTAATTCCCGAGGCGCGTCATCAGCGTTTCCTTGAAAAAGTACGTCTTATTGAGGAAGAAGTAGAACGTTTAAAATCGGTTAAAGTGAAGCCGGCAGACATCCAGGAGCTTTTGATCTCAATAGGCAGTGCGGAAGTGAATAACGCGATTGATTTGCTTTCCTTGCTGCGGCGTCCAGAGGTAGCTTATGCGCATATTCACCAGATGTCTCCAGCACCTGTTGAGCTATCCGATGAAGTTACAGAGCAGGTCGAAATACAAATTAAATATGCAGGTTATATTGATAAGCAATTAATTCAAGTGGAGCGACTTCGCAAGATGGAGAAAAAGAAAATCCCTGACGATATTAATTATGAAGAAGTATACGGAATTGCAACAGAGGCCAAGCAAAAGCTGATGAAAATCCGCCCGCTTTCTATCGGTCAAGCATCCCGGATGTCCGGTGTGACGCCAGCCGATATTTCCGTATTACTTGTTTACCTGGAACACTATAATCGAGTATTGGCGGCTAGAGGATAGATGACAATGGATCTGATACAAACCCGTTTCCAAGAGCAATTGGCTATGAAAAATATCGAATTAAGCGAGCGCCAGCTGTCTCAATTTGAAATATATTTTCATGAGCTTGTTACTTGGAATGAAAAAATGAATTTGACTGGTATAACTGATAGAGAAGAAGTATACGTAAAACATTTTTACGACTCTCTGTCAGTTTCTTTTTTTGTTACGATGCGTGATGTGATGCAAATGGCCGATATTGGCTCTGGGGCAGGGTTTCCAAGCATTCCTCTGAAAATCATGTTTCCACATATGAAAGTGACAATCGTTGATTCTTTAAATAAACGCATTCAATTTTTAAATCATTTGACTGCTGAATTGGGGTTGAGTGATGTAAGCTGTGTTCATGGCAGGGCAGAGGATATTGCGCGGCTGGCGGAACATCGGGATCGGTATGATCTTGTAACAGCTAGAGCAGTCGCAAAGCTGGCTGGGTTGAACGAGCTTTGTTTGCCTTTTGCCAAAGTTAATGGCACTTTTGTAGCGATGAAAGGAAGCGATTTTCAACAGGAATTGGATGATTCTTCCTATAGCCTGAATGAGCTTCGCGGCAAATATATTTACACCCGAAGCTTGGAATTACCTGATGCCGAGCATTCATCCAGAAATCTTTTATTCATACGGAAATTTGCGCCTACTCCGAAATTATACCCGCGTAAGGCAGGTACACCATTGAAAACACCTTTGATCAAATAATGTTCCACGTAGAACATATGATTAACAATATAATATTCATATAGTTGGCTTCTGACTGGCAGGAAAAAGGATATGTCTAGAGAATAATTAAATAGTAAGGCAACGCAGATGTCTGGGTAAACTTTGATGCAAATAAAGATCGGATGGTAATTGAATGAAGGAACAACTTTCGAAATTGTTTGGATTTACGGAAAAATCATCGTCAGATGAAATTAGAAATATTTCCATCCAAGATATTGTCCCAAGTCCATATCAGCCCAGAACTATTTTTGATGATGAGCGGATTGAAGAGTTGTGTCAAACCATTAAAACCCTCGGAGTTATACAGCCGATCATTGTTCGTATTCGGAATAATGTATATGAGTTGATTGCTGGAGAGCGTAGATGGAGGGCAGTTACGAAGCTCGGACTGGACACAATTCCTGCTATTGTTCGGGATTTCAATGATTCACAAGCTGCTTCGATTGCATTAATTGAAAATTTGCAGCGTGAAGGACTTACTGCTATTGAAGAGGCTAGTGCCTACCAGCAGCTTATCGACCTGCATCATTTGACGCAAGAAAGTCTTGCTCAACGGATTGGGAAAAGTCAGTCCACAATAGCTAACAAAATTCGTCTGTTAAATCTAAGTGAGCCTGTTAAGCAGGCTTTGATGGAACGCAAAATCACGGAGAGGCATGCGCGTGCTTTATTATCTTTAAGCCAGGAAGAGATGCAGCAAAAAGTTTTGGATGAGATTATTACCAAGGAGTTAAATGTTAAACAAACAGAAGCGAGAATACAGCTTTTAAAAGAAGTAGTTGCAGTCAAAAAAACAAAACGTGTATCGTTCTCCAAGGATGTACGGTTGGCTTTAAATACGATTAGGCAATCCGTGGATATGGTCACGTCTTCAGGTCTGCAAATTAATACCTCGGAGCAAGATTATGAGGATCATTACGAAATAGTTATCAAAATTCCTAAAAAATAATTGTTTGTTCCGAACTTCTTTGTTATGCAGCTTACGTTAAGGGGCAGATTTCGCGTGTATGTTTTTCATTTAGATACTGAGGTGAACAGATTTTGGCTAAGATTATTGCAATTACAAATCAAAAGGGTGGGGTTGGTAAAACGACTACATCGGTAAATTTGGGTGCTTCACTGGCAGCATTAGGCAAGCGAGTACTGCTCGTTGATATTGATCCTCAAGGAAACACGACAAGTGGTATCGGTGTTAATAAAGCCGATGTTGTTTACTGTATCTATGATATGATTATCAACGATATTCACCCCAAAGATGTTATGGTCGATACGAACATACCAAATTTGAAAATCATTCCGGCTACGATTCAATTGGCAGGTGCTGAAATTGAATTAGTTCCCACGATTTCCCGTGAAGTGAGATTGAAAAAGTCTTTGCAGCTGGTTAAGCACTTGTTTGATTATATATTGATCGATTGCCCGCCTTCACTTGGCATTCTCACTGTTAATTCCTTGACTGCTGCTGATTCGGTTATTATTCCCATCCAGTGCGAGTATTATGCGTTAGAGGGCCTCAGTCAACTGTTGAATACGGTTCGTTTGGTACAAAAACATTTAAATACAACGCTGCAAATTGAAGGCGTACTATTGACGATGTTTGACGCCAGAACGAATTTGGGTATGCAGGTGATTGAAGAGGTTAAAAAGTATTTTCAACAAAAAGTATATAAAACCATTATTCCACGTAATGTCAGGCTGAGCGAGGCGCCGAGCCACGGACAGTCGATAATAACCTATGATCCTCGTTCTAAAGGTGCTGAAGTGTATATGGAACTTGCGAAGGAAGTGATCAGTTTTGAGTAAACGTCTTGGAAAAGGATTAGATGCACTTCTTCCTGCGCTTAGTATTAATGATGATGATAAGGTAATGGAAATTCCGTTATCACAGCTCAGACCGAGTCCTTATCAGCCTCGTAGAAATTTTAATGACGAATCGATTAATGAACTGGCTGCTTCTATTAAGGAGCATGGTATTATTCAACCGATTATTGTAAGAAGTGTTATGAAAGGCTATGAGATTATTGCTGGTGAGCGTCGATTTAGAGCCTCTCAAGTATGCGGATTGGCTACCATTTCTGCAGTCATAAAGAAGTTTACAGATCAACAGGTAATGGAAATTGCTCTGATTGAAAACCTGCAAAGGGAAGATTTGAATGCTTTGGAGATTGCCATCGCCTATCAGGCTTTAATTGACCAATTTTCTTTGACTCAAGAAGAGCTATCCGTTAAGGTTGGAAAAAGCAGATCGCATATTGCGAATTTTTTGAGACTGCTTCAATTGCCGGATGAGGTAAAACAGTATGTTTCACGTGGAACACTATCGATGGGTCATGCCAAAGCAATTATTGGCTTGAAGGATGCGAAGCTAATTCGTGCTTTAGCTGAAAAATCAATTAAAGAACAGTGGAGCGTTCGTGAGCTGGAAGAAGAAGTGAAACGGCTTGAGGATAAACCGGAAACGGCTAAAGCCAAATCCAAGTCGAAAAAAAGTGATCCTTATATCAATGAATTGGAAGAAAATTTAAGAGAATTATATAGTACAACGGTAAAAATTAAGCATAACAATAATAAAGGCAAGATCGAATTGCTGTATTACTCCAAGGATGATTTGAACAGGCTGTTAGAGATCCTGCAAGGTAAAATCTCTTAATTGTTCCAGATGTCAAGTTCAAATTGTTGAGGTTTAGTGCCATGAAGTGAAAATACTGCGGAAGTTGCTTCTAAGCTTTTATGGATTAGGGACGGAGTAACAAGCTTAATGAAGAAAAACAGCGTCGTATGCGTAGTGTATTAGGTGTGCCATGTAAGAGCGTCGCAATACGAGCCGGGTGCATGTGTCGATGGCCAAGTAAGCTTCCTGTGTGACTTCGTGATCAAAAGGGGACTTTTTGAACAACCTTTAGAAATGGTTCAGTATGAAATCAATCATGATAACATAGGTAGCATACCTGTTTATTGCCATCTCGCTAGGGCAGTAATAGGTATGCTACTTTTTGTGAAGGAGAGTGTTTCGGTTGAACGTTGCTTATTTCGATCATGCCGCTTCATCCTGGCCTAAGCCGCCAGAAGTATTGCTGGCGATGCAGGAATGTATGCTGCATGCTGCAGCCAATCCCGGCAGAGGCAGTCATCAAATGGCTGTAAAAGCAAGCCGGATTTTGTTTGAAACTCGTAAACAGCTGGCTAAACTATTTAAAATCAAAAATCCAAATGATATTTCGTTCGCTTTAAATACCACGATGGCACTGAATCAGGCTATCCTTGGCTTCCTAAAAGAGGGAGATCATGTGATATGTACATCGGTAGAGCATAACTCGGTTCGCAGACCTCTTGAATATGTGAAAAAAACGCGTGGTGTGCAGGTTACTTATGTGCAAACTAATTCAAAAGGTGAGCTTAGCCTTGATAAAGTCAAAGAAGCCGTTACGAATCGTACTACGCTTATGGTATGCAGTCACAGCTCGAATTTACTTGGCAGTATACTACCTGTAGCAGAATTAGGTGAGCTTTGTAGAGAGAATGGGATTAAATTGTTAGTGGACGCGGCGCAGTCGGCTGGAACCCTTGATATCGATGTTGGGAAAATGGGTATTCACATGTTGGCCTTTCCCGGACATAAGAGCTTGTTGGGACCACAAGGGACTGGCGGATTATACATAGAACCGGAGATGGAGCTGGAGCCGCTGCTATTTGGTGGTACAGGCAGTCAGTCAGAAATGATTGAGCAGCCGAACGTACGTCCGGATCGATATGAATCAGGTACTCAGAATACAGTCGGTATTGCGGGGTTAGGCGAAGGTGTGAAGTTCGTGCTGAAAGAAACAGTAGCACAAATACATGGAAAAGAATGGGCCCAAACGCAGCAGCTCATGGCATCACTAATGGAGATTGAAGGGGTACAGCTATTAGGACCGGATCTTGGGCAAAATAAAACCGGTATCGTTTCTTTTACTATTCATCAAACGGATTCCTCGGAAGTTGCTTTTATTCTCGATCAAACCTTTAATATTGCTGTTCGTGCCGGTTATCACTGCACACCGCTTGCTCACGAAGCTGCAGGAACTCTTGAACGGGGTGCGGTTCGGGCAAGTGTCGGTTATTTTACAACGGGTGAAGAAGTGGATCGACTTGTCGCAGCCGTCAAGGAAATTGCCAAGCATATGAAATCATAAAGCTAGACAGACTTGCAGGGGGAATTAATATGGAAAATCTGGTACAATTATTAGACGCGAGACTGCTTTTATTGGCATGCTCCGTCCTTATTCTTGTATTTTTGATTGTGGTTATTATATTATGGAGCAAGTTAAACAAGCTTCGTAAAATGTATCTGAGTATGCTGAATGGCAGTGGAACGCTGAACGTCGAGGAGACCCTAATAGAAATTCAACAAAACAATGCGGTGTTAAAGCAGGAGACAGACAATGTACAGCAGCAAATGGATGCTATTATCGGACAAATGAAAAAAATGAAATCGAATTTGGGCGTCTACCGCTTCAATGCTTTCGCAGAGAGCGGCAGCGACCAGAGCTTTTCTATTGCATTAGTGGATGATGAGAAGGACGGTGTGGTCATATCAGGTATTCACAACCGCGATGAAACCTATGTATTTGCTAAGCCGCTGGAGCGTGGGACGTCCAAATACATGCTTTCATCGGAGGAAAAGGAAGCTATCCTTCGATCTGGGCAAAAGAAGTAGCTGTGAACCGATTGAGGCTGCTGAGCGCGACCTGAAACGATTGTGCAATAACCTCGGCCATATTGACGACCAGGCTAAGTCTTGTATTTTGCAGTACAAAGTATTCCATAAAGCCGCCGACATTCACAATGCCTGTTATGTGCATATTGCCGACTGGCGGAAGATCCTTATTAACGCCTGCACCGGGCTTGACAGGGCCGTTGCCGATTTGGATGCAGCCTACACTTGCCAGCTGTCCTAAACAAGCATCAATGGCTATAATAAAGGGGTTGTGGTGGAGCTGCTGTATGGAATCGAGCGTATCCTTTAAATTTACAGCATGTACGGGTTGATCAAGTGTTCCATAGAGGTGGACGCCGTGCAAGCTTTGTTTTTCCAGATAGGAGCCAACCAGAGGTCCCAACGAGTCGCCTGTAGAACGGTCCGTACCTACGCAAATGATAAGGATGGGCTGATGGCTGGGGATTTGTCCCAATATCGAATAAAGTTTCTCTGCCAAGGTGTCAATTGTGTTAAGGTCTGAATGTAATACCTTAATATTTTCAATGATTTGAGGGCTTGCAACCTCTCTACGAAAAGGCAATGTCATCTTATAACCTCCGTATCTTTTATGAAAGAATGATATTTTTATTAGTATACGGATAGTGATGGTAATTTATACGTAACTCCATAAATAATGGGGGAGGAATCCACATGCTGCTGATGGCATTTGACTCCACACAGCAGGCGCTGCGTGCCGAAATGCTGCTAGAATATGCTGACATTGAAAACGATATGTGTCCGACTCCCAAACAGATTACGGCAGGCTGTGCATTGTCATTGGAGTTCCCTGAGGACGAACTGGAACAAGTGAAGCAAATTGTGAGAGACGAAAATGTAGAGATCCGTGGTATTTATATGAAAAAAGAAGACTATTATGTTGAGGTATAAGGTGGTTTGACAGATGAAGCAATGGCACATATCATTCCTGACAGGAGAAAGCGCAGCTTCAGTAATATCATCCTGGGAGAAGCTTGGAGATCAATTATTTCAATACATTGCTGACCCTGCGGTATGGACAGGATTTATCCTTATTTTAGTAAAGGTAGCCTTTATTTTGTTAGGTGCAAGAATTATTATTAAGCTGGCCAACAAGGCTCTTGAGCATGTAATGGTGGAACGAGAACGAAACCCGCTGAATCTGGATCGCAGGCGGACCAAAACGATCGGCAAGCTGCTGGGCAATATAACTTCTTATGTTGTAAACTTTATTATGATCTTAATGGTTCTGAATCAATTTGGTATTCGTTTGGAGCCCTTATTGGCTGGTGCCGGGGTAGTAGGTTTAGCTATCGGATTTGGGGCACAGAGCTTGGTGAAGGACGTAATAACCGGATTTTTTATCATTTTTGAAGATCAATTTGCCGTAGGAGATGTTATTCAAACGGGTACTTACAAGGGAACAGTCGAAGAGATTGGACTTAGAATCACTCGCGTTAGAAACTGGACGGGTGAGGTTCATATTATTCCGAATGGTACGATTACCCAGGTAACGAATTTTTCAGTCAATAACTCGATTGCCGTTGTGGATGTATCAATCCCGGCAGATATGAATATAGACAATGCGATGCAGATCTTGAAAGATACCGTTATGAAAAATTACGAAAATAACGTGAATATGGTCAAGGAGCCTGAGGTATTGGGTGTACAAACGTTAAGCGCTTCAGAAATGATTATTAGAACGACGGTCGAGTGCAAGCCTAACAGCCAGCTGCAAATATCACGCGAGCTAAACGCAGAGGTGAAGAAGGCGCTGGACAAGTATCGCCTGGAAGTAGCTAGCTCAAGGGGGGATTAGCATGGAAAGAAAGCAGTATCAATTAGGGGATATTGTGCAGATGAAGAAGCCGCATCCCTGTGGAACCAACGAGATGGAGGTCATTCGTCTGGGGATGGACATCCGTATCAAATGCGTAGGCTGTAAGCACAGTGTACTTGTGCCTCGCGCCAAATTTGAAAGCAAGCTGAAAAAAGTGCTGCGTTCCAACCCGGATGCGGCTTCCCATGAGGGTGAGGATTAGCTTCAAGGCTGTTATAAAAAAAAATCAGCCAGGGGGTTGCAAAGTATCTCTTGGCTGTGATACAATAGCAATTGTCCGATTTTCATGGAAAGGTACCCAAGTGGTCCAAGGGGGCTGACTCGAAATCAGTTAGGCGTCGCAAGGCGTGCGTGGGTTCGACTCCCACCCTTTCCGCCATTTTCGTTTAAGGTCCGCTGTGTGCGGTTCATATACGGTAAGGTACATAAGCTAAATAAGCAGTAGAAAGAAGTCTTTTACGATTCAGGTCGTGAAAGGCTTTTTTTGTCCCGTTGTGAATATCTTTGCAGTCATCCGAAATTGTTAACATTGGGGATAAGATGGAGTGTGATGTTGTACACATGTGGATAACCAGACTAAACATGAAATTCAGCTACCTATTCACATATCCACAAAATGAATCCACAATGATAAAAAATGGGCTGCAGCACAAAAAAGACCACAGATCATAAAGATCCGTGGTCTTTTTTGTGCTGCAGCCTTTTGGAGAGGAATTATTTGCTGTCTTTCTTAGCGTGAGATCCGTCGCAGTTGCCTTCCGTGTTTTGAGTGTTACCACATGCACATTTACCCATTTGTGTAGCCTCCTGCCTATTTGGTTTTACTTATTGTTAAGTATAAATCATTCACTTACTAAAGTAAAGTTTGTTATAAAAAATAAGTATATGAGAACGATTATCCTTCTCAACAAGATAAATAACCGACGGAGCTAATGCCTGACCCTTTTTCTCCATGACAAACGATCGATCACGTAGCCAATAAGAGTCCAAGATAAAATAGTCGTAGTATAGAGAAGAGTCATGCTAACTCTGGTGTAGGTAAACAAAGAGTAAATCCAGGCGGGGATGCTAAGACTGTAAAAAATCATATAGACAGGGTCCGAATCGTGGCCAATCATGTGCATCAGGCACAGTGCGGCTCCTATAGCTGTCAAGAGCAGGGTATAAGTGTATCTCATAAGGATGCTCCTTTAATGTTGTTATGGGCCTCTACACCCCCTTTAAAGCCGTGTGTGCGGGTGTAGAGGGCTTGACCTACGCTTTTCTACGTATCCACTTGCGGTTATGGTTGGAGGTTTGCGGGAAAGCCTCACCTTTCGCCAAGGTAATGATTTGGGGATCATTGATGCCCATGTGAAAATCATTTTCTCCGACCTCGATGTACTTCCCGTCATTGGGAGCTGTATCACCTGGACTGAATTGACGCCATTCGCCCATCGTTGTTAGACCTCCTTACGAAGTATATAGATAGATTGCCCCGCA
The DNA here is from genome assembly GCF_022458865.1 of Paenibacillus periandrae. Classification (GTDB taxonomy): domain Bacteria; phylum Bacillota; class Bacilli; order Paenibacillales; family NBRC-103111; genus Paenibacillus_S; species Paenibacillus_S periandrae. The sequence continues at coordinate 396,665 of NZ_JAJNMU010000005.1, read as the reverse complement.
AGTGCTCAAGTCATGACGATAAATATTGCCAACTATCCCTTTTGGGGACATTAAGAAGAAGCATTTGAACTTGCACTTGTTATTGTCCTCACGTTTTGATATAGTATTACAGTGCGAGTTTTGAATACTATTTAATTGCTCGCTCCTTGCTCCGATTGACTCTTGTCGATCTGTGGAGCCGTTTAGTCCAAAAGGAGGTGAAACCATGCGCAAATATGAGATTATGTATATCATTCGTCCGGATATCGAACAAGAAGCTGTTCAGGCTACGGTTGAAAAGTTTCAAAACATCATCAACAACGGTGGAGAAATTACGAAGCATGATGTAATGGGTAAGCGCCGTCTTGCGTATGAGATCAACAAGCATCGTGATGGCCATTATGTGTTAGTTAAGTTCAACGCTAACAATGCGGTATTGACCGAGCTTGATCGTGTAATGAAGATTTCTGATGAAATCATTCGTTTCCTGATCACACAAGATGTAGCGTAAGCAGTACGAAATGCTGTAATTGACATGCTGGGAGGGTTTAGATTGCTAAATCGTGTGATTCTGATCGGAAGGCTTACTAAAGACCCTGAATTGCGTTATACTCCTGCGGGAGTAGCTGTAACTACGTTTACACTAGCTGTGGATCGTCCTTATGCGAACCAACAGAAGGAACGGGAAGCAGACTTTATCCCTGTTGTGACATGGCGTCAGCTTGCTGAAACATGTGCCAACTATCTGCGTAAAGGTAGACTTGCCGCAGTAGAAGGCAGAATGCAGGTGCGTAACTATGACAATAACGAAGGTCGCCGCGTATACGTGACGGAAGTCGTTGCTGATAATGTACGTTTCCTGGAATCTTCCAATAGTGGTGTAGGAAATCGTGAAGAAGGAATGGGCGGCCGTCAAGATCAAGGCTATGGTCAACAGCGTAATGCTGGACCGCGCGACAACAATCAAGATCCATTTCAGGATGACGGAAAACCGATTGATATTTCCGATGATGATTTGCCATTTTGACGTAGAAAGGACTGAATAAACGAATGGGTTTTCAAAGAAGAGATAACAATAGCGAAGAACGTGGCGAACGCAAATTTGGCGGCCGTAAGGGTGGCAAAGGCGGAAAACGTCGTAAAGTATGTTACTTCACTGTGAATAAAATTACTCACATTGACTATAAGGATATCGAAACTCTGAAGAAATTTGTAAGCGAACGTGGTAAGATTCTTCCGCGTCGTGTTACAGGTACTTCTGCTAAATACCAACGTGCATTGACAATTGCGATCAAACGCTCGCGTCAAATCGCATTGCTGCCATACACAACGGAATAGTTAGGTAACGATTCCCCAAAAAAAGCTGTCCCCAAGTCGTAATGACTCGGAGGCAGCTTTTGTGTTTTTACATATACGAAGGACGGAGTACTGAGTTTTTATAACAGGATTTTACTCGGTACGACCCCAAATTTCTTTTTGAAGCATCTACTGAAATAGTACGGATCGGCATAACCTACACTTTGTGAAACGTCGACGATCTTGAGCGATACCGATGTTCCATGAGGAACATCCTTCAACAATTCCATGGCCTTATCCAGCCGCATATCTGTCAAAAATTCAATAAAGGATTTCCCTGTTTCCTTTTTGAAAATATGGCTTAAATAACTTGGATTCACGGATAATTCCCGCGCCGCTTGCTGCAAGGTGATGGACTCCTGAGAGAATTGGTTTTCGATATATTCTTTTGCTTTGATCACAATGTCAGAGCCTCTACGGCGCGGAAGCTGATCATCCAGCTCTCTTAATACAATGTCATCAAAAAAAGTAACAAGCCACTGCTGCATACTGGTGACGGTCTCCAGACCTTGCATTTGCCGAAACAGAGGGTGGCGGTCTGTCATCCAGCCTATAGGAAGAGTCCCGCCTTGCTCCAGGATGGCTGTGTTGCCCAAAGAAATACATTCCATCAAAACAAACAACGCCGTTTCTTTACTCGCACGATTGTTGATAAGCTCCAAACAGCTTTCATCGATTTTATGAACCACTTCTTCACGATTTCTTTGACGAATGACCCTAAGCCACTCAACCCGGTTCAGAGGTGGAGAAAATATGGCATCCTCGGAGTTGATTTGTTCATCGGTATAGGCGATAACCTGATTGCCCCCATTGATGAACTTTTGCTTTAAAGCATGAACACTTTCTGAATAGGAAAGGTGCACCTGACTCAAGCTTTCATATGTTTGTCCAAAAGCCAAAGTAATGCGAAGCTTCATTCTATGATCAATAAAGGTTCGGGCATGCTCGCAAAGCGTATACAGCTCGGAGTCTGTAATCTGTGGGAAGCCGGTCAAAACGACGACGTGGTTGTCCTCTCCATCAATGACCTCACAATAAGCTCCGCCGGTCTCCAGACTTTCCTGTAAAATATTTTTAACCGCAAATCGCCAAAGCTGGCGCTCTTCCTCTTTGTTAAACCGATGGTTTAATTGATCAATCTCTGCCACAATGACTACATAAACAGGACTTATAGGAATGTGATAGTACTCAGCTTGACGCTCTAGTATTTCCGGCTGAACGGAAGGCTCATGAAGTAAAAGCTGGCGGACAAACTGATCCTTGATAAGAGGCTTCGCTCGCTCAGCCTGCTCCTTCAGCGTTGTCAAATAGTCGGTGTCTTCTGATTCCCTGTCCAGATTGCCCCGAATTTCGATTAATGCTTTCATCAGTTCATCTTCGTCGATCGGCTTCAGCAAATAGTAAGAGGCTCCTAAGCTTACGGCCGCTCTCGCATATTCAAAAATATCATAGCTTGTAATAAAAATAACTTTGGCCTCAATGCTTGCAGTTCTTAATGCTTCAACAAAATCGAGTCCTGTCATACCTGGCATGTTAATATCAACGATAATTAAATCATAATGATGGTTGTGCGCCAATTCCAACGCTTGGGAGCCATTCTCAGCTTCATCCTCAATCACATATCCGAGCTGAGTCCAATCGATCAAATGGATAAGAAGCTTGCGAAAATAATACTCATCGTCCACAATCATTACGCGATAACAGTTAGTTGTCATGAACTCTTTACAGACCTTTCTGAAAGTCCTTTTTTGTCAAAAGCAATAGGTATTCTCAGCTGTACTTCCACACCTGATCCCATGACCGAAGAGATGCTAATACCATAACCCGGGCCATATCGGAGCTGAATACGTTCTTGTATATTGCGGATACCAAAGCTGGATAAATCAAGCTGGCTCTGTTCCCGATGCCATATATTGGCGAGCTGCTCCTCATTCATCCCCTTACCGTTATCCTTGATGACAAAGCATACAACGTCAGCGTCATCCTTGGTTTCAATGAACCCCGATATTTTGCACAATGCACCTGTCTGCTTTTCTCTTAATCCATGTTGAATTGAATTTTCGACGAGCGGCTGCAGCAGCATATTCGGTATGCGGCAATTTTCTATCTGGCTATCAAAGTCAATGATATAATCGATATGACTGTATCTGATCGTTTGTATGTATAAGTAGCTTTCCAGGTGCTTCTTTTCCTGTATGACAGGGATAAGCTCTTGGCCTTTATTGAGCGACATCCGGTAAAAGTCACCCAAAGCTTTGACTACCTTACTGATGTCATGTGCCTTCGTCATCAATGCCATGGAACGAATCGTTTCCAAGGTATTATATAAAAAGTGAGGTTTAATCTGCGAGTACATCAGTCGGAGCTCCAAGCTCCTTTTTTGCTTCTCCTCTTGATTTACGGTGTCCATTAACCCTTGGATCTCTCCAACCATATCATTGAACTTATAAGCGAGCTGACCGACTTCATCTTTTGAAGTGATGGGTGATCGTGTGTCCAGCTTACCATCCCCAACAGCCATCATGGCGCGGCTTAACCTGATGATCGGTTTCGTAATCCAATTAGAGAAAACAATCGAAAGGACCAGGGCGAACAATAATCCCAATGCCCCGTAACCCAAAATAAACAGGGTGATTTTCCACTGATCCTTCATGAGCGCTTTGCTGGGCACCTCATAAACGATACGCCAATCCTTATTACTTAAAGCCTTGGAGGAAATAATCGTTGTTTCTTTGCCATTATCGAAGATTTGCGAGCTGTTGTCACTGCTGAATATCATTTGTAATTTCTCTTTCTCCAAGGTTGTCTGCAGCAAGCCCGGATCATTCGAAGAGATGATAGTTCCATTAGCATTAATAATCATCATCTTGCTTTGTATGCCTTCTTCATCGCTGCCATATAGCTTGGACAGTTTGCTCTCATCCATATTGATATAAATATAGCCCAGAGGGATACCATTGCTTATATTAATAATTCGTCTCCCAACGGCGAGCAAATGTATATGTTGAGCATTGACAAGAAAGGGGCTCTGAAAGGTTTCAATCCACACCGCTGATCCTTTTGCCTGGATAAGCTGCTCTCCCGGATAGATGGAAAGGTTGTTTTCAGTAACATTAGTTAAATTGTTGGTATAGTAGGTTTTATTCCCTTGAATCGACTGGATGACGACAGAATCAATGTACGGGCTCGATTCTACCAATGAAGTTAATCCTACATACATCAGTTGAATGTCTTCGAGGCTTTGTGGATCGGTACCGTCTGAATTCAGTACGGACTGGTAAGGCTTATTAATAATCGCCAGCTTGGAATAATTCTCTATATTATTAAATAAAGTGTTGATCGTGCTGGTGATTAACTCCAGCTTATGGTCGGAGCTGCGAAGGGCACGCTCCATGACCTGATTAAGTGTCATATTGTATAGAGTGATCGTAAGAAAAAGAATGCTGGGTAAAATGATTAGTATATTGATAATCTGAATTTTTTTGCGAATCGGCATGTCCTGAAAATATGTGATTGCTTTAATAAAATCCCCACCTATAAACGATATGCACGTAAATCAAAGAGGAGCTACCTATCATGCTGCTCCTCCTTCTGTATTCGGTAATCTATGCAGTTATCCTTTAATGTCACCTATCCAATAGATGGTATTGTCTATTTTAAGATAGAGCCAGCTGTAAAGCTTTTCTCCATTTGTTCACTAAAGTAAATATAAATGAGAATCAAAGGAATGGTTGAGATTAACATTGCTGCACATAGCGGCCCCCACTCCACACTATACTCTCCACTAAAATTCATCAAGCCCAAGGGGAGCGTACGGAGTGAAGATTTTTGAATAAAGGTGGCGGCCATAAGCAGTTCATTCCATACATGGAGGAATGTAAAGATTCCAACAGAGGCGAGTGTTGGCTTCAAGAGGGGAAGGACGACCTGGAAAAAGGTGCGAATAATCCCGTATCCGTCAATAAATGCGGCTTCCTCCAATTCCTTGGGCAAGCTACGCAAAAAACTTGAAAGAATAAATATGCCCACCGGAATATTGATAGTTATGTAAGGAAGAATGATCGACAATTGTGTCTTGAGCAATCCGAGATTTTTCAACAGTATAAACAGCGGCACCAATGTGGCGTGAATCGGAACCATGACGCCAGCAAGCAAGATGAGCAGCAATACATTATTGAACTTAAACCTCATCCGCGTAAGCGCATAGGCCATCATAGAGCTAAGCAACAGAACGAAAAATACGGTAATGACACCAACAATTAAACTATTTAAAAAGTTCTCGCCGACTTGCCCTTGAATCCAGGCAGATGAATAATTGCTGAACAGCCACACTTTAGGAAGGCTAAATATGCCGCCAAGTTGGATTTCGGAATTATTTTTAAACGAAATCAAGACTAACCAGGCTAAAGGAATCAATTGCAGCAGAGCGATAATCACCATAATCGTATATACACTGAGCTTCTTAACTGACTTTGAATTACGATCCCAATTCCTAGTGGAAGTAAAGGATGAAGAACTGTTTTTTTCAATTATCATATGGCATAAATCCCTCCTACAATCGAGCAACACTTCTGGAAAATAGTTTATTGATGAGCCAAGCGATTCCCATGCACTGGATTACCAGAAAAACAGCCAACGCACTCCCATAACCAAAATTCATTTTCAGGAATGCCTCCTGGAACATGCGCAGGGCGATAACCGTCGTACTATTGTCAGGCCCGCCGCCTGTCATGACATAGATTTGCTCAAATACTTTTAGAGAACCGACTACGGATAGAACTACATTGACTTTGAGCACATCGGCTAACAGAGGGATGGTAATGTGATACACCAGCTTCCAGCTTGTAGCGCCATCCAGCTTGGCAGCCTCGTAAATCTGCTCAGGGATGCTCTGAATGCCTGCGTACATAATCAGCATATGGTACCCGATATAATGCCAGACAAGGACAAATGCAACCGCATAGATCGCTGTATGACTATCGCCCAGCCATAGCTGTGCCCATGATCCTAATCCAATGGCTCGGAAGAAGCTGTTGATTAAACCTATGGTAGGATCGAACATTTTCCCCCACATCAAGCTAACCATCGTGGTTGACATGATAACAGGGAAGAAATAGATGTTACGGAACCATTTGCTTCCTTTAACCTTTCTGGAAACGAGCAGTGCCAATACAAAGGCTGACGGAAGCTGAAAAAGCAATGAGAAAAAAACGAAAATCAAGCCATTTTTGAACGCTTTTGCAAAATTCGGATCGTCAGTCATCATCTTCACATAGTTATCTATTCCGATAAACTTCATAGGGGTTACGCCATCCCATTGATGCAAGCTGTAATAGACGGTTTGGGCAACAGGGTATATAAAGAAAACTGTGAACAACAGTAAACCAGGCAATAAAAATAAACTTAGCACCCAGCGGTTCGATAAAGCTTTTTCCATGTAAAATCCCCCCTCTACAATTCTAGACATGGTAAAAGAGGCACTACCGAGGTATAAGTGCCTCTCAACATTCATCTATCGTTTTTTCATAATTTGTTCCATTTTTTGGGTAAACTCGGCAGCGGATAACGTTCCAGTGTATAGCTTTTGATTCAGATCGCGATATTCGTCCCCTACAGCGGCCGGTACCGTATCATACCAATACGTTTGAATAAATTTGTAGCCTTTGTAATCGTCCAAATATTGAGCATATGCTTCGTTGATTTTTTTATCCGGCTTAGCTTCTGTATTTGCATAGGATGGTTGACCGGATTTGACGAGCTGATCGTTAACCTTCAGAGAATATCGGATAGCGAATTCCTTTGCTTTTTGCAGCTGCTTGGATTGAACGTTGACGAATAAACCGTAAGGTGCGTTGTTCCGATCTCCTGTATTGGAGCTAAATGGATCTTTGGCTGCTCCGGTTTGTGGGAATTTGATATATCCGAGATCGTCCCCAAGGGCAGGGATCGCTTTAGCAAAAATCCAGGAGCCATTCATGATCATCAACGCTTTACCGCTATAAAACATTTCACGCGCCTCAAGGTCGCTATTTCCTAAAAACCCGGGTTGAAATGCCTTCTCGTTGACTAACTGAATGATTTTCTGAGCCGCATCCTCGAAAGGCTTATCGGTGAATTTACCTTCGCCTTTTTGCGCTTTGGCATAAGCGTCTACGTCTTCTCGTAGCACGAGCGTATTGTAAATCAAATCCCCCGGCCAACGATCCTTCCCGCCTAAAGCAATGGGAACGATATTTTTGGAGTTGGCAGCCTTGATGACATTAACAAGCTCTTCCCACGTTTTTGGAGGTTGAAGCCCCATTTCTGCCAACAGTTTTTTATTGTAAGCTAACACCTCGGATTGCTCTGAACGGTAGGGCATGGAGTAAACGTTACCGTCAGCCTCCTTAATCAGGCTGCCGTTTAAATATTTGGATTCGAGTCCAGTCGATTTCAACACATCGTTTAACGGTGCCGCCATTTTTGAATTCAATATTAATTCGCGTTCGGATCTGCCGTTATATTGTCCGAATACATCTGGCAGCTCATTGGCTGCAACTGCGACTTTGATTTTGGTCTTGTACGTTTCCGGATTAATGAACTCGTAATTCAACTTCAGGTTCATTTCTTTGGCTACCTCTTCGGCTGCCGGTTTTATATAATCGGTCGTATCAAACATCCATAGAGTCAGTGCCCCGCCTTCTTGAGCTGGTTTTTTGCCTCCATCCGTGGACGCTTCAGGTGTATGACCACATGCCGTAAAAATAAGTGTGCTGCTGCATATCAACAGCGGTACTAACATTTTCTTTTTATGAATCAAGTTGATTCCCCCTATGGCTAATGATGATTTTCGTTCGTTTCCTGTTCAAATTATAGTCATCCTGATATTTAAATTGAATGGAATATTTTTGGGCTCGCTCGTAAATATTTTGTTCGTTTTGTTTGGAAGCTATAGTTTCATACTTCATTAATTGATTAAATCAATAAAAAAAGCCGTGATATACACGGCCTCGGGTTACGTAAGGGTTACTGTTCGAGCGCAATCTTGAGTTTCATCCTTATGGTATCATCAAAATTTCGCGAAGCTCCTGCTCTGTTAACGTAGACAAGGCCTCTTGTCCAGGCTGAATGACTTCGTCGATCAGATTCTTTTTCTTCTGCTGCAGCTCATACATTTTATCCTCGACGGTACCCTGGGTGACGAGACGAATCACCTGTACAACGTTTTTCTGCCCAATTCGATGTGCCCGGTCGGCTGCCTGCTGCTCCACAGCGGGATTCCACCACAGATCGTAAAGGATGACCATATCGGCTCCAGTCAGATTCAGTCCGGTACCGCCCGCTTTCAACGAAATGAGAAACAGATCGCGCTCGCCCTCGTTAAATCGATTGCACAGCGCTACGCGCTCAGATGCAGGTGTGCTCCCGTCGAGAATTCATTAAATGTCTTGCGGCTCGGAAACAGCTCGGGAAATACGGCGTCGAAAATCGACCATAATTCCTCCAGCCTGTTCTCTACTGGCGTTCCCGTAAGCGCAAACCGGTAAACCGCCTGAATCGTCTTGACTGCCTTTGCCGTTTGCGTCGTATGGTTCTTGAAGAATTGAGCCTCATCCAAGATCAGTGTATGAAACGATAGCCGGGCATACAGCTCGATGTCCCGGCGCAGTAGCGGGTAAGAGGTAATGATGACATCCACCTGAGCATCAGGCGTAACCTTCAGCTTATTGCTGCGTTCCTCCTTGCTGCCGTCCACAATGACTGCACGCAGCTCGGGTGCGAATTTCTTAAGCTCATTGTGCCAGTTGTAAATCAGCGATGCAGGAGAGACGATGATTGCAGGCTGTTGTCGATTACGAATCTCCGGAAGCATGGATAGAATAAATGCGATGCTTTGCAGCGTCTTGCCGAGTCCCATATCGTCAGCCAGGATGCCGCCAAAATGGTAATGGGCCAACGTCCGTAACCATTGATATCCATAATGCTGGTAATCCCGCAGCACAGAAGACAGGCTGTCCGGCACAGGGAAATCCAAATGGTCCGGGTTACGCATATTTTCCAGCAGTCGACGAAACGATTTGCCGAGCTTAATGGCATTGCCTTGTCTGGGTGAGTCCAATAAATACATGCCGCGGAGCACAGGCAGCCGTATGTTAGGCCCCGACAACTCAGCTTTCTGGATACCGATTTCGTTCATAAAGCGAATGATTTCCTGAAACTCCGAGCCTTCGAGTGGAAGCAGGGAACCATTCGGCAGACGATAATATTTATGCTTCTCCTCAAGGGCCTGTAACAGCTGGCGAATATCCGAATCTGGAATTCCTTCCATCTCAAAGCGGAATTCGAGCCAATCTGTCCGTTCATTCATATCCACGGTTACTTTGGGAGCTACAGGGCCGCTGTGCAGCCTTGCCTTTACGGCAGAGGTTGCATATACATCAAGAAGCTTTTCAAGCTCAGGGACCGTATGATACAAAAACTCGTATTCCGAATCCTCATCATCCATAAAATACCCGGCATCGGTTTTGGCAAAAGGAGACTGCTCCATCAGCTCCAGAATGCGTCGTTCCTGCTCGCCGTCCCGCATCAGAATCCGGTCCGAACCGCGCACGGGGCCATTTGCTTCCAGAGGATTAATGACAATATCGCCATATTGAAATTCCAATCCGGCCAGCAGCCGCGATTTGACCCGATCCAAATACAGCTTGGCCTTTAAAGACAAATGTACAATACGTTCGGAAATCGCATGAGCAATGCTGACGCTGCCCAGCTTCATGAGACTGGGGATGACTTTCTCCATAAAAGCTTCCATTTGCTCCTGTGGAATCTGAATGTGGCGGTTACGAGAGTCGGCCAGTATATGCTTCAATTCCGAAAGCCGCTTGATCGAATTTGGCTGCACCTTCAACAGCTTTCCTTCGGACAGGACAAGACCATACGCTTCCATGACAGTCAAGGTTTCCATTCCTTGAACGTCCAACTGGTAGCCTTCTGCCTGTGCCTCATCGAACTCAAACTGGAGCGGGATAGGCTCGTCTGATACATGAACACCTTCAAAGATGCGGTTACCCTGATGGAGCTGTACACCAGGTGCCGCTGCAAGCAACGGGTAGAGAGACGCCCAGGAGAGCGGTGGGATCAGCAGCATCCGTTCACCGCTGGAGCTGCTGGTATGCATGGAGTAACCATTCAGCGTTTCTCGGTACATCTTTTCATTGTGATAAATCTCGATAAGCTGCTGAAGAATGGCAGCCTGCTGCTCCTGAATGCTGTGCAGCAGCGGATCATATATAAAATGCTTGGAAAACACATAAGCTTCCCGTTTGTCAAAGCGGTCAAGAAACTCTCTTATTTTTTGCACGATGTAGAGTCGTTTCGGACCTATTTTCAGCTCAATACCGAGCATATGCTTGCGATAGCTGTAGGTGAAAGGCCGACAAATGATTTCCATATCCAGCATCAGCCGTGTATGCATTAGAGATCGTGAACTGGTGGGCCGCAGTGGCTTCTCGCTGAAAAGATCGAGCATTTCATCCATAAGTCGCAGATCTGTCGCCGAGCTCCCCGAAGCTCTGCGCGAGGAGCTCCCGGAACGAACAGGTGATCGGTCTGAATGTTGGCTATCATGTATGTGCAGCAGCAAGGCGGCAATATGCTTACAGTAAGGATGCCGGGAATGTGAAGGACAGGTGCACTCGGCATCAATATCACCTTGCAGATCGATCTGGACCTTAGCCTGATAGAGGCGTGTTCCTTGAACCTCCGCTTCATAGATGCACTCATCGGTATTCTGTTCGATCAGCTTTACTTTATGGTTCTGATAGTAGGCCTCTCCATCCTCGTAGGCAAATCGGCCGCATAACAATTTAATAACCCCATGGGTCAGTTGAAAGCTCATAACAGAAATCCTTCTTTCTTTGCGTACAGGCTTGATGATCCGAATAGGGCTACATTCTATGATAACAGAATCGAACACAAAAAAAACAAAAGCCCTTTGTCCTTATTTTGTGAATAACTACAGCTAGTCGGGTTGGATTCAGCAAAGAATCGACAGTCAGGTATTCATTTTAATCGACAAAATTCCGATAAAACTTAGAAGTCATGTTTTTGCATGAAAATCAATGCCCTGATGCCAATGTCGATAGTAGGATCAAGTATAGCTGGACCTGAAGAAAGAAGATTTAAATTAATGGAGGTAAATTATTTATGATGGTTAGAATGGCTAGAGTATTATCCTTGTTACTCGTGCTGATTGTGGCAGCAGGCAATTTGAACGGAACCCGTGTGTTGGCGGCAGACGACATTGCAAGTTTAGTAGTGAGCAAGAATGAGGTCACTCTAGAGGTAGGAAGCACGTCGAATATAACAGCAACTGCGGTGTTTACAAGTGGTAGTACCGAGAATGTAACAGTTAAGACAGAGTGGAATTCCGGGGCGACGGATGTGGCAACCGTATATGCTGGCGCCATATCAGCGAAGAAGGAAGGCACCGCTACGGTAACAGCTACTTACATGGGCAAAACCGTTATTATTCATGTAACTGTAACTAAAAAAGTGAAATCATTAACCAAAGATAAGCAGTTGATTAATTTACGTTTGAATCAGTCGGATAATATATTGATTACAGCCTATTATGATGACGGTACGTCCGCTGACGTAACTAATAAAGCCGACTGGAGCAGCGACAACAACTCCATCGCTACCGTTACCAATGGACTGGTGAAGGGTCTCAGCTCAGGTAAAGCTACAATTACGGCTAAATACAATAGCTTAAGCTTAAGCTTGCCCGTCAATGTAGAAATCGTTCAGCGTATTGATGCCGATAAATCCCAGGTATCGTTGCTGCTGAAGGGTACGGAGAAGATCAAGTTGATGGCGACATATCCAGATGGAACGACGGAGGATGTAGCGGAAAAGGCAGAGTGGGAAACGGATAAGTCTACGGTTGCTGATGTGCTTAAAGGCACGGTTACCGGATATGGCCCGGGTCAAGCCACGTTAAAGGCTACGTATGGAACAAAAAGCACAACGATTAAAGTAGATGTCGACAATGCGATCAAGCTGGATTTCGTTGAGCAGACACATTTGATGAAGAAAAATGGAACCTTGCAGCTTACGCTGAATGCAACCTATGCCAATGGAAATACAGAGAATATTACGGATCGTGCTGAATGGTCCTCCAGTGATGACAGTATCGTCTATGCGTTAAAAGGCAAACTTACAGCCAATGAGATCGGTGAAGTTACGATTACGGCCAAGTATGGCGAAAAGCAAATTACTAGAACGATCTATGTCGATGTGCCGCGCAGACTGGAAGTGGATGAAGAAACCATTTCATTAAAATCGGGACAAAATTCACAAATTATTTTGTACGCTACTTATGCGGATTCTACCGCACCGAGAGAGGCTGTCACAGACCGTGCTGAATGGACCGTAGACAACAGCGCGGCGATCGATGTAGTAAAAGGTAAAATTACTGCTTACAAATCCGGTGAGGCGCTGGTTACAGCCACTTACGGAGGTAAAACTATTCAGATTAAAGTATTGGTGGATATCCCAAGCTTCGTGACAGCAAATAAGAAAACGGTAAATTTGGCGGTTGGCAGCTCGGAACAAATCACTTTGGAAGCATCCTACGCCAATGATGCAACCAGAAAAGATACGGTAACCAGCGCAGCGGAATGGAAATCCAGCGCTCCTGAAGTTGTTGATGTTTCAGGTGGTTTGATAACGGGTCTTGCAACAGGCTCCTCTGTGGTTACGGCCAAATATGGAACAAGAACAGTAACGATTCAGGTAACCGTAGGTGTATTGGAAAGTTTGACAACGGAAAAAACAGAGCTGGTTTTGAAAAAGGGCGACGTCAACAATATTGTAGTAAAAGCGAAGTACAAGGACGGCACGATCAAAGAGGATGCCGGAACTGAAGCGGTATGGACTAGCTCCAACCTGAAGGCTGTAACCGTTGAGGCTGGTAAATTGACAGCTGTGGGCTCGGGTCAATCTACGATTACCGCAACCCTGGATAACAAATCAGTCAGCATTACGGTCAGTGTGGATACGGCCGATGACTTGACCGCAAGCAGCACCTATTTGGTATTTGATCTGGGTGAGATCAAGCAAATTGTGTTAACGGCAACAGATCCATTAAATGCAACCAAAAATGTAGAAGCTGAGGCCGAATGGAAAACAAGCAATGCACAAATTGTGCAGGTGTCCAAGGGGACTATTACTCCGGTATCCAGAGGTAAAGCGACGATTACAGCGAGTTATGGTGGTAAAAGTGTTACCATCAGCGTAGAAATCGGAGTTGTGCAAAAGCTGGAAGTCGATCAACGATTCATTTCGATGAAGACAGGTCTGTCAGTTCCTGTAAAGCTGACCGCAACGTTGTCTGATGGGAGCACAAGAGATGTGACTTCCGCGGCTACCTGGAAAACCTCGGCCTATAAAGTGGCTGATGTGACTGCGGGAACGATTACGGCTACAGGCTCCGGTAAAGCGATCGTAACAGGGACTTTCGGTGGTAAATCGATCGGCTTGCCTATCGATGTGAACACGCTCAAATATTTGAAGACAGATGTTGTGAAGGTAGATCTTACTGAAGGTCAAGAGGTTCAGATTACAGCAACAGGAACTTACTCGGATGGCTCAGATGAGGATGTTACCATTCCCGCAATGTGGACATCAGCGAATAGTATGATTGCCGATGTAAAGGATGGCGTAATTAAAGCGACCGGCAAAGGGAAAACGAGAATAACGGTTACGTTCTCCAATATCAGATGGTACGTGCAGGTTACTGTTAAATAATAGAGATAGATAATGAAAGCATAGTCAGCCTTGCGCTGGCTGTGCTTTTTTCATGGCGTATAAGAGCATACAATTGCAGCATGCGTCTGGGATGCTGCTTCAGACGCTGAAAGAAGGAAGCTCGGTGGACATAGATGGGGATAGTTCCTGTTATTATCTACTCTTGTTAAATATAGAAGAGGTTTAGTTGTATATCTTCTAATTGCGTCATAGTGTATTATTAAGTAGATAGGGTATACTGTGATTTCAGTCAAGAAAGGATTGGTTTTGTGAACATCGCGTTTTTTCTTGTTCCTAAAGAAGACGTCATTTACTTATCTCCGAATTCCACGATGCGCCAAGCGCTTGAAAGAATGGAATACCATCGGTATTCGGCAGTACCGCTCATCGACGATGCCGGCAAATATGCCGGGACGATTACGGAGGGCGATTTATTGTGGAAGCTCAAACGTGAGCCGCAAATCGGATTTGACCATACGCACAAAGTCCTGTTGAAGGATGTCGCTCAGCATGTGGAAATCAAACCGGTTCGGATTGATCAACAGATGGAGGATCTGATCCTGCTCGCAACCAACCAGAACTATGTTCCCGTAATTGATGATAATGAGGTTTTTATCGGAATCATTCGCAGACGAGAAATTATTGATTATTGCTTCAAGTTGTGGCAGGCAGAACAAAAGGTGTGAGATGTGTTATAATGGTCAAGTCATCGTTAACAGGTTAAAGGTGAGAACATATGTGTAAGAGGTGAACGGATTGAGGAATGGTTCCTTGGGATTACTGGGTTGGGGCTTGGCGACGGTTGTTTTATTGCTGTCGATAATGGTACCGCTAGTCAGTAGCATTACGATCTGCTTGTTGATGGTGCCACTGCTGGTACAGTACGTGAAGCTGGATACGAAACGATTTTTAGTATTTTACGCAATTAGTCTGATTGCCGTTTATCTGGCAACCTCCTTACTGATGGTGGGATGGGTTGCTGTCATGCTTATTGCCGTATCCATATTCTTTTTACCCCCCGTTTTCCAAATGGGCAATCAATACAAAAAAGGCGCACCAGCACGAAATGTTGTCACTGCGGGAACACTTACCCTGCTTGCTGAGATGCTGCTTAGCTTGGTAGTTTGTTATGCTTTTGGCATTAATTTGATTGAAAAAATGAAAATGTTCATGTTGGAAAGCATAAGCATTATGCCTGCTTACCTGCAAAATTCATTGGTCATGGATAAAGAAATGCTGGTAAAGATCGCAAGCCATATGCTTCCTCTCTATATGATCGGGATTTCTTTATTTATCGTATTAGTGACGCACTGGGCAGCCAGAAAGCTGCTCAATCGATCAGGTGAACGTATTCCCGGGTTTAAACCTATTCGAGATTGGAAGCTTCACAAATCATTGGTTTGGTACTACGTAATTGCTTTGTTCATGGAGTTTTTTGTAAGGGACACGAGCTCGATGTTATTCACGATCCTGATTAACCTGCTGCCTATTCTGACATTTCTGTTCGCAGTGCAGGCAATTTCCTTTCTGTTTTTCCTGGCTCACTATAAACGTTGGAACCGGGTTTTGCCGATATGCGGGATTATCGTATCGTTGCTTTTTGCACCCTTTATATTAAGTCTGCTGGGTGTGTTCGATACGGCGTTTCCGCTCCGTGACCGTGTGACTCGAAAATAAGATTGGATTAGGGGCGAAAGGGATGCCGAAGTTCCTGTTAAAGCGTTGGCATGGCTCGCATATCGTATGGATTTTTGCAGTAATGACGATATTAATTTTTGTGCTCATGCTCTTTCAATGGGTAGTTGGTGTGATCGCTTTGCTTGTATGCGTGGTTCTCGGTGTTTTTACGATGAGGGCTGAGCAGGCATTCAGCAAGGATATGAATAAGTATGTAACGACATTGTCCCACCGCATCAAGCGGGCAGGCAATGAGGTGATCAATGAGTTGCCTATCGGCATTTTATTGTATAACGATGAAAAGATCGTAGAATGGCACAATCCGTTTGTAGCCAAAATGGTCGGCAAGGAATCATTGATCGGTGAGGGAGTATTAGAGCTGTTCCCGATTTTGAAAGGCCGTAAGGATAAGGATGCAGGCAAGGTCGAGATTACAATTGGCAAGTGCATTTATCAGGTGCAGGTGAAGCCGAATGAACGGCTGCTGTATGTGACGGATATTACGGCCTACAAAACCTTATCCATACGTTATGAGGAAGAACGATTGTCGATCGGTATTATTATGATGGATAATCTGGAAGAAGCGACACAAGGCATGGATGATCAAGCCAGGAGTATCATGATGGCCAAGGTAACCGGTGAGATTACCGAATGGGCGCAAAAGTATAACGTGTATTTGCGTCGTACGGCCTCGGACCGCTACTTGATACTGATTGACCAGAAGGGTCTGAAAATGCTGGAGCAGTCACGATTTGAAATTCTGGACGAGGTTCGCGATCTGACGATCGAGCACAAGCTGCAGCTGACTTTAAGTATCGGAATCGCTTCCGGCAACAACTCCTTAACAGAGCTGGGGCAATTGGCGCAGACAAGTCTGGATATGGCACTAGGCCGCGGCGGTGATCAGGTTGCTGTGAAGATTGGTGAAAGGTTATCCTTTTATGGAGGCCGATCCAACGCGGTTGAGAAACGAACGAGAGTTCGGGCAAGGGTCATTTCCCATGCGCTGCGTGATTTGATCAAGGAATGTGACAAGGTTATTATTATGGGTCATCGATATCCCGATATGGATTCGATTGGTGCGGCAATCGGTGTGCTCAAAGCGGCCCATGTCAGCAATAAGGAAGGCTATATCGTGCTCGAAGGGGTAAATCCTTCCATCCAGAAGCTGATGGAAACGATCTATGAGGATGAGAAGCTGAACCGCTGGTTTATTACACCGGAGCAGGCGATGCAGATCACGAATCAACGTTCGCTTGCGGTTGTTGTTGATACCCATAAAGCGTCGATGGTAGCCGAGCCGAAGCTGCTGCAGCTGACGAATCGTAAATTTGTCGTTGACCATCATCGCCGCGGCGAGGAATTTATTCAGGACGCGACATTGGTATACATGGAGCCTTACGCTTCCTCGACCTGCGAGCTGGTGACGGAGCTGCTGCAATATTTTAACGACCGCCTCACGATGGGTGTGCTTGAAGCCACCGCGCTGCTTGCAGGTATTGTCGTGGATACGAAAAGTTTTTCACTCAGCACGGGCGCCCGTACCTTTGAGGCGGCTTCCTTCCTGAGGCGCAATGGAGCCGATTCCTCGCTCATTCAGAGGCTGCTCAAGGAGGATCTGGAGGCTTATATCCAGCGTGCGGAAGTCATTAAGAATGCAGTGGTTATTTATGAGCATATTGCACTAGCCGTGACAGAGCCCAATCGTAAATATCCACAACTGCTGATTGCTCAGGCTGCCGATACGCTGCTAACGATGACTGGTGTGTCGGCCTCGTTCGTCATCAGCGAAAGACCTGATGGATTAGTTGGCATCAGCGCCCGTTCACTGGGGCAATTGAATGTTCAGGTTGTCATGGAGCGGATGGGCGGCGGCGGGCATTTAACGAATGCAGCTACGCAGTTCGAAGGGACGCTTGAGGCAGCTGCAGAGAAGCTAAAAATAATTTTAAGTGAGATGAATGCTGAGGAGGGGCTTTTTGAATGAAAGTTATCTTATTAAAGGACGTTAAAGGTCAAGGCAAGAAGGGCGATATTAAAGAGGTTTCCGAAGGATATGCAACGAATTTCCTGCTGCCGCAGAAGCTGGCGGCTGCCGCTAACGAAGGTTCAGTGAAAATGCTGGACCAGCAGAAGAAGGCTGAGCAGCGCAAGAAGGAGCAAGAGAAGGCAGACGCTGTCGAGCTTGGGAAGAAGCTGGAAGCGTTAACCGTGGAATTGAAGGCAAAGTCGGGTAAGGATGGCCGTTTGTTCGGAGCGATTCCAAGCAAGCAGGTTGCTGAGGAGCTGGAAAAGCAGTTCAAGCTGAAGCTGGATAAGCGGAAAATCCTTATGGACGAGCCGATTCGTACGTTAGGTGTGACAGAGGTTGGTGTGAAGCTGCACACAGAAGTATCCGCTAAGCTGAAGATTCATGTCAGTGAGGATAAGTAAACTTTCTTGATGGAAGCGCCCGGGAGGGGAAATCATTGAACGAGGGCATGTTTTTGGATCGTATCCCTCCGCAAAATTTGGAAGCCGAGCAGGCCGTGCTCGGCGCTATTTTGCTTGACGGCGAATCACTCGTCACTGCGATGGAGCGGATCAATAGTGACGACTTCTATCGCACGTCGCATCAGCGGATCTTTGAATCGATGCTGGAGCTGGCTGAGGAGGATGAGCCGATTGACTTGATCACGCTGACGTCCAAGCTGCAAAATAAGCAGCAGCTGGAGGAAATCGGCGGGATCAAGTATTTATCGGAGCTTGCCAATGCGGTGCCTACTGCGGCCAACATCGACTACTATGCACAGATTGTGGAAGAGAAGTCGATGCTGCGGCGGTTGATTCGGGCGGCTACCAACATCGTTACGGATGGTTATGCCAGCACGGACGATGTGGCTGAGCTGCTGGGTGAAGCAGAGAAAAAGATTCTCGAAATTTCCCAGCGCCGCTCTTCAACCGGATTTATCGCGATTCGTGATGTGTTAATGGAAGTCTTTGATAAGGTTGAATACCTTTATAACAATAAAGGCGGAACGACCGGAGTTAAATCAGGGTTTCAGGATCTGGACAAGATGACATCCGGTTTTCAACGTTCGGATTTAATTATCGTTGCCGCCCGTCCTTCTGTAGGAAAGACGGCATTTGCCTTGAATATTGCACAAAATGTAGGTGTGCGGGAGAAAGAAACGGTCGCTATTTTCAGTCTGGAAATGGGCGCTCCGCAGCTCGTACAGCGGATGATTTGTGCGGAAGCGAACGTGGATGCAACTCGGATGCGGACGGGCTCCCTGGAGGCCGAGGATTGGGAGAAGATGACGATGGCGATTGGTTCCCTGTCGGAAGCCAACATCTACATCGATGATTCCCCGTCGGTCACGGTGGCGGATATTCGCGCAAGATGCCGCAGACTTAAGCAGGAGCGGGGACTTGGGATGATCCTGATCGATTACCTGCAGCTGATTCATGGCCGCGGTAAAGGCGACAACCGGCAGCAGGAGGTATCGGAAATTTCCCGTACCTTGAAGCAGATTGCCCGTGAGCTCGATGTACCTGTTATCGCGTTGTCCCAGCTGAGTCGTGGTGTTGAGCAGCGTCAGGATAAACGTCCGATGATGTCGGACTTACGGGAGTCGGGTTCCATTGAGCAGGATGCCGATATCGTTGCCTTCTTGTATCGGGATGATTACTACGATAAGGAATCCGAAAAAAAGAACATCATCGAAATCATCATCGCCAAACAGCGGAATGGTCCGGTAGGAACGGTGGAACTGGCCTTTTTGAAAAATTATAATAAATTTGTCGGGCTGGACCGTACACACCAGGAAGCAGCAGGCCGATAAAGCAAGGGACGAACATTATAACACGAACCTGTACAAACGTTCGTTTTTATTGACTTTAGGTCAAGTAACTGCTAGAATACTAAAGGTGCTTTATGCCTTTTTGGCTAATTATAGGTGAAACTTTCACCTGATGGGGGTTAGATTGCATGTCAACGGTTGTGGTTGTCGGAACCCAATGGGGCGACGAAGGAAAAGGTAAAATTACCGATTTTCTTGCTGAGTCTGCAGAAGTGGTGGCACGTTACCAGGGTGGTAACAATGCGGGTCATACGATTTTGATTGATGAAAAAAAGTACAAATTAACAATGGTTCCTTCAGGCATTTTTTATGAAAATAAAGTGTGCGTTATTGGTAACGGTATGGTAATTAATCCAGGCGCGCTGCTTGAAGAGATTCAATATATTCATGATAACGGCTTTACTACGAACAATTTGAAAATTAGTGACCGCGCACATGTCATCATGCCGTATCACTTGCTGCTTGATGGTCTGGAAGAAGACCGCAAGGGTGAGAACAAGATCGGTACGACACGTAAAGGTATTGGTCCTTGTTATATGGATAAAGCAGCTCGTAACGGTATCCGGATTGCCGATTTGATGGATGCTGAGGAATTCACGAACCGCGTACGTCAGGTTGTTGCTGAGAAAAATGTGTTGATCGAGCAGGTATACGGCGCAGCAGCTGTGGATGCAGAAGCAATTATTGCTGAATATTTAGGCTATGCAGAGCGGATTCGTCCTTATGTAACCGATACCTCTGTCATCCTGAATGATTTGATTGACGCTGATAAGAAAGTATTGTTTGAAGGTGCTCAAGGCGTTATGCTGGACATCGACCAAGGGACTTATCCATTCGTTACTTCATCCAATCCGTCTGCAGGTGGCGTTTGTATCGGTTCCGGTGTAGGTCCGAGCAAAATTCAACAGGTTATCGGGGTTGCCAAGTCTTACACGACACGTGTAGGCGACGGTCCATTCCCAACGGAGCTTAACAACGAGACTGGCGATTGGATTCGTGAAAAGGGTCACGAGTACGGTACCGTAACAGGTCGTCCTCGCCGTGTGGGCTGGTTTGACAGTGTAGTTATCCGTCATGCTCGCAGAGTAAGCGGAATTACAGGACTATCCCTGAACTCGTTGGACGTATTGGCAGGTCTGGAAACCGTAAAAATTTGCACATCGTATCAATATCGCGGTCAAACGATCGAGCATTACCCGGCCAGCTTGAAAATGTTGTCCGAGTGTGTAGCTGTCTATGAAGAGCTGCCAGGCTGGAGCGAGGATATTACAGGCGTTCGGACGCTGGAGGATCTGCCAGTAAATGCTCGTAAATATATCGAACGCGTTGTAGAGCTGACCGGGATTCCGATCTCAATCTTCTCCGTAGGCCGTAACCGTGAGCAAACGAATCTGGTACATGAAATTTTCTAATTATAATCTTGCTCTATTCAATCTCTCAAGGCCTGTTTTGCAGGTTTTGAGAGATTTTTTGCTTGAGATGGGTTGATTTGGGCCAAAGCCGTCCATACTGAAGGAAGCAGGCTGTATGAGCAGCTGCTGAGAACTGAATGGCGGGAGCGGATAACAAATGAAACTGATTCAAGGCATGATCAAGGTGCTAGTAAGCATCATGATCACCTCTATCGTATGTGTAGTATGTACATTCACAGTCATGAATGCCTATGTCGATATGGTTCTTGATCAATATGAATTGAAATCAAGTACACTAACAGCACCAAGCTGGTCGCAATTTATTGCCCATTTGGGTAAACAAGCGGAAGGCTTTCATTTATTTGCGGAGGGTAAGAACGAAATCTCACCAAAAGGAACACAACCTGATAATCGAACAGGCACTAACCGCGATACACCTCCGAATGACGCGATAGCTGTATTTGGACATCAGCAGGGATCGGATACCCCGAATTCCGCTGAAGCTGGCAATGGGTTGACTAAGCCAAGCGCAAGCGCTGGAGCGGTTTCTGAAGCTTCACCGAACAGTTTAAGCAGCAGTCTCAAAGTGGACGGAAGTTCGGATATTGGCTCAGGTGGAAAAGTGGTCGTTTCCGGAGAAGAGTTCACGAAGAAAAAGGAGCAGCTCTCGAACGAGGATAAGAACCAGATTTTCAAGCTGCTGTTGACCCGTGTCCCTCAGGCTGAAATCCAGCATATTTCCAGCATGATGGAGGATGGAATCACGGCAAATGAGCTGAGTGAAATCGAAAGGATACTCAAAAATTATTTGAAGCCGGAAGAATACTCCCAGCTTCTTGGTATGATCAAACCTTAGCCTTCTACTCTACACCAGCTTGTCCAGCAATGCCTCCACATCTTGCAATCGTATCCTCCGTCTGGCGGAGTCGCGATGACTCGACAACGATCTGCATCATGAATCCAGCAGCGGGTTCGGATGCAGCATTCGACAAGCTCGGAATCGCTGACTCTGCCCCATTGCCTGCGGCTAACTCCCCGGCTTGCATATTAATATCAATCACTCCTTGCTCCTTTAGTAAGCGGATCGCGGATTCCATATCTGCCTGACTGCCAAAACTGGCCATTAAACTTTCCATTTAATGCCTTCACACCCCCGTCATGTTTCGACCTTCGTTTACACGCTTCCTTAACAATGTGTTGAAATTCACAGTTAACCTATGTTAAATTGATTAGGAGCCTACGGCTTTCATTAGTGTGCCTACTTAAGTTTTGTTTATGTATATGGCAAAAAACAAGTTAAAGGAGAACAACATGAGTGTTTTTAAACGAATGGGCTGGGCAAAGGAGCTGCTGGACAAGTCGAAGCAGAAGCTTTCTCATAACCCGTTACACAAAATGAACTTAAAGCGTCATTTGAAATCGGATGCATCCACGAATGAGACGAATGAGCAATCACATATACCATCAGAAGCAATTCAACTCGTAGAATCGGTAGATTCTAAGGAAACGATAGAAATCGTACAAGCGGTAGAAACAGTAGAGTCAGTAGAAGCGTTACAATTGGTAGAGAAAGTAGAAGGTACAAATACCTTATCAGCAGCTGAAACCGTGGAAACGGAGCAAGTATCGGCATTAGCAGCAGCTGAAGATGCGATACATAGAACAAAAGGAAGCCTTAGACTTGGACATAAGTGGACTCTAGTCAAGACGGCAGCTGTTGCCAGTATAATTACGGCTGTGGTATGGGGCGGTAATCATTATATTGTTAGCAATATGAATCAGGTGTATCATGTGTCCGTGAACGGGACAGAGATTGGTGTTGTGTCTGATGTATCGATGGTTGAGCAATATGAGGCGGCCAAAGTTAAAGAATTAGCTAATAGTCAACAGGATTTGAGAATGGTAGTTCAGGAGCCGACGGTCACATATAGTGCTGAAAGGGCTTTCATGGCGAAAACCAACGATAAGGAAGTGTTGGACAAGCTTACAGGTTATATCTCCGCCTATCCGGTCGGGACCGAGCTGTTGGTTGACGGCAAAAACGTAGGCGTTGTGAAGAATCAGGAAACCGCGAATCTGGTTCTGGAGCAGATCAAGACAAACGTGCTGGATAAGAAGAAGGACGCCAAGGTTCGGATTCTATCAGCGTCGGCACCTGCGGAATCAGCTGAGCTGCAGAAGATAGAGTTTGTGCAAAAGGTAGAGCTGCATGATATTCCGATTCAGCCTCAGGATGTAGTCAATCCCGATGAGCTCAGAAAAAAGCTGGAGACCGGGGATGTGCAGCCGGTTCAGTATACAGTGGTACAGGGCGATTGTGTCTCCTGCATCGCAACTAAGCTTAATATTTCCAAGCAAGTTATTTATCAAAATAACCCTACAATCGTAGATGATAAATTAAAAGTAGGCCAAAAGCTTGATTTAACCGTGCTTCAGCCGACATTAGCGGTTCGTACCGTAGAGAAGGTCGTGGAAAGCCAGGAGATCCAGTTTGATACGGATTTCGAAAAGGACAGCAGCGTGATGCTGGGTACAGACGAGACGTTGAGACAGGGCAAAAACGGCATGAAAAAAATAACGATTCTTGTTACAAAAGTGAATGGCCTGGTTATCGAGGAAGCTGTCCAGGGCGAGGAAGTTGTCGTGCAGCCAGTGAAGGCATTAGTACGCAAAGGAACGAAGGTTATTACAGGCCAGGGTACAGGCAAATTTGCATGGCCGGTTCAATCCTACAGCATTACCAGCACATTCGGCTACCGTTGGGGGGCGCTGCATAAAGGGCTTGATCTGCAATCACCGAACAAAACGATCCTGGCTTCGGATAACGGAAAGGTCATCTATGCGAGCTATGATAACGGCTACGGCAACCACGTTATACTCGATCATATGAACGGCTACAAAACGCTGTACGGACATATGAGTCAAATGTATGTGAAGGTTGGACAAATCGTAGAAAAAGGCGAGAAGATCGGTTACATGGGCAGTACCGGCAATTCTACAGGTGTTCATTTGCACTTTGAGGTACAAAAAAATGATGTCGCCGAAAATCCATCAAAATATTTGAATCGTTAGCACTTATTTGAATCGTGAAATCATAGCTTGAGAGATAACCGGCAGCAGATGGCTGTTCGTTATCTCTCTTTTTATTGCCATGATGTGTAAATTGACGGTCCAAAGCAGGTACAGCCGTTTATCCTCGCATCAGGATGTGGTAAGATACAGGTAATGAATTCGAGAAGGAACAGGCGGTGATCGTAAGGATGGCGAAAATACTCGTTGTCGATGATGAACAACCGATTGCGGATATATTAAAGTTTAATTTAGAAAAGGAAGGCCATGAGGTCATATGCGCTTATGATGGGGGCAGAGCGGTTGAGCTTGCCTTTGAAGAAAAGCCGGACCTGATTCTACTGGATTTGATGCTTCCGGTTAAGGATGGTATGGATGTGTGCCGCGAGGTGCGAATGAAGCTGAACACGCCTATCATTATGCTGACCGCAAAAGATAACGAGATTGATAAGGTTCTGGGGCTGGAGCTGGGTGCGGATGATTATGTCACGAAGCCTTTTGGAACGAGGGAGCTGCTGGCAAGGGTGAAAGCGCATTTGCGCCGACAGACGAAGGTGCAGTTGACACCTCCTGTGGAATCGGATGCCCGCCAAGGCTTTAAGATCCATGACTTATTTATCGACAGTGATATGTATATGGTGTACAAGGGAGAGCAGCCGCTGGATTTGACGCATCGTGAGTTTGAGCTGGTACAATATTTGGCCAAGCAGAATGGCAAGGTGATGACCCGGGAGCATCTGCTGCAGGCTGTATGGGGCTTTGAGTACTTCGGAGATGTACGCACTGTGGATGTTACTATTCGCAGATTGCGTGAAAAAATCGAGGATGACCCGAGCCGGCCGGAATATATTATGACACGCCGTGGACTTGGATATATGATGCGTAATCCGAAGACCGGGAGCTTTTGATCCATGAAAGGGCTTCGGTTTTTTCAATCGATCCAGGCTAAGCTGATTATTATTTATGTGCTGCTGATTGTCATTGCGATGCAATTGATCGGAGTCTACTTTACCCGGACGCTGGAGAGCTATTTTAAAACCGAATTTATTAATTCCCATAACACGCAGGCGCAGCTGCTGGCCCAATATGTGGAGCCTTACTTGTCTGTAAACAATGAAGAAACGAAGTCGGGGGAAGCGCGTAAGACGAATGCCGATCTGAATGATGTCGTCAATAATTTGTTTGCGATCAGCAATGCGGAGATTCAGGTTATTGATGCCAACGGGATTGTGCTGTCGACGTCGATGGCAAGCCATCAGGCGGTTGTGAATCAAAAGAACATCCAGACCGAGGTCACTCGTGCCTTACAGGGAATTAAGGATAACCAGCGGATGTTTACCGACTTTGACGGTGTGCGCAAGATGATCATTGCCAAGCCTGTCGGTACGGGTGTCAAGGTGAACGGTGCGGTATATATTATCGCTTCCATGGAAGAAATGTATAAGCCGATGAATTTAATCAATCGTTTTTTGATCACGGGTACGCTGATGGCGCTGGCCTTGACGGCGATTCTCGGTGTGATGCTGTCAGCTACCATTACGAACCCGATCAAAGCAATCACGAAGCAGGCAACGGCTGTCGCTGAAGGACGATTTAATGCGGAGGTGCCGGTACTCGGGCGGGATGAGATCGGGCAGCTGGGGCAGACGTTTAATTTTATGATGGGACGCTTGAAGGAAGCACTCTCCTTGAATGAAGAGGAGAAGGAAAAGCTGGCCTCGATCCTCACGAATATGAATGATGGCTTGATAGCTGCTGACGATGATGGCAAGGTGATTGTAATTAATCGACGCGCCAAGCAGATTTTACAGGTGAATGAGGATACAACACTGGGCAAGCAGCTGCATGAGGTACTCGGCATTTCAAGGGATGTGCTGAGACAGTTTGAATTTGGTGAAGATCCGACGCTGCTGCTGCACATTGAGCACGACGAGGAAGAACGGCTGTCTGTGAAGCTGAGCTTTACAGGCCTGTCCAATACGGAAAAAGGACGCTCCGGTACGATAGCGATGCTCCAGGATGTAACCGATCAGGAGAAGCTGGAGGACTCCAGACGCGAGTTTGTAGCCAATGTATCCCATGAGCTGCGGACACCGCTGACGACGATTAAAAGCTATGTGGAGGCCTTGGAGGATGGTGCTATCAACGATCCGCAGCTGGCCGGTAAATTCATTAGTGTAACGCGTAACGAAACGGAGCGCATGATTCGGCTGGTAACCGATTTGCTTCAGCTATCCAGACTGGATTCGAAACAGGCGACACTGAGTAAGGAATACACGAATGTATTCGAGATGCTGGAAGAGGTGGCAGACCGGTTCTCATTTCAATTGGAGCAGCGGGGGATCAAGATTGTTATTGAGGTAGCCCCTTTTCTGGAGGAAATCAAGATTGACCGCGATCGAATCGATCAGGTGCTCGATAATCTGGTGTCCAATGCCATTAAGTATACATCAGAGCAAGGACATATAAGGCTCGGAGCTCGCCTTCCTGAACCGGATATGCTGGAGATCGCTGTGCAGGATAACGGAATTGGAATTCCAAAGAAGGACTTGAGCCGGATATTTGAACGGTTTTACCGAGTGGATAAGGCTCGCTCGCGCAACATGGGCGGGACAGGACTTGGTCTCTCGATTGCCCGGGAAATAGTAAGGCTGCATGGTGGTAATGTATGGCTGGATTCGGAGCTTGGTCAGGGAACGAAAGTGACCTTCACGCTGCCGTACCCTGGGGATGAGGAGGCTGCTGTATTATGATGGAGACGTTGAAATCGGCTACTCTCATATTGCTTGTTGGGCTCAGTTTCGTACAAAGCTATTTTTTATCCTACAGCTCCCCGAATTTTGATCCCTTGGTGCAGGACGAGTATGTGAAGACGGATCGTATCGGCTCACAGGCGGTGCTGGAGGATTTATTGTTTCCGGATCAGGTTGTTTTGCATTTAGGCAACCTGCAGCATACGGTTTTGTATCGGGGAACAGCTGATTATCGAATGGTAGTAGAGGGCGTTAATCAGCGCTCACTTGAAGGGTTTCGTAAGATGAACCTGAGCGCCTTAAATATAAATTGGGATGATGTACGCAACAAGCAGCAAGGCATTGAAGTGAAATTTCGTGATGGCATACCGATCAATGTGCTGCAGCGAGTTATGCAGCTTAAGGGTGAAATGCCGCTTGAAAATGATACTATCACTAAAATCTGGATCTTTACGAAGGAAACCAAGGATGAGGTAAGGACGGTGCTGTTCACCGATATACCGAATCTTGTGTATGAGGTGCAGAAATCAGATATTTCAGGCAAGGATATTGAACGGTTCGTAACCGAGGTGCAGAAGCCGGATGCAAGCGGTAAGGAAGTAATGATTCCTTATAAAACAACGAACGGGGATTATTATTTGCCGTTGAAGCCTGTTACGTTTGCCGAGGTAAGACTACCGTTCAAACAGTTCACCGTAGATCAGCTGAAGCGCAGCTTTTTCGTGGATCCGGCGATTACCCGTAATCTCTCAGAGCGCGACGGTTCGGAAATTTATACAGATGCCAAGCGTGGCCTTCAGCTCAAAAACGACCAGAGGTGGATGACCTATTCCGACCCGGTTGCAGCAGCATCGGCAGTTGACAATAAGGAGGGCTTGCAGGAAAACCTGTTGTCGGCCGTTCAATTCGTGAATCAGCATGGCGGCTGGAACGGAGTGTACTCTCTGCAAAAGGTTCCGCAGCGGCTGCTGCCGGGCAACCAGCCTTTTATATTCCGGCAATATTACGGCTCGCTGCCGTTGATCGATCAGCGTATGTACACGCTCGGGCCGATGAAAATTATTGTGCAAAAAGGGGTTGTCGCAAGCTATGAGCGATCGACGATTATTCCCGATATGAGCAGTATAAGCAACAAGGAGACGACGATTATTGGCGGCGATGCGCTGGATGAGAAGCTGAATGAATACAGCAAAAAGAATTCAGTGATCTCCGTGTTTCCCGGATATCGTACCGTTGTCAATGATCAATCGATGGATCTGATACCCGCTTGGGCTGTGGAGCTGCGGGATGGAAGCTATGAGTTTCTGGAATAGAGCGGAAGTGTGCAGCAAGCGGTTAAGCCGAGAAGGGGGTAAGCGATGGACTGGGGCCGGGCCAAAATGATTCTCATCGTGTCATTCTTTATACTGAATGCTGTGCTCGGCTACCAGCTGTGGACGACCCGTTCCGACCTGCTGGAGTTCGATGCCAATACGACGAGCGCAGCAGAGGAAATTCAGCGGCTTTTGAAAAGCAAAAATATTCAGATATCGGCAGAGCTTCCGAAGGAAGTGCCCCGTCTGAAGGAGATTGTGGTCAGATTTACAGAGCCGGGAAATTCGCATAAGCAGATTAATCTCGAAATTCCGTTCAAGTATAATCCATTGGCGAGTAAAGGTTCTTCCAAGGATAATGTGGCAGCGCGGGCCGCCATCCCGAATCTCGATAAGTATCAATACGATCCGGTGATGAGCTCTAATGAGCAGTATGTATTTCATCAGCTGTATGGGACACTGCCGATGTTCGAAGTAAGGCTTGAATTGATTGAGCAAAACGGGATGGTGACCGCTTACCGACAGGGGTATGTGGAGGATCAGCTGACAGGTGCCCAGAAGGAGCAAAAGGTAATTTCTCCTTATACGGTGCTTCGCAGCTTAATAGAAACTTATTTCCCAAGTGGTTCAGTAGTGAGCAGCATTAAGCTTGGTTATCATGGCCAAGTGTTTGATTCACAGACGATGTTCCTGGTCCCGTATTGGCGGGTAACGCTGGGTAACGGAGATATTTATTATGTGCATGCGTTTAACGGGGCTGTTGAGCCTCCGCAGAAAAATAAAAGCAATGCATCAGGCTAAGGGGTCAGATGGGAGCTAGTTAGATGGGTATTCGGTTTAGTGTGTTAGCAAGTGGTTCCACGGGGAACAGTACGATCGTGGCAACAGAGGATAGCAAGGTGCTGATTGATGCCGGTTTGAGTGCGAAACGGGTGGAGCAGCTGTTAAATGAAAAGGATTTGTCGGGTGCCGATCTGGATGCGATTGTCGTGACGCATGAGCATTCCGACCATATCAAAGGTCTTGGAGCGATGGCTCGTAAATATGATTTGCCGGTTTACGCCAACGAAAAGACGTGGGAGCAGCTTGATAGGCTGATAGGCGGAATTGCCAATGATAAACGCTGTGTGATGGAAACAGGCGGTGTATTGGATCTAGGCAAGCTGAGAGTGGAATCGTTCGGGATTTCCCATGATGCTGCCGAGCCGGTAGGCTATTGCTTCTATCACGAGAATCAAAAGCTGAGTGTGGCAACCGACCTGGGCTATATGAGTCCCAAGGTGAAGGAGCAAATCGACGATAGCGACGTGCTGGTGCTGGAATCGAACCACGATGTCGAGATGCTGCGCGTCGGGAAATATCCGTGGAATATTAAACGTCGTATTTTGAGTGATATCGGGCATTTATCCAATGAAGCATCCGGTATTGGCTTGTGTGATGTGATGACAGAGAAAACCCAGCGTGTGTATTTGGCGCATTTGAGCCGCGACCATAATATGATGGATTTAGCCAAACTGACGGTCAGCCAGATGGTGGAGGAGCGGTTAGCTCCTGATGATCACCGCGCCCGGCTGATGGATACGTATTATGACCGTGCTACAGCTTGGGATCGGCTGGAAGAGGAGTAAACGACTTGTCAAGCTCGGCGGACATCACGGCAATATCATGCGCCGTCATAATTCCTTTCTCGACAAGCAGCTCGATAAGAGCAGTAACAAGCAGGCTGTTATGGTAATGGGCATGCTTAAGATCGGCTAGCTGGGCAATCCAATTGACCTGGTCCAAATGCTGATTAATACGATTCATGGGAGGGTTCATCCTTTCAGGATTAAAAGTTATATACTTAGTCTAGTCCGAACTTGTAGAAATCATTCCTGTTATTTGAAAGTTTTTGAGATTGCTAGTATGGACGGGTGCTCTGTACGGGGAACGACAGAGAGGGGAGCGGAAGACGATGGGGTTGTTTGACGATGATTTTTATTCTACAAAGGTGTCTCGCCGTAATGAATGGTCTGTCAAAGGAAAAAAGTTTCATGGCGGCTATAGAAGACGCCAAGTCCCTTCCTGGCTGCTTCCTGCTTTTGGTGGAGCCGCTATTATGTTGATTGTCTTAGCGTTGTTCCGTTTGGGCAGTGGCTCTGAGCCAGCTGCACTACCTGTCGCTGCGTCTGCTGCGAATGGATCCGAACCTGCATCTAGTAATGGGGCGGATACCCAGAAGCTGAGCAGTGACTCCGTTGTCAGAGCGGCAGAAAGAATTGGTCCAACGGTAATCAGCATTATCGGCTCACAAAAGGAAGGCGAAAAGGCAGGCGCGCGCGGATCCATGGGACTCGGATCGGGTGTCATGTTCCAAAGATCGGGAGATAAAGTACGAATCGTGACGAACAACCATGTCGTGGAAGGTTTTGCTCAGCTGGATGTCGTAACCTCAAGCGGTGAACGGAAGAAAGCGACACTGCTCGGACGGGATCAAATGACGGACCTCGCCGTACTGGAAATTGAGGGAAGCGGGATCAAATCAGTAGCGGACTTCGGCGATTCGGAGACGCTGCGAGCAGGTGAGACGGTGATTGCCGTGGGCAATCCGCTTGGCTTGGGCTATGCGCCAACGGTGACCAGAGGTATTATCAGCTGGCCGAAGCGGACCATTCCTGTGTCGTTGGGTGCACAGGGTGATTATGATTGGGAAATGGATGTCATCCAGACCGATGCGGCGATCAATCAAGGCAACAGCGGCGGTGCGCTCGTTAATCTGGAAGGCAAGATCGTCGGAATCAATACGCTGAAGGTTGCTGACACTGGCGTAGAAGGGTTAGGGTTTGCCATTCCGATCAACTCGGTGAAGTCGATTGTTGAGGTGCTGATCAAGGACCACAAGATCAAAAGGCCTTATATGGGCGTGGTGACGCAGGATTTGCAATCTTTTACTGGAACAGAGGTATTAAAGCTGCCTGCTGATGTGAAAGCTGGTATTATCGTGCTCGATGTCACAGGTCCTGCCAAGGATGCGGGCTTGAAGACAAACGATGTTATTGTACAATTGGATACGAAGGCGGTGGACAGTACGCTTGCACTTCGTAAATATATATACAGCCAAAAGAAAATTGGCGATAAAATCACAATTACGTATTACCGCGGCGGGAAAAAGGCGACTGCTACCATGACGTTGGCAGAGCTGAAGGACCGATAAGAGCGAGGATCTAGTATAGAGAAGAGTGGGGTCGTGTTATGTTTGTTGTATGTAAGGAGCATTTGGAATTAGCGATAGATCAGTTTGTTGATGAGTACGAGGATGCACCCGATATTGTGGATATCCAGGAAGTGTCCTTTACCGAATGGAAGCCACCTGTTCATTGTGAGCGGTGTGCAGAGCTGGCCAGGTTTTTGGTTGTATAGCAGGTAAGAGTGGGTAACATCCGAAAAGAAGCCGTGCTGTCGCGTGTGGGTTGCGGCTGGGCTTCTTTTTTTGTGTGGGGCTGCGTGTAGGAGTGCTGTTGAGCATAAAGAATCGATCACAGGAGGTTGCGTATGCAGCAGATTCAGATTATTGCGGTTGGCAAGTTGAAGGAGGCTTATCTCGTGCAAGGGATTGCCGAGTATGTGAAACGCCTTGGGGCGTACGCCAAGGTGCAGATCGTTGAGGTGCCCGATGAGCGGGCACCGGACTCCATGAGCGCCGCTGAAGAGGCGCTCGTCAGGCAGCGCGAGGGAGAACGTATCCTCGCGCAAATCAAGAGCGACGCCTACGTCGTGGCGCTCGCTCTTGATGGCAAGCCGCTTACGAGCGACGAGTTGGCGCGGCATGTTGAGGGCTTGGCCACGTATGGGCGCAGCCACGTGGCGTTTGTGATCGGGGGCTCGCTGGGCCTAGCCCCCGCGGTGTTGGCACGCGCCGAGCTGAAGCTGGCGTTCGGGCGCATGACCTTGCCGCACCAGCTGATGCGGCTGGTGCTGGTGGAGCAGGTGTATCGGGTGTTTAAGATTATTCGGGGGGAACCATACCATAAGTGACGGTAAAGGAAAAGTTTGAATTAACAATTCCATATAAAATGATTCTTGGCATGCACGTTTCAAAAATTTAGTAATATAAAAATACTACATCTGTTACAATAAACTTAATAGAACACGGGAAAATTTCAAACAAAAACCTTTAGGAGATGGGGTGAACAAATGGCTACAGCAACACAAATAAAAATGTTAATTGAAGCACACGTATCAAAAAATGACGACAGATTTAAAACAATAGTATTACAACTGGCTGCTCATGAAGCTAAGTTAGGGCATACCTCATTTGCACGTGAGCTAAGAAGTATCTTAAATAAAGATCAGCAGAGTAATGTTAAGATAATTCAATTTAATAAGGATATTAGTGAGCTAATTGGTACAACCGTTGGGGATTATAGACTAAAAGAACTTATTGTGGCTGACGAGATAAAGGAAAGAATTAGTCGTATACTGAGCGAGTATCAAATGAAGGATAAATTAAAAAAATTTGGTTTGCACAACAGAAGGAAAATTCTTTTAGAAGGATTACCAGGAACGGGAAAAACTTTATCTGCCTCAATTATTGCAACTGAACTAGGCCTTCCTTTGTGTACCATAAAAATGGATAAATTAATGACTAAATATATGGGTGAAACGGGAACCAAACTAAGGGCAGTATTCGATGCTATTAAAGAAAATCAAGCAGTATATTTCTTTGATGAATTTGATGCAATTGGGACAGATAGGAATAAAGATAATGATGTTGGTGAGGTACGTCGTGTATTAAATTTGTATTTACAGTTTATTGAGCAAGATGATTCAGAAAGCATAATTATAGCAGCTACAAATAATCCTCAACTTCTTGATCCGGCCTTATTTCGGAGGTTTGATGATGTAATTCATTATACACTTCCGAATGATAAGCAAATACCAAATCTAATAATTAATAGGCTTGGACAATTTGCACCTAAAGTAAGTCAATTGAATATGGAAAATATTGTTGCAATAAGTGGGAAATTAAGTCATGCTGAGTTAACGAAGGCATGTGATGATGCAGTCAAGGAGGCCATTATGTCAGACAGAAAGACTGTAGATAGTGAGCAACTAATAAAAATGATTAAAGAAAAGATTAGATGACGGGCAATTGAAGGGGAGTCTAAAAATGCTTAGCCAACAACTTTTTCCTCATTTTTTTCTAAATACTGCAGAGTCTCATAGTTATAAAGGAAAGGGACAGGGCGGAGCTAAATTTCCCGTAAGAAATAGAGAAACACATAGTGAAAAGTTAAAAAGGCAATTTGAGCAATTATGGGAAAACACTACTGATCAAAATACAAATGTCGTCACATCATCATCTCAGGATGGAGTATATGTAGAGTTTCGAAATCTCCCTGGATACGATATTAAATTCGAAAGTCTTGAAAGTCGAAAAGATGGAATTAAACTATTAAATATTAGGGAGAAAAAGATAGGAGACAAGCTTGAAAGGTTAGCAACTGTATACATTCCTAAAGAGAAACGCAACGTATTTTTAAAGAAACTTAATCAATATATGACAGAGGAAACTAATAAAGGTAAGCCTAAAAACGCCTCACTTATAGATGGAATTGAAAATATAAACTTAGCCATTCTTGAATCTTTTTGGGGCGAAGAGGAAAAGAAGTGGATTCCAGATGATGATTATGTTTGGTGTGAAATATGGTTAAGTAGTGAAAGTGAAAGTGTTTATGAGGAATTCGTTGTAGTTTCAAGAGATGTTCTTAATTTAGAAATTAAAAATAATTCAATAATATTTCCTGAACGTAGAGTTGTATTGGTTAAAGCAAATAGAGATAGTTTACAAAAACTGTTATCTAAAAATAGTAGCATTGCTGAAATGAGAAGAGCTTCAGAAGCGGTTTCATTTTTTGTTGATATTGAAAATACAGAGCAAGTTGCTTGGGCCCAGGATTTATTAGATCGAATAGTAGTAGACAAAGAAAGTGATATCTTTGTAAGCGTTCTTGATACAGGGGTTAATAACGGGCATATGTTACTTGAACCTATAATAAGTGATGATGATTGTCATTCATATGAAGCGCACTGGACAGTTTCAGATTCGGCTGGACATGGTACTATGATGTGCGGGATCGTTGCCTATGGAGATTTAAAAGAAATTTTGATGGGATATGAGGAATTAGAGATATCACATAAGATTGAATCTTTAAAAATTATCCCAGATAAAGGTGAAAACCCGCCTGAGTTATATGGGGATATTACTGAGCAACTTATTAGTAACGCAATTATTGATAACCCCCAAAGGAAACGAATAATTTGTATGGCTATAACAGCTCCAAATTATCAAACAGATGATGGTAGACCTTCATCATGGTCTGCGTCAATCGACGAACTAGTTTCTGGATATATTGATGACATACAAAAAGTATTCATAGTGTCAGCGGGTAATAATAGTATTGAACATAAAGAGGATTACCCTGATAGTAATTATACTAGCGTTGTACAAAATCCAGGGCAATCGTGGAATGCGTTAACAGTTGGAGCATATACAGATCTCTATTTACCATATGAGTCCTATATGCCATTAGCACCAAAAGGAGGTTTATCACCTCACAGCACAACTTCATTTAGTTGGGATAAGAATAAGTGGCCTATTAAACCAGAGATTGTGTTAGAAGGTGGTAATTTAGTATTCGATACTCATGGTGCTTGGTCAGATGTGAATCATAGTATTCTAACAACATCACATAGGCTACAAAGAGAACAATTTACTATTTTTAATGCTACAAGTGCTGCTACAGCAAAAGCATCATGGATGGCTGCACAAATACAATCAAAGTACCCTGAGGCGTGGCCTGAAACTGTTAGAGGCTTAATGGTACATTCAGCAGAATGGACAGAAGAGTTAAAAAAACAATTCTTAGTAGGTAATGATAAGAAACATTATAATCAGCTTGCTCGGATGTGCGGATATGGCGTACCAAGCTTAAATCAGGCATTATGGTGTTTAAAAAATAATGTAAGCATGGTTATTCAGTCAAGTATTTCACCCTTTAAAAAGAATAACAGCTCAATTGCTCTAAACGAAATGCACTTACATAAATTGCCTTGGCCCGAAGAGGTGTTGTTAAGTCTCGGGGAATTAGATGTAAAGTTGAGAATAACATTATCTTACTATATTGAACCCAGTCCAGGTGAAGTCGGTTGGAAAAGTAGATATTCGTATTCTTCGTACGGGTTAAGATTTGACATGAATGGATCAGCGACAGAGGAGCAATTTATCAAACGTATTAATGAAGCAGCTAAAGACGAGGAAGATGGTAAGCCGCCATCAAGTAATATTGATTGGACATTAGGTCCAAATACTCGTAACAAAGGATCAGTTCACAGTGATATATGGGAAACTACTGCTTCACAATTAGCAACCAGTAACATGATTGGTATCTATCCAATAAGTGGTTGGTGGAGTAAAAGACCATGGCTAAATCGATGGGATAGGGAAGTTAAGTACACATTAATTGTAACATTATCTACACCTGCATCTGAAATTGATTTATATACACCAATAGAAGTAGCAACAAAAATTAGAAATCAAATTATTATAGATGATAAAAATTAATTTAAACTGAACAAGACTTTCTGAACAAACACCTAGAGGGCTAAAAAAGCTGTCAGACTGGTGAAGCAGAATATATATAGATATGTTAACCCTCTGGAGATGGGCTCTAGAGGGGTTTTTGTATGAACAGGTAAGACAATATTTTCCATATTCGTGGTATGATTGTGGCAAGCGGAAAACTGACATAGTAATGAATTTGAAGTGTTAGTGAAGTTCGCTAATAAGAAGTTATTCAAGATGCTAGAGGAGATGAAAAAGATAAATCCAAGTAAATCACAATTAATCTATATTGTCGTCTGCGCATATAAAAATGATTTTTTTATTAAAATCGGACGATCAAGTAACTTAAACAAAAGAATTAAAAACATTCAAACTGGATGTCCGCATCCAATAAATAATATATTTATTGTTTTTTCTGAATATGGGGAAGAAATATTTGGACTTGAGAAAATACTACTTAAATTGATAGATAAATACAAACTGAAAGGCGAATGGTATTTGGGGTCTGAAGAGTTCTTTGATTTGTTTAATTCAATTTTAGTACGCATTAATTCAGGAATATTAGGGGATCTTGTTTTGGAGGATGAAGACCGATTTTCTTATGAAGAGGTTGAGATATTATTTCATATTCATAATTATAGATTCTATGAAATTGAGCTGCCGATAAAAAAGAAGGGGAAATTCGTAAGCAATCAGTTGTTAAATCCAATTGATATTTATATGAAGATTCAAAATTATATACTATTGGTAGAATGAGTGTGGGAGCAGGTTAACATACTTCGTCCAATGTAATATTCACGTCGGGGGATTCGCCCCTATCGGAGCTCGATGATTTACTGAGGCATTTCAGTTTACAGGGGAAGAGGTTTTAACGAACATACCGCCTGAACACCCTAATGCTGGACACTACACCTCTTAACCAATCGGTCTCATAGAATGGCTTGAAATTGCTCTCATCAGTTCCTTTATTTCTCTTCGTTTACACCTTAATAGGCTTAAAAGGTTGACGTGTCAACCTCGGCTGATACTGAAAGGACCGTATCACAGTAAAAAGGAGAGTGTACCTAGGAAAGACAACACCGTCACCCTTTTCATCAGGTCCAACAACGGTATCAAATTTACAGATATTGTTTAAACCATTTCTCACAAAGAAAGGAACATCTATTATGGAAATGAACGAAAGTACGTCTACTCCAGTTATCTCGGTAAAGCCAGTAGTGCCGATGAATGATCGATACGAACCTCTATTTGCATCGTTTCGTCTGCCTTCGGGCGTAAGGTTAAATAATCGGGTGATGATGGCGCCGATGGGCATTGGGGCATCCAGTCCAAACGGAGAAGTGACGGATGCGGAACTGGCTTATTATCGAGCTCGCGCTCAAGGAGCTGGCGCTATCATTACAGCTAGCGCGCTCGTGTCGCAAAACGGAAAGTTCATCCAACATGGATGGGGCATCGATCACGACGAGCTGCTGCCCGGATTGAAAAAGCTGGCGGCTGTCATTCAGGAAAACGGGGCCAAAGCGATTGTGCAACTTTATCATAGCGGTCGGCTGAGCAATCCGGCGATGGTTCCAAGCGGTCATGCGCTGAGCCCCAGTACGATCGCGGCAGAGCGTGAAGGAGCGGTCGTCCCCAAGGCGATGACGGAAGCGGAAATCGAAACGGCGATCGAAGAGTTCGCGCAGGCGACCCGCAGGGCAATCGAAGCCGGCTTTGACGGGGTTGAAATTTCCGGTGCCAACGGGATGCTGATCCACCAGTTCTTTTCCCCGCATGCGAACCGAAGGGAAGACAAGTGGGGTGGTACGTTGGAAAAGCGGATGGCCTTCCCGCTCGCAGTCGTGAAACGCGTCCAAAAAACCGTTGCGGCGCATGCAACGTCGCCATTTGCAGTCGGGTACCGCATTTCGCCGGAGGAAAAAGAAACGCCGGGAATCACCATGGCCGATACGCTTCATTTTGTCAACGTGCTGGCGGAACAAAACCTGGATTATATCCATCTTTCCGTGGAACACTTCTGGCAGAGTCCGAGAACGGACGACAAGATGGCAAAGTCGCGGATCGTGATGGTGCAGGAACTCGTTGGCGACCGCGTCCCCGTTATCGGTGTCGGAGGACTGTGGACCCCGATGATGTTGTGGAAGCTCTGAGCACGGGCGTTCCATTGATCTCGCTTGGTCATGCCATGATTGTATATCCGGAATGGGTAGCCCTGGTCCAAAACGGACGGGAGGAAGAAATCAAAACGATGCTTTCGCGTTCCGCGCAGGAGAAACTTGCGATTCCCGACGGAATGTGGGACAGGATCATGAGTATACCTGGCTGGTTCCAAGTGATGGATGAAGGGGGTACGGAAGGTTAAGGCATTGACGATAGGAGGCTATCTATTGGTTGGATAGCCGACCTTCCATTCGAGTAGCCCGAAGGAGTTTCACTTCAGGCTCTCACAGAACTGTACGTCAGTCTGTCTAACAATTGATTGCTAAGCTTGTTTATAAATATTACTTTGACTACGTGTTTTTTTGGCAAGCTGTTCGATCACTTCTTCATCTTTAAGCCTGATTACTGACCTTCCGCCTTTGGCGGACGTGCAGAGATCCTTTTGTCCGCAGATATCAAAGGTTGCCTGCTCACCCTCTTCGGGGCAGAAATTCGCTTGGCGGAATTGCCGGGTACAAGTCCGCGGAAACGACGGACGAGAACCCCGAACGAGTTGCTTTGCTCCAGCAGTTCACGTGGTCATACCTTCGCGATGCGCTCGACCTCGACAATTCCAGCTGGCTGGCAGCCCGCAAAGACCTGGAAGGGGACACCAATCCGTTAGGTCGGATCGAATCTAAGTAAGGATAATGATCAAAGCGATCTCAAAGAAGGGACCATCCTAAAAAAAGAATGGTTCTAAAACTTGCCGTTATAAACAGCGAGAAGAACCGTATCGCACATACTGGTAAAGCAGAGGTTTGAAATACGAGTGGAATCGGTAGCTTTGAACCATCAGATTTGAGCATAATACTATAGTGGAAGGAAGGCTATCGGACGACCGTCTGGAACCGATCAGCCGTTAAGCTGATGCGTTTGTGGCTCAGGGAGCGATGGTCGCGTGAGCATGGTAACCGAAGCGATTGAGGCTAGTCCGCTAGTGGTGATCTGCGTGCTGAGAGTTAAAGAAATGCGATCGTGTCGCCTTTCGAAATCCGACCTTCCCTCTCCACGGAACAAACGATACCTCTCAACTTTTTAGCAGCAGGCACAAATTTCTGACTAAGCCCGCTCTCATTATAAATTTTTTCAATCACCCTTCCGGGTCCAATGCAGGGCAGGTTTTCTCCTTCACAAATTAATCCTGTACCATCTGGAAAAATTAACCTGGCCCCTTGATGCAGTTCTGTAAGCTTGTCAAATCCGCTAATGATAATGTTGGCCCCTAGCCATTCCGGCTTTATTTCAGGGAGATCCAGTCTATTGGCGATGCAGTCACATTCCTCTTTCGAAACGATACTGATTTGACGTCTGTTGGCAATCAGCACACCACGAGGATAAATTTTTTGCCTGGAATCCGCAGGACGTAACAAGCCGTAATGACGATCTCCCGGAATCCCTCCTAATTCAATCTGAATATAGGGCACGGAGCGAGTAACGAATGTTGTCGGCTCTTCAGCCACCATTACCCTTTCAACTGTAGCGCTACTTTCGCTCATGATTCATTTCCCTCCTTTTCCTGCTAAGATTGCAGCTCTTTATAGATCAAGCCAAAAGAACGTGTCAGAATCTCTACTTCCTCATCGGATAAAGAGGCGGCAAAATACTGCTTGATCCCCCTTGCATATACAGGCCAAGCTTTACGCAGCTGGTTTTCCCCTTCATCCGTGAGAACAGCATATGCTCCCCGTCGGTCCTCTTCGCTTTTTTCTCTTTGAATCAATCCTTCGCGCTCCAGTCGGTCGATCATCCTTGTTAAGCCGCTTTTACTCAAGACCACCTTCCGATTTAATTCTGAAAAGCGAAGCCTGCGATCGGGTGCCTCAAACAAAGCGATCAAAACATCGTATGTGGTTAGCGGGACTTTCTTCTGTGCTGCCAAATCCCGCTCAATGAATTCCATGATTTTGGCATGTGCTTTTATAAACAACCGCCAAGCAGTCAACTCTTTTTCCGATACCCTTTCCATAGCCCATCCTCCATTCGTTAATAACAATATAAATCATTTTTGTTGCGCAATCAACGAAATATTTGTTGACCGAACAACTAAACGATGCTATATTTAGTTGCGTAATCAATTGTTGATTTTGAAACAATTTATGAAAGGAGGTACGATGTTCCAATGCACAGCATGAGTTTTTACGCCAATACCGTTCTGCGCATATTGACGGGAGTCATTTTTTTCATGCATGGGAAATTCAAATTAGAATGGGGTTATTCTAATTTGTCGGAATGGTTGCATAGTCAGGGATTTCCACTGGCAGCATTTTTCGCTCATGTACTGCCATGGATTGAACTGCTTGGAGGCATCATCATGATTATTGGAATCGGTACGCGTTATCTAACCATCTTATTTAGTCTTATTCTTCTGGTCGCTTTATTTAAGGTGAAGATCGCCACCGGTTTCATCTCGAATACGAACACTGGCTATGAGTTCGACCTACTGCTGATGATCGTCTGTTTACATGTAGCCGTGACTAGCCCGAATTCGCTTAAGCAAGTTTGGATGACTTCTGGAAAAGGAGGTGAAACGAAACATGTCTAAAGTAAAAATTACAAAGTACGATGAAGGACCTTTTGTCATTCAAGGAAACTTCGAACTGGTTGACGGAAGTGAAAATGCTTTTCAAACCAGCGATACGATTGCCGTTTGCCGCTGCGGACAATCAAAGACACAGCCATTTTGCGATGCTACTCATAAAACATGCGGATTCAGAGAAGCTTCTTCGGCCCAATAATCATCACTCTCTGCCTGGAGAAGAACCGAACCTCATCGTACAAAAAAACGTGATGATCCCTTCATAAAATTAGGGAATCATCACGTTTTTATTCGTTGCCGGCTGGCAACACAAGCGGACCTCAATGAAGCTATTCTCGGGTTAGACCCATTTCAACGGTTTCTATATACAGCTTCACTTGGAAATGGGGTGATTTGGAGAAAGTGTTACCGGTTTGGCAGCGCTGGGCCCCGTCTGTCACGAACCGCTTAACCTCAACCATTGAGGTGGCTGCCAAGAAGGTGGGAACTATTGAATCTACCGGGCAATTACTTGGCGGTGCAGAGGAGCTGCGTCGATTGATTAGACCGCT
Organism: Paenibacillus periandrae; assembly: GCF_022458865.1. Taxonomy (GTDB): domain Bacteria; phylum Bacillota; class Bacilli; order Paenibacillales; family NBRC-103111; genus Paenibacillus_S; species Paenibacillus_S periandrae. Next base: position 355,580 of record NZ_JAJNMU010000005.1, on the reverse strand, counting down.
CTTGCGAGCAGGCACTCCGGTGAAGGTGCTGGTGAAGACAGTGCCTTTTATAGAAGCAACCAAATTTTTTGCCGAATCGGACCTAAATTTGGAGCCGAAATTTAAAATAAGCGGGGCTTACGGGTTTCAACCTTTGCCTCGTGAAGGAGTACGAATTATACGTGACTTTTTATCCAAAGCATCCAACAGGCATTCTACTGTGTGGAGTCAAAGCTTAGGCGGTGCAGGAAGCGCGGTGAGTCGAGTATCGCCTACTGCAACGGCCTATCCTCATCGGAAAGCTGAGACAATCTACGAACTGTCAGCACGCTGGAGGAACAACGGGGAACAGCAGCGGAATATTCAGTGGGTGAAAAGGTTTCGCAGAGCGTTACGTCTCTTTTGTTAAGGGGGATTATGTGAATTTTCCCGATTTGCAGATTAAGAACTGGCCCATGGCGTATTATGGTGTGAACTTTGGCAGATTGAAGCAGGTGAAGCGAAAGTACGATCCTCATAATGTATTTCGTTTTGCTCAGAGTATTCCAGTGGGTAAACGGGTTAGAAAATAATAATACTCGCACCCAAAGCAAAGGAGCTAACGGCTGTAGCTCCTTTAGCATTTTTCGCCGATAGCCCCGTTGAGGTATATTCATTGTGGCGGGTCGGCTGGCGCCGACCCTTGATCCGCCAGAGATTAATCAAGATCACCGTCTTCAAAGATAAAAAGCTCTTCTACACTGACCTGGAATTGCTGGGCGATTTTGACAGACAGTTTGAGAGACGGATTGTACTCTCCTTTTTCCAAAAAATTGATCGTTTCTCTTCTTGCGCCAACCTTTTGTGCGAGCTCTGCCTGGGTGAGATTGAATTTTGCTCGATATTCTTTTATGCGTGTTTTCATTATTCCAAGCCTTTCTGCTTCCTTGTAAGCAGCCAGGATACGTAGAGCGATCCCGCCATGCCGAATAAACCAATCAGCAGTAAATCATCAATTTCCAGATATTTATGGAGCGCAAACAAAATAATCCAGATGTACAAGGAATAGAAATAAGCTTTGCCCGCCGAATAAATCTTTACTTTTCTGGTGCGTTCATCATCAAACCACAAACGAAGATTCCATTTCACAATCATCACTCCTTGTTAGAAATATATAACCTAATGTTAAAAATATATAACATTCTCTGTATTTCGTCAATGGGTTCTTTGTCTGTTTTTACATTTTCCGAAGGTAAAAACGGAGCTACTCCCTATGCAAGAAAAGTTCGCGTTCTTTTGAAAGTTAGATTCCTTTTTTCTCAATGGCACATAGATGGTTGAATATTGGTAGGTTGGCAATCTTGTGCCACGTCAAGCTCCTCTCGTATCCGATAGATCCGTTAAGCTGAACCTTACCATAAGTGACGGCTAAATTTTTCGTGTGGGAAGGGCTTAGGGGCGCGGAAAAAGGCTGGAGCGGGTAAGATGCGGAATGGGAAGCATGAGACCCAATTAGCTTGTTTTAGAGTTGATACGCGCTTTGTAGGATGATTGATATCGGCTTATCGGAGCTCATCATGAACACGTCGAACTCATTGAACGATGCAAATTATAGTTTTTGACCGAATGCATGTGCTACGTCCACCAAGGCTGCTGTGTGATTTTTAGTTATGAGGTTTCATAGTTCAACATTAATATAGTAACAAGTCTATGCTGACTTAACTAGCAACGGAAAATAGTTCTTTCATTGCGTTCTGTTACACTTCAAATATAGGGAACTTTGCTATAAAGTCCATTATTGAAACCGAACGACTTGAAGTTTTGTTGAAATTGTGCGTCTACCGCAGCTTCTGTTGATACAAAGAAAGGCGTATTAAGCTTGGAAACCCAAGATAAAGCTAGATGGACAAGGCTTCCTTCCATTACAGGAGGTCCGTTAGCCCATTCATCCCCTCGTTCTTCAAGGCATTCGATTCCTTGAGCTGCTTGTCAATCTGCCTCATGTGATCGTTCAGATATTGAAGTCTCAAAGTTAGAACCATATTCAACCGCTTCCAACAGGTATTGCACGGTTGTCCAGCTTCGACCTTCCATAAAATGATATACATAATGATGCTGTCCATTCGGCAGAAACGAGTAATTAAGAATGTGCATATGAGCATCTATTCCTCTCTTACATTACCATCTTCAGCTCCCCAATAGACTGTAAAGGATAAGGACTCTTTAAACCACTTAATGCGCGGAAGCAAATTGTTGTAGGTAACAAAACCTTCTGGTAAAGCAATGCCGAGACGGGCGTTTCATGGTATAGACAATATCGAAAACAGCACCTGAAAACACATTGGTGGCCTTGACTTTTATATGATGGACATACTTATACAAACCGTTGTTGCTTTTAGTTACATTCACAATAATCAAACTCATGTCAGACAACTCCAGCATACTTATGAATCATTTTTGTGAAATTTGTGATATGTAAAAATTGACATACACTGATATAGAAATCATTGATATAGCTAGAAAGACAGATGAAAAATGCTTTATTTACACAATCTTAATGAATATGTCATTGAATATGTCAGTGACATTATATAAGCTTATTTTAGATCACTTATCAGGGGGGAGATACACAGTAGCATGAGAAACAACAGTAATCATAAAAACGGTTACTTTTACAGTAAGTCACAAGTAAAGTGATGCCCGATGATTCTAAGAATGTGGAAGCCTTATAATGGCTGCAGACTTATGCTAACCAATATAACATCAGAGACTTGAAATCAGTGAGATGCTGCAGTCCATGATGTTGATAAAAACGAGGGATAACCTTAGATGAAAAATGTACACGTGTCAAAGAAACCGAGTCAGCTGTACTTGCAGATTGCTGAAAAGGTCGTAGGCATCATCCAGAGCCGCAGGCTTCAACCGCATGATCCCGTCCCATCGGAAGGAGAACTTGCGAAGCTGTTCGGCGTAAGCCGGATGACGAGTAAGCTGGCACTAGAACGGCTGGCCGAGCAGGGTCTGGTGTACCGATTGCCGAGAAGGGGGACCTTCCTTTCCGGACAGCAGGACGGAGCGGCTTACAACGGAGAGCTTCAAGCAGAAAATAAAGCGCTTCCAGTGGAAAAGAAACAGATTAAGCAGATAGCTCTTATCGTGCCCCATCTATCTGATTACACCTCTAAGATTATTGCGGCAGCCGAGATCGAAGTGCGCAAGCACGATTGTGATCTTATTCTGAAAATTAGCAAGAGTAAAGAGGACGAGGATCTTTGCCTGCAGAAGCTTGTTGAAGGGGGAATAGGCGGCATCATTTTATTTCCTCAAGGGCGCAAGACATGCAGTGACCAGGTGCTGAGATTGAAATTACAGCAGTTTCCGATTGTAATTATCGACCGGATCTTTCGTGAGGTTCAGATTGATTGTGTTTATCACGATCATTATCAGGGTTCCTACCAGATGACCAAGTATCTGATCGAGAAGGGACACCGGGAAATCGGATACACTTCGAACTCGATAGAAAATATCACCAGCAGGGAGGAGCGGTATCTAGGTTATATCCAGGCGCTGCTCGATCATGCAATCCCCGTCAAAAACCAATATATTCATTTTAAAATCGTGCCCTGCGATCCAAGTCGTATTAACGAGTGCGACCCTGAACAGGAGCGGTTTATTCAAGAAAATCCGCAGATGACAGCCCTCATGTGCGGGGATGATCATGTGGCCATTTCAACCTTATATACTGCCATGAGTATGGGGATCCCTGTCCCTGACAAGCTTTCTATTGTCGGGTTCTCCGATATCCATTTATCGGCATTAGCTCCGATTCCCCTTACAACGGTCAGACAGGATACCGGGCAGCTTGCCCAATCGGCATTTAATCTACTGATGAAGCGCATTAATCATTCTCTTGAGAAACAGATTACCATCAAAATTCAAACGACGATCGTAGAGAGGAAATCTGTTCTTTAGGATTGACAGGAGGACTTTATATGAAAATTCATTTTCTGGGAACCGCAGCTGCAGAGGGCTTTCCGAATGCATTTTGCCGCTGTGAGCATTGTCTCCAAGCAAGAAAGCTTGGAGGAAAGAACATACGAACACGAAGCTCGGCCATCATTGACGATGTAATCAAGTTCGACTATTCCCCCGATTCTTATATGCAGGCGCTTCGCGACAATATTGATTTGGGTGCTATTGAGCACTTGCTTGTCACCCATACGCACTCTGATCATTTTAATGCTTATGATTTGGAATGCCGGAGAGCGGGAATTGCTCACAACCTTCAGCATCCGATGCATATCTATGGCAATGATGCCGTGATGCACCATACGCGTGTCGCCATCGGCCGTTTTGCGGGAGAAAGGTTTGCGTTTCATCTGCTCCGCCCATTCGAGACGATAAAAGTGGGTGATGCTCTTGTTACACCGCTGCTGGCGGATCATGACAGTATGGAAACCTGTTTGTTATACGTGATCGAAAAGGATGGCAAAAAGCTGCTGTATGGACATGATTCGGGCTGGTTTCCTGAAGCTACATGGGCATGGTTAAAGGGAAAAAACCTGGATTGTGCCATACTCGACTGCACGCACGGATACACGGGAAAATCCCGCGATCGCAATCATATGTGTATTGAGACGGTGCTGGAGGCTCAGCGTGAATTTCGGAAAGAAAACATTTTGAAAGAGGAAGGGCGCATCGTCGTCACGCACTTCAGCCATAATTCCAAGCTGCTTCATGATGAATTTGACGAAATTTTCAAGCCCGCCGGGGTCGTGGTGGCCTACGACGGATTGATTTTATACATCTAGATTCATTTATAAAAATTCAACCTATAACCTAAAGGAGTGTCAAAAAGAATGATGAAAAAAATGGCTAGTGTATCTTTGTTGTCGGTCTTGTGTCTAGCGGTAACTGCTTGCGGTGGCGGCAGTAATAACGGTAATGCTGCTGGGACTACCCCACCGGCCAACACCCCTTCTGCATCTGCACCGGCAGCGAATGAACCGGTTAAGAATGAGAAGCTGATTGTTTATACGAATGCGAATTCCGATGGTCGTGGCGAATGGTTAATTGAGAAAGCGAAAAGCGCCGGCTTCGAGATGGAGCTTGTTGGAGCAGGTGGCGCCAACCTGACGAACCGGTTGATTGCAGAGAAGAACAATCCGGTTGCGGACGTTGTGTTCGGTTTGAACAACATGCTTTATGAAAATTTGAAGAAGGAAAACGTCTTGACCAAATATGTCCCGAAATGGGCTGGAGAAGTTGAGCCAGGCTTAAACGATCCGGAAGGCTTCTATCACGGTCTTGTGAAGCAAGCGATTCTGCTTGGCTATAATCCGAAAAATTTTACAGCCGAAACAGCACCAAAGGATTGGGCGGACCTCTACAAAAATGCAGCGTTCAAGGGCAAATATGAAGCGCCTACCCTACTGGGACAAATTACACCGCAGCTCGTAGTAGCGGGAATTCTGACCAGATACCAGGACCCGAAGGGTGAACTTGGCATTTCCAAGCAAGGCTGGGATGAAGTTAAGCAATTGTTTGACAACGGTGTTAGAGCGGTCGAAGGAGAGGACTTCTACGCCAACCTGGCAAGCGGAAAAACGCCGCTTGGAGCCGTGGTTTCCGGTACACTCAGTAAGAAGGAAGAGCAGTATAAAGTGAAGGCAGGCATCGTAAGTCCGCAAATCGGCGTGCCTATGATCGTGGAGCACGTAGCGATTATTAACGGTACCAAGAAGAAGGCAACGGCAGAACGGTTCGCCGAATGGATGGGAACCTCAGAAGTTCAAGGCGAATTTGCCGCTAAGTTCAACTCCATGCCTGCAAATACGAAAGCAGTGGCCAAAGCCAATGAGCCCGTGAAAGCATTGTATGCTACTTTGAAAGCTCAGCCTTTGGATTGGGGTTTCATTGCTAACAACATTGGAAAATGGGTAGAGAAAATTGAATTGCAGATCATGAAATAAATAAAGTGAAAAACGAAATGAATAACGGACTGCATATTGGTGCTCCAATATGCAGTTATTCTTTAAGAAATTAAAAAAAGGTATAGGAGTAAATATGATAACATTTAATGATATTCAAATAAAATTTGGTAATTTCCAAGCTATCAAAAACCTGAATCTGCACATAAAAGAAGGCGAGTTTTTTACCTTTCTCGGTCCGTCAGGGTGCGGGAAAACAACGATTCTTCGCAGTCTAGTCGGATTCATTAAGCCAACGAGCGGACAAATTATGTTAGGCGATAGGGATATTACGAATGTGCCTATAGAAAAAAGAGCGATCAGCATGGTGTTCCAAAGCTATGCCCTGTTTCCGACCATGAACGTTTATGAGAATATTGCCTTTGGCCTGCGTGTCAAGAAGGCTTCGAAGGCCGAAATTGACCTGGAAGTGCGGGACATTGCCCAGAAGGTGGATTTGAAGGAGGAGCAGATTTTTAAAAAAGTATCTGAGTTGTCCGGCGGCCAGCAGCAGCGCGTAGCTATTGCCAGAGCGCTGATTCTAAAGCCGAGCATTTTGGCACTGGATGAGCCTTTATCCAATTTGGACGCCAAGCTAAGAGTACAATTGCGAAATGAGTTGAAAAATCTTCAAAAGAAGTTCGGGATCACGACCATCTATGTCACTCATGATCAGGAAGAAGCGTTAACATTGTCTGATCGAATCGCCGTATTCAACAATGGAATCGTAGAGCAAGTCGACACTCCCAAGGAAGTCTACAATCAATCTAAAACGGAGTTTGTATGCAATTTCATTGGTGATATCAACAAGATCGATCAGCAGATTATTAAAAACAGTCGGTTGAAGGATTTCATCGACCCGAATAAAATAGCCTACATCCGCAACGAAAAAGTGAGCTTGCTGCCTCTGCCGAGTACGGATGCCGTACAATTGAAGGGGACTATCGTGGATCAGGAGTTTTATGGACTGTACAGCAAATATTTAATAGAGGTTGCTGGTGGGGGGCTGCTAAAGACGATCGAGAAGGAAAGCGGGCTTGCTCATAATAAAGTCGGTGACGATATTGATATATACATCAATGTCAGCGATATTCTGCAGTACTAGGGAAGGAGGAAGCATGTTGAACGCAGAGAAAATAAAAAAAGGGCTCACATCCATCAACCTGACTGCATTCGTTTTTTACGCTCTGATAGCCTGGTTTGTCGTTGCCTTTCTGATCTATCCAAACATTAATATCTATTATGAAATCTTTTTTAAGGGCGGCAAATTTTCGTTCACGGCGGCAGAAAAGCTGTTGTCATCCGAACGTGCGATGAGAAGCTTGTATAACAGCTTTATTCTGGCCGTATCCCTTGTTTTTACGGTAAATATAGTTGGCGTCACATTGGTTCTGATCTCGGAGTATTTTGATATTAAAGGTGCGAAAATTTTAAGGCTTGGCTATTTTACTACCCTTATCTATAGCGGTGTTGTATTAGTGTCCGGATATAAATTCGTATATGGTGAAAATGGCTTCATGACCAAGGTTTTGGTCAATTTGTTTCCTTCCTTTGATACGACATGGTTTCACGGCTACTGGGCTGTTTTATTCGTAATGACCTTCGCCTGTACGTCCAACCACGTCCTGTTTCTAAGCAATGCCATTCGTAAAATTGATTTTCAAACCGTAGAAGCAGCAAAAAATATGGGCGCATCCACCTTTTATATCCTGTGGAGGGTGGTTCTTCCGGTCTTGAAACCTACGATGTTTGCGCTGACGATTCTGATCTTCCTGACAGGCTTGTCTGCAACGTCCGCTCCTCTGATTCTGGGCGGAGTAGAGTTTCAAACGATCACACCGATGATTCTGACCTTCTCGAATAGTGTGTCCTCCAGAGATCTGGCTGCGCTGCTGGCGCTCATTCTCGGTCTGGCTACTTTAGTTTTGTTGACCATTATGATCAGATTCGAACGAAAAGGTAATTTCATGTCCGTTTCCAAAGTAAAATCGGAGCTGGTCAAGCAGAAGATCAACAATAAGCTCGCAAATATAACAGCGCATATTCTGGCTTACTTCCTGTTTCTCCTTTATATCATTCCGGTCGTTCTTATTGTTGTCTTTTCATTTACGGATGCACACAGCATATTTACGGCAACGCTCAGCCTTAGCAGCTTCTCCTTAAGCAATTACAAGAATGTGTTCTCCAACATGTCCGCGTTCAAACCTTACCTGGTGAGCATTGTGTATGCCGCTGCGGCCTCGGTAACCGTTGTGGCCCTGGCCTTGGCAGCATCGCGAATTTTGCATAAGTTCAAGAACAAGTGGACAGTTGCTCTGGAGTATGCGCTTCTAATCCCATGGATGCTGCCTTCGACATTAATCGCAATCGGGCTTATCGTAACTTTTAACTCGCCAAGACTGATTATTGGGAATTCGATATTAGTGGGAACGGTCTGGATGCTATTTCTTGCCTATGTCATCGTACACATTCCGTTCACCCTCCGTATGGTGAAAGCGTCCTTCTTCAGTCTGGACGGTAATCTGGAGGATGCGGCGAAAAATTTGGGTGCCAAGTCGTTCTATACGTTCACGAAAGTATTGTTACCGATCATACTCCCGTCAACGCTAGCCGTGCTGGCTTTGAACTTCAACGGTATTTTGGCGGATTACGATCTAACCGTATTCCTCTATCATCCTTTGTACCAGCCTCTTGGCATCGTTATCAAAAACAGTACGGATGCACAGGCTCTGGCTGACACCAAAGCGTTAACTCTGGTATATTCCGTCATATTAATGATCATGTCCGCTATTACGTTATATTTTGTTTATGGAAGAAAAAGTAAGCGTTGAAAGATGTACTGACGTGGGAGGTGCAATGGCATTCCAAAGCACATATGCTAAAAGTGCGACTAATCAAAGCCATACAAATCCTCTCAACTATCCTGAAAATGAATATGGACAGACATACGGTTCTGCTGAAAAAAGACATAGACGGTGAGCTACCAAAATCACCCGAGGAAGCCATTGCGATACAGAACAGTAGATCGCCATGTGGTCGTGATATTCCGCTGTATGACGTTGATGGTGAAACCGTAATTGGTGTGGTTCATGTTGGAGGAAATTAACAAAAAAATTATGTTCAAGTGTTACGAACGGGGACGATAGCTGAATAGTTAGCCCATGGCTAGCAGGATGAGGTATTGTTTCGATGGGAGAACGGCCAAGCTTGTTGAAGTTCTACGCCGCTTCGCCAAAAATCCTCAGCATCACGTGGCGTCGAATTGCGGATTTGCCACACTACGGTTCGTGATGCTGAACCCCTGTCCCAACTATTAAGGGCATCCAGTCGGATGCCCTTAATTTTCGCCGTTATGACCGTTAAGCAGAACCCTATCATAAGTAACGGCGAAATTTTTCGCATTAAACGTTTGTGGGGTGCGGAAACGCGCCCCCGGCAGGGTGGAGGTCGGGCCACTTCGGGGGAAGATCGCTACGCAGGCGAACTCGTGCTGTCTGTTTGGGTGCATTGAATCTCACCTTAGTCTCACAACAGAGGAACACAACATGCTACTTACACACTTGATTTACAAGATATGGGCTGTGCTATACTCGACTAAAAGCGAGAAAGTGAGGTTGAGCCCATAATACCTAACGCTCAAACGTTCAGGAGTACGTCGATGTGGTCTCCGGGGAACTTCATTCGACAGTGGGAGGATATCCGTCCTCTAAACATCGGATGTGGAAGGCAATAAGAAGCTGCTATAGGTACGCTATAAAATTATGGAAGATGAGGTGGAAGATGTTCAAGAATACCGGACTCATCAGGTCTAACTCATCAGGAGTGCCAAATATTTCGTCTTTGGATGGTTTAAGAGGAATCGCTATATTAATGGTGATGATGGTCCATTTTTGGGCGAATGCAGGTCCGAACGGGGAAGGCTTTCCGGTTAACGTGCGTGTATTCGAAACCACTTATAATATAAGCTGGTTTTTCCAAGCTGGAGTATTAGGCGTAAGAATTTTCTTTGTACTATCGGCTTTTCTACTCTACTTGCCGTTTGCTAAAGCAATAAAAGAGGGAACACCGTTTGTTTCCTATGGTCGATTCGTTCGACGTAGATTTCTGCGGATTATCCCTGTGTTTTACTTTGTGGCAGCTGTTTATATTATTTTATTTTTCTTAATAGGACGCAGCTATTTCTCAGCGCCGATTTCGTTCGCCAATATTCTGTCCAATCTGTTCTTTCTACAGCCGCTTTTCCATTTCTTCACTACTGGAATAACGATGGATATCGTTCCCGGTACATGGACGCTGAATCCTGAAATTTATTTTTATCTATTACTCCCGTTACTAGCCCATATTACAAAGAGGACGCCTTCTTTCGTTGCGTGGATGACGATTATGATGATCTTTCCGACAATCTATCGGCATTACTTTATAGCCAGCGGAGATTTCATATGGGGATATAATATTTTATCCCAAATGGATATATTTTGTTTCGGAATTTTGTTGGCTAGAATTTTTGTGTATTTGCCTGAAAAGACGGGGCTTCACTCGTATAATCTATACTTCTTCTTATCAGGATGTTTTTTATTCTTCTGGTGCTGGTTACCTCTTCCGGCTTTAATCATGGATGCCCCGTTTCAAAGCGGGTTAGGCTGCTTCCTGGCCATATTTGGAATTCTATTGAATAAGGAACAAGGGCGATTGAGCAAAGTATTCCAAAACAAATTGCTATGCACAGTAGGGATTGTATCCTACAGTATATTTTTAATTCACGATACATTAACGTGGTATGGTTATAATTTGTTTTTAGATGAATACAGCATTACATCCCCCATGTTGAGATTCGTATTTTTAATGACCATTGGTGTTGTTTGTTCTTTTGTCATCGGATATTTGATGTACAAGTATATTGAGCTTCCATTTTTGACCAATAACCGGATATCTACCTGTTTTATGAAAAAAATTATTGTTGTTACAGCATTCGGTCTTCTATTTGTGGTAGGGTTATTTGCTGCGTCTGCGGCTACGAGAAATGGTTACAGCACTAATTTTATTACATCCAATTTAGTGACTGAAACTCGTATAATGAATAACCCAAGCTATCAAAAAGTGTGGGAGAGCTCTGACCCTAATGACTTTACCATCTTTTGTCCGCCGGGCGATTCGCCCCAGCTTACCAAGGATAAAAGTACCTTCTTAGTAACGGGGGATTCCGATTGGGTTGCTATAATCGGCAAGCTTCCGCAACCGATACAAGAACAACTTAAAAATAAACAGGTAACCATTGCAGCCAGAGTAAGCGCAAGTAGAGGGAATTTAGTTTTTGCAGGAGTGAACAATGGTTCGGTTCAGCATTTTGGCAATCCTGCCGTGAAAGGAAACAACCAATGGGTTTCAGTTTCAACTCTGCTTCAAGACGATATCGAAAGCGCACAGTTGAGACTAAATATTTTTCCGAACGGTTCAGGTACCTTTTCTGTCAAAGTCAATCATTTTGCAATTTATATTAAAAAATAGAGCCGAATTTTAGGGGGAATGGGCGATCTCTTGACATAGGGTTCCTTTTTATCCAAAACAGAAGGATTCATGCGAGATTTTGTCGAATAACATAGATCGTAATTGTATATCCGAAACTTAAAGAGGTGCAGCAATGTCGGCTAGAGCAGTAGCAGTAATCATCCTTGGGATGCACCGAAGCGGTACATCATTGTTGGCTCAAACCGTTAGATCGCTGGGCGTCTATATGGGAAATGAACATCAGATGGTTCCTCCCAGGGAGGACAATCCCGAGGGCTTTTGGGAACACGCCGAGATCGTGGCTATTCACGATGAGTTGCTGAACCGTTTGTCTTCGTCATGGGATACTACGAAGCCGCTGCCCGAGAATTGGTTGTTGACTGAGGCAGGAATGGCAAGTCGGGAGAGACTGGTTCAGATTGTCACCAGAGATTTCTTGAATTCTCCATTATGGGGATTCAAAGATCCGCGAACATGCCTGCTGCTCCCGTTGTGGCAATCCGTTTTTAAAGAGCTGAGTATAGACGCTCGGTATATTCTCAACCTGCGCAATCCTTTGAACGTAGCCGCTTCATTGTATAAGCGAGACCAATTCCTTTATGACAAGTCGTTCGCAATATGGAATTTATACGTCCTTTCCAGCTTATATTATACGAGCCATGAGCAGCGGATCGTCATCGACTACGACCAATTGTTAGAGCAACCTATCGAGGCCTGCCGGAGAATCAGCGGCTTTCTAAACGTTCCATACGGTGCTATGGATCAGGCGAGAGTCAGCGATTTACCGAAGCCAGCCCTGAGACATAACTGCTTTTCCAAACAGGATGTATGGGAAGATCGCTTCGTACCCGCTATGGTACGACAAACGTATCTCGCCGGAATGAGAGGCGAGAGGGACCCTTATGCACTGCATGAAGACGAGCTACGCGAAAGCATACGGAAAGACTACGACCAACTGGTGCAAACCGATCGGTTCTTGAGCCACGAGAAATCCTATCGAGTACGGTTTTATTGGGCTGGAGCAGACGGGCAGTTCAAGGAGGAGAAATCGACCTACGTAACCGTTAACGCGAAAGGACAGAAAAGTTGTCATACAGTCGAGATTCGCGAATCCCTGGGGTCGGTATTGCGAATCGACTTTTTTGCGAAGCCCGCATATGTCAAGTTATTCAGGCTATGTCTCATCCATGAAGGGGAGGAGGCCGATCTTCTTCGTGATCATGCCAAAGAGTACGTGAACTTTCTGGCCTTCACACGGATAGACGATGGAGAGGATTATGTCTCTGGAATCGTCACGGGCAGTACATCGCAGCTGTTGATTCGGGATTTGCCTCCACATAACGAGGGTGCGTCCGTGCTACTGGAGCTAAGTTGCTCGTTCGGAATAGAAGCTGAGGTGGTTCAAGGATTTCAGCTTCAACGACCTGTTGAAGTTGAATTGACCACCGCGCTTCGCAATGCCAGCTTGCGAATAGAACGGCTGCTGATAGCGAATAGCGAGAAAGAGAAAGCACTTGAATTGGCCGCTGCGCAGATCAAGCAGCAAATCGATACGCTGGAGCTTCTATGCGAGGACAGCAGGAGTCGCGAAGCGAAGCTCAGCGCGCTAAGTCGGGAGCTGCAAGAAGAGCAAGCCGAAGCTAGCCGACGAAACACCGAGATCGAAAAAAGAGAACAGCAGATGAAGTACGATCAAGAACTATTCATTCGGCAAAAGGATCTAGAGATCGAAAAAAGAGAACAGCAGATGAAGTACGATCAGGAACTATTCATTCGGCAAAAGGATCTAGAGATAGAAAAATACCGGCGGGAGGTCGCTTTATATTCCAAATCGTTGTCTTGGAAGATAACCCTGCCGCTTCGAATCGCGAGAGAGATTGAGCGAAGAGCCAAACGGCGACTCAAGGGTTGGGCCAAGGGGTTGCTGCAGGAATACGCGCTTCGCAGGAATCGGTATTCTCGTCAAACCGGCTTGGCAGGCAGGCTTCCTTATAAGCAAAATGCTTTGATCTTCTCCCACACAAACTATCTCGAATCCATGGGCGGTACCGAAAAGTATATTTATGAACAAGCTTCGTATTTGTCTCGAAGAAACATTGGAATTATTCAGATCTACCCAGGTCAAAGCTATTCCTTGTTGAATACAAAGGAAGACACTTATTATGGGGTGATCGTGAACGATCAATTGAGGGGTTTTTATCCGGTAAAGGAGATTACGGAGTGGCTCTCCCGCATTCATGAGCAACTTTCTGATATTTATACCCATCATCTGTTGAATTGGGAGATAAACGATTATAGGACTCTGTTGCGGAATGTGGAAGAAGCAGGCGCTCTTCCGCATACACTTTTCATGCATGATTTTTTCACAGTATGCTCCAGTTACCACATGGTCTACCAACCTAAAATGACTCCGAGCATTAAAGAAGCAAAAGAGAGACATTCCTGCATTGCCGATGTCGTTGCCGCCTCGGGGGCTAACGCGGACATCTGTCTGAGCTGCACGCACGGGATGGTGCTCGCAGATTGGCGCAATGCCATTCGACCGGTGCTTCTTCAAGCCGATCGAATTGTAGTGCCTTCTGAAATTGTCAAAGAAACCGTAATTGCCATCTATCCAGATCTCGCAGATAAAATGCTGGTCAGGGGACATCTGATCTTCAATAAGCAAACAATCGTTTACAAGCCCAGGCCCGAGCATCGAAAAATCAGACTCGCATTCCTCGGATATAAAATGGACAATAAAGGCTGGTCGTTATGGGAGCGCTTGTATAAAGATGAAGCACTTGGCCTACTTTATGAGTTTCACCATATTGGTTCGCAGAAGAAGTACGCCGATCAGGTCGCGGTACATCACTATTCTTTCCTTCGAGAAGGCAGAATGGGGGCGTCCAATCTTCTGATTGCGCAAGACATCGACCTCGTACTGCTATGGTCGATTGTCCCGGAGAGTTACTCTTATACGCTTCAGGAAGCGATTGCGGCAGGCGTCCTCGTCCTTACCTCACCTCTCAGCGGGAATATAGCTGCAACCATTGATGAACATCCGGAGTTGGGCAAAGTTTGGAGTGGCGAAGATCAACTGAGAGCATTTTTGCTCGATTCCGAGCAGGTAAGAGCCTATGTTTCAGGAAATCGGGCACGTTACACACTGGAGTACAATCATCTGCCTTCTGGCGAAAGAGAGGCTCGTTCATGATCGTTACGACATCCATATGCGCCAATTACTTGCCGAAAGCGATGGTGCTGGCGAAGTCACTGAAGGAAACCAATCCGAATACGCAATTTATCGTATGCTTGCTGGAGCGGGAAATTCATCCTGCAGCGCGAAGCTGTGAGCATTTCGACAATGTCGTTCTTGCGAAGGACCTCGGTTTCGAGCATTTCGACAAGTTTATCTTTAAGCATTCAATCGTTGAAGCCTCAACGGCGGTCAAGGGACAGCTCTTCCGATATCTGTTCCGGGACTATGCTGCAGAAGACCACTTCGTTTATCTGGATCCGGATATTAAGGTCTATGGTGAACTGACAGAGTTGGTGGAGGCAATGAACCGCCATCCGATCGTATTGACGCCGCATCTGTGCCATCCCGAGGACATTATGGACGCGGTGATGGACAATGAATTAAGCGCTCTGCAGCACGGCGTATTCAATCTTGGCTTCCTTGCGCTCTCCAGATCCGAAGAGGCTATGCGCTTTGCCGATTGGTGGGCAAGCCGACTGGCGATGTTCTGTTATGACGATATCCCGAGAGGCATCTTCACCGACCAGAAGTGGATCGATCTGGCGCCCTGCTACTTCGATGTCCATATTCTGAAGCACCCCGGTTACAACGTCGCCCCGTGGAATCTATCCAAACGAAGGCTAACAGCGGACGATGGCCCTTGGGTAAACGGTCAGCCTTTGCGTTTTTTCCACTATTCCGGTTTCGATTCAGGCGCAAACGAAGGGATGATCAACAAGTATGTACCCGATCGCAGCAATGTAGTATACGCGCTGCGCGACGAGTATGTTCGGGAGCTCAATCAGGTCGATCAGGCACGTCTAGGCCACACCAAGTGGTCGTACGATTATTATGCAAGCGGTGAGCGGATCGAACGCGACGCCCGTTTCATCTATCGGGATACGCCTGAGATCCCCTACCGGGTGGACAACCCCTTTGCGCTTAGCAATGAATACTTCGAAAGGTACATCAGCGTGGAACAGATTGCCGGTAATGTGATCAGGCAAGGGAAGAAGCTGTTGAAACGTCTAATGAACCATTAACTCGCAATCGAAACGGATATTTATGTTAGGGGAAAAATGATATGACAAGAGCAAGATGGATCTATGCGGACATTCTTGAGGTCGCGGCGATGATCGGCGTGGTACTCATCCACTTAACCGCTTCGGTCATCGACATTAGGAGCGAGGTTGGAGACATTCGCTTCTGGTGGACAGCGCATGTCATAGACGCCGCCTTCCGATGGAGCATCCCCGTATTAATCATGATCAATGGAATGCTTCTGCTTGCTCCGGGTCGAGGTGAATCGGCGTTGACATTCTATTTAAAAAGGTTCAGAAGCATTGTGCCGCTGTTCGTCCTATGGAGCATGATTTATTATGTGTGGGATATTCGCAAGGAGCCTTCATTCGATTGGGGACGATTTGCCGAAGGATTCATTAAAGGAACGCTGCATTATCATCTCGGGTACGTTTATATGATTGGTATTCTGTATTTGATTGCGCCCCTTCTTCGGGTGCTGGTGAAACGCGCCTCCTTGCGTGTTGTATTCTGCATCGGGGCTGCGGGGCTGATCTTCTCCAATCTATTTCCGCTGGCACACTGGAATTGGAATACCTGGGGCTTCGTCATTGATGTACCTAGCTTGCCAGGCTATATAGGATATTTCCTGATCGGTTTCGTATTGTCGACAGCAGCATTGAATAAGGGAATCAGCTGGCTTCTCTATGGGGCAGGGATCATGTCGTATATAGCGATCGTGGTCGGAACGAATTGGCTTTTGTCTGCACATCCTTCAGCGAAAATGTACTTTTACGAGGATACTTCTATTCCCGTCTTCTTTACGGCTGCGGCGGTCTTCGTTGTTGTGCTTCGCACAACAGCTGCGGATGCGAAAAGCCCGCGGCTTCTATCCGTGATAGGCTCCTCCGTGTTCCATATTTATTTAAGCCATGTGTTCATTATGGAGTGGCTTTACGAGCATCGTCCGTGGGACATTATCCATAGCAGCCCTCTGGAGTATGTGCCGATTGCCGCCGTCCTCATCGTGCTTGCGTCTCTCCTTATCGACCGCGTTTGGCGCGGGGGTCTGTTTGCGTTGAAGGCAAGCTTTAAGCTGGCCATTCGGTTTCGCAACGAGTGGGATTCGATTCATCCGCTGAAGGAGATCTACCAGTATCGGGAGATGCTTCGAAATATGGTGTTGAAGGATTTACGGACGCGCTACAAGGGCTCGGCGCTCGGGTTTCTGTGGACGTTTATGAACCCGCTTCTGATGTTGGGCATATACACGGCAGTGTTCTCGTTCATAATGAAGGCAGACATTCCCCATTTTCCAATGTTCATCCTCGTGGCGCTGCTGCCCTGGAATTTTTTCTCCCAGTCGATTACCGGCGGCGCCAGAAGCATGATCAATCATGCAGAGTTGATGAAGAAGGTTTATTTCCCGCGAGAGGTTATTCCGCTGTCGGTCATTGGAAGCAATCTGATCAACTACTTGCTTACGTTAGTCATTTTAATTCCGGCGCTCTGGCTTAGTGGGATTCCGCTTACGGTGACCTTGTCGGGTTTCCCGATCATATTGCTCGCGCAGACGCTGATTATATTTCCCATTGTGATGTTTGCTGCACTGGCTACGGTTTATCTTCGGGACCTGGAACATATCCTGAATGTCCTGATGATGGTTGGTTTCTATTTGACACCGGTATTATTCCCTGTATCGCTTATCCCTAGTTCATATAGATGGCTGTTCGAATACAATCCGATGACAACGATCATCGACGCTTATCGGGAGATCTTTTTGTACGGCCAATGGCCGGACTTTGGCGTTATCCTTCCTATGCTGCTAGTTCTCGTCGTCGTCAACGCGGTAGCGTTAGCTGTATTTGCGCTGTTGCAGAAACATGTGGTCGAGGAAGTATAAATGGTTTAAAGACAGGAGTGGGCGCATGAATAACGCAATCGAGCTGCATCAGGTGTCCAAAAAATTCAACAAGCAAGGCGGACAGCGAAATACGATTAAGGACATCATGATGGCACCCGCGCCTGCGGAATTGATGGATAAATGGGTGCTGCGTGACATTGAGTTGGAGCTCCCGAAGGGGGCGAGCTTGGCGCTGATCGGCAAAAACGGTTCCGGCAAGAGCACGCTGCTGAAGCTGATCAGCCGGATCTTGCATCCTACCTCCGGTAGCGTTAAAGTCGATGGTAAAGTGGCGACCCTGCTGGAACTCGGAGCGGGGTTCCATGCTGACTTTACCGGCAGAGAAAATATATATTTTAACGGTTCTGTTCTCGGGTTTACGCGCAAGGAGATTCAGGAGAAAATGGACAGCATCATCGCGTTCTCCGAGCTTGGAGAAGACATTGACCAGTTGGTGCGGAGCTACTCGACTGGCATGTATATGAGACTGGGCTTTTCCATAGCCATCCATATGACACCTGACATTTTGCTGATCGACGAGGTGCTTGCGGTTGGCGATCATGAATTTCGGAAGAAATGCATAAATGCTATCCTGCGGTTGAAGAGCGCGGGTACCACCATTCTATTTGTCAGTCATGCGGGAGAACAGGCTAAAATCATTTGTGATCAGGCGATCTGGCTTGAGGAAGGCCGTATCAAGCTGAGTGGACCAACACGTGACGTGCTTATGGCTTATGAGCAGAGCGAGGGAGCCCATGATTATCTGGCCGAGTATTACTACCGGATGGGCTGCAGGAGCCAGCAGCAGCAGGATTTCGAGCAGGCCTTGAAGTTTTTCAATCAATCGCTCGACAAGGGCTACAATGAGTTCTCTGTTAAAATCCTGCGCTCATCCGTGTATCTGGAATTAGGCATGCAAGAAGAGGCGAGCGAGGATGCCGTTCGGTGTTTGGAAATCGCGCCACCAGGTACGGATATGGATAGTGTTGTCCAGCACCTTCATTTCGTCAACAAACGCAAAGTGGAATGGGTACGATCTGCCCGGACCAAGCTCTATAACAACACTACGACGGAGCCTGCTTTTCTGATTATCGGGACGCAAAAAGGAGGTACCACCTCCCTGTACCATGACCTCGTCCAGCACCCTAACATTCAATCGGCCGCTGTGAAGGAAGTTCATTTCTTCGACGAGCAATATCAACTCGGGTTCGACTGGTACAAGAAGAACTTCCCACCTGATCTGATTGAAGGCCACATAACAGGAGAGTCGAGTCCCTATTATCTATTCCATCCTCAGACACCCGGCCGGGTGCGTGAATGGCTCCCTGAGGTTAAGCTGATCGTCGTTCTGCGCAATCCCGTCGATCGAGCCTATTCCCATTATCAAATGATGGTGAGACGAGGTCTGGAGCCGATGTCGTTTCCGGAGGCGCTGCAGGCCGAGCGTTCAAGAGTAGAAGAAGCGTATAACCGAATGATCAGGGACCCTCGCTTCTCAAGCCAGAATTGTTCGATTTTTTCTTATTTGAAGCGGGGGTTATATGTGGAGCAACTGGAGAGATGGTACCGGTATTTCCCCAAGGACCAAATTCTCGTGATGAGCAGCGAGGCATGGTTCCAGGAGCCGGCGGTGAGTTATAGGAAAGTACTGGATTTTCTTGATATGCCGCTGTGGGAACCGGGTGAGTATGTGCTGCTAAATGAAGGCGAATACGAACAGCCTATTTCGCAAGATACGATGAAATGGCTGCGTAACTACTATGCGGAACCGAACCGGCGATTGTTTGAATTGATCGGCGAAACGTACGACTGGGACTGATAAGCGTTCAGGGGAAGAATTAAGTTTGGAACGAGCGGAGGGCATTATGATAGGCAAGACTGAATGGAAAACATGAATGGCTACAAGGGAAAGGTGCTATGGTTCACAGGATTGTCAGGCTCCGGAAAATCAACATTGGCTGCCGCAACCGAAAGAGCACTGTTTCAGCGAGGTATCCGGTGTATAGTGCTGCGCAGTTCGGCAGCGATTCGTGCTTGAAGATTACATGGAGGTTTATGTGGGGTGCTCGGTTGAAGCATGCGAGCGGCGCGATCCCAAAGGGTTGTATTGCAAAGCAAGATCGGGCCTCATCAAGCATTTATTGACTCGCCGTATGAGCCTCCCTTGGATACAGAATGCGACTGTGAAACAGTGTGTCCAAGCTCTCGTGGATGGCATCCTTCGCGACTAACCCCGTAACCGTACTAAAGCTCTGACTCGATGGGGGGAAAAAGTATTGTTTTTCAGAAGCAACAAGCGTAAGAGCAACATTCATGAGATTATTATACACGCGGGAATGCATAAGACTGGCACGACAAGCATCCAAGAAACCTTATTTGCAAACGCGGAACGTTTAAAAGAACGGGAGTTTCTTTATCCGGCATGCTGGCCTTCGAATCATTCCATACCTATTTTCGGTGCTTTTACAAGCAACCAGAAATACTTCGAGAATATTGTTGAGGGACGCAGCAAAAGCGACATTAGAAAAGCAAATAAGCATTTTTTAGAACTATTTGAGCAAGAAGCGGCTGAATCCGAGCAAAGCAAAATCATCATATCCGGCGAAAACATTTCCCTGCTTTCACGTAGCGAGTTAACGAACGTTCGAACGTTTCTGAAAAAATCGATCGGCGATAAGGCTTCGATAAAGGTGTTGATTTCCGTAAGGCATCCAGTGCCTTGGCTGGTGAGTGCTACTCAGCAAAGGTTAAAAGCAGGGCAAAAGCTTCAGCAGATTCTGGATGAGAAGATGAATGAGATCATACAAAATTTGTTCCAAATCCGCATAGGGAATTTGGTTCAGGTTTTTGGTACAGATGCTGTAAAAGTATATCGATTTGAGGATTCAGTAAAGCATGAATGCGGGCCAGTCGGATACTTTTTGGAAAAACTGGGTTATGAAAAAGATGAAATAATAACGTTTAATATCGTGAAGGCCAATGAAAGCATTTCTTTAATCGCGGCGGAATTATTAGCCTTTATTAATGAAAAATGCCCCATTATTTTCAATAATCGACGAAACGAGCAAAGAACTAGAGAAGATATAAATCCGCTTTTGGCCATACGCGGTCCGAAATTCGATATTTCGCATGCCTATAAAAAAGGCTTTCTGGAACTGGCGCAGGATGACCTAAAATGGCTCAAGGAAAACTTCGGGATAGACTTCTCATACCAATTGTCACCACAGATCAGTGATCCAAAGCTTGATTTTAGCCCGGAAACCGTTGCAGATATTAATCATGCATACGATAACCTATCTGCTCCGCTACAGGAGCTGGTGACGGAGTGTTTACGGGTAAAGATAAAGGATTCAACAAATCCGTTCAATTTCGATCTATAGATGATATGCTGAACCGTATCACAATATAGTAGAAGATATATAGTTAAGATTAGAAATTTGGGCGTGGCTGATTGTACTAAGGGCAAGAATTTGGTATGTATTCACAAAAGATAAGTAGTCTCTTGAGCAATGTATCGGGCTTGATACTCTCAAAGGTTAAAATAACTTTGCATACCACCATATTCAGGCCTTCTGTAATTTATGGTAAGATGTTAGGTGTGGATTACCATTTCTATTTCAATTAGTGGAGGCGCTTACTTATGGAGCAAGAATTGCAGCAAGAGGGATACTTTGGAGAGTTCGGGGGCAGCTTTGTCCCGCCGGAATTGCAGGAAGTGTTGAGCTATTTGAGTGAGCAATTTTACAAGTTTAGAGACGACCCAGATTATAAGGAAGAGCTGCGGTATTACCTGCGCGAATACGTTGGCCGCGAAAATCCACTGACGTATGCGGAGAGACTGACCAAAGCTTGGGGAGGGCCAAAGATTTACTTAAAGCGCGAGGATCTGAATCATACCGGCGCGCATAAGATCAACAACGCTATTGGTCAGATTCTACTCGCTAAGCGGATGGGTGCCAAGCGGATTATCGCCGAGACCGGTGCGGGACAGCACGGTGTAGCTACGGCAACGGCTTGTGCCATGTTTAATATGGAATGCGTCATCTACATGGGAGCTGAAGATACGCGCCGGCAGGCGCTTAACGTGTTCCGTATGGAGCTGCTTGGCGCGACTGTCGTGCCGGTTCATAAAGGCCAAGGACGACTGAAGGACGCAGTAGATGAAGCGCTGGACGATCTAGTTCGCAATTATAAGAATACGTTTTATTTGCTGGGGTCCGCAGTTGGTCCGCATCCGTTTCCGACGATGGTCAAGCACTTTCAGGCGATTATTAGCGAGGAATCGAAGCTGCAGATTATGGAGAAAGAAGGCCGTTTGCCGGATGCGGTAGTGGCCTGCGTAGGTGGTGGCAGCAATGCGATTGGTGCATTCGCCCACTATATCGATGAGCCGACCGTTCGCTTGATCGGTGTTGAGCCCGATCAAGCGCCATCCTTAACCCAAGGTGTCCCGAGCATCATTCATGGCTTCAAGTGCTAAGTACTGTTGGATGAGGAAGGCCAGCCGAAGAAGACCTACTCGATCGCCGCGGGACTTGATTATCCGGGCATTGGGCCGGAGCATAGCCACCTGAAGGTGACGGAACGGGCTGAATATGCAACGGTCACCAATGAGGAAGTTCTGGAAGCCTTCCAGGAACTGTCCCGCACGGAGGGAATTATCCCTGCCCTGGAGAGTGCACATGCGATTGCATACGCGAAAAAGCTGGCGCCGACGATGGGTCAGGATCAAATTATTATCGTCAATCTGTCTGGCCGAGGGGATAAGGATGTCGAACAAGTGTATCAAATGCTCAAATAAAACAATGGGTGCATCATTCATTACAATGCAGTAGAAACAGATGTGTAAGACGGAAGGGCGTCCAATTAGGCGCCTTTTGACTTTTCCTTAGGCAGGCTACTAAGAGGGTGTGATTAACAAAAAAATGAAGGAACGTTCAGCCAAGAGCTTGAAAGGTTCTCTCATTATCTCTGGTTAATCAACCGTATTCCGGTTTCCCAATGTCCGCATAAAAGCCTCTATATTGTCTGTTATGAACCCAGTATTTTTAAATCCAGCTGTGGCAATCTTGCCCTTGATATCTTTAACAAACTCATTCAAGCTGGCAGTAGAGGCATTCCCGAATCTGTTTTCACCGACGATGTCCCCGATTTGTTTGGCTGATTCCTCTCTGAATTCCTGCACCCAATTCTTACGCGTCGATGCTTTCTCAGCGAAGGATCGCAAGATGCTAGCCCAGTCTTTTCCGTTCACAACAGCCTCCTGTAGCTTCTCCAGCGTTTTAGGCTCGAATTTCTGCATCATCTCGGTCAAATTTATGTAATCGTCAGGGGCCCCAATAGGTCTTTGCGATGGTGTTTCGTAATGGATTTCTTTCGTTGTAGGATCTACGGTTCTGGTTTTGGAGATGGCTCCGATTTGACGGATCGTATTCATAAATTCCACCGCTTTGTCATCTTTCATATAGTTGTCTGCCATATACTTAGCTTGAGCGAGTCCCAATTCTAATAAGGCGGATCTTTCCTCTTCTCCGGTCACGTTTGTAATGAAATTGGATTGAATGATGCCGTAAACAGCTTCCTTCACCTCCGAGGGTTGATCACTAAGAAGGCGATTCAGTGAATCATTGATTTGAACGGTTCCAAAATATATAGCGGAATGATTCACGATATCGGATGCCGCCAATTGTCTGGCAGCAGGGCTGATTTCCACAGTATCGGTGTCATGCGACAGTTCAGGTATCGTGCCTGTGACCAAGACCGGTTTATCGGTATGTTGTTTTGAATTTATGTATACATTTAAATCATTCTGAGTCGAGCTGTAAATCTTCATAGTTAATTCACCTTTATCCCATTTATTTATATTTTCCTCTTCTATCCATAATATCGAAATATTGTTCCATATTTTTAATAGTAATGAACAAAAAGCAACGGGCAGTTTATCCCACAACGGGAAGCGCACCAAGCACACTTGCCATTTGTTTGATATCAAACTATAATGTGGTTATGGAAAATAGAGATGCTATTTCATTAATCTCCAAAATTAGAGAAAAAGTTAATCGATTTATTGTAGATGAGATGGTGAAGAATGGGGTAGACGGTATTGGCACATCGCATGGTGATATTTTCTATGCGCTATTTAAGAACCCCAGACTCACGATGGCGGACATTTCTAAAAGGATTAATAAGGATAAATCTACAGTCACAGCACTTGTTGACAAGCTGGTCCGGCTTGGATATGTGACAAAGGAAAGGGATAGAGAGGACACGAGGGTTGTTTACGTTGCCTTAACCCATAAGGGAAATGAGCTGAAACCAGTCTTTGAATCCATATCGAAAGATATGCTAGACGTGTTTTACTTCAACATCACTGAAAAAGAAAAAGAAGATCTGCTTACCATTTTACAAAAGATTTATGGCAACTTTTAAATTTTTTTCGATATATAGTTTGATATCAAATTAAATGAGGAGGAGGAAAAGTGATGAGGGATTTTACGAAAGAATTACCTGATCATACGGAGAAATACATCGGGGACAACGATTTGTTTTTAGAAATATTCGAGGGGGATAACCTTCAGCAAGCAACTAAACAAAGGCCCCCGTTACTTTTTGTACACGGCGCCTTCACAGGAAGCTGGATGTGGAGCAAATATATCCCTCACTTTATCAGTGAAGGGTGGAAGTGCTATGGCATGAACTTGAGAAGTCATTACAAAAGCAGGCTGCTGGATATGACTAGGATAACATTCGACGATTATTTGGAGGATATACAAGAGGTTATCGCAGAGTGTGGGATTCCGCCGATTCTTATCGGATTTAGCATGGGGGGAATCTTGGGCCAGAAGTTGGCTGAAACCGTCGAAATTGCCGGGTTGGTATTGATCGATTCAGTCATAAGCAGAGAAGTTTTTGAAGTAGTACCGTACAAACAATTAGACCAGTTATCACCTGGTATCCTATTGCCTGCTCCAGTCCGTGAAGAGTATTCAAGCATAGATGAAACGGCAGAAGACATTGAATTTCAAAGAAAGTATCTGACCATGGAGTCATCGAAGGCATTTAACGCTTTTGTTTTTTCAAACGAAGCAAAGGGCATATCTATAGACAGCAGTTCGATTTCTTGTCCGTGCTTGGTTGTCAAAGCAGTAAACGGTGAGGATGATGATCGTCGGGGTAGAGTGACAGCGGAGCACCTCCGTGCTGAGTATAAAGGGCTTGTGAACACAACTCATACCGGCGTACTCGTAGGGCAGAAATACAGGGAAGCGGTAGATACCATCACGGATTGGTTACAAAGATTGTAAATTGAACGCCAAGCCAAGAATCGCATATCGTAGAGTAAATCCGATTTATTTTTTAACTCGGCTATGGTCAGTATGGGTAGCTCTTCGTCGAAGTGTTGATTTTCAGCCAGGACAAAAGGTTTTGGTTCGTGGTGCGACTGGAAACTCCGACAGATGGAGCTGGGATTAGTGAGTACTGAGCGTACGAAGGACATCGAAGCTTGGATGGACGGTAAAAATGCGTTTGTTCAAGAGCTGTAATGAAAAGCGCTGTATGGGAATACGATAGCAAAAAGGTGTGATGTCTTAAAATAGTCAATTTTAATATTTTAATATATAAATAATAGTGGTACACTATGAGTAGGTTATATTTGATCCAGAAAGATATGTCATTAGGTCGCGACCATGCTTGTTGCGCCTACATTTTTTCTGCAAATCTTAGGGTATAAGGACGGTAAAAATGAGTAACAGACAAACTAAAACAGACGTTATCTTAATTGGTGCTGGAATCATGAGTGCTACTTTGGGGTCACTGCTGAAAGAATTAGTACCGGACTGGGAAATTACAGTGTTAGAGAGGCGTGAAAACGCAGGAGAGGAAAGCTCTAACGAATGGAATAATGCGGGAACAGGGCATTCTTCACTGTGCGAGCTTAACTACACCGTCGAGAAACCGGACGGATCTATAGATATTAGCAAAGCTATTAAAGTTAATGAAGAGTATCAGGTTTCAAAGCAGTTTTGGTCTTATCTGGTTAGCAGCAAGCTGATACGCAATCCGCGGGATTTTATCGTGCCAGTGCCTCATATGAGCTTTGTACAAGGAGAACAAGACGTAACGTTTTTAAAAAATCGTTTCGAAGCGCTGTCTGACAATCCTCTGTTTCAAGGGATGGAATTTTCCGATGACCCGGCGAAACTGATGGAATGGATTCCTCTGATGATGAAGGACCGGACATCCGATAAACCTATAGCGGCTACAAGAATTGAATCTGGCACGGATGTTAACTTTGGCGCTTTAACGCGTACATTGTTTAAGCACTTGAAAAGTAAAAACGTCGAACTAAAATTCAAACATAATGTTGATGATATTACACGTACTAGCGATGGCTTGTGGGAATTGAAAGTGCGGAATGTCGATAACGGTACCGTCGAAAGCCATACGGCCAAATTCGTCTTTATCGGCGGCGGCGGCGGGAGCCTGCATTTGCTGCAAAAATCCGGAATTCCAGAAGGAAAAGGTATTGGTGGATTTCCGGTAAGCGGACTATTTATGGTCTGTAAGAAACCCGATGTAGTTGCCAAGCATCGTGCAAAAGTATACGGTAAAGCTGCCATTGGTGCTCCGCCAATGTCTGTTCCGCATCTGGACACAAGATTTATCGATAAGAAAGAATCGTTGTTCTTCGGACCGTTTGCCGGCTTCTCACCAAAGTTTTTAAAATTCGGTTCCATGTTTGATTTGTTAACTTCCGTAAAACCGCATAATCTCGTAACGATGATGGCGGCAGGTGTCAAAAACGTTCCATTAACAACATACCTGATCAAGGAAGTTATGTTATCGAAAGAAAAGCGCATGGAAGCTTTACGTGAATTTGTCCCGAACGCCAAGAGCGAGGATTGGGAGTTACTGGTAGCAGGTCAGCGTGTGCAAATCATTAAAGATACAGCTGCCGGCAAAGGAACGCTTCAATTTGGTACGGAAGTTATTAATGCCGCTGATGGCTCGATAGCTGCCTTGCTCGGAGCTTCTCCGGGTGCTTCTACCGCGGTTTCCGTCATGCTGGAAATCATCAATAAATGCTTCCCGCAGCATATCAAAGCGTGGGAGCCGAAAATCAAAGAAATGATTCCTTCTTATGGCGTGTCACTGTTGAAAAACCCAGAGCTTATCGACGAAATTCATACTTCAACCGCACAGACGCTTGGCTTGACGGATAAAAAACAAGCAAATTCGAATAAGCAAAAAAACCGTATATTAAAAGAAGCATAAATTAAGCGTAAGTTGCCGAGTAAGCAACTTACGCTTTTTCTTTATGTTTTTCAATTACCTTGTTGGCATAGTCAACAGCAGTTAATTGTGATGACTATTGGCCAATTATTACATCAACGACTCATCGTTGACTACTCAATTGAAGGGAAAGCAAGTGGTCATTTATGGTGTAAGTATTCGTGCGTTCAATCAGGCTTTGAGAGCACCTGTTCCCCGTGGAACAGCAGATAACAATCGATTTTGGATGGGGTATAGCGGTGGCAGTTCAGTTGGTTGGGTAGGCAATAACCGACTTTCAGGTCTCGAGTCAATTAGGATCGCAGATATTACACCAACACTACATGCCAAACCGACTGTTAAGTGAAGAATCCGTAAACAGCAATCCATAAGAAATAACAATAGATTTTTAATGGTATAATAAAGCATAGAATCTCAGTTTAAAATAGTGAGGCGGTAATTATTATGGCAACAGGTAATCAAACCATAACGGTGGAAACGACAGTACATATTCCCGTTGGAGAAGTGTGGAAATATTGGACGGAGCCACAGCATATAACCCAATGGTGTTTTGCTTCTGATGACTGGCATGCGCCAAGTGCCGAAAATGATTTAAGGGCTGGCGGAAAATTTGTTACAAGAATGGAAGCTAAGGATGGCAGCTTTGGATTTGATTTTGGTGGTGTTTATGATGAAGTAAGAATAAATGAATTTATCTCTTACACAATTGGAGACGGCAGAAAAGTTGATATCACTTTTGTTAGCCAAGAAAACGGCACCAAGGTAATTGAAACTTTCGAAGCAGAAACCACCAATCCCATTGAAATGCAAAAAGCAGGCTTTCAGGCGATTATGGACAATTTCAAAACATATAGTGAAGCCTCCTAAGAAGATTAGGATAAAATGAATCCGATATGCAAACCTTCCTTTCGGAAGGTTTTTTATGCTTTAAAATTATTTTTGTTTGAGACTATTAAAGGTGAACGGGTATTCGGAATTGCAAAGGAAACAGTAGTACCTTCATAAGGGCTGCTGCGAATAGACAAGCCCTTACCATACAATTGTATTAATCGTCGATTCGTATTGGGAAGTCCAATACCACTCTTTCCTTTCATGGTTGGACTCAACAGTTGATTAGCCAGTTCTTGTTCCATACCCTTGCCATTGTCTTGTACTTCAATCAGCGTGAAGCTGTCTTGGCGGGTAATCCGAATATGAACGGTGCCACCTTTGTTTTGACTGAGGAGGCCGTGTTTGACAGCATTTTCAATCAGCGGCTGTATGGAAAGCGGAGGAAGAAGCAAGTTGAGGTGAGGCTCAACCTCCCATACGATAGACAGTCTGTCCTCGAAGCGCACTTTTTCAATATACAAATAGGCTTCGGCAAGCTCCAGCTCACGAGCAAGCTCGACCTGTTCCCCCGTATTTAGAAAATCAAAGCTGATCCGCAAAAAGGAGGCAAAAGCATCGCCCAGGTTTCGCATTTTTTCCGTATCTATTTCACTAAGCGCCATAATCGAATTCAACGTATTGAATAAAAAATGAGGGTGGATTTGTGCCTGGAGATAAGCGGCTTCCATACGTGAACGTTCATTAATCGATTGCTTCAGCGTGATCAATGCACGGATTCGGTATTGGAGCTCCAGCGCATCTACGGGCTTGGTCACGTAATCGTTGGCCCCCGACAAAAATCCGGTGTAGATGTCAGCAGGCTGACTGCGTGCGGTCAACAGCAACACCGGAAGCTCCGATACGGAGTAAAGCTCCCGGACTCTCTGCGTCAACTCGTAGCCGGACATATGGGGCATCATGACATCGGCAATCAGAAGATCCCATTGTGCTGTACCGAGTAATTCCAACACCTCGCGAGCTGATGTAGCTGTTGTAAGGGTATAGGGCTCTGCGGAAAGAATACCTGCAAGCACACTCAGGTTGACAGGGTCATCATCAACAGCAAGTATATTCATCTTTCCGTCATTCAATAACGGAGGGATAAGTACGGAAGCTGCCAATTCACTGCTTGCGGTATCTGGAAAAACGAAGCCTGCGGGTCCGGCATCCATTCGATCTGCTATTTGACGGAGAGGTAGAGATTGCTGCGACAAAGGGAGATCCAACATGTTCGCTAGCGGCAGAGCAAAACTGAATACGGAGCCCTTGCCCAGCTTGGAGCGAATAGTCAACGTACCACCGTGCAATTCCACCAGCTGCTTGCATATGCTTAAACCGAGTCCGATACCTCTCCCATCGCTTATTCCATAGGAACCTTGTTCATAAGGAAGAAACGCTCGCACCTGTGTTTGCTCATCCATGCCGACGCCGGTGTCGGAGACATGAATGAAGGCATGTTCGTCCTTCATCTCGGCAGAGACGGAGATCTGTCCCTCCTCCGTATATTTGAGGGCGTTATGCAATAAATTATACAAAATTTGCACAAGTCTTTTCTCATCGGCCATAACCGGAGGCATCGTTTCTGCAATATCTATATGCAGTTGGATAGGCTTGCCATCTATCATAAATCTGAGCATACCGACGATACCGGGGACGATCGCTTGAATCTGCAGGGGCTCCTGCTGCAGGACGATGCGGTGTTCCTGGAGCCGAGCGACATCAAGAAGATCACCGAGCATATGCGACATGCGGCGGCTTATGGTGATAAGCAGTTCCATGTCCTTAAGGCTGCGTTCATTCATGGTAGCTTTCTCTTTAGTTACAACGGTTTGAGCGATATTCATAATTCCGTGCAGCGGTGTTCTAAGCTCATGCGATGTATTGGCGAGGAACTGATCTTTCAGCTTATCCGCCTTTTGCAACTGCTCGTTAAGCTTGGTATTTTCCTTCGATTGACGGAAATATTTTTTAAACCAATACGTAGAAAAACCAATAATGGCTGCTATGATATCAATTGGATAGTAAACAATCGTGAACTCCCGGAAATAATCCCATAAGCTCCACAGAAAATTAGACACAATGCCAGATGCTGACAACAGCAAATAAACGGTGTCGTTGTCGACTTGCTTCCTGAAGATCATGGTTCCTGTTATATAGACAAACCAAACAAAGGGCAATAGATAGAAAAAAGCAAATATCTTGAGCTCAACCATTCCATTCACCAGCGGAGCCGATGCGGCCAATAACAATCCTGAATAAGAAATGAGCACTACAGTGAATACTCGCAACCATCTGTTGTGTGGAGGTGCCGAAGAGAATCTTCTGAACACAAGAAGAATAAAATAAGTTTGCCACATGAGGGAGAGCAGCTCGATTTTGAGCGCCCACGTATAATTAATCGGCAGCCATAATAAGAGCAGGTTATCGTGCCCGACTACAACCGAAACACCAACCGCCAGCGTTAACAAACCAACAAACAACAAAGCCCGTTCTTGAGGATTAAATACATAGAGAAGAGTCGCGTACAAACCGTGAAGCAGCAAAACAATAAACGAAACCAATTGAAACCCGATGGAATACCAACGTACATAGTCAATCGCTGCCTGAGAACCAAAGCGAATGGTGCGCAGGATGCCGCCGTTATAGGGATCGTCGAAGTTAGCTGCTTGAATGAGCAATTCAATCTCTTGAGTGCCTTTCACAGAGTAGGAGGCTGTATAAGAGATTTTTTTCGGTCTGTAGTCCTCAGCGTTGTCGGCAGGCTTTCCAATACTGCCCTCAGTCAGCTCATTGATCTCGACAGCTGATGCGGCTTGGATTCCTTGAAGCCACAATGCGACTGGCTGGTCCAGTGGATCGATTAAAATGCGCAGCCGATACGTTCCGTACCCATACGAAGAGCCTGAGCCATTCGTCAGCACGCTGCTCCAGTCTCCCGGGACTTGAATATAACGCGATTCGTTCTCTGACAACCGCGCATCCTGATGAGAAACCAGTTTAGCAGGGTAAAACTCCCATTCGCCATTTAACGGAATTGTAGGGGCATTATTTAAGTCCCAGCCGTTCAGGTCGAGGACACCATGGACAATAGGAGGATGCCCCGATGTAGAAAATATTTCGGACCAAGTCCATCGCAAGGCGAAGAGAACACTAAGAAATATTATAATCGTGGCTATATATTTTAGGGTGGGTTTATTGTATATTCGCATCATCATACAAGGAAATTCTACATAAATCTTGTGTATTCCTCTATTTCCTTTATTAAGGCACAAAACCCCGGAGCCTTAGGTCTGGAGCTTGTGTTTCAGCCTTATTAAAGTGCCTCTTTAATCACCTTTTTGTAATAAAACACGGATAATATCCCAAAAATCGAGTACAGCGCTGCATAAAGGATCATCACCATAATCATCGGTGTCCAGAGCTCTGATCCAAAAAAGAACCAGCCGGATTGAACGGCAAAATAACTGTGAAGCAGCCCTACGACCAAGGGAATTCCGAAGTTAAAGACTTGCTTGGCCCGAATGCCCTGTAACAAATCGCTCTGCGTGAAGCCAAGCTTTCTTAGAATCGTATAACTGGACCTTTCATCTTCACTTTCATCCATTTGTTTAAAATATAGAATACAGCCGGATGTAATCAAAAAGGTTAGTCCCAGGAAGGCAACAATAAACATGATGAGCCCCATATTTTGTTTCTGATGATTGCTCATTCCAAGCTGCGAATCGAAGGCAGAGTTATTGTCAAAGCTCATTTCGCTAAACAGTTTGTTAGCTGCTTTAACCATAGCCTTATCTTGGATCTCAATACCGATATATACGGAAGAGGCTAGTTGAATGGCCGGATTGAGATCTTTTTTCAAGCGCTCAAATATGGCTTCGTCTACAATGGCAACGGGCAAGCCGCCGCTTGTGAAATAACCGGATATAGGAGCATCGATATGGAGCCGTTTATATTGCTGCGGAATGACCTCATGCTGACCCTTCAATTCAATCGCTCCAGCGTCTTTCATAGGCATAAATTTTTGCAGCATGCCACTGGAATCTGTGAATAGCGTTTCATTAGCGGACAGATGGATATTGTCGACGGCCCGCTCACTAATAACAGGCAGGGTCATGACTTTTGGATCAAACTTCGTATTCATTTCTTTCAGATTGGTGTCCATGATGTTCTCTGCATTAACGGCTACCTGTAGGACATCAACGGTTTTGTCTGTGTACCCAATATGATTCGCAGTTAATACTTGCTTGAATTTCTCTGCATCCCGGATATTGGTGATTGAGAAATCTGCAGGAACGTACAATTCGGCTGACTTTTCGGCGGAGTAGTACGAAATGTAGCTTAACGACAATAAACCAATGGCAAGTCCGGAGACGGTCGTAATGATGGTTAATAACACAGCATTCGATTTCATTCTGAACATAATGGAGGAAAGCGATAATACCTCATTAATGTTTAAGTAACCTTGTTTCTTTATTCGAATGATATTAAATATAAAGCTGACAGAGCCTTTATAAAAAAGATAAGTCCCGAATATAACAGACCCGAGAATAACAATCATCGCGGAGAAAAGCTGATTCATCGTAGTGAAGTCTCCACCGAATAATTTGGAGGAAAGATAATAGCCAACAAGGATCAGGATGATCCCAAGTATCCCGATAATCATTTCAAGGAGGGACACTTTTTTTAATTTGCCCTCTGTCAGGGAGGTCACTCTAAATAAGGATAAAATACTTTGTCTCTGGATGAATGTATAATTCATTAGCATGATGAAGAGATAAATCATAAAAAATACAATCAGTGTCTGAATAAGTGCCTGGTAAGAAAAATGCAGGGCTGCGATAGCATCGACACCTATCGTTTTAAAGAGAATCATAATAATTAATTTGGAAATGGAAAACCCTCCAAAGATTCCTAACAGTAAGGACCCAAAATAAAGGATAAAGTTCTCGGCTGTTAAGATCCCAAATATCCTGCTTTTGGTCATCCCTATAAGTTGAAACAAGCCAATTTCTTTGCTGCGTCGTTTGATAAAGATGTTATTGGCATATAAAAGAAAGATAAAAACAATGGCGACAAGTAAGATAGATGCTGCTTTAATGGCCGCGGCCCCTTTAATAGATCCTTCCAATTGCTCCATCGAGGGGTCATATTGTAACGTGACAAAGGCAAAGTAAAGCGCGGCACTGAAAATTAAGGCAAATACATACAGGTAATAATTTTTCAAATTCTTACTCAGATTGCGAAGCATGAGCTGATTAATACTCATTCTGCACCCCGCCTAATACACCCTGGGTTTTCATGATATCTTTAAAGAACGTTTGTCTCGTTTCTTCCCCTTTATTGAGCTGCGTATAGATTTGCCCATCCTTGATAAAGATGACTCGACTGCAATAACTGGCCGCTACCGGATCGTGGGTTACCATAATGATGGTAGCCTTTCTGTTCTGATTTAATTCGCTCAGCTTATTTAATAAATCCGAAGCGGATTTGGAGTCCAGTGCACCTGTCGGTTCGTCAGCAAAAATAAGGCTGGGCTCATGAATAAAAGCCCGTGCAGCCGAGGTGCGCTGTTTTTGCCCACCGGAAATTTCGTTCGGATACTTATTGTGCAGATCAACAATCCCCAGTTCTGTCGCAAGGGCTTGGAAACGCTGCTCGGCTGCTTGTTTGGATGTTTTGGTGATGGATAACGGCAGAAGGATGTTTTCCTTGACGGTCAGCGTGTCTAATAAGTTGTATTCCTGAAAAATAAAGCCCAAATGATTTTTGCGAAATTCAGCTAACTGCTTTTCCTTCATGCCCGAAATTTCGATCCCTTCAATTTTAATAGTGCCGCTGCTGATCTTATCGATCGACGAGAGAACGTTGAGCAATGTCGTTTTACCTGAGCCGGATGCACCCATGATACTGACGAATTCACCTTTCTCAATCCGTAAATCCAGACCGCTTAATACGGATTGCTGATTCGATTTATTGCCATAGCTTTTGTGAATGTTGTTAGCTTCCAAAATAATCATATCGATACACTCCCTTGTCTCATTGGTCTTATTATAAGAGAGTCTGCCTATCTTATCCTCCGATTGACCGAACAAAACAACAAAGCATGTGACATTGTTGTCACACGCCTGTGATCCGAACAAATTCATTTTTTTGCGGAAACGTTAGGGTGAACGTTGTTCCTTCTCCTACCACAGATTGTACCTGGATATGGATGAGCAGCGATTGCGCTGCCTTATGAGCTAGATATAACCCCATGCCTGTTGCGGCATGGTCTTGATGCATGGATGTGGAGGTAAAACCTTTATCGAATATGCGCGGCAGATCCTTGGGGTCAATGCCACGTCCACTATCCTGCACCTCGACGAGGGTGTGGTCCGCTCGATGATAGCTTCTGACGATGATGTCGGATGCGGGGCTGTATTTCACGGCATTGGTTAAAAGCTGTCTCAAGATAAAGGCCAGCCATTTGGCATCACTAAGCACCTCTGCTACTTCTAACTGAATGTCAAAGCCGATCCCTTTGTGAATACACCAGGACTGCAGCGTTCTGATTTCGTTGAAAATAATTGTTTCCAGATCGGTGTGCTCGATATACAAATCATTTTCTATAAACGGAATGCGTCTTTGGTGGAGCTGCTGGTCGAGCAGAAGATGAATTCGCAGCCATTCATAGGTTAAATGTGTTTTCATCATGTCGTCGTTCAAGCGATCAATCATGAGGTGCATCGCTGTCAGCGGCGTTTTAACCTCATGAATCCAGGATAACAAGTCATCCTTCTCTTCCTCTAGAGTGATCAGGTTCTGTGAAGCGGTCTTTTTCAGGAGCTCGATTTGGTTCGTCATGCTGGTATCAATAATTTTCTCGAATGGACTTTCCGGACTGGCGATACTTGTTAAATCCAGATTATTGTCCCGTTCTTCCAGGCTTTTATAGAAACGGGTCTCAGTATGGTAACGAATCATCAAAAAGACTGTAAACACGATCATCGATAAAAACACCATATAGAGGATGGATTGGAGCGGGATGGTCGGATCCATATAAGCGACGAAGAGTATCAGCAGCTGCTGGCATATAAAAAGCAGAATCCAGCTGCGTCTTTCGATGAGATAGGATTTAATCAAATGAATTCGCCTCTTCAGCAGCCATGTAACCTTGCCCGACCTTCGTCTCAATAAAGCGTCCCAGTTCAAGCTCATCCAGCCGTTTGCGCAGGCGATTTACATTGACAGTAAGCGTGTTATCGCTTATAAAACGTTTATCGTCCCACAAGCTGTTGATGAGCTCATCCCGGCTTACGATCTTATTCTTCTTTTCGATGAGCAGCTTTAATATGAAAATTTCATTTTTGGTTAGCTCAATCGAGCCTGCCCCATTGGATACTACATTTTTCTCATAATCCACAGCGGCGCCGCACCACGATTTGAGCTCAATGGGGTCTGTATTGTAGTTGTATACACGTCGAAGTATCGCCTGGATTTTGGCAATGAGCACATCAAAGTGAAAGGGCTTTTGCATATAATCGTCTGCACCCAGCTGCATGGACATGACGATATCCGTTGGATGATCGCGAGAGGACAGGAATATAATCGGAATATTCGAATGGGATCGAATCATTCTACACCAATGAAAGCCGTCAAATTTAGGCAGTTGAATATCAATAATGACCAGATCGGGTTTGATCTCTGTGAATTCCTGAATGACCTTACTGAAATCAGTAATCCCATATACATCATAGGACCATTGTGACAAACGATCCTTGATCTCAGTAAATAATGTTGTGTCATCTTCGATTAATAAGAGTTTGAACAAATCGTTTCACCACACAGTTAGATTGATTTATGGTAATTGTATAGTAAAATCTTTGGGTATGCCACAGAGGGCTTTAAAATGAAGCTGTAAAATTGAAGATGAATTGGTATAATACATCTATCAATAATGAATGGAGCCTATGGAATCATGTCTAGTTTACCAAATTGCCCAGCATGTCAGTCCGAATATACGTACGAGGATGGAAGTTTGTTGATTTGCCCGGAATGTGCGCATGAATGGACCTTAGAATCGGAGTCCGAACATAGTGAAGATAAAAGGATTGTTAAAGATGCAAATGGGAATATCTTGAACGATGGTGATTCGGTAACGGTCATCAAGGATCTGAAAGTAAAAGGAAGCTCATCCGTCATCAAAATAGGAACACGAGTCAAAAACATACGTCTAGTTGACGGGGACCACGATATTGATTGCAAAATTGATAGCTTTGGAGCTATGAAATTAAAATCCGAATTTGTCAAAAAGATATAAAATCAGCTGAACCCAACAGAACAGGTAAGTATTGGTGGCCCTTTAATTTGAAGGGCTTTTTCCTATTTGGAATGCTGCATAGGGATGGAATTAATGATCCATAATAAGGGATAATCAAGCGAAATAATGCCTCTCCTGGAATTCCATTACCGAGAATTTACATCAAGAGGTTTTAATTAGGAGGAAATAATTTTCATAATATATTTATTGGTGAAATTAATTTACAGACTCAAAAAATTGTGATATGTTATTTATGCTCACATTATAGAAACTACAGGAGGGGAATTCATTGAAATTAGAAAAGTTCCATGGAATTATACCGGCCTTTTATGCATGCTATGACGATCAAGGAGATATCTCAGACGCCAGAACCCAAGCTCTGTGTGATTATTTGTACGAAAAAAAGGTCCAGGGGGTCTATGTCGGAGGAAGCTCCGGCGAGTGTATCTACCAAAGCCTGGATGAACGTAAAGCGGTACTTAGCTATGTAGCGAATCATTTGAAAGGCAAAATGACGCTCATCGCCCATGTGGGGGCACCTTCCACGAGAGATAGCATAGAATTGGCCAAGCACGCGGCAGCCTTGGGATACGATGCTTTATCTGCCATTCCACCCATTTACTTCAAGCTTCCCGATCGCTCTGTATTTAAATATTGGACGGATATTATCGAATCAACGTCTCTGGACTTCATTATTTATAACATTCCGCAGACTACGGGCTACACATTGACGACATCGTTGTTCGAGAAGCTGCTCGCCAACAAAAAGGTGATCGGCGTCAAAAATTCTTCGATGCCGACGATGGATATTGAGCGGTTCAAAAAAACGGGCGGAGACGATGTTATCGTATTCAACGGCCCGGATGAACAGTATGTGGCTGGAAGAATCATGGGAGCTGATGGCGGGATCGGCGGCACCTATGCAGCTATGCCGGAGCTATTCCTACAGGCTAATCAATTCATCCTGCAAGGTAAGTTTGAGGAAGCCAAGCACATCCAGAGCGATATCAACGACATCATTATTGCACTATGCTCACAGAGCGGGTCGATGTACGCCGTGATCAAGGAAATACTCAATAGAAGAGGCGTAAATGTAGGTAGTGTAAGAGCGCCACTCGAAGGCATTTCCAGCGAGGATTCAGGCCCAATTGATGAGATTATTGTTATGATCGATCAGGCTATTCAGCGCTACTGCCAATGAGGCCACTCACGAACAAAACAATTGTATGCTTTGGGGACTCGAACACTTGGGGCTACAATGCCGAAACGGATGCAAGATTCGATGAAGCGACGAGATGGACGGGGCTTCTGGCCGCTGAGCTTGGCAGCTCATGCCGTATTATCGAAGAGGGTCTCAGCGGAAGAACGAGTGTAAGTGAAGATCCCTTGTTCGAAGGCTTGTCAGGTCTATCCTATTTGTGCCCATGTCTGATGTCGCATTCACCATTGGATCTGGTTGTCATCATGCTCGGAACCAACGACACGAAAGCTCGCTTTCATTTAACTTCATATAATATTGCTCAAGGCATTGTTCGATTGGCGAAGAAAGCCAGAGCAACAGCGTCAGGTATAGACGGTCATTCTCCGGAGGTTCTGGTAATTGCCCCGCCTCCGATAGGTGAGAAGTATGTGGACACCCCAATAGGCAAATCAATGGGAATTCAGTGCAGTCAAAAATCATTGGAGCTCGCGGAACATCTGAACGATCTGCTGAAAGGAACGGACATTCATTTTGCCGATTCGAAAGCAGAGGTTGTCATGAATGAAATTGATTATATGCATCTGGATCAGGATGGGCATCGTCAAATGGCGGCATTTGTGCGGGGTCAAATCACAAGTATTTTAAATGAGAGGTAGATGTACACATGAAAAGAAAACGCCTACTTACTGCTACTGGCGCTTTGATGATATTGACTTCGGTTATTGCTGGCTGTTCAGGCGGTAATAATGAGGCAGGTAATAGTGGGGCCAGTGCAGGGCAAGCTTCTGCCGGAAAAAAGGTTGAGATCAAGGTATGGCTGACGCCTCAGTGGAAGGGTGTTTTGGATGCATCGGAAAAAGGTGCAGATTATGACAGCTTCCTTAAATATGCAGCCGAGAAATTTACAGCCCAATACAAGAAATATGATGCGAAAATTAATGTGGAGGTTATTGCCGGCGATCAGCGTGATCAGCTTCTTAATGTAAACTTAAGCAGCGGCACGGCTCCAGATGTATTTTTTGAGAGCGTTTTTGCAATGGGAGATTATGTGCACCGCGGTACCATGGTACCGTTGAACGATATTGTCGATGACAAAGCCAAAAGCGATATTTCCCAGAGCTATTGGGATGCGGTAACCTTTGGCAAAGATATTTATTTTTACCCGTTCCAGCACAATCCCGGCACGTTGGTGTATAACGCAGATATGCTTAAAGCCGCAGGCCTGGATAAGTTCATCGGCGGAGAAAACGAAATTAAAACGTGGACTTTGGACGAATACGAGCAAATCCTGAAGGGACTTAAAGACAATCTGCCCAAGGACAAATATTCCAACACGTATCCAATGTCCTTATTTGCAGTCAATAACCAAGGGGATACATGGAATCTTGCTTATTTGAGAATGTTTGGCAATAAATTTTTTGATGATAAGGGCAACGTCGCTCTCGATGACGAAAAAGGCGTCAAGGCTGCGGCTTGGCTGAAAAAAATCAAAGATGCGGGTTATACGAATCCGGGACCTGAATCGGTATCGTCCAATGACGCTAACGGAATGTTCCAGAATCAGCAGCTCGCGATCAGCTTCACGAATCCGATCTTGTTCAACAATATGAAGATCGGCATGGATACAGGCAAATCTACCAAGTTCGATATTAGGCTGGCGAACATTCCATCCGCAACTGGAGAGCCGCTGTCCTTTACGTATGTGGTTGGAGCCAGCGTATTCCAGAATAAAGATGAGAAAAGAGTCGAAGTGGCAAAAGATTTCGTGAAATTTTTCTCTACGGACCCAGAGCTGGTGAAATCGTCCAAAAACGGTATTCCTGTAAGAAGCTCTGTCTCGGATGAGTTCAAGAACGAAAAGCCGTTATTTGCCGCTTACAATGCTAATTCCAAATATTTGTTTAATTTCACCGGCAACGTCCCTGGATACAGCCAGCTGAGAGAAGTTCTTTATCCGGGACTCCAAGCTCTGTATACAGGAGCCAAGACACCGGAGCAGTTCGTTAAGGAGTATCAGACTGGCGGTAACAAGGTGATTCAAACCAACAAAGAGAATTCGATCATTTACCAAAAAAAGTAACCCCGTAAATAAACAATTCACGATTAGCAGCCTTGGGAGCGACGAGCTTCTAGGGCCAGCTAATTAGAAAGGTATACGACATGAGACTACGTAATCAATCCACCAAAGAAAGTATGACCGGTTATTTGTTTATTTTGCCGCAGATGCTGATTTTCTTAATTTTTCTGGTATATCCGATCATAGAAGGCATTAGGCTTAGCTTGTATCAGATCAATTATCAAACCGAGAAGTTTGTTGGACTGAGCAATTACGTGTCGCTGTTTAGTGATGATGTATTTTTTAAGGCGCTTTTCAATACGATTGTGTTCGTTGTTTGTATCGTCATTTTAACGGTTGGATTTGCATTGTTCGTAGCTTCCGCTGTATTCGATAAGAATGCGAAGT
This sequence comes from Paenibacillus periandrae, assembly GCF_022458865.1. Lineage (GTDB taxonomy): Bacteria > Bacillota > Bacilli > Paenibacillales > NBRC-103111 > Paenibacillus_S > Paenibacillus_S periandrae. The sequence goes on along the minus strand of NZ_JAJNMU010000005.1, from coordinate 315,877 downwards.
ATGTCTCCTTTATTAGAGGCAGCTACTATATACCCGTAATGGTATCTATGGTCGTGATGAGTATGGTGTGGAGCTTCTTGCTGAATCCTGCTAATGGACTGATTTCTTATTTTTCTAAGGAAATGGGTCTGGGCACGGTTAATCTCCTTGGGAAAACACAGACGGTTATGCCGGTTATTATATTCGTAACGTTCGTAACAAATGTGGGTCAAGCGATCATCCTGTATATCGCCGCGATGCTCGGCGTTTCCAAGGATCTGTTCGAGGCTGCGGAAGTGGATGGAGCCAGCAGATGGCAGGTTATTTTTAAAATACTGATTCCTTCCGTCCAATCGACCACGGTTTATATTGTTATTATCAACATCATTGCTGTTTTGAAAATATTTGTTGTGATTCAGCTCTTAACAGGCGGAGGACCGAATAATTCCTCTGTGACGCTCATGTACTATCTCTATAATAATGCCTTCAAATATAATCAGCTCGGTACGGCTTCGGCAGTAGGGGTTATTATGTTCGTGATTACGTTGTTGTTGTCGATGCCTCAGCTAAGAAGCTTGATTAAGGAAAAGTAAGGGGGTACTCCGGATGTCGCAGAAAAATAACAAGAAGAAGATGGAACGATCTGATATTATATCCAATATCATTATCTTTCTTCTCGCGCTGTTTAACTTGTTTCCTTTATATTGGTTGTTTACAAGCTCGCTGAAAAACAGCTCGGATGTTGTGAAGATGCCGCCCGACTGGTGGCCGAGCACGATCACCTTCTCGAACTATGCCGATGTGTTTCAAAGCCAACCGGCTTTAAGATGGGCATTCAACAGCATATTTGTATCGGGTGCCTCCACCGTCCTTGTCATCATCGTAGGGGCGATGGCCGCATATGCCTTCTCGAAGCTTAAATTCAAAGGCAAAGATATCATATTCATCATTTTTATTTCCAGCCTGATGATTCCTAAGGAAATCATGATTGTTCCTTTATTTCGGATTACGCAGCAATTCGGAATGGTCAACAGCTACAGCGGTATGATATGGCCGAACGTTGCTACCGCATTTGGGGTGTTTTTGTTAAAAGGTTTTTTTGATGCGACTCCGAATGCTTTAAGAGAAGCGGCCAGAATTGATGGGGCTGGCGAATGGAAAACTTTTATGCAAATCATGCTGCCTATTGTCAAACCGGGCATCGGTGCATTATTTATCTTAAACTTCGTTCAGGTCTGGAACGACTACCTATGGCAATCCGTCGTAGGGCAAGAGAAGAACATGAAAACATTAATGGTAGGTACCGCTACCTTGATGCAGGATCTGAATCCGAACTTCGCTTATAAAATGGCGGGGGCCACGGTGGCTGCAATACCGATGTTATTGATCTTTATTTTATTCCAACGGTACTTTACCCAAGGTATGACAGCTGGAGCTGTCAAAGAGTAAATATTATAGGTGTGGAGTTGGAAGCTGATGTATACAAACAGAAATATACTCGATATGATACAAAGAAAGCTGGTCGTTTCTTGTCAAGCGCTGCCTGAAGAACCGCTGCACAGCCCATTTATTATGGGAAGAATGGCGTACGCGGCTTACTTGGGTGGCGCTTCGGGAATTCGAGCTAACAGCGTGGACGATATTAAGGAAATCAAACAGCATGTGGATTTACCGATCATCGGGATTATCAAAAGTGTTTATGAAGGCTCGGAAGTATTTATTACCCCTACGATGAAGGAAGTCGATGAGCTTTACCGCGAAGGTGTAGATATGATCGCGATGGATGCCACCGACCGCAGAAGACCGGATGGCTCAACCATAACGGAGCTGTTTCCTCGCATAAGAGAAAAGTACAAGGATCAGCTCTTTATGGCGGATTGCTCGACCTATGAGGAGGCCCTCACAGCTGTTGAGCTTGGGTTCGACAGTATCGGAACTACGTTAAGCGGTTATACAGAAGCGACCAAAGACAAAATCTTGCCAGATTTTGAATTGATCGAGAGACTCGTGAATACGGTATCTGTTCCCGTCATTGCAGAGGGCGGTATTTCGACACCCGAGGAATTAAAAAGACTATTTGATTTGGGTATTTACTCGGCTGTAGTGGGGTCTGCCATTACGAGACCGATGGAAATCACCAAAAAATTTATGAAGGCTGTTCAATAACAAATGACTATGAAAATATTAGCGGCGGATATCGGTGGGACCAACTCGAAGATGGGCATTTGCGATGAACGAGGACATATCGATCAATTTAAGGAGTACCCGACGGAAAGCGATAGGGGAGGCCCTCATGTCGTGAAAAGATTGCTTGACCAGATGGCCGACTATGAGGAATACGACGCCATTGCCATCAGTACAGCCGGTCAAGTCAATGCCGAAGAAGGATATATTGTTTATGCAAATCCCAATATTCCGGATTACACGGGCATGAAAATCAGGGAGCTTGTAGAAAATCGATTTCACAAGCCGGTTAAGGTAGAAAATGATGTCAATGCGGCCGCGCTTGGAGAAGCTTACTTTGGTGCAGCCCAATCGTTTCAAGATTTCTTATGTCTTACTTTTGGCACAGGAATCGGCGGGGCTATCGTCATCAACCGCAACATCTACCGGGGAGCGAATGGGGTGGCCGCGGAGTTTGGGCATATGCTTACGCGTCCGTTGTCGGAAATGAGCAGCAGTGCAGGCAAGCCTTACTATGAAACCTATGCCTCAACGACAGCCTTGGTTCGAATGGCCATGCAAGCCGATCCGGAATGTGTGGACGGGAAAGTATTATTTGATAAAATAAGAACAGGCAACGATAAGCTGCAGCAAATAGTACACGCCTGGACGGCTGAGGCAGCCGTGGGCTTAGCATCACTCATTCATATTTTTAATCCATCGGCTATTATTGTTGGTGGCGGAGTGATGGAGCAGGATGAGCTGGTTCGTCTAGTCGAGGTACAAACCAAGGATTTGATTATGGAGAGTTTCTCGGACGTGAAGATAGTTAAGGCATCACTTGGGAACAAGGCTGGTTTATTAGGTGCGGCATCACTATTTTTACGATGAATGTCGCGCACCTGTAATCCCTGAAGCCCCGAGCGTCTGAATTTTGAGGATTAAAAGAGGTGATAGGTTGCGCGCAGTCAATATTTTTACAACGATACATTCCAAGTACAATAACCTGACGAATACGGAAAAAAAAGTAGCGGACCATGTCCTCGAACATGCGAAAAGTGTGGTATACATGTCCATTACCGACCTTGCGGATGCTTGCGGAGTGGGTGAATCGAGTATATTCAGGTTTTGCAGATCCTTGAGCTACAAAGGGTATCAGGATTTCAAGATTGCACTGGCACATAGCATCACGGTGGAAAATGAAATACCACAGCTCACAGACAAGGTTCTGATGAATGATACGATCGATCAGGTGGCTTCCAAGGTGCTGGCAACCAATATCAGCGCCTTGAACGAAACGTTTAATTTAATCGATATCGCCAAAATGGATCAAGCCATAGACCATCTGCTTAAAGCGGAACGGGTCATCTTTTTTGGTGTCGGCTCTTCATTAATGACGGCCATGGAAGCGAAAATCAAGTTTATGCGCATTACCAACAAAACGGAATGTACGATCGATTCGCATCTTCAGATGATGTCGGCAGCATTAATGACCAAACGGGATGTCGCTGTGATTATTTCTTATTCCGGCTCTACCAAGGACACCATCGAGGTAGCCAAGAAGGTAAAGGAACGCGGCGCGACGATCATTTCCATTACCAGATTCGAGAAGTCCCCGCTCACTTCCTATTCGGATCTTACGCTGCTGTGCGGTGCGAACGAAGGCCCTTTGCAGGGCGGCTCCTTATCTGCGAAGATATCACAGCTCTATTTGCTGGATCTCTTATATGTTGAATATTTCAAAAGAGATTATGAGGAGTCCATTAGAAATAAGGAAAGCACGGCAGCGTCCGTGACGGTTAAATTGCTTTGACAATGTGCAAATACTGAATGAAATGCTTGTTGAGATACGCAATTGGGGGAATCGGTTATGATTATAGGTTCAATGTCATTATGGGAAAGCCAAGCTGCATTTGAGCATAAGATTATCGTATCGGCCATAGAGGAGCTGAATGCCATCCTCAAACCAAATGCTGCTGCAGGGTGTTTTGAAATCAAGGGTGACCAGCTATACGCGACGATTATGGAATTCGATACCAAGCCCATGCAGGAGCAGCTTGCTGAGAAGCATGAAAAGTATATCGATGTCCATTACCTGATTGAAGGCGAAGAGACAATCGGCTGGTCGGCACTTCGGGACGATGCTGCAGCCGCGAAGCCATATGACAGTGAGCAGGACTATGTGCTGTATGAGCCTTCAGCGGACGAGCTATTGCTCCAGCTCAAGCCTGGGATGTATGCGGTCTTTTTCCCGAACGATATTCACAGACCCGGCATGGGGCAGCAAACGAAAATCAAGAAGGCCGTAGTGAAAATTCATGTGGATTTGTTTACATCATAAAATCGATTGGTTATGCATGAAGGCAAGCTGTCCGTATTTGAGACAAAAGCCCGGTATACAGATACTGGGCTTTTGCTATTTGAAGCTGTCACAATTGTTGAACCTACGACTTCTGCAATTGCCCGGACTCCCGGCGCCGCCAATTCATGAATACCAAGGACAATGCAATTACCGTGAGGGCGATCCCAAGCATTTGAAATCCCTCGAAGCTGAACGTACCTCCCATTACGATACCGATCAACAATGAAGAGAGAATGGTTCCCAGATATCTCGATGTATTAAATAATCCGGAGGCTACACCGATTATTTCTTTTGGAGAGCTTTGGAACAGGGCTGCTTGCATACCTACATTGTTCAAACCGTTGCTAATACCGAATGCAGCCAAAGCCAAACATACGCTGATAACCGGTGAAGTTTGATTCAATGTCACGAGCCATATCGACCCCAATGTCATCAAAATTGCAGACACCAGCAATGCGGGTCGAGGTCCTGATTTATCGATCCATCGGCCTGCTATTGGTGAAGCAACTAGCGAGCACAAGCCTAAGCTTAGCATGAGAATCCCTGTTTGGAGCTCGTTGACATGACGTACCATTTGCAAGTAGGACGGAAGCCCGAAAAAAAGCGAGTAATAAAGTACGTTAACGAGCATGAATTCGACATTAACCCAAGTCATCGCAGGATATTTGGCGAATGTACGTAAGGGAATAAAGGGTGATGCCGCTTTGAACTCATGTCGTACGAATACTCCCAGCAGAGCGAGGCCTACTAACCCGACAGTAACATGACTTAATGAGATTTGCCCGGATGATTTTGCTGATAGTAATCCAACGAGCAGGGCGACCAGACCCACTGTGAACAGCACGACCCCTGGTGCGTCAATCAAATCAAACCATTTACGAAAGGACATGCCCGGTGCAAGGGAAGTTGACGTTTCGTCCTTAGGAATATTTCTCCAGGATAATAGAAAACTCACAGCCACGAATGGAATATTGACGAAAAAGATAGCCGGCCAGCCCCACCAGTGAATGATGACTCCGCCAATAAAAGGTCCAAGAGCTGCCGCTCCCGATAGAAAAATGGACAAAACAGACAGCGCAGTCGCTTGTTTCTCCGTAATATGAATTCGCACAATAGCCATTCCAACCCCAACCATCATACTTGTTCCGATGGACTGCACAATGCGGAACACAATGAGCCACCCGAAGCTTGGTGATAATGGAGCTAATAATGATGCAATAAAGGCTACAACAAGCCCGGTTAGAAATATCCTCCTGCGACCGAATAAATCGCTGGCTTTCCCCATGACAGGCTGAGCGATAGCACTTGCAATGTAGAACGAAAAAATAATCCAGGAAACACTTGTAAAGTCCAGTTGGAACACATTTTGCAAACTTGGAATAGCAACAGAAACCATCGAAGAATTTAACGGGTTCAATAGTATCCCGAGACCAACTGAAATCATTAACCACCTGCTGCGAACATTCAATTGTGGTCCCCCCCCCCCAAAAGCGTAGTAATGTCATAGTACTTGAATTCGCTCATTCATTCCAACGCATTTTATGTTATGATCTCATTGATTTGAAGGAATGAATGGAGGGGGATAGCTTTTTTATGACACAGGGGGCGGTGCATTTCGCAGACCGCTCTAAAATTCCGTGAGGTCGTTGTACAATATTTTAGCTCGATATCCAAATCATCTGCGAGGTCACGTCGATGGTAGCAGCGAATGATAAGCTGCTGTCGTTTTTTTTAATAAATCGATGAATTCACGTGCAGCGTACCCCATATATTTTTCCTTGTGATGGACCACTCCGATTTGTCTGTGGAAAGAGGGGCTTTCGATTTTGATAATGTTGATGTGTTCATGATTCCAAATGTTCAACAGCGTTCTGGAGAGGATTGATACGCCTGCCTGATTTTCTATCAAGCTAATAATTGTTTCTGGTGAGTCTGTTTCAATTAACGGAGAGATGCTTATTTCTTGCAATGAACATGCAGCATCGATTTGTTGGCGGCACTTATAGTACTTGGGGAACATAATGAAGGGCAAATGGGCTATTTCATCTAAATGGATGGTAGCTTTATGAGCCATAGGATGCTGCTTGGAAATAGCCAAATACAGCTCTTCCTCGTATAAGGGCACTGTGGTCATTCGTTCATCATGCACCGGAATAATCGTTAAAGCAAAGTCAATTTCATTCTGCAGGGCCCGTTCAACAATATCATCTGAACTAACAATCGTAATCTTGATGTTGGGATAAGTATGGTGAAATTCCAATATTAATTGGGATACCAATTGATTAAGCTCGCCCGTTAGAGCTCCTATTGTCAAGCTGCCTTGTTTCATAGCCTGCAGCTCCTGAATCTCTCCCCGCGCACTTTCCATGCTGTTGAAGATGGTGTGGCAATGCTTTAATAGAATAAGTCCAGCTTCGGTTAGCGCTGTTCTCTTTCCTATTCGGTCAAAAAGCAGTGTGCCCATTTCATCCTCCAAGGCTTTGATTTGGTGGCTTAATGTAGGCTGTGTGATCCCAAGCTCCTCCGAAGCACGTGTAAAATGAAGCGTCTTGCATACGGCCATAAAATATTCCAACTGTCTGATTTCCATATTGACCTCCGCAAGACATTATCAGGATTGATCACAATGTCCCTATTATACCGCTACTCCTTCCACGGGGAGTGCAGCACACAGTCACAAAAATTGGTATGCTTAAAGCCAGGAAGTAAAAGTCCGCATATATCGGCTTTAATATTCCCGAATGTAGTTTCTGGCTTATGCTTAAAGCCTTCAAGGAACGCTGGCAAAATCTTTGCTTTAAAATTGTCACGCGGGAACGCAACAACCACCTTCTCACGTATGTCCTCCGAGATGCTGTCAAAGTTGTCACCCATCACATCATAGCCTACTCCTGAATAGATTAACGCCACTTCGGGCTCCTTATACTGGGCAACCCCGATGGTCGTGTGAAGGGCGATAGCATCCCATACTAGTCGAACAGACTCATCGGGAACTCCGTGCTGCAGAAGATAGCTTCGGGCTGCATTAGCCCCATCGACTTCAAAACGTTTGTCAGGGCTGCTATATTTCGGGGTAAGCCCCAAGTCATGAAAAAGTGCGCTAATATAAAGAAGCTCAGGATCGAATTTGACTCCTGCCTGACGGCCTTGCAGAGCACCGAAAAGATAGACGCGGTGGGAATGGTTCCATAATAGGGTGTCACCATGCTCACGAAGCAATTCAGCCGCTCCAACCGCCAGCTTACTGTCAGGAATACGAATATCAGCAATGGATTTCAACATAATAAAGGGCCTCCTCATAGGTAGTTGAATACTCACCCATTATAAAGTCCTTAATAATGATCGATCAATATTATTGTTTCTATGATAACGATAGATGTAGCACATGATTTTTCGTATCTATGAAGTATCCATTGGTTATTTATAACTTGCCTCGATCAACCTCAGCTTGTCAGGGTTTCTAATGAAGTAGACACCACGAATCATATTGTGTTCAGTGTGCAGGAAGCGGCCTACCCATTCCTCGCTTGCTCCTTCAGCAGGAACTGAAGCATGCTGGTCAATTCCCATCTTTTCTCTGGCGCGACTGATGAGCTTGCGGCAATTGATTTCGCTTTTGCCTATCAAATCAGCGATATCAGCATAATCAAAGCAGAGAGCTTCGCGAAGGACGAACACCGTCCGTTCTGACGGAGACAGACGCTCAAGCAGCACGAGCATCGCGTAAGATAGCAAGTCTTTGTGAATGGCTTGGATTGCGTTAATTCCAGCATAGCCACCCCCAACGATAATGCAGGTCAATTGTTTCATGTTAACCATCTCCTTGTTGCGATATGTACATATAACGGAGAAGGAGGTATTGTTGTGACAGATGATTTCATCCTATATTTTACAATTGGGAAGAATGGAATTATGATGAAGAAAGGGTGTTAGTCAGTTAACAGTAACCAACCCAAGGGTACGCTGTGACACTGCTTGGTGGTTATCGATCCCTACTATGGTGAATGAGGTGTTGTAATTGGACAATAAGCTGTCTTCCGGGGCGCACAAGGTTATTGGTCAAACGGCTGCAGTAGGTTTTCAAGTCGGAGTTCGAAGAACGCTTCCTATCTCCCAGGAGCAGGCCTGGGCATTTCTGATCTCTCCTGAGGGCTTGAAATTATGGCTCGGCGATCTGCCGTCCCTTCATCTAAGCGTGGGAGAATCTTTTCGATCCAAAGAAGGCAATACAGGCCAGCTGAGAGTGGTTAAGCCGTTTCAACAACTCCGTATGACGTGGGGGACCAAGGAATGGGAACAGCCATCCACTCTGCAAATTCGTTTGCTATCTGATAAGCCAGACAAAACAACGATTAGCTTTCATCAGGAAAAGCTGGATAGTTCCAACACAAGAGAACAGATGAAGCTTCATTGGGAACAGGTATTAATCGCGATCACAAACCAAATTACAAAAAAATGACTCCCGATAAATCCAGAAGTCATCTCATCGCGGCTGCGCAGTGATTTCCCTGATGTGTTAGAAATTTGCGCTGCCCATTTTGCCTGATTGAAAATCTTGATAAGCTTCAGTAATCTCATCGCGGCTATTCATGACGAAAGGACCTTGTTGAAAAATGGGTTCATTGATGGGTTCCCCGCTTAGGATAATGACCAGTGTATCATCGCTTTGTCCCTCAATGACGATCTCACCGGGAGTATTGCTAAATAGGACAAAGGTTCCTTCGCTCGCGATAGTGGTTTCGTTGATTTTGGCTTCTCCTCTAAGCACCAAGGCCGCGGTGTTAAACGAGGAGGGAAGCTCGAATTGCGCTCTCCCATTAGCTTTGAAATCAATATCAAACAAATGGATCGGTGTGAAGGTGCTGGCAGGCCCGCGAACGCCGTTGTACTCACCAGCGATGATACGGACTTCTCCGCCATCATTAGGCAGCTCTACTCTGCCCATATTTGATTTCAGCAATTCCTGATATTGGGGCGGGTGCATCTTATTCGCACGCGGGAGATTAACCCACAGCTGAATAAAATGAAAACGGCCGCCGCGTTGCGAAAATCCCTTCTCATGATATTCCTTATGCAGCAGTCCAGAGCCCGCTGTCATCCACTGAACATCGCCGGGTCCAATGATCCCGTGATTGCCATGATTATCATGATGCTCGACATAACCGTCATAAGCAATAGATACCGTTTCGAAGCCTCTGTGAGGATGAGCGCCGACTCCTTTGGTTTTACTGCTGGGTGGAAAAACAAATGGTGCGTTATAGTCCATGAGAATAAACGGGCTGAATCGTTGTCCGAAGTTATTACCCGACGGAAAGTAGTTGGATACTCGAAATCCATCCCCTACCATATGGAAGGGTGCCCCCTGATAGGTTCCCTCAATAGTTCTGAATGATGTTGTCATATTCATGCACTCCTTTACCCAATAGTTTGAGCAGCTCAATGGTTGCTTGCTTTTGCGCTGGCGAAAGGCCATTCATGATTTGCTGTATACTTTCTGCATGCTGTGGGAAAATACGATCAATCATTTCTTTACCTGCAACCGTCAAATCCGCATAAACAACCCTTCGGTCTTCAAGACAAGGGGTCCGTTCAACGAGCCCCTTTTTCTCCAGCTTATCCAGGTTATAAGTCATCGTGCCGCTTGTGATTAGAATTTTCTCGCGAATTTGTTGAATGGGTATTTTGCCTTTGGTCGATAATACCTCCAGGATCCCGAACTCGGAGGGAGTTAACTCATAATTTTTAACATCCTTGGCAGCCTTATCCATAAGGCTCTTGTAGGTTTTGGATAACACGACCAAGAGCTTGAGTGAAAGAGCTTGATCATCATCCGCGGCCTGCTTCGTCATGGTGCATCACCTCATCGATAATATCTTCATATAAATAATCTTAAATTAAAGATATCATATAAAAGATGTTTAGTCAACCATGCTTCCATCGATATGATTGGGTGATAGGGGCGCTATCGTCGAACAGCCAGCCTAAAAATCTTCGATTTAATGCGTAATTGCGTAATATGGTATACTATTGACGCGTATAGGACGCTCGCATATGGATCGTGTATATAAAAGGTGGCATTGTCATGAAACAAAAGGGCATAGATATGATTTTTCTTATAACAGGTTCTTTGATGTTCGCACTGGCGGTTAATCTTTTTATTATTCCCAATACGTTCGGTGAGGGTGGGGTTACGGGATTAACGATTATTTTATTTTACTTGTTCCAATGGTCTCCGGGACTGGTCAACTTGATATTGAATGCATTTTTACTGATGATCGGCTATAGGTTTTTGGACAAGATGACGATTATTTATACGATTATTGCTGTGGTCTTTAATTCTTTTTTTCTGTACGTTACAGAGGGTTGGCGCATTTCCTCTAATGAACTGCTGGTGAATGCCATATTTGGCGGGGTATTTGCAGGTATCGGGCTAGGCTTGATCATACGGGTTGGCGGTACTACGGCAGGCTCGACGATACTGGCCAGAATTGCAAATAAGTATTTGGACTGGAATATCAGCTACTCCTTGCTGATGTTGGATTTGATCGTAGCTGCCTCTTCCTATTTTATTATTGGGGCCCAGAGCTTGATGCTTACGATTATTATGCTTTATGTTGGCACCAAAGTGATGGATTTTATTATTGAAGGCGTTAATCCCAAAAAGGCGGTCACGATCATATCCGAGGAACAGAATAAGATCGCCGAGCAAGTGAACGTGCGGTTGGACAGAGGTGTTACCGTCATCTATGGCCATGGCTACTATTCCAAACAACCCAGAGAGATCCTCTATATTGTCGTCAGTAAGCAGGAAGTCAGCTTGCTCAAAAAAATAGTGAAGTCGATAGATAAAAATGCGTTTATTACTGTTCATGATGTGCGTGATGTATTCGGCAATGGGTTTGTTGATATTTCAAAGTAACACACAAGGGATGGTTCCTATGAAACGAATTACGATTTTAATAGCTGATGATGAATTAGAGATTGCGGAGCTGATTGAGCTGCATTTGCACAAAGAGGGTTATGACGTTATTAAAGCCTCGAATGGACTGGAAGCTGTTCAAGCTGTTCAGACATATGCCATTGATTTGGCGATTTTGGATATTATGATGCCCAAGCTGGACGGTTATGAGGTCACCCGACAAATTCGGGAACAGCATACCATGCCTATCATTTTTTTGAGTGCCAAAACCTCTGATCTGGATAAGATCGCAGGACTGGTAAGGGGAGCGGACGATTACATGACCAAACCGTTCAACCCGATGGAATTGGTAGCTCGCGTGAATGCGCAGCTGCGGCGTTCGATGCAGTTGAGTCAAGCGGCGGAAGCAAATAAACCGGTGTTGGAGGCAGGGGGCTTGGCCATTTATCCGGATCAACGTACCGTTACCCTGTATGGACAGACTGTCGAGCTGACGCCGAAGGAATTTGATATTTTGTATTTGCTGGCTCGTTCTCCCAAGAAGGTCTATAGTGCGGAGCATATTTTTCAACAGGTGTGGGGCGAAGCCTACTATGAGGGGGGTAATACGGTCATGGTACATATCCGCACCCTACGGAAAAAGCTTGGAGAGGATATGCATAAAAACAAGCTGATCAAAACCATATGGGGAGTTGGATACACATTTAATGGATAAAAAGCTGCGCAGCTTCCGGTCCACCATGATCCTGTTACTCGGTTTAAGTATGCTGCTATCCGGCATCCTTACTTATATACTTTATAAAGCTCTCCAGCTGTATTATCATTCCCAAGTCCGATATGGAGATACTATGGCTTATATTCGCTTGTTTGTGAATAGGATCGGAGACGTCAACTTTTTCCTGATTATATTTGTCCCGCTCGCGATTATGTTTTTCTTTTTCTTAACAAAGCCTTATGCCGCTTATTTTCGTAAGATTTCCAACGGGATTCATCATCTTGCCAATGGCGATTTTAACAATCGGATTCATATCTCAGCGAGCGATGAGTTTGGGATCATTGCGAAGGATATTAATTTGGCGAGTGAAAAATTGCAAGCCGCTGTAGAAAGAGGCGATTTTGCTGAAAGCAGCAAGGATCAATTGGTGTTGAATTTGGCTCATGATTTGCGTACGCCTCTGACTTCTGTTTTGGGTTATTTGGACTTCATTCTTAAGGACGATCAATTGACAGAGGAACAAATCAAGCATTACACGAGCATCGCCTTTACCAAGTCTCAACGATTAGAAAAGCTGATAGATGAGCTATTTGAAATCACGAGAATGAACTATGGCATGCTTCCCATTGATAAGAAACAAATAGATCTCAGCGAACTGCTTATACAAGTCAATGAAGAGCTCTATCCGGTTCTGGAGAAAAATCAACTTATAGCCAGACTGAATGTGGCTCCGCATCTGAATATGTGGGGTGACGGCGAGCTACTGGCACGTGTATTTCAAAATCTGCTGACCAATGCCATCCGTTATGGCAGTGACGGTCAGTTTGTCGATATTAATGGCTATCTCGATGCCGGCGATGTGGTAGTTGAAGTAATCAATTACGGTGATCGTATTGAGCCTGAGGAGCTGCCCCATATCTTTGAAATGTTTTATACCGGCGACCCATCACGTACCCATCAAAGGGGAAGCACAGGTCTCGGCTTGTACATTACAAAAAATATTGTGTCCCAGCATCAGGGCACGGTTTCGGTGCAAAGCAGCTTGATTCGTACGGTCTTTGAGGTGCGGTTACCCCGAGAGCACACAACCATATAAAGAAGCTATACAACCTATCGCAAGCCTCCGTTCCCCATAATTTAAGAAAAACTTTAAGTTTACCCGACTTCTTTTTTAAAATTTTCCCCTATCCTGAAGGTGTAAAGGATAGGAGGGAATTGAGGATGAAGAAGTGGGTTTTTTTGTTTGTTTTTGTTGTACTGCTCGGTTATGGAGCCTATCAACAAAAGGCCGAGGTCGCATCGTTGTTTCCAAGTAACAAACCGAACCAAGCACAAGAGGTGTCTTCCCAGGAGAAGAACCAAACGATAAAGGTGGCAAAGGATCAGGTCTACCAAGGGAATCTGATATTGGTCAATAAGGTGTATCCCCTTCATCAGCAAGGTGTGAAATCCGATGTGGTCAAGCTGTCTCAGCACAAAGAACTGGTTAAGGGTTATGGCTTGTATGATAACAATATCCAATTATCCAAAAGTGTAGTTCAAGCATTCCTGAAGCTGGTGGGTGCTGCTGAACAAGATAAAGTACGCAACTTTTCTATAACAAGCGGCTATCGGGACCTGAAGGAGCAAGCAAAGCTGTATGAAGAAATGGGCTCGGACTATGCATTGCCCGCGGGATACAGCGAACACAATCTGGGTTTATCTCTGGATATTGGATCAACCTTGATGGAGATGAATCAAGCGCCTGAAGGAAAGTGGCTTAATCAGAATGCGTGGAAATACGGTTTTATTTTACGCTATCCGAAGGATCAGACAGCGATTACAGGCATTCAATATGAGCCTTGGCATTATCGTTATGTTGGTTTGCCTCACAGCGCCATTATGCAAAAACAGCATATGGTTTTGGAGCAATATTTGGACTATGTGAAAAAAGAAAAGAACATCACGTTCAAGGTCGATGGTGAGAAGTATGAGGTCTCTTATTATCCTGTTTCCAATAACACGACGATTAAAGTGCCAGCCAACCGCCGCTATGAGATATCTGGCAATAACATGGATGGAATCATTGTGACTGTGTATCCCTGAGTCCAACGAATTCATTAAAAAATAATCCCTAACCGCAGGTAGATAAGCTATAATAAAATCCGGATAGCTAATAAATATACCGACTTGGACAGGTGAAGGAACAGTGTTGTTTTGCAAAAAACTGTAAAATTATTAATCTGTTTGGATCTCCAAAGGCGAGATCCTTTCTTGCATACAATTTTACGATAGGTTTGGATCAAATTCTGCCTGGAGGGTAGCAGCTGATTATGAGCTACATACTGTATTTCTCTGCATTGCTGATGGCCGCTACCTGCTGTTCCTTATTCATGACCTACCTTTGCTGGAAAAGAAGAGAGCTGCCGATCGCGGTCAGCTTAGGCTTGGTCTTGCTGTCGGGTTCCTTTTATTCTTTCGGGTATGCCTTTGAAATTGTCAGCTCCAGTCTGGAGCAAATCCGCTTCTGGTTAAGGTTTGAATATATCGGGATTCCATTTGGCACGGTACTCTGGTTTATGATGGTGCTGCAGTTTACGGGCCGCCAGGCTTTACTGAACAAATGGAGAATTGCCTTGCTGATGGTTGTTCCTGTTATTACATTCATAGCACATTATACGAACGACTGGCACCACTTGTTTTATAAAAGTATAACGATTGACGAGTCTGAGGGAGTTCCACTGGCTTCCATGGTCACGGGTCCTCTATATAAGCTTCATGTGGGGTACGCCTATTTCTTTTGCCTTATCGGTATGGGGCTGCTGTTCCGTATGTATCGGGAAGCAGTTCCTGCGTTGAGGAAGCAAATCATTTTTGTGGTGATTGGATCCTGTGGGCCTTATGGCGTAACGGCAATATATTTAAGCGGCATTATACCCACTTTGGTTGATTTTTCTCCCTTCGGCTTTGTTTTTTCGGGGATCTTTTTTATGTGGGGAATCTATCAATTTAATCTGTTGAAGCTGGCTCCTCTGGCATTGCAAAAGGTGTTTGAATCGATGCGCGATGCCGTTATTGTATTGGATCTGGACTATAGAGTCACCAGCTTCAATCAGTCAGCCAGACAGGTTATGGCAGGCCTGAATCATAAAAAAGCGAATGGTATGCTGGTTTCCGACGTTTTCTCAGTATATCCGGAGCTAGTAGACAGGACCAGGCAGGAGCCGTTCAAGGACAGCAGACTGATGATTACAGAGACGCAAACCTCCAAGGTTTATAATGTCCATATTTCACAGATCAAAGACAACAAACAGGTTGCGCTGGGTATTATGCTGCTGTTAAGTGATGTGACAGAGGATGTGCATAATCAGGAGAGGCTGTTAACCAGCTCCAAGCAGCTAGGTGAGCTGAATTCGTTCAAGGACAAGCTGTTTAATGTTATCGCTCACGATATTCGCGACCCGCTTGCGGTGCT
This sequence comes from Paenibacillus periandrae, assembly GCF_022458865.1. GTDB lineage: Bacteria > Bacillota > Bacilli > Paenibacillales > NBRC-103111 > Paenibacillus_S > Paenibacillus_S periandrae. The sequence goes on along the minus strand of NZ_JAJNMU010000005.1, from coordinate 300,285 downwards.
TGTCAGTTTGATGGAGCTCATGGAGGAGGAAATGCTGTCTTGTGATGGGGAGCATGATGAGGTCGTCAACGAAATGAGACAGCAAATCCAGAATACCTTTATGTTGGTGGAGAGTTTGCTGGAATGGTTCCGCAGCCAAAAAGGTGGAGTGGTTTTTAACCCGGTTATCGTTGATTTGTCCAACACTATTCAGGCTAATATTCGGCTGCTGCAGGTGCGCAGTAATGGTAAACGTATTCATATTACGTCACTGATACCGAAGGGGACACGGATTTATGCCGACAAAGAAATGTTGGATCTGGTTATTCGCAATCTACTGTCCAATGCGATTAAATTTACAGATAGCGATGGTAGCGTCCATATCGAGGCCCATCAGGTAGACAATGAAATTATTGTATCGATCAGAGATACAGGGGCTGGTATAACACCGGATAAGGCCAGTACCTTATTTCAAGACGTCAATCCGGTTTCTTCAATCGGAACGGCTGGGGAGCGGGGTGTAGGGTTGGGGCTTACCTTATGCAGGGAATTCGTTCGAATGAACGGCGGAGATATTTGGTTCGATAGTAAGCCTGATCAAGGGAGCGTCTTTTACTTTTCCATTCCTACGCTTCACGAGGAAGCTTGAGCCATTATCGAACAAGAGGGAGGGAGGGGTGTGAGATGAAGATCGTCATTATTGATGACGAAGGAGCGATGCATTTGATCATGAGACGAATGCTGGGCAAGATCAAGGAAGTCGAAGTCGTGGGCTGTTTTCTGGACACGATAGCTGCATATTCATATATGGAGAACCATGAAGTCGATCTGGTGCTTGTTGATATTAGTATGCCGAGAGAAAGCGGAATCGAATTTGCCGAAAGGTTAAGAGCGCGCGACGAGAATATAAAAATTGTGTTTGTAACCTCACATAAGGAATACGCACTGTCTGCATTCGACGTATATGCCTCCGATTATATCGTCAAGCCGGTTACACAGGATAGACTGCTGCGAACGATTCAGAGAGTGTTTGATAAGCTTTTGAAAGAAGTTGCTCAGGTGGATCGCTGGTCGATTGCAATTGCTGCGGGGGCTGACATGGACCAGAAGGAGCCAGGCAGTAACTTGATGAAGAATTCGCCAGATCGGATAGAAGGGAGAGATCTAACGTATCAGCTTTTTGAATCACACCAATTGACAAACCATCATGAACATATGAAGCCTCATATTGAGCAAGCTGAGCGAAATATTAGGGAAGCCCCACCCCTCCTTATTGACCCCTTGACGAACCGCGAAACGGAGATATTACTGGCTCTGGCAGAAGGCTTATCCAATAAGGAAATAGCTGATCGATACATGTTAACGGAAGGAACCGTCAAAAACCATTTGTATAATCTATACAGCAAGCTTGGTGTGAAAAGGCGGGCGCAGGCTATTAAACGGGCAAGAGAGCTGCGAATATTAAAATAAGTCTTTAAACCATTCATCTATTTCATCATATTGGGGGCGAGACCGGTATGTATACGGATTAAACAAAGCGGAGTATGCGTTTCAGCGCAGAATTCGCTTTTTTGTGTATGTATGGGAGTCAAAGCAAATACAAAATCCCCATCCATTTACGATATATGGGTCATAGTCACGGTTGACTACTCCATATTAACGATATATAATCATAATTATATTAGTCACAAATGACTAATAAAGATGACTGCTAAGACTATGATGGGAAACCTACAACTGGAGGAATACGGCTATGGTCCACTTCGGTGCATTTCATATACAAGTAGTTTCGAGCATTGGGATGGTAGCAATGGCATTGCTAGCGATCTTCGTGCGTATGCGGGCGACCAACAAACCGATCACAACTGCGAAGATCATCATGCCTCCGATCGGTATGAGCACCGGGTTTCTGATGTTTGTTGCACCAGCGTTTCATGTGCCTGTGTTGTGGGGCGTACTTGCTTTTTTGGTGGGACTGCTGCTGTTTTCTTATCCATTAATCCGAAGCTCGCAATTGGAGCTGCACGAGGGTCATGTGTTCGTCAAGCGATCCAAGTCGTTTGCATTCGTCATGCTCGGTCTGTTGGCATTACGGGTAGCACTTCATAGCTACATCGAAACATATATATCGATCCCGCAAACGGGAGCGCTTTTCTTTCTACTCGCTTTTGGAATGCTCGTGCCGTGGCGTGCTGCCATGCTGCTCAGATACCGCAGGCTGCAGCGCACAGTTTCGTAAAGCGTCATACATGCCAACCCCTTGCTTTCATAAAAGAGTTCTGGGACAATGAAAAGCAGATTCTTCATAGGATTGAGCAGACTGGAAAGGGCGTAATAGGATGAACTACAAAATGATCGTACTTGATTTAGATGACACGTTGCTTCGGGATGACCATACCATCTCTCCGCGTACCCTGAAAGCATTAATCAGCGCACAGGAAGCAGGGGTTAAGGTAGTACTTGCTTCGGGCCGTCCTACGTTTGCGATGACCCATATTGCCAAGGAGCTGGAGCTCGAAAAATACGGAAGTTATCTATTATCCTTCAACGGTGCGACAATTATGAACTGTGCAACCAACGAACTGATATTCAGCAGTACCTTAACGCCAGAAACCGTACATGAGCTGTACCACATCAGTAAACAAGAGGAAGCATGGATTCATACCTATACAGGTGATGAGATCGTAACAGAAGCTCATAATGAGTATACCGATATCGAATCCGTTATTACGGGAATGAAAATCGTCAAGGTAGACAGCTTTGTCGATGCGATCCAACAACCCGTCGTCAAGGTATTAATGATGGAAGACCCTGTTAAGCTCGTAAAGGTCGAAAAGAAACTGCAAGAGCAGCTCAAAGACAAGCTGAGTGTTGTACGCTCAAAGCCGTTTTTCCTGGAGTTCACGGAAGCTGGCGTAGATAAAGGGACTAGCTTGCATCATCTGATTCAGCAGCTTGGCATTCAACAAGAAGAGGTTATTGCCATTGGTGACAGCTACAACGACCTGGCCATGATTACATTTGCAGGACTGGGCGTGGCGATGGGCAACGCCCATGATGATATTAAGCAAATCGCCAATTTTGTGACGGATACCAATATGAACGATGGCGTCGCCAAGGTTGTTGAAGCCTTTATTTTAGATAAGCTTGCAGCTATTTGACAGCCGAATCTTCGATCGAGGTCAGGTTCATATAGACAGGAACGACCAGTCCGAGCTTGGTTCCAATGATATTGGGCCCCAGGTCCTCGAATTTACCTTGAAATAACTTCAACAATATGCATAGTGACCTTCATCGACAAATTCCACTCGAACCCAAGTTTCAATGTTAATGGTATATACATAAAATTGAGAATTCATTCACCAGCTCCCGAAATCACATCGCTTGCATGACAAATGAGGAAAAAAATTTCATAAATAAATGGCTGCTGCCGGCTGTGGCGAAGTGTTACAGCAATATAAAAAAGCTATCCTTCCGCTTGAGCGGTCCTGGATAGCTTTTTTGCTGTGAACATGTTATTCGTCTTCTTCCCATTTACGTGAGTAGGCTTTTTTGGTAATCCAAAAAGTCAAACCCAATACGATAATCAAAGAAATAACCGACCCAAAGATGATAGCAACCATCATGTTTAACACGATCCTTTTGGATATATTGAATTCCTCATGTCCAAGCCCCATACCCTGAATGAGATAACGCTAGTTTGCCCATAACTGTTAATTCATGGCTACACTGTTTGTGGAGTATGGATTGTATATGCTCATATTATATCATGCTGTTTGATATATCTGACTATTCGAATGTGGCAAAATTGAATCAGCAAAGAGACTGCCATTTAAATGAACAGCCTCAATCCTGCCTTGATTATCCCTCTCTCGAGGGCTGCGGGACAAGCTTTGAGAGTAAGGAGCCGATATCTAGGAGAGCATGGCCTTCCACTTGGAGTAAACCTTCCAAGCTTCGCCTGATTCCAGGTGGGCCTTGCAGGTATAAAGGCCTTCTTCGACAGATTCAACCCTGTCAGCCAAATGAAGCCTGTATGCAGCGTTTAATAGCACCTGATGAGTGAATCCGATATGTGCGTCACCGTGTAGAACAGATTCAGTTACCCGAAGCTGCTCGGCAGCGTTCCAAGTTGTCTCAGGAATGGGAGTATCCAGCCCCAGGTTCTCCGGATTGACGACATGAAGGGAAGCGTGTCCGTTCTCCACCATATAGGTGCGAGTCGGCCGATCGATGAACAGGTCCTCCGAGCCCTCGGTACCTTGGACGATAAGAGATTTGCGGTATTTCAATTGAGTCGTGAGCCGAGATAACCGATCGAATACAGTGTTGTGGTAAACGCCGAATACCAGGTAAGGAGAGCAGCTGTAATCAATCAATTTCTCGGCCGTATTCAATACAGTCCTCATCCCAAGCTGTTCCCTGATCGGACGCAACTCTTTTAGTGGAGGGCACCAGCTCTCGGCAGGAACATACAAAATTCCTGTATCTTTAGCGGCTGTAACTATTTCCACGCGCGTTCGTTCATTTATAGTTATGCCTGCCTCCAGAAGAATGTCATGCAGTGTCACTCCCCACTTGGGGGGGAGTGAGGCGGTACCATGAAGCGTCACCGGTAATCCGGCTGCAGCGAGTAGAAACGAAACGGCAAATGTAGCGAAAAATGATTTATTACGTCCATCATAGGGGCCGGCGCAATCGATGCCTTCCTGGATCGGTTCGCGGTAAGCGGCTTCACGGCATACTTTTACAAAGGCCTCCAGCTCCTCCACGCTCTCCATCTTGATGCGCTCCGCCATGAAGAAGGCGCCTATCTGGGCTGGAGTTGCCCGAAGGTTCATGATTTGTTCTGCAGCTTCTAGAGATTCCTCATATGTCAAATCGCGGGCTCCGCGTTTGCCACGGCCGACTTCCTTCAAATATGTGATCATTTAGGCTTCGCCCCGCTTTCTTTGCCCGCTTGGAGCAATTGATAGACTTTCACGATGGACGTAGCGACGTCGACCAATCTTTTACGTTCATTCATCGCTTGTTTGCGAAGGATGTCATAGGCCTCCGATTCAGTGATGGATTTAATCTCACACAAAATACTTTTAGCCATATCGATCCATTTGCGTTCCTCAATACGGCTGAGCAGCTGCTCCCGCTCGTTGTACCATTGCTGCCGTTCAACGAATTGCTTGGAACTGAAGTGAAGCGCCCAATGGAGCTCATAGCCTTTCATAAAAGGGGTAAGCATGCCATCCAGCATCATGTCATCTTCGCATGCTTCCAGGGACTGGGAGGCAGAACGTTCATCACACCACCAGATTAAAGGCAATGCCTTAAGCTGCATAAGAAAGGTGCCCCAAGGTTTAACCTCATCGATTGACAAATGTAAAATGCTCGCGTCCGCATCGATAATGAGCTGCCTAGCCTGTTCCTGGTTGCTGGTACAGGTAACGATATAACCATTGGAGCGTAGAATGCGTTCGGGGGAAAGCGAATCTGATTCGGGTAAGAACCTGCCTTCCCGGGCCAATTTTTGGTTATGAATAACCAACAATGAACGCATGAATGATTCCCCCCATTTCACTGATTTTAAGTGAATAAAGCTATTATTGTTATATATCCTCACACAAATATATAACACAGATCCAATTACATTGTCTATTGCTTAGTTTTAGAAAAATTATGTTATGTATATTGACATAAAGAAAAATGCATAGTATATTCGAATTAACCAATTTCATATTCGGGGGTACAATGGGGTATCCCTTTAAGTGGCAATGGAGCCTGCTATCGTCTTTCGCGGATTATTTATCGTGGAACGAAGCGGGCTTTTGTGTTTTTTTAATGGAATTTCGAGAGGAGAAGATAAGATATGGAAGGAACTTACAAGAAGAAGCTGGTTCTGGTCGGAAACGGAATGGCGGGCGTGCGGGCAATTGAGCATCTGCTCAAGCTAGCTCCGGAAGCTTATGAAATCACGATCTTTGGGGCAGAGCCGCATCCTAATTATAACCGGATTATGCTGTCCTCGGTTCTTGCAGGTGGTGCGGATCTTCAGGAAATCGTTATTAATGATTGGGACTGGTACAAGGATAATAACATCCAATTATTTGCCGGGCATCGCGTGACACAAATTGATTCGATTCGTAAACGTGTCGTCTCCGATCAAGGCGTAACGGTCTCCTATGATGTGTTGATTCTGGCAATGGGTTCGAACCCTTTCATGCTTCCGCTGCCGGGGGCCGACAAGGAGGGAGTTATTGCCTTTCGCGGCATCAAGGACTGTGAGATCATGATGGATTCCTCACGCAAATATAAAAAAGCAGTCGTCATTGGCGGCGGTCTGTTGGGTCTTGAAGCGGCGCGAGGCTTGCTGCATCTAGGAATGGATGTATCCGTTGTGCATATTCACTCCTATCTCATGGAAAGGCAGCTGGATGAAACAGCATCAAAGATGCTGCAGGCGGAGCTGGAGCAGCAGGGAATGAAATTTCTGCTGGCGAAAAACTCCGATTCGATCATAGGCAGGAAAAGAGTTACGGCGCTCAGGTTCACGGATGGCAGCAAGATTGATGCAGACCTTGTCGTCATGGCGGTGGGCATCCGTCCGAATGTGGAGCTGGCTAAAGCTTCCGGTATTGAAATCAACCGTGGAATCGTCGTTAATGATTGGCTGGAAACGAGCGTTCCGGATATCTATGCTATCGGAGAATGTGCGGAGCATCGTGGAATCGCGTATGGACTCGTAGCACCGCTCTATGAGCAGGGTGCGGTGCTTGCCAAGAAATTGGGCGGAGTCGAGACTGTAGGTTATGCGGGTTCTGTGACGTCGACAAAATTGAAGGTTTCAGGTGTGGATGTATTCTCCGCAGGAAGATACGAGGAACCGGCAGGCTCGCGTTCCTTACGGTACCAGGATGAGGTAGACGGCGTCTACAAAAAAATCGTACTCCAGAACGACAAGCTGATTGGGGCTGTACTGCTCGGAGATACTCATGACGGAGCAAAGTTCTTCTCCATGATCAAGAATGGAGAAGTTGTAGCGGGACGCGAAAAAGAGCTGTTGCTTGGTGGCTCCATCGGTGGAGGGACGGCAGCTTCATCAGATAACAGACTTAAAGAGATGACAGATGACGAGATCATTTGCGGGTGTAATGGTGTATCCAAAGGCACTATAGCGGATGCAGTCATAGCAAAAGGCTGCCGGAGCGTTGGTGAAATCAAATCCTGTACAAAGGCATCTGCCTCCTGCGGCGGATGCAAGCCGTTAGTTGAAGGCTTGCTGAGGATGTACGCCGGTGATGAAGCTGGAGAACAGGTGAAGGAAGGGATTTGCGGCTGTACCTCATTAACCAGAGACGAGATTGTTGCCGAGATTAAACGGATGGAAATGATGACGATCAAGGAAGTCATGCATGTGCTCGATTGGCGGAATCCCGAAGGCTGTGCCAAGTGTCGCCCGTCACTCAACTATTACCTGGGTATGCTTTGGCCCGAAGCATATGCAGATGAGAAGGAGTCGCGATTCACGAATGAAAGATACCACGCAAATATTCAGAAGGACGGTACTTATTCAGTTGTTCCAAGAATATACGGGGGAGTCACATCACCGTCGGAGTTGAAGAAAATAGCCGAGGTCGCAGAGAAATACGAGGTTCCGATGGTCAAGTTTACGGGCGGACAAAGGCTGGATCTGCTTGGTGTGAAGAAAGAGGATCTTCCGAGAATGTGGGAAGAGCTGGATATGCCCTCAGGGCATGCTTATGGTAAAACACTTCGTACCGTGAAGACATGCGTAGGGTCTACGTTTTGCAGGTTCGGTACGCAGGATTCCATCGCCATGGGGATCAGGCTGGAGAAGGAGCTTGAACGGCTGAATACACCAGCGAAGGTTAAGCTTGCGGTTTCCGGATGTCCGAGGAACTGTGCAGAAGCTACGATCAAGGATTTTGGAGTTGTTGCCATCGATGGTGGCTGGGAGCTGCATGTTGGCGGTAATGGAGGGGTTCATGTCCGGGCGACGGAGCTGTTGTGCGTGGTCAAGACGGAGGATGAAGTTAGTGAATGGGCTGGCGCTTTCTTGCAATATTATCGGGAGAATGCGCAGTGGAACGAGCGTACCTCCAACTGGATCGAGCGGGTCGGATTGGAATCGGTCAAACGCGCGCTTGAAAAGCCAGAGGATCGAGCGGTGCTCAGCGAACGGATTAAGAAGGCACTCAGTATGACTACCGATCCTTGGAAGCAGATCGTAAACGAAGATTCCCTACGCAAAAACTTTGAGCCACTGAAGCAAGTACAACCCATAATGGACTAACACCAAGCAAGCGAGGAAAGGTGGAGGAGATCGCATGTCTAAATATTTAATTGGCCAATTGTCTGACATTGATCCAAAAGGCTCGCGCACGATAGTGGTGCACAATCTGGAAATTGCATTGTTCCGTCTATCAGATGGTGAAATATTTGCAGTCGAAAACAAGTGTCCGCATAAAGGGGGAGCTTTATCTGAAGGGATGGTATGCGGAGGAAAAGTCCACTGTCCTTTGCACGACTGGAAGATTGATTTGCAAACAGGGAATGTACACGAACCTGATGATGGCTGCGTGAACACTTACGAAGTTGAGGTTGATCGAACCAATGGCTCCATATATGTCACTATCTAGATGAGGGAGGATGTCGAATATGGATTATATCAAACCTGGGCAAGTCATTAATCAAATGGTGGAGGTAGGGAAGACTAAAGCCGAAATGAGCGTCATGAACATGTTCATCCGCGGTGTATTGGCAGGGGCGATCTTGGCATGTGCCACGACGTTGGCGTTCACAGCAACGCTGCAGACCAATCTCGGCATAGTGGGCGCACTCATATTTCCAGTTGGTTTCGTTATTATTGTATTGTTGGGCTTGGAGCTTGTCACCGGGAGTTTTGCTTTTATTCCATTATCCGTAATGAAGAAGCAGACCACGGTTGGCAAGATGCTGAAAAATTATACGTGGGTCATTGCAGGCCACCTGGTTGGATGTGCGATCTATGCTGCCTTATACGGTCTAACGGTGTCAAAGATGGGAACCGACATGGCGAGTCCGCTTGCCCAATTGCTGATCAAAACGGCTGAGGTGAAAACGATCGCCTACAAGGATATGGGAATGAACGGTATGATGCTTGTGTTCATCAAGGCCATTTTATGTAATTGGATGGTCACGCTTGGAGCGGTAATGGCGCAGACATCAAGCTCTACGGTAGGTAAGATTGTTGCAATGTGGCTGCCTATCCTCATTTTCTTCGGGCAGGGCTTCGAGCATGCAGTTGTTAATATGTTCGTCATCCCGGCTGGCATGATGCTTGGGGCGAAGGTCAGTATGGGAGATTGGTGGATGTGGAATCAACTTCCGGTACTGATTGGGAATTTTATAGGCGGTGCCTTGTTTACGGGTCTTCTGTTGTACTTATCGCAGAAGAGCAACAAGACATCATTGGGTAATACGATAGAGATGAATCAACCCCGACGGGATACAGCCGTTGCCGAGAAAATCGTATGAAGACGGGTACTGTGCATATTGTTGGTGCCGGCCCTGGGGATCCCGAGTTAATTACTGTGAAAGCTTTGCGTCTTATTAAGGAAGCGGATGTTATCCTCTATGATCGCCTTGTTAATGAACAGCTGCTTGCTGAAGCCAAGCCGGACGGACAACTCGTTTACTGTGGCAAATCGCCAGGGGCGCATACGATGTCTCAAGAGCAAATTCATCGCAAGCTTGTTGAATATGCCATGCAGGGGAAAAACGTCGTTCGCCTGAAGGGAGGGGACCCCTTCATCTTCGGACGGGGCGGGGAGGAAGCGCTAGCCTTGGCTGAGCGTGGCATACCTTATGAAGTGGTGCCGGGTATTACATCGGCATTGGGGGCGGCATCGGCAGCCGATATTCCCTTAACCCATCGGGGAATGAGTGCTTCTGTAGCCTTTGTCACCGGCAGTCGCTGCTCAAGCCCGGAAACGCGAATTCGTTGGGATTTGCTCGCACATAGCGTCGATATGTTAGTTATCTATATGGGTATAACCCATTTGGAGCGGATTCGCACAGAATTATTGATGCATGGAAAGGATGCGGATACGCCCACAGCAATCGTCGAGAACGGATCGACGGATCAGCAGAGAACAGTTACGGGGACACTTGGGCTTATTCATAAACAAGCAGCGGCAATGAAGATCAAGAACCCTGCACTTATCATTATCGGAGCATCCGTTAAGGTTCGAGAACAATTAAATTTGCTTGTGATGGATGCAATCCATCAAGTCGGATAGAAAAGAAATACGGCAATTTCTTAGCATGATTTCTACTGAGATAAAGCTTTACTTCAGGTAATGGCAAAAATAATAGTTAATATAGTAATTTACAGTAAAAGCGCACCCTGATCAGGTGTGCTTTTACTTGTTTTGTCTACACGAGACTTTGACAGCCGCGGCAAAATCGCCTGATTTGCGCTTTCATGTGAAGAAGTCATTTTTCTGTATATCCATTTTTATGATAAGCTTTACAAAGGCAATAATAGGATTCCATTTGCCGGAGGGGATACCAGGTATGAACAAAACAGACCGTCTGTTAGCCATCGTACTTGAACTGCAGCGCAAAGACGTTTTAAGGGCGGAGGATCTGGCGGCCAAGTTTGAAACGAGTACGAGGACCATATATCGAGATATTCAAGCTCTGAGTGAAGCAGGCGTTCCGATTGTCGGCGCTCCAGGGTTAGGATATTCCTTGATGGAAGGATATTTCTTGCCTCCGGTGAGCTTTACCGCAGGAGAAGCCGTGGCGCTAATGATGGGTACGGACTTTGTCGAGCATAAATTTGATTCGGACTACAGTGCAAAAGCACAAAGCGCTCGGGACAAAATCGAAGCGATTTTACCGGAAAGTGTAAGACAGGAGACATCACGGGTTCGAACGACGATCAGATTGCTCACCACGGGTGAAACCTATAATAGTGGGCGAGAAAAAGAATGCTTGGAAGCTTTGCGCCGAGCCATACTGGATAAGTGCAAGGTCAGATTCCATTATACGAAGAACATATCTGGAGCCGATGGGAATCGTCATAGTGTTCGTGATGTTGCCCCGTATGGACTTGTGTTTGCTCAAGGCTCATGGATATTGGTAGCCTACTGTGATCTGCGTCTGGAGCTTCGTCATTTTCGCTTATCCCGAATGAGTGATTTGATCATATTGGAGGATTCATTCACATTTCCTGCTAACTTTAATTTGCAGGACCACAAGCCTGCAGATGACAGGCACGTCCTTGTGCGTGTTCAAGTACACCCGGATATTGCGGATAAAGTTAAGGGGGCGGGCAGCTTTTTCATGACACAAATGGAGGATCATGAGGATGGTTTATTGGTGACCTTTCACGTTCGTCAGCCGGAGGAGCTGCTGCATTGGGTGCTGGGCTGGGGGGCAGATGTCGTGGTGCTTGAGCCGGAATCGCTGCGAAATCGGGTCCGTGAAGAAGCTGCGAGGATGCTGAAACGCTACTGACATTATGGTGTCAGTAGCGTTGTTGTATAGTAAGAGCAGATCAAGAAGAAGGAGCTGTTCAAGCTATGCATACAACCGAAATCTTACAGCATTTTGCAGAAATCACCGAACATTATATTCAGGAATTAAACGACTTTACTATGGAGCAGCTAAGGCGACAACCGAGTGAGAGCGAATGGTCGCTGGGACAAATGTATGTGCACCTGATTAATTCTGCTCTGTATATGCAGCTTCGCAATGCGGATGATTGCCTGACGGGAAACGAAGCTGCGGTTATTTCTACAGAAGGAAAAACAGAAGCAGGAGCAACGGTTTTTAACCAAGGAAGCTTGCCGCCTATCCGTATACAGGTTCCCGCTTCACCGCAATATACACCCGGACAGCCCGAGAGTAAAGAGCAGCTTGTTCATGGGCTGCAAGCGGTCTTGCGCCGAATGAACGAGGTTGGACCGATGCTTGAGCAGGAAGCCTTGCAGCACACCGTCGCTCATCCACGTTTTGGTATGTTAAATGCCAAGGAATGGTTTAGGCTCGTCGAGATGCACTACCGTCACCATCTAAGACAGAAGGACCGTTTGAAAAATGAATTGGCAAGCAGCGTATCTGAATAAAGCTATCACTCTTTACCCATCAGGATCGTTCATTAAAAGCCTTGAGCTCATAGCTCTGGGCTTTTTGTGCAGTCTTATTTATTACGGCTACAGGTGGGGTCAAGTTCTGGAAGCTCTTATGGTTGTTTTATTTCATGCTATAGCGGGTATTTTACGACGAATAAAGCCAATCTATAACTCATAAGGTTTCTTCTCAATCATTTCCTTTCATGATAAGATGTCACTTAAGTGTCGAGATCGATTCGCGCGTTATTTCATTCCAACAGTACAGGTGGTCCATACATGCGTTCCATATGGCAAATATACAAAACAGATTGGTTACATATTTTCAAGGTGCCTACCGGGATTTTTCTGATCATAGCCATTATTTTGCTTCCATGTTTATATGATTGGGTAAATATTAAATCGGTTTGGGATCCGTATGCCAATACGGAAGGACTCAAAGTAGCGGTCACGAGCGAGGACCTGGGAACGACTGTTGCCGGCAAGAGCATTAATATCGGTAAGGAGCTGCTGGACAGCTTACACAATAACAAGAAGCTTGGATGGACCTTCGTTACCAAGGAAGAGGCGGAGAAAGGTCTGGACCGTGGCACCTATTATGCCAGCATCTTGATACCGTCCGACTTTTCCAGCAAAATCACCGGGATTGTCAACGGCAATCTGGAGCGGCCCGAAGTGATCTACAGTGTTAACGAAAAAGTGAATGCAGTCGCACCCAAGATCACTTCATCAGGTGTTTCGGCGATTACCAAGCAGATTAACGAGAATTTCACGGAAGCCGTCAGTGAAGCTTTACTTACGAAGCTTACAGAGATCGGCATTCAGATCGAGGAGCAGCTGCCCACAATTCGTAAGATCGAGACCGGCATCTTTGAACTGGAAGGCAAGCTACCCGAGATTCAGGCCGCGGGACAAAAGGTATTGGAACTGGAACAGAAGCTGCCTGAAATTCATGACAAGGCGCAGATCATACTTGAAGTGGAGCAAAAAATTCCCGAGATCAATCAAGCCGCTCAATATGTTCTGAAAATCCAGCAAAATTGGCCGAAAATCAATGAGGCGCTCTCGGAAATCGTCGTCATTCAGAATAAACTACCTGAGATCAAACAGGTCGTCGCCCGAATTCAGGAGCTGGATGATAACTTTGACAAGGTAGCCAATACGATTGCTCTTGCCTCAGACAAAGCGGGCAAGGCTATCGAGATCGTGACGGCTGCCCAGAATGCATTGCCGCGAGTTGCTGAAATCGCAGATGAAGGCACCGCAATCGCCAATGAATTGAACAAGTTCCTGACAGCAAACGAGGAGACGTTCAAGCTGATTGCTCCGCTGGTTAAGCAAAATTTAACGATGGCGCAGCAAGCGGCGGATGCAACTACGCTGCTCACAGAGAGATTGTTGAATATTAATCCGGCTTTGCTGCCTACTGCAGCAGAGGTAACAGCTGTGAAGGACAGGCTCACTACAGTTGCACGATTGCTGGGACATACCTCGTCGCTGCTTAGCCGAATCAACAGCTATATTCCGGGTCAGCCATTGAATGATCAAATAGCGCGGCTGCAAACCATTGAGAAAAATATGAATCTGCAAATCGCAATTTTGGGTGCGATTGCAACCGATCTGGAGAATGGGAAAACGCCCCTGAAGGATGCGGTTAAACGCTTGAACGAGCTATCCCGGAATACGAGTGCCACATTAGGGATCATTCTCTCCAAGTACGATAGCGAGATTGCTCCCATCCTGACCAAGGGGATCGAAATACTGAAAACCGCTAACGGTACGGCCGCTGATATTCTTCAGACGGCCAAAGGCAGGCTCCCCGATATTAAAGTGATTCTTGAGGACGTGAAGAGTGGACTTGAATTTGGGCAAGCAGAGCTCAATAAGATCCAGGATCAGCTGCCTCAGATCCGCGCGAAGGTCCATGAAATGGCACAAGCGCTGCAGAGCAAGGCAGAAGCGTTCGAGAAGGCGATTAATATCGCCGCACCTTTTGTTCAGGATAAGCTCCCTGAAATCGGAGAGAAGCTGGACAAGGCAGCAGCTTTCATCAATAACGATCTGCCTCAGACGGAGGAGGAGCTCGTCAAGCTGGCCGATTTTGTGCGTAACAAGCTGCCCGAGGTGGAGTCCGGCGTCCATAAGGTTGCGGGCTTGGTTCGTGAGGATCTGCCTCAGCTTGAGCGTGCAATCAGTCAGGCAGCGGACAAGCTCAGAGAGGTCGAGGCGAACAATCACTTCGCTGATCTGGCCAAGCTGCTGCGTGGGGACATTAAGAAGGAAAGTGAGTTCCTGGCCAGTCCCGTACAGATCAATGAGAATCGGAAATACCCGATACCGAACTATGGATCGGCGATGTCACCCTTTTATTGTGTATTATCCTTATGGGTGGGCGCGACTTTGTTGATTTCGTTATTAAAGTCGGAAGCCGACAATCCGGAAGGGCGCTATAAGCCCTATCAACTATATTTGGGCCGATTGGCAACCTTCGTGACGATCGGGCTGTTCCAGGCGTTATGCATCACGCTCGGTGATTTCTTTATTCTACACGCCTATGTAGCAGATAAAATTTGGTTCGTTCTGTTCGCTATGCTGGTCAGTACCGTATTCGTTACGATAACCTTTACACTCTTGTCCGTCTTTGGCAATGTAGGGAAAGGCATCGCGATCATCTTCATGGTATTCCAATTCTCCAGCTCGGGCGGCACGTTTCCGATCAGTATGACGACGCCTTTTTTCCAGGCTCTGAATCCATTCATGCCCTTTACTTATGCAATCAGCCTGCTGCGAGAAGGGGTTGGCGGGATTCTATGGACAACGGCGCTCAAGGATATCGTTTGTCTGATCGTTATTATTGGTCTCAGCCTGTTCGTGGCTCTGGTTCTGAAGCGTCCGCTCAGTGGTATTATCAAGAAATCGATGGAGAATGCCAAGAAAACGAAAATCATTGATTGATGAAGGCTAACGAATGCGATAAACAAGTTGTCTACGACAAGAAAGAGGTGCACTGCACAGGCAGTATACCTCTTTCTTGTGACCACAGACATTGAATTATTTAAAAATAGTAAGTGTGAGCAGCACAACGGAGGCTGTCAAAACGAGATAATCCCTAAGCTCGAATCGGTATAATCGAATCGGCGTTCGCCCCTGATCACCAAGGTAACAACGGGATTCCATCGCTGTTGCCAGATCCTTGGCGCGAAGAATCGCGAGAACGAACAGAGGTACCAGCATCGGGAGCACTCCGCGAAATCGGGATAACACGCCTTTACGGTGAAAACCGCCTCCGCGCGCTGTCTGCGCCTTTTGGATTTTATCAAATTCCTCCAGCAGCAGCGGAAGGAATCTCAAAGCGATGGAAAACATCATGACAGCTTCATGAACGGGTACCTTCCACCTTTTAAACACATTCAGCAGTAGTTCCATGCCTTCCGCCAAAATAATAGGTGATGTCGTTCTCACAACGAGAGACAATACGATGACGATTCCGAATATTTGCTCGCACATCATAATGCCTTTGATCGCCCCGTTGTAAGAAAACTCAATATAGCCCCATTGAATCAGCGTTTCGCCTGGTACTGTGAGCAGTATCGATTGATAAATCATCGTAGTAGCAAAAAATAACAGGAGTGATAGGATCGTGAAAGCCAACATCCGCCAAGACAGCTTGGCGACAGCCCACAAGACGATCAGCAGAACAATTTGAATGCTTTTCAGCTCCAAATTGCTTGACAATAAAAGGCCGACTCCAAACAACAATGCGGCGATTATTTTCATTCTCGGATCCCAGCGCTCCAACCAGGAATCCTTCTTTTGATAAATGAGAAAGCTGGCTACGGAAGACATAGACGATCCTCCTCCAATGAGCGCTGCTGCTTCTTAAACAGACTAATCAGTATTGTAGTGACTTCACTGATGTTGTACGGATGATTGAGTTCAATACCGCAGGCTTCCAGTACTAATTCACGCAGCACCAAGGCAGGAGGTTTCTCCCAGCCCAGTGACGCAAGCAGCGTCTGGTCTGAAAGCAGCGCTTGCGGCAAACCGTCCGCAACAATTGTACCGTCCTTGATAATCAACAGCCTAGAAGCGTGCCCAAGCATTTCCTCAAGCTGATGGCTTACCCATATAATTGTTGTGCCCAGCTCTTTATTGAGACGGTGCAGCATGTCAAACAAAGAGGTTCTGGATGGATAATCCAGCCCTGCTGTAGGCTCATCCAGAATGATCAACTCCGGCTCAAGGACCACGACACCGGCAATCGCGACTCGTCGTTTCTCTCCACCGCTTAGCTCAAAGGGGCTTCGCTCTGCGAAAGCATCATAATCCAGCCCGACCGCTTCCATCGCACGCCTTACTTTCGCTTGCCTTTCCTCAGGCGTATGCCCGCTGTGACGCAGACCGAAGGCTATATCCTCCGCGACCGTTATCGAAAAGAGCTGATGCTCCGGGTACTGGAAAATGAATCCGATCCGGTCAAAGAGCTCGGGGCGCTTTGAGGTAAATGGGTTGGTTTGGTCCAACAGCACATCTCCGAAGGACGGTTTTAAAAACCCTTTGATCAATTGCATGAAGGTCGATTTGCCTGATCCCGATTTGCCAGCGACCGCCAGCATTTCGCCGCTTTGAATATCAATGTTCACCTGTTGTAATATGCAGGAAATGTCCGTAACTTTTGTTTTCCTGCTGCGCTTCTCGTAAGTAAATGAGACCTCCGACAGTTCAATATTCATAACCATTTCCTCAATTCCTCAATGCTTGAAGAAACCGATACAGGGACGCCCGCTTTGCGAAGCGATAGAGCAAGACTTCTTTCGAATGGAAGCTCTAAACCGCAAGAAGTCAAAAGATCTTCATCGGTCAAAATATCATCAGGCTTGCCAATTTGACGGACCCAACCTTGCTGAAACAAGACGAGGCGATCCGCATCCAGAACCTCCTCCAGGTGATGGGTGATATAAATGATGGCAAAAGGATGTGCCTTACGCGCTGTATGCAGCGTATCGACAAACTGTCTTCTTGCAATAGGATCGAGCATGGACGTAGACTCATCCAAAATCAGATACCGCGGGGACAGCGCAAGCACGGAAGCCAGCGCCAATTTTTGCTTTTCCCCACCCGATAATTGGCTGACCAATCGATCCTCCCCCGCGTTTAGTTGAACCAGCTCCAACGCCCATTGAATTCGGTTCTGAATATCGTGCTGCGGCCATCCTATGTTGGATAATCCGAAGGCGATATCCTCCCCAACGGTTATTCCCACCTGTTGGTTTTCAGGGTTTTGAAATACAATCTGTACCGCTCTACGAATCGCAGGAAGCTGCGAAGCGTCCATCGTAGATCGTCCATCCACGGTGATGGTACCTTCCGTTGGCCATTCGATGCCGTTAAGAAGCTTGGATAAAGACGATTTTCCTGAACCATTAGGACCCAAAAAAGCAACGAATTCATCGGGTGCGATGTCCAGATGGATATTCCGCAAAGCCCATCGATCGGTTTCACTCCCATAGTAGGAGAAGGAAACATCGCGAATAGAAATCATCGTTTCCACACCGCCTTTTCTAGTTGTTCAGATCATTTGCTTGCCGCGAAGTGGCAGATGTTTTCCGATCGGCTGCGATAGGACCGAAAATGCTTTTGTCATCTGTAGGATCAAAGTGTCCTTCTACCGTGTTAGGAATTTGCCAAAAGAAATCAATATGGACATCTGCTTCGTTAGCCATATCGAGCAGGTCCTGCATAAATACGCCTTTACCCGGATCGCAGGAAGGGCTTCCTGCAATGCCCAGCCCCCCTACGATTGTATAGCCATGGTTTTGATAAACCTGTAATTGTTCAATGACGGGAGCCAGTATTTTACGGTTATGCGCATGAAATTCAGGGGTGTCATACTGCTCGACTGTCATCGGTGGACGCTCAGGTCCGAGAAAAGTGAACTCGGGGCATGGAAGCTGAATAATTCCATAGCCTTGTTCATGGGACCATTCAATGACACTTGTCATGACCCCATTGCTCCGCGCCAACTCGGCAACGACGGCGTTTTGATTCAGCACGCAGTGAGAAGTTACGATAATTTTCTTATTTCGCTTCATGAGAGACACCTTTGTTTCTTGATTTGAAATCCGGGCGTTTCAACAATGATTGGGGAATGCTTTTGATAACGTAATAAATCAGGACAGCGGATAGAATCTTATCAATCAGGTTATCGAATAATCTCGGCAAAAAGGCAGAGGCGAACACGCTGGAGCCTGCGTTTTTAAGCCACAACACGGCAATATCCTGAATTCCGCCCGTCAATCCGCCGAATAGGCCTACCGCAATCACTGTTCCTACAACCGGGCATACGATGCCAAGAATAATACCCGAGATAATGGAATTAAAGAAATTAAATCCGCGTTTGACGGCGATGAAGCCGACTATAAGCCCGACAAATGCATTAACGAGGGCAAAAGGAATCGATGTATAAGACTTGGTAACACCCAGCACCAAGTTAGTAAGAATACCTACAAGTGCTCCCCAGAAGGGGCCAAAGATAGCTGCAATAAAGATCGTACCGACGGTATCGAGAAAAAGGAACGGAATTTTCAGGCTGCCAATAACAGTGCCTGCGATCACATTGATAGCAACCGCCAACGCACCTAAAGTAATAATTAATGTTTTCTGATTCATACAAGAACTACCTCCAAGGATTCAATTAATAAAAACAGAACTTTCTATTAAGTAGAACGTCACGCTTTAATAGTGAATCCAGATTCCCCCTTTGTACATAAACGAGACAACATTTTGGCGCCTTACGAATGTTACCTACCGACGAATAAAACCAAGTTAGCTTATAGTATTACTATAAGTATTCATTGTATGTTTTATTTTCGATAAGTCAATATGCTTTTCAAAAAATAATTTAATAAAATTCAGATTTACAACGATTACGTACAACGCAAAAAAGGAACCTGCCCCGACTTGAGTGGCAAAGCTCCTTTTTCGTTTTTGTAGATTTAATTGTTCAAGGACCCTTTGTAGCAATTCTATAGTGAAGCAATACGATTCCGGAATCAAAATGCCTGGATTCTAGTAATTCGAGCTTCATTTCTTTGACATCTTTAAATAGCGGTTTTCCCGTTCCTATAACAACCGGCGTTGCCACGATCAAGAGCTCATCAATCAATCCTTCATTGGCAAGCTGCTGTACAATCGTGCCACTGCCAAATATAGTCATATCAGCGCCTTTTTCTTGCTTTAACTTCCTTACTTCCGCGGTCAAATGACCGTGGAACAGCCTCGAATTCTCCCAGGTAACCTCTCTCAAAGTTTTTGAAAAAACCACTTTGGTCATTTGATTTAATTCATTCGCCATGATCTGAGCTCCCTCAGATGCATGAGGGTCCCTCGCTACATGAGGCCAATAATTTTCAAACATTTGATAAGTGACCCTGCCAAAGAGGATTGTATCCGGGTTCATCATCTCATGAGCGGCTTTATCGACTGCAGGGTCATGAATGAACCAATTCACTTCACCGTTTGGACCCGCAAAATGGCCATCGATAGAGATACTATTGAACACGATAACCTTTCTCATGCTATTTGCCTCCTTATGCTCACTATCCTGTCGGTTAGGATCAGTCTGATAGCTGTAGAAGCTGTCTAATCATATTGTAGCATGTACAAGAGGACGAGGTTTCTTATAGATTGCTGCTTATTATGTTAAAATAAGTAAGATAATATTCTGCTAATTAGAGGTGATTGTATTGGCTAATGAAGTGCGAATCGAACAAGTGCTTTCGATAGAAGAGCATAAAAGTGAGCTTTCGGAGCTGCTGATCCGGGTAGTAGAAGAGGGAGCATCGATTGGTTTTTTGCCTCCATTGGAGCTTTCTGAGGCGACTCGCTATTGGGAACGTGTATTAAGTCCTGAGGTGATCCTATTTATCGCTGTAACTAACAAGCGGGTAGTCGGAAGTGTCCAGCTGCATTTATGCACGAAGCAGAATGGCGACCATAGAGCGGAAATTGCCAAATTGATGACTCACCCCGAGTATCGACGTCATGGTATTGGTCGTTCGCTCATGAACAAGGCCGAAGAAAGGGCCAGGCAGGAAGGCAGGTCGATATTGGTTCTCGATACAAGAGAAGGAGATCCGTCCAATCTCCTGTATGCTTCCATAGGTTATATTCAAGCTGGACGGATTCCGGAATATGCGAGGTCTGCCACTGGGGAATTACACGCAACGATATATTATTATAAAAGCTTTAGTTAAGTCTGCGCGGCTGAAGAAAGCGCGATCTAACGGGAATAATAGTGTAATTGTATTAAGGAAAATCCAATGTATCGTGGATAATCATAAACATGGACTCTAATTGAGCTGGATATTGCTGCTGCATCCGCTGCCAGACTTCGTTCGGAAGCACCAGGATTTCATGCGTGTCAGACATATAAGATTCCGTAATAAGACGTGGCTCATATTTGTCTTTAAGAATAGCGGCGAAGCCTCTAATGGTTATATACCGGTCCTGAGGAGAGAAGCTCAGCTTAATGGGATAAACCTGCCCATCGTAGGTCACCTGCAATCCATCATCCGTATTTTCGACTTCTACCTCCTCCGGGATCGATTCCCCAAGCAAGCGAACAATTTCGTCATCATATTCCCGCCAATCAATCGCTTTCGCGAATACAAGTGCAAAAGCCTGAATCACCTGCTGGTCTAACGGTTCGGACGCAAGCTCCTTGAAATCTGTCTCCGTCATCCCATAACGCTCGAAAACGTTCTTATGATTGTGCAGAAAGTGTTGGAGTTGAGATTCATCTCTCTCAAAAAGAAAAGCTAAATCCTTCTCAGTCGGCATCATGGTCATTGTCTCCCTCGAATTTGGAATAAGCTGCTATTAAATTTTAGCATACAAGACGATAGAGGTCGATTTCTATGGTTCAAGAATCCAGTTCCCTGTAAACAGCAATCAGCACTAACGCGGGTTGGTCCCGGGTGTTGGTTACTTTATGAGGGACACTCGCATTCCAGCTAAAGGAATCCCCCTGCTCCAGCACGGCGCTGTCCTCTCCTTGTTCAGCTACGACGGTTCCGTTCAAGACAAAATGACATTCCTCTCCTTCATGAGCATGTGGATGATCCCCTGTCGATGCGCCTGGAGGAAATTCGACGATCCGCATGCGCAGATTCCCTTGTGTAGAGAGATGCTCGACCTTTAATTTTTCTATGCCGGTCGTGGTGTGCTGTCGTTCTGCCTGCCGCACGACCTGCATCCGCTGTTCTTTTTGCAGCAGCAGATAAGGAAGGGGAACCTTGAGAAAGGAGGCAATGCTTTCTAGAGTAGCAATGGAAGGGGACGTTTTATTATTTTCTACATTGCTGATAAAGCCTTTGGAAAGTCCGGTTCCTTCGCACAGCTGTGGAATGGTTAGTTTCTTTCGCTTGCGTATCGCCCGAATCGTAGATCCGATATCCATAGTCGTATACTCCTTTGGTTTTGTAATACATATATATTATTCATAATAGCAAATTTTTATTGACAATCCAATGATGTAATGATAGATTTATTTTGTTGTTACAGATATAAGTATCGTATTAGAATACTAACAAGGAGGATTAGAGATGGAATTTCAATCTTGGTAGATAAAGGTTTTGTAATATGAATAAAATATATACAGTAAACTACTTATATCGACTGTTTCATAGCTATGAAGCAGCTTTTTATATCCGATAACTTGAATATAAATCCCAAAGGAGTGTTATTCACTTGAAGACAACAACAATGGTAACGATCATGAGAGTCTTATTAGGTATTTTGTTTATGGCACACGGTATCTCCAAATTCCAGATGGGGCTTGGCAATACGGCAGGGTGGTTTGGCAGTATCGGTCTTCCTGAATTTGTTGCTTATGTGGTTGCCTACCTGGAGCTCATTGGTGGAATTGCCTTGATCATCGGATTCGCAACCCGCTATTTCGCAATCGGCTTTATGGTTATGCTTGTCGGGGCGATCGTAACGGTGAAGCTTCCGGTAGGGCTGCTGGGGAACGGTCAGATGGCTGGGTATGAGCTGGATCTGGCGCTGCTGGTTATGGCCGGTTATTTGGCTATTGCAGATGAGCGCGGGGTGGGACTGGATCGGCTGCTGTTCAAAACAAAAAACCAATAACAGCATCTTCAATGACATGAAAATAAACCAGTTAGAGGAATGATCCTATGTCTATCGATTATATCTACGATGTCAAATTGCCTGATGAGTACAATCCTGAAACGAAATATCCGGTTATTTTTGCTCTCCATGGACTCGGTTCGAATGAGCACGATATGCTTGGTTTACTAAGCAATTTAAGCAATGATTTTATTGTGATTGGCATTCGGGGACATCTTCCTCAAGGCAGCGGCTTTGCGTACTTCCATATCAAAAGCATCGGCAATCCCATACGTGAACACTTTGACCAATCGATGCAGCAATTGGAGCAGTTTATTGAAATGGCAACTACCCAATATGCGATTGATCCTGCCCGCCGCTATTTGCTTGGTTTCAGCCAGGGTGCTGTGCTTTCCATGTGTTTGGCTTTGACCATGGGCGAACGAATAAAAGGGATCGTAGCTTTAAATGGATACATCCCGACCTTCGTCAAGGATGAATATCAGATTCAATCGATAACTAATTTGTCCGTTTTCATATCCCATGGCGAGCATGACCCGATTTTTCCGAAGCAGCTGGGTGATAATAATCATGAGTTTTTCCGGCAGCTATCTCATTATGTTACGTATATAACGTATCCTTCAGCACACGGTGTGTCTCTGGAGAACCAACAAGACTTTACACGCTGGATCAGGCAGGATGCAGCAGCTCAAATATCCGGTAAAGGAGCCTTACAATGATACCTTCTTTTTTTATTGCTCATGGTGCACCATCGCTAGCACTCGAACATAACGACTACACAGCACTCCTCAACAATTTTGCTGCAGATTATCCTAAGCCCAAAGCGATCGTGCTTTTTTCCGCGCATTGGGAAAGCAGACAGCAACAGGTGTCGGCTTCTTCAGCACCATACGAAACGATCTATGATTTTTCCGGATTTCAGCCTGAGCTGTATCAAGTCCAATATCCGGCTTCTGGCGAACCTGAGCTTGCTAAGGAGATTCAAGTCTTGTTTCAACAGGAGCAAATCCCTGCGAGCCTCGACAGCGTGCGCGGATTGGATCATGGCGCCTGGGTTCTTCTGCATTTGATGTATCCAGCGGCAAATATCCCGGTAATCGCATTATCCGTAAATCGGCATTTGTCGAACGCGGAGCAGTATCGGATCGGCAAAGCACTAGCTTCACTCCGGGAAAAGGATATACTGGTCATCGGCAGCGGCGGCACGGTTCATAATTTGCGGAGACTGGATTGGGGAGCATCACGGACGACCGATTGGGCAGCACAATTTGACGGGTGGCTGGAAGAGAAGCTGAAGGCATGGGACCTGGATTCGTTGTTTCGGTATGAGCAGTTGGCTCCTCACGCCAAGGAAGCGGTGCCTACTCCTGAGCATTTTATTCCATTGCTGCTGGCGATGGGCACCGGAGATGCTAATCGGTCCGCTTCGCTGGTCCACCGCAGTTACCAATATGGAAACCTGAGCTTAAGCTGCTGGAAGTTTGACTGATATTAGCATAGTGATGATAACTAGCGAGGATATTCTCAAGGAAAGTACCGTAACGCGGAAGAAAGAAGAACAGCGAAAAACCGGATGAGAGAAAATCTCACGTCCGGTTTGATGAAATTGGAAGTGGAAAAGTAAAAGGAGGGCTTGTGCCCTCCAATGAAATTACCTTCTTAATTAAAGTAGTTAGACAAGCCGCCTTCTAAAGAATGGGTCCAGTTGTTATTGTGTTTTTTCGCTATTTGCATCGTGGAGAAATCGGAATGCGTAATAACAAGCTCCGTTTTATTGTCCTTTTCGACAAAATCAATCGTAACAAGCGTTTCCTCTGAATCGACTCCATCATTCAACCACTTCCAGGTAAACGATAGCTTTTCATTCGGAACAATGTCAACATACGAGCCTTCTAAAGTATAAACCTTACCGTTGGGAGCTTGCATATGGAATAGGTATTTCCCACCTATTGTAACATCCATTTGTTCAACAGTCGTCGTAAAGCCTGCCAGCCCCCACCATTGCTGTAACTGTTCTTTCTTCGTCCAAGCTAGAAATACTCGTTCCTTGCTCGCGTTGTAAACGTGATGAAGTGCAAGCGAATATTTCCCATTCAGCATTGTTATCATTGATGGAGCCTCCGTTAGTCTTCATTGGATTGATTGTCCAAAAAATGTTCAAGGTTAACCAATTGCGAAGTCCAGAACTTCCTCAAGTCCATTAGCCACTCGTGGGCACTGTCCACTGTCTGCGGATTTAAATAATAATATCGATAAGTTCCTTCCCTTCGAATCGAAACGATACCAGCCTTTTCCAAAACCCTCAGATGTTTAGAGATAGCTGGTAATGACATTTCAAAAGGCTTAGCCAAATTCATAACCGTCATCTCTCCAACGGCTAGTCGTTTTATAATTTCTCTTCTCGTCGGATCAGAAAGCACGTGGAAAACATCATCCAGGATTTCATTGTTATATTTAACCATGTGTTTAAGTTTATGCCGATTCTTATTTATTGTCAAGCAGAGACACCTGCAAATTTTGACCAGGCAGACAGCCGGAGAACGCACAAAAAAGAGCCGAAAGGCTCAGGGTTGGCCTGAATCCAGCTCGGCTCGTGTACGCAGGATTGTTAGAAGCTCCGGGCGACTGCGCGCGCTCTTTGAACTGCCTTTTCTTTAATTGCTGGCGCTTGGTCAGGGGCTTTAGCCATACCTTCAACAAAGATGCCTTCAAAACTAGGAACTCCAAAGAACTTCATAATGGCGTCCAGGTGGCGGTGACCCATTTCAAAGTCTGCTAAAGCTGAGCCTGAAGACAATGCGCTTCCGCTTGCTTGAATGTGAACCGCCTTTTTATCACTTAGCAAGCCAACCGGACCTTTATCCGTATATTTAAAAGTTTTGCCTGCAACGCAGACGGAGTCGATGTATGCTTTCATAACGGGCGGAAATGAATAATTCCATATCGGATTTACAAATACATATTTATTGGCAGCAACAAATTGATCAACCAGTTCACCAAGACGACTTAATTTCGTTTTCTCTGCATCGGTCAATTGTTCAAAAGCAGCGCCTGCTCCCAGTTTGCCCCAACCGCTAAAAATATCGGCATCAAGCTGCGGAATATTATTTTTATATAGATCAAGATGTATAACTTCATCATGCGGATTGGCTGAGCGGTAAGCCTGTATAAATTCTTTTCCTACAGCTAAGCTATAAGATACTTCTTGATCGTTCGGATTTGCTGTGATATACAATACGGTTGCCATAATTAAATACCCTACCTTCGATTTAGTTTTGGTCGTGCTCCCATGCAAACGATAGCTTTCCATTCGATCCCAGGTGAAAACATTATTAAAGATTTCAAATCAATATTTAACCATTTGGTTATTTAACTACATGTTTAAATATAGGCCGGTTTTTATCTAATATCAAGCAGAAACACCTGCATCTTACGAGGGGGTACTGAAAAAGTTCCTAAAACCTAAAACGAGACAGTTTCCCATTTTTGAGAAACAGATCTTGACCTATGGCATTAGAAGACTCACTCACTGTAAACGGTAAGCAAAAAGACGGCATTTCATTTGAAAACTCGAGAATGAAATGCCGTCCTATTTTGTATATACTTTCATCTAGTTATGCAGTCCCGGTGGGCTCGGTTCATGACGAGCGGATGCCAGCAAATGCGGTTTTGACCAATTGCTGCACAAAGGACTCATCCAGTTGATCACCTGTTACCAGCAGACGATAAAAAATCGGCCCATATATGAGATCCGTGCTTAATTCAATATCGAGATTATTTTTCAACTCCCCGCGCTCTATACCCTGTTCAAGCAGCTTCCTGGCCTCCATCCGGCGAGGATGGAAATATCGGGTCCGATAGGCCTCCGCCAATGCCGGATCAAATTGTCCTTCGCCTAATAGCTCCGTAATGATGATACCTTCCCGACTAGTTAAGAACTTCAATAAATTTGTGGCATGGTTGAGTATATCATCGAATACTAATCCGGTGTCAGGCACCGGCAATCTTGCTGTGGCCGTAGACATAAAACCATCCATAACTACGGCTGCCTTGTTAGGCCACCATTTATAAATCGTAGCTTTGCTCACCTTCGCGCGATCAGCGATTTTTTCAACCGTGACCCCACCAAATCCATTTTCCAACAATAAAGAATAAGAAGCGGAAAGAATAGCATTTTGCGTTTCAACATTTCGAGGCCGCCCTTTTTTGCCCTGCAAGCTTAATCTCCCCTTTAATAAATTGTCCCTAAAATAAACTATACGTTCAGTATACTAAGATTCATCTCAAAAGAAAAATAAAAACACCTATTTACAAAACGATACGTTCAGTATATGATTTGATTATCAATTAGCAAACTGTACGTTCAGTATTTATTAAGTGAATGTAGTAGTTCTATGACTAATGGTGCTGACGCACGCTCAGAAAACAATTATGAGGAGGATTATCATGAAAGAGGAACAAATGAAAGAAAATATCGACCTATCAAGCTGGATGATGTTTTTGTTGGCGGCCGCGTGTGGACTTATCGTTGCCAATCTGTATTATGCTCAGACCCTAGTAGGTCCTATCCGTGTATCTACGGGCCTTTCTTCCACAGCGGCAGGGCTGATCGTCACCTTAACTCAAATCGGGTATGTTGTAGGACTCCTGTTTCTCGTACCACTCAGCGATATTGTTGAAAATCGCCGACTTACAGTTGTATCGCTAATGGTAGCGGTCGGTGCACTGCTGGTAGCCGCAATCGCACCCAATGCAATGGTATTCCTGACAGCGTCTTTATTTATCGGTATTGGATCTGTTGTTGCTCAAATTCTGGTGCCGTATGCGACCTATTTAGCGTCTGAAGAAAAGCGCGGCCGTGTAGTTGGCAATGTGATGAGCGGTCTATTGCTTGGAATTATGTTTGCCAGGCCGGCAGCAAGCTTTATAACCAGCATATGGGGCTGGCAGGCTGTGTTTGTTTTATCGGCAACTTTGATCACGTTATTGGCTGTTCTGCTAGCGTTTGTTCTTCCAAAACGCAAACCATCGCCATCGGTTTCCTACGGTAAATTAATGATCTCCTTGGGCACCTTATTCAAACAAACACCTGCATTACGCCGCCGTGCCTTTTATCAAGCCTATTTGTTTGGAGCCTTCAGTCTCTTTTGGACCGTCGTTCCTTTACGATTGGCCGATGATTTCGGAATGTCTCAAACGGGTATTGCGTGGTTTGCCTTAGTTGGTGTAGGAGGCGCTATCGCAGCTCCGATTGCCGGGAGGTTGGCGGATAAAGGGTGGAGCAAATGGTTAACCGGGCTCGCTATGGTCATTGCCGCCTTGTCCTTTTTATTGATCCATCTTTTCAATAGCCATTCAACTACAGCTCTTATTCTGCTCTATATTTCAGCAATCACACTGGATATGGCCGTATCAGGAAATATTGTTCTTGGGCAACGTGTGATTTATTCATTGGGGAGCGAGGCGAGAGGGCGTCTTAATGGACTATTCATGGCTGTTTTTTTCATTGGCGGAGCTATAGGCTCGTCATTGGGCGGTTGGGCTTATGCCTACGGGGGCTGGAGCTTTACCTCTCTTATCGGATTCTTTATGCCGATTATTGCCTTGCTTTACTTTTTCACTGAGAAAAGAACGGCAACATCAAACTGAAAAAGGCTGTCCCAAATGGACAGACCCTTTGTTAGTAATCCTACTGTTCGTTCTTGATAGCTTGAGCTTCCGCCTGCTGCAAGAGCTCACGATTGTCATCCAATTGTTCCTGCAGCTGCTGAAGCGCCTCTTCATTATCTTCGATTTTAAGTGTGTTTGTCAGTCCATTATCTGCCCGCTCCAACGCATTATGTGCTTGCTCAATCATCTGCTCACTGGGATGCGAGGCCGCTTGCTCTACAGCACTCGTTACTTTATTGACGGAATTGAACAGCTGATTGATCGGTTTGTCCGGCTTCCAGCTCGTTTCTGTATGTTTGGCCATATCCATAACCTCCAGGTATCGTAATAGGCAAGAGAACTACTTCTTTACTATGGCAAAATAACTGGATTTTATGCATGGTAAACAGCATGCTTACTTTAAGCCTGTCATGGCTACTCCCTCGATAAATTTTTTTTGTGCAAAGAAAAATACCGTGAGCAGCGGGAGGGTGGCCACAACCGAAGCAGCCATCACCAGATGCCATTCGGTTCCGCTATCCGAGGTGAATAAAGAAAGCGCAAGCGGAATGGTGAACAGCTTACTACTGTTCAAATACACCAATGGCTCAAAAAACTCATTCCAGCTGTGCAAAAAAGTCAAAATCGACAAGGTAGCTATCGCAGGCGAGGCCAGTGGCAGCATGATTTTGCGAAAAGTGGTCCATGGCGTGCAGCCGTCAATTTTGGCGGCTTCATCGAGATCATTCGGAATCGTGATAAAAAACTGACGGTACAGGAAAACACCGAACATCCCGCCAGCTCCAAGCATCGGAGGGACAATAAGCGGAAAATGCGTGTCCACCAATCCGATTTTGGACAACCATATAAACAAGGGGATCGTAGTGATTTCTGTAGGAATCATCATACTGCT
This sequence comes from Paenibacillus periandrae, assembly GCF_022458865.1. Classification (GTDB taxonomy): domain Bacteria; phylum Bacillota; class Bacilli; order Paenibacillales; family NBRC-103111; genus Paenibacillus_S; species Paenibacillus_S periandrae. The sequence goes on along the minus strand of NZ_JAJNMU010000005.1, from coordinate 271,458 downwards.
CAGAAGAATCAGAAAAGTAGCATTTTTCCATGGGAAGGCGATCTTGGCAAAGGCATAACCGGCCAGCGCGGCAAACAGGCAGGTTCCGACTGTGACCAGAGCGGCGATATACAAGCTGTTGAATACATACAAATGAAAGGGCTGCTTGGCAAACAGGTCAAAGTAATTGCTCCAATGGATAGGGCTCGGTATCCACTGCGGTGGAAACGATAAGGCTTGCTGGAAATCCTTCAGCGATGTGCTGACCATCCAATAAAACGGAATCAGAATAAAGCTGGTAATCACCAGCAGCACTGTGTATTTCGGAATGACTTTTGCAGCTTTTGACCACTTTTTATTGCTCATGATGCACCCACCTTCTCCTCAAGCTCCATTGCAGGATCGTCAATACGAAAATAATGAAAAACAGGATAAACGCTACCGCCGAGGCATAACCAAATTCGTACATTTTGAACGCCTGCTCATAAATATAATAGACGAACACATAGGTGCTTGTTCCCGGTCCGCCTCCGGTCAGCACGTAAATTTGCCCGAATACCTTCAAGGATCCGATCATCGTAATCATGACGACCATGAACACGGAGGGCGTGATCAGCGGAAGCGTCACGTTGCGAAAGGTTGCCCACCTGCTGGCCCCGTCAATCCTGGCTGCCTCATAGTACATGTGGGGGACATCGTTCAGCGCCGCCAAAAAGATCACCATGTTGATCCCAAGCCCCTTGAGCAGTGTCACGATAATAACCGTCGGCATCGCCAGGGAAAGATCATAGAGCCAAGCAGGTCCCGTCACGCCTACTATGCGCAATATGGAATTGACGAGTCCGTTATCAGTTTGGAAAATATATTTCCAGACGGTTGCCCATACTATAATCGAGGTGACGACTGGCGTGAAAATAGCGGTTCTAAAAAAGCCGAGACCCAAAATCTTATCCTTGAGCAATAAGGCCAAGGCCAATGTCAGCACGATATTAAGCGGTACAAATACAAGCGTGAAGTATAGCGAATTCCATACGGTGCTCCAGAAAACAGGGTCCTTGGTAAACGCCTTGATATAATTGCCCAGGCCAATGAACTGCTCTTCCTTAATTAACGACCAATCGGTAAAGCTCATCGTAAATGCCGCAATGATAGGACCTAACAAAAATAGCGCATAACCGATCACCATCGGTAAAATGAACAGATAACCGTACCATTTCTCGCGCTGCATGAATTTCGCACTGTTTAACAAGGGAGACGGTTCCTTCCTTCGGTAAAATAGGTTCAAGAAATATCGCCAAGCGCGGGCTTGGCGAAGGGGGATGTCATTAAGCTGACATTACGTGCTGCTTATTTCATCAACGGGGTGACTTCTTCCTCCATTTTTTTGAGCATTTCTTTCGGCGTCATATTGCGGGTATACAGCAGGTCAATGATCGTCTGAACCTTCACATCGATTTGCTGCCAGTTTTTATGAGCGTTTTGCGCTCTGAGCTTTCCATTCATCGGATCGATCAGCGCCGCTTTAATGCCTTCCTTGGTTGGGGATTCGAAGCCCTTGGTCAGCGCATCTGAAGCCAGGACGGAGCTGCGGTTCGGCACGTACATGAAGGCGAACTCGGTCATAGCCTCTTTACTTGTCATAAACTTCAACAGCTCGAGAGCCTCCGGTTTATGCTTGGATTCCTGCATGACGGAATAAGCGGCGAGTCCTGTTGCTGCCGGTGCATCGGTGTTCGGACCTTTGGGCATCGGAGCGATATCCCATTCGAAATTTTTAATATTTCTGGCTGTATTCACATAAGCGTAATTTTGCCGGGACATCCCGATTTTCCCGCCTTCGAAGGTGATCTGATCCCCTGGCTTCGGATGAGTTTGATCCTTGAACATCATATCCGATATGAGCTGAAAGGCTTTTTCACCCTCAGGACTATTCAACATAAACTTGGTGCTTTCCTCATTCATGAAGTCAGCTCCGTAAGCCCAGAAGGTATCCAGGAATGCATCCTCCCAAGCCTTCCAGCCGTTGGCTGTGATCAGGAAGTTTCCGTAAATGCCCTTGGAAGGGTCGCTGATCGCCTTGGCCGCCTGGATGTATTCATCGTAGGTCCATTTGCCATCCTTGTACTGCTCCAACGGGGTTTTGAGTCCTTTTTCCTTAAACAGCGTCTTGTTATAGAAGATGACCTTCGGCGGGTTCAGAAAGGGTACACCGTAGAGCTTGCCGTCTTTTTTCAAGCGTTGAAAGCTCGAAGGGATGTTATCGTTAAAATCATAGACCTTATCGTTCTGAATCTCGGAGATATCTGCCAGCTGCTTGGCTTCGATAAACTGCGGAATCATTTTATCCGACATCCATACGAGATCCGGTGCCGTTCTGGAGGCGACCATAATGGAAAGCTTTTGCTGGTAATCGGCAAACGGAACAAGCATGAACTCTACCTTGATATGCGGATTTTTGGCGGTGAATTGCTGGACGTACGCCTCCAGTATTTTTTTGCGTGAATCGTTTTCTCCCCACATTCCGACCTTTAGCAGGATCTCTTCCTTGGGTTTAGCCGTATCCTTGTCCGCCGTTTTGACTTCTCCCGGCTTCGGCGCAGCCGTCGTTTCCTTGGCTGTGTCCACTCCTGCTGAACACCCGATGATGGAGCTTAGGGCGAATACAGATAATAAAACCATCGACAACCTTCTTTTCATGTTCGATTCCCCTTTATGGATCACTTTTATAAGCGCTTACACCTCTATAATAGTGAAAAACCGTACCCGGAAAAATCCAAAAGATTCGAGTTATGGTTCAAAATTTCGAGTGTTATGCGTAGGCTAGCGTGGGTGGCTTTCCCGAAAATACGAAGGGGTAGTACCGGTCAGCTGCTTGAACACGGTCATAAAATATTTGGCATTGTCATATCCCGACAGCTTGGCGATTTCGTAAACCTTTAAATTCGTATCCTGCAGCAGCTGCTTGGCCCGTTCCATACGGCATTGAATTACATAATCGACAAAGTTTTGTCCGGTTTCCAGCTTGAATAAATACGATAAATATTGAGTATTCATATGTACTTTGTTGGCAATGAATTGAAGAGAGATGTCCTGCCCCAGATGGGCATGGATAATTTCCCGGACCTCACGGATAATTTTCTTCTCGTTCTCCTCCACGGGAGCGTCAGGTGCAAGCGAATGTTTGTGGCCTACGCTGCTGCTCTTTTCATCCAGTCGTACCTTGAGGTTGGTTAAATATTGCGTCAATTCCACTCTATCGACCGGCTTCAACAAATAATCATCGACCTTGAAACGGAGTGCTTTTTTTACGTATTCAAAATCCCCATAGCCGCTAATTACCAGAATCGCGATATCGGGAAAATTGTGCCGCACCTGCTCAATCATTTCAAGACCATTCATATTCCGCATACGAATATCGGTAATAATGCAATCAGGAAGACAGCGTTTCATCGCTTCCAGAGCCTCCCGGCCATTCTTAGCCTCCTGTGTAACCTTAAATCCACCGATAACGTCCTCAATCAGCGTCTTCAAGCCTTGTCTGATCAGATCCTCATCCTCAACAAGCATAATGCTATACATGTTATTCCTCCCATTGGAACGGTAATCGAATGAGCACCGTCATTCCTTTATGTGCATTTTTACGCAGGACGAGCCCGTAAGGCTTTCCATATAAAAGCCGGATTCGCTGATGGACGTTGCGAAGCGCGTAACCGCTGCTCTTGTGCCCGAATTGCTGCTTGATGTGCGGAGCTTCCCCGGCATAGTCGATGCGCCGCAGCACCTGTTCCATCTCTGCTTCGTCCATCCCCAAACCATCATCCTCCACGGATACGATCAGGTCGTCGTTTTCCGTTACCGCTCTGATCCTGATGGTCACCGGCTCGCTGCCCATGCCATGCTCAATAACGTTTTCTACGAGCGGCTGCAGGATCAGCTTGAGCACAAGCACGGTTTGCAGTGAAGGATCGATGAAGATTTCCGCACGCAAACGATCACCGCTGCGCAGCTCCTGAATTTGCATATAAGCTTCTGCAAATCGAACCTCGTCACGAAAATATACAAAGGTTTGGCGTTTATCAACGGTATATCTCAGCAATTTGCCCAGATTGGTTACGACGTCCGAGAGCGCCAGATGATGATGCCTGACTGCCATCATATTGATCGATTCTAAGGTGTTGTACAGAAAATGGGGATTCATCTGGCTCTGCAGCGCCGATATTTCTGCATCCCGTTCGCGCAATTTGGTTTCATACACTTCGCGCACGAGGCGCTCAATTTCTCCCACCATCCGGTTAAACACTTCGGTCAATTGCCCGATCTCATCATGAGTGGACACGATGGCCCGCTCTTTGAAAAAACCTTTTTTGACCAGCTCCATCTTACTCTGCAAATGCCGGATAGGCTTGACCAAACGATCGGAGGAAAGGACAGCCAGCAGCAGAGCCGCCGCGAGCGATATCAGGGAAATCATCAAGGTGTAGCTGGTGATTTCCTTGGCTTCCTTTCGCAGCTCCGCGAGTGGAATCTGGCCCCATATTTGCAGCCCTGTATATTTGGAGCGGGTGGAGGCGCTTAATAATCCTGGATCGTTCAGGTCAGGCTCCGATGTCGAAGCCTGGGGATACAGGATCGTCCCTTTTTGATCATAAATGTACAGCTTGCTGTTATTGCCGAATTGAACCGAGGAAAAGATGTTTTCAAAGCCTTCCGTTTTGAGATCGACCTTGATATAGCCAATTTTGCTATGGGTATAGGGCTCACGAATCAGGCGTGACAAGGATACGACCGTTTTTGGTCCAGAGGTGTAATAGGAGACCGTATGCGGGGGATTAATCGTCAGCCCGCCGTCCTCCAGGATGTCGTCTGCCATCCAGTTATTCGTATCCTGCGACCAATAGTTCATGACGCTCGTATCCGAATTGCTGAACAGGCTGCCGTCGTCGGTGAAGATGAGAATGCTTTCAATTTCTGACCGCTCAAATGCCATTGAGGAGATAAACAAATTCATTTTAAACTGTTCCTCAGCAGTCAAATAGACCCCTTTCTGATAGGAGCTGCTGTGGTTTTTCAGAATGGCAAGGACGTTGGGATCATACAGCGGAGACAGGGTCAATCTATCGATCTCCTTCACATACCGGTCCAGATTAATCCGAATTTGATCGACGATCTGCAGTGTGTAATTTTTGGTGCTTTGCTCGACATTCGCCGCGTATTTCGTATACGTGAAAGCACCGCTGATCATGAACGGTATTGTAATCAGAGCCATGAACAAGATCATAAATTTCGTGCGGAGCGAAAGAAATGTACGGTTAAGATGTACCAGCAAGATCGATCACGTCCCCTAAAGGTTTCTTATTTGGAAGGCTGCAGGCTTGGGACCCCGGTGTTTTGCTGCTATCGTATCACATAAGTAATTTTTCCGTAATATGGTATGATAAATGGGTGGACAAAACCATTGGTTGGGTAAGGCCGCTTGTTACGAATCATTCCATGAGAAGGTGACAGATTTGAGTGTACATCCGCTATTTCAGAAAATGCAATACAAAGACCAGGGGGAGGCCGTTCTTGTTATGAATGCCCCTCAGGTGTATGAGGAGGAAGTGATCACACATTTTAAAGGTGAGGTCGACCGGGAGGCTCTTCGCGATTCGTATCCGCTCGTACAGGTATTCGGAATCAGCAATGATTCGCTTCAAACATCCGCTCGACTGGGAGTCGCGGTCCTGGCGGATGACGGCCTCCTATGGCTGTGTTATCCGAAAAAAACATCCAAAGCTTATAAAGGCTCGGATTGCAGCAGGGAGACTGTAGCTGTACTGCTCGCCGATGAGGGATTTGAGCCGGTACGTCAGATCGCGATTGATGAGGACTGGTCTGCACTGCGCTTTCGGCATGTGGATCGAATTAAGAATATGGTTAGAACGTCTGCTGTAACCGATAAGGGCAAGCAGCGGATCCAGGAAAACCATACATAGAACATACCAAGCTGGAGGGTGATGAAACTGCAACGGATTAGCTTTATTGGGGTGGGGGTCATGGGCTCCCGAATGGCGGCACGACTGGTTAAAGCCAGATACGAGGTCACTGTATATAACCGTTCGGCGGAAAAGGTAGAACCGCTGATACAGCTCGGGGCGAGCCGTGCGGCGACAATTGGGGAAGCTGTAGAGCGGGCTGACATGATATGTACCTGTCTATCGATGCCGCAGGATGTTCAGGCATTGTATATGGCTGAGCAGGGTATTTTTAAACAAGCGAAACCCGGAGCCATCTGTATGGACTTTACAACCGTCGGTCGCGAGCTGAGTGTGCAGTTAGGTGCGGAGGCGGCATCGTATAAGTTGGTTTATTTGGACACACCTGTGAGCGGCGGCCCGGAAGGTGCAGAGCGAGGTACCTTAACGATCATGGTGGGTGGACAAGCGGATGCCTATGAGCAATGCTTGCCTGTGCTTCAACAATTAGGCTCCAATGTGCAGTATTTGGGAAGCTCGGGCTTGGGCAGCGTAGCCAAGCTGATGAATCAATATTTGGTTGCCACACATACTTTAGCAGCTGCAGAAGCTATGGCAGCAGGCAGTGCCTATGGAATCAACCCCGAGCAGCTGTATCAAATTCTCTCCACAAGCTACGGGGATAGCCGTATGCTGCGACGCCATGTTGAGCAGCATATTCTGGATCGCAGCTTTCAACCCGGGGGCGCTCTGAAGTACCTGCTTAAGGATGTCGGGTTAGCTAACCGACTCGTCGTGGAAGCTGGAATAGAAGAAGCTACGGGCAATCATGTGGAAGCTGTTCTGCATAAGGCTGTGGAGCAGCAGCTTGGGGAGCTGGACATGTCTGCTGTGATCTTGTCTCTGGAGCTGCTAACGGGGACCAAGGTGGAAAGAAAGTAGAAAAGCCCCTTCACAACAAATATGCTGTGGAGGGGCTTGAGTGCATAGCCAGCTTATTAATAAGCAAGGGCAAACAATCCGTTAATGTGGGACAAGTAACGGGCGTTGCTCGCTTTTTTCATCAAGGATGCCGGAGTACCTTTTAATTCAATACCGCTTCCACCTACGGAGCCGATACCATCTTTACGGCCAAGGCTTGCCAATGTTCCTGAGAATACAGGGTTGAAGCTATCCATAGTTGTGCCTTTGAAATGAGCAGCGATATTAGCGCCAGCAAGCTCACCCATTTGCCAAGCCAATTGTGCAGTTGGCGGGAACGGACGTCCTTCAGGTCCAAATACGACTGCGCAGTCGCCAGCGAGGAATACATCAGGATGGGAAACGGATTGCAGCGCTTCGTTAACCGTTGCACGACCACGATTCACTTCAACTCCACAATTTGCTACCAGCGAGCTGCCTTGTACGCCGCCAGTCCAAACCAATGTACTGGTATCAATCGTTCTGCCGTCTTTGAGGCTTACGGTTGGTCCGTTCACTTCGGTAATCGCAAGGCCCGTCAAGAATTCAACACCGCGATTTTGAAGGCTGACCGTTGCACGCTCGATAAGCTCAGCAGAAAAGATTGGCAGAATGCTTGGCATAGCCTCAACCAGATACAGTGAAACGTCTGCGAAATCGACGCCATATTTACGGCAAATGCCCGGCAGCTCATCAGCAAGCTCACCGACCAGCTCAACGCCTGTCAAGCCTCCGCCACCGATAACGAAAGTAGCGTCTGCTTTGTTGTTGGTGCTGCTGTAATTGCGAATGCTTTGCTCCACATGTGCAAATAAACGGTTGGCATCGGCAACGGATTTCAGCGTGAAGCTGTTTTCCTGCAGACCTGGAATACCGAAATAGTTGGTTTCACTGCCCAGAGCGAGCACCAAAGCGTCATAGCTGAACGTTTTGCCACCCAAAAGAAGCACTCTGCGTTCTTCCACATTAATTTCATCAACCGTACCAACCACCACATTGATCTGTTTTCCTTTAAGCAGCTTTTCCAATGGCAAAGCTACTGCCTTCTCGGCGACATTGCCTGCAGCAAGACGGTGCAGCTCAGTAATAATTTGGTGCGAGCCCACACGGTTAATAACAGTAATTTCTGCTTCTTCATGCGTTAGATGGGCACGAGCGGAAAGAGCGCTTAACAAGCCGCCGTAGCCGCCACCCAAGATCAAAATTTGTTTACTCACGTTTATCCTCCATTCTGGCAATAGGTTTTATAGGTGATCTTGCTTTTTTCTTTCGCTTAAAATATCAAGGTAAGCTTGACTAAAACGAAGCATTTTTTGCAGTTCCGGATCTTTAAGCAGCTTTAACATGCCAAATAGGCCGATTGTGGCATCGCTTTGATCAGCGCGATCGTTGGCTTCAATAGCAGCCGATGCGTAACCTTTTACTTTTTCCTCGATTGGTTTAACGACTTCTTGAATGCCTCCTACCATGTCTTGAATCAATACACGGTCGTTGGCTACTTTATTAGCCAAATCATATGTTTTGGTAAGCAGAGTCATCATTTCCGTAAGTCGTGGCAGTTGATCGACCAATACGGTCAATGCCTCTTGTACCTCAGGTTTTAACAATTGATCCAATACGTCTGCTTTAACGGTTGCCGGGGCTGCAGAAACTTCTTGTTCTGATACTTGAGCAGTGGTTTGTGCCATTCTTTGTTCCTCCTTTATTCATCTGAATTGTTCGCAAGTAGCAAAAAACGATATTCCGCGATCTATATGAAATATAATATAGGTTATTATTATATTATCCATTCACTTGTGAAAAAAATCACATAGAAGTTAGAAGGTTTCCGTGTCTAAGCTGCTGCGAACCAAGTAATTGCTAAGCTATATTGTATACCTTATAGCGCCGCGAGACAATAGTTTTTTCATCATTTAATTACAAATTATTCAGTGTTCCTGGAGTTATTGCTGTAGGGGGAATTATGATGTGATTTCTGGTCCATTATGATGTTAAAACCGCCCCTTACGATTGCCACCTATAAGTAAGATGGGAACAAACGTTCTTATTTTTCGTCGTTCATTTATCAGGATGAGGTGAGGGTATAGTGGAGGCTTCAGACGTTTGGGTACTGTCGTCGTTAAAGAACAGGACATCACTTCCTACGGTCTTCGGGTTACCTACGGGGCTTGAAGGAGAGAGGATCGATGAAAGGTGTGTTAACCGCATCACAGAGATCAGATTGGCGAATACGAAGATGAAGATGGACAATCTATGAGCCGACTTGGTGATTTTGATTTCAGGAAATGGAAAAAGAAGCAGCAGGAGTTACAGAAGCTGAAGCAGTCCTTTTCAGGCTTTGAGGAAAAGTGTATGAAGGAATTGGCAGCAGAGCTTCGGACCAAAGCGGTAGCCCTGACACCGACGGATGCGGGAAATCTTCGAAAGAGCTGGACTGTTGGACCCGTTCGGAGAACAGGATCAGACGTTCGGATCGAGGTCAGCAACACGGATCCCAACGCTTCGAATGTCGAATATGGATATCATACGCCAAATCTTCATGAGTGGGTACCAGGCAAGCACATGCTGGCTGTTTCCGTGGAGCAATTGGAACGCGAGCTGCCGAATATGCTGGAGCAAAAGCTGCAGAAGTTCATAGATCGGTATTGGAGGTGAAGCTTGTGATCAGTGAGGATATCAAAAGCGGCATGCTAGCAAGGCTGGAAGTGCTTGAGCCCGGCTATGGAAGGTACAGTGAGCAAATGGCTGGAGACGCACAGAAGCCAGCTTTTTTGGTTAGTCTTGTGGAAAGCGCGCAGCAAAAGGAAATCAACCGGAGATATCGGCGCAGTATGACATACGCAATTCAATTTTTCCCCGACCCAGGCAGTTTGACGCAGAGAGCGGATTGCCTAAGGATGGGTGAACGATTGTATAGCCAGATGGAATGCGTCGTATCGGATAACGTCCTGTATCGGGGAAGCGGCATGAAATATGAGGTCGTTGACGAGGTGCTTCAGTTTTATATCAGCTTTAGCATTCGCCTGATCCAAGAGCAGGAAACCGTTCCATCTTTAATGGAAACCATTGAGCAGGAGGGACACATACGATGAATACAGAACCAGCTTACGAGGAAGTAAAAGAACTGGTAAACACAGCAGTGTCGCCTACGTTTACCAAGCAGCAGCTCCATGCGGCCAAAAAATATACCGCACAACAAAAGGATATGCTGAGTGCGCTGCTGGAAGAGGATCAGTTGTATACCGAGGCTGAGGTAGATCATATTGTAAATACATTCTTATTGAAGGTGGTGGAGTAAATGGCTGGAGGCACATGGGTTACACAAAATAAAGTAAGACCAGGCACTTATATCAATTTCGTCGGTCAAGGTACGCCAGTAGGAGCAGTGGGGGAGCGCGGTATTATGACGATGGCGCTATCGCTCGGCTGGGGCCCATCCAAGCAAATTTTGAGTATTACTAATGGGGATGATGTATCCGCCCTGCTGGGCTATGATATCTCTTCATCGCAAATGCTGCTGCTTCGTGAAGCATTCAAGAGAGCCAGAACCGTGCTGCTGTATCGGTTGAACAATGGTACCAAAGCTGCTGTCACATCAGGGAACCTGACGGCGACGGCGAAGCACGGTGGGCTGCGTGGTAATGACTTGACGGTGGTTATCCAGACTAATGTCGATGACAATGACAAGTTCGATGTGAAAACATTGCTTGCAGGTGTGGAGAAAAATATCCAGACGGTGTCCAGTATCGCAGGGCTCGTCAGCAATGATTGGATCGTATTTAGCGGAACAGGTATGTTGGCTGCTACTGCAGGTGCCCCGTTGGTCGGTGGCACAGATGGAACAGTAACCAATGCTGATCATATCGATTATATGGCTGCGGTTGAACTGCAGGATTTTAATACTGTGGCTTACCCGGGAACAGCGAATGACCTGAAAGCTTTATACACGGCATTCATCAAACGCCTGCGCGATGTTGAAGGTAAAAAAGTTCAATTTGTTACTGAAAACTATGCATCAGCAAATCATGAGGGTGTAATTAGCGTCAAAAATGGGGTTAAGCTCTCCGATGGTACAAGCCTTACGGCAGCCCAGGCTTCCGTGTGGGTAGCGGCGGCAACTGCAGCGGCACAGATGAGCCAATCACTTACTTACGATGCATACGATGATGCGGTGGATGTCGGCACTCGATATACGAACGCCCAGATTGAAGCGGCGATCATTGCGGGAGAATTCCTGTTCACCCCGAATCAGGGTAAAACCAAGGTTGAGGTCGATCTGAATACGTTCACAGGCTTTACACCGGACAAAGGTAAACCGTTCTCCAAAAATCGAGTGATTCGTGTACTGGACGGCATCGCGAACGATTTCAAAAAAATATTTGATCTATATTACGGCGGTAAGGTCGATAACAACGCGGACGGACGGGATTTGCTATGGAATGAGTACATTACGTACCTCAAAACTTTGGAAGGTCTTAATGCTCTGCAAAACGTCAATTCGGCGACCGATGTAAAAATTATTCAAGGTACGGATGCTGACAGTGTATATGTGGAAGTAGCTGTTCAACCTGTGGACAGCATTGAAAAAGTATATATGAAAGTGAGCGTGAGCTAATATGGCATTTTTAAATGCGCGCGATACGATCTCAGGTCAAGAAGGAACGGCATATGCAATGATTCCGAACGCATCTGGTAAATTGGACTCCGAAGAAATGTTCTACGTGAAAAAGCTTGAAGCGAAGGTTGAGAAGGAAAAAACCGATATCAAGACACTTGGCCGTCGTGGAACCCAGCATAAGGCCAATGGCTGGAAGGGTACCGGATCGATGACGATTTATTATGTGACATCGGTTTTTCGCCAGATGATGTACGAGTATATCGATTCAGGTAAAGACATTTATTTTGACATTAAGGTGACCAATGATGATCCAGCATCGACTGCTGGCAAACAAACAGTCGTACTCAAGAACGTTAATCTGGACAGTGTGATCATGGCATCCCTGGATACAGATTCTACGGCTTTGGAGGAAGAGGTTTCTTTTACCTTTGATGGTGTAGAAATTAAAGATCCATTTACTGTATTGAAAAAATAACATCAACGGAGGTTAACCATGAGTGATTTAAGCGCATTTTACGCACAAAATGCCGGAACCGTGACAATAGAGGACTTTGTGGTTTCGACTCGATTTCAGGATAAGGATGGAAGTCCTCTAGCTTGGCAGCTTTGTGGCATGACGGAAGCGCAGAACGAAGAAATTCGCGCAGCAGCTACCAAGCGTGTTCAGGTTAAAAAGGGAGTAACAATTCCGGAAACCAATCCGAATGAATACATGGCCAAGCTTGTTGTTGCAAGTGTGGCATTCCCTAACCTGAAGGATGCCAGCCTGCAGGAGTCGTATGGCGTACGCGGGGCGGAGGATCTGCTGCGGAAGATGCTCTTGCCTGGTGAATACAGCTCTCTAGCCGAGAAGGTACAGCAAATCAACGGCTTTGACAAGGATATGAATGAGCTGGTTGAAGACGTAAAAAACTAATCAAGGAGGGCGATGGCGAGGCTAATTATGCTTACTACGCCCTTCATGAGCTTAACATTTTGCCGCATCATCTGGTCAAGATGGAGCGCCGTGAAAAAGCGGCCATCTACGCGATGATTGATGTGCGGATCGAAGCTGAAAAGAGTCGCTCCAAAAAATGAAAACGGTAAAGTGTGGAAGGAAAAAGCGCCTGCAGTCGGGTGCTTTTTTCTATTTACGTTTTGAGGAAAGGAGGAATGAAGATGGCTACCATTAGTGCTAGCTTGCAATTGTTTGACCAATTCACTACCACATTGGATAAGGCCGAGCGTGGTATCAATTCAGTCATCACGGCTGCAGAACGTCTGAAAAGAGAGTTATCGGCAACGATCACGCTCAATATGAACGCAGCAGATGCATTGACGGAAATCAACAAAGTGAAGCATCAGATCCATACGATAAATAGTACAGCTCCTATTCTGATCATTCTAGACGACTCCGATGTGGCTTGGCAAATACCTTTAATTAAAGGCAATGTGGAAAGGGGGTTATCCCACATTTTGGCTAAGGTAGTGCTGGATAGCTTCGATGCAATAGAAGATGCTAAGAGGCTTAGTTCACGTCTGGAAGGTCATCTGAAGCTACCCAAGATCAAAGTAGACATGAATGTTTCAGCTGTAGTGGGGAAAATCGCTTCACTGAAGACACTTCTTGAAGGAGTAACAGGGGGTCTTCTGAAGATAGAAATCGGTTTGAACTCGGCAGAGGTCATTGCGGAAGCCGTGCATCTGCGGCAGCGGATTATTACTGCAATTGGCACGATTCAGGCTGATATTCAGGTCACGCTGCCTACTGCACTTACAGACCTGCTTCAGAATATTAGGAAGCTGGTGCTGCTGCTTCTTTTGGGTATCCGCAAATTGATTAAAGGCGGCTCGCCTCCGGGTCCGCCACCACCACCGCCAGGACCACCACCCGGGACAGATGGGGGGAAATCAGAAGGACTGCTTGGCAGACTGCGCGGTATTGCTGCAGAGTATCTGAACATTGCCAATGCCCAGAAGCTGCTTGAGGCGACACTTGGAGCGGCGATGAAGCAGGGAGATATGGAGGCAATGTTTAAGGCGCGGACAGGCAATGATCAGGTTGGCTCCGCGATGTTCCAGCATTTCAAGGAACGTGCTATGCAGGCTGGCGAAGACGTTAACGAATCTTTAAAAAATACGCTCGCCTTCTTTCCTATGACACAGAATACGGATCAATTGGACAAGCTGCATGATCTTACCTTATATCTTGGGGACACGAATGCGAAAGGTAAAACCAGTGAAGATGCGGTTGATGCCTTAAAGAGTGCAATGAAAGGTGATACCGGCGCATTAAGCGATGACTTTAATATTCCGGAAGCAGTCCTTAAGAAATTTAAAATTGAGGATTTGGCCAAACAGAATAAAATGCCTGAGTTTTTGACGGCTCTCGAAAAAGCGATGGACAGTCAAAATATGGGCAAGGCTGCCTACGATAAAATAGGTGCAAGCCCCGGTAAACAGTTCGAGGATTTAAAAACCAACGCGACGACAGGAATTGCCAATTCTGGCACGCAGGCATTGAATACGATAGCACCTGTTATTGAGATGCTGAACAAAGCTTTTGAAGACAAGAAATTTCAACCATTATTTGATGGTTTATCTATCGGGTTGAACATGGTTGCCCAAGGCGTTGCTTTTCTTGTCAACCAAGCCATGTGGCTCTGGGGAGTGATGCAGGATAATTGGCCGATTGTGCGCAGTATTCTTTTGGGGATAGCGATGGTCATCAGCGGCGTGGTTGTGGCAGCACTTATCGATATGGCGGTAGCGTGGCTAACCGCGGCCTGGCCAATTTTACTGATTGCTGCGGTTGTTGTTGGTCTAATGCTGGTATTACAGCAATTCGGAGTCACAACTGAGCAGATTATAGGCGCAATTATCGGTTTCTTTTATGCTTTATATGCAGGAATATATAATTACATCGCTTTGTTATGGAATGTGTTTGCGAGCTTTGCAGAATTTTTATTCAATTTTTTAATTGATCCCTTGTATGCCGTCCAAAGCTTATTCTATGAATTGGCTATGGTTGTCCTTAATTATTTGGATGTGATGACACGCAGTGTGGAGGAATTCACGCAGTATTTTTATCGATTGATGGCTAAAACAGCCAATGCAGTCATTGGGGTCTGGAATAATCTGGGTGGGGCATTCAATGAATTTTTTGGCACACAAACATTTCATCCGGTTACCCCTTTTGATATTGAAAATATTAAAGGTGCTAATAGTGTGGTTAAAGGACTTATGTCCAGCTTACAAAAGCCGACAACCACCAAGGACGTGCTGAAGCTTACACGTATGGATATGTTGGATCCGATAGCTATGGCCAAACAGGGATATAGTGTGGGCGTCGATTTCGTTGGCAATATGAAGACATTGGAAATGCCCAAGGCAGATTCGAACTTGTTGAGCGGCTGGAATATGAATCACAAAGGAAACATTGGCAAGGTGGATACGGTCGGAAACATCGAGGATACGGTCGATATTTCGTCAGAGGATTTGAAGGTAATGCGGGACATCGCAGAAATGCAGAGCATCCAGAACTTTGTCTCCTTGACCCCTACGGTTCAGGTGCAGACTGGAGATATCAACAATGGTGCCGACGTACACGACATTATCAAGCGTATCGGGGATCATCTGGAGGAGCAGTTTACTTCATCAGCGAAGGGGACCTATACATGATAACGGCTGGAGGATATGGGATTGAACTCAGCTTTAGCAACTACGCCGACTCTTTTTTGATCCCAGTTAATCCCGATACGATTGAGATTAAGGAAAGCGGTGATGGCAAGTCTTATACAGTAGCGGGATTGGGCGAAATTAATGTGATTAAAGCGCCCAAGCTGACTGAAATAAGCTTCTCTGGGATATTCCCCGCGCATCGTTATCCATTTGTGATTGTAAAAGAGGACGAGCGTCTGGAGCCGCAGCATTATCTGGAGAAAATCAGGCAATGGCGAGAAAGAAAGCGACCTATCCGGTTTCATGCTGTCAGCAGTACCTATGTCATTGATATGCCGATGAGTATTGAACGCTTCGAGTGGAAGGAAGAAGCAGGCTCTCCAGGAGATATACAATACGAGCTATCACTCAAAAAGTACACCTTTTATGCAGCCAAGAAGGTCACGATTGTCCCGAAAGCGGATAGCACGGGTACATCTTCAGAGCAGGAGGATAGTGTTCAACTGCAGAGTGATGACCCTCCGCGTCCGGATGAACGGGAAATCCCCGACACATATGCATTAAGGAAAGGTGAAGGGTTATGGAGTGCTGCACAACGAGTATGGGGCGATGGTTCGAGATATCCGGAGATACAGGAATATAACGGTATTCCCGATGCCGATTTAAGGAGGCTGCCGATAGGACTCGTACTTAAAATACCTGGAGGAGAAGCCGATGCTTGAGGTGATGATTGATAATAAAAACGGAAACATATGGGATATTGCCGATCTGGTCTCGAATGTCACCTGGAAAACAAGCCGAATCGGTAAAGCGGGCAGTCTTGACTTTACCTTTGTTAAGGGAGGCCTTTACCAGAATGAAGACTTTCATATAGAAAACGGGGATATCGTCCGCGTTCGTAAAGATGGCATGAACGTATTCTACGGATACGTTTTTAAAATCGATAGCGGGCAGGATGAGGATGTGAAGGTCACAGCCTATGACCAGCTCCGATATTTGCTGTTTAATGATACCCTTATTTTTTCAGCCAGGACTGCCACGGAAATTGTTCAAATGATCGCACGAAAATATAACCTGAAGACAGGGCAACTGGATGAGTCCGCTTATGTCATTCCTACAATGGCGGAGGATAACACCAAGCTGATGGATATGATTTGTAAGGCATTGGATTTAACCCTGATCTCCACAGGTCGTATCTATGTCTTGTTTGATGATTTTGGCCAAGTGGCTCTGCGGGATGTGACGACGATGCTGCTTGATTTTTCGCTTGGCGAGGGGGGCCTAATGACGGACTATTCCTTCAGCCGCTCCATTGATAACGAAACGTACAATCGGATCGAGCTGGTACGGGCTGGCAAAGATCCGGAGGACCGCGTGCGTGGATTGGAAGATCCCGGAAACATTGCCAAATGGGGGCGCCTGCAGCTTCATCAAAAAGTCGATGATGGCTTGAACGAGGCGCAGATCAATGAACGTCTGTCCAATTTGCTGAAGCTTAAGAACCGTGAGCAGAAAACGCTTAGTATTGAGGAAATCGGAAATGTCCGCGTTCGCGCAGGCTGTCTGGCTCCTGTATTTATTGAATCACTAGGCTTATCGCAGTTTATGTTGGTAGAGGAATGTGTACACAAATTTGATGGTGATGATCACACCATGTCGCTGGAAATGAAGGTGTTTTGATGGATCGAATACTGAATATTATTAAGCAGGCGGGATCGGGTGCGGTTGAGGCAGGCAATCCGGTCAATATTCTGTTCGGAAATGTTACGAGCTCTAATCCTCTTGAAGTGAACGTGGACCAGCGTTTCACGTTATCGGAGGATTTTTTAATTATCCCGGAAAGTCTGACGGCGTTCACGATTGAATTGAATCATCAGCATAGCTATCAGGATGCAGGCGCTGGTGGCGATGGAACGCGAAGTACAGACACGGCACTGATGGAGCCCATTGTTATTCGACGTGGTTTGGAAGCAGGGGATAAGGTGCTGCTGGTCAGGATGCAGGGAGGACAGCAATTTATTGTCCTGGATCGGGTGGTGCAGCCATGATTCCACAGGGCGGTCAGTTGCCCACAGCAAAGGTTACGAAGGTCGTACAGCAGCCGAGCCGAACCTACAGGCTTGATGTGGCGACAGGCCGCATCATGGGTATGATCGATGGATTAGAGTCGATCCAGCAGACAGTCTATCAAATTCTGCAGACGGAGAGATTCGAGCATCTGATCTATAGTACAAATTATGGCTTTGAAAATAGCAATAGGACAGATAACGACTCTCTATTTTTTGAGTCGAGGATCACTCGCCTGATTCGGGAGGCACTCATGCAGGATGATCGAATACGCGATGTTCAGGACTGGCAGGTGTTAATTAAGGGCGATGAGGCTGTAGTAACCTTCACAGTAGTCAGCAAGCAAGGCAATTTTCGTGTTTCGAAAGAGGTGAATGCACTTGTATGAAAATCAATCTTTCCCTGCAATTATGGCGCGTATGCTCGCGGTTGTGCCCTCTGATGTAGATAAGCGCGAGGGAAGTATTGTGTATACCGCATTGGCACCGGCTGCTGTGGAGCTGGCTAATATGTATATCGAGCTGGATATCAATCTACGTCAGGCTTCTGCACAAACGGCTACCGGTATGTACCTTGATCTAAGAACTGCCGACTATGGTGTTACCCGAAGACCAGCGGCGAAGGCGGTTCATAAGGGTTTATTTGTTAATGGTAATGGGAGTCCTTTTGATGTCCCTTTAGGGAGTCGATACTCGGCTGGCAAGCTGAATTTTGTTGTAACCGAAAAAATCACGGCAGGACAATTCCAATTGCAATGTGAATTGGCGGGCTCCGTCGGAAATGCGGTTACAGGTGCGCTGCTGCCAATTGATTATATATCCGGTTTGGCTGCCGTTACCATTACAGAGCTCCTTATTCCGGGTACAGACATTCAAACAGATGAAGAGCTGCGCAAGGAATATTTGACTACCGTTCGGGAACCGTCAACAAGCGGCAATAAGGCTGATTACCGGAATTGGGCGTTGCAGGTAGCTGGTGTAGGAGATGCTGCGGTTAAGCCCTTATGGGATGGTCCGGGTACGGTTAAGCTGTATGTGATTGATGCCGATCAGCAGCCTGCCTCTATTCAGCTGGTTGAGGAGGTCCAGAACTACATCTCGCCGGAAGCAGGGATGGGGGAGGGCAAGGCACCGATCGGAGCTGCGGTGACGGTAGTAGCAGCAACCGGCATTGATATTGATGTAACGGCCGAGGTTGTACTCAACGGCACCCGTACACTTTCGCAGGTGGCCGCTGATTTTGGAGCTGATTTAACAGCTTACCTGAAGAGTCTAACCTTTGGGATTGACCCTTCTGTTAAATATGTGCGTATTGGTGCACTGCTGCTGGATACAGCCGGTGTGCAGGACTATTCAAACCTTCTGGTTAATGGCGGGACATCTAACATCTCTATACATCTGGGTGAAGTAGCCGTAAAAGGTACGGTGATGCTGGATGAGTGAGTTTACGATTGTCTCGGCAGCTGGCCAGCGAATGCTTGATCTTCTTCCTTCTTATTATGAAAAGGTTCGTGAAACACGCGTTGTGATGGAATCAGAAGGGAAAGAATTCGATCACCTAACAGCTGATGTGGGCGATGTTCTCAATCAGTTTTTTGTGGAAACGGCAACGTGGGGGTTGGATCGGTGGGAGTCGGAGTTCGACATCGTTCCACAATCTGGACAGCCTGACGATCAGCGCAGATCTGTCATACGTGCTCGAATACGCGGGACAGGGACGGTAACGGAGCAATTGATGGGAAAAGTAGCGGCAGCTTATATTAATGGGGAAATTGAAGTTACCCAGCAGCCAGCCATGCACCAGTTTACAGTCAAGTTCGTCTCTACGTTGGGTATTCCTGCTAATCTCAATGACCTGAAAGCGGCAATCGAGAGAATCAAGCCGGCACATATGGACGTTGTGTACCTATTCCGTTATTTGTTCAGCAATGAAGTGGAAGCCATGACTCTTTCGGAAATTGAGGTACATCGGTTAACTGATTTTGCCCCATTTATTTAATAGAGAGGACGGTGACTTATGCCAAGCAATACACCTAATATTGATTTATATAAAAAGAATCCCACGACCGATGGTGGAGATACATTTAACATAGAAACCATGTTAAATGAAAACTGGGACAAGATTGATGCAAGGTTTGGTTCCGGTATGTTGAACGATGACTTGATCGGCAACCGGACGGCAACAGATAACGTTACGCCTGCGTTTACAGGAAAAATCACGCCCTTGTTGTCCAGCCTATTCACACTGGTTAAGGGTGTCACAGGCAAACCAAGCGCGCTAACGGCACCACGCACCACACTGGAGAATGCAGTTAAGCGTGACGGCGATACGATGACGGGCACATTGACGGTGCCCAAACTGATTTCTACCGTAGCGACGGGTGCAGCACCGTTCGTGGTGGCAAGCACCACGCAGGTGGATAACCTGAATGCGGACATGGTGAATGGATACCGTTTGAATCAAAGCGTTAAAACAACGGATAGTCCAACGTTTGCAGGAGTAAACGTCAACAAAAGTGGTGATGATGCTGCGGTGAGGTTCGCCAATACAGGAGCTGGCGGGAGGACCTATTTATTATCTTCGGGATCAGGCTCATCCGGTCTTGGTGCTGGAAACTTTGGTATTTGGGATGACGTCGCCGGGAGGAGATTCGTCATCGATAGTGGTGGTCATGGTCGTTTTTATAACTCGCTCTCTTTAGCTGATGACAATACTCCCAATGATGCTACGCTCCACATCAAAGATTCGACTGGCGGACAAGCTAGACTTACCCAAATGAGTCCGAAAGGTTCTTCGAAAGATGCTCTGAATATTGTGGCTTCCAAAAGCGCCGCGAGTACTGATCAGTGGTGGGCATGGGGGGTTAATGCCGCCAATAAATTCCGAATTAATGTTGGAACTGTATTTAGTATAGCTGGTTTAGGTTTGACAATTGACAGCAATTCTAACATGTTCCTCGGATCCATAGATGGGATCAGTACTGCTGGAACATCGCCAACAGCTCGACGTATCTTCTCGGTGAAAGGTATTACAGATTCCGCTATTATCGAGCTTGCGCAGGGGACAGTGGCCGACGCCGCCAATGTAATGGCTGGCCAAGTATATTTTTCTGATTCCAGCAATACAGCGAGTGAAAAAAGGTTAAGCGGTATTGTGGGTTATACAGATAGTAACTCCGCTACAGCCAATGCCCGTGGTGGAGCTATCTCCTTTTACACCCGGAGTGATGGAACTGGCGGAACGTATACGGAAAAAATGCGAATTGATATGAGTGGCCGAATAGGTATCGGAACGACGGATCCGCAGGCAACTTTAGATTTAGGTGCAGGAAGCGGACAAAGGCTCTATATATATAAAAGTGCGGGTGTCAGACTTGGACTTGGTATCGACATGTCTGGGATAGCAGGCAGAGAGTTAGCTTTGTTCGCTGCAGCTTCGAATGCAAATTATGACAATGATGCCAGAGTTTCGATCGGCGGCAGAGTTGATGCTACAGGTGCATATATGCAATATGCCAATTTCCAATCCAACGGTCTCTGGCTCGGGAAGCCATCTGTGAATGATGCTGATTCTTCCACTAGGAAAGTTATCACATTTCAAAACGGCGGATTCGCTCCACCTGGAGGCTTTCACGTCAATTCCAACGGGGATAAAGTTATATTATTCGATAGCGTTGGTGCTAATTATGATGGCAGAATCGGTGTAGGCCAAGGTAGTAATATGTGGTTTAAATCTAGCGGAGCTGGTTCTATCGGTTCATTCGAATTCTATGTAGGCTCTGCGCCTACCAAAACTTTTTCTATAGGCTATAATGGAGCATTGGCCCAAAGAGCAGATAACAATTGGGCTTATAACAACGCAACCTTTTCGGTATACAACTCCACGGCTAATCCCTCAACTATAGGCATGTACAATGCTAATTTTGGTGGATCAATTGTGTTGGGGTACTCTGGGTTTAATGGATTCCAATTTTATAATACTGCAGGGAGTTATGCAACCGTTGCTTTGGGTGAGTTGCAATCAACGAATGTTGTTACGCCGCTGATAAATAGTAAAAACATTTTTGACTCAACTACACACAGCAATGCAGTGGGGTTAGCAATCGGTATTCCTTGGCGGAATTTTGGAACAAATCATAAGCTCGTCGATAATAGTGACGGTGGCTATGGCGGAGGTAATGTCAATTCCGCTAGCGCTTGGCAGGTTAGTTACGGACTCCTTGTGGGTTACAACGGAGGGAGTACCTACGGCGTCAAAGTAGATCGCGCGCGGCAGGCAGAAGGCTTGCGCGTTTATTCTGGCTCCGATCCCACTGCTGCCGTTGGTGAAATGTGGATGAGATCCGATTTGTAAAGGAAGGAGCGAAAACATATGGCTCGCCGGGGAATGATCATGGTAAAAAACCAATTGCATGAAGGTTTTGTTCGCGTATATGATGTCGCTGATGTAGCACAATCTTCATTGCGCATTCAGACTGCTACTACAGCAGCTGCTTTTAATTTGGTTGCTCCTGGTACCGGTGATACCGGAATACGGGTTATGACGGCGGCTGGAGTACGTGAAATCAAAAGCTACTTGTATGCTGCTTATGAGGATGTATCCTATCGTGACAATTATCCGGGTTATAGTTTCGGCGGTACGGAGCGAATTTATTATGGCGGTGGCTATTGGATGGATACGAGTCCAAATGTAATGACTACACCGCGTGCCCGTACCTACTCAGGAAGATTTGTATTGAACTTTGCTGCAGGAGCTAGTAGCGCAGTGTTGAATCGGACCTGGTACTTATGGGTTGATAATGGGAATGGATTTTACAATACAGGTTTAGGTACTTATGTGACGACTACTAGTGTGGATTATGCAGTTGAAACCAGCTTTGGTGAAATGACGATCAACAAATTTCTTTTTGCTCCTGTAGGATCGTTGGGTGGCGCAAGTTGGTCATGGTATGTATTTTGTCAGTATTGGGACTATAAAATTAATCAATGGGTCGTTCACTAAAGAGGGGAGGATTACAATGCTGTATGTAAAATTATTGGCGAATGGACATGCGCAACTTGCCAAAACGCTCATCAAACTGAATATTTTTGATGATTTGCCTGAAGCATTCGCAAGTTATCAAATAAAAGGAAATAAAGTTGGCTGCTTTACCGAAACAGAGCAACGCGAGATTACCGATTTAGCGGATGATTTAGAGATCACTTATAGTGTCGAGCCTTTAACGTGGGATGCGGCTATACACACCATGATATATGGAGATGCGTATAGCAATGGAGCAACCTTCGCCGATGAGGCAGCTATCCTGAATTGTTTGGTACGTATCGATGCTAGCGCAGAAGAAGTGGAGAGCAAATCTGAGGTTGCCTATACGATTGTAGCCCCGCCATTTATTTCAACCATTTACGTAGTTGTACACGCTGCATTGACAGAAGGATGGCTTTCGAATACAGCTTTGGATATTCCATTGACAAACGGAGAAGGTACCAAAGTATTCAACTTCGGATTGCCCAATACGTATCGCTTAGAATTTACTTGCCATGAATTTGGTAGCTCCAATGAAAAAAAATTGCTGGTCGTGCCTGAAAGCAATCCGGCTCCCCCAGTTCCTGATTTTGCCGACGTACTGCAATCTATACGATCTGAAAATGAACAGTTGAAACAGCGCCTCCAGGCATCAGAGAGCGCTATTTTATTTCTTATGGACTTGGCATAGAGTGGGAGGAAACAGCTATGTATGAATTTGTGCTCAACATGTGGATTATGAACCGAGTTACAGAAGAAAAGGTCCAAACTTACATTTCAAAGGGATTTATTACGCAGACGGAAGCCAGCAAGATTATAACAGTACCACAGCAAGCTTAAAATACCAATCCAATTGAGAGAAGGAACTTAAAATGGCAATTATCCAACCTAAATTAGAAATCGTAGTAAACCCTGCAGCTCCGGTACAGGAGGTTTGCGAAGTGATTACTGCCCTATCAGCGTATCATCCCAGTAAAGAAGTAGAGATCCTTACGGGCCTTATGCAAGCTATTGGTGGACGCTTGCAGGAGCTGGAGAAGTCATCCGAGCAAGAAGAACCGACAATACCGGTTGTATAGAGATGGTCCGGTTTTGACTCCATCAAGCCTTATCTTGATGCGATACTTGAATCGAAACGATTCTGATTCAGCAGTATGAGTAGATCCACCAATATCCTTTCAGTTTTTATCAAAAGGAGATGTCCCTCAGCAGCCAAGCTGCTGGTGAGGGACATCTCCTTTTTCACGTCATAAATACTCGCGTTTTATGATTGTTTTCTAAAAATCGATCGCCAGCCGAACACCTTGGCTTTAACCAGGAGCTTGCTCGTCCAATGAGAGAGAACATGCAGCACAATAAATAGGATTATCAACGGCTTGAATAGAAGCCAGGCGACGACCCAGGTGAGGAAGATTTGCCACGGCTTCATCCTTTTGATAAATGAGGGCAAAAGAAGCAAGCGGTAAAACCAATAGCTTTTTTGCAGGCTTTTCAGGTATTCCTGGCGGATCTGTGCATCTGTGGGATCGAGTCTTATTGCATTTTTCAAATACTCCTGTTCCTTATCGTAGTCGCCTCTTTTTTCGGCGGCCCAGGCCAGATAGAGAAAGGTTTGATCGTGATCCGGATTCTGGAACAAGGCGGCTTGCTCAGATGCCAGCGAAGCCTGGAAATTGCGGGCATTGGCATGCAGATAGCTATCTCCAGCCAAGTACAAGGAGTTGTCGGGAGCCAACTGCAGCGCTTGGTCGAGTTCTACTCTTGCTTGCTGAAGCTTGCCCTTTTTATGATACAAATTAAAGCTGAGGAACAAATAATGGCTTTCATAGGGATCGATACGCTGCGCTTCCTTGACCGCCTGCAAATACTCCTTTTCCTTACCTTGGGAATATAAAACAATGACACGCACGAACCAGCCAATTTTATTCTCGGGGTCATATTTCAGAGATTCCGCCGACCAATGCAGGGCTTTGTCATACTTACCGGATTTCATATAGATTTGAGCAAGCATCCCATAAGCATTGGCATTTTCGGGCTCCTCCCTGAGCCACTGCTCGGCCTCAGAAATCGCTTCGTCAAAGCGTCTCCAATTTGTCAGCTGAAACACCCGGGTCATATGATCAGATTGCTCATAACGCAAGGACACCGCAATCACCTGCAGCCTTCTGCTTATTTGATTCGATAGGTTTTGATATACTCCAGCACATGCTCATAGTCTTTGTTAATATCGCTGAAGGTTGCATAATTTTTGGCTGTTGAAAACCAATCCAGAGTGGTCGCCTTGCGGCCCGTTACACTCTTTTTCAGATCGTGGTCCGTAATGGGCTGGATGTCTCCGCTCTCCAAGGATCGCTCCAGAGCTTGCTCAATTGCATCCCGGACCACCTGCTCAAGGTCGGCACCTGAGAAGTGTGTAGTTTGCTCAGCCCACTTCTTCAGATTCAAAGGCTCCTGCGGCTTGCCCTCCAGCTTCAACCCCAGAATTAATTCCCTCTCGGCAGCTTCCGGCGGTGGTACAAATACCAGATGATTAAAGCGTCCTGGGCGGCGCAGCGCAGAATCCAGATACCATGGCGTGTTGGTAGCACCAACCACGAGCACCTCATGATTGTACGATTGCAGGCCATCCAGCTCCGTTAGCAGCTGATTGACGAGCATACGATCGTGGTGCTGATGCATGTGATGACGACTCCCGCCCATTGCGTCAAGCTCATCAATAAAAATGACACACGGTTTTTCGGCGCGAGCCTTTTCGAAAAAATCATGTAAATTGTGCTCGCTCTGCCCCGCATACATCGATAAAATAGCCTGCAGCTCAATATGAAGGAAATTGGCATTAATCTCACCAGCGATAGCACGGGCGAGAAAGGTTTTGCCGCAGCCGGGAGGGCCATAGAGCAGTAAGCTGCCGCCAGCGGTTTTACCGAATGCCTGGAACATTTCCGGCTGCTTGAGCGGTAGTATAAAGTTCATACGAATTTTCTTCTTGATCTGCTCCATGCCGCCAACCTGCTCAAACGTAATACGGGGTTGTTCCACTTCAACCAGATGATTCCGCTCTTTATTAAATGAAATTACCTTTAATTTGTTCCTTCTTTCGTCTTTACCTTGGGTATCATCGGACATTAGCTTCAACTCCTTAAAGGGTAAGAAGAACATCATCCATTCGAACTTGAATTTAATATGATTTTATCAGCAAAGCCACGGCGGTTTCAAGTTTCTTGACTTCATGGCAACGGGTTGTTGTTCTGAAAATAACGATGTGATTGGTAAAATAAACGCCTCAGTATCGATTTTGATGATCTGTTTCGATTTTGAAGGTTTACTTTTCCATAGGCTTGTAGCAACAATGGCAATAGAGTGCACTCTAACCATTTGAAAGCGTTTTAAAAAATGAAAAGGGCGTGTGCAATGGTAAAGCGTAAACAAGTTTGTGCGTTGGTGGTGTTCATTTATTTATTGGTAACGATGCTCCCGATCTCCGCCGCTTATGCCGCAGATGCGAAGTTTATCATCCCGATAACCAACGTAACGGCAAGCGGCAATGATGGCAACGAACCGAAAAATGTACTGGACGGCAATTTGACTACCCGCTGGTCGGCTAGTGGCGATGGGCAATGGATTCAGTTTGATTTGGGGACAGACCTCAAGAAGCTGGCTTATGTAAAAATGGCCTTTTTGAACGGTGATACACGCACATCGACCTTTGATATTCAAACCTCCACGGACAATGTAACCTTTACGACAGTGCGCTCTAACGTCACGAGCAGCTTGAGTGCAAGCCTGCAAACCTTTGATTTTACGGATGTAGATCCGGTTCGTTATGTGAAAATTATCGGGCACGGCAACTCTGTGAATGCGTGGAACAGCTACACGGAAGTGGAGATTTACGGAGACGCATCGGCAAACAATGCAGCAGTAGACGTCAAATTGACGGTCCCTGCAGCTTCGATCAGCGATAGCGGCAATGACGGCAACATTCCGGCTAATACAGTGGACGGGAATACAGCGACCCGTTGGTCGAGCAACGGTGATGGTCAATGGATCCAATACGATTTGGGGTCCAACAAGACGGTAGCTTATATCAAGCTGGCTCCTTTTAACGGCGCTGCAAGAACCTTTACCTTCGATATACAGACATCTGCAGATAATGTGACGTTTACAACGGCGCGGTCCAATGTGACCAGCAGCTTGAGTGATGCCCTGCAGACATTTGATTTCCCCGATGTGTCGAATGCCCGTTATGTGCGAATTGTTGGCCATGGTAATTCGAGCAGCACATGGAACAGCTACAGCGAGGTTGAAATATATGGGCACAGTGAAGCGAGTACAGGTGTGGTGAACGTGTCGACGGCGGTCCAATTGGCGACCGCGATTAGTAATGCGTCTGCAGGCACAACGATTGTACTGGCGAATGGCAACTACTCGGCTTCAGGCCCGATCCAGATTGCTGGTAAAAACGGTACAGCCAGCAGCCCGATCAAGCTTATTGCGGCGAATCAGGGTCAAGCAATTATTAATGGCGGTGCATTTTTTTATGTGCAGAACTCGTCTTATGTGACCCTCGAAGGACTGAAATTTACGCAGCCAGGCAGCTCAACGAACGCATCGTTTGACAAATCGGCTGTTATTTTGGACGGATCGAACAATATAAGGCTGACACGCAATTTGTTTGCTTTATCAGAGAGTGGTACCAATTCGATGTGGGTTCAGGTCAGGGGTGTGAACAGCCATCATAACCGGATCGACCACAATGATTTTGGCGGAAAGAAGGATACGGCTCCGCTCATTGCGTATGAGGGCGATGGCAACGGCAATATTTCGCAGTATGATACGATCGAATACAACTATTTCCACGATGTCGGTCCCTGGGTAGCGAACGGCAAGGAAACGATACGTTTGGGATTGTCCGGAATTTCGTTGTCCAACGGGTATAACACGATCCAGTACAATCTGTTTGAGAACTGTGACGGTGAGCCGGAAATCGTATCGGTCAAAAGCAGCAACAACATAGTCCGGTATAATACGTTTAAAACCTCTAAGGGTGGGCTGACGTCCAGACACGGCCACAGCAACAGCTTCTACGGCAACTTCTTTCTTGGAGACGGGGTTGAAACCGAGGAGGCAGGAATCCGAATTTACGGCAACGATCATAAGATCTACAACAATTACATGGAAAATCTGACACAAAGCGCAATCATCATCGACAGCGGTAGCTTTGATGGCGGAACGGGTGGTTATCCGCCGAATCCGACACCGACACAGTTAACGGCACAATGGAAGGTTTATCGCGCACAGGTCGTCAACAATACGATAGTGAACAGCACCTCGGGAATCATCGTCGGATCGGGTAAAACCTATGCTCCAGAGGACGTCAAGGTGGCTAACAATATTGTGAAAAATTCAACAGGAACGCTCTATAATGAAGCGGCTACGACGAATACCGTGTTCGAAGGCAATATCGGTTATGGCAGCACCTTGAACAATAAATCAAGAACGACTGGTGAAATCCGTCTTGCTGACCCGTTGTTCAGAACTTTTAACGGGCTGCAAAAGCTATCATCCACCAGCACAGCCGCGATTAACTCTGCAGTTGGCAGCTATACGTACGTCACCACGGACATGGATGGAGAAACCCGTTCCATAAACGATGTGGGTGCGGACGAATATTCCGCCTCAACCGCTATTCCTGTCGTTCATCAGCTATCGCCTTCCGAGGTAGGAACGAACGCCCCATAGGGCTAGGTGTGTAAGCCGAGTATAGAGATGTGAACTGAAGGTCCGTTCCTCCGTGAACGGACTTTCGATTTTGATGACCCTTTTGAGGTTTTGACGATACCCAAATGACAGCCATTCATCGGATAATGACGATAAGGATGGAGGGAACACAAATGGCTACTATCTTTGTCGTTGATGACGAGCCGATTATCGGAATCGGATTGAAAGCGTTAATTGGAGAATACAAGCAATTACACGATATTCAGACGTTTACGGATAGTGTGAAGGCACTATCGCAGATGGTATCGAATCCGCCCGATGTACTGCTAACCGATATTCGGATGCCTCGAATGGACGGTTTGGAGCTGTGCAGACAAGTCCAGCTGCATAAGCTGTCCACACAAATTGTGGTTTTGTCGGGCCATGGGGACTTTGCTTATGCTCAAAAAAGCATGTCCTATGGAGCCAAGGAATATTTGCTGAAGCCGATCACCGAAATCGAGCTTTTTCCAGTGCTGGATAAGCTGCTTGCAGAACGGGAGGCCCCGGTATTTTCTTATGCCGATTTGGAGCGATGGATCGATCAATTGGAACAATCCATATGGATGCTGGATCGGATACGCGTACAAGAGCTGCTCGCGCAGGGCAAGGATGAGCTATTGGTGGGCGTTACAGGTGCTCATCTGCGCCAGAGGGTGTTTGACGGTATGATGCTGCTCGCCAGAAAGCTGAATGCCCGTGGCGTGTATCAATTTGAAACGGAATCATGGATGGCAACCAATGCCGAGCCTGCGTTGACTTACGAGCGGTTCCAATCGGAGATAGCCGCTTGGCTTCAGCAATTGGGCTCACAACGTAATCACGAAACGATCAATGTACTTGAAGCGGCTCTCTGTTATATCGATGCGAATCTGTTCGATGAGAACCTTACGCTTGACCGGGTTGCCGAGCGATTGGGTATTACGCCAACCTATTTCAGCCACTATTTCAAGAAAAAAACGAATGAAACCTTTGTTCAATATCGCTTGCGCAAACGAATGGAGAAGGCGAAGCAGCTGCTTGCTGTTCCGCATCACAAGATCATTGATATTGTCGGCGAGATCGGCTATGACAGCTATCCCCATTTTTCCAGAACCTTTAAGAAATCAACCGGTTATTCACCTACCGAATATCGCGCTTTGCTGGGGATCCAGTAATGAAAAAAAGTTTGGGGCGTAAAATTTATATTTATTTTGTCATTATTATTGCATTCACCTTGATCAGTGTGGCATTCACCGGATATTGGCGCTCGGCGAGCGAGCTGGAGAACCAATACGAAGGACTGCTCACGCAAATTGTTGATAATGTGGTTCACGAAACGGATCTGTTTTTGAAAAATTATGAGCGAGCCACAGTTTCGATTCTTACTTCTCCGTTAGTGAAGGAAACGTTGGATCTTCCAAGGGGCTCCAACTTCTATACAGCCGAAAATGCGATCAAAACAGGTGTGTTCCAATCGGTTCTGATCAACAATCCGGAAATTTCGATGACCTACATCGTGGGCTATAACGGCTTTCGGGCAACGGATTTCAATATTCACATCGTCTCGTTTAATTATAAAGGCTTTGAAGAATACGTGGATCAGCTTAAGGAGGACACAGCGTTAAATGGAAAGCTGATGATTCGGGATTCTGGATTTCTGGATGGCCATCTCACACTTGTGCGTCAGTTGGGCGACAGAACCTCCTCCAAATCGTTCAAGGGCATGATGGGCTTCGAGCTGCGGATTGGAGAGCTGAATACACTTTGGAAGGGCATCAAGCTCGGAAAATCGGGATACTTCTTCATCGTCAATGAGCGAGGCAAAATCTTATATCATCCTGATTCGCAGCGTATCGGCAAGCAGCTGGACGGAAATCAATACCAAGCGGTGGAGGCCAATATGGATCAGACCTTCGAGCTGCCAGGAGAGCCAGGACGTGTGTTTTTCAGTCGCAAATCGGAGTATTCGGGGTGGACGCTTGTAGCCAGCATGTCACTTGATGAGCAGCGCCAGCCGATCTCCGATCTGCGCCAGACGACGATTATCGTGGGTATCCTGACCCTGGCATTAGCTTCGCTGCTAGCGTATCGATTCGGACAATCGATCATCCGTCCGGTCCGTTTGCTGGAAAGCGGGATGCGGCAGACAGAAAGAGGGCAGTGGACGAGAGTGCCGCTGACAGGAAGTCGAGATGAGATGGATCAGCTCATATCCAGCTATAACACGATGGTAGCCCGACTGGAGGAGCTGGTGGAACGCGTGTATGAAACGGAGCTGCATAATCAGGAAAATTTATTAAAGCGCCAGCTTGCTGAATTTCAGTCGCTGCAGCTGCAAATCAACCCGCACTTTTTGTACAACACGCTGGAAATTATTATTTGCTATGCCGTTATCCAGAAGTCAGGGGAAATCAAGGACATCGTCCGTTCCCTATCCTATATGCTGCGGTATTCGATCCGCACCGATCTGGAGCAAATTACAGTCGCCAATGAGCTGAAGCATGTGCTTTATTTTATGGCGATTATGAAATACCGGATTCAGCGCGATTTTGAAATTGACGTTCGCATACACCCGGATTGGCTGCTGAACAATATGGTTCGGCTAACGCTGCAGCCCTTGATTGAAAATGTGTTCAAGCATGCGTTTCAGGAGGGTATCGACGATTCTCATACGATTGTGATCGACGCTTGGCAGGATTCCGTGGATTTTTGTGTGACGGTAACGGATAATGGCTGCGGCATGGAGCCGGACACATTGTTCAGGCTGAACGAACGGTTGCTGCGCAGCCATGAAGAGAAGTCGGGATCTCAGACTGCCTCCGAAGGAAGCATTGGACTTATAAATGTACACAACCGGATACAGATGGTGTTCGGAGCGCAGTACGGGCTTACCGTGCAAAGCACGAAAGGCGAGGGTACTACGGTGACCATCCGCATGCCCGCCTCCAATGCTCCAACCATCGCAAGCTCCCGAGCATAGCCATCGCAAAAAAAGTCATAGCAGCACAAATTATGAGCATGCTCCTGGATACGCAATTTCGTATGCTGTGTATAAGAAAGACCAGCTCAAACAAAAGCATTCGTTATCGAAAGAAGGAGGGATTTATGGAAGCATCAGCCAATCGAACCAACACCCGACCAGTTGCTTTCTTGAAAAAGGACAGTCTCATGACCAGATTGCGCAAGAACATGTCCAGCCGCTGGCAATTGTATCTGCTCATGCTGCTTCCGATTATTTATTTAATCATTTTCAAGTATGTTCCGATGTACGGGGCTATTATTGCCTTCAAAAATTACATTCCAACCAAAGGAATCTGGGCCAGCGAATGGGTGGGTCTCAAATATTTTTATCGTTTTTTTGAGTCCTATGAATTTGTACGGATTATGCAAAACACATTGCTGCTGAGCTTTTACAGCTTGGTTGCCGGGTTCCCGTTTCCAATCATTTTGGCGCTAAGCCTGAATTATGTGAATTCCAGATTTTTTAAAAAGTCCGTACAGATGATCACGTATGCGCCGCATTTTATTTCCGTCGTCGTCATGGTCGGGATCGTGCTGCAGATGATGGACCCGCGTATCGGACTCATTAACACGCTGATGAGATATATCGGGCTGCCGACCATCAACTTTATGGGCATACCGGAGTGGTTTTCGCATATCTTTGTCTGGTCCGGTATTTGGCAGAACGTCGGGTTTTCCTGCATCGTCTATCTGGCTGCGCTTGCGGCCGTTGATCCTGCACTGCATGAGGCATCCGTCGTGGATGGAGCGAACAAAATACAACGGATGTGGCATATCGATCTGCCAGGCATAATGCCGGTAGCCGTTATTTTGCTGATTATGAACACCGGCCATGTGCTGGATGTCGGCTTCGAGAAAATCCTGCTGCTGCAAAATCCGCTGAACACGAGCGCCTCCGAGGTCATCGATACGTTCGTATACAAGGTGGGCTTGGCATCTACAGCGATTAATTACTCCTATTCGGCTGCAATCGGATTGTTTAAATCAGTGATCAATCTGGTTCTGCTCGTGCTGGTCAACCGAATAGCCAAAAAAGCGGGACAAACCAGTCTCTGGTAGAAAGGAGCGTTATACATGACTGGAACGATAAGAGAGAGTACAGATGACCGAATATTTACGATCGTCAATTACATCATTCTGTTTATTTTTACAATTACGATTTTATATCCGCTTGTCTATATTGTTAGTGCTTCCTTCAGCTCATCCTCGGCGGTTGTTTCCGGCAAGGTTTGGCTGTATCCGGTGGAACCAACACTTGCGGGGTATGAGGCAGTGTTCAAGCACCGACTGATCGGTTCGAGCTTCTTGAACTCGGTATTTTATACGGTAGTCGGTACAGTGATCAATGTGCTCATTACGTTAATCGCAGCCTATCCGCTATCCCGCAAGGATTTTATGCCGCGCAATGTGATTATGGCCCTGTTCGTATTCACGATGATGTTTTCCGGCGGCTTGATTCCATCGTATCTGGTTGTGAAGGGGCTCGGCATGATAGACACCCGCTGGTCATTGATCATTCCGGGAGCTCTCGCTGTATGGAATATGGTTATTGCCCGTACGTATTTTCAAACTACGATACCTGACGAGCTGCTTGAAGCGGCCCAAATGGACGGCTGCAGTGATCTCACCTTTGTACGTAAAATTGTGATTCCGGTGTCCGGTCCGATCATTGCGGTGATTTCCTTATTTTATGCGGTGGGCCACTGGAATCAATATTTTAATGCGCTGTTGTATTTGAAGCATCAGGAGCTGTACCCGATACAGCTGGTGCTGCGTGACATTCTTGTGCAAAACGAGGTGGATGCGTCCATGATTACCGATCTTGCCGATCAGGCGGCGAAGGAAGGCTTGCGGGAGCTGCTGAAATTTTCATTGATCGTGGTTTCAACGCTGCCTGTTTTAATTATTTATCCATTCATTCAACGGCATTTTGTTAAAGGGATGATGATCGGATCGCTAAAAGGTTAAAAAGGGGAGATAGGTACATGAAAAAAAGATTAACCGTGTTACTTTCTGTAACAACCTCATTGGCTCTGCTTGCAAGCGCTTGCTCAGCTCCGAATAAGCCGGAAGGCAATGCAGCTGGCAATAAGGAGGTGGGCGGTAGCGATCAGGTGACAGAAGCGGGTGTATTCCCGATCACGAAGGAAAAGACAACACTCAAAGTCATGGTCAAGGGCTCCAGTATCGTCGAAAACTTTGCCACCAATGAATTTACGAAGTGGCTGGAGGATAAAACGAACATTCACATCGACTGGGAGGTTGCTCCGGAAAAAACGTTCCAGGAAAAGCTCAACGTATCGCTGGCCAGCGGTGATTACCCGGATGTACTGCTCAATATGAGCGTGTCTCCGATTCAACAGTCGATTTACGGAAAAGACGGCGTGTTTGTTGCGCTGAATCCTTACATTGATAAATACGGCGTCGAAATGAAAAAGATGTTCCAGCAGGTTGACTACGCCAAGGATCTTATGACGATGCCAGACGGCAACATATATTCGGTCCCTCAAGTCAATGAATGCTACCACTGTTCGCTTGGTCAAAAAATGTGGATCTACAAGCCATGGCTGGATAAGCTTGGATTGAAGATGCCAACCACAACCGATGAGTTTTATCAGGTGCTCAAGGCATTTAAGGAAAAGGATCCGAATGGTAACGGCAAGCCGGACGAAATTGCGCTTGTAGGCGCTACGAACGGACCGTCCTCGACGCTCGATTTATTTTTGACCGGGTCGTTTCTGGAGAAGGACTTCAACCTGCGCTTCGTTAAGGATGGCAAGGTGCAGGTGGCCTATAACCAACCGGAGTGGAAGGAAGCCTTGAAATATATGAACAAGCTGTATGCGGAGGGCCTTATTGCCCCGCAATCGTTCACACAGGATCGGAACCAGCTGAAGCAAATGGGCTTGAACCCGGAAATTCCAATAGCGGGAGTCATTGCTTCGCAAAATCAGACCGTATTTGTCGATGTTGACAGCCCGCGGTTCAAGGACTACGTGTCGATACCACCGCTCAAGGGTCCTGCTGGTGTACGTTCAACCTCGTATAACCCTTATGCCGTGTCCACAGGTCAATTCGTTATTACCAATAAGACGAAAAATCCGGCTGCCGCCTATCGTCTGGCTGACCTGCTGCTCTCCGAGGAAGCGACGCTTCGCAGCACGCAAGGCCGCCCCGATCAGGAATGGATACGGCCAGCTCAGGGTGAGCTTGGACTTAACGGGAAGCAGGCGGTCTGGAAGCCGATTGCGACGTTTGGCAAGCTGCAAAATATTCATTGGGCACAGTCGGGGCCGTCGCTGCGAACGAATGAATGGCGTTTAAGCGTTGCTGCAGATCCTAAGAACCCGCTTGAAATCATACTGTATAACGAAACGAAGGACAATTATTTTCCTTACAAAATCGATGTGAGTAAAATCGTGCCACCGATCTTTTTCACCAATGAGCAGGCTGAGGAGCTGGCCAATCTGGAGAAGACGATAACGGACTACAGGACCGAATTTTTTGCCAAAACGGTTACGGGCGCTCTGGACATCGACAAGGAATGGAGCAATTATTTAGCCACACTCGATAAAATGAACCTGAAGCGCTACCTGGACATTTACCAGCAGGCCTACACACAGTTCAAGTCCAAAAAGTAAGATTAGAGCCATAACAGGAGAGCTTTTGTTGAGAGGCGGTAGAGCCAGGTGCCGCAATCAGCAAAGGCTCTTTATTACTACCAATGCGAATAGCTGGAGATACAGGTTAAGGGTTAAAAGTAAAAGCTGCGCTGCTGATAGCTACAGCTGACTATTCGAGGTATGGTACACTGAAAGGAGAAGCATAAATCGAACGCATCCAGAGTGCGCGACAAAGGGAGTCGTGTCTATGGGCTTGACCCGTAATCCATTCAATAAACGCAGCGTGTTGGTCACATGGTTCGTTTCCTATGTATCTGTTCTGCTCGTCCCGGTGATGATCAGCGGACTAATTTATACAGCAACCTGGCATGTGGTGGAGGCAGAGGTCAATCGCTCCAACGAATCGATTCTGGGCCAGACAGAGCAGGCTATCGACAACAGTCTCCTCGGTATCGAAAGGCTCAGCATAGAGATCGCCCTTAACAAGCGTGTGGCCGGTTTCATGAATACGACGCTGCCGCTAACGGACAGTGACCGATATGATCTGTTCAATATTGTCAACGATTTGCGCGTGTACAAGGTGGCGAACGATTATATAGAGCAAATCTTTGTATATTACAAGAACAGCGATACGGTGTTATCGACCCGGGATCATATGGACAGCCGTGCGCTGTACAGAGCTGTTCGCGGAAGCGAAGATAAGAGCTATGAGCAGTGGAAGGCCTTTTTCGATAAGCGTTATATGAAAGAATATGTACCTATGCAATATGGGGACGGTGAGCAGGTCGAGAAGGCTATCGTGTACGCCAAATCGGCCACACTGGACAATTCAGACCAGTCTGGGGCCGTAATCCTGATCGTGATCAAGGAGTCCAAGCTGTTGGGCAGCATGACGCCGGCTTCTAACGCTTCCCTCGCAATTCTGGATTCGCAGAATCGCCTCATTGCATCCAAGGGAATTGTACAGAGTCCTGCCTTTTTAACCTATAACCGACTGGTTGACGATAAAGGCCTGTTCTATGAAGAGGACAAGGGGAACCGTCTGGCGTTGTCCTATACGACCTCGGAGATTACGGGCTGGAAATACGTTTCGATCATTCCGGCCGAGCTGTTTGACGACAAGATGCTGTATTTGAAGAAGCTGATCGTCATAAGTCTCGTATTGTGTATCCTGATTGGCGGACTTGTCGCCTACATTTACCTGAGACGGAATTATACACCGATCAGTCTGCTGATCCGCAGCTTTTCGCTCAAGTCGGGTGTATCCTTCGATGAAGGCTCGAACGAATATTTATATTTGCAGGCTGCGCTTAACAACACCTTTGACGAAAAGGAGAAAATCGATGGCAGGCTGATGCAGCATAGCGATGTGATTCGTGCGAGCTTCCTTCAAGGTCTGCTTAAGGGAAGGCTGGATCATAATATTCCACTGCATGAGTCACTCGCAGCGCATGATCTGCGAATCGTTTCGACCGATTTTGCCGTTCTGCTGTTCCATATTGAAACGTACGGCAAATTTCAAGCGGAAGGGACTGCCGATCCACGTAAATCAAGCTGCTGCATTTCATCATTCTGAATGTTGCCGAGGATGTGGCGGGTGAGCAGCATCAGGCGTTCACGACGGAAATGGATAATATGTCGGTGTGCATCGTTAATTTTGCTGCACAACCCGATGAGCTGGAGCTGAAATTAATGGCAGAGCGGGTGCAATCATTCCTGTTCGACCATTTTCACGTCCATCTCACGGTGTCCCTCTCCGGTATTCATCATGATTTATATGCGATACCAACTGCCTATCAGGAAACGCTGGAAGCGATGGAATACCGTATGGTTATGGGGAGCGGTGGAATTATTCGCTATGCGGAGCTGCCGATCCCTCGTGCGTCTGGTGAACCGGGAAGCTATTATTATCCGCTCCATGTTGAGCAGCAGCTGATTAACTTTGTGAAAATCGGTGATTTTGAACGTTCACGGGAATTGATCGAAGAGATCATTCGCAGCAATGTAGGGGAAATTACGATTTCCGTCTCCTTCGCCAAATGTCTGATGTTCGATTTGATCAGCACATTATTGAAGACAATGAGTGAGCTTCATACGATCGATAGGTCCAAGGTACTGGAGCATGCCGATCCTATCGAACGTCTGATTGGCTGCGAAACGATCAAAGATATGCAGGCACAGATTGTCGAGGTACTGGAGCAGGTATGCAGCTCGGTTGCCAATGATCACAGACACATGCATAACCCGCTTGCCGGGCAAATTATTGAATATGTCCAGGCGAATTTCTGCAACAGCAATCTGAATATCTCGATGATCGGTGAGGCGTTCAGCCTGACACCATCCTATGTATCCAAACAGTTCAAGACGTATACAGGTGAGGCACTGTTGGATTACATCAATAAAACCCGTATGGAGGAAGCCAAGAGGCTGCTCGCGCTGCAAAATCTGACAGTTACAGAAATCGCCGGAAGAGTGGGATATGCGGACATCAATACGTTCAACCGGATTTTTAAAAAGCTCGAGGGCATTACGCCGGGCAAATATAAGGATCTGCAGTAGCCGCTGCTGTTCCGGGTTACTAGGGTCAGGGGCTTGAATGGTTTATGGATTTGCGATTTTAATGATCGATTTCCGATTTTGAGGGGTTCCCTTAACCGGGGGCTCCCTGCATAATAGCTTGTAGGGTAGACAGATGCAGCATACTTAGGGGAATGAGGGAACTACCATGCCCATACGAAGGAACGTCAACCCGCGCTATATTTCAGTGTGCTTGCTGGCAGCGATAAGCCTTCTTTCATCCTGCAGCTTGGAGACGGCACCACAGCAGGATGCGGCCAATTCAACAGTGGAAGCTCCCGGGGAGCTGAATCGGGGTCAAACGCAAGGGACTTTAACCTCATGGGAGCCTATCAACACGAATCTGTTTACTATCGTCAATAATATGGCGGAAACGCCGTTTGGCAAACAGCTGGAGAAGGACACGGGCATTAAGGTGAAATATATGCACCCCGCTGACGGGCAGGCGAAGGAACAGTTTAACCTGCTGATTGCCTCCAACCATTTGCCGGATGTGATTGAGTATGATTGGAATAGCGCTTATCCGGGAGGACCAGAGAAGGCGATCGCTGATCAGGTCATTATTCCATTGAATGATTGGATCGACAAGAAGGCACCGAACTTAAAAAAGCTGCTTCAAAGCAATAAGGAGCTCGACAAAATGGTCAAAACCGACAGCGGCAAATATTATATATTTCCGATGGTTCGACCGGATAACGGGCTTGTATTCCGGGGGCCGATGGTCCGCAAGGATTGGCTTGATGAGCTGGGGCTTGCAGTACCGACGACGATCGATGAATGGTATACCGTATTGAAGGCATTTAAGGAGCACAAGGGTGCTTCGGCACCGCTTACTGCGATGTATAGTAATGAACTGATGATTCAGGACGCTTTTATCGGGGCTTACCGGACGGCCAATCGCTATTATATCGATGACCAAGGAAAAGTAAAATACGGGCCTATCGATCCCCAGTTCAAGGAAGCGCTCACACTACTGAGAACGTGGTACGCAGAAGGGCTGATCGATAAGGATTTTGCATTGAATAATGATTCGAAGGCATTGGATAACAGGATGCTCAGCGACAGCTCGGGAGCAACCGTTTATTTGGTCAGTGGTGGCATGGGGCGCTGGATGGAGACGGGCAGGAAAAAGAATCCCCAATTTCAGCTGGTGGGTGCTCCCTATCCAACGTTGAAGAAAGGGGAGCGGGCGTTCATTGGGCAGCGTGATTTTCAATATGCACCAGTAGGCAGCAAGGCCGTCTCAGCCACCGCCAAAAACCCTGAGCTAGCCGTTCAGTGGCTTGACTATGCTTTCAGCGAACAGGGAAGTCAATTGTTCAACTTCGGCATTAAAGGCGAGAGCTATGAGGTTAAGAATGGAGTGCCGCAGTACACCGATAAGATGTCGAGGAGCGGGAAGTACAATTTCCAGCAAATGATTTCACAGTACACCAAGCCTAACGGTCCCTTTCTTGGAGACGGACGCAAGAGCTTCAACACGTTCCCCGAGCAGGAAGGGACGATCCGGATTTGGGAACAAACGGATGCCGCCAAGCATGTTATGCCATTATTTCTAACGCCTACAATAGAAGAAAGCAAGGAAATGGCAAAGCTGAACACGGCGATTACCAGCTATAAGGAGGAGATGTTCCTCAAATTCATCACAGGCGTAGAGCCGCTGGACCGATTCGATGACTATACGAGGCGGATTCAAGAGATGGGCGTGGATAAGGTAGCAAGAATTTATCAGGATGCTTGGGAACGTTATAACAAGCGATAGGTCTGTATAAATGGATAAAAGGAGGAGCCTATGCATAATCAACCTTTAGAAGGTATCAAGCTTGATCTCGATTGGGAGTCCTATATGGGCAATCATGATATGGAATGGGTCGTGAAGCCAGTCTCGTGGGACGAAGGGGCATTCATTGGCAATGGTAATATCGGCGCGATGATCTATGGAGAGGAGCATTCGTCCAAGCGGCGGGTGCTGCGCTTCGTCGTGGGGCGCACCGACATCACGGCAACCCGAACCGACAGTACAGGCTTTAGTCCACGTGTGCCAATAGGAGAGCTTCATTTGGAGCTGGAGGGGATGATCTACCATCCGACCTGTATCCGAGTCGATTTGTGGAATGCAGAGGCATCTGCGGTTCTAACCACCACTCGGGGTGAAGTACGTCTGCGGGCATTGGCCCATAGTGAAGAGACGATTATGGCTGTTGAAATCGAGACATCCGAAGGAGAGCACGGTGCCAATTTTGTCTGGTATCCGTACCCTGAGGTTGATCCCGTATTGATAAATGCCGATGGCATCAATCTCAATCAGTATATACCGAAGATTGAAGTGGAACGGAAGCAGGTTGTCCAAAGAAACGAATCATCAGATACGAAAATCAAAATAGAGACGGAAGGCAGAGCGGTGCCGGGGCATGCAGCAGCCGTCGTTGAGGTCAACATCCAGCGTTACTCGCAAGGAGCTTCTGTCCCGCAGTCAGAAGGCTGTGTTAGTGCGTGGAATGAAGTGCAACTATCACCGAACCAAAGAATCTACTACCTATCCATTGAGAAGGGACACGACGAACAGGCACAGGAGCAGGTTGTCCAGCATGTGATGAATGCAGTTTCTCAGAGCTTTGATGAATGGGTAGCTGCACACCGCGATTGGTGGCACCGCTATTATCAACGAAGTCTGATCACGATCCCCGATGCCCGACTGGAGAGCTTTTACTGGATTCAAATGTACAAGCTCGCTTCGGCTACTAGAGCTGACCGACCGCTGATCGACAATCAAGGGCCGTGGTTGGCCCCGACACCTTGGGCGGGCGTCTGGTTTAATATGAACGTGCAGTTGAGCTATTCGCCTGTATATACCGCGAACCGCCTCGATATTGGGGAATCACTGGTGCGGGCGCTGGCTGCCTGCAAGGAGCAGCTGATTGCGAATGTCTCTGAGCCTTATAGAGACGATTCGGCCGGACTCGGGCGCAGCTGCAGCTACGATCTGCGCAGTGAGGTTGGTGACGAGGTCGGGAATCTGACCTGGATTTGCCATAACGTATGGCGGCAGTATCGCTACTCGATGGATGAAACCCTGCTGCGAGAGATGCTGTTCCCATTGCTGCGTAGAAGCATTAATTTTTATTTTCATCTGCTGGAGGAAGCGGAGGATGGCAAGCTGCACCTGCCGCCAACCATTTCCCCGGAATACGGCTCTTTTATGAAAACGAAAGTCCGAGACTGTCATTATGATCTGGCGCTGCTGAGGTGGGGCTGCGAGACGCTGCTGTGGATGTGTGATCGACTGGAGGTAACGGACCCGCTGCGCGATCAATGGGTGGACGTGCTGGAACGGCTCACGCCATTCCCGATGGATGGAACCGGGCTCATGGTTGGGCGCGATACGCCGCTTGCGTATGGTCATCGTCATTTTAGCCATCTGCTTGCGGTGTTCCCGCTTCACTTGATCGGCAGCGACAGCTCTGAGGATAGAGCGCTAATCGCCAGGTCGCTTGCGCACTGGATTGGAAAAGAAGGTGATCTGCGCGGCTTCAGCTTTACGGGAGCAGCTTCGATTGCCGCCACGCTTGGACGTGGTGACGAAGCGCTTGGCTATTTGCAGACGCTGCTGCATATCATCAAGCCGAATACGATGTACAAGGAAGCTGGGCCTGTTATGGAAACGCCGCTAGCTGGAGCGGAGTCGCTTCAGGATATGCTGCTGCAAAGCTGGGGAGACACGATTCGCATATTTCCGGCTGTGCCGACTGCATGGCGAGAAGCGGCTTTCCATGATCTGCGCACGGAAGGTGCTTTTCTGGTCAGCGCGCAGCGTGAGGATGGGAGCACACGGTTTATCCGCGTGAAAAGCTTGGCGGGCGAGCCCTGCAAGGTCAAGACAGGCTGGAGCGGCGCCGTTAAAATGATGGCCATCGGGCCCGCGCCTGCGCGGAGTGGGTCAGAATCTCATGCTGCTGGCGTGGTGGAGCTGCAGCCTGACGAACGCGGAGTGGTGGAATTGTCCTTGGTGAAGGGTGATGAAGTCGTTCTGTACCAGGGGGATACTGTCCCTGATCTGGTTATCCATGCTGCCGCTCAAATAAAGCAGCAGCCCATCCGCTATTTCGGTGGACATAAGCCTTGGCGTGTACATGCAGCAAGATAAGATAGCTTCACGGATATAAAGCGCGGCAGACTCATAAGGCAGCATCAGGGAAGGACTGTGCAGCGGGAAATCAGGTCAAGCCTTCCCCCTGAGCAGCCGAGCTTAGCTCTTTTTGCCGAAAAAAACAGCAAAATCGAGATATTTATATATGCAATCCACGTCAGTGAAACCAGCTTGCTCCAGCCACTTTATTTGCTCGCCGAGCTTGGCGTTGATGTCGAGCTTTCTTCGTTCCACCGAGGCGTCGATAGACTCTTGGGAAAGGCCACTGTTATTAATATGGGCTAACCAGCGCTGCTTGTGGTATTGATCGATCGCTGGGGTGTTGCCCTGAACCTGATCAGCATTGACAAAAATACCGCCTGGATTCAGCAGCTGATAAACGGTTGCGAACAGCTGTCTCTTGGCAGGATGGGTCAGGTGGTGGATCGACAGGGAAGAGACGATAATATCATACGATTCAGGAAATTCGTAGCTGGAATAGTCACCGACGATGTATTGCACGTGATCCTCCTCGCGGAAGCGACGGCGTGCTCCCTCCAGCATTTGATCGCTGAGGTCCATCAGAGTAAGGTGCGCGCTGGGGTGCTTTTGCAATACCATTCGGGAAAATAGTCCCGTTCCCGCACCCAGATCGAGTATACGCGGGGTCTGTTTATGACTTTCCGTTAGAGATAGTGCCATCCCATAAAACTCATCAAAACAGGGAATCAGCTGTCTCCGCTGCTGGTCATATTCATTAGCGACGGCATCGAACAATGTTTTGACTGATGGGTTCATATGAAAACCTCCTTGGTATGGGTTTCCTTCATTGTAGCGAGAGATGTATAATTGAGGAAATATATAAAATGAATGGTGACTATAGGGGAATCCTATATGTTGTCAAAGGCTTAAATAAGAAAAGCACAATAACACTCGGTAAGTGCTTTTACTATCGAAGACAGGGAGGGGAACCGTATGAAGCCGTTCACGTTGAACGTTATCGCAATTATTAAAAGTATCCCAGAAGGGTATGTGATGACCTATGGGCAAATTGCCGAGCTTGCAGGCAGTCCGAGAGGGGCAAGGCAGGTTGTACGCATCCTGCATTCGCAAAGTCGGGTCCATCAGCTTCCCTGGTATCGTGTTGTGAATGCAAAGGGAGAAATCGCTTTTAATAATGAGGAGTCGCGCTTTATGCAGACGTTCCATTTGAATAGTGAAGGTGTAGCTGTGAGCGACGAAGGACGCATTGATCTGGAGCAGTACCGTTACATGCCGGACCCGGAAGGATTGCCGGAATGAGGTCCACTTGCAGTGACTTCTGAATATTCTTGATCCGTCTCATTTATTCAAACAAAAAAGTCTTCTTAATCAGTGGCTGACTAAGCTTATGTCCCGTAGTAATAGAGCGCCTTTTTCAAGGTGTCCATCTTACAGGTCACAGTTCAGGCAGGACTGATTGAAGACTTTTTTAT
This sequence comes from Paenibacillus periandrae, assembly GCF_022458865.1. Lineage (GTDB taxonomy): Bacteria > Bacillota > Bacilli > Paenibacillales > NBRC-103111 > Paenibacillus_S > Paenibacillus_S periandrae. Next base: position 228,637 of record NZ_JAJNMU010000005.1, on the reverse strand, counting down.
GACGTTATCAACTTAATGAATCACCGCTAGAGGTCCGGTGAGGAACGAGCTCAGCATTCGAATCAGAGGATAGGTTAAGGCTTCTGCTGTGAAGGAGCGCAAACCCCGTCGACACACGCCTCACCCTCTGCTGTGCTGTCGGGAGTATGAAGTAGGGTCAGCGGCTGCTCCTCTTCCCATGCCCTCTGCAATGCACCTAAGAACACTTCGCTCGATTGTGCGCCTGAAATCGCATATTTACGGTTGATCACGAAAAAAGGAACCCCGCGCACACCTAATTTGCCTGCTTCCTCCTCATCATTACGGACTTCAGCTGTGAATGCCTGGCCAGCAAGCATCTGCAGAGCCTCCTCCTTGTCAAGTCCGACCTCTGCGGCTAACGCGGCTAAGGTCTGATAATCACCAATATGCTTGGACTCAGTGAAATACGCATGCAGCAGGCGCTCGGTCATTTCGCGCATAAGACCATGCTGGGCAGCGAAATGCGCCAAACGATGCGCATCAAACGTATTTGTCAAGATCATCGTGTCAAATTTAAAGGTCAGTCCAACGGATTGTGCCTGAGCGGCCACACCGGCATTCATTTCCTTGGCTTTCTCCAGGCTCATTCCATACTTGGAAGCCAGCATTTCATCTACGCCATGAGGCACATCGCGTTCCGAATTGGCATCCAGCTCAAAGCTGCGGTAAATCACCTCGACGTGATTTTTGTTCGGGAACTGTTCAAGGGCTGCCTCAAAACGACGTTTACCAATATAGCAAAAGGGGCACATAAAATCGGACCATATTTCAATGTTCATAGTTAACCTCCGGGTAAGTTGGGATTTGATGGAAGCTCGCGATTCCATCGATTCATGCTTACTATAGAAGTGTACTTGATGGCGAAGCATAAATCCAGCGCTGCTAGAGCAAGTGGTCTAGCTGGGCAAAACAGAATCGATGAAGCGGCCACTGCTCTGGATTAGCTGGATGCTGTGAATATCAGAAGGCTCGAATTACATTCGTTCAAGCAGGCTTGCTGCGTGCTTTTCTGAGTAAATATACAAAATATGGTGCTCCGATGACAGCGGTCATAATGCCGACCGGAATCTCCCGCGGGATGATCAGGATGCGTCCCAGGCAATCGCCAAGCAGCATCAGGTCGGCCCCGATCAGCGCAGCGAGCGGAATCAGCCATTGGTGCCGGGCGCCAACAATACTGCGGGCGATGTGCGGTGCGATCAGGCCGATAAAGCCGATAGCGCCAACTGCCGATACCGATATGCCGGCGAGGGCTACAGCGAGCAGCAGCAGCCAAAAGCGCTGCCGTACAATGCTCAGGCCGAGCGAGGTTGTCGTTTCATCGCCAAGCTGAAACACATTCAGCTTGGAATAATGGAGCCATACCACAGGCAGCAGCACCGCGATCCAGGGCAGCAGCGAGTAGACGGCATCCCACCGCTTGCTCCACAAGCTTCCCGCCAACCAGAGCAGTGCCATATTAATGTCGGTCGGATGCATCACAATTAAGTATTGCGTGCCCGCCTGAAAGACAGCTCCAATCGCAATACCGATCAGCGCAAGCGAGGCCGGCGTCATGGTCAAGCGTTTGCTGAGCAGCAGTAAAATGCCAAAGGCGGCAAAGGCGCCGATAAAAGCAGCTATCGGGAGAAAATAGCTCGGCGCTTTGGGAAACAGAAAAATAACAGCGGAAGCAGCCAGTCCGGCACCTTTGGTAATGCCGATCACGTCGGGGCTAGCAAGCGGATTACGCACAACGCTTTGCAGGATGACACCGCCGACAGCCAAGCCAAAGCCCGCCAGAATGGCGACAAGAACACGCGGCAGGCGCACCTCGTAAATGATAAAAAAGTATTTATTATTTTCATGCAAAATGCTGGACCAAACGTCCTGAAAGGAAACGGGCACAGCTCCCAGACGGAGTGAGACTACCGCTAGCACCAGCATCAGCACAAACGCCACAATCAGAGCAGCAGATTTTTTCATTAGCGGGCACCTCCCTTTTTACGGGCCAAATAAATGAAGAAGGGAGCGCCAATTGCTGCTGTCACAATGCCAACGGGAGAGTCATAAGGAAACGCGATAAACCTGCTGAAAAAGTCGGCATATACAAGCAGTGTTCCTCCAAGCAATGCTGTGAGCGGTGCCAGCACAAGAAGCTGATTCCCAACCAAGGCTCGCGCGATATGAGGGACAATCAGGCAAATGAAACCGATCGGTCCGCATATTGCAACTGCAGAGCCGGCCAGTACAATAACAAGCAGCACGCTGATAGCACGAATGACCAATACCCGCTGTCCGAGTCCCGCCGCTACTTCATCGTCCAGCAGCAGGAGGCGGAAGGAAGGCAGCATCAGACCAAAGGCGAGCAATCCGCCGATAAAGAACGGAAGGATCGTACCGATCTCCTTCCAAGCAGCTTGACTGACAGAGCCGACGAGCCAAAACATCATGCTGTCGGTAGTTTGCTGATTCAATATAATGAGCCCCTCCGTCAGTGAAGAGAGCAGAAAATGGATCGTAATCCCTGCCAGAGCCAAACGGACATATTGCTTCGAGCCAGTTCCCGCAAGTGTCCAGACGAGGAGTGCTCCAAGTGCGGCCCCAATAAAACCAAGGTAGACAGAGCCTGTAAGCGAAACATTCTTGATCACCACCAAACCAAACACAACGGCAATGGCTGCCCCGGCATTGATGCCGAATACGTGGGGAGAGGCCAGCGGGTTTTTGGTTGTGAGCTGGGTCAGTAATCCGGCGAGTGCCAGTTGAATGCCTACTATGCCTGCTGTTAAAGTGCGCGGCAGACGCAGCGTCTGGATATAGAGATGATTTTTATCATGTCCTTGATACGTTAAGGCTTCATACAAGACACGCCATGATATTTGCGCCTGGCCCCATTTGACACTGCACAGAAATCCAATGACCAGTAACAGAAAGGAAACAGAAAAAAGAAAGAGCAGAGACCTGGTTCGGTTCTGCTTTTCCAATTGGACCTTGTTTATCATCGGCTAGGCTCCCAGGTTTTTGAGGATATCCTCGGCGATTTTCTCGGACCCAAGCAATCCGCGTGATAGTGACCAGTCACGTCTTTCTACTGTAAATACTTTCTTGTTGGCAACGGCATCGATTTGCTTCCACAGCGGGTTGGTTTCCCATTGATTAACGATCGTTTCTTTCTCAGACGGCAGTAGGAACATGGCTTGCGGATTGGCTTCAACAAGCTGCTCTAGGGTAAGCTGCGGATTAGCTGCTGTGTTTTTCACCGGATCTGTAAATCCAAGCAGCATCAGGAAGGAGCCGCCAAAGGAGTGGTCCGAATGCGCATAGAAGCCCTTGGAATTCGTAACGGCTGGCAGTACACGCAGATTGGTGTTGGTCAGCTTCTTTTTCACAGCGTCGATTTTCGTTTGGTGCTCAGCAAGGCGTTTCTTGCCTTCTTCTTCCTTACCAAGCGCTTTTGCGATGATTGCATAGTTTTTGAGCATTTGATTATAGTCTGCCTGCGAATCGTCCAGAACGAGCAAAGGAGCGATCGCCTTTAATTGAGGAATTGCGTTTTTGTGCTTATTCAGATCTGCGATAATCAGGTCTGGCTGCAGCGAGCTGATCAATTCGATATTCGGCTCGTAGCGGGAACCGACCGATGTATAGTTTTTCAATTGGCTTTTGACGCTATCCATGAACAGGTCTGGGCTGGAATCGTCAGCAACCCCAATGGGTAAGGTCCCTAAAGTAACCAGTGCATCCGTGAAGCTGAAATCCATTGTGACGATTTTTACAGGTTTTTTGGCAAGCTCGACGGTACCTTGTGCATCCTGAACGGTGATCTTACCATCTGTACCTGCTGCTGCTGGTGTTGTTGTAGATGCTGCCGGTGTCGAGCTGGATTGTGGAGCTGTCCCGGATGGAGTCGTAGTGGAAGTTCCGCAAGCGGCAAGGCTTAATGCTGTAAATAAGCTCACCAGTGCAATACTGAGTGGGCGTTTCATCCAAAGATTCATCTGTATATCCCCCTGAAAATGATTATTATTATCATTTGGATTATAGCCGATTCTTTTTGAAAGTAACATATCTAATCATTAGATCGGGCATGTCTAATCTTTAGATGTTCGATTCGTATTTGTGGGAGCATGGTTTTGCTGAAAGAGGGAGGGGGAAGCTCCGGTTATCTTTTTGAATACCCTGCTAAAATGAAAATAATCGACGTAACCTACTTTTTGTGCAATTTCTTTGGCTAGCAGTTCGGTTTGCTGGAATAGGAGCTTGGCTTTTTCAATACGCAGATTGTTGATATACGTCATTAAGGTTTCACCGGTATGTTTTTTGAACAGCACGGTGTAATGGCCTTCACTCATACCAGCGCGACGCGACAGCATAGGCAGTGTCAGCTTTAACATGTAATGTTCATTGATATAAGAAATGGTCTCCTCAATTGAATTCACAGAAGACTTGAATTCCTCTCGCATCCGCGATTCGTACAAATAAATGAACAGGATTCGCTCCAGCATCAACCGTTTTCGAAACTGCTGCGCTGCCTCTTCGTCTGGGGAATGCGTATCGATCTCATGCATGGTGCGCAGCAATTCTTCAATCATATAGTGGATTTTAATTTCACTCATCGTATGGAGCGGCCCATAGAGAGTCCAGGTGCTAGTCTCCGGCTGCACGTGGTAGGTGATAACTACGTATTCGGCTTCTTTGGTTTTGGGAACCTGAATGTAGTAAGGACTATGGTCTGGATGACATGCAAAGCCTTGAGTACAAACGACAGGCTCCTGATCTTTGGCAGAGATGAGAAGATGCCCGCGTTGGACAATGATTAACTGGTGGCTTTGACCAGGGGTGATAACGGTTTGGGAGCTGTGACTTGGAGTGATCGCGTCGAGCGTGGGAATGAGCTGTACGAGCTGTTGGAAGTACATGGCGGCCTGGCCTTCTTTGCATGTTGATGGATAAGCAAAATATAAGCATTTGGTGGCTTCAGTAGGAATGGTGGAAAATCCGGACAACTGGCTGAGTGACGGATTCCGTGATGCTTTGCCCGAAGAAAAAGGCAGCGAAGCTGTGGACAACGCTGCCACCTCGATGGACCTCTCTTCCTTATATGCTTGCTGCATAGGATGGAGGATGAGGGGGGGACCGACGCGGGAGAGCAACGGAGCACCTGTTAAGCGTGATCTCCGGCTTTCACGAGCTCTGCCAAATATTGATAAGAACGCAAACGGGCCTCATGCTCATAGATTTGCGCACTTACAATGATTTCGTCGGCTCCTGTATCCTGCAGGACCTGCTGGAGCTTCTTGTGAACCGTTGCTTTATTGCCCGTAATCGTATAGCTCAGCTGCTTGCGGATATGGGCTTCTTCCTGAGGATTCCACAGTGCATCCATGCTGTCAACAGGCGGATTAAGCGGGCCGGTACGACCACGAATGAGGTTAAGGAATTGCTGCTCCTGAGAGGTTGCCAGCTTGCGGGCTTCTTCGTCGGTATCGGCAGCAATAATGTTCAGGCCGATCATCGCATAAGGCTTGTCCAGCGACTCCGAAGGACGGAAGCTGCTGCGATATAGATCCAATGCGGGCAGCAAATAATCGGGAGCAAAATGGCTTGCAAAGGCAAAGGGCAGACCCAGATGTCCGGCGAGCTGCGCACTGAAGCCGCTTGAGCCTAACAGCCAGATCGGGATGCTAAGTCCCTCACCTGGAATGGCCCTTACCCCAACGGGCCGGGCCTCCGGCGTATTGTCCAGATAAGCACGAAGCTCGCTAAGCAGCTCGGGGAAATCATTGCCGTCACTGCCCAGGCCGCGACGCAGCGCTCGTGCAGCGGGCTGGTCCGAGCCTGGCGCTCTGCCGAGTCCAAGATCAATGCGACCGGGATACATGGATTCCAGCGTGCCGAACTGCTCGGCAATGACTAATGGAGCATGATTAGGCAGCATGATGCCGCCCGACCCGACGCGTATCTTTTGGGTGCCTGAAGCAACATAACCAATAACAAGCGAAGTTGCAGAGCTGGCAATCCCCGGCATATTGTGATGCTCAGCGAGCCAGTAGCGATGATAACCCCACTGCTCGGCATGACGCGCGAGATCCAGGGTGTTTCTAAAGGAATCTGCGGCTGTGCCGCCCACAACAATAGGGGCCAGATCCAGCACGGAAATCGGAATATCTCTAGTAAGCATCGTATAGTTGCCCCCTGTCTGTTACCTCGATATAAAAAGCTGCTGCGACAATCCGAACACCTTGTCACAGGCTACTACTAAACGCAGTATCTCTATGTATTATATAAAAAATGCATCGAATAAAACAGAGCACCCTCAAACAAGGGACACGAAGCCTGATTTATTGCAGAAATTCAAGGTCCCATCCTGTATGTTGAACAGTAATTCCCCTCCAAGGCTTTACATATTATTCATATCCCGTTGACACTCCCCTAATAAACGACTCTTATAATCAATTTGAGCACAAATGAACATAATGAGCAATATTATGCGCGATTTGATTGGATTTGCATGTGCATATGCATATGTGTGATTTCGGTATATACAATCCAATGCAAAGAAAAGAAACAGGATGAGGTAGTGAAGTGAATTATGGTAGATCTATTAGCGAAAATCAAGAAAGCGGCAGCAGGCTGTGAGGCAAGTGCAAGACAAGCCATAGATCTGGATCTGATCCAAATTGAATCGGGTGCGATCCAGGAAGTGGCTTCTTATTTGGTCGGCAAGTCTTATCGACAAGTCAGTATTGTGGCGGATTCCATTACTTATCAGGTGGCGGGGGCTCAATTAGAGGCAATGCTAACAAGTGCTGATTTGTGCGTACATACCACAATGATTAAGCCAAATGCTCAAGGTGATGTCATTGCTGACGAGCCTGCTCTTATTCAGCACATCATCGATATACAGCGTTATACAGCCGATGTAGTGATTGCGGTGGGTGGAGGAACGATTCACGATATTGCCAGATATTCCGCCTACAGCACGAGGATTCCTTTTGTCTCTGTACCTACAGCTCCTTCTGTAGACGGTTTTAATTCCAAGGGAGCCCCTATTCTGATTAGGGGAGATAAGCAGACGATTGCGGCGGTTGGACCGGATGCGATATTTGCCGATCTGGACATTTTGGTTAAGGCTCCCAAAGCGATGATAGCAGCGGGGTTTGCAGATATGCTGGGCAAATATACGTCCCTGTTTGACTGGAAATTCGGTTCGATTGTAGGCGCAGAGCCTTACCTTCAGGCAGCTGCGGATATAACCCGGACGGCACTACTGCAATGTGTGAATCAGATCGACTTGATCGCGCTCAGGCAGAAGGAGGGCATTCGCACACTAACCGGAGCGCTGATCGAATCCGGTCTTGCGATGCTGCTGCTCGGTCATTCCCATCCAGCTTCGGGTGCGGAGCATCATCTTTCTCACTATTGGGAGATGGCGTATATCCGGCTTGGTAAAAGACAGCTGCTGCATGGGGCGAAGGTGGGCGTGGCCTGTGTCCAGATATCCAGACTGTATCATCAGATCGCTAGTGAGGGCAGTGAGGTATGGAAGAGCGCAGCTGAGAAGGAGTCGTGGGGGCCGGGAGCAAGGATTGCCGAGCATTGGGAAGAGCTGTGCCTTGAAATCGCGAATATCCCTGACCCTGCAACATTGAGTGTACTCTTGGAGAAAATTGGCGGACCGACTTCGATACAGGAGCTGGGTGTAAGCGAAGAACTGCTGGAAAGCAGTCTGCGGGAGGCGCACCAGGTTAGGCTTAATCGATTTACGCTGTTAAGAGCTTACAACGAAAGGCTGAATTACTAGCACTGACAAGGGATTCAGGCTAATTTTCGTCATAAAATGTTGCTCGTGGAACAAAAATTCGACATGCATTGCAGTTCAATCGGACTTCAATCGATTTACGTATTCTTCATATCGGCTTAACACCCGCTTGATGCTTCATGATTACAATACAATTGAACATGAATGAACAAAACGAATGTTTATATTGCAGTAATGAACAGAGTTGATCAAGGGGGAATTGACGAATGCTGGCGGCAGAGAGAAAGCTGCGTATTGTGGAATATGTGAGGCAGTATCGGACAGCGACCATTACTGTGCTTGCCAATGAGTTTAACGTGCATGAGGCTACGATCCGCCGGGATCTAACGGAAATTGAGCAGGAGGGCATACTGAAGCGGACTCACGGCGGTGTCATCATTGAGCAGTGGACTCACGATGAGCCATCCTTTAACGAAAGAACGCACCAGCGTGTGGATCAAAAGGAAAGAATCGGTCAGATGGCAGCAAGCCTGGTGGAAGACGGGGAGAACATTATTATCGACTCCGGCACCACGACACTGCACATTGCCAAAAATCTCGTTCACCGCTCCCATATAACAGTCGTCACGAACGATATGAACGTTGCTGCCGAGCTGCGAGATGCCCCGCGAATTAAAGTGATTTTAACCGGAGGAGAGCTGTATCCTTCCAGTTATATGCTAAATGGCATGTTCACGGATCATGTACTGGGGTCGCTGCATGTGGAGAAGGCATTCATCGGAACGCCTGCGCTGCACCCGCAGCACGGACTTATGCATCCGGAAGCCCAACTGGTCACGGCGAAGCAGGGGATGATCAAGTCGGCCAGGGAAATCGTAGTCGTGACCGACGACAGCAAGATCGGCAAGCTATCGCTCCATACCGTAGCCCCGAACTCGGCCATTCACACCTTGATTACAGGTAAAGAGGTGAGTGATTACGATATCAAGCCTTTTCAGGACTGGGGTATGACGGTGTACAGGGTATAAATGTAAATGCATAGGGAAAGGGGGATTGCTTATGGCTTCCATTGAGTTCAGACAAGTTACCAAAACATTTGAGAAACATACGGTCATCAAGGATCTCGATCTGACGATCGAAGACGGCAAATTCACGGTACTGGTCGGTCCGTCCGGCTGTGGGAAAACGACCTTGCTGCGCATGATCGCTGGCATCGATCCACAAACGTCAGGTCAGGTGCTCATTAACGGAAAAGATGTAACGAGCATTGCGCCTGGCAAAAGAGGGGTTGCGATGGTGTTTCAGAACTATGCCATCTACCCGACGATGTCGGTGCGGGAAAATATTGAGTTCGGTTTGAAAAATAACAAGGTTCCCAAAGCAGAGCGTACCCGTCTGGTGGAGACCATCAGCGCTACGGTTGGACTGTATGAGTATCTGGATCGTAAACCGTCCACCTTGTCAGGTGGTCAGCGCCAGCGTGTTGCATTGGCCCGTGCTATGGTCAAGCAGCCTTCGGTGTTTCTGATGGATGAGCCTTTATCCAATCTGGATGCAAAGCTCAGAGTACAGATGCGGATTGAGTTGATCGAGCTGCACAAAAAGCTCGGTACGACGTTCGTCTACGTCACTCATGATCAGGTGGAGGCGATGTCAATGGCGGATACAATCGTCTTGATGAATAAGGGTCAAATTCAGCAGGAGGCTCCGCCGGATGTGATGTATCGTCAGCCCAACAATTTGTTTGCCGCACAATTTATCGGAGTTCCTCCGATGAACGTAGCCGATTTGGGAGTGGGCGGGGTGAAGTATGGATTCCGTCCGGAGAGTGCCATTTTGTCGGACAAGCCTGCTGAGCACCACCTATCGCTGCGTGGTGTGGTTGTGACGAGAGAAATGCTGGGATCGGAAACGATTTATCAGGTTAGATCAGGACCGGATGCTTTTATGGTGAAATGCACAGAGGATCTGTTTGCCGTCGACCAGGAGGTTTACCTCGGTGTACCGGAAGCGAAGCTGGATTTCTTCGGGGCCGACAATAACCGGATTGGCAAGGATCACAAACAATGGGATGACTATATGCGGAAGCTGCGAGGATTTTCCCATGGTTAAAAAAACAGTTTGGGAAACGGTGCGTCCCTATCTGATGATCGCCCCTGCAATGCTCGGGATATTGACCTTTGTCATCTACCCGATTGCGTATCTGATCTACTTAAGCTTTTATAAATACAATCTGATGAATAAATCGAAAAGCAAATTTATCGGCTTGGAAAATTTTGAGCAAATTTTTACCCGGGGTGACTTTTACAAGGCTTTGGGGAACACAGTGACTTATACCGTTGGCGTTGTCGTGCTCACCCTGGTCATTTCGCTGCTGATGGCGATTTGGTTGAACAAAAAAATTCGCTTCAATGCGATTGTGCAGGCAGGCATTTTTACCCCGCATATCGTATCGATTGTGTCGGTATCGCTCGTGTGGCTGTGGTTGATGGAACCGAATCAGGGCTTGCTCAATTTTGCTCTGAGAGCGATGGGACTGCCCACTTCCCAGTGGCTGCAAAGCTCGGATACGGCATTATTATCGGTCATCATCGTATCTGTATGGCAGAGCGTCGGCTACTACACGCTTATTATTGTGGCTGCACTACAAAGTATACCGCCTACGATATACGAAGCGGCAGCACTTGATAATGCAAGCAGATTTAAGGTGTTTACCAAAATTACACTGCCCATGATATCACCGCAGCTGTTTTTCATCTTGATTATCATGACCATCGGCTCGTTTAAGGTGTTTGATACGGTCAAAATCATGACGGGCGGAGGCCCTAATAATGCAACCAATACACTTGTTTACTATATCTATGGTTTTCGAACCACGAGTATCGGTTACTCGGCTGCTACCGGAGTCGTGCTGCTCATTATTATTAGCCTGCTGACATTCGTCTACTTCCGGCTGCTGTCCAAAAAGGTGCATTATCAATAGGTGATCCAAACGACGGAAAGAAAGGGGGTTCGTACATACATGACATTTGAATCCAGGCACATCTGGTCGGTATTAAGCAATTTATTAAAAGTGCTGCTTCTCATCATCTTTGTTTTTCCGTTTTTTTGGATGATTTCCACGTCGCTGCAGACCATTCAGGAAACCTTGACGTTTCCTCCGACTTTAATCCCGGCATCGCCCCAATGGAATAATTTTGCGACTGCTATGCGTTCCGGTCCGTTCTTGACCTATGCCCAAAATTCGATAGTTGTCACGCTGTCCATCATCGTGTTGCAGTTTGCTGTGATGATTCCGGCTGCTTACGCTTTTGCCAAATACCATTTTGCAGGGAAAAAAATCTTGTTTGGCATGGTACTGCTGGCTTTTATGATTCCCGGTCAAATCACCTTTATCCCTGTCTACCTGATGCTCGCTGATTGGGGATTGATCAAAACCTTATGGCCGCAAATTATTCCTTTTATGTCTAACGCCTTCGGCATCTTCCTATTACGCCAATATTTCATGCAAATTCCTGAAGAAATTATTGAAGCAGCCAAGCTGGATAACGCCAGTGAGTTCAAAATTATTTGGAAAATCATGACGCCCATGTCCATGCCGGCATTGGCAACGATCGCTTTATTCAGCTTTGTCAGTCATTGGAATGATTACTTTTGGCCACTCGTGATGACAGATTCGAACCCGGTTCGTCCGCTGACGCTCGGAATCGCCATGCTTAGAGAAACGGAAGGTATCAGCAACTGGCATATTATTATGGCTGGTAATGTGGCTCTGGTCGTTCCAATTTTGCTCGTGTATGTGATTTGCTCGAAGCAAATTGTAAAAGCATTTGTTTATTCAGGGATTAAATGATCGTTTAATAGCTTTCGAATAAGGTTCATCAATATGCACGCAGAAACGGGAGGAAGATGAAAATGAGTAAAAATGTATCTATGATTATGGCATCAACGATGCTGCTTGGTGTACTTGCAGGTTGTAGTCAAGCACCTCAAGCCAATGACGGCGGAGCAACTGGAGCTACTCCAGCACCAACAGCAGCACCGGCGGCAGCGCCAACAAAGGCCGGCAAGACGACGATTCAGTATTGGCATTCCATGGGTGGGAAAAACGGTGAATATACGGATGCAATGATTAAACGCTTCAATGATTCTCATCCGGATATTGAGGTTGTAGGTACCTTCCAGGGCGGCTACGATGAAGTGGTTACGAAGCTTCAGCAGGCAGCAGCAGCGAATACGGCGCCTGATGTCAGTATGCTGGAACGTTCTTTTGTACAGCTGTTTGCAGATGCAGACGTGCTGGAGGATCTCACACCTTATATGAAGAAATCGAATTTAAGCACAGATGAATTTGTTCAAGGACTGATGGGCCACTCTATTTTTAATAAAAAATTAGTCACCTTGCCTTTGAACCGTTCCACACCGATTCTTCATGTTAACAAAACGATGCTGGATGAGCTGGGACTCAAGGTACCTACAACCTGGGAAGAAATGAAAACCGTCGCCAATGCGCTGGTTATTAAAGAAAACGGTGCTTATAAACGTCAGGGCTTATCCATGCCTTTTGATGATTGGTATATCATTGCGATGATGACTCAGTCCAAAGGTAAATTCTTTAATGATGAAGGCACCTCGGTCGGGTTTTACGACAACGGCGTAGGGCTTAAAGTGTTCAGTTACCTGAAGGACCTTCAGAACACAGGAGCATTGTTCTACCCGCCGACACAGGATTCGGGAAATATTGCAAATCAAATGTTTGTGGATGGAAAAATCGGCATGCTGCTTCAATCGACAGGAAGTATCGGGGGTATGGCGCAAAATGCGAAGTTTGAGTATGTAACCTCCTTCCTGCCCAAAAATGATGTGTACGCCACACCAACTGGAGGAGCGAACGTTACCATGCTGGCCTCCTCCAAAAACAAAGCAGCTGCGTGGGAGTTTATGTACTGGTTGATGACGGACCCTAAAGGCGCACAACAGTTCGTAATCGACACAGGTTATCTGCCTTTCACGAAGAAAATGGTAGAGTCCAAAGAAATTAAAGAGCTGTATGCAAAAGAACCGAATCGTAAGGTCGCTTATGATCAGCTTCAATACGCTATTGACACGAATAAGCACTTGGCATGGACGCCAATTGTACAGGAGTTTCGTTCTGCTATGCAAGCAATCATGTATGACAACAAGGATATTCAGACGACACTGACTACATTCAAAAATTCAGCTGAAAAACTTATGAAAAAGTAGGTTTGTTGGGTAACGGAGCTGGTTGCTTTATATTGACAGAAATATTTTCGGGTGATAATCTAAATAAACATAAATGAGCATAAACAAACAAAATATGAATGATTAATCTCAAGCTCGTCTATCTAATTTAGAGAGGTGTTTAACATCACTATGTCCGTTACGAACAAGAAAGCAGCCGCACAGCGGGTCCATTGGCAGGCTCATCAAAGCACGGCAGCGGAATTTCCAGAGAATACGATGGCGGCGATGGAGTATGCGTGGGAGCTTGGCGGCATTCCGGAGATTGATATCCGGCAAACTGCTGATGGCATCATCATCGGTATGCACGATGAAACACCGCGCCGTACAACAACGGCTTCAGAAGCAGATCGTTACCGGCTCATATCGGAATGTACATTTGAGCAAACGCAAGCCTGGGATGCGGGTGTCCGATTCAGCGATAAATATCGGGGAGAAAAGGTGCCTTCGCTTGAGCAGGTACTAGCTGTCTTGGCGCTTCATTCTGATCGGGAGCTGTATCTGGATTACAAGCAGGTTGATCTGGATAAGCTGGCGGCGCTGATTGAACGCTGTGGTGTTGCGCGGCAAATCATATTTTGTCATCGGGACCATGATAACTGCAGAATCATGAAGCGGCTTGTCCCCGGTATTCGTACGATGTTATGGATATCGGGCGGATCGAATCCCGAAGCAGAGGTTGCGCGCAAGTTCGCAGCAGCTGCCGATAGCGGCTTTGACGCTCTGGATATTGTGCAAATTCATCTGGTTGATGCGGATAACTCAGGAGAAACCACGAATCGACCGTGGGCATACAAGGTACAGCGCGAGTATTTGCAGATGGCTCTGGAGCAGCTCGCTGATAAGGGATTGGAGCTTGAGGTGCTGCCGTTTCATTTCAGTCAGGATTCCTTATTTGCCTTGCTGGATATCGGGATCCGGAGATTTGCAGTAGATGAGCCAAGGGTTTTTGTCCAGACGCTTGAACGGTACAGCTTTGCCTGACCCAACATAACATCACAAACATCGCAATCATCATACTCATCGTTAACAAACAAGAGGGAGGGTGCTTAACGCCCCTCCCTCTTGTTTGTTAACTGCTGCTATTCCCTAAACGACAACTAGAAGCTCATATAAGGATCAAACCATGATTACGTTAACACCGCTATCGCGGAATTCTTTGATATCATATTCCTGGACTTCTTTCCCTGTGATCAAGCTGTGTATAGAGCTGTTAGGGGCCACGGAATGAAGGGAAAGCTTACCGATTTTACTATCGTCAGCTACGACAATAATTTCTTGAGCGGCCTGAATCATCCCCTGCTTAGCCGTCACCAGCTGAGCCTCCGGGTGCATCAAGCCGTGCTTGGGATGTATTGCCGGTATACCCATAAATGCTTTTTCAACATGCAGTGATCTCAGGACGTGATCTGTAAACATGCCATTTAGCATATAACTGGAAGGGTAGAGCTCGCCACCCGTTACAATAACTTTAATACCGGATGCATCCTTCAATTCAGCGGCAATGTTCATATCATTTGTTACTACGGTAATGTTGGAGCGGTGAACCAGGTTTTTGGCGATATGCAAGGTGGTCGTCCCGGAATCGATGATGATGTGTTCCCCATCCTCGACCATGCTGGCCGCCATTTTACCAATTCGCATTTTTTGTTCCAAACGTTGATTCGATCTTTCTATGAAGGGTGGCTCATCATGTGTCCATTGTTCTACAATAACGCCACCATGGGTCCTCTTCAGTAAACCCTCCTGTTCAATCTCCCCGAGATCCCGCCGAATGGTAGCCTCATGAACACCAAATTCACGGGCCAAGGCTGCAACCGTAGCGACCCGACTTTGTCTTACATATTCTACGATCCTCAGTTTTCTTTCAGCAGCTAGCAAGGATATCCCCCATTTTGACGAATGCTTCGCACATTCCCGTTATATCTTTGTTCATATATAAACTCCATTTCAAACATGGATACGAGTAGCGGCTGCTCTCGGGCTTCGGCCTGCTGCGACAAGCCCTTTACTTTTAGCTTTATAAGAACGTATGAATTTTTTCGAGTACTTCATCTATGATTTCTTGCGAGACTCTATCTTTTATTTCAATATTTCTAGCTCTCCAATCCAAGCTTTTAACTTGATCGGACAATATAACACCTTTTATTTCTAATCCAGCGGGTAGTCTAACTTCAAAGGGATACCCTTTCTCTTGGCTCGTTATTGGGCAGACTGCAGCAAAACCGGTCACAAGATTAAATGCCTGAGGTGATAAAACAATTCCAGGTCTTCTCCCAGCCTGTTCGTGGCCCGATTGCGGATTGAAGTCGAGGTAGACAAGGTCACCCCGCTCTGGAATTACAGGATTCACCACGTTTCATTCCCCTTTGGTTTACCAAAATCGATTTCATGATGTCGATTCTCAGGTGTAACCCCAGCCAGAAGATCTTCAAGCTTCAGTTTTTGGCGTGTTGGTCTTATAATAAGTTCCTTATCAAGTAAAAACAGTTCAACTTCAGATCCTTCAGTAATATTTAACTGTTCTGCAAAAGGACCGGGAATTCGTATACCTAAACTATTTCCCCATTTTTGAACCTTCATATTCATCGTCCTCTTTTCATTAGCTTACTCTATTATAACACCTTTCTGCTCGGCTGTGTATACATAGTATATCCGATATGGAAAGGACATACACTCAAACAGCACATCATACCTGGCCAGATCATAATAACATTCAGGCCCTTTATACCAACAAAAAGTGCTGCGTCACCGAGAATGGGTGACTTGTTCTAGCTGCTGATATATAATTTGAGGCAAGCACTTGCGTTGTGTGAGGCAATAGAGGCATATAAAAGGAGTTCACCGATGAGTAAACGAAGCTTTAGAGACTATACATTAAGTGAAGATATTGTACGGGCATTGGAAAGCCTTGGTTATGAGGAGCCAACTGATGTTCAAAGCCAGGTGATCCCGATTGCGTTGACGAAGCAGGATCTTGCTGTGAAGTCCCAGACGGGCAGTGGGAAAACGGCAGCATTCGGGATTCCGATCTGTGAAATGGTAGAGTGGGAGGAGAACAGGCCGCAGGCGTTAATTTTGACACCGACGCGGGAGCTTGCCGATCAGGTGAAGCAGGATATAACCAATATCGGCCGGTTCAAACGGATTAAAGCGGCCGCGTTATACGGCAAGCAGCCCTTTGCCAAGCAGCAGCTTGAATTAAATCAAAAGTGTCACGTGGTTGTCGGTACCCCGGGACGAGTGATGGATCATATCAAAAGAGGAACGCTCGATCTGGAGCGGCTTGAATTTTTGGTCATTGACGAAGCGGATGAGATGCTCAGAATGGGTTTTATCGATCAGGTGGAAGCGATTATTGATGAGCTGCCAGAGTATCGGATCACACTGTTATTTTCGGCTACTTTACCTAAAGACGTGGAGAAGCTGTGTCACCAATATATGAAAAATCCCATCGACATCGAGATTCAGACTGCGGTAACGACAGCAGATCAGATCGAGCATTCACTGTTTATGGTGAAAGAGGAGCATAAGTTTAAGCTGTTGAAAAACGTGATTATCGTGGAAAATCCCGATAGCTGTATGATCTTCTGCCGTACTCAGGTGCATGTGGACGAGGTGTGCGAGCAGCTGGAGCGGGCTGATTATACGTGTGATAAAATTCATGGCGGGATGCTGCAGGATGATCGCTTCAAGGTAATGAATGCGTTCAAAAGAGGCGAATTCCGTTATTTGGTCGCGACCGACGTAGCGGCGAGAGGCATCGACGTCGATAATATCACACACGTCATCAACTATGACCTGCCTATGGAAAAAGCCAGCTATGTGCATCGGACAGGAAGAACCGGCCGCGCAGGCAAAACCGGTAAAGCGATCAGTCTGGTCACGCCTCATGAGGAGCGGTTTCTTGCAGATATCCAGGGCTACATTGGATTCGAGATACCGCAAAGGGAAGCTCCTTCGGCAGAAGAAGTCGACCTTGCCCGCGAAGCCTTTGAAGCGAAAATGCAGACCCAGCCTGAGCTTAAGGCGGATCGAAACGAGCAGCTGAACAAGGGGATTTTGAAGCTGTACTTTAATGGAGGCAAGAAGAAAAAGCTCAGAGCGGTCGATTTTGTCGGAACGCTTGCCAAAATTGAAGGGGTTACTGTGGCGGATATCGGCATTATTACGATTCAGGATAATGTGACGTATGTCGATATATTGAATGGAAAGGGCCCGCTCGTACTCAGAACGATGAAGAATACGACGATTAAAGGGAAGCAGCTTAAGGTACATGAAGCTTTTAAGTAAGAGGCACATATATTCAGCCGGCAAGCAGGAGGTCAGGGAATTCCCTTGCCCCTGCTTTTCTTGTATTCACCGGTTATTTTAGTCAAAATAATTACAATTCGGTCAAACCTCTGCATGTTTTAGTGAAATGGGATCCTCCATAATGAAGATAACTTAGTTGATCAACTAAAAAAAAGCTGCTTATGGAAAGGAGATGTTTCATTGTATTCCAACACGGCTATCGATCTGCAGGCAAGAAAATCAAAAGCCAGCAACAATCGGCTTCGCCGGATTGAAACGATGACGGGTTATGTATTTGTGGGACCGATGCTTCTCGGTGTTCTCGTACTGGTTATGGTGCCAGTTATCGCCTCACTGTTATTAAGCTTTGCCGACTGGAATTTTGTAGCGGGCATCGATCAAATGAAATTTGTAGGATTAGGCAACTTTAAAAGATTAGAGGCCGATCCGATTTTTTGGAAATCGATTATGAATAATATGCTTTTTATCCTGATCGTTCCCTTGACAATGATCCTTGCTCTGCTGCTGGCAGTTGTGATCAATAAATCGGTTTATGGCAAGGACTTATTTAAAATCATTTATTTTATGCCTTATATTTCGAGTATTGTCGCTATTGGTATCGTCTGGCAAGTATTATTTCATCCGAGCCACGGTCCGGTTAACCAAATGCTGATTGCGATGGGTGTTTCCAATCCTCCCAAATGGCTGGCCGATGTGAATTATGCGCTTCCTTCTCTCATGGGAATTATGACTTGGGCAGGAATCGGGTTTAACTTGATTATTTATATGGCCGGACTGCAGTCGATCCCCAAGGATCTTTACGAAGCAGCGGAGATGGATGGTGCCAGCCCGTGGGTACAGCTGACTCGTATTACAATTCCTATGCTCTCGCCGACATCGTTCTTTTTACTTGTGACGGGTATTATCGGTTCCTTCAAGGTGTTTAATATTATTAGTGTTTTGACGCAGGGAGGGCCGGCGCGGTCAACCTCGGTTCTCGTATATTACTTGTACGAAACCGCTTTCATTAATTTGAATATCGGATATGCATCGGCAATGGCATTGGTGCTCTTCGTGTTTGTCCTGCTTATCACGCTTATCCAGTGGTACGGGCAAAAGAAGTGGGTTTACTATTAAGGGAGTGAAGGCATGACAAAGCTCAATCCAACGAAATTGATGATCACCGTGATCATGTCTTGTTTAGGAATCGCATTTATGCTGCCGTTTATATGGATGCTTTCAGCTTCATTAAAGCCGGAAGCGGATGTGTTCAATTATCCGGTTGAATGGATTCCCCGCCACTGGAATGCGATAAACAATTATAAAGCCGTGTGGCTGGGGAAATCCCCCTTTCCGCTTTTTTACTGGAACTCTCTGAAAATAACCTGCATCACGACATGTGTTTCCATTGTAGTTTCCTGCATGGCAGGCTACGGTTTTTCCAAAATCGATTTTAAAGGCAAAGGTGCGGTTTTCCTCATGCTGCTATGCACCTACATGATTCCGCACGAAGCCATTCTGGTTCCCCAGTTCATCTTTTACCGCTGGTTGCAATTGTTTGACAGCCATACGGGACTTATTCTGCTTGGCAGCTTTAGCGTGCTCGGAACATTTTTGCTAAGGCAGTTTTTTCTGGGAATCAACAAGGAGCTTATGGAGTCAGCCAAGCTTGACGGTGCAGGGCATTATCGGACATTTGTTTATATTGGGATACCGCTTGTTCGTCCAGCGATCGCGACCTATGCGATTTTGCGGTTTATATGGAGTTGGAATGACTATCAGAACCCGCTTATTTTTCTTCGCTCTCAGCATTTGTATACGCTGCAATTAGGCATTCAGTCGTTTGCCGACGAAAATGGACAATTTTATTCACTCATTATGGCGGGTACCGTTTCAGCGATTATTCCACTGCTCGTTATTTTCGTTATTGGACAGAAGCAGGTTATTGAAGGCATATCTCTTGGTGGCGTTAAAGGGTAAACATTCGAACGATATGGGGGAAATATCATGACAATAAAATGGCTAACGATACCATTAACCGTAATACTTGCTTGTGGCTCTATGCTGGGCTGTTCTTCCGGACCAAGTGCACAGGATCCGAATAAAAAGACAGACAACCCGTCTGAAAAAAAGCCAGTCGTCATTAAGCTGCACAGCTGGTACACTAATGAGAGGGAAGCGATTAACAAAGCGGTTGACGCTTTTAATGCCAAGAATCCCGACATTAAGCTGGAGTACGAATTTCTTACTGAAAGTGCGATTGATGCTATGAAAAAGCTCGATTTATTGGCTGCTTCAGGTGAGCAATTAGATATTTTTGTACTCAATAGCTCAAGTGCTTATTCACAGCGTATTGGCATGGGAATGCTCGAGCCGCTTGATGAATATATGAAAAAGGAAGGCCTTAACTACGACGACGAGTATATGCTGGACATGAAGTTTAATGGGAAATATTATGCCATTCCTGGAAAATACAGTGCAAAGCTGGTACTGTTGAATAAAGATTACCTGGATGCGGCCGGACTCCCCGTGCCGAAGGATTGGACCTGGGATGAGTACATGGATTACGCCAAGAAGCTGACGAAGGGCGAGGGTGTGAAAAAGGTATACGGGGGCCATTTCCATAATACATTGCTGAACCCTGTGCTATCGAATCAGCCGCAGGAAAACGGGATGTACAAAAAAGACGGGACGCCCAATGTGGATAACGCCCGGACGAGGAAATCGCTGGAGTTGATGTGGAAGGCGCAG
The DNA here is from genome assembly GCF_022458865.1 of Paenibacillus periandrae. GTDB lineage: Bacteria > Bacillota > Bacilli > Paenibacillales > NBRC-103111 > Paenibacillus_S > Paenibacillus_S periandrae. The sequence goes on along the minus strand of NZ_JAJNMU010000005.1, from coordinate 208,566 downwards.
CAAATCGATAAAACAGCAATGCCTTATGCGGACATTATCGCACAAAAGCTGGATAACCGTGCGGCTTTCATGAAAGGCAACATTGCTATGGTGTTTGACGGGTCCTGGCTGGTGAAGGAATCCGGAGGTACGGCTCAATTGCCTGCAACCTTCAAAACGGTATACGCCCCTTATCCGAAGTTTTCCAAGGATGATACGAGTGGATATACAGGAGTTAACGGAGATTTCATCGCTATATCCTCCAAGTCGAAGCATAAAGAAGAAGCTTATAAGGCAGCGCGCTTTTTATCGACGGAAGGGCTGGTTCTGCAAGGCAAGGAGTTTCCCGCCTGGAAGAAAGCGGACAAATCCAAGCTTGTCGATACGGTTATGAGCAATGTGGCCCAGCCACAATTTATGGATAAGGAATCGCTGCTGCATGTAATGAATACATTTAAATTTGCTGAGCTGGATATGCCTCCTACCTATAGTGCGGAAGCAGCGAAAGCCTTCAATGGGGAAACGGAAAAGTTCCTGCTCGGTGTTCAGGATCTCAACACGACGATTTCCCAGGGGACCGAAGCGCTGAACAAAATTGCAGCAGCAAACAAAAAGTAATGGATGATAGATGAGGATCAAGGAGATGATGGCTCCTCGGTCCTTTTCTTAACAACGGAAAAGAAGTGAATATATGAACGGTTGGGCACACATCCTTAACGTCAAGTCATTTAGGCAAAAATTGCTCGTTTCCTCGATCCTTTGTTTGATTGTCCCGATGGTCATCGCAGTGCTCATTTCCAACTATATTACGAAGGATGTGCTGAAGGAGCAAGCGGTTGCCAATACGGAGCAAACCTTATATACATTGGATATTTATGTTACGAATCTGATCAACAACCTGATCTACACCACGAATGTCATACAGTTCGATAATGAGGTTACAACGATTTTGAATGACACGATGACAGACAAGGGATCTGCAGCCCGATTTTTTCAGCTCAAGAGGATGAATGAGAAATTCGCCAACGTGGAGACGGCTGCGAGCAATCCCATCTATTTGGCCGTTATAGATACATCTGGAACCGCTTACTCCAACTATTCTGAATTTCAGGATTACGATCCATTGAATTTCACTCGCCTGGATTGGTTTCGCCAATTGGAGAATAGAGATGCGTTGGAAACGTATTGGGTGGGGACACAGCCCAACTATATTGTTTCCAGTGCTGGCAAAAGTCCATATCTGATCACGATTGCCCGTACGATTCGAAATTCCTCCAGAACGAGCGGCTATATTATCGCCAGCATGTTCGAAACGGATATTCATCATATATTTCAGAATTACAGCAGCTCACAAGAGATTATGCTGGTGAATAGTAAGGGAGCCGTGCTATCACATACCAACCCTGCACGAATCGGTACAACGTTTCCGTATATGAACCAGATCGGGGATGAGGGCGAGGGACCCGTCATCGTTAAGGAACAGGACAAGGATTTTTTGCTGGTCAAGCATAAGCTGTCTTTTTCGGATTGGTATTTGGTCAGCATGGTGCCTTATAAAGAAGCGATCGATACGATCAGTCGTGTCCATCAAAATGTTTTGCTGCTGACGATCACCTGTTTTGCCGTATTTCTTATCATTTTGCTGTATCTGATGAACCAGTTGACCAAGCCCATCAAGCTGTTGGGTAAGGTGGCAGCCAAGGTGCGTTCCGGGAATTTAACGGTAAGGTCGAATATTTTAACACAGGATGAAATTGGAGAATTCGCCCAATCCTTCGACCATATGCTCGATCGTATCCAGCTCATGATCGGACAAATTACGTTGGAGCAGACACGCAAGCGGACAGCAGAGCTCGAAATGCTCCAGGCTCAGGTGAATCCTCATATCCTGTTCAATACGATTAATTCCGTGCGAATGAAAATCTGGATGAAGGGTGACCGGGAAAATGCTGAACTGCTCAGCTCCTTATCCTCGTTTATGCGGATGACGATCAATCGCAACAATGAGTATATTTCCTTGCATGACGAGCTTGAGCTGATCTCCAACTACGTCCTGCTGGTCAATTTCCGGCATAAGGAGCCTATTGTCTTGGAGCTTAGTCCTGCCTCGGAGACATTATTGGAGGAAATTCCGCGTTTCTCCATTCAGCCTTTTGTAGAAAATGCTATCCTTCACGGGCTAAGGCATAAAGGTGGTACCGTTCGGGTCGCGAGCTGGAAGGATTCCAAAGGATTAGCTATAACCGTAGAGGACAATGGGGATGGAATGGGGCGGGAGGTGCTGGGTAGGCTGCGGAAGAAATTGTATTCCGGTATGGATGCGGAAGAGAGCGGTTCTAGTCACACGGATATCTCGGGAATCGGATTAAAAAATGCATATGAACGTCTGCAGCTCATATACGGTTGTAGCAGCACTTTAGCTATAGAAAGTGAGGAAGGTTTCGGAACCAAGATCAGCATTTATATTCCAGGAAGCCATCGAAGGGAGGGGAAATCGTATGTATAAGGTCATGTTGGTTGATGATGATTACCCCGTACTGGAATATTTGGAGCAAATCATACCATGGGATGAGCTTGGCTTGCTCATGCAGGGCATGTATGATAACCCCCTTGAAGCACTTGAACATGCAAAGGCAGAAATGCCCGACATTCTGATTACGGACATCGGTATGCCGCAAATATCGGGTATCGAGTTAATCAGACAGCTAAAGGAGCTGAACGGAGAGCTCTGCACCATCATCCTCTCCTGCTACAACGACTTTCATTACGCACAACAGGCTGTGAAGCTGAACGTTCAGGATTACATGCTGAAGGAAAGCATATCTCCCGACTCGATAACGATCCAGCTGCAGCAGCTTTGTGGGCGCCTGGATGCGGTAAGGGAAAGTCGGAAACAGAGAAAACAGCTGCAGCATATTCTACATGACAATAAGGCGGAGCTGAAGCAAAAATTTTTGTTAGGCACTATGAATAATCAGATATGGCATCAGGAAGAGTGGTTGGATACGCTCAGGCAGTATGGCATTAACTATGAAGCTCACCCTTACTTGCTTGTGCTTTACCACATCGAACAGCATGCGCAAACGAAAAAGAATTTGAATATGTGTGATGACATGCTGATGTATGCGGTGGACAATGTGATGGATGAAATGTTGGAGAAGGTGGAGGGAGCGATCAGCTTTCGCTACAGTATCAAGTCAGGATTCTTATTCATCCCCTGCCGCCTGACGGTGAAGGAAAACGGATACAGCTTGGTGCACGATACTCTCAAGCAGGTTCAGGATTCACTTGCCAAATATTTAAGGGTCCAGGTCTCATTTTATCTAGGTGAACGATCAGGACAACCGCATCAGCTCAAAGCTAGCCTGCTCAAGCTATTACATATGCTCGATCATCGTTTTTATTTGCCGCAAGGGTATATAGGTGTTATTAAGGAAGAGGAGTTTTCAAAAGCAGATTTGTTTACCTGCTTTTCCGAGGCGCTTGAGGAAATCAAACAGCTAATTTTGCAGGAGGATGTCCAGGGCATGGAGGAGGCGGCTTCCAGATGGATGTCCTTTGTAGAGAAAGAACGGTTCCCCCCGGATATGGTCAAAGAATGGGCATTGAAGCTGCTTCTGGATATGCGAGTTAAATTCAAATCACTGCAAAAATTCCAAACCAACTATTCCGTTGAGGTTCTCCACAGCACGATGAGCGAGATCGATCATACGAAACAATTGAAAAGCTGGATGTTAGTGCATTTGGAAGAGATGCTTTCGCAAATGGGTACTATATTCCAACAATCCAAGCGGGGGGAAATCAGTGAAGCGCAGCGATACGTTCAGGATCATCTGCATCACAAAATAACGCTAGAGGAGGTAGCCGATTACCTGCACTTGAATTCCTCCTACTTCAGCAGATTGTATAAGAAGGAAACGGGCTTGACCTTTATTGAATATGTGATCCAAACCAAGATGAATAAGGCCAAAGAGCTGTTGGATAACACGGACAAAACGGTGGAAGAAATCTCTTATACGTTGGGCTACGACAATAAGCGTTACTTTATTCAGCTATTCAAAAATGAAATCGGTGTGCCCCCACTGATCTATAGCCGGGGCTGCGATACGAGGAGGAGCAAACCATGATTTACTTTGACGAGAAGAGATATATTCAGTCGGTTCTGGCAAAAACTACACGTGAGTTTGATTATCATCAGGTGTTGGACACAGGGAAGTGGCTGGAATGGCAGCAGGCTTTTCGCAATAAACTGGCTGAGATCACAGGCCTTGAGCAAATCAGACGACAATCAGCCGGCGTCCCGTTATCGCCGCGAGTAACGGAAATCGTCGAGTTTCCTGATTATGTACGGGAGAAGATCTATATCACAAGTGAAACGGATATCGAAGTACCATTCTATCTTCTGCTGCCGAAGAATATGGTAAAGCCGGTGCCCTTAGCGATTTGTGCGCATGGGCATGGGAGACGCGGCAAGGAGGACTATGCGGGTAACTTTGAGAGCCCGGAGGCTCGGGAAGAGGCCGTACACCAGGATCGGGATTTAGCGGAGCAAGCGGTTGCGCGGGGCTATGCGGCTATTGTACCGGAAGTGCGCGGGTTCTGGGAGATGGCCCGGCAGGAGGATATGGACGAAGGGAAAAGCAAATCCTGTGATGATCTGCAGCGGATATCACTCATGTTTGGCCGTTCCTTAATTGGGGAGCGGGTTCATGACTTCAGCAAGGTGCTGGATTATGCGGCGACTCGCACGGAGCTGGATATGGACAAGGTTATGATAACGGGCAATTCCAGTGGAGGTGCGGTGTGCGTATTTACAGCAGCTCTGGATGAACGTATTCGCTTGGTAGCACCTGGCTGTTATTTTTGTACGTTTGAGCATTCGGTGGTTTCGGTCCATCATTGTATCTGCAATGCCGTTCCCGGTATGATGCAGGTCGGAGAGATGTACGATGTGATAGGGTTGATTGCTCCCCGTCCTGTGCTGATGATCAACGGCGAATCCGACCCGCTGTTTCCAATAGAGGGTGTACATATTTCCTTCGAGCATGTTCAAAGCATATATGAGCAATTCGGTGCAGCTGACCGATGCGAGCTGTTTGTAGGAGACGGGGGACACCGTTACTTTAAAGACCGTGTATGGGATTTTGTCAGAGAGCACTGGGGTGCTTGAGCTGAAGCTATCTCGCGTCCTGGCAGCTCCTGCTTGTGCAGAAGCTGCAATAAGACTGCCGGTATTTTCCCGGCAGTCTGGTAGAAAGAGTTTCTTGGAGCAAGCATCGGCTGCATCGGAAGCGGTAAGGCATTACCCCAGCTTTGGATTCTCTGTATCGTATCTAAATAGCTAGCGGTATACCACTGCCAGCTCCACTGCAGAGCGATTAGCTGCTAGGTAAGGTCGCTGGTTCCACTACGACTTGAGGGACAGGAGCAGGCTTCGACTTGTCGTCCGACACGGGTGGTAGTGGTGCAACGGCAGGGGCTGATCTTGGTGTGTCTTCTAACAGCATTGGCTTCTGTGCTGCGGCAGGTGCTGGAGCCGGTCTCGACTTCTCGCCGGACACGGCTGGCTCCGGTACAGCAACAGCTGCTTGCCTCGGTTTATCATCCAACACCGCTGGCTGCCTTACAGATGCGACAGGTTTTGGCTTGTCTTCCTGAACCGCTGGTTCCTGACTTGTGGATGCGAACAGCATCGGCTTCTCTTCCGATCCCGTTGGCTGCTGTCTTGCAGGGGCGGCCGTTCGTGGCTTATCGTCCACTATGGTAGGCTGCGCTTCACTGGGAGCGGTAAGCGTTGGTGTTGGCTTGTCGTCCAGCGCCGTTGGTGGTGTCCCTATCGAAGCAGATCCTCCTAGCTTCTCTTCGTTAGCTGGCGGCTTCGAATCCGTTGCAGCCGACTGTTTGACTTTTTCTTCGGAGATTGTTGTACTCACCGATTGTGAGGCTGTCTCGCTTGTCTTGGGATTGGTTAGCGTACAGCCACTAATGAAGATTATGGCCGCTATCCCAAGGAAAGACCAGCGGTACGAATTGGATTTAAACTGTTTGATCATCGTAATTCTCCTTTGCAGCTGTGCTTTGCTGCCTGTAAGATTGACGTTCCCTGCGACTCTTGCCGGCTGCGAGAAATTTTCTAATAATTTGATGAGGGTATGTCCATAATCCTGGCTTTTGTCAGGAGCAAGGTAACTGAGCGCAAGCGCGTCGCTGGCGATTTCCTGATCTTCCCGCATTCGACGATAGGCATACCACAGGACGGGATTGAACCAATGAATAATTAGCAAAATATGCATGAACCAATTAACCGCAATATCATTTCGCTTGCTATGGGCCAATTCATGCAGGAACACATGCTGCAATTGCTCGTCATTCAAATGATTTATTGTAGCTTGAGGCATGATCAATTGCGGTTTGATCATACCAAAAAGGGTCGGTGTAGACGTACTGGGGGATTCCACCAGAGCAATCGGTTTATGAATCGACATCATTTGTTTACATTGATCAAAAAGCTCCAGTATTCTTGCATTGGTTATCGTAACCGTCTCTTTGCTCATCTGTTGGGCAAAGCTTCTATTGATCCGAATTGTGTACGCCCCCAATACACACACACCAATCAGCCATACCACGAAAACATTTCGGTACATCGTTTGGACAGCGGTTTTTTCCGGTAGTGCAGCTTCTGCAGATCTTTCTTCCTGATTGACATGGACGTTAGAGTGAACGGAATCCGTATAACCGATCCAATTATAAATACTGAATTCGCTCTCTGGGCCCCATGGCAGCATTAATCGGACTATTACGAGCAGCCACATCAAGTAATGCCATCTTGGTTTCAACCGATTCTTGAGCACACGCTGCATCACAATAATCAGTACAACCAAGACACTTGCCATGATCGAGACCGACCATACCCAATCGAACAGCTTGATAAGCTGCTCCGTTATTTGATTCACATTCACCCTTCCCTTTCTCTTTTGTACTCACTTCTAATGCGATAATGGCGGGCTTGATGCTTGCCTGCAGCTTGTTCATTTTGTTTTATCATCAAGGATGCTTTTCAATTCTTTAATATCTTCGGCAGAGAGCTTGTCTTCTTTCAAAAAGTTAACCAGCATCGGTTTAAAGGCACCGCCGTAAATCCTTTTCAGAAAAGACTCCGTTTCGTACCTTACACATTCGTCCTCGGTTACGAGCGGGAAATAGGCGTACACCTTATTTTCCTGCGAATACGAAATAGCTTGTTTTTGGGCCAGTCTGTTTAACAGCGTTCTTACCGTCTTTGGTTTCCAATCGGTTTGATCTTCCAGAGCCTCGATGACCTCGTTGGCCGTACGCGGTGTCTTGGCCCAGAGTACTTTCATGACTTCCCATTCCGCATCGGATATTTGGGGGACATTTGCCATAGGCTTACCTCCTGACTATTGTGGATTACATGTGTAATACAATAATCATATTACAGATGTAATCCACAGTTGTCAACTATAAATTCAAATACTTGAAGGAATCAGCCTCGCAGGTATTTTAAATTGGGAAGACGTGATAAAATAGAGCCTCAGGAGACACAGTCGCTGTCTGAATAAGCAATGAGGAAAGGTGGAGAAGCGTGACGGTCTCATTTTATCAAATCATGTCAGTTGTATGCATAGCCGTCATGCTGCTAGCAATGCTGTTAATTGTAACCTCCAGCCTGTTGAATGGAATTACGCCGATGCCTTCATCGCTTCAGGTCCGCCGCACGGTAGCCGCCGAAATCAACCGATGTTCCGGACAAGGTTCGATTGTTGAAGCTGGCTCGGGTTGGGGAACGCTCGCACTGCATCTGGTCAAGCATTGTCCCGGTTGGCGGCTGATTGGCATTGAAAATTCGCTCATTCCGCTATGGAGCTCGCGGTTGATCGGTCGCCTGACAGCCCGAGACCTGAATAGAGACAGATTGACTTTTAGCTATGGAAATATATATGGATATTCCTATGATCATACGGATATCGTGGTCTGCTATTTATACCCCGGCGCCATGAGACGTCTGAGTACAATCCTTCAGGAGCGGCTGGCACCGGGAGCGCTGGTGATTAGCGTCTGCTTTGCGATGCCAGGCTGGGAGCCTGATCGGATGATCACCTGTAAGGACCTATATCGAACCAAGGTTTATGTGTACAGCCGTAAGTAGAGGTATTATAAAAAAGCATCAATAGTTGGTCTTGAAATACCTGAGATAAGCTGATAATGTAAAAATAACAATTGCATATAGCTCTTATCCAGAGTTCGGTGGAGGGACTGGCCCTATGAAACCGCGGCAACCGACTTGCTACAAGCACGGTGCAAATTCCTGCAAAGTTCATTCTTTGCGAAGATGAGAGGGAGAAGCACGGTAAGAGTCTTGACTGTAGAGCCCCCTTTCATAGGGGGTTTTTTGTTGATTTTGAACAATTTTAGGAGGGATTTATGTGGCAATACGAACTAGAGTTGCTTGTGTGGCTGTCAGGAATAGTAGCATAGTACTCATGGAAAAAAAGATTCCGAGCTATTTTAATTACCAGCAATTAACCCCTCCTGGCGGTGGTGTCGAATTGCATGAAACTTTGGAGGATGCTTGCATCAGAGAAATGGATGAGGAAACCGGTCTATGTATGGAAAGGCCAATGTTAAGAGGCATTGTTTCTTATATCAATCATGCAAATCAGGATCATGCTGTGACTGCTTTTTTTGTAACACATCATGTTCTTGGAGAGCTGATGACGAAGGAGCCTGAAAAGCATATTCCGCACTGGGTGGCGCTAAGCGATCTTAAGCTTAACGAGAAGGTGCCTGATTACTACAAGGAATGTATTCGTATTCTGGTAGCGGAGCAAACATTTCTTAATGCGAGATTCGAGTGGAATAAACCCGGCACGACTGACAAGTTTACATGGACGATTATGTGATGCTGCTGGGCAAAACCCACCAACTTTCAGCCAGCTTTCAGCTTCATATGGTATGTTCAAAGCAGCATATAATCGTAAGCAGCGGAGGGTGGGAGCGGGGCTCATATGAGAGAAAAGGTGATTCGATGGACGATGATCATGGGCTTGGTATCGGGGCTGTTGTGGGTAGGCGGGCTTGTATTTGCGATGCAGGATTACTTCACAGGTGCAGCGGTCGTGCAGCCTCCACCAGCACCTATAGAGCAGCCAGCAGCAGCGATTCCGGTATTAGCTCCCGTTGCAGTTAAGGAGGGCACCTTCCGGGTGCTGGCACTTGGCGACTCCTTGACCAAAGGGACGGGGGACCCGGAGCGGAAGGGATATGTCGGACATGCTGTAGCGGATATGAAGGCCAAGTCAGGCAAAGAGATTGTGTTGGAAAATCTCGGGATAGATGGACAAACCTCTACACAATTGGCGGCGTATCTTGGACAAGCACCCGTTCAGGCTCAGGTTAAGGCGGCTGATATTATTCTCGTCAGCATAGGCGGGAATGATCTGTTCCGCGGCGGACAGGCAATGGGGGATTTATCGGAGAACCGAATCAAAGAAACCGAGGACGCGTATTTGCCTCAGCTCGATGGTATTTTGCAGCAGCTGCGGGAGCACAATCCTACAGCGAGAATTTTCATCATTGGTTTGTACAACCCATTCAGTGAATTGAAGGATAGCGCCACAACGAACAAAGTCGTGAGGGACTGGAATTATAAATCATCAGAAATTGCTGGCAAATATACGTTAACTGTGCTGGTGCCGACCTTTGATTTATTTCAATTGAAGGTACAGGATTATTTGGCCAAAGACCTGTTCCATCCGAATGCAGCCGGCTACCGATTAATCGGGGACCGATTGGCTTCGCTAATTACGTGGTAGGGGGTGGGGATATGGACGAAATCACATTGTCGGTAAAGGGTCTGAGAAAGGTGATAGGCAAGCGGGAAATTATTCAGAGTCTGGACTTTGACCTGAGGCGAGGCGAAGTGTTCGGTTTCCTGGGACCCAACGGTGCTGGCAAAACGACCACGATTAGAATGCTTGTCGGTCTGATCCGTCCCACATCCGGGTCGATTCAGGTGTGCGGCTACGATCTGCATACCCAATTTCCGGAGGCCATGCGGAATCTGGGCTGTATCGTTGAAAACCCTGAGCTGTATACGTATTTGAGCGGATGGAGCAACCTGCAGTATTTCGCGCGGATGATGGAAGGAATTGACGATGCCCGGATAGCGGATGTGGTGAAGCTGGTCGGTTTGAGTGCCAGAATTCACGATAAAGTGAAAACCTACTCGCTCGGGATGCGCCAACGGCTCGGGATTGCTCAAGCCTTGCTTGGGAATCCGAAGGTGCTCATTCTGGATGAGCCAACCAATGGTCTGGATCCTTCAGGCATCAGAGAAATGCGTGAATTCATTCGTTATCTGGCGGAGAAGGAAGGCTTGAGCGTGCTCGTTTCTAGCCATCTGCTGAGCGAAATTCAGCTGATGTGCGATCGTGTCGCGATTATATCCAAGGGTCGGATTGTCCGGGTGGACAAGGTACAGAGCCTGTTGGCCCAGCAGGAGCGGGTAAGCTGGAGGCTGCAGCCTATCGATAAGGGCTATCAGGTGTTGAGCGGGTTAACCGATTCGGTAGAAACGCGTGGGGCGCTCTTGATCACTCCCTATATGGAGCAGGAGATCGGTCGCTGGAATCAGATTCTCGTGGCAGCGGGAGTGACCGTAACCGAGATCAGCCGCAAGCTGCCGTCGCTTGAGGATCTGTTCATTGAGCTGACGGGGGGACAAGGCATTGACTAATCTGGTATTTAACGAGATGTTAAAGCTTACCGGCAAAAGAAGGCTGCTGGTCATCGCGCTCATTTTGGGGATTCTGATCTCTGTATTTACGTATGCACAATATCGGCAAGCTGAGGAAAACCGCAAGAGGTTCGGAGATGTCAATTGGCGCGTGGCGATGGAGCAGCGTATTGCGAGCTGGCAAAATCGCATTACGAGCAGTCGAACGCCAGAGGCTACACGCAAAGAGCTGGAGATTCGCATGAATCAGCAAAAATATTATTTGGAATACAATGTGAACCCTTCTGAGCCGGGTGCCCCGACGTTTGTCCGGGGTTTTGTAAAGAGTGGTATAAATCTGCTTCTGCCTTTGATGATGATGATCATTGCCGCTGATCTGGTTTCCGCGGAGCATAGCGCAGGCACGATGAAGGTGCTGCTGACGCACTCGGTACGCAGATGGCGCATATTGCTCAGCAAATATTTGGCACTCCTGCTGTCTGTGTCCTTGATCATTACGCTGTTCGGCTTGCTGTCAGCCGTCATCTCCGGGCTCGTGTTTGGCTTCCAGGGGTGGGGAGCGCCGGTACTTACCGGCTTCAAGGTAAGTGGCGGGCAGCTGGATGCATCAGGAATGCATTTAGTGCCGCAATGGCAGTATATTTTGATGGAATTGGGATTGGCGTGGTTCGTATCGGCTGTGGTAGCTACAATTACGTTCATGTTCTCCGTTCTGGTGCGCAGCACCGCGGCGGTCATGGGCATCATGCTGGCCTGTCTCATTGCAGGGACGATCCTGAGTACGATGGTTGCCTCATGGGAATCGGCTAAATATTTGTTTATGGTTAATTTGCAATTGATCAGCTATCTGGAGGATGCTGCTCCTCCGGTTGAGGGGATGTCACTGGGCTTCTCACTGCTCGTGCTCTTGGTCTGGGGCACAGCTGCTTTGATCATTTCATTCGTTTCGTTTACGAGGCGGGATGTTTATTAGTAATCAGTCGGTCCAAAGCAAGCTACTAAGTATCGTGAGAGAGTATGATTGATGTCCTGATAACTACTAACCATTAGGCAAATAACCCTGCAGCACCACGAGTCATGTGGGATTGCAGGGTTATTTCTGATGGGATTGTCGCGTCGGATAAGGAGCTTATTCAGCACCTGCAAAGGTTGACTTATTATCGGTTAAAAACTGTTTAAGGCTTGTTGGAGACTTGCCTGTCAGCTGTTGAACTGTTGCAGATGTTTGTGCATACTCACCTCGGGCGGAGGCAGTATCAAAGGAAGCATACGCCTGAGCTAACCCTTTTGGAAGGCCGATAGCTTCTAACACTTCAACTAATTTAGCCGTTTCCAACGGAACAAATTGAATGCTCTTTCCGCTGATATCGCTGGCAATTTGTGCGAGCTCGCTGCCAGAAATGGCTTCGGGTCCTGTTACGTCCACAATCTGATTGTCAGTGGTAGTGGAAGCAAGTGCCGCGGCTGCGCTCCACGCACAATCATGGCGGGTCACATAAGCGGTTGCGCCGTCACCTGTTGCTGTACCAAGAATACCGCTTGCGACTGCCTGCTGCAGCGTTGGGATCAGATTCTCGCTGTATAAATTATTGCGCAGGATCGTGTAGGAGAGACCGCTATTCTTGATCAGCTCCTCTGTGGCGTAATGATCGGGTGCAATCAGGCAGGCCGAGCCTGGTTCGGCATTAGGAATCGATGTATATACGATGTGTTTGACACCTGCCTGTACAGCAGCGTTTAGGGCATCCTTATGCTGCTTAACGCGTTGGCCCGGAACCGCAATAGCGTCCGTGCTAATTAACAACAAACGCTGTGCCCCGGCAAAGGCCTCGCTTAAAGTTTCCGGTTGATCGAAATCAGCTTTACGGACGATAACACCACGTGCTGATAGCGCAGAGAGCTTCTCGGGGTCGCGCGTAGTCGCGATAATCGGTCCCTCATAATTGGCAAGCAGCCAGTCGATAGCGATACTTCCGAGATGTCCACTTGCGCCTGTAACTAAAAGAGTTTGTTGGTTCGTGCTCATTGTGAATTCCTCCTCATAATATTCGTTCTTTAACAGTTATCCTGCAAGAGTGATGTAACCGATTTGATTACAACTAATTGAAAAAAAATAGCCCAATGAAGAGCTTATTTCTCGTTGACAAGCTGACGAGCCAGTTGTTGAACGGTAACCTCAGCAAGTTCGCGCTCCAAGGCCAGTTGGGCTGTGACCATTGTGGCACGAAGAGCGGTTTCGATGTTGGCGCCGACCGGACAATCGGGATTCGGATGCTCGTGAAAGTTGAACAATTCGTTATGATCCACGACCTCAACTGCCCTGTAAATATCCAACAATGTAATTTGCGCCGCATCCACACGAAGCGTCGCCCCACCTGTTCCAGCTCGAACTGTGATCAGACCGGCCTTTTTAAGCTGCCCCATAATTTTACGGATAATGGCCGGATTTGTGTTCACGCTTCCCGCTATGAAATCGCCTGTAATCGAAGGCATGACCGAAACGAGCGATATAATATGCACGGCTATCGAAAATCGTGAGCTAATTTTTTTCATTAGGTTCACCCTCTTGTTGTAATCATTATAGTTACAACTAATTTAAAAAGTCAAGAGTCTTGATAAACGATACGGAGATCAGTACTCTCTTTTATTTCCTTTTTTTACGAATTCCCAATCGATCTCAATATTTTTTCTAACTCTTTGCAGAAGATGAAACAATGTTTCTGATTCTTTTTCAGAAAATCCTGCTAATGCAACCGAGTCGGTATGATCTCCTTCTCTCTTCAGAAAAGAGTACGCTTGCTTACCTTTTTCAGTTGTAAACAGCCTTTTATTTTTTCTGTTCGTTTCATCGTCTTTCTTTTCAATAAAGCCTTCGATTTCAAGCTTTTGAATCGCACGTGCTGCTGTTGTTCGGTCCACCTTTATCATTTCTGCCAGCTTTTCTTGAATAATTCCCGGGTTCTCATAGATTCGAACCAAATATAAATATTGCCCTTTTGTAAGATCTATTTCCTTGAACTCTACATTACTTATGGAATCCAATGCTCTCGCGATCATTCCTACTTCACGTAGTATCTCCCTCATTTGATCACCTGCCCGTCAATTTTTATTGTATTTACAACAATAATGATTTTATATATGCTTGTAATTGTCGATGAGTTCATTATGACGATTTTTGCAAAATAAATAAACACAGAAAGGAGTGAAGGGTTGCTAACTGCATGTATAACAACTAACTTACCAACCATTATCTGATCATTGGGAGTGAATCGTTTGGAGTTTAAAATCGATGATTTAACCGGAACCGAAATAATCGCATTGATCAGTGAGCATGTACAGAGCATGTTTGAACATTCCCCACCGGAAAGTGTGCATGTTTTAAATTTGGATGGATTGAAAGCACCGGAAATCACCCTCTGGAGTGCCTGGGAACAGGGCAACCTCTTAGGTTGTGGTGCTCTTAAAGAACTGGAGCGCGATCATGGTGAAATCAAGTCCATGCGTACTTCTACCCAGCATCTTAGAAAGGGCATTGCATCACAAATGCTTGCCTATATCATCGAGGAAGCTAAGCAGCGAGGTTATCGACGACTGAGCTTGGAGACCGGATCTATGGAAGCTTTCGAGCCGGCTAGAAAATTATATGAACAATTTGGATTTGAATACGGCAGTCCGTTTGCAGATTACACTGAAGACCCCAACAGTGTTTTTATGACGAAAAAATTGTAAGCAAGTAAAACAAAAATCCGTGAGGGGGACTCTAACACTGCAGTCTGGAACCTGCTTTTCAAATACTGCCATGATGATCACTTTGATTTAAAAATAGATGCTTGACAATTACATGCAAATAAAGTATCTTTAAATTAAGATAATAACTGAAGCCAACCACCGAACATTCAAGAGGTGAGAATTATGGACAATATGAGGAATGATTCGCTCGATCTTTTTATAGCACTTTCCAGAGCCAGCCAGTGGGTAAATGCTCATGCGGACCGGGATATTCGTCAGCGGGGTCTGAACAGGACCGAGTTCGGTGTTCTGGAGCTCTTGTACCATAAGGGAGCGCAGGCTATTCAACAAATTGGCAGTAAGGTGCTGATGAGCAGCGGTAATATTACTTACGTTGTCGATAAGCTTGAGCAAAAGAAATTGGTTTCACGAAGAGCTTGCACCGAAGACCGACGTCTTATTTTTGCGGAAATAACCGAGACAGGCAAGCAGTGGATAGAAGAAGCATTCCCCGGACACACTGAGGTTATCGAACGGGCGATGAACGGATTATCCGCTGAGGAAAAGCAGGCTGCCGCCCAATTGCTCAAAAAACTCGGCAAGTATGCGCAGGAAGGCTTTAAATAGTGTCTTACACGGTCAGCAATCGCGATATGATCAGGGGTGGCAGATAGCAGCATAACAGGCTTCATTGTTTATCTGCCGCTTCAATATCTTTAAATTAAGAATCTTAGATTTTATGATTTACATAGTCAATAATAACCAATCATACCGAGGAGGCATTATCATGAGCGATTTTATTAATTTATTAAAAGCACGAAGATCAGCTACTAAATTTATACCAGGGGTCGAGATTACGGATCAGGAGCTGGAGGAAATTTTTAGTCTCGTAAAATTCGCACCCTCCGCTTTTAACTTGCAGCATGCTCACTATGTAGTCGTGAAGGATCCCGAGGTTAAAAATAAGGTGTACGAAGCCGCCTACAAACAATATAAAGTGCAAAGCGCCTCCGCAGCCATTGTAGTTCTGGGCAATAAGGAAGCTTACAAGGATGCCGGAAAGATCAATGAAGGATTGCTGCATCTTGGTGTCATTAATCAACAGGAATACGATATGACCGTGGAGTCGGTTCACAGCTTTTATGAAGGAGGAGGCGAAACGTTCAAGCGTGAGGAAGCGATTCGCAATGCCGGTATTTCCGCGATGCTGATGATGCTGGCTGCCAAGGAGAAGGGCTGGGACACCTGCCCGATGATCGGTTTTGACCCGAAGGCTGTAAGTGAAGTGCTCGATATTCCCGATACACATGTTCCGGTTTTGTTGATTACGATTGGAAAAGAAGATACCTCGAAGCTGCGGCCGCGCGGCTATCGTAAGCCCGTCGGTGAATTTGTCAGCTTCAACAAGTTTTGAATCGAAATAAGCAGGTTATAGAATGATAATCTAAATGAAAATAAGGAGCTGGAGAAGATGAGTCAACAAACGAAAGGTATTCATCACGTTACCGCATTTGTTAGGGATGCACAGCAAACCGTTGATTTTTACGCAGGAGTGCTTGGACTACGCTTGATTAAGAAGACAATTAATTTTGATGCGCCAGAGGTATATCATTTGTATTTTGGCAACGAGCTGGGAAACCCGGGCACAATTATCACATTCTTTCCGTATGCAGGCTCGCGTAAAGGGCGAATTGGCGGAGGACAGGTTGGTTACACAACCTATGTGGTACCGACAGGTACGTTGGATTATTGGGAAGCACGGCTGAAAAGCTTTCAGATCTCGGTCACGAAAACGGAGCGGTTTGGCGAGATGTATGTGCAGTTTGCCGATAAAGATGGGCTGCGCCTTGAAATCGTGGAGCGGGAAGCCGGACCATTAAGCCAATGGTCGATTGGCGGCGTTCCGTCGGATAAGGCGATCAAAGGATTCGGTGGAGCGATTCTGTACAGCATGGCGCCTGAGCAAACCGGGAATCTGCTGGTAGAGGTGATGGGACTCACAAAAATCGCACAAAACGAGACGTATACCCGTTATGCAGCGACAGGTGATTTGGGCAACCTTATCGACGTTAACATCCATCCGATGGAGCTGGGTGCGGGAGGTGCAGGAACCGTTCATCACATCGCTTGGCGCGCGAAGGACGATGTGGATCACGGACTGTGGAGAAGCCATGTTGAGCAGCACGGGCTTCATCCAACACCCATTATAGACCGACAATACTTTAATGCGATTTATTTCCGGGAAACCGGCGGTATATTGTTTGAGATTGCTACAGATCCACCGGGCTTTACACGAGATGAGGTGCCGGAGGCACTTGGTGAGAAGCTGATGCTGCCCGAATGGCTCGAAGCCCGTCGTTCACAAATTGAAACTAATTTGCCCCCTATTCAGGTACGGGCGTTGGAGGGGAATATCTAATGAAGCATGTATTTCGACAGGGTTCAGACCCGAACGCACCCGTGATGATTTTGTTTCATGGTACGGGTGGTACGGAGCACGACCTGCTGCCGTTAGCGCAAAGCATCGCACCGACCTCTTCCGTACTTGGCATCAGGGGCAATGTGTCGGAGAATGGTATGAATCGGTATTTCCGCAGACTGGCCGAGGGCGTGTTTGATGAAGAGGACTTAATATTGCGTACGCAGGAGGTCAAAGATTTTCTTGATCTTGCCGCTGCAGATTATGCACTGGATCGCCGAAATTTCGTCGCTATCGGTTATTCCAATGGTGCCAATATTGCAGGCAGCCTGCTGTTCCATGTTCAGGATGTTTTCCGTGGAGCGATTCTGCATCATCCAATGGTGCCGCTGCGTGGACTGCAGCTGCCTGATTTATCGGCAATTCCCTGCTTCATCGGTGCGGGCAGGAATGATCCGCTATGCACGCCACAAGAAACCGAAGAGCTGGAAGGGCTGCTTAGCGGCGCAGGCGCTCCTGTAACGCTTCATTGGGAGAACGCAGGTCATCAGCTCACCAAAACAGAGGTAGCCGCTGCTGCGGTGTGGTACAACTCGAATTTTGCAGGATGAACAATAAATCGGTGAAATCCGCTCCGTTCAGGGAGCGGATTTTTTTTGAAGCGATTGGCAACAGCAATTTCTTTACAAAATCACATAATTCCGATAGCATAATACTCAATAAGAGCGTACACTGTCTAACTTTGATTAGGTGTTCATTAGAAGGGAAGTGTCATACATGGAGGCTTCAAATGCCAGAAGATACGAACTGAATGGCAAAAACTTTCAATGTCCGATAGAGCTTTCAGTATCCGTCATTGCCGGCAGATGGAAACCATCGATCTTATTCAAGCTGTTGGATGGAAAGAAGCGATATGGAGAGCTGAAAAAACTGATTGAGGGCATAAATCATAAAATGCTAGCCGAACAGCTGCGCGATTTAGAGGAGGCAGGCCTCATTAGCAGACATGTTTACCCGGTTGTTCCTCCCAAGGTGGAATACGAATTGACCGCTCTTGGCGAAGGCTTAAGAACGGCTATTATCTCTTTAATGCAATGGGGCGAGCAGTTCCGGTTGGAAGCGACAGCTATACGCGAAGAGTCACCTGACCAGGAAGAGCCAACAATCGTTTCTATACGTGCATAATCGGTCCCACACAGGGGCTTAATTACACGATAACGGCAGTCTAAGCATGAACTTCATGCTCGGATTGCCATTTTTTTGTTGCGCTCAATAAGTTCCGTTCTTCCCGTTTGGTAAGTATTAACCCAAAAAGTGCGTACTTACTAATTTAAAGCAGATAATATATGATTAGCTTGTTGAAAAATACAGATGAATTGGAGCGAATCCCAATGAAAACTTTAGTTATAGCAGCACATCCTAACCTTGCTTCTTCCCGTATTAATAAGGCGTGGATCGAAGAACTGCAAAAGCACGACAATGTGACCGTTCACTCCTTATATGAGGTCTATCCCGATGAAGCCATAGATACAGCTCGTGAGCAGGAGCTTCTGAAGGCACATGATCGTATTATTTTTCAATATCCACTCTATTGGTACAGCACGCCACCGTTGTTGAAAAAATGGTTTGATGCTGTGCTCCAATACGGCTGGGCTTACGGTCCGGGCGGCGACCATTTGCAGGGCAAGGAAATCGGAGCAGCGTTGTCCACCTACGGCACGAGTGAATCGTATCAGCCGGATGGCTCTAATCGTTTCACGCTGCGTGAGATCGTCAGACCCATCGAAGCGCTGGTACATTTTGTCGGTGCCAACTACGTGCCGCCTTTCACGCTTAGCGATGTTACGAACGTAACCGATGAGCAGCTGGCGCAAAGCCAGGTTGAGTATGTTAACCATATTACAGCCGAATCAGCGGCTTTGAAAGCATAATATTCAGTCTGGAATCATCGATAACCGCTGCAATAATCCGTTCCGAACAGGGAGCGGATTTTTTGTTTTTTTCTAATTTTCCGCGGTGCGACGGGCTTTTTTGGATTGAAAAAAAGTCTAATTGCGGAAATGTTGACGTTCCACTAGGATGTGATTACTGCTGGTGCACAAAGCTGACAAGAGAGGGGGTGTAGTAAGGAAATGAATCAAGATATGACGTCTGACATGAGATCGGCTGCCCCAAAGACGATGAGGAAAAGTCGTTCACGAGTGTTGGCTATTCTGATGCGGGATAAGTATTTATATTTGCTGGCGCTGCCAGGTATCCTGTATATCATTATTTTTAAATATGTCCCCATGTGGGGAATCGTTATCGCTTTCCAGGATTATTCTCCGTATCGGGGTGTGATGAACAGCGCGTGGGTGGGATTCGAGCATTTCAACCGGTTTTTCTCCAACCCGGATTTTATGCTGCTGTTTCGTAATACGATGGCGATTAATATGTTGAATTTGGTGTTTTACTTCCCGCTGCCGATACTGGTGGCTCTGCTGCTCAATGAGGTGGTAGGTAATAAATTCAAAAAGACGGTACAATCGATCGTTTATCTGCCGCATTTCCTGTCATGGGTTATTATAGTCGGGATTACCATCCTGATGCTGTCCAGAAGCGACGGTGTTATTAATAATATGATCGTAGCGCTCGGATTTCCCAAGGTAGATTTCCTGACGAATCCTAATCTGTTCTGGGGATTGTTAACGGTGCAGTCGATCTGGAAGGAAGCGGGCTGGGGAACCATTATATTTTTGGCGGCAATGGCGGGGCTTGACCCTCAGCTGTACGAAGCGGCACGTATGGACGGTGCCAAGCGGCTGCGTCAAATGTGGCATATTACGCTGCCAGGTATTCGCAATGTCATCTTGATCCTGCTGATCCTGCGTATCGGCAATATTATGGATGTTGGATTTGAGCAGGTGTATTTGATGAAAAATGGGGCCGTGTCCGAGGTGGGGGATGTATTTGATACGTATGTGTATCGTCTCGGAATTCAGCAGGGGCAGTTCAGCTTTAGTACGGCGGTTGGTTTGTTCAAGTCGGTCATAGGGCTTGTGCTCGTATTAATCGCGAACAGTCTGACGCGGCGGTTCGGTGAAGAGGGCGTTTACTAGGTTTTTCATTTAGAAGTGGGCGCTTATCCAGTAAGGCAGGGGGATACTATGAGGAAAAGCAAGGAAGATCTCCTTTTTCCGATTTTTAATTATTTCTTGTTATCAGTGATTAGTCTGATTACGATCTTTCCGCTTTATTATGTATTTGTCGTTTCGTTCACTGATCCTTCTGAATATGTAAAGGGCGGGATGCAGTTTTTCCCAAGCAAATGGACGCTGGTTTCCTACAAATATTTGCTATCCACACCAGCCTTTATGAATGCAACGTTGGTCAGCGGCTTTCTAGCAACCGTAGGCACAGCATGCAGTCTCATTGTGACAGCGGCTCTGGCGTATACGCTATCTCGCAAAAGAATGCTGGCACGACGGCTCATTATGCTGCTTGTGTTATTCACGACCCTGTTCAATCCGGGACTGATCCCTCCTTACTTGCTGGTACGGGACATGCATTTAATCAATAGCCTGTGGTCGTTGATTATTCCGGTATTGACCAGCGGATGGTATATTTTGCTGATGAAGGGCTTCTTCGACAGCATCCCGGACAGTCTGGAGGAAGCTGCACTGATGGACGGCTGCAATGATATCGGCGTCTGGTTCAAAATTATTTTACCGTTGTCGCTTCCGGCGATGGCGGCATTCGGTCTCTTTTATGCGGTCGGGTATTGGAATACGTTTTTCTCGGCGGTATTGTATATGAGCGATGCGTCCAAATGGCCGCTTCAGGTGCTGCTGCAAAATATGCTGATTGATTCCTCAACAGCAGCGGGTGGTGCGGCAGCTCAGGAAATGATGAATGAGCAGACGATTCCTCCGGAAACTTTGAAAATGGCAGCGGTCGTGATTGCAACGGTACCGATCCTGCTCGTTTATCCTTTTTTACAAAAGCATTTTGCCAAGGGTGTTATGGTAGGTTCGGTTAAGGGATAAGATAGCCAAACATATATGGGAGGGTTTATAGAGTGAAACAACAACAGCATGTTATAGTTAAAGGATCGACGCTGCTTCTGGCAGCAAGTATTGCCTTGACGGGCTGCGGTGTAGAGGGCGGCAAAACCGAATCTCAGGGAGCGGCCACACCAAGCAAGCCGACAGAAGTGTCGATTATGACCAACTTCAGCACGCCGGAGCCACCGGGTCCCGATAACGTGATCGTTCAGGAAATTGGCAAGCGCACGAATACAAAATTGAATATTCAATGGGTGTCTCCCAACAACTATACAGAGAAAACGAAGGTAACGCTGGCCTCCGGTGATATTCCCGATTTGATGTTTGTCGATCCGTTCGATCCGCTGGTGCTGCAAATGGCCAGAGACGGGGCATTCTGGGAAATTACGCCTGATATGATCAAAAGCTATCCGAACCTTGCGGCCTATCCTAAGGAGGTATGGACCAACTCCAAGCTGCAGGATGGCAAAAATTACGGTATTCCGGCCGTGCGTCCTTTAGGTGGCTGGTCGTACCCGAATATTCGTAAGGATTGGCTCGATAAGCTGGGACTCAAAGTGCCAGAAACCATTGATGAGCTGTTCCAGACGATGAAAGCATTTACCTTTAACGATCCGGACGGCAACGGCAAGCAGGATACGTACGGACTGGCCGGCAATGTTGGAACGTTCCTGTTTGAGCCGCTGTTCAACTCAACACAAGGCAAATGGAAGATGAAGGACGGCAAGCTGACCCACATTTATCTGGAAACGGAAACACGCGATGCGATTGCTTTTCAGAAAAAGCTGTATGACGAGAAGGTCATTCCTGAGGATTTTGCAGTTCTGAAAACAAGCCAGTTTGAGGATATGGCGAAGGCCAACAAAGCGGGCATCTGGACCGATACGGTAGAAGCCTCATGGCGTCCAACGGAAGAGCTGAGGAAGACGATTCCGAACGCCGATATGATGCCGATTACGTATCTGATCAGCCCGAGCGGCAAAAAGATGGTGTACCAGTTCCGCGGTCTGAACGGGATTTATGTCATCCCCAAAAAAGTGTCCGAAACGAAGCTTAAAACGATTTTGCAGCTGATGGATTACGGCTCCTCCGAGGAAGGTGCGAACCTGGCCTGGTACGGACTTAAAGATGTGCATTATACCGAAAAAGACGGCATCAAGACAGCAACCGAGCAAGCAAAAAAGGATATCGTCTCGCAAAGCGCACTTGGCAAAATCTTCAGCCGCGACGAGAAATATTTGTGGGCGTACCGTACGGGCATGCCAAACGATATCTTTGAGCGCAACAAAAAAATTATCGACGAGCGCGCCAAATACGCGATTCCGGATATCGGCTATGGTCTGTACTCGGAAACCGCGATCAAGCTGGGTGCGGAATTCGACAAGAAAACCGACGATCTGAAGGTTAAGATCATTATGGGCAAAGAACCGCTTACCGCTTGGGATGAATGGGCGCAGAAGCTGTCCAAGGACGCAGATTTCCAAAAAATTATTAAAGAAACCAACGATTCTTATCAATCGAGAATGGCCAATAAATAGGATAAGTATCGTATCATCATTATTAGCGTGCTGGACTATTTATTGTCATATGATATGACCAGGCTCATGGGAGGCATCTCTCATGGGCCTTACCCCTACTAGAATACAGGTGAATGGATGATACGATTCAAGTGGCGTAAACGAACAGATACCCGAACCTACCGAGGTCACGTCTTCCAGCGGAGTTTGGTCCTGATTTTGCTGGTTACGATCATTCCAACCATACTCATATCCGTCAGCAGCTACTATATTGGGGTTCGGTATATTGAACGTGAGGTTGAAAGAACCCACAGCCTGCAGCAGGAATACACCATCAAACAGGTTAATGATGCGTTGAGTCATCTTCAGGTCAGTATGAATCAGTGGGCGCTTAATCCGATTATGAGCGAAAAGCTGCGAGGCATCGATTTTAAGGACAATTACGCGCTGACGATGGAATTCTATCAGTCACTGACTGTTATGAACAACAGCAGTGCATTGATTGATCAGGTTTATGTGTATCTGGACAATCCGTCCAGACTCGTCTCCGACAGTCAAGGCATTCGCAAGCTCAGTACGGAGGAAGCGGAGCTGTACCATAATTTGATGACGAGCAAGGAACGTCTTTTCTGGCGAAGCCTGGATGCTGCGGGAAAACCGGGCATGTTTGTTATTCACAAGCTTCCGGTTATCGGGGAGCCCTTCG
Organism: Paenibacillus periandrae; assembly: GCF_022458865.1. GTDB lineage: Bacteria > Bacillota > Bacilli > Paenibacillales > NBRC-103111 > Paenibacillus_S > Paenibacillus_S periandrae. The sequence goes on along the minus strand of NZ_JAJNMU010000005.1, from coordinate 185,417 downwards.
GTGCAATCCTGGTCCGTCTGAACGAAAAGCAGCTTATGAACATCGCAGGTTTCGATGAAAGTCTGGGCGGGACGATTTTTATCCGCAATTTGGATGGTTATTTGTTATCCCGCGACGATTTCTCCCCCAGAATCAAAAGCTTGAATGAAGCGATCGAGCAGGAGATTCATACGAGGACGGAGCTTTCATCCTTTCGCTGGAGCTGGAACAACGAGCCTTTTTTTGTGTCGACCTCTACGATACCATTAACCTCCTGGCAGCTGGTTTCGGCGGTCCCGTTATCTGAATTCGTTAAACCGATTGTGATCGTCTCCAGACTCATACTGGGAGTCGGGATTGTTGGGTTTATTTTGATATTATTCAGCTCGTGGTATGCTTCGGTTCGACTTTATCAGCCGATTCATCGACTGGTCCGTACCTTCATTTCGCCTTCAGGCTTCGAGCCGCTGCTCGTTCCCAAGGATGAGATTACCTACATTGAGGATCAATGGCGTCATCTGAACAGTGAAAGCCATATGCTGCAATCGCGGCTGGAGGCGCATTATTCGACCTTGAAGATCGGCTTCCTGCTGCAGCTGGTGCAGGGCCACTTATTACTGCTCAACGAGGATGAAATCAGACAACGGCTGGAGCAGTATGGCTGGGAAACGGAAAATAAGCGATTTGTCGTTGTTGTCGTGCAGCTGCTTGGGTTTCAACAACTCAAAGGGGCATTTCGTGATGATGAGCAGCCTCTGGTTACTTTTGCGGCAGCGAACATTATTGAAGAGCTGACCCAGCACGACGATGTGTGTGTAATGAATTTGCACGATCTGTCCGTGGGCTTGTTTATTATGTTTCCTGACCGTATCTCCTCTTCGGAAATATCGAATCGGTTGAATGAAATGGCTGCTGAAATCGGTCAAAGCCTGCATCGGATTCTAAAGATGGATACGGTTGTAGGGTTAGGTAAAACGATGTCCTCGATCAGTCAGGTCCCGAATGCGTGGGCAGAGGTGCAGCAGGCACTACGGCACAGAAAGCTGCATGAATCGAATCAAATTATAGATTTAAATGAACCGATGAATGAGGACAAAAGCGCGGCCAAATACCCGTTTACGGTTGAAAATGACCTGATTCATTCGCTGTTTATCGGCCTTGGCGATGACAGCCGGAGGCTGCTGAACGTCTTTTTTCAGGAACTGAAAAAAAATTCGGAGCTGGAGCTGTTCCTGCAGCAGGGCAGTCTCAAGCTGCTTGGCTCTATTCAATCCTCGATAATGCAGTCGGGAATTATTCAGGCAGGCTCCTTATATGATTGGGGCCAGCTGTACGCGGAGCTGTTGGCGCTGAAGGATATTGATGCGATGTGCGCCTGGTTTGACGACAAAATCATCCAGCCGCTCATTACTGAGCTTGCGCATAACCAGAACCATAAAGCCCGACAGTTGATCGAAATTGCGATCGGTATGATACGTGCCGAGTACGATACGGATATTTCACTTGATCTGTGCGCGGATCGCCTCGGAATTGCTGCGTCCAGCTTGAGTAAAATGTTTTTCCAGGTGACCGGCCTGCACTTTGTTGATTATATTACCAAGGTTCGATTGGATCATGCCAAGCACTTCCTGATGCATTCCGATCTGAAAATGCAGGAAATTGCCGTGCGGATCGGCTACCAGCCGGCTTATTTCAACCGGATCTTCAAGAAGATGGAAGGGATGACCCCAAAGGACTTCCGCGAGCTTCACAAAGTTTAAAGCTGAATGACATGTTAATACATCCTATGAGAAGTGCAGGGAAGGGAGCTTTTTGACATTGAAGGTTATAGAGCAGCTAAGTCAGATACAGCATCACATAGAGTCGATCGAGGTTTACCGTTATGATGTGGATGTGCAGCGTAATTTTAGTCACGGTTCATGGAGCAATCGCATCCACGGTTTTATCCGAGTCACGGCTGCAGGTCAATCAGGTTGGGGAGAAAATATAATTGCCGTGAATCAGGATCAGCTGGATTTGCAAGCGTGGCTGGATTCGTTTCAACCCTTAATCGGCCTGCGCATTTCAGATGGCATTGCATGGCTAATGAGCCATTTGCAGCAGAATGGGTCCAAAGCGACCGAAATGCTGGAGACGGCTTTGGTCGATCTGGCCGGAAAGCTGCTGGGTGTGCCAGCCGCTGTCTTATTGGGTCTGGAAGGGACCGAGGCTGTTCCTGGCTTGTATTGTATTTTGGAGAACGATACCGCAGTCGTGAAGGATAAGGCGCGGCTGTCGCTTGAGCAAGGCTATCGGACACATCTCAAGGTGAAGCTGTTCGGAGATATCGAGCTGGATAAGGCGGTTGTTCAGGCAGCTCGTGAGGTCGTTGGTCCAGAGGTGTTTATCGTGGGCGATGTTAATGATGGCTACCGCAAGAAGCAAAGCGCTGACAGCCTGGATGGTCTTACGGCTGTGCTGCTTCAGCTTTATGCGGTTGGATTGAACGCTTGTGAGGACCCGGGGAGCCTGACGACTGAACAGTGGATAGAGCTGCAAAATCGGGTCGGTGGGCTGCAGCTGCTTCCAGATGCGCCGCTGCGTCCTGCTGTCAAAGCGATTCAAACGGCTGCTCCGGGTATGGGCGGCATCTACAACATCCACCCAGGCTGCGCAGGCTCATTAATTCACGCCGTGGAATTGGCAAGAACGATTCAGGGCTTCGGCGCCAAGCTGATGATCGGCGATGACAGTCTGGTCGGACCTGCATGCACCGTGTGGCAGCAGCTGGCGATAGGATTAGGCGCCGATTGGGTCGAAGCCTTGGAAAAGCCTGGTGAGTCTGAGGGCTTCGAGTCCTGCGTTCTGACACAGGCTACCTCGCGCAGTGCCGATGGTCAAGTGTGCGTAACAGAGCCTGCGGCGGGCTTCGGTTTGTATATCGACCAGGAGCGGCTGTTGGCAGTATGTAAGGATTACTATCGAATTTCTCAAGAGTTAACGGTGTAGCAGTAATATACCAGTATGTAACGAAGCGAAGCGTGGTCACCTCCTTGGAGGGGCCGCGTTTTTTGTGCATTCAGTTCTATATGATCTTAATTTATTAAGGAATTGTAAATATTCAGTTCGTATTCAGGCACTGCTTAGAAACAGTTCAGGTAAGCAGGTTAAGATGTGTTTGTAAGCAAGAGTGCTGCGCAGGCTTGGATAGAAAGGGGTGCCATATGAATAAGCAGCTGAAATATCGCCATGAACTGAAGTTCTTCATCAATCAGCATCAATTTTATTTGATCCGCCAGCGACTTAAAAGCCTGATGAGCCAGGACAACAATGTGGGTGCAACAGGAGAGTATCACATCCGCAGCCTGTACTTTGATGATGTGAGCAATAAAGCGCTGCATGAGAAGCTTGGCGGTATCCGGGACCGGGTCAAATACCGGATTCGGATCTATAATGTGCAGGACAATGTGATTCATTTTGAGAAAAAAATCAAATTCAATGATTACATCGCTAAAGTGAAGGAACCGATCAGCAGAGCAACGTATGAAGCTGTTGTTGCAGGAAATTTTGAAGTATTGAATGAGCCCGACAAGCCTTTATTGTTGGAATTGTATCAGGAGATGAAGCACAAGCTGCTGCGCCCCAAAGTGATAGTCGATTATGTGCGGGAACCTTACGTCTGTCCGAGCGGCAATGTGCGCATTACATTCGATAAAGAGCTAAGGACCGGTCTGCACGCTACTGACATATTCAATAAGGATCTGCAAGCGGTTCGTGCCATCGATGAGAATCTGATCATCCTGGAGGTCAAATACGATGAATATATTCCCGAGTATATCCGGGCAGCCATTCAGCTTGAAGGGTTGAATCGGCAGTCCGCTTCCAAATATGTGATGTGCCGCAAGTTTCTGAAATTTAATACGTGGGAGGATTATTAATTATGGATACTGCAATTGCTGCAATAACGGAAACTGCTGCTGCCACTACTTCTACAGGTGCGACGGCTGCTACCTTTACCGATTTACTTAAAAAGTCGGTCGTCAAAAACTTTGTTTCTGATATCGATCTTACCAAAATGCTGCTTACTTTGGCGGTTGCCTTTTTTATCGGGTTCTTTATTTACCTGCTCTACAAACGGGTTTTCAGTGGTGTTCTGTATTCCAAGAGCTTCAACATTTCACTGATCGGGATGACCATGGTTACGGCAATGGTGATTATCGCGGTCAATTCCAATCTGGTGCTGTCACTTGGGATGGTTGGTGCCTTGTCCATCGTTCGTTTCCGTACACCGATCAAGGACCCTACTGATCTGATCTTCCTGTTCTGGGCAGCTGCAGCGGGAATAGTATCTGGAGCCGGCTTCTATACCCTAGCTTTTGTCGGTTCAGCCATCATTGGTGTCATGATGTTTCTGTTTATCAAAAAAACATCCTTCGAAACTCCATACTTGCTGGTGATCAACTGCGATGGAGATGATGCAGAGAAGCAGGTTCATACTGTTGTAGAGAAATTGGTGAAAAGATACAACGTGAAGCAAAAAACCGTAACTCACGGCAATATCGAAATCACGCTTGAGCTGCGTTTGAATGACAACGAAGGTGCTTTTGTCAATAAAGTTTCGGGATTGGACGGCGTCAGAAATGCCGTGCTGATTAGCTACAGCGGCGACTACGTGTCTTAAACGGAATGACTGGAAAGGAGGTTGTATGATGAAAGCCAAGTGGATAGAGCTGCTGCTAGGTATCAGTCTTGTATTCGGATTAGCGGGCTGCACGGTAACAGACAGCATTTCAGCTGTGAGCAGCAGCGCCGTATCTTCGGCAGCGGTCAGCAATCAGCAGAACCAAGCGACGCAAGTATTTCCCAAGGACCATGTGGTTGATGTAAAGATTACGATGGCTGCAGCCGATTTTCAGGATATGCTGGAAAATGCCAGTCAGGAGGAGTTTAAAACGGCCTCTGTGGACTACAACGGACAGCACTTTGACCATGTAGCGATCCGAACCAAAGGAAATCTCAGCTTGAGAAGTGTAGTAAGCTCCGATTCCGACCGATACAGCTTCAAAATCTCGTTCGACGAATATATATCGAGCCAGCAGCTGTACGGCATCAGTAAAATCAATCTGAACAACAATTACAGCGATGCCTCTTATATGCGCGAATTTCTAACCTATGAGCTGGCGGAACGATTAGGCTTGCCGACTCCCGGATATTCCTTTGTGAATGTATATGTAAATGGTGAGCTCAAAGGCTTTTATTTGGCAGTGGAGCAAATCGGCGAGTCGTATCTGGAACGTAATTTTGGCAACGCTTATGGTGCGTTGTATAAAGCTAATGGTGGCAACGGCAGCGAATTAACATGGCTGGAAACGATGGATGCCTATAAAGGACTGGATTTGAAATCGAAATCCTCGAACGATAATGTTATTCTCGACATGCTCAAGGAGCTGAACACAGGTACGGATTACAGTAAGGTGCTGGATGTCGATGAAGCACTCAAATTCATCGCGCTAAATGTACTGACTGCGAATATGGACAGCTATCTCGGTACCAACAAGCATAATTATTATTTGTATGAGAACAAAGGAATATTCTCGGTATTGCCATGGGATTACAATATGGCGTTTGGTGGTCTTGGAGGATCGGGTATTCTCATTGACGAGCCGACCCAAGGCACGCTTTCGGAGAGGCCTCTGATCGATAAGCTGCTTAAGGTGGATGCTTACAAGCAGAAGTATCATAAGTATTTGACGGAAAGCATCGAAGGCTACTTATCGGGTGAAGTATTTGCAGCCCGTGTGCAGGAGCTGTCCCAGCTGATTTCAGGCTATGTGGAACAAGACCCTACCGCTTTTTACACCTATGATGAATATCTAAAAGGCGTCACTCAGCTGACCACCTTTGCAGCTCAGCAGGTTGCTACGATTGCCAAGCAGCTGGATGGCACCTCGCCTTCCTCGGGTGATGGAAGTGGCAGCGGCGGTGGTATGGGAGGCGGCGGTATGCGTGGTGGCATGGGCGGCAAGCCTGGTGCAGGTGCAGCAAATGTGCAGGATGCCGTTCTCGCTTCACAGACCGCTCGGACGGGACAGAGCGCTGTGTCTTCCGGGCAATCTACAGCAGCGGTACAGCCCGCGCAGATGGCAGGAAATGGCCAAACGAGTCAGACTACTCAATCACAGCCAGCGGGTCAAGGAGCAACTAACCCAGCCAATCCAAATGGCCAGGCAGGGCAAATGGCTGATCGTCAAGGCGCACCAGGTGGTATGGAAGCAGGAGGCCAAGGAGGTCCTCCTGGCGGTATGGGTATGGGTCGAGGTGGACAAGGGGGACCTGGAGGACCCGGAGGTATGGGTGGCGGCCCAGGCGGGCAAGCCAACGAACAGCAAGGCACGGTACGTGAGGCTGTAGCTGCAGGCACCGCATTCGTTATTCTTTTATTATCCTGTGTCTTCGTTGCTCGTTATAAACGCAAGAGGCTATGAATTATCGATGCATACACATTAACAACAAAAAACAAGGACAACCGCTATGGGTTTGTCCTTGTTCGGTATGTGCCGCAACAGCAGGCGATATAAATTAAATAATACCTTGTGCAATCATGGTGTCTGCAACTTTAATGAATCCGGCGATATTAGCACCAACAACAAGGTTGCCGGGATATCCGTATTCTTCAGATGCTTCTACGGAATTTTTGTAAATGTTTTTCATGATCACATGAAGCTTGTCATCCACTTCGTGGAAGCTCCATGAATATCTCATGCTGTTTTGCGCCATTTCAAGTGCAGATACCGCTACGCCGCCAGCATTGGCTGCTTTAGCAGGTCCGAACAGCACATCAGCTTCCAGGAATACGTCGATCGCTTCAAGTGTACAAGGCATATTGGCACCTTCACCAATCGCTTTAACACCGTTGGCAACCATCAATTTCGCCGCAGCTTCATCAATTTCATTTTGCGTTGCAGAAGGAAGGGCGATATCACACGCGATGGACCAAATATTTTGGCAGCCTTCGAAATAAGAAGCTGTTGGGTGCTCCAGTACATAATCGGAGATACGCTTTCTCTCGACTTCTTTCAATCTGCGAACGGTGTCAAGCTTAATGCCATCCTTATCGTAGATATATCCATTGGAATCGCTGCAAGCTACAACCTTGGCGCCTAATTGTGTAGCTTTTTGGATCGCATAAATCGCTACGTTACCGGAACCGGAAACGACTACTGTGCTATCTTCAAAGCTTAAGCCCTTGGATTTCAGCATTTCATTAACAAAGTATACCGCGCCATAGCCGGTAGCTTCTGTACGTGCCAGGCTGCCTCCGTAAGTAAGGCCTTTCCCTGTAAGTACGCCAGCTTCATTGCCACCGCGAATACGTTTGTATTGTCCAAACAAAAAGCCGATTTCCCGGCCGCCTACACCAATATCTCCCGCAGGTACGTCGGTGTCAGGTCCGATATATTTGTTCAGCTCTGTCATAAAGCTTTGGGTAAAACGCATAACTTCGCCGTCGGATTTGCCTTTTGGATCAAAGTCGGAACCGCCTTTACCGCCACCGATAGGCTGACCGGTCAAGGAGTTTTTGAAGGTTTGCTCAAAGCCGAGGAATTTGATAATGCTGGCATTAACGGAGGGGTGAAATCTCAGTCCACCTTTGAAAGGTCCAATTGCACTGTTAAATTGTACGCGGAAACCACGGTTTACTTGTACTTTACCATTGTCATCTACCCAAGGTACGCGGAAGGAAATCATGCGTTCCGGCTCGACGATTCTTTCGAGCACACCATGTTCCATATATTTCGGATGCTTAGCGATGACAGGAATGAGGGATTCGAGAATTTCTTTAACCGCTTGATGAAATTCACTCTCATTTGGGTTGCGGCTTACAACAGTTTCAAAGACGCTTTGCACATAATTGCGTGCTCTTACATCAGCTTCGTTCGTGGATTGAACAGTAATCACAGGGTCTAACCACCTTCGTCGAGTAATTTCGTATTCCAAAGTCTACAGAATATATTTTCACATAATTTGAGTTCGTCGGCAACAATTATTTACAAAGGATGTTATGTATGCATGGAACAAACCAACGGATTGTGCCACTCGGATTATTTGAAAAACGCAGAAAAACTGCAGAATTAAAGCATAATAGAGAGATGATTGCCATAAATACAGGCGGAGACAAGCTTCTGCAAAATGTGACAAAAATTGAACTATTGTGCTCTGGGGAGTAGGTTCTGACTAATAATTTTGGAGGATTATATATTGCGCTAACCTACAGTTAGGTTATAATTAGAAATGCTTGCTAATGAGATGCCAACTCCGAAGGTCCCCCTCTATGATGGTAATATGCCACTCAAAGATGAAACTCTTTTAACTACCCACTGGTATTGGAATGAAAAGCAGCAGAAATTGAAAGCGTACAGCAGGCAGAGCCTGAGGCATCGACAGATGCTTGCAATCCCTAATAATAATGCGTATAATCAAGATGAAAATGATAATCATTATCATTTGACAGTAATTTAACCATGTATGGCTGTTTGATTCGATAAAGAAGTTTGAAACTAAAACCTAAGCTTTAACGTATACGTCAACAGGCACATATGTATCTACCACGAGAGGAAGATTTATTACAATGCTTCATAAGGAACAAGGCAGCTGGCGCAAAGACATCGCACCCTACGAAAGATCGCATCTGAAGCATAGTATATGGCAACTCGTGAATACCGTTATTCCTTTTTTCATTCTTTGGTATCTTGCCTATTTAAGCTTATCGGTATCTTATTTTCTTACTTTACCGATCACGATCGTTGCAGGCGGTTTTCTCGTACGGATTTTCATTATTTTTCATGATTGCTGCCATAAATCTTTCTTCAAAAATAAACATGCCAATGAGATAGTCGGAACGATAACGGGTATTTTGACCAGTGTTCCTTTTCGCCAATGGAGACACACTCACTCCGTACATCATGCGACCAGTGGTAATCTGGACAAGCGGGGAACGGGAGATATTTGGACGATGACCGTAGATGAGTATTTGGCTGCATCGTTGATGAAGCGGATCATTTATCGTATTTACCGCAATCCGTTCGTAATTCTTGGTATCGGTCCAACTTATATTTTTCTGATTGACTATCGCTTCAATCGTAGAAATATTAACATGAAAGAACGAATCAACACTTATATAACTAACATCGGTATATTCGGTTCAGCCGCGCTGCTGTGCTGGACACTGGGCTGGGAAGCATTCCTGCTCATACAGGTTCCGATCTTTCTGGTTTCCGGTACTGCGGGTATCTGGATGTTCTACGTTCAGCATCAGTTCGAGGAAACCTACTTTGAGAATAACGATAAATGGGATTATGTAAAAGCGGCTATGCAAGGAAGCTCTTTCTATAATTTACCTAAAGTGCTGCATTGGATCACCGGAAACATCGGCTTCCATCATATTCACCATTTGAGTCCGCGTGTGCCAAACTACTATTTGGAAAAGGTTCACAACGTGAATCCGGTATTGCGGGATGTTGAGACGATTACACTGCGCACAAGCCTGCAATTGCTTCGCTTCCGAATCTGGGATGAGCGGGATAAAAAGTTTATTACTTTCAAGGACATTAAACATCTGGCTATCAGTCGAAAAGTAGTAGAGGAAATGTAAATCATACAGCTATTATTACTCTTATAACGCTTATAGATAGGAACAAAAGGCACCCATCGGGGTGCCTTTTGCATATGGGCTGCATCCCATGAATTAACCCTTGTCAGCAAGCGCCCACACCGAGACACTGCCTCCATTAACCGGAAAGCTGGCAAATCCATCCGCTCCGATCGTGATTTTATCACTCCGCGTGTTGGTGAAGTCAATCCATACTTGACCTGCACGCTCGGGCCCAACACACATTCGTTTCTCGCCGTTGTCTCCGTTGGAGATGACCACAGCACAGCCTGAGCGCTCAATATCCGGCACGCCCCGGCGTACCCAGCCAATGGTATTCGGATGATCGAAGTAGTCCTCCTGGTCGCCATACGCTTTATGGTATCGGGCATACAGCAGGGGATCGATGGCAGCTTTTTTGCCTGCAATCGACGGTTCACCGCCTATACCATAATAATCGCCATAAAATACACACGGATAACCGTCCTTACGAAGCAAAATGATCGCATAAGCGCTTTGCTTAAACCAGTCACCTACCCACGATTCCAGCGCCTGGCCCGGCTGTGAGTCATGGTTATCGACGAATGTGACCGCATTTTGAGGATGTGTAGCCACCAAGGAGTTTTTAAAAATCGTAGTCAGATTAAAGGCCTTGCCAGCTTGTGCAGCTTCATTAAAATTATAATGGAGACATACATCGAATAAGGATAGCCTGCAATCTACCGTATCCATAAATTCCTGGCATGCGCCAGGATCCGAATTCCAAAACTCACCCACTATGTAAAAGTCGTCACCGCGTGCCTTCATGATCTCGATCACAAAATCCTTAATAAACTCGCGGCTAATATGTTTAATCGCATCGAGCCGGAATCCGTTGCATTGCAGCGTATTAGCCAGCCATCGGCCCCACTTGATCATTTCTTCCTTGACCTTCGCGTGGTTGTAGTCGATATTCGCGAACATTAAATAATCATAATTTCCGTAGGCATCGTCCACGTGCTCGTTCCACTTTTTATTTTCGCCGAGAATCCGGAAAATTCCACTTTTATTTTGTTTGGCGTCAAAGTCGGTTCCGTTAAAATGCTCAAAGGTCCATTTGAAATCGGAATATTGATTGCCGCGGCCGGGAAATGTAAACTTGGTCCAGCCTTCGATATCAAAGGGCTGGGAAATTTCCTCAGTCCGATTATCGCCATCAACCTGAATTACTTTAAAAACTTCCTTTTCGTCAGCACCGGCTTTATGATTCATCACAAGATCGACGTATACGGCAACACCATGCTCCTGACAGGCTTTGATCGCTGCTTCAAGCTCTGCTTTTGACCCGTATTTGGTACGGACCGTACCCTTTTGGTCAAATTCCCCCAGATCGTATAGATCGTACACGCTGTATCCCGTATCCTCGACTGATTGGCCTTTGGTGACGGGTGGAATCCATACGGAATCGATCCCTCTTTCCTTCAATTCCGGGGCCAGCTTGGCCAGGTTGTTCCAATGGTTTCCGTCGGATGCCAAGTGCCACTCAAAAAATTGCATCATTGTGTGATTACGCTCCATCCAGGTTTCCTCCCTAAGCTACGTACATATCGATAAATCGATCTTTTAAGAGATTACCCATCCGGTTGTTCAGATAAACACGATACAGCCAAGGAATCGAACTTCTTCTATGAATGCTGCTCAAAAAAGACTTTGGGTGAAACGAATCCATTCCCGTGCGGCTAATGAGAGGTAGCTGTTTTTGCGCCAAATCATCACCAAATGCCAAGGAATGGAGGGCTCAATCAAGGGAATTGCTTTGACGTGGGCAGGATCAAGCCGTTTGCAAATGGTTTCCGGCAGCAAGGCAATACCGAGATTAGCCGCGGTCATTTCATGAATAAAATCCCACTGTGAGCTTTCATACAGCACATGAGGGTGAAAGCCGCTTCGGACACATTCAGCGATAATCTGATCATGCAGGGCAAAATCCTTATGAAAAAGGATGAATGTTTCCTGGGCCAATTCCGAGAGAGCCACCTCACTATGCTGTGCGAGCCGATGGGAAGGGTGGACGATCAGCTTCAAATTTTCCTGAATAATCAAGTGGGAATCGAACAGCTCCTCGTTCGTCGGCAGCAGCACGACACCCATATCGAGATGGCCATTAGCAATTTCGATCTGCAGCTTCTTGGAGCCCTCTTCGACCATTTCGATCGTCACGCCCGGGTAAAGCTCGCGAAAACGGCTCATCACTTGAGGAAAAAAGCTCGATCCGACCATAGGCGGCAGTCCGATACGAATATGACCTTTATGTAAATTCGTCAGGTCACTCAGCTCTGATGTCAGGTTTTTGAACGAGCTTACGATATGCTGCGCCTGGGAGAGGATAGCTTGACCCGCGTCTGTCAATTCGACTCGCTTGCCGACTCGGGAGAAGAGGGTGAGACCGAGCTCTTCCTCCAGACTTTTAATCATTTTGCTCAATGTGGGTTGTGTAATATGCAGTGCCTGAGCGGCTTTGGTGAAGCTGTTGTACCGAGCCAGTTCCAGCACATATTGCAGCTGCCTGATATCCATCGGTGTATTCTCCTTATTATAGATAAATGGAATGATAACAATTCGATATATTCATTTTACCAATGATAGATGCTGAAGTACACTTTATAGATGCAGTGAAGCGAGATCAATTCACAGCACTTTGATGAAAGGATGGATTCACAATGAACAAACTCCTGAAAAGCGTGCTTCAAATTGGTTTTTTTGTGCTGGTTTCGCTAGCTATGAATCAACTGGTAGTACTGATGCATTGGCCGATTCCCGGCAGTATTTTAGGGATTGTGGTCATTTTTATAGGTTTGCAAACGAAGCTGATCAAGCTGGAGTGGATTGATGCAGGTGCGAGCTGGCTGTTGGCAGAGATGCTGCTTTTTTTCATTCCGCCTGCCGTCAGCCTGATTCAATATGAAGATCTGATCATGTCCAGCGGACTGCGGATTCTGCTCGTTATGCTGGTTAGCTCCATAGCGGTTATGGCAGGGGCAGGCTTCCTGGCACAATGGATGGTCAAGGACAAGAGGAGAAACCCATGATGCTTATACTGGCGCTAGGATGTCTGATCATAACGATAGCTGTATACGGGTTGGCCAAACGGCTGTATCGCGCTGTTCCCAAAGTGTATTTGTCACCGCTCCTGCTCACTCCGACTGTTGTTATGCTGGTGCTGCTGCTCACAGGGATTCCTTACGAAACGTATCATATCGGAACGGAATGGCTGAGTGAGATGATCGGTCCGGCGACAGTAGCTATGGCGGTACCGCTGTACAAGCATTTAGCAATACTAAAAAAACATGCGCTTACGATTATGGTAAGTGTCTGCTTTGGTTCGAGCCTGGCTATTGTATCCTCGGTGTGGCTGGCCAAGGAGCTGCATCTTCAGAATCAAATTATCGACAGTCTGGCTGTACGCTCCACGACAACACCTATTGCAATGGCTGTGACGGAGATGCTGGGTGGTACACCGGCAATCACGGCTATATTCGTCCTGATGACAGGCTTGTTTGGCATGATCGTAGGGCCGCTGATTATCCGGCTATGCCGGATTGAGCATGAGATTGCTCGTGGTGTGCTATTTGGGACAAGCGCACATACGGCAGGTACCTCCAAAGCGTTCGAATTCAGTGTGGTCTCAGGCTCCATCTCCAGTGTAGCGATGATGGTGACAGCTTTCTTTACACTCGGCACTGCACCCTTGGTATTGTTGTGGCTGTTGTGACACCTTGATTATAGCTCATAAAAACAAACATATGTTCCTGATTTTGTGATATCATAGAAGGGTATAAGTTCACTCGGAGGAGGCGTTCGCTATACAATTGCTATGGTGTGCAAATTGCAGCTATGCTCATGATGCTGAACTATGGAAAGTGAAAGGATATAAGTATGGCTCATGTCCGAAATGTGGTCAGAGCGAATATCGATTCGCCAACAATTGGATAGTCCTCGCTGATTTGAACGGCTGGTTATTACCGATTAACGGAAATAAATATGAAGTTCGTCAATTAAATCTAGATTTTAATGATTAAATGAATGAAAGGTGAATGCCCCAACCGAGGCATTTGCGCGGAGGAGCCCATGAACGATTTAAAGCTAATACAAGATTACAAGCATCTGCCCGAATATCGGCTAAGCTTTAACGAGCTGGCTGCTCAGGTCTTTCATATAGATTTTGAGCAATGGTATAAGCGGGGCTGCTGGGATGATACCTATACGTGTTATTCTTATATTGACGGAAATACCGTTGTTGCCAATTTATCTGTGAGCAGGATGAAGCTTGTTTTGAACGGTCAGCACTACAAGGGGATTCAAATCGGCACTGTCATGACGCATCCCGATTATCGCAGCAGAGGCCTTTCCAGAAAGCTCTTGGAATTTGTGCTGGCCGAATATGAAGCAAAATGCGATTTGATGTATTTGTTTGCGAACAAAAGCGTGCTCGATTTTTATCCGAAATTTGGTTTCACACCTGTAAGGGAAGCCAGTTTTACAATGCCTGCTTCTAATCAGGAGCCTAAGTGCTCAAGTCTGCGACAGCTGGATGTCAATGCTGCCGCGGATTGGAAGCTGATTCAGACCCTTGCGGCAGAACGCCAGCCGATCTCGCAGCAGTGCGGAGTGATGGGGGCGACAGGAATCTTTTTGTGGTATTGTCTGAATGTTTTTGGTGAAGATATTTATCTGATTGAGGACACACAAACCCTTGTTATTGCTCAATATGAGGACAAGGAGCTGCATGTATTCGATGTGATCAGTCAGGAGCCGGTTGAACTGACAGCTTTGCTGGCCGCGATCGTTAGCAGGGAGATCAGCAGCGTTCACTTTCATTTCACGCCGCAGTTTAACGATATCGAGGTTGCAGCTGCGCCTTCCCTTGTCGAGCCGGACACGACACTTTTCATTCGGGCAAATTCAGCTCGTTTATCATTGCCAAGCCCTCTGCGATTTCCTCTTGTGGCACAGGCCTGAGTAAAGGGTAAAGCAGCCTTCTGGAATAGCAAGGCTGCCTGATTGATTGTGTCTTGTTATTTAAGTGATGTCACCACTGTTCACATACTTGATGCCTTCGACTTTTACCGAAATGACCCCAGAGGGTACGGCTAGCTGATACGTCTCATTGATTTGAGACATGAGTAATTGAATCCCCATGGGAGACAAAAACGATATCAGGTTGTGGTTAGGGTCGGCATGTTGGGGGAAAACAATGGTGAAGGATTCGATCCAATCCTCGTTTACATACCGCAGCTCCAATCGGCTTCCGATCAAAGCAACGGAGTTTAGACGGTCTTCGTTAAGATCAGCGACGATTTTTTCGAGAGTTGAAGTATAATCTGATAATATCCGCTCAAACGCACTGCGCTTGTGATTGTTTTCCGGAAAATAATGATTCAAGAAATTGGTCTTTTCTTCATCAAAATAAACAAGCTGATTGATCAGCTGTAATCGAGAACCAACGAGCAGCGGACTACGGCTCATAGTAGATCTCGCCTCCTTCACGACTCACGAACTCTCTTGGATGGTTACAATCCATTTTCACACAAATCCCTCCTATATAAATAGAGGTCTCCCTTACGGAGACCTTGAGAACAGTATACCAAGTATTATATGTAAATCCAATCGATTCCTTTTTGCAAAAGAACAATTATTTATTTCGACATTCAATAACTTAGTTTGACAGCCGCCCCGTAGGGTGCTAAGATAGCTTAAAGTGAAGGCATTCCGCAAGTATTGCGGAATGCCTCATTGTCTTTTCACACCCCTCTTACATTAAATGTAACCGAATACAGGGGTGTGCGTCATGGAGTCACTTCTTGTGCTGCATGGCTGTAAAACCATTTGAAAAAGGAGCTGCTGCAATGATCCAAGTTAAGGAATTTCTCGATACGGATAACTCTTATGCCGAGAACAAAGCGAACGAGTTTTTGGCCGGTTTAAAAGATGATCAATTGATTAACGTATGTTACGGTTCGGTCATCAAATCAACACTTTCTGGTGTAGAGCACCAAAGAAGTGCCATACTGGTCGTTTACAAGACGAACGAAAAAAAGCGAGTGACATAGAAAAGCCACTCGCCGAATGATGAGGTGGGCTGCGCATTGAAAAAGAAACCATTGCTTGATTTCAACAAATTAAGCAAAGACAAAACACGTTCATTTTTACTGTTAATATCCGTATGCTCTACCGTGGTTCTTGTAGTTATCGCTATTTATGTTGTCCTTACAATTATTTTCAATAAATAGTTTATCAACAGGAGGCTGGTTTAAATGGAACCCTTAGTGTTATCGCATGGTGTACTTGCATCGAGAGTGATCTACAACGAACCGTAGTGAATCATCGAAAGTTGCAGGATCTATGTAACGCTGAGTCGATTCTACACGCGGCTCCTCTGCACAAATTTAGCATTATCACTCACATAGACATACCTTGATTCAAGGAGATCATGCCCTGTTGTTGAAGGGAGATGGTCTCTTTTTTCATGTGGCTGCCATCTCGCTGCCCAACAAGAGCCTGGAAATAGGCTGGACCAGAAGGCACTTGGACTACCCTCTATGGGCGGCCTGGGTGCCTTCCTGTGTCAATCAGACTCTGTAGATATTCAAAGCGCAAGGTTACACTCATGAAGAGACGATGCCTGCATCACGTGTTCATGATTACAGGCCAGTCAGCTTGACCTTAACGCTTCGACTTTTTCGTATAACACTTTCGCTTGTGAAAGGAGATGGACCGATAAGTCCTTGCCAGCTTCTTGATCCGTTTCTGGGGAATTCCCGCTGGATTCATGCTTAGGCTCTTGTTCAGTGCTTTCCTTAAAATGACACGTTTGGGGGAGCTGGCATACAGGAAATTACCGTACGTCTCGAATTCGGAAAAACCAAACTGCTTGGATTTGTTAATGCTGCGGATGATCGCGGAATGCCAGCTGGTGTTATGACGGGCGGCGATCTTCTTTTTGAGTCGGGACAGCTTCGCTTTTTCAAACAGCATATAGTGGGTGACGAAGGAGGACGGTCTCGGTGCACGCTTCCCCAGCAGCTTTCGATACGTATTAAAGTATTCAGGCTGACTCCAGTTACGGCAATAAAATATTTGTTTGCCGCCTGATCTAAACAAATGTGGTCGTATAAGCACGGTGTCTGCGTCGATAACGAGATAAAATTTTTGCGAAACCTTCGAGCTGCCCCCGAATTTTAACAGCTGCTGGAACAGCCATCCGGAGCGGTCCCATTTACGGGAGCTGTAGTGGATGTTTTTTTTGGTTATGGGCAGGACGGTATTTTCATGAACAAAGGTACAATTTTTCCGTGCGCAAAGGCTTTTGATCCGTTCGCTGTCCGGGGATACAATCATAATTTTCCCGATCGGATGCATCACATATTTTCTTACACTGTCAATAACGTAAGGCAGCGTCGCTAAATCCTTATCAATGGCAGGGATGAGCACATCGATCTTCGTGCTGCTGCGCCTCTGAATCCGGGTTGTACTGGACATTTGGTCAACTCCATCGGCTAGTGGTTTTGGGCGAAAGCGCTTGGGAGCTGATAATTATTGGACTCCACGCCACAGCCCTCTATGAATTAAGAGTATGTGGATGCAGCAGTTGGCGTTCCGAATAAGTCATGCAACTTTGGCCCAATTGCGCTAAAATGAAATCAAAGCTGTTAAGGAGCCAAATATCTATGTGTGAGGAACAAGAGTCGAGACGTAATATTGGGATATTCGCTCATGTGGATGCAGGGAAAACAACGACGACGGAGCAGATGCTGTATCAGAGCGGTCGCATTCGCACGCTGGGCAGCGTAGATACAGGAACGGCACAGACCGATTCGCTGGATGTAGAGCGGGAGCGGGGTATTTCTGTAAGGGCTTCCGTTACACGACTATCCTGGGAGGGGGTTTCGATCAATCTGGTGGATACGCCGGGGCATGTCGATTTTCTATCCGAGGTCGAACGGTCGCTGCGTGTGATGGATGGTGCGGTTTTGATTATTTCAGCCGTGGAGGGTGTGCAGTCGCAGACGGAGGTCATCTGGCAGGCTCTGCGTGATATGCGAATGCCAACGATTATATATATGAACAAAATGGATCGGGTAGGTGCAGATCCGCTGGCTGTTATGGAGCAAATTCGACGTCTGCTCACTTCCGGTGCAGTACCGATTCAAGCTCCAAATGGAGTTGAGGATACCTTTGTCGGTCCGGTTGATCTGCTGGATGTGAGCGGGACCGAATATGAGGCATGGGCAGCCCCTTACAGGAAGCTGCTTGTCGAGTACGCAGCTGAGCAGGATGATACATTGATGCTGCAGTATATGGATACGGAGGATGTGCGTACCGCAGAGCTGCTGCCCGTCCTTCTTGATTCGGTACAGCGTTCGCACTGTGTGCCTATATGCTTTGGGGCTTCGAATCGGGGCATGGGTGTAGCACAGCTGATGGACATGATGGTGCAGCAGCTGCCAGCACCCGCAGGTGTCAATGAGGCGGAGCTTTCCGGAATCGTCTTCAAGCTGGAAAAGGACGCGACGATGGGACGTATCGCTCACGTGCGACTCTATAACGGAGTGATCCGCAATCGCGATACAGTGCTTAATCATACGCTTGGCATTGAGGAAAAGGTTACACAGATTCGTAAAGTAGAGGGACAGAAGACGATAGATACAGGGATTTTACAAGCGGGCGATATCGCTTCTGTATACGGTTGGAGCCGGGCAAGAATTGGCGACATCATTGGTTCTCCGAATGGTGTGCCGGGAGAGCAGCGGTTGGCGGTTCCGCTGCTCACCGTGCAGGTGCATTGGCGTAATGAAGCCGAGTATCCGGCAGTCGTAGCTGCGATGCAGGAGCTGGCTGATGAAGATCCTTTGTTGGATCTGCAGTGGCTGCAGGATGAGCGGGAGCTGCATCTCAAGGTTATGGGACGCATTCAGATGGAGATCATTACACATCTGATAAGCAGCCGGTTCGGACTCGTTGTCACGCTGGGCGAACCATCGGTGATCTATAAAGAAACACCCGTTCATGCGGGGGAAGGTTTTATGGCTTATACGATGCCTAAGCCCTGCTGGGCCATTTTGCGATTTCGGATCGAGCCTGGAGCAAGAGGTAGCGGGCTGAGGTACAGCTCGATAGTCAGAAATGAGCATCTGCTGGAACGGTATCAGAATGAAGTGGCACGGCGGGTGCCGATTGCTCTTGAACAAGGATTGAGGGGATGGGAGGTCACGGATTTAATCATCACGCTGGTCGAAGGCGAGCATCATGTATGGCATACGCATCCGCTGGATTTTGTTATTGCGACCCCGATGGCGATTATGGACGGATTAGCCAACACCGGCACGAAGCTGCTGGAGCCGATGCTGCGGTTTCGCTTGTCCACACCGGAGGAATACGGCGGCAAGCTGATGAATGAGCTCGTGCTGATGCGCGGTCAGTTTGATACTCCCTTGCTGCGGAATGGACGGATGGACATAGAAGGCATACTTCCTGTCGCGACATCGCTCGATTTTCCTTCACGGCTTGGTTCACTGACCAAGGGGCGAGGGACGTTATCCGTGTTTTTTGCAGGTTATCAGGATTGTCCGCCGGAGGTAGAGATGGAACGTCAACGAAGAGGGGTTAACCCGCTCGATCAATCCAAGTATATTCTTGCTGTTCGGAATGCGCTTACACAGCTGTAAAGAAGCCAAGAGAATGACATCCATTCAAGATGAAGGAACGAGGCGCTTTTTGCATGATACAGTCCTATGTACTGCTGATTTTGTGCGTGATCTGTTGGGGCAGTAATTTCGTATTTGGCTCGATGCTGGTTCATGAGTTTCCGCCGCTATTGCTGTCGGCTTTTCGATTAACGGCGACTTCGATTTGCCTGCTAAGCTATGCTTGGGGCACACGGAAGCTGGGTAAGCTGACCCTTCGGGATTGGAAGCTGCTGGTTCCGCTCGCGATTTTCGGAACACTGCTCAACCAAACGGCGTTTTTTACCGGTCTTCAAACCGTTGATGCGACGACAGCTTCGTTGATTTTATCGTTGGCTCCGCTGACGATTGCTCTATTGGCCAGAATCTTTTTGAAGGAATTGATTACCAAGCAAATGCTGGTAGGCTCTGTGATTGCGATTACTGGTATTTTCTTTGTGGTAGGCAGATCAGATGGTCTTCAGATTTCTATAGGGATGCTGTACGTTTTTATTGCGATGTTCACCTTCTCCGTGTCTGTCATTATTATGCGCAAGCTGACTGAGCGAATGGGGGCATTTACCGCTACCGTGTATTCGACGGTTATCGGCTCGAGCCTGGTCATACCGGTTGCTCTGATCAAAGAACCGCTTCATCAGGTGAGCACGCATTTGTGGGCTTGGGTGCTGTTGTTTGCAACAGGCATTGTGATGCAGGGGGTTTGCTCGGTCATTTGGAATATCCAGTTAACACGGGTAGGGGCGGGTAAGGCATCGGTGTTTTTGAATTTACAACCGTTTGTCGCTATGCTTGTGGGATTCCTGCTCCTTGGCACTGCGGTGTCTATCGTCCAGGTTGTTGGTGCGCTGCTCATTGTGGGTGGAGTGGTGCTGGCGACTTTACAGAGAAAAGCAAAGGATAATGGACTTGTAGAACCCATAGGCACAATCACAATAAAGGAGATCAAATAATGAAAAATCAAGCAGCATTAATTACAGGCTCTGCAACCGGAATAGGTAAAGCCGTCGCACTTCGTCTTGCCCGGGAGGGTGTCCATATTATGATCAATTATTCCAAATCGGACAAGGAAGCCGAAGAAACGCGGCAGGAAATTGAAGCGCTGGGCGTAAAATGTCTGTTATTTAAGGGTACAGTATCGGATGATTCGCAGGTAAGGCAGATGGTGCAGGCCACGATCGACGCTTTCGGGAGATTGGACATATTGGTGAATAATGCCGGAGTGACGGACTTTGTCAGCCACGATGATCTGGAAGGTCTTAAGGAAGAATATTGGGATCGGGTGATGGATGTTAATGTGAAGGGGATGTTTTTCTGCTCACGTGCTGCATCGGCTGAGTTAAAGAAGAACAGAGGCTGTATCATCAATATCACATCGGTTGCAGGGCTTACTGGGCTTGGCAGCTCCATTGCGTATGCGGCTTCCAAAGCGGCGGCCAATAGTGTGACCAAATCATTGGCACGTGTGATGGCACCTGAGGTGCGTGTGAACAGCATAGCGCCTGGCATTGTGCAGACAAGATGGGTCGAAGGTCAGGAGGAGCATGTGAAGCGCTTGGGTGAAGGAACACCGCTCGGCAGAGTTGCCGCTCCTGAGGACGTGGCTGATGTGGTGTATGCGGTCATTGCGCACTCTCATTTTGTCACGGGTGAAATTATTAAAGTCGATGGCGGTATGTACATCTAGGAGACAGGTCCTATTGCTTGCTAGTCGTACTTCTCGTCATCTATTCTGTCCGTGTTCTCCAGGATGAACTCCAGTTCGGTTTCAAAATTGAGCAGCAGCGGATCGGGCAGCACTTCGAGGATTTCCTTAACAGCAGGCAGCGCCATAGCTTCCTCCAGTGTTTGGGGACGCTGCTTCAGCTCGTTAATCCAATCACGGACAGTCTCGATCCATACATAAAAAGAAGCTTGAAATTGATCTGCTGTTGACTCGGCTTCTTGCGCTTCCGATCCAGCCATCGAGTTCCAGTTTCTAATAACGGCAGCTAGCGCTTGCTTGATCTTCTCATTCATTGTGAGTCCGTTGCCAAAATCTTATAAAACTATGATAAACAAATACTAGATTATAAGTTTTGTTTGCTTCCTGCTTAGACGTGTTCGATTTTGCCCAAGGGCTACTCTCGTTTGGTATGACACTCTGCAGGCGTAAATTCGGATGCAACGAATCCTACATATCAGCGGTAACGTTAAGGTGTTACATCGTTAATTGTAACCCGTAATTCGCAAGATTGATCGAAGCGTTCAAGTCCCTATCTATCTGTAATCCGCAAGAACATGTATACACTCGATCAGATAGTTTCAAGTCTTTTTTTATGTCCCCACAACGTGAGCACATTTTAGAAGACGGATACCACCTGTCAGCTTCTACAAGTGCAATGCCGTACTTTTCGCACTTATACCTAAGCTTTATCTTAAAATCGTGTAATTTTTGCTCTGCAATCGCTTTGGATAGATGCCTGTTCTTCATCATTCCCCTCACATTCAAATCTTCGATAACGATTTTCGACGGTTTGGTTTTCACAATCGAATTTGTCACTTGATGAATGTGATTGTTACGGATGTTCGCTAACCTCCGGTGAAGCAAACGTATTTGTTTTTCTTGTTTTATCATGTTGCTTGTTTTGGCAAAACGGCTTCCCTCCTTATTCATCTCATATTTACGGGAGACGCTTCGCTGCAACCTGCGAAGGCGTTTCTTCGTTTTGCGTACTGCTTTTATTTTGTTGATGTTTTTATGTCTTTCTCCGTCCGAACGAACGGCTAATTCTTTAACACCAATGTCAATACCTAGGGTTACGTTTGTCAACTCAACTTTTGGCACTTCTCGTTCGATCCCAACTGCCAGATACCAGTACTTCCCGTCGAAGCTAACGCGAGGATTGCTGTACTTGACGTTCATTGGCAGTAGTTCAGCAGTTGCTATCCATCCGACTTTCTCGATCAAAACAATACCGTCTTTGACTTTCAGCTTTTCCGTATCGTTGTAGAATGCTGGCTTTGACTTCTTTCTACTCTTAAATCTTGGACACTTTGCTTGCTTTTTGAAGAATCTTTTGAACGCTTCACAAGCATCCTTAACTGCTTGTTTGACTATATTGTTCGATACTTCAAACAGCCACGCGTAATCTTCTGTCTGTTTCAGAATCGTCAATTCTTTCCGCAAATCTTCGTGTGAAATGAATTTGCCACCGCGCTCTTGTTGTTTGGCCAATGTCCAGTTATACGCCCACCGTGCTGTCCCTGCGGATTTCCAAAGCTGCTTCTCTTGTTCTAGAGTTGGTTTAAGCCTAACCCTCGATGCAAGAATCATCGGCTAACAGCTCCTTTATCATCCGCTTGGCTTTGTTCGCACTTTTGCCTTGTAGACGGCAGCTAAACACCGTTACGATCTGAATTAAATCCTCTTCAAGTTCCAGCTCTTCTGTTTTCTCTGTGTTGTCAATAATCTCAATTTCAGCGCCAAACATTTTTGCAAAATTTTCGATTCGTTCAAACCCAAACCGTAACAGCCTATCTTTATAAAGAATTACAACTTTGGATACTTCTTGACGTGCAAGTCGCTCGACGACTTCAAGCAGCCCTTTTTTATTGTAATTAATGCCACTGCCAATATCAGTTATCACCTCAAATGAATAGCCCTTCGCAATCATATAAGTACGCACATGCTCGATCTGGCGTTCTAAATAATCCTTGTGTTTCACGCTTGAAACGCGGCAATAACCAATAACAATCTTTTTGATGTCACTTCCCCCGCCTAAGAAAGCTCGGTATTGAGTTTCGGTATAATACCGATACCCATTTCCACTCTTGCAATGCGGAATTAGTGTTCCTTTCTTCTCCCAATTCCTTAAAGTTTGCGGCGTTACTCGAATCATCTTGGCAAACTGATGTATGGGATACAGCTTTTCTTCCACAATCTACCACCTCGATTTTAATTCTATCCTACTTGGTAGAATTGATAAACTATTTTGTATTTTTATAATTTATCAGAAACAGTTAATCCCCTCCTGACATTGTACCTGCGTTACACTAAATTATCATAGAGCAGCCTGAATGCAAAGCTACAGTTCACAGCTTGGCAGGACAGGCTGTTTTTTTATGACAAAAGGGATAGCAAGCATCAGCTTTTTTTATTTTTGTTAGACGAGTGATCTACGTGGGTAAGAGCTCATAGAGCTGTGTTGCGAAGGGTACTAGATGAATTTAGTACTTTTTTTATGGATGTATTGTAGTAAAATGGAAATCAATCGAATATCACTGAGAAACGGAGGGGAATTCATGGACGAATTTAAAGCCCGGTTGGTTTCGATCAAAGATAACCAGTCTGCGTTGATGAAGGAGTATCAAGCTTTAATCAATGAATACGAATCTCATGATTTGATTCATGAAAACCAGATGCTTCGTCAGCAATACGAGGATTACAAAAGCCGTTTATCTGAGCTGCAGGAGAAGTACAGGCATAAGGATGAAGAAAATGCCAAATTGCGGGTTTCCCTGAACGAGCAAATGCTGGATGAAAAGCTGAACCTGATCAAAGTGTCCCGTGAAAAGCTCAATACCTATTTTGCTGGCGCCGATCATGCTCATATGAATCGACTGACAGCCTTTGAAGCCGAGGTCAAGAAAAATATCGACCAAATGATGCAGAGGGCTAACACAGAGCTGGGTGAGGAGAAGCAGGAAATCCTCAACAGGATTGTGTTGCTTTCCAGCGAGCTTAATGAGCAAATCACTGCCCATCGCGAGCGGCTGGCTGAGCAGGAGCGGCATCGGCATCATGACGTTAAGGGCGGATTTGACCGCCTGGAGTCTGAAGGGGTCAGCGAAGAGGTAATGCAGAAGCGAATCAAGCAGAACCAGTTTGAAATGAAAATTGGCTTGAACTGGATCAATAAGCTCGGTATTCTGTTAATTATTCTCGGAGTGGGCGCTGCTTTTCGATACACCTATTCCACTTGGTTTAATGACTATATGAAGGGCAGTGTATTTTTCCTGCTGGGAGCGCTGCTGCTGGTAGGTGGAGAATGGCTGTTTCGCAAGCAAAAGCAAACGTTTGCGCTCGGATTGCTGGGTGGCGGGATTTCGATTTTGTATGGCTCGATCTTTTACAGCTATTTTTTACTTCATATTATAGACCTTTACGCCGGATTAACGCTGTCTGTGCTCGTTTCATTAACGGCCGTTCTCTTATCGCTGCGTTATCAATCGCAAACGGTATGTGCATTAGGTCTGGTTGGCGGCTTTTTGCCGCTGTTTTCTTACGCTGGTGCGATTGGCTTGGAAGGGAACGCCATCTATGCCGCGATGGGTTATTTGTTCCTGCTGAACCTCGTTATTCTGCTGGTTTCATTCCGTAAGCGGTGGACGATCATCAGCTATATCAGCTTTGTGTTTAATGCCCCCTCGATGATCGCTCTGGTGCTGTACGCACCAAGTGAAGCTATCGGAATGCTCTACTCCGTGCTGACCTTTGCGATGTACGTGGGTGTCACCTTGGCTTATCCGTTTCGATATCAAGCAAAGCTGTCGATCGGAGACGTATGTCTGCTGGCGCTTAATACATTAATCAGCTGTGGCATTCTGTATGGCCTGATGGGCAAAGCTGGATTGCAGGATTACATGGGCTTGCTGGCGCTGATCTTCTGCTTGATCTACATGGGCTTGGGCCGATTTATCGAGAAGGTCATGCAGCAGGAAAAAGCGACGATGATGCTGTTCTATGCGACCTCGCTGACGTTCGCCGTCCTGATGATTCCGTTTCAACTGGGTGTTCAATGGCTGGCAATGGGCTGGCTTATCGAAGGTGTCATTCTGATCATGTTCGGCCGCATTAACGGTTTGAATAAGCTGGAAGGAGCGGGCTGGGGTATATTCCTGCTATGTCTGGGTTCCTTTTACTTATGGGATGCGGCGCTGCTTGAAGTACTGCTGTCCAAAGGCCGCTATTTCGATATCAAATACAGCTCTGTTATGGTCGGCATGCTGCTGGTTATGCTGTTCTATGCTGTAGGTATCCATCGGGGGCAAGGCACTATGCAAGAATCTTTGCGGTCGGCGCGACCTATCGTCCGTCATGGTTTAACAGGCTTTAAATATTTCACGCTCGCCAATCTGTGGGTATTCCTGTTGATCGAGAGCAATAAGCTGTATGAGCATTGGGTGCCCTATACATGGGTTCAATATGACTTTTACGAGCTGCTTATGGCGGCGATGATCACGATAGGGTTAGCTTACGGGCTGAGTCGAACGGCTGTGCTTTATGACAGGATCGTCAAATATTTCAGCTGGTTCCTATACATGATCGGTTACATCCTGTGTCTGGTTATTACAGTAGGAGAACCTGTGCTGCAGCCAAGCTATATGGATAATACGGCAGCCGACTATTTTGCCTTAATACTGCTAATCGGGTTTCATGTGCTTGTATTTTTCAGTGCACGAGATTTCCTGCTTGCCGCACTTCGCCGCACGTATACCAATTCGGAGCTCTATCCGGTTATACTCGGTGTATATTTGCTCGGGATTACGACGGCGTTCCTTGACGTCCAGCTTCGTTTAGGCGACATCAGCCTGATGTTCAGCTTCCTGTACCTGCTGCTGGCTATCAGCTATATCGTATATGGATTCCGTTACAAATATGTATATATTCGCAGGCTCGGCCTCGGGTTGACGCTGTTTGCAACTGCCAAGCTGGTCTTCTACGATCTCAGCTTCATGTCGTCCGGCGGCAAAATGGTAGGCTACTTCTGCTTCGGTCTTGTACTGCTGGGTATTTCCTATGGCTATCAAAAGGTATCGAGTAAGCTGGAGGTGCCGCCTAATGATCACAATCCATCACAGCTGGCTCCCAAAGAGTAGTCTCATCAAGGTCATGGTCATCACAACTTTGGTGATCAGCCTGCTGCCCGGCCTCAGCAGTACCGGGTTCGCCGCGGAAGCTGCCAACCCTAGCAATTGGCGGTATGCGAAACCGATTGAGCTGCAGGGGAGCGGTAAATATGGGGCGCTGTTTCTGGATGACGAAGTGTACAAAGGCGCACGTGAGGATCTGGGCGACCTGCGAATTATGGATGATAAGGGACAATTCGTCCCTTATTATGTGGACAGTGGTGCTGCCAAGGCTGTGGATACGCAGGTTGTCTATAAATCGAATGTGACCGACACGGTCAAGAAGAATAACGATACCTTGATCGATTTTCGAATTTCTCCGATAGATGCAACCAAGGATATACAAGGTAATGGGGTAGTACTTAGCCTGCCCGAGCAAGCCTTTCTCAAGCATCTGGAGCTTCATGGCAGCTATGACGGCAATCAGTGGGAGCTGCTGCACAAAGATTATGTGTATCGGACCGAGCAATTGGAGAAAAATACAGTGGTGCTCGACAAGACGGTGAAGTTCACTTATTATCGTGTAAAGATTATCGATAATGTGGAAAATCTGGCATTCCCGCAGCTGCAGCTGATCCACCGTACGCGTGCAACGAGCTGGCAGGAATTTGCCAAGACAACCTCGCTGCCCTATGACACGAAGCAGGAACAGGGACAGACCTTATTGCGGGTGCGTAACGATAACCGACTGCGGATTACGAAGGTACAGCTGGAAGCGCAAGGAAGCTTTCGACGTTCTTATACGGTACAGACAGCAGATGGGCAGGATGTTTCCATCGAGGGAAAGCGGGAGCTTTATCGTCTTGACTTCAAGGATGTACAACTGCAAAATACGATGATCGTCGGGGCTGTACCGATCACGAGTCCAGCATTTACGATCAAAATCAATAATCAGGATAATGCGCCAATCCAGCTCACCGGCTTGAAGGTAGACTATGTGCTCGATAAGCTGGTATTCGAGCGCCAAGAGGGACGAACGTACCAGTTGGTGTATGGTAATAGCGGTGCAATTAAACCAAGCTATGATATTTCCAGCTTCCGAACACAGATCGAGCAGGAAAATCCGACGCTTGCCAAGCTGGGGGTACAGACCGAAGCCCCTGAGGTAGCTCGTGGAGGGCAAGCGAATTCATCATGGTTCCAGACCAAAGTAGGATTTAATATGATTATTATTGCCGTATCCGTGCTGCTGGCTGTTATACTGGGTATGAAGCTAAGCAGGTCCAAAAGATAGGAGGAGGAACAGGGAATTGAGCATTCATATCGAGCAGGTCATTGAAGTTTTGGACAAGGTGAGGGCAAACAATCCGCTTGTTCACAATATTACGAATGTGGTTGTCACCAATTTTACCGCCAATGGGCTGTTGGCTCTTGGAGCTTCCCCGGTTATGGCCTATGCCAAGCAGGAGGTGGCGGATATGGCCAAGATCGCTGGAGCACTTGTGTTAAATATGGGCACATTGGATAAAAAGGTGATTCGCGCTATGCTCATTGCAGGCAAATCAGCGAATGCGCATCGAGTTCCTGTAGTTTTTGACCCGGTTGGGGCGGGAGCGACACCTTACCGTACGGAATCTGCACGGCTGATTATGAAGGAGCTGAAGGTCTCTGTACTCAGAGGCAATGCGGCAGAAGTCGCTAATGTGATCGGGGAAGCATCGACAATCAAAGGTGTAGATGCGGCAGGTTCAGACAACGGTAATGCAGCCGAGCTTGCTGCCCATGCGGCTCGTACTTTGGGCTGTGTCGTTGTTGTAACCGGTAAAGACGATTATGTTAGTGATGGAGAGATCAGCTATAAGGTGAGCAATGGCACACCGCTGCTGACGAAGGTGACAGGCACAGGCTGCCTCTTAAGCTCGATTATTGGTGCTTTTGCCGCGGTTGAGCCCGATTTGGTTCTAGCCTCAGCAGCAGCGCTGGCCTATTATGGAGTTGCTGCAGAAGCAGCAGTCGCTGTGTCCGGTGCGGATCGTCCGGGAGCTTTTCAAATCGAGCTGATTGATGCTTTGCATCGCACAGGTCAAGAGGCATTGCAGCAAGGTGCTGTGATTCAGCAGCTGGTGTAGCTGGTGAATAACGATGCGGAAGCGCAGCACGAGCAGTACGAACAACAGCCCTGCCATCATGGATGGTGGGGCTGTTGTTTGTGTGCATCCCGTTTGTGGTAATAATGGATATACAGACATTTCAAGCTGTGCAATCCATGGGGGAGGGAATCCGAATGAGAACAATTCAACTGTTGGTGCTGCTGCTGCTCGTCTTTATTTTCAATTCATCCATCCAGACGGTGT
This sequence comes from Paenibacillus periandrae, assembly GCF_022458865.1. GTDB lineage: Bacteria > Bacillota > Bacilli > Paenibacillales > NBRC-103111 > Paenibacillus_S > Paenibacillus_S periandrae. Next base: position 156,906 of record NZ_JAJNMU010000005.1, on the reverse strand, counting down.
ACGCAGTCAATGTACCTGAACGCTCGGGAGCGGTGACAGACCCTGCCGGACTGTTTACTGTCGAACAGGTCAAACAATTGCGTGAAACCTTGCAGGATCAAAGCTTTGAGCTGGTTGTTGTTACAGCAAAAGGTCTGGATGAGGAAGCGATTCAGCAATTTGGCAATGATGTGTATAACACATGGAAGCTGGGAGCCAACCAGCTGCTGCTAGTTGTCACTGACAAGCCTGGCACGGCCCAGCTGGTTTATGATAATGAACAGATAGCGAAGGCAGTATCGAGCACGGATGCAGGTAACGCACAAGGGATTATTGATCTTCAATATAAACCGATGGCGGCAAAAGGAAGCATGATCGAAGGTATCAAAAGTGTCAGCAGCTATGTGAATGGTCTGAATGTGCCGGTTACCAAGGAACCTTCTCCACAGCCTGTCCCGAGTGGGGTAGGGGTGACACCTCCTGTTCAGCCTTCGGCATCAGAAGGGGCATCTGGGTCGGGGAAGCCGGTCCCACCAAAAGGAGAAACACCAACAGCGCCAGTTACATCTTCCCCATCGGGTGTTGGGGGAACAGGGGCAGCGAATGTGGCGAACCCGAATTCTTCATGGACAGCCTCAATAGTTACCATTATTGTGAGCATATTGATTGTAATCGGTGCTGTCGTGTATATGATGAAACGTTCCCGGAGGACGTAATAAACTATTATACAAACTGTACAATGATAACCACACCATGATCTGATGGGTGGTTTTTTGTTTTCTATTTCAATTGAACCGTTATTTATTTAATATATTATCCTCCAATACAGCCGATTTATCCCCGTAAACCTTTGTAATATGAATTTCTCCCCAATTGCACAGTGCGCTTAATATACTGTCCAGACTCCATCCGTATTCACTCAGCTCATATTCGACCTTCGGCGGAATTTGATGATAAATAATTCGCGTAATGACCCCATCATCCTCTAGTTCCCGTAACTGCTGGGTGAGCATTTTTTGTGTAATTTCGGGCATCAGGCGTTTCAATTCACTGGTGCGCTTTTTACCATGAGTGAGATGGCACAGAATGACGCACTTCCATTTTCCGCCAATGACCTCCAAGGTCGCTTCGACTGAAATATTATATTTCTTTTTCAGCATGGTGATCCTCCTTATTTATAGGTACTTAAAAGTACCTATAGTACTTATTAGTACCTATAGAACTTAAAAGTACGTACTTTTAATTATTGTCCATATAAATCATAATAACATTTGTCGACTTGCTGCTACAACATCCAACAAGAATAGGGGGTTATGAAATGGTCCTGGATAAAAGAAGAAGCACGTTAGCGCTGCTGGCTTTGGCGGTCAGTGCATTTGCGATTGGAACCACTGAATTTATTAGTGTTGGCTTGCTGCCACTCATAGCCGAAGATTTACAGATATCTATGACAACAGCAGGATTAACCGTTTCGATATATGCGTTAGGGGTCACCTTTGGAGCGCCGGTATTGACGGCACTTACCTCTAGTATGTCACGTAAATCGTTATTGTTATGGATTATGATCGTTTTTATTATAGGAAATGGTATAGCAGTCGGTGCTAGCAGTATTGGTGTGTTACTAACAGCGCGTGTCGTTTCTGCGTTGGCCCATGGTATTTTTATGTCGATTGGCGCTACAATTGCTGCTGATTTGGTACCGGAAAACCGCAGAGCCAGCGCGATCGCGATTATGTTCACAGGGCTTACTGTAGCGACGGTGACAGGGGTTCCCTTCGGAACGTTCATCGGACAACAATTTGGCTGGCGCTTTGCCTTCCTCATTATTGTTGTCATTGGCATTATAGCCTTGGTGGCCAACAGCATTCTGGTTCCGTCGGATATTAGAAAAGGTGCGCGTACCACCTTGCGCGATCAGGTCAAGCTGGTTACGAATGGCCGGTTACTGCTTGTCTTTATTATTACGGCACTTGGTTACGGTGGAACCTTTGTAGTGTTTACCTATCTGTCTCCATTGCTGCAAGAGATAACCGGTTTTCAGGCAAAAACGGTTGCGATTATTTTGCTTGTCTATGGTATTGCGATAGCTATTGGGAACACGATTGGCGGCAAGCTGGCTAACCGCAATCCGATTCAGGCTTTATTTTATATGTTTCTTGTACAGGCAGTGGTGCTTGTGATCCTGACGTTCACGGCCCCCTTTAAGGTAGCAGGTTTAATTACGCTTTTTGTGATGGGACTGTTCGCTTTTATGAACGTGCCGGGACTTCAGGTGTATGTCGTGACGCTGGCCCAACGTTTTGTACCGAGTGTGGTTGATGTGGCTTCTGCTATCAATATCGCCGCGTTTAATGTTGGAATTGCCCTCGGTTCCTTTCTCGGCGGGATGATCGCTGATTCTATAGGACTTATCCATACGGCATGGATAGGCGGTGTGATGGTTTTTGCAGCTATGCTTCTGACAGGGTGGAGTCGTTCACTGGAACGAAAGGATCAGCAGGTTCAACAAGCTCAAGCGGCTCAAACCGTAATCGAATAACCCATCATTTAAGCACACAACTCAGTAGATGCTTACGAAGTAAGTTTTCTATCGAAAACTCTTAGGAGGTTTATCCAGATGACGAACAACTTACAGGATACAATTACTTTGCATAACGGTACAGAAATGCCGTGGTTGGGGATTGGAGTATTTAAGGTAGAAGAAGGGCCGGAGCTGGTTCAAGCTGTGCAAACAGCGATTGCGCACGGCTACCGCAGCATAGACACAGCGGCCATTTATGGCAATGAGGCTGGTGTGGGACAAGGCATCAGGGAAGGGATTGAGAAATCCGGTATTGCCAGAGAGGCGTTATTCGTCACCTCGAAGGTATGGAATGCTGATTTAGGCTATGAAGCAACAATAGCTGCCTATGAAGATAGCCTGAATAAACTCGGTTTGGACTATTTGGATTTATACCTCATTCATTGGCCTGTTCAAGGTAAATATAAAGAGGCATGGAGAGCGCTGGAGACGTTGTACCAAGCAGGGCGAGTGAAAGCTATTGGTGTAAGTAATTTCCAGATCCATCATTTGGAGGACTTGATGAAGGATGCAGTCATCAAACCGATGGTGAATCAAGTAGAATACCATCCGCGGTTAACCCAAAAGGAGCTTCAAGCATTTTGCAGACAGCACGATATTCAACTGGCAGCTTGGTCTCCTTTAATGCAAGGGCAGCTGCTGGATGATCCTGATCTTCAGGAGATCGCCACGCGATATGGTAAATCCGTCGCTCAGATTATGATCAGATGGGATCTGCAAAACGGTGTTGTGACGATCCCCAAATCTACCAAAGCTCATCGGATTGTTGAAAACGCCGCGGTGTTCGATTTTCAATTAACAGATGCCGATATACAGCGAATAGATGGATTGAATCTCAACCAGCGAGTAGGCCCCGACCCTGACAATTTTGATTTCTAAAAAGGGATACAAGGACGGCGGTACTGCGGGGATAAGCCTCTGATAATACCCTCAACCCTGTAGTAGCCTCCTTATATAGCTCGCACCTCCAAGTAATAATCCTGAGTAGTTGAGGGTTATTGCTTTTTCTATGTAAGCAGCCTGGATGTGGAACGATGTATTGACTTCTTCCCTATTTATATTTAAACTTAATCTAAATATAAGTGGTAAAGGGTGAGCTTGCGATGACACGAAAAGGAACACTGACCATACAGCGCAAGACGATTCTGGAAATTGTAACGATGGCAACAGATCATCCGACTGCTGCCGATGTGATGGAGAGGCTAAAGGAACGCGGCTGTCAGTTCGCCTATGCGACCGTGTACAACTCACTTCGCTATTTGACAGACGAAGGGATGATTCGCGAGCTGAAGCTCGATGGAGACTCCAGCCGCTACGACGCACGAACAGAAGATCATCAGCATATCGTCTGTGTTTCCTGTGGCCGGGTCGATGAGGTATTCACCGATGCACCGCAGGAGTGGCTGCACCGTGTAGCGGAAGAGACCGGCTATGATATACAAGAGCAGCAATATTTGTTTAAAGGAGTGTGTGCGGCATGCAAAATATCAACCAAACCTATCCATTGAGTCCGAGTTCGCAGTCGATTCCACAGCAATCGGTAGCAGCAGACTACCCGATGGATGGAGACTTTTGCGTCACCACACGAAGAATTATGATCATCAGTCCATGGCCGGCCTCACTGCACAGCCTGGTTGGGGAACTGACAGTCAAATGCTACGATGTTCTCTTATTTCACCATGCCGATGATTCCGCACTCAATCTGCTGCAGGGCGATCTGCTGCTGATAGATCAGACACGGGGCAGTATGTCGGGTGAAGAGATTCAGCATTTGCGTGCGCGCGGTATTCCGATGCTGTCCCTGATCAGTGAAGGAACGCCACCGAATCAGGTTGGGAGTGATTTCATTGTGTGGCCTTCATCGATGGAGGCTCTCGTGGAGCGTATCCAATCGTTCGATGCCCCAAGCAGCCGTCCCGTATTCGGTGGCAATGATCAATTGCAGCACAAAGATATCAGGATGGACTTGAAACGGATGGTTGTATCCCGTGGAGAGGTGCGTATTGATTTGACCAAAACCGAGTTTGATTTGCTGAAGGTGCTGCTCAGTGCTGATGGCAGCGTGCTGTCACGGCAGACGATGATGGATCTGGTGTGGGGAGATCAATATTTTGGAGGCAGCAACACTGTAGATGCGCATATCAAAAGCCTGCGGCACAAGCTGGGGGACGATCCGAGGCAGCCGCAATACATTGTTACCGTTCGTGGTGTGGGTTACAGATTGACCGATTAAGCTCTTCATGAAACCTTCACGATACCTTCATTATACCTTCATGCAGCTATCTTGCTTGAATGGTATTCTTTTTTTAGCAAGTTTTTAAACTTAGTCTAAATTTAATAAAGGGTCAAACGAGACCCCATACAAGGAGTGAAACACTATGTCCACAGCTGCAGCGAACGTCATCGTCTATACCGGTAACCATTGTCCTTATTGCAATCAGCTCAAGAAATATTTAAACGAGCAAAATATCGCGTTCGAAGAACGTAATGTCGAAACCAACGACCAATATGCTGACGAGTTGCAAAATATGGGGATGAGCTCCATACCGGTAACCGTCATCGGTGAGCACACCATTCTCGGCATGAACACGACACGAATCAAAAAAGCATTAGCCGGAGAATAAGCTTGTGCACGACCATCTATACAACCAAATAAATAACCCAAATTAACGATCAGGAGGAACATCAAATGACAATACAAACACAGCAATTTCCAGTCGTATCGCAAGCCAAAATAGGGGAAAAAGCTCCAAGCTTTAATTTGCCCTCCACCAAAAATTTAACGACTCTAGAGGAGAATGTCGCTTTAGAGGATTATGCAGGCAAATGGCTGCTGTTCTTTTTCTGGCCTTATGATTTCACTTACGTATGTCCGACCGAAATTATCGCCTTCAGTGATCATGCAGCGGCATTCCGCGAGCTGGATTGCGAGATCGTAGGTGCATCTGTCGACAGCGTGTATACGCACCGTGCCTGGATACAAACGCCGCGTGATCAAAGCGGTATCGGCAGCATCCAATATCCAATCGCCTCCGACTTTACGAAGGAAACCGCACGCGCTTATGGTATTCTGGACGAAGCTACAGGCTCTGCGCACCGTGGGCTGTTCATCATTGATCCAGAGGGTGTGCTGCGTTATCAAGTCGTCACCGATATGAACGTGGGCCGCAGTGTCGAGGAAACGCTTCGTATCCTGCAAGCTCTGCAAGCCGGTGGCTTATGCCCTGCCAACTGGAAGCCAGGACAAAAGCTGCTCGGGTAAAAGGCGGCTGTGCTCCGAGGATGAAGCAAGTAGCTATGAGCAGCAATGCACATATACACGAAAAGGAGCTGCCGCGGCAGCTCCTTTTGCTCGTACACAATGATTCTATTCGCTATGAATATACACATATCCGAGCATGTCCATATTCATAATCCTAACAATTAGCCTCCTATTAACTCACACTCGAACGCCGTAATGGATCTAATAAACGTGGGTACCGTTGCACAATGACAAGCCACAGCTGTGCAGCAATGAAAATCGAAGAATAAGCTCCACTTATTAAACCAAGAATCAGAGCGAGGGAAAAAGAATGCAGCCCCTCTCCCGCGAACCATTGGAGCGACATGGCGCAAATAAAGACAGTCAAAACCGTATAGATCGAACGACGCATCGTCTGCCACAAGCTTCGATTGACGAGCTCGTCCAAATCTGCAACGGTCCACGACGGAGTTCTTCTTAAATTCGTTCGAATCCGGTCGAAAATAACGATGGTATCGTTAATCGAATAACCGACGATCGTCAGGATGGCCGCAACGAAGGTAGGATCGATTTCAATCCGGAAGAAGGCGAATAGACTGACAGGAATGAGTACGTCATGAAGCAGAGCGACCACACAAGCAATACCAAATGACAATTGAAAGCGAATCGCCATGTAGATAACAACGCCTCCCGAAGCTATGAGTAAAGCCAAGCCTGCTTTTTTGACCATTTCTTGTGCGATCACCGGGTCCACCGTAACATCCTGTTTACTGACCTGATCCCCGTATTTGGCTTTTAGATCGGCTTCCATCGCCTTTAAGCGGTCTGCTGCAACCGGCCGATCAAACGTAGTTGTGGCGTATAGATTGCTATCACCGTATTTTGTAACGGGTTTCATTTCCGATTCAGGAGCATTTGTATGAAGTATATCAGCTACTGCCTGCACCTCGAAAGGCTTACCAACATAGACATCCAGCCGGGTCCCCGATTTGAAATCCACACCAAGCGTGAGCCCTTTAGCCAGAGTGGTCCCCGTGCCGCAGAGCAGAATAAACAGGGATACATACAAAAACCATTTTTTCACCTTTACAATATCCCAAGAGATTGTAGCTGCAGCTTTTCGGGTGTTGCTGCTTCGGATTCCATACCATGCCATATGATTGAACCATCCGGTGCCCAGCACGATCCAGAGAATAAAACGCGTGCCGAATACGTTGGTAATCATGCTTGCAATAAGGGTCATGATCAAAATCAGCGAAAAACCTTGCACCGAGCTGCTTCCTGCGTTTAGCAAAACAACAGCTGCAATCAGCGTAGTCATATGAGCATCCAGAATCGTTACAAACGAATCCTTCTGTCCCTTGCGAAATGCCGACAATACACTTTTTCCGTCATGCAATTCTTCTTGTATCCGTTCGGAAGTAATAATATTGGCATCAACAGCCATACCGACAGCTAGAATAAAGCCCGCGATGCCGGGCAGTGTCAAAGCAGCATTCATGAAGTCAAGTACAACCAAACATAGATAAATAAATCCGACTAATGATAGGATGGCTACAAAACCCGGCAGCCGATAAACGACCAGCATAAAGATGCATATGAATAAAAAAGCGAGAAAACCGGCAAACAACGTATGCTGTAAGGCCATTTCACCAAGGGAAGCGTTAACGGATACGACCTGTTTTTCGATCAATTTGGCAGGCAGTGAGCCTGCGTTGATCAGCTCCTTCAGCTCATTGGCAGATTCTGTCGTAAAGTTACCTTCGATGGTCGCAGTTCCGCCAGAAATAGGCTGCATAATGCGGGGAGAAGAGATAACCTCATTATCCATGGCGATAATCAGCGGCTGCCCTACATGGGCCTGTGTTGCTCGTACCAGCTTATCAGGGTCGGCAAAAGTCACTGAAATAACCGGTCTGTTGAGATTATCGTAGTTCAGTCTCGCACCAACGGGGGCCAAATCCCGTCCGTCCATAAGCAGTTCTCCCGACGAACTTTTAAAGGTGAGGTGAGCAGGTTTTCCGATTAATTGTCGAAGCTCCTCTTCATTGGCGGCTCCGGCAATTTTCACTCTGATTCGATCTGTACCTTCAATCGTAATCTCCGGCTCGGCTACCTTGCTGATATTGACGCGCTTATCTATCATTTGCTCCATTGCGATTAATAGATCTGCATTCACGGCTTGCTGCGAATCGATCGGTTCCACCTGATACAAGATCTCAAAGCCGCCTTTTAAATCCGATCCGAGCTTGATATGGCTGACAACCGTAGAGGTAGTCGAAGCAACGAGGGAACCTATGCAAACCAGAAACAGAAATAACCCACACAATCGGGCCCATTTTTTCATATACAATTCTCCTTTTTTCTAAGTTTGATTAGAAGAAAAGGAGCACACCTACATACCGGGACTTATATTTAATGGGGAATAGAAGTAGAAGTCGCTTGAGCATAGCGGCGAATGCATACAAATGAGGCATTAACAATTGGGAGGGAAACAAGGGATATATCATCATAAACAACAGGCAAAAGAATATAAAAATCGACATAGGGGAAGAAACGAGGTTTGAACTTTCTTTGAGTACGGCATCGTAATGCAGACTGTGATCGATACTTGCAAGCAGTGCTTGTTCGGACTGAACGCTCTGATCCAATGACAAGCCAAAAGGCACGACGCAGCACAGACAAAGCATAATAGCAGTCAGCAATAATTTAGTGAATCTTCCCATGAGCTCACCTCCTTCTTACCAAGATTATAGTTATGGTAGTCGAATTATACGGACAAGTCAATCACTGGGAACAAGTTAAGCGCAACCAGCACCGCTATCCATACGAACATATGTGTGGTATAGTCGGAATAGATATTTACCTCGAACTGCTATTCCTGATTAATGGACAGGTGATACGATGCAAGGGAACGAACCGACCCAGCCCACAACACCCGTGAACCCAGCAATTTCTGAAGATGTACCTACACCGGGCATATCTACTAAGCCTCCATTGCCGATCATACAAATAGCGGTACGAGCCTTGGTGGAATATGTGTGCCGCAGCGGAAGCATCGATTCCGGATTTCGGACGGTCAGCACGCTGACCGAAGGCACGAAGGCCCATCAGCATATACAAAGGCAGTATGGCGAGCATGACTTGAAGGAAGTATACCTGACAACGGAGATCCCTTATGGCGATCTCCTGTTTGTCATTGATGGTCGCTGCGACGGGCTGCTGCTGTCCGAGGCTGCATACACGATTGATGAGATTAAATCGACTGCGATGTCCATCGCACTCATAACCGAGGACATGTTCCCGGTCCACTGGGCGCAGGCCAAATGTTACGCCTACATGTATGCGCGTGCGCAGGGGCTGGAACGGATGCGCGTTCAGCTTACCTATGTACAGGTGGATACCGAGCAGCAGAAAAGATTCGTCAAGGAGGCAGCATTTGAGGAGCTTGAGCAGCATATGCAGGAGATGATCCGGCAGTATGCCCCCTATGCACAAATGCTGCAACGGCACGTACGGCAAAGGGATAGCAGTATCCGTGAGCTGCCATTCCCTTTTAAGGCTTACCGCGAAGGGCAGCGCAAGCTGGCAGGTGCTGTGTATCAATCGATAGAAACGGGAAGCAAGCTGTTCGCCAAAGCTCCCACAGGTACAGGGAAGACGATCTCGACGATCTTTCCTGCTGTCAAGGCGATGGGCATGGGACTATTGCAGCGTGTTTTTTATGTGACCGCCAGAACGACGACAAGAACGGCAGCGGAGGAATCCTTTACACTTATGCAGACAGCAGGGCTGCATATGCATACGGTGACACTGACTGCCAAGGATAAAATATGCTTCAAGGATGAGGTCAGGTGTACGAAGGAGCATTGCGAGTTCGCGGATGGCTACTATGATCGGATTAATGGCGCGCTGCTCGATATGTTAACCCACGAAACACTGATTAATCGGCCCATCATCGAGCAGTATGCCCGTAAGCATCGGGTATGTCCATTTGAAATGTCACTGGATGCTGCTTATGCCGCAGATGTCATCATCTGTGATTATAATTATGTGTTTGATCCACGTGTATCCTTGAAAAGGCTGCTCGCCGAGCAGAAGAAGCAGACGGCAATCCTTGTCGACGAAGCTCACAATTTGGTTGATCGGGCGCGGGAAATGTTTTCAGGTGTGCTGCATAAATCGGACTTTTTGAACGTTCAAAGGGAATTCAAGGCACTTAGTCCGAGCGTCAGCAAAGCGGCAAAAGCCGTTAATGAGCAGTTCATTTCACTCAGAAAACAAAGCACGGAACCCGTTCGAATTACTCAGGAGCCTCCGCAGGCACTGCTCGATGAGTTGGAACATTTTATTGTCCACGCGGAAAAGGAGCTCGCCTCCCACGGAGGGACGGCTGACCATTCGCTGCTGCTGGATACGTATTTTGCCGCTCAGAGCTTTGTAAGGATTGCCAAGCTATATGATGAACGCTTTGTAACCTACGCCGAATACACGAAAAGCGAGGTAGAGATCAAACTGTTCTGCCTTGACCCTTCCTACCTGCTGCAGCAGATGGGCAAAGGCTACCGTTCTCATATCTTTTTCTCGGCAACACTGGCCCCCTTCGCTTATTTTATGAGAATGCTGGGAGCGGGCGAGGAAGATTACACGGTATCGATCCCATCTCCGTTTTCCAAAGAACAGCTCGACGTCTACATTCAACCGCTCTCGACCCGATATCAGGATCGTGAACGTACGAAAGTGCCACTCACACAGCTGCTAAGCCAATTGCTGGATACAAAGCCAGGCAATTATTTGTTCTTTTTCCCTTCCTATGCCTATATGAACGAGGTGTATGAGGCTTTTACAGCCTTAGCGCCCCATAGAAAAACAATTTTGCAGCAGGCGGACATGACGGAGGAAGATCGCGATAGCTTTCTGGGCGCATTTGATGCAGACAATCGGGAAGCCTTTGCAGGGTTTGCCGTGATGGGCGGGATTTTCTCGGAAGGGATCGATTTGGTCGGAGATCGTCTAACAGGTGTTGTGGTCGTAGGTGTAGGATTGCCGCAGCTGGGTCTGGAGCGTAATATCATCAAGGATTATTTCCATGCAGCGGGTCTTCATGGCTATGATTATGCTTATGTATTTCCGGGAATGAACAAGGTGCTGCAAGCCGGGGGGAGACTGATTCGCTCGGAGCAGGACCGCGGACTACTGATGCTGGTGGATGACCGTTATCTCCAGCCTCAATATCAACGCCTGCTGCCCGAGGAGTGGAGGCATTATACGGTTCTGCGATTAGATGGCGATACAGCAGGTCCGCAATAAATATCCTTATGAGAAAGAACAATTATAGTTAATATTTCCATATAAAAGGATTGACAGCACTTTACGCGCCATGTTAACTTACACTATATCCAATCGATCTTATTAACCAATCAACCCAGGTATCCCTAATCGTTCAGGAAAAGGAGGAGTCTACGATGAATAACATGAATACAAGCACAGTCCATCTACATTTTGGCGATCACAGATTTGCCCTTAATTTCATAGTTGATGGCGTGGCCTTCCTGACCTTTGGACGCAAGAGATGCAGTTAACCCAACATGGGTATTGCTGGTGAATCCAAGGCTCCTGCCACGTTTTTCGTGGCATGGGCCTTTATTATATAAGGCGCATCGCATACGAGCGGTGTGCTTTTTTGTATTTAGAGATAGGAGAGTGACTTATGATTGATGTGCTGCACAAGCTGGGATGGTTTTTTAAGCTGGAGCGCAAGCGGTATACCGTGGCGATTATCCTGCTCACCCTGGCAGGTATTCTGGAAATTATCCCGCCGATGCTGGTCGGGCGTACGGTGGACCTGATTCAGCTCGGACAAGTGACATGGCAAAGCATTACGATGACGCTGCTTCAGCTGGCGAGTATTCTGGTAGGTGTCTATGTGCTGGCGTATTTTTGGCATTATCAATTATTTGGGGGCTCCTTTGTAGTTGAACGTTTGATGAGGTCAAGGCTGATGAGTCACTTTCTGAAAATGACACCAACGTTCTATGAACGGAACCGGACAGGGGACTTGATGGCACGCACGACCAATGACTTGAAAGCTGTCGCACAAACGGCCGGCTTCGGGATATTGACGTTTATTGATTCCACCTTGTGGATGGCTACCCTGCTTGTCACGATGACCGTGTTTGTATCATGGAAGCTGACGCTGGCCTCGATTATCCCGCTGCCGATTATGGCGATTCTGGTCAGCCTGTACGGGAAATGGATTCATCAGCGCTTTATGGACGCGCAAAATGCTTTTGGACATATGAACGATGAGGTGCTGGAAACCATCTCCGGTATCCGCGTAATCCGCGCCTACACCCAGGAGCGTGAGGCAGAGCGTGATTTTGCCAATATTACACAGGATGTGCTGGATAAAAATTTGGCAGTTGCCCGAATCGATGCTTTATTTGAACCGACAATCAAAATATTGGTAGGAGCCAGCTACCTCATTGGTCTGGGCTATGGCGCCTATCTGGTTTACCATAATGAGCTGACGATTGGTGGCCTGGTCTCCTTTAACGTCTATCTCGGGATGCTGATCTGGCCGATGTTTGCCATCGGTGAGCTCATTAATGTGATGCAGCGGGGCAACGCCTCCCTTGATCGTGTGCATGAAACATTGGGTTATAAGCCGGATGTTCCGGAGCCTATGGCGAGTGAGACAACAGGAGTCGAGCAGCCAGGGCAAATTGAGTTCAACCATGTGACCTTTCGTTATCCGTCTTCCTTAACGGACAATCTGAGTGATATCTCATTTATGTTGCAGCAGGGCCATACGCTTGGCATTGCGGGTCGCACGGGCAGCGGCAAAACCACGCTCATCAAGCAGCTGCTGCGGGAGTATCCAGCAGGACAGGGGTTAATCTCCATCTCGGATATACCCATTGAGCAATTGGATATGGACCAGTTGAAATCGTGGTACGGGTATGTGCCGCAGGAGCCCTTTTTATTTTCCAGAACGATTCGAAACAATATTTGCTTTGGTAACGATATCGCAGAAGAAGAATTGGATCGCGCCCTCCATGCAGCGGCACTCAGTAAGGATTTGGCTTATTTGCCGAATGGACTGGAGACGTTGGTTGGGGAAAAGGGTGTTGCTTTGTCTGGTGGACAAAAGCAGCGTGTATCCATTGCCCGAGCGCTGATTAATAATCCGCCTATTCTGATGCTGGATGATGCATTGTCTGCCGTAGATGCGAGGACGGAAGCAGAGATTATATCCAACGTCCGTTCACTGCGAGCTGATCAGACGACGATAATTGCGACCCATCGATTGTCGGTCATTCGACATGCCGAATGGATCATCGTATTGGATGCAGGACGAATTATCGAGCAAGGCACACATGAACAACTGATGCAGCTGCAGGGCTGGTATCAGGAGCAGTATGAACGGCAGCAGTTCGAAGCCGAAGGAACCGAAGGCGGGTGATCAAAATGAGCTTGGACAAGGAACGTAATGCGAAGAAAATGAACAGCACTAACGATACAGAGGGAAAAGCGGCAGCCCAAGAAGCCGATTCAGCTGACAAAAAGGCTCAGGGAGCGGCGACCTACAGCTCTGAGCAGCCTTCCACACAGTCCTCTGTCAAGGACAAACCGCAGCCGGAAGGGACTGATCTCTTGCTGGAGCTGGATAAGGAACCGCCCAAGGGCAGTAAAACGGCAACGATCCGAAGGCTTATCGCCTATGCCTTTCATTATAAAAAACAGCTGCTGGTGGCGCTGATTATGCTGTCTGTCGCCGTAGGCACGGATCTGGCAGGGCCGTTCATAGCGAAACGGATTATCGATGTGCATATTTCCGGAATCAGCAAGCCATGGTATACGACGGGAGTGGAAGGACCGTACACGGTTGCTTATGAAGGTGCCTTCTATAAAAGATCCGATCACTTTGCAGCGAATGAAGCTCATGGCGGCGAGGTGCGTGTGCTTCAGGTCGGCAAGGATTATTACTTTATCCCAGAGCCGGTCAAGGCGGATGGTTTGCGAAGCATGACCAGTGAAGGGAGGATTTCCATTGACAGCGGCACGAATGTCAGCACCTATCCCGCAAGAAGACTGAATACCGGGGAGCTTTTCCGCTTCTTCGAGCCGGAATTCGGCGGATTGATACGCTTGTGCGGGTTTTATCTTGGTTTGCTTGTGGTATCGGCTCTGTTCTCTTATGGACAGCGTTATTTCCTGCAAGCTTCAGCTAACCGGATTATTCGCCGCATGCGGACGGATGTGTTCGGTCAAATTAATCGGCTGCCGATTCGTTATTTCGATAACCTGCCTGCAGGCAAGGTCGTATCGCGCGTCACAAATGATACCGAAGCGATTCGCGAGCTGTATGTGACAGTGCTGGCGAACTTTTTTACAGGAACGATTTATATGGCGGGAATTTTTCTGGCATTGTTCCTGCTGGACGTGCGGCTGGCGGCGATTTGTCTGTTTATTCTTCCACTGCTCGTGCTGTGGATTTACGTGTACGGTAAATTTGCCAAGCGTTACAACCGGATTATCCGTGCGGCGGTCAGTGAGATTAACGGGATCGTGAATGAATCGATTCAGGGGATGCCGATTATTAAAGCTTTTCGCAAGGAAAAAAAGATGAGCAATGAGTTTGAAGCGTTCAACACCGAGCTGTATAAGTATCAAAACAAGCTGCTGAGCCTAAACTCATTAACCGGACATAATCTGGTCGGGGTGCTCCGTAATTTGGCGTTCCTCTCACTCATTTGGTATTTTGGCGGGATGTCTTTAAGTGGACCGGAGCATGTGATCACGCTTGGGGTGATGTATGCCTTCGTGGATTATTTGAATCGATTGTTCAACCCGATCGTCAATATCGTGAACCAGCTGCCTAATCTGGAGACGGCTCTCGTCTCCGCTGAGCGGGTGTTCGAGCTGCTGGATGTAGAAGGAACCGACGTAGCAGACGGCAAGATGGACCGCTATCAAGGTCATGTGCGATTTGACGATGTATGGTTCGCCTACAAAGAGGGTGAATACGTACTGAAGGGCATATCGTTCGAGGCGATGAAGGGGCAGACGGTGGCATTCGTCGGGCATACCGGCTCTGGGAAAAGCTCGATCATGAACCTGCTGTTCCGATTCTATAACGCAGAGAAGGGTGTCATCACGATAGATGGGATGGACGTAAACCGCCTGCCGCAGCAGACGCTGCGTGAGCATATGGGGATTGTGCTGCAGGATCCGTATTTGTTTACCGGTACGATAGCCTCCAATGTGTCCTTGGATGATCCCTCCATATCCAGACAGCAGGTGGAAGCAGCCCTGGAAGCTGTTGGCGCCAATCGTCTGCTTGAGCATTTGCCGCAAGGCATTGACGAGCCTGTTATTGAAAAAGGCAGTACGCTTTCCTCGGGGCAGCGGCAGCTAATCTCGTTTGCACGCGCACTTGCCTTCAATCCGGCGATTCTGATTCTGGATGAAGCGACATCGAACATTGATACGGAGACGGAGACCGTCATTCAAGAAGCCCTGGAAGTCGTGAAAAAAGGACGCACGACCTTCGTAATTGCCCATCGGTTGTCAACGATCAAAAGCGCCGATTTGATTCTGGTGCTGGACCGGGGACAAATCGTCGAGCGGGGGTCTCATGAAAGCCTGATGAGTGAACGCGGCAAATATTATCAGATGTACCGCATTCAGCAGGGCGAGCTGCTGCCCTCAATTTAAATTTAGGATAAATCCAATCCATGAGTTGTTAGTTTCGAAGAAGAGCAGAGGGGCCAATTACCGCCCCTTTGCCTATCGATTTCGACGCATTTGACAAGAACACATTACCAGAAATGCTGATTGCAGCAAGACTGGAAAAGATGGAAAACATTTATATTTGTTAAATCGCCACCCACAACTTGCTATCCTTAATTATGTGTGGTAAGATGAACTTAATAAAGAATCCGTAACCAATATTCACATATTGCAAAGGGTTATCATGTACGATGGAACCTTTCGCAATGTGTGAATTTTTTATTTGTGGTAAACAATAAAAACAGCATGTTAATAAAATTTTGGAGGTCATTACACATGGCACAAACAGGTACAGTTAAATGGTTTAACGCAGAAAAAGGATTTGGTTTTATCGAAGTTGAAGGTGGAAACGATGTATTCGTACATTTCTCCGCAATCACTGGCGAAGGCTTCAAGTCTTTGGACGAAGGTCAACAAGTAGAATTCAACGTTGTTCAAGGCAACCGTGGACCACAAGCTGAGAACGTTGTAAAATTGTAATTTAAAAAGCTTTACAGGCTGCCCTTAACTTACGTTGGGGGCAGATTTTTTTTGAGATCATCGAGGAGGCGCATCATGTATTTTCGAAAAAAATCGACTGAGGATATCCCTTTGGAAAATACCGCGATTTGGTCATGCGAGAATGAATCCTGCATGGGATGGATGCGAGATAATTTTGCGTTCGAATCGGCGCCGGTCTGCAGCTCGTGTCAAGCCCCTATGGTCAGTGGCATGAGAATGCTGCCTATGCTGTCCAATACGAACAGTAATTTCAAATCGCTCAAAAAAGGTGTTCAGATCTCGTAGTCTTCGATCAGATGGTGTCATTCTTGACGCTTGCTCATAATACAAACAAGGATCGCTCCAATGGGGCGATCCTTGTTTGTATTGCAAAAGCAAAAGTAAAGAGGTATCGAAAATCGTGTTTTACACGGTAGTTTTGGAATCATAGCTGGAGGACCACTCATGGTATTCCTTCTCAGCACGGGCTTTATCATAACCGTAGCGTTCCTGAATTTTGCCGATCAGCTTTTCACGCTCGCCGTCAATAACATCCATATCATCATTCGTCAGCTTCCCCCATTGCTTCTGGGTTTCACCCTTGATTTGCTTCCATTTGCCTTTAAATACGTTGCTGTCCATCGTAATCACTCCTTTTATAGTTTGAATGGATCATCATTCTGCTCAAGATACTATTACCCGTAAGCAGCTTTTATTAATCATGATGGGGTAGCTGGGCCAGATGGGCCAGATGTGGAATTGTTGTTTACATTGTGTTTATATAAATAGGGTATGTTCTTCTTAACGAATCCAGATGGATAAGGAAAGGTTGATATATGATGAAGCAAGCAAACGGGACCAGCGGCTGGAGAGAATTCATCCAGCTGATCTGGCAGACGAAGCCTCCGCTCCTGCTGATGGGTATTGCGCTCGCAATGAGCATGGGCTCTACCTTGGTTGGATTAAGTATTCCATTATTCACCAAAAATTTGGTCGATAGCTTTTCGCTAGCCTCACTAGATCGAATTCATATCATTGGATTGGCTGCGGCTTTTATCATGCAGGCGGTTGCTGCGGGTATCTCGATTTACTTGTTGAACCGTGCAGGGCAGACGGTAGTTGCATCACTGCGGGATCGGCTGTGGAAAAAGCATTTGCATTTGCCGATCGCCTACTATGATAAGAATCAAACCGGAGAAATGATCAGCCGGATCATTAATGATACAGGCATCGTCAAAGGGTTGATCACGGAGAATTTGACCAACCTCATAACCGGCACGATCTCGATCATTGGCGCAATAGGGGTGCTGCTGTATCTTGATTGGAAAATGACGCTGCTGATTATCATGGTCATTCCGCTCTCCATGCTGTTCCTGATGCCCTTGGGACGCCGTATGTACAAGATATCGAAAGGCTTGCAGGAGGAAACGGGCAAGTTCAATGCCGTGCTGGGGCGGGTATTGACCGAGATTCGATTGGTGAAGGTATCCAACGCAGAACGGGTTGAATACGACAACGGCAAGCAGGGGATCGATCATTTATTCCGATATGGCTTGCGTGAGGGCAGGATTCAGGCGTTCATTGCACCGCTGATGTATTTTGTGCTGATGCTGCTGTTCGTGACCATCATTGGCTATGGGGGGCTGCGGGTATCCTCAGGCGAGCTGACGTCCGGAGATTTGGTAGCCTTTCTGTTGTATTTGTTTCAGATCATTATGCCGATTACGCAGGTATCGAACTTCTTTACGCAGTTTCAGAAAGCGATGGGTGCTACCGAACGGATTATTGCGACCTTGAAGGTAAATGAAGAAGTGTTGGACAGCGGCATTACCTTGGAGGATAGCCAGCGGGCGATTCGGCTGGAGAAGGTATCGTATGCCTACGAGTCCGGGGAGCCTGTGCTCAAGGATGTCAGTCTGACGGTCGAGCCGGGCAAGGTAACAGCGATTGTTGGACCGAGCGGCGGAGGAAAAACGACGCTATTTTCCCTGCTGGAGCGATTCTATGAGCCGCAGAGCGGGATAATTCGGATGGGCACGGAATCCATCAATGAGATGTCCCTGAAGTCATGGCGAAGCCAGATCGGTTATGTATCTCAGGAAAGTCCGTTGATAGCCGGCACCATCCGCGATAATATTACGTACGGTACGGAGCGGGAAATCAGCGAGCAGGAATTGCAGCAGGCGGCGCGGCTGGCCTACGCCGATGTATTCATAGATGAGCTGCCCAAGCAGTACGAAACTGAGGTTGGGGAGCGGGGGATCAAGCTGTCCGGCGGACAGCGGCAGCGAATTGCGATCGCAAGGGCACTGCTGCGTGACCCGCAGATTTTGATGCTGGATGAGGCGACGTCCAGCCTGGACAGCATGTCGGAGGTTGTTGTGCAGAAGGCCTTGAAAAACGTGATGCAGGGCCGAACCACCATTGTGATTGCCCATCGGTTATCGACCGTGGTGGATGCCGATCAGATCGTATTTATCGAGAAGGGCAAAGTGACGGGCAGTGGCACACATGAAGAGCTGTATCAGTCCCATTCGCTGTATCGCGACTTTGCCGATCAGCAGCTGCGTATGCAGCCATTGGCTTAAAGCGCTGGAAAGCTTGGGAGAGCTGGTCGCGGAAAATCAGGGCTTGAGCAGTTTGTTCCAGCGGTGTTATTGCCTGTACCATCGTCGGTATGGGCGGGTAAGGTTATATCGATCAAAGATTGATAAGCCTGATGATAAGGGAGGAGTATCAAGATGCCTGCGATATTAGTTGTTGATGATGATCCGCATATCCGCGAGCTGGTGGGGTTGTTTTTGCAGCGGGCAGGGTTCGATGTGCTGGAGGCCGTTGATGGACAGGATGCCCTCCTCAAGCTGGAAGGATCCAAAGTAGATATGGTGATTCTCGATATTATGATGCCGAATATGGACGGCTGGGAGCTGTGCAGTGAGCTGAGGGAGCACTACGATAAGCCGCTTTTGATGCTGACCGCCAAAGGTGAAACGACTCATAAGGTCAAAGGCTTCGAGCTTGGAACCGACGATTATTTGGTTAAGCCGTTTGAGCCGGCAGAGCTTGTTGCGAGGGTGAAGGCGCTCTTGAAGCGGTATCGGGTAGCGGCCTCTCAGGAGGTGCAGATTGGTACGCTGTATATGAATCGTCATACGTTCGAGGTAAGGCTTGGAGATCAGGCATTGACGCTGCCCTTAAAGGAGTTTGAGCTGTTATTCAAGCTGGCCAGCTATCCTGGACGAACCTTGTCACGGGAGCAGCTGATCGAGGACATTTGGGGTTACGATTTTCAAGGAAACGAACGTACACTGGATGTGCATATTAACCGCATCAGAGAGCGATTCACGGATGGGGATGCACTCTCATTTAAAATCAGCACAATTCGCGGTCTGGGCTACAGGCTGGAGGGGGAAAGGTGAAGAAGGAAAGGCTGCGGCATTTTGCAAAGGGCGTGCTGGGTACGCTTGTGGCTCTGTCAGTTGAGGTAACCTGCTGTGCTCTGGCGTATGTGATTACCTCCTGGTTTTATACGTATAAGGGTATAGAGGTGCCGGACCTGATCAGTCAGCTTATTAACGTGGCGCTGGGATCGATGTTCGCCATATCCATCATACTCATCATCGGCTTCATCTCAAGGCCCAAGCAGATGCACTTTATTCATGTAGTAATGGAGGCTATGAGACAAATAAGCCAAGGGAACTTTAATGTCAGTCTGGACAAGACGAGCCGCCATCAAGGGCACTTCGAAGTGTTCGTCGACAGCATCAACCATATGGCACAGCAATTAAAGCATATGGAGGCTATGCGTCAGGAGTTTATTTCCAATGTATCGCACGAAATCCAATCGCCGCTCACGAGCATCAATGGCTTTGCGCAGGCGCTGCAGCAGGATCATCTTAGCGAGGACGAGAGAAGGCATTATTTGCATATTATCGAAACAGAGAGCAGGCGTTTATCACGGTTAAGCGACAACCTGCTGAAACTGACCTCGCTGGAATCTGAGCATTATCCTTACAACCCTGAGCGATATAGACTGGATAAGCAGCTGCGCAGTTTGGTATTAGCCTGCGAACCGCAATGGCTCAGCAAAAACATCGACATGGACGTATCGCTGGTTGATATGGAGATTGTCGCAGATGAGGAGCTGTTGAGCCAGGTATGGGTTAATTTATTGTATAACAGTATCAAGTTCACACCGGAAGGCGGCACGATAACGGTTCGCATGGAAAAGGAGCAGGATCAAGTTTTGGTAAGTATTTCCGATACCGGTATCGGGATTGCCGAAGAGGATCAGGCACGAATCTTTGAACGTTTTTTCAAGGCGGATGTATCGAGGAATCGGTCGGTCAGCGGCAGTGGTCTGGGCTTGTCCATCGTACACAGGATCATAGAGATGCATCAAGGAGCTATCAGGGTAGAGAGCAAGCTGGGGATAGGAACGACCCTTACTGTTAAATTGCCGGAGACAGCTGAACAACCACAATCCCCGGAATAAGGGAGGTCAAGATCAGGCCTTAAGTGAAGCTTCTGACCTGATTTCGCCCTTCCTGCTTAGCCTGGTACAGAGCCTTGTCCGCCTTGCTGATCAGCGTCTCCTTGTCCATCTGTGGAGAAGGAATCATCGTGGCAACTCCAACACTAATCGTCACGACGCTCTTTACCGATGAGCCTTTATGCTGAATGGCTTCCGCTTCAACCGCTTCTCTAATTCTTTCTGCAATCAAATAGGCATCCTGTCCATTCGTTTGCGGTAAAATAACTCCAAATTCTTCTCCGCCATAGCGAGCGACAAAATCAGGCTTCCGGTAAAGTGATTTCTGGGTTATGGAAGCTACCCGCTTCAAGCATAAGTCACCGCCCAAATGACCATAGGTATCGTTATACAGCTTGAAACAATCAATATCAAACATAATCAAGGATAACGCCTCCGAGCTCCGCTCCGCTCTTTTCCACTCACGCTCCAGATTTTCCTCGAAGGACCGTCGGTTGGCAATCTCGGTTAACCCGTCAATCATGGAAAGCTGATGTAAAATGCGGTTGGCCTCCAACAGTTTTTCCTCGGCTTGCTTCTTTTCCGTAATATCCGTACCTATGCCCAGATAACCAGTGATTTGCTGATTTTGGTCTTTAATGGAGCTGGTAATCATATTAACATGCAGGTGGCTCCCGTCTTTGCGTACGTAGGTCCATTCCTTTTGTTGAGAGTCTGAATGTTGGGAAAAATGGACGAGCACATCGAAACCATCAATCTGACGCTTATGCAGACGGCTTAATTGCTCACCGTACTCCTGTATTTCCGATGGCAGGTGCAGCAGATAGGGGGTATGCTTGCCAATCAGCTCCTCCGCCTGATAGCCAAAAAGTCGCTGTGCGCCTGTGTTATACAAATGAATAATACCTTTGGTATCCGTTGCGATAATGGCGACATCTTGTGCAGCATGGAGAAGCGTATCATACAGCGTAAACAGGCTGCGGTAGCGTTGTTCGTTCTGTTCAACCGTAATGAGCAATTGATCAGACTTTTCAAGAAAGCGGATCAAATAAGCCGCCAACAGACCGCTGGCTAACACCATAGGCAAATAATAGGGCAATATTTCAGCGCTTTGTGCGGGTAACAGGATAGTGACAGATGATATCGCAAGCAGCATATTCAAGGAAATCGAGCCTAACCATGCCTTCCAATAGTGGGTTACTTTTCGAAAAATAAGTACAGATACGAGGGAAACCACTAGGGCGTTGAATGCACCCATCAAGGAGGAAGGATTGATGCCTCCAAAAAGCAGTAAGCGTCCAATCGATATGATAAGCGTCGTTATCAGGGAAGAATAAAGGCCGCCAAAATAGGCTGAAACGACGATCGTATTGTTCCTGAAATCAAAAAATGTCTGGGGTGAAACACTCACACTAAAATACATAAGCACAACGCCGAACAGTCCATGAAGAATACCCACCTTAACTTTATTGGACAATGAAGAGGTTCGGGCTGTCGGCTGGAGTTTGAATAATCGGCTGGAGAAAAAAAGAAATGTTGTCAGAAGCGCCAAATTGGATAACAATGTCTGGATCATAGCTGCAGCCACCTATCGTTGATGTAAGTCAATTTCACATATATTGGAACTTATTCGACATATTTCGCTTATATCCTCTGTTATTTTTCTGTTTTCTCAAATAAATTAATAATGGCAGAAAGTGCTGCAAAGTGTTTATTACATAACATAAAAAAAAGACAATGCCGGCTGCGGCATGTCTCGGATTGATTATAAGCGTCTGCTTTCTGTGATCTGTTGAGAGTTAAAGCATATCTTTGCCGCTGCGGCAAGCATATGCTTTAAGAAACTCGCGGCAGTCATTTGAATCACTTCATCATTTTTAGCGAGCCGTCGAATCTTTATATGGTATTCGAACCTTTTCCCCTCACCTATCGGAAGTACTCACAGCATTAGCAGTTGGTTGTTTTTCTTCTGACTCTTTAGGACTCGTATTAAAGTCGATCGGAGCAATGCCTTCTGCTTTCCACACCGTGCCTCTTTTCTCGTATTCGAATAACTTTTCTACGGCATTTGCGATTTGGGGCCCTAACTCACGATCGACCAAATACAAGGCCACGTCAAGTCCCGAAGTCACGCCTCCCCCGCTCACAAAGCGAGGACCATCCTCAACGACTCTTGCTTCAACTGGAATTGCACCGAGAGCTCCTAACGCATCCATACCTATATGATTGGTAACCGCATGTCTATCTTTCAACAAACCTTGCATTGCAGGCAGCAATGTACCTCCACATACGGTAGCCACAGTGACTTCCTTATTATTAAAAGCTTGTTCCAGCATACCCGGTAAGCCTGTCTTCATGGCCTGTCTTAATATATTCGGAATGGCATCTTCCGAATTTCCTCCCGGCTTGCCAGAAGCCCCAGGCACCAAAATAATTCCCGGACGATTCGGGTCTAATGCGGCTTGCGCTTCGAGGGCAGGCCCATTCAGACCGCTCGGGACAGAACGCTTACCTTCTGCGGATACCAATTCCACAGTAACAGCGCCTTTTGAGTACATTCCCGCGGCAGCGAATACTTCATATGGCGCTAATGCGTCCATCAGATCGAAACCATCGAATAATACGATCTGAACATGTTTACTTTTGTTCTTGGATTGTGTTTCCGCGCTTGCAGCAGGGCCGACTAGACTTAAAACTAGTGCCAGCGTCATAAGTATTCCCCAAATTTTTTTCATCTTTATACCAATTCCTTTCGTATAGCTTAAGGCATAAACGGAATAAAGTTCGTTAGCCTCAAGGGATTTTTTTTCCTACATATAGCTAGGGGTAACCGTTACCTCTCTGATTGACCGATCGTTCTAATGATGACATTAGGAATGACTAACAGCAGCCCAATGGAACCGTAAACGCCAATTGTATATCCGGTAGAGTAAGCGAAACCGAATCCCTGATGAAAAAGGGAGGTGATGAGATGAATCGACATGTTCGTAAAACAAAAGGCGTAACTTCGGACCATCCAGTTCCGATGCCGGATAATCCGTTTCTTTTTGATTTGTACGAGCGCCATAATGGTGATAAGCATCCATAGAATATTAAGGACATTGAACCCCATACTGCTTATTTTCCCTCCGGTGGCGTAAGGCGCCATGTACCCGGAAGTAATCACGACAACAAGCACGGACACTAAATAAACATAGCCGTTAATACGATGAAACTTGCGGTTTTTTTCAAAGATTCGATTGGAAAAGTTGAGCAGTCCCGCCGCCATGGAAATGCAGGCAAACGCAACATGAACGTGCATAACGTTTAACCAGACAGGAAGATTTAGCTGGCGCTTCAGCCCGGTTTTATAGCTTAAAAACACCTCGGCTCCGGGATCGATCCTATAATTAGTTACCAAGGTGTAAAGGATAAATAAAATACTGACACAGGCTAAAAGTCCATATAATATTTTCCGCTTCTTCATGCAATACAAAACCCCCGCGACTTTACTTTAATTACCAATACACATTTCAGGGCAAGGAAACCCGCTTGCCTGTTAATTTGGATGCTGGCAGTATGCCGGCCCTGGCGGTCCCGGTCATGTAATTTCCGCCCGCGGTAACTTCGAATTTCAGATTTAAGCGCATGGGCTTCGTTATATGTAGCGACCAGATCAGCTTGTTGCCCTGAAGTAGCGGGTTCATAAATTCGACGGTCTCACCCCCTTGTGTTGCCTGGCCTTGGATCATCCCATTACTTGTGGAGATAGCGAGCTTGACCTGCAGTTTCCCGACTGGGGTAGCCATTGTCGTGTCCCAATCTCCGTTGAAGATAGATGCCTGCGTGATTTTGTCATGTGGAGTGTCGTAAGTTATTACCGCTTGTTTCTTCGCGATGTTCGTCTCTTCACCTGTCATTGCCTGATGAGAGCTAGGTGCAATTCCTTTTTTCCGCCAAACCGTTCCCCTTCGTTCATATTCGAACAACTGCTCTACAGCGTGTGCGATACGCGGTCCAAGCTTGCGTTTCACCAGATACAGCGCAACATCGAGTCCCGAAGTGACGCCGCCGCCGCTTACCAGGTTGCCGTCGTCCACTACGCGTGCGGGAATGGGAATGGCACCGGTTGCTCCTAGTAAATCCATGCCCATACGATGTGTTACCGCAGGTCTGCCTTCCATGAGCCCTCCCATGGCCAGCAACAGGGAACCGCCGCAAACCGTGGCGACGACGATGTCCTTTTGCCCGATTGCCTGTTTGATTATTCCGGTCAATTCTGTATTCATTGCTCGCGTTAGAATAGCCGGGATCGAATCGGGGCCATCTCCTTCTATATCCCCTGACGCGCCAGGCACGAGAATGATGTCCGCACGTTCCGGGTTCAGTCTGCCGCTCGCTTCAATTTTTAATCCGTTGATGCCGCTAGCCACGGACCTCGGCCCTTCCGCGGTGACGAACTCTACGTTTATCGCGTTCTCAGCATACATGGCAGCGGCGCAAAAAACCTCGTAAGGTGCAATGGCATCCAGAAGGTCGAAGCCGTCAAAAAGTACGATTTGAACCATTAACATCCATAAACCTCCTCGTATCCAAAGTCAGCTCGTTGCTTAACCTGGGTCGATCGTATCATGACGAAAAAGAAATGAACCTTGAGCCTGCGGGTGGGTCAGGGAATTGTCGAATGGAAAAAATGGGAAACTGCCGTGTTTCAATCCCATTGAAAACCCCCTTCATCAGTTACTGCGCGGGACAAGTCACTACCCGCGATATTTGCCCTCCGTGTGTACTCAAGAAGAATCATAACAAATGAATCTCTCAAACGAAGATGTAAAAAGGTAACAAAAAAATAAACATTTCATCACAAAATATGAGATTACGTTCGCCCTTGCAGAAAAAATGATAAACTAGGACGCAAAGGTGGGATAGTTCATGAGCGAAGTAAGTACGATACTGGTTGTAGACGATGACCAAAGTATCGTTGAATTATTGAGAGACTTTTTAGAATACGAAAATTTCCACGTTGTAACCGCTTGCGATACCGTTCAAGCCTGGGCCTTGTTTGAGCACAGTTCTGTTCATTGTATTGTTCTTGATATCATGATGCCGGGACAAAACGGATTTGAGTTATGTCGCCGGATCCGGGCGGTGAGCAACGTCCCTATCCTATTCTTGAGCGCACGCAGCGATGATGTGGATAAGATTCGAGGGCTGACGCTCGGCGGTGATGATTATATCGTCAAAACCGCTTCGCCTGGTGAGATCATAGCCAGGGTCAAAGCTGTATTGCGGCGTTCCACTTCTCAGCAGCAAATGGATGAAAGGATCTTGGATTTTGGCCGCCTCAAACTAAATCTGTCCACAAGAGAAGTGATGGTGGAGGGGAAGAATGTCGTGCTCACGCCGAGGGAATATGAGTTGTTTCGATTGTTTGCCGAACATCCCAGACATGTTTTTTCATATGAACAGATCCTTGCAAAATTTTGGGATGGAGTGGGCGATAAGCATACGATCAGGGTGCATCTCGGTCGACTTCGAGAAAAAATCGAATCCGATCCGAACCGCCCGCAATTCCTGGTCAACGTTTGGGGAGTAGGGTATCGCTTCGAGGGAGGGTAAAATGAGAACATTACGCATTCGTACGTTTACTGCGCTGAGCTTTTTCTTCATACTGACGGTGCCGTGGATCTTTTTCCTTACAGCTCACTTCATGGAGACAAAAACGCTCAGCTTTGCAAATAGTGGGTTGCAAGATGCGATGCTTCAAAGGCATTTGACCGAAATTATTCATCTGATCGAAACGAACCCGGACCAATGGAGGGATCCGAATTGGCAAAACCAATTGCATAAAGCGTTGCAGCAAGCGAAGATGGAGGCGGCTATTCTATCTGCGTCCGATCAGGATATTTTCCGGTCTAATCCGGAGCGCCATGGCGCTTTGTCGTCAACCGAAAGGTTCTCCATCATAGAGAACGGTCATTTAATCGGAAAGGTCGTCATTTACCTGCCGAAGTTAAATACGATTCAGATGATTTCGATGTTTGCTGGACTATTGCTAGCTTTCTTTATTATCGGTATTGAAATGCGAAGGTTCCTTCTTAAGCCTCTCGAAAAGATGAGCTTGGCAGCAAGACAAATCGCCGCAGGAGATTGGGATGTAAAGCTGCCTTTGTCCAGGATCACCGAAATCTCAGAAGTACGCGATGGATTCGAAGTGATGGTGAAGGGGCTTCAAAAATCTTTTCAAAAACAAGCGGAATTAGAGGAAGAACGTCGATTTGTCATCGCCGCTGTTGCGCATGATTTACGGACCCCGTTGTTTGCCTTACGAGGTTATTTGGATGGTCTGGAGCAAGGCATTGCACAATCTCCGGAAAAAATAACTAAGTATCTGGCGGTTTGTAAGGAAAAATCGGCGCAATTGGACCGGCTGGTAGAGGACCTTTTTACATTTACAAAGATGGACTATGTGGAGATGAATCTACACAACCAGACGGTTGACTTTAAACTTTTACTCCAAAAGTCGATTGACAGTCTCATTCCGCTAGCCCGGCAAAAGCACATCTCGATCTCGAACCCTGCTGCGGACGGTTGCTTCATTTGCGGTGACATGCATTTATTGGAGCGATCCATCAACAACCTCTTGGAAAATGCCGTCAGGCATACCCCCTCCTATGGTGAAATTGTTGTTCAATGTTATAAAGATGGTGACAAAGTAAGGTTTTCGATTCGTGATACAGGACCGGGCTTCTCCCCGGAAGAGCTGCAACGAGGTTTTGAACCTCTCTATCGTGGTGAAGAATCCAGAAATCGTTCAACTGGCGGCAGTGGACTGGGGTTAACCATATCGCAAAAAATTGTAAGACGACACGGAGGCGAACTTGCCGCAGATAACCATTCGGAGCATGGAGCACTGTTAACTGGTTGGATTCCTGCAGCAGCTTCAGATTAAAGATTGACCTTTTTAGTCAGCCGTCCTCGGCTTTGCTGCAGGTGCGACTGTCGGGGAATTGCCATTGGCGGACCGTCGATACTAGTGATCTGTTGGAATGGCGCTGCTGCACTCGCTATCGCGGTCGTCTCCCTTCGGGCTTACCCTGTGGCTGAACCACCGTCTTTGCTAATCATGCGCAACGTAATATGATTAATAAATGATTTTCGGCAAATGTATGGTTGAATAAACGGCAAACATTTGGTTAAAATCATATCTGTGCTTAAACGGTTTTGACGGCTGAGCTGTCTGGCTGAGCAGGACGCTCCGGTGAAAGCAGAGCATGCATGGGATGCTCCTGCCCCAATATGCGGTTACGCAGCATCTCTGCAGCGATCATGCTGTACACCGTGCTATTACCTCCACTAGAGAAGGCATGGAATATTCCAGGCTGCTTGGCAGTTTCTCCGAGAAAGGGAAGATCCTCCACCGATTCGCTGAAGGCCCCGTACCAGGCGTGCTCAGCCTCCCATTGTTTCTCAGGGAATAAACTGCCAAGCTCTTCAAGCAGCCGAAGCGTGCGATTAAACAGGTAGTCTGTATCATTGGTCGCATCGGCTTGATTCTCATCTATACCGCCTGCAATAATTCTTCGATCGGGCGTGGTTCGAAAATAAAAGTAGGGACGGGCAGTTTCCCACATCATACAATCGTAAGGCCACGAAGCGGGTAGTGAATTTGCAGGGGTGACCAGAGCATAGGAGCGTTTGAGGATCGGCTTGATGCGTGAGGGGCTTTCAATTCCCGGGACATCGCTGACGGCGCGTACAACACGACTGGCGATAATTTCGCCAAAATCAGTCGTAATCACGAACTTGTCACCCATTCGTTGGACGCCCTCTACTACGGTGTTTTCATAGATATTTGCGCCTTTATGTGCAGCCTCGGCAATTAAACCGTGAGCAAATCGGATTGGATTGATTTCTGCATCCCCATGTGTCACGAGTGCGGCGGGCTTGCGGATCGGCAGGTGGTGGCCTGTATTATGCGGTGAGCCCCATTCGACAGGAAAGCCGTGCTTTCGCAGCATCGAATATTCCTTGAACAATCGCGGAACATCGCTGGATGTACTGGCACAGTACAAGCTGCTGCGTACATGAAATCCTGTATCGTAGGGGATTTCATTCGCGAGCTTGTACAGACGGGTTAAAGTTTTGCGGCATTCTCCATAAAACTGGACAGCGTCCGTTTCACCAATTTTATCGGCAAGCTCACTTAACATGGTATCATTCGAAAACTGCAGCAGCCCTGTATTTGCGGCCGTACTTCCTGACGCTACACGCTGACCCTCGACCAATACGGTCGGAATGCCCGATCTCGCCAGGACGGCTGCACATAATGCACCTGTAATGCCGCCCCCAATAATAGCAACCTCGGTTGTGATATGCCCTTGTAAAGCCGGATAGCTGGGTATATGAGTTAAAGTTGTCGGCCAGTAGAGGCTGCCGCTGTGCCATATGTGGGAATTATTGATTTTCATCGTAAGTCCCCCCCTCTTCTTTATTGTCATCATCTATAATAGCTGTCAAGTGGTAGGAATTGTATTGGATACATACAACTTTTAACCATTTTTCTTACTTGCTGAAACTGCTTTTGCGAAAAACACTTGACAAAATCGACTTCCATATGCTTGTTTCTTCATGAGGATTGTACAAGAAGTCATGGCAACCGAATTGGGAATATCGTAATATAGAGGAAGAGAAGACGGAAACAGCGGGTGAATAGCCTTCCCCGCAGGTGAGGAGAGATAACGAAGATGAAGCTTGAGAGAAAAGCCGTACACAAGCGTGCCGCCGGGAAGCCCTCGATCCGATATCGAATAGGTTTGGGGGTATTAAGTGTATTGGTATGTGCGGCTGTCATAGTATGGTTTCAGTTCCCGGTCATGGCACCAGATGCAAGCGGCTCCGTTACGGCGGCCAGCCCCAAAGCTGAGGTTAAAAAACGGGAATTGCTCGACTTTCACATGGATAACTTGACACAGGGCTGGGCCCTTTACTCCGATGGTCTGGTAACTACAAAGGATGGCGGTGTCCATTGGCTGGCGTCTGCGTCCGATTCTTCTACTCTTGCTGTGTTGTCTTCAGAGTCCGCTGTTGTTAGTGATGAGACGGTAAGCTGGATGAGTGGCAAGGAGCAGAATCCGTCTGTCATACATGTACAGGCTGCAGATTATAAGGTGTTCAAATCGCAGTTCCTGACCCGCAATGTAGGCTGGGTGCAGCTGGAGAATGGGTCTAATGCAGAGGCGCCGCTGTGGGTAACGGTTGATGGCGGTGTGACCTGGCATCCTAAGGTGACAGCGGATATTGCCAAGGAAATGGAGGCGGAGCGCGTGCGCATACAGGCAGCCGTGAAAGAGTCAGCCTTCTATAAGGAGCAGGAAACCGCACAAAAGGCCATGGAGGCCGAGTGGGCAGTGCTGCCAGAAACAGCATCTCCAGGGGATGTGGTGCTCGTACGGCATGGACAGCCGGGAGAAATCACATGGGAAGGGAAGACCTATAAGCTGGAGCCCTTCGGTGCAGGCTATTTCACTTATTTGCCGATGTCGCTTGCGATCAAGCCGGGCAGCTATCCGATTGGTGACAGCATGCTAACCATCAAGGCCAAAAAGTTCCAGACTCAATACCTGCAGGTCACCAAGCAAATGGAAACCATGAAGCAGGAAACCAAACGTATTGATGAGGATCAGAAGAAAATCGATAAAGCACGGAGTGAGTCTCAAGGAGAGTTCTTGTTCAGCACGAACTTTATTAAGCCGATAGAGGGGATTTTAACAACACCCTATGGCTATACCCGCTATGTGAATGGGAAATTTGATAGCAGTCATCGCGCGCTTGATCTCGCAGCCAAAGAGGGTACTCCGATCAAGGCGACGAATGATGGCATAGTTGCCTTGTCGGAGCTGCTCTATTTGACAGGGAACTCGATTTACATCGACCATGGGATGGGCTTGTTTTCGCAATATGCGCATTTGTCCGAGCTCCGCGTGAAGGCTGGAGATCATGTAAAGCAAGGGGATATCATCGGACTTGTAGGCACTACGGGTTTCTCCACGGGTCCGCATCTGCATTTCACATTTTGGGCTCATAATGTGCCGGTCAATCCGGATTTGTTTTTCGATACAACTCCATTTCACTGGCTGCCAGCCCCGGGTGCTAACCCTCCGCAGTGAAACGGATAGTGGGATGAATTGCAGCTGCTATTGCGATAAATTGTGCTTAGTTGTGGACGACTTCGGAACCAATCTGGCCGGACCGATCAGAATGCTTGCAATGAGGCTGACAACGATCATAATGGCACCAACAAGAAATACGAGGCTCAAGGCATCACTGAATATTTGTTGAAGTGTGTGCAGGATTTCAGCAGGTAATGCAGCTCGTGAGTTGGAGTCAAGAAGCACCTGCGGATCAGTAAAATGTTGAAGCTGTTCCGCAGTAGTGCCAGTCATGGCCGTGCTTGATGTGCTCAATCCTGCAGCCATTTGCTGAGTAAGCAGGACTCCGAGCACGCTGACACCGATGGTTCCTCCAATGGATCTGAAAAATTGCGAGGATGATGTTGCAACTCCGCGCAGTGCGGGTACAACGGCATTTTGTGCAGCTGTTCCAAGCACCGGATATACAGCTCCCATGCCAAGCCCGGTTACAATCATATACAGTACGATCTCCCATCGGGTCGTTTCCAGATGCATATGACTCAGCAGCAGGAAGCCGATTGCCATCAGGATCAGACTGGGAACGAGAATCGCTCGATACGAAGCCTTGCTCATCAACCTTCCGCTTAAGGTGGAGGTAATGGCAGCTGACAGCATTAGCGGTGTTAAAATATACCCGGCTATGGATGGGCTTACGCCTACGACTCCTTGTACAAACAATGGAATATAGGCAATCGCTCCGAACATCCCCGCACTCATGCAAAATCCGGCAATATGACTGAAGCTGATGGCGCGAATATGAAATAGATGGAGTGGAATGATAGGTTCTTTTGCGCGGCTTTCGATCCATATGAACAGCGCGAGCAGAACAGCGCCGATTCCGAATAACCAGATCATGGTGAAGGTCAATTCTGTTGAAATAGAACCTTGGCTCTGGTGATTGCTGCTAAGCACAGGGATTAGCAATAAGGATATGACCGCACCACTTAGCGTAAGCGCCCCCCACCAGTCAATAGACCGTTTCTCTGTACTTATCGTTTCCTTCAAGGAAAATAACAGGATGAGCATGGCAGCGGCGCCGAACGGCACATTCAAATAAAAGATCCAGCCCCAGTGGAAGAAATCCACGATCAATCCACCTACAGTAGGACCGACAATGCTGGACATAGCAAATACGGTGCCAAACAATCCCATGAATTTTCCGCGTCGTTCAGGTGGATATACATCTGCGATAATGGTGAAGGCAATAGGCAGCAATGCACCTGCCCCGAGTCCCTGTATGCCTCTGAATAGGATCAATTTCGTCATCGTGTCTGCAAGTCCGCATAAGGCTGAACCGAGAAGGAAGAGCGTCATGCCGCTTAAGTATATCTTTTTACGCCCCATTACATCAGCCAGCTTTCCGTATATAGGCATCATTGTGGTAGAAGCTAGCATGTAGACAGCGAACACCCAGCTGTATAAGGAAAGGCCTCCTAATTGCTGGACAATCGTGGGCATCGCCGTGGATACAATCGTCTGGTCTAGAGAGGATAAAATCAACCCTATTAATAAGCTGGTCGTAATTAGAGCCTTAGTACGCTTGTCGGTTTGCATAATAGATTCACTCCTTGTTTGGTGGTTTTCGGACTTCAAAAATATACGTGAAAATGGGAGAAAAGAATAGACTTATTCTTTCCTTTGAGTTATTGTATAGGTATAGTACGCCCCTAAACATATTTTACAAATATTTCCATATTCAATTTGCTTTCAGCTATGGTTACAGATGCTTATTTGAAAAAGTCCTCTGCAATCTCACCGCCGTAATACCACGCCTCCTGTATCAAATCCTTTCCAATTCCCCTCACAGCCGATACGTAATTGCCCAAGTGTATGATGTAGTCATTTCGTAGTTACCCGTGCGTAACTTGCAATATTATCCATACCAACTGATCATTATTTCAGCTCTTCCTTCCATCGGTTATATTAGGTATGATTCGAGGTAATAGATCATAGCTTTACCGAAAGGAGACCGCATGACTTCGGCAGCTGCCCCACGCTCTTACCGTATTCCCTTGTTTTGTGCCGTGACGTTATTATTCTGGTTTTCGATGTACACCTGTGTGCCGATATTGACAGCCTATGTGGAGGAGCTAGGTGCTTCGCATAAAATGGCCGGCCTGATTGTCGGGATGTACGGCTTCAGCCAAATGCTGCTGCGTATCCCAGTAGGGATCATGTCCGACCGATTTCACAAAAGAAAGCTGTTTATTACATTCGGGCTTTTATTCTCGGTGCTGGCCGGGGCGGGTATACTGGTGACTAACAGTGTGACCTGGATCTTGATCCTGCGTGCATTGGCAGGTGCAGCGGCTGCGACCTGGGTTGATTTTACAATCCTGTTTACCAGCTACTACAAGAAGGATGAAACGACCAAGGCGATTGGTACGATCAGCGTCTACAACACCTTAGGGCAAATGCTCGGCATCCTGTGCGGTGGCTGGTTTGCCGATATGTACGGCTGGGAATCGTCATTCCTGATCGGTGCGGTTGTCGGAATGATCGGGATGGCCGGATCGTTCTTTCTCATTGAGAAGTTTGATGATAACGCACAAAAGATTACCGCCCGTGGCGTCATGGAGGTCGCCAGTGACCGCACACTGCTGGTCGTTTCGTCGCTCGCCATTTTATTTCAAATTTTGACCTTTGCAACCGTTTTCGGTTTTACACCGGTGTACGCCCAGTCGCTTCATGCAACGAAGCTCGATATGGGGCTGCTGACGTTCTTTTCTACGTTTCCAACGGCTGTGGCTGCATGGGTAGGAGGACGGCATCTGGCGCAAAAGTTCGGGGACCGCTCGATTATTATTTTCGGCTTCGTGCTTAACGGGGTATTCAGCATGATGATTCCGTTTACGTCGGATTTGGGGTGGCTGATATTCACACAAGCGATTGCCGGATTTGGCAGAGGTTTGGCGACACCCATTTTGATGTCACTCAGCATCAAGCATATGCACCCGGATAAGCGCGCGACGGCTATGGGATTTTATCAGGCGATTTATGGCTTCGGGATGTTCATCGGGCCGTTTTTTATGGGGGCTGCGGGTGATTGGCTGACGTTAAAGGAAGGCTTCGTTATCATAGGGGCGCTTGGTTGTGCATCTGCGGTGCTGACTCACTATTTATTAAGGCAAAAGCCTGTACTGAAAAGTACCGACAGCAAATCAATATCTAACTAATTTGAAATGGGAGAGATGACTTCTATGGAAAAAAGAAGATTCGGCAAAACAGATATGTTTGTTAGCGTGTTGGGCTTTGGCGGTGCAGAAATCGGCTATCAGCAGGCGTCCTTATCCACAGTTGAGCGGCTGCTCGGCAGCGCGTTGGACGCAGGCTTGAATGTAATCGACACCGCAGAATGCTATAAATCCAGTGAGGAGCTCATCGGCCAAGCGGTTAAGCATCGCAGAAATGATTACTATTTGTTCACCAAATGCGGGCATGCCTCAGGCCTCAACGCCAAGGATTGGGACCCCAAGATGCTGGCCGACAGCATCGACCGCAGCTTACAGCGGCTGCAAACGGATTATGTGGATCTGATTCATTTGCACAGCTGCTCTGAGGCGATATTACGCGATGGTGAAGTCATCACCGTTTTACAGCGTGCACAGGAAGCAGGGAAAACCCGGTACATTGGCTACAGTGGTGATGGACAGGCGGCATTGTATGCGCTCCAGTGCGGAGCCTTCGATAGTCTGCAAACCTCAGTGAATATCGCGGATCAGCAGGCTATTGAGCTCACGCTGTCAGAAGCCGTGGTCAGACAGGTAGGCGTTGTGGCGAAGCGGCCGATAGCGAATGCGGCATGGATGTCCGGTAGCGAGAAGCCCAAGGAGGCCTATCACCATACGTATTGGGAGCGGCTGCAGCAGCTGAATTACGATTTCCTGAAACAGGACGCAGCAGAGGGGATCGAACAGGCACTGCGGTTCACATTGAGCCAGCCAGCAGTCGCTACTGCGATTGTTGGGACGACCAAGCCTGACCGTTGGCTGCAAAATGCCGCTCTTGCTAACAAAGGTGCGCTTACGAATGCTGAGCTGCTAGCGATTCGCGCTCGCTGGAACGAGGTCGCTGCCGGTAAGGAATGGGTAGGCCAGGGGTAATCAAGCTTAAGCTATGGAAGCGTGCATGACATAGATACACCTTAAGACCATGCCTTCTACAATGTAGAATACATGGTCTTTTGCGCGATTACAGGGGGATTGATTGAATGAGACCCTTTTACCTTGTCCAGAAGCAGGCTATCGGTTTCAGATCAGGATATCTCATCGACTACAAGGTAACGACAACCACGGTCCCGTGATTCTCTTCGGACAGTACAGTCAGGGTGCCGCCGTGCTTTTCCACAATGTTTAAACAAACCACCAGCCCAAGTCCTGTACCTTTTTCCTTAGTCGTATAAAAGGGTTCAAATAACTGCGCTATCCTGGCTTCCGGAATGCCGCAGCCCGTATCGGAGATTCGTAAATCCACCTTCCCCCCGCTCTCCTTGGTCATGATAGTAAGGATTCCACTCTCGTTCATGGCTTCCATTCCGTTTCGTATGATATTCAGAAGCAGTTGTTTGATCTCCTTGTCGTCGAGAAGCAGGTCGCCTATCGTTTCGTCCAGATCAAGAATCATCGTATGCCCCTGCAGATTGGCCTCTGCTGACAGGATCGGATGGAGTGTATGGATAATATCGTTAAGATTGCACATTTTTTTCTCAATCGTGCGATTTTTGGACAGTGCCAGGAAGTCGCTGATGATCTCATTAGCTCTGTCCAGCTCATCCAAAATGATAGGGTAATAGCCTTGTGGATCGGATGTGTGTTTTTCACTGAGCAGCTGAATAAATCCGCGAATAGTCGTTAGCGGATTTCTGATTTCATGCGCAATACTCGCTGCGAACTGACCGATTGTAGATAGCTTGTCCGTTCTGTCCAACAATTCACTCTGCTGCTCTTTGAGTTGTTCCAATTTCTTTTTGTCCATAATGTCTTCAATTTGTGCAATAAAATATAACGGGTTTCCTGCATCATCACGGACCAGAGATACGCCAAGTAATGCCCAGATGATCGATCCTTGCTTATGTATGTATCTTTTTTCCAAAAAATAATGACTGGTGGACCGGTTCAAGAGCCTATCTAAATCATGCATATGCTTGTCCAGATCGTCCGGGCTTGTAATATCCTTGTAACCTAATTGCAGCAGCTCCTGCTCGGAATAACCAATGAGGCTGCACAGGGCTCGATTTACTTTAATAAACTGTCCATTTAAATTAACAAGGGCCATCCCGATAAGTGCATGATCGAAAGCACCTCGAAAGCGCTGCTCGCTTTGTCGGAGGCACTCTTCAGCCTGCTTACGATCCGTGATATCCCTCGCGATGCTTATGATATACTGCAGCTCGCCTTCCTCATTTTTTATGTTTTTAAAAGTAGCCTCAAACCACACATAATGGCCGTGCTTATGAAGAAACCTGAAGCATACGACGCCGCTTTCTTTATTCGCCTCATAGGTCTGCAGCGCTTTCCTATCCTCAGGGTGAATATAATCAAATGTTGTTGTTCCTATCATCTCCGAATTCTCATAGCCAAGCAAAGTATGAACCATAGGAGACACATATCGGCATAATCCATCCGGCGTGCTATAAGAGATGACATCCAAGGTATTTTCGGTGATCAGTCTAAATAATTCCTCAATTTCATGCAGTCTTGATTCGGTGCTTGTATGTCTAATGCCGTCTATAGGATTTGGTTCCATGTTTACTATTCCTCCACGTCTGGTTGAAAGCCAATTCGATACTGATGGTGGTTGCGAATACGCTTACAGGATTATTTGGTATATACGAACAAAGCCATACTGGAGAGTCTACCTCTCTTAATAATTACTTGACCAATTAACGATATTAACAGCTATGTCTTAGATTTATGCCCTTAAACCCGTGTTTATTATTCGTTGCACTTCTTTGTTTTAGGACTATTTTACCATTTAAAAAACGTCTTGTCATGGTTAGTAAACAAATAGCTGATCCTGTGATATTAGGGAAGTGCGATTAAAAGGATGTGTACAAGTTGTGGATAATTTTGTGGATAACTGTGGAAAAGTCTGACAATTAACGATTTTATATGTGCATAATATTCAATTTACATAATTAGGAAGGTTTAACGGTGATGAATTGGGGTAACTGTAGTCTAGTAAGTCTGATTTTTATGATTTACTATTTTCTTTGCCTAAGGAGGAACCTTTCATATGTATCAAAGGCATATTAAATCGTTGTATGTTCTCATATTATTTTTCATCCTGGGATGGAAATCAGATTTCCATTCACAAGCACGCGGAGTCTGGGAGCTCAACGCTGCCTCGATGACGGCGGATGATTCCAAACGTGATCTAGCCGTTCAAGGTCCCGCTTGGGAGCCAAGCCCAGAGTCCGAGTCGAATGGAGGTAAGCAGCCCATAGCACCGAAACGAATCATGTATCAGGTCAATGAGGGAGATACCCTTGAGCATATTGCCCAGCAGTTTGGTAACTCGGTGGAAACTCTGGCACTGGAAAATCAGCTGGAGCCTTCACAGCTTCTCGTTGTGGGTCAACAACTGCATATACCTGCTGCTGAAGCTGTGATTCCATTACCGGATGATCAGCCCAAGGTAATCAGTCAGGTGATGAATTCCACCTTAACAGCCTATACGGCTGGTAAGGAATCGACGGGTAAATCGAAGGGCCATCCCGAATACGGGATTACCTTTAGCGGAAGTAAAGCGGAGGAGGGACGAACCATAGCGGTTGATCCGGCTGTTATCCCGATTGGTACGGAGGTATTCATCGATGGCATCGGTATTCGTACGGCTGAGGATACGGGATCAGCCGTACGCGGCGCCCGAATTGATGTGTATATGAACGATTTGGGAGAAGCTGTCGATTTTGGCGTGAAACGGAATGTGAAGGTGTATGTGCTGTCCGCAAGCCGTTAAGCACAGGCTGAAGCGGAGGTTAGAGTCCTCATGACTGAATCAACTGTTTGATTTGCGCAGTGTCTATTGGCTTTCCTGACAATAGGGGTATAATGTAATTTAGTGTTCCAAAAACAATTATATTCTTAAGCGAATCAGGTGGAGAGATGAGAGTAGCTTTTTTTGATTCGGGATTAGGCGGTATCACGGTTCTGCATGAAGGCATGAGACGCTTTCCCCAAGAGAATTTTTACTATTACGCAGATACACTTCACGTTCCGTACGGAACGAAGCCGAAGCATGAGGTTAAGCAGTATATTTTTGAAGCGGTTGACAGGATGATGCAACTGGACATTAAAGCATTGGTTATCGCCTGTAACACCGCGACCAGCATTGCGATATCAGAGCTCAGAAGCGTCTACACCACGATGCCCATTATTGGCATGGAGCCTGCCGTTAAGCCAGCTGTACAGCTGAGCCGTGTGAACGGCAGGCGTGTGCTGGTGCTGGCGACGCCGCTGACGCTGCGGGAGTCCAAATATATCGAGTTGGTCAATCGTATAGACGACCTCAGTATCGTAGATTCATTGCCGATGCCTGAACTTGTCCAATATTGCGAGTCGCTGCAGTTTGATGAGGCCGTGATGACAGATTATTTCTCTGCCAAGTTTGCACCCTATGATCTGAACAACTATGGAACGCTAGTTTTGGGCTGTACGCATTATCCGTTCTATAGACCGATTTTGCAGAAGCTGCTCCCCAGGCATATTGAAATTATCGATGGCAGCAGCGGAACGGTGAACCATCTGGCTGAGCTGTTAGTCAGCCATTCCTTGCTAGAGAATACCGGCTGTGCCGATGTACAATTTATTTGTTCCGACGATAGCCCGTCCTACTTGCAAAAAATGGAGCAGGCGCTCGACATTTATAAGAAACATCACGGCTGAAATAAAGCCGAGGCCGCCCGGACGTAAGGTACGGGTGGCTTTTTCAATGGAAAGACCCAAGCTTGCATCGGTCCTTGATTAACCCGTTAGGCAGTTTACGAGTGTCAGTTATTCTATCTGGCAGGGGGGAGTTTTAACTCTTCACCTGCTTAAATTCCGAAGGGGATACACCAGTATATTTCTTAAAGCAGACGCTAAAATATTGCGGGTTGCGGTATCCAACCTTCTCGGCGACCTCATACGACTTGAGATCGGATATCCGCAGCAGCTCCATCGCTTTATTCATCCGCAGCTGGTAAAGGAAATCACTGAAATTAATGTTCTTTTCCTTTTTGAAAATGATGCTTAAATAGGTAGGGCTGATGTGTACAACACTGGACACATCCTGTAGAGACAGCCCTTCTTGATCATAATGAAGCTCCATGTAGGCAACGGCCCGATGGATAACCTTCTTCATCTGGTGGTCGCGTTGATCGTTGACGATGTTGACGAGCTGAATAACAAGCTGGCGTATAGAGGCAAAGATTTCATAGACCGTTTGCATCTGCTGCTGCTTGGTGTAGACGGCATAGAAATCATCCAATTGCTTGGCCTGTTCCTCTAATTCTTTATACAGCAGAACAGTAATCTCGACGCCA
Organism: Paenibacillus periandrae; assembly: GCF_022458865.1. Classification (GTDB taxonomy): domain Bacteria; phylum Bacillota; class Bacilli; order Paenibacillales; family NBRC-103111; genus Paenibacillus_S; species Paenibacillus_S periandrae. Next base: position 117,642 of record NZ_JAJNMU010000005.1, on the reverse strand, counting down.
ATCAGCCGCATACGGGATAAGGAAACGGTGTGGCTTTCAATAATCGCCTGCTCCATGCTGCTCAATAAGGCAAGTGCCTCGTCCTCCAAACCAAGCTTGACCTTCACAGCCAGCTCCTTCTCCAGAACATTCAAATCAACGGATTCCTTACGTGGGGTCTCGCCGGTATCGGCTACGGTCAGGACGCGATTGGTTCCTACTATATGCCGAAACTCCAATGCAGAGCGTGCGCCTTGATAAGAAAACGCTATGTTTGCGGCCTGCTCATAAGCGGACCCTATACCTGCGGTTACGGTAGTTTTTAAAAACTTCTCGACATTCCCTCGAATAGTCTCTGCAATCTCATAGGCCTGCTGCTCAGCTTGCTTTTGTTCACCCTCGGCACAAATAATGAGTACAACTTCATCCTCAAAGGAGTTAAACACAAGACCTCTGCCCAAGGTGGCCAGCGTTTCCTCGGAGACGTTGAGCACACAATATTTGAGCACCTCTTTGCCGAACCGGTTCTGGTATTCAGGATAACTGTAGTCATCAGCCTTCAGCAGGATCACTGCGTAGTTCGAGGCCGCTAGCTGGAGATCGAGAAAATCGCTTCCGGAACTGATCTCTACAGGTGTGAGCTTTCCGTCGATTAGCTTCTCGAGAAAGCGCTGCTTCAGCAGCGGCATGCCCTCGACAACTTTTTTCTTCATGGTGCACTCATATTCACGCTCCATCATTGCGCGCTTGGCGGTCTCCAGCAATTTATCACTGTCAACGGGCTTCAGCAAATAGTCGAATACCTTGAGCTGCAGTGCGCGCTTGGCAAATTCAAAATCGTCATAGCTGGTCAGCATAATTATTTTGGTATCCGGGTAATGCTTCACAACCTGCTCGGTCAGCTCAAAGCCGTCGACGAAGGGCATACGGATATCGGTAATAATGAGCTGAGGTTGCTGCTCGGCGATTAGCCTCAAGCCTTCCTCCCCATCGGATGCGGAACCGACCAATTCGAAGCCGTTCCCCTGCCAATCGATATTTTTGCTTAAACCGCGAATAATGATGACTTCGTCATCGATGATGGCTACTTTGTGCATTTGGGGTTCACCTCTTAAAAGTTTTCGTTAGAAAACTGCTTCGTAAGCGTTACCGAGTTTTCCGTAGGAAAGCTGGCATCGTAAGCATAAACTGAGTTTTCGTTAGAAAACTGCTTCGTAAGCGTTACCGAGCTTTCCGTAGGAAAGCTGGCGTCGTGAGCATAAACCAGAAGTTCGGTGAATCATGAGCGGAGCGGCCGAATGATCCTGTAGAAGCGTCAGCGTTCGCCTACACGCTTTCTGTAAGAAAGCGACTACGAAAGCATAGGCTGTTTCTGTACTTTTACCGCTAAATATCTTATAAAATCAAAAATACGGAAACAACAGTGATCGGAGGGATATTTGACCGAGCAGCGGGACGTATTCACCGGACTTCCAGGTGAGATTTCCTATAGGAAAGCTACTGCTTTCTAAATGTGACGATAGCTACGGTCCCCGTCTCGGGGCTGCTCTCGTAGCTGAGGCCATAGGACATGCCGTAATTCAGCTGCAGCCGCTTGTGTACGTTGCACACGCCAAAGCCGACAGCTTCTTCGCCCTTCATCATGACTTCCTGCAGCGCACGCTTGATGTGCGCCAGCTGCTCAGCCGACATTCCAGGTCCGTTGTCCTCTACACGAATGACACCATTCTCGCCCAGGATCGTACCGACAATACGAATGTGGCCTTTCTTGCGAATCTGCTTCATACCGTGATAGATCGCGTTTTCAACGAGCGGCTGCAGTGTCAGCTTGACCATTTTAAAATCCAGTAGCTCGGGATCGATCTCAATGCTGTACGTAAAGCTGTCGCCATAGCGCATTTGCTGTATCGTAAAATAATGGTTGATATGCTCGATTTCCTGAGATACGGGAATAATTTCACTGCCTTTGCTGATCGAGATACGGAAAAAATCGGCAAGTGCAGACACCATTTGACTGGCTTCTTTTTTTTCGTCCATTTCGATCAAATGTTTGATGGAATAAAGCGTGTTATATAAAAAATGCGGACGAATCTGAAATTGCAGCGCTGCCAGCTCAGCTGAGCGTTTCTTTTCCTGTTCTTCCTCAACCTGGACAAGCAGCTGCTGGATCCGCTTCAACATATCGCGCATGCCGCGGTTCAGCACGCCAATTTCATTGTTCGGATATTCCTTGAATTCGATATCGAGGTGCCCTTCTTCGATTGTATTGATTTTGCGGGTCAATTGAATAATCGGCTTCGTTATATAGTTGGCCATAACATTGGAGAAAATAACCACGATCACGAACAGAATCGACAAAACCGCCAAACTGAGGTATTTGATATAGCTGACCTTGTCCAGCAGTTCTTCCTTCGGAATGACAGCAGCGATTTTCCATCTGTTGATTCGGAGCGTATCATAGACGACCAGCATTTCCTTGCCGTATTCGTTGGTTATCGTCATTTGTCCGGACGGCTGCTTCGTTTGCAGAATTTGGGGCTGCAGATCGGCATCCTTGATATCGTATTTGTCGGCAATTTTTTTGTAGGAGATCAGACCGTCCTCGCTCACGAGACAGAGATAGCCATTATTACTGATAGTTGGCGTAGTCAGGATCGTTTTGAAAAAGGAGTCCTTAATATTAAAAAGAATAATGCCTTTGCTGTGATCTACGTCTTTACCGAGCAGCTTATACAGGCTGACGACCTTGCCGTTGTAATTTTTATTTAACGATGCTGCAACCGGATCGGTGTGCAGGGTCAGCCAATGGATTACGGAGGTGGGATCGGTTGCCTGCCGAAGCTTGTAAGGCTCAAGAGAAATTCTGACCTGTACGGTCAGATCATCCTTTCGGTAAAACGCAGGGCGGTCATAATTGTAATAAAGCAAAGTCGAGTCGATCAAGGCCCGGTCGGGGAAAGCCCGGTTCAGTGCTTTGTTCAACAGTAAGTAATCATCGGAGTGCAGCTGGTATTCGGGATTTTGTGTACGTATCGTTATATCGGACAAATCGGAATCGCTGTCAAGAATAGTCAGACTGGTGACCACATCGGTTAATTTATCGTTCAAAAAGCTTTGGGTTTGCGATACGGTATCGGAAATACTCGTAAATGCATTTTGCTGCAGCTGGTCGGAAGCGAGCAGGTAGGAGAACAATCCGGTAATAAAGACGAACAATGTCATTACCGGGATAAATAATCGTAAAATGGATGATTTCAGCGAACGGTTGCGGATGAACGACAAGACTAATCCCCCCATGGTTTCATGATAGCATAAGGCCTGATTAAATAGAGGGTTTAAAATGGAAAAAACAACCAAGCCATGAAACAGCGTCGACATCTACCCACGAGGAGGCAGTTGCAGCGCTGTTCCAAAAGGCTGGCTTGGCAGCATTCAGCTTATTTTTTTACACGCATCCTATTAATTGCTGTGCATGGCCGGAAAAGAACAGACTACTTTTTAATACTCTTATCGTATTCCGCCTTGGCCTTCTCCATCGCGCTGGCCCATCCATCGAGGAAGGCTTCCGCCGTCATGGACCCGGACATCACCTTCTGGAAGTTAGGCTCCAATGTCTGAGCCAGGATGCTGCTGTAATCCGGTAAGTAGATCGGTACGTCCAGCACGACCGTATCTTTATCGGCCATGACCTTGGCACCGTCCTGGATATGCTGTGACTTCTTCACATAGTCGCTTTGCAAGGCGTCTGCATGGATTGGCATTTGTCCGATTTTTTCATTCCAATACGCTTGCGATTCACTGGAAAGGATGAATTTGAAGAATTCCCACGTTTCTTCTGGGTGCTTGCTGTTTTTGAAAATGCCGTAGCCGTTAGCGCTTGGGGCTACAATAGTTTTGCCGGTGCTGGATTTGGGCAGGATCGTTGCGGCGAATTTGCCTTCACCGATCGATTGCACATGGTTGTTGTAGGAACCAAAATTGTGCTGAACAATGGCAGCTGTTCCGGTATCGAACGTAGCGACCATCTCCTTGTAGGCGTTCGTAATATCGCTTGTTGGTGTATATTTCTTATACATGCCCACATATTTTTTGAGGAACTCCAGGTTCTTCGGATCGTTGACCGTTGCTTTACCCTTATCGTTAAAATAACGCTCCACACCGGAATAGGCGTACATCGCGGTTGTCAGCTGGTTAATACTGCCTACACCGCCGCGAATCGTATAACCAAACCGGTTCTTGCTGGCATCGGTCAGCTTCTCGACATCCTTAAAATAGTCATCCCAGGTCGTTGGCGGGTTCAGTCCGGCTTCTTTAATCCAGTCACTCCGGTACCAGAACACATCCATATACATCGTGCCGGGAATTTGATACAGCTTCTTGTCGGGCACCAGTGTACGGTTGTAGTCGATCAAGCTCTTGGTGATTTTATCCTTATCGCTCCATTTATCGAAGTAAGGGTCGAGGGCAAGCAGTACTCCCTTGGCAGCAAAGTCAGAAATCCAGATATTATTGACGCCAGCGATATCCGGCGTATCGTTGGAGGCGATAGCGACATCATATTTCTGTTTGGCTGAGGTGCTGGGAATCCCGACGTATTCGACGGTGATGTTGGGGTTTTTAGCTTGAAAGCGCTTAATAATTTCTTGCAAATAAGGCGTTCGGTCCGGTCCGGCGTTCTCATCCCAGAAGGTGATCTTCACATTTTCAGCGGGCTTGGCCGGAGCGGCCGGTTTGGCGGTGTCCGCAGGCTTGCTGCTGGCTGGAGTACTGGCAGTGCCACTATTCGCCGCCGTATCGCCACTCCCGCAGCCTGTCAAAACGGAGAAACCAATTGCCCCCAAAGTAAGCATCGAAGTCATTTTTTTTAACATGCGATCCACATCTCCCTTTCAATCTCCTACATGTATGCTAATCCCCGAGGGAAATTAGTTCAAGCTTAACCTTTGACGGCACCAGAGCCCATGCCCTGAACGAGATATTTTTGTACAAAAGCGAACAAAATGACGGCAGGCAGTAAAGAAATCAAGCTTCCGGCTGCAAGTGCGCCGTAGTGGATATCGAATTCGCCCTGCATATACCGCAAACCGACAGGCAGTGTGAACAAGGCAGGCTTGCTGATAAACATCAGAGCGAACAGAAACTCGTTCCAGGCACTGATGAAGGTGAACACGGTTGTGGCTACAATACCCGGCAGCAGGATAGGGAAGATCACGAGGAAGATCGCTTTCAACCGGCTGCAGCCATCGACCATTGCCGCTTCCTCCAGCGCCTCAGGAATATTGCTGATAAACCCGCTCATGAGCAGCGAATTGAACGGAAGCTGGAACGTGCTGTACGTAATAATGAGAGCGAACAGGCTGCTTGTCAGCCCCAACTGCTTAAAAATCATGAATAATGGAATGAGCAGCATCGCGCCCGGTACAAATTGTGTACAGAGCAGCATGATCATAAAAGCACCCTTGCCCTTGAACGTAAAACGGCTGATTGCGTAGCCTACCAGTACCGAGCAGATCAGCACGACGATGACGGTCATGGCTGAGACGAACACGCTGTTTTTGAAAAAAACCGAGAAGCCAACGTTGTTCCACGCCACCAAGTAATTTTCAAAGGTTATATGCTCGGGCCAATAACGAATCGGCAAACGGGTGATTTCGCCTTCCTGTTTCAGGGAGGTGACTACAGCCCAATAGAGGGGGAATAAGGTGAATGCCATCGCTGCGAGCAGAGGCAGTCTTAATACGAATAAACGGTCCAAGCTTTTTAGCATCTGTCTAGCCCTCCTTGCCAAAACGACTCAATTTCAAATAACCCATAGCAAACACAAGCAGGATTAGAAAGCTGATGACGGTCAGTGCAGAGCCGTATCCGAAGTTTTGCGCAACAATCGCTTGATTGGCCACATACATGGTCAGTGTTGTTGTTGCATTAGCCGGACCGCCGCCTGTCATCGTGAAGATCAAATCGACATTGTTAAATTCCCAAACCGCACGCAGGAGCGTGGAGAGGATAATTGAATTTTTGAGAAAAGGAATCGTAATGTGAATGAACGACTTCCATCTCCCTGCCCCATCGACAGTTGCCGACTCGTACAAATCCTGAGGAATTGTTTGCAGTGCGGCCAGCATCGTGATCGTGAAGAAGGGGATTCCCCGCCATAGCTCGGTAATAATAATCGCCGGGAACACGGTATTGATATCGGCCAGCCAGGCAAAGTTCTTATCAATGAACCCCAGCTTGATAAACAGGCTGTTGATCAGTCCCATATGCTCGTTGAACAGCAGCGACCACATGGTGGAGGTAATGACCCCGGAGACTGCCCAAGGCATGATTGCGATGGAACGGAACAGTCCGCGCATGGCAAAGGTCTGTGTCAGCAGCAGGGCAATCAGCAATCCGAACAGGAGTTGAAATACGACCTCGATGGTCACCCATTTGAAAGATATGAGCAGGCTCGAAGCGAACAGCTCATCGGTGGTGAAGATGGCCTTGAAATTGTCCAAGCCGATAAAGCCATTATAGTAAGGCTTGGCGGGGTTAAAATTCTGAAAGCTGTAATAGAATACATTCGCCATCGGGTAAAACAGAAAGCCCATAATGAGCAGTACAGCGGGGGCAATCAGCAAATAGGGCATCCAATAGGTGCGAGGCCGTTTCTTTCGATGCCGCAAGCGCTGGTTTGCCGCGGTGGTCGGCAGCTTGTCAGTGTAGGTGGAATCGGTACTCATCAGGTTCCTCTCTTTCAGTAAGCTTTGATGTGTGATGAACAGTTGGGGTATGTAGTAACTATAGAGGCAATTCCCTTTATCTGGAATCCAAAATCTTTTTCGCTTTGTTAAATATCTTTTCATCTTTATAATGAATAGTAATCAAAAGCACTTATTTCAGCGGAGGTTGAAACCAAAATAGCGATACGAGAGGAGAACACCCTTATGAACACGACGATCTACTGGGTACGGCATGCAGAGTCCCCCTTTTCTCTGGAAAATGAACGGCTGCGGGGATTGTCACCCGAAGGCTTCACGAATGCGGCAGCAGTGGCTGAAATATTGGCGCAGGAACAGCTGGAGGCTGTAGTGTCCAGCCCATACACCCGCGCGGTTCAAACAGTGGAGGGTGCTGCGGCGAAGCTTGGCTTGACGATTGAGCTGGAAGAAAATTTGCGTGAGCGACCGCTGGCGAGTTTGGATCACGTTATTGAGGATCACGATTTTATGGCTGCCATAGAGCGTGCCTTTTCCGATCATGATTATGCGCTGCCTGGCGGGGAATCGAATCATGAGGCACAGCGGCGGGGAATGGAAGCCTTGCAGCGTGTGCTGGATCGTCATCAAGGGAAGCGAATTGCCATCGGTACCCACGGAAATATCATGACGATTCTGCTGAGTTATTGGGACAAAGAAGCTTATGGCTTGGCGTTTTGGAAGCAGATCTCGAAGCCTGATATTTATAAAATGGTCTTGGATGAACAGCAGCAGCTGGTGGCCGTAAGTCGCTTATGGCCTGTCAATCCACAGATTTCCCCAATAAATTCATAGATTCATAGATTCAAGCATTATATTTCTCGGCGTTTTTGTGTATGATAGGGTATAAAACTAAACTACTGCATGAGAAAGGTTGATTGTATTGGAGAATCCGTCTGTTTCATCCCATTTTATTAAAAACATTGTCATTGACGACTTGCAATCCGGTAAAGTCAACCATGTCGTGACACGTTTTCCGCCGGAGCCGAACGGTTATTTGCACATAGGACATGCCAAATCGATCTGCCTTAATTTTGAGCTGGCTGACGATTTCAAGGGTCGCACGAACCTTCGTTTTGACGATACGAATCCTCTTAAAGAGGATACTGAATATGTGGAAGCGATCAAGGAGGATGTCCGCTGGCTCGGCTTTGAGTGGGACGGGTTGTTTTTTGCTTCCGATTATTTTGAAGAGATGTATGAGCGGGCTGTGCTGCTGATCCGTAAAGGAAAGGCATATATCGATGACCAATCGGCGGAGGAAATCCGTTTAACCCGCGGAAGCTTGACACAGCCGGGGCAAAACAGTCCGCATCGTGACCGCAGCGTGGAAGAGAACCTTGATCTGTTTGCCCGTATGCGGAGCGGTGAGTTTAAGGACGGCGATAAAATTTTGCGTGCCAAAATCGACATGAGCTCGCCTAACATCAATTTGCGAGACCCTGCGCTATATCGTATTTCCCACACAACCCATCACAATACGGGGGATACCTGGTGTATTTACCCGATGTATGCTTTTGCTCATCCACTTGAGGATGCGATAGAGGGTGTGACCCATTCAATCTGTACGCTGGAATTTGAGGATCAACGTCCGTTCTATGATTGGGTCATTGCGGAATGCGAAATGGAGCATCAACCGAAGCAGTATGAATTCGCGCGGCTCAATATTACAAATACGGTCATGAGCAAAAGATTCCTGAAGCAGCTGGTCGATGAAAAGATTGTGGACGGCTGGGACGATCCGCGGATGCCTACCATTAGCGGTTTGCGCCGCAAGGGCTATACACCGGAGGCGATTCGCAGCTTTGTACGCGAAGCGGGCGTAGCCAAAAGCAACAGCACGGTAGATGAGCGGATGCTGGAGCATTTTATACGTGAGGATTTGAAGCTCAAATCGCCAAGAACGATGGCGGTGCTGCGTCCTCTGAAGGTGATCATCACGAACTACCCGGAAGGTCAGGTCGAGATGCTGGAGGCGGAAAACAATTCGGAGAATCCGGAGATGGGCAATCGCGAGGTTCCGTTCTCACGGGAAATCTATATCGAGCAGGACGATTTTATGGAGACACCGCCGAACAAATATTTCCGGCTGTTTCCCGGCAATGAAGTGCGCCTGAAAAATGCATATTTTATCAAATGCCACGATTTTGTTAAGGATGAGCAGGGCAATGTGACAGAAATTCACTGCACCTACGATATCGAGACGAAGAGCGGCAGCGGGTTTACCGGACGCAAGGTCAAGGGGACGATTCATTGGGTCGAAGCCAGTCAGGCGCTGCCTGCTGAATTCCGTCTGTATGAGCCGCTTATTTTGGATGAGGAAAAAGGCGACAGCGATTCGTTCATGGAGCATATCAACCCCAACTCTCTGGAAGTGCTCCAAGGCTTTGTAGAGTCCAATATGAGCTCAGCGCAGCCGCAGGACAAATTCCAATTTTTCCGGCATGGATACTTCAACGTCGATACGAAACGCTCGGAACCGGGCAAGCCTGTGTTTAACCGGATTGTATCGCTCAAAAGTTCGTTTGTCGTTTAGGTTGAGTGAAGCCAGATTTAGCTGGCGTATAGGTATGGATATGAACCGACGGTCCCTTAACGGATGATCGTCGGTTTTTATTGTAATCGTGCAGCCGCGGATTAACAAAGGTTGTGTGGCGCTCGGTGTCGTAATGGGGCACAATGATGCCGTTCACACAAACGAGTCTATTCCTTTGTTTTCTTTGCATCATAGATCCATATCGCCATCTGGAGCGCCGTGGCGTCCTGAAAGTTCTGCGGGTCGTATCCGGTCAGCTCTTTGATCCGTTTGAGTCGATAGATCAAGGTGTTTCGGTGTACGAATAAGGCTTGTGCGGCTTCCTGGATATTCAAATTGCAATCAAAAAAAACCTGGAGCGTTCGTACCGATTGCTCGGATATATCGGGGAAAATCCGGTCCACGAACCTTTGCTTCACGTCAGCATCAGAAGTGTGAACAATGGTTTGCGGCTCCATTCCCGCATAGCTATTCCATGGAGCCGCAGGACTGCCATGCCTCAGAGCCGCCTCTGCTTCCTGATAAGCGATGTGAACAGCAGCGAGCTTGGATACCTGTAAGGAACAGCCGATTTGAATTTGCTGTCTGGACGGCTTCAATTCGGTAGAGAGCCTTTCCAGCATGGCATTCAAGCGGGTTTCATTCATCGCAGAGAGCAGAATAAACAGCCGATGCGTGTCCAATACGCCAACCAGAGTTTGTGCACTACCAAGCCGATCCTCGATGGCTGCGGCAAGTGGGTCATTATAGGACAAGGTCAGCTCCGTTCGCACGATAATCACAGTAAACGGTGGTTGCAGCTGTAGGCGCAGCAGCTGTAAGCGCTCGTCCACTTTATGGGCATCAAAATCCGCCTGGATTAACGCCTCAATTACGATTTCCTTCGTGCGGTTGCGCCATTCCTTCTCGGACAACAGGAAGGCTTGATTCAGCATCAGCTCTGTCGTCATTTTGACCAATGCTCCAAGCTCGGAAACCTCATCCGCTTGTCCTGTAATGCCGATAACTCCAACGATATGCTGGTGAAACCAAACCGGTATATTAATCCCGCACTGGCTGCCCTTCCATAGCTCTTTATTCGCTTCATTAATCAATAACGGTTTGCCGGAGCGAATGGCCTCAATAGCTCCCATATGCCGTTCTCCCAGCCTTGACAGGTCGCCAGAGGCGATAATTCGTCCATCCGTATCCATAATATTGATGTTTCGATGCAGCCGTTCCATTGTCTCCCGGACAATATGCTCAGCCATTTCACGAGTTAGCAACGTCCAACCTCCTATGCACAAAAAAAAGCCTGGATATGAAACTTTTTTTATCGTTTGTAACTGAATATTTCTAATTTCCCATCCTTTATAATGAGAATGAAAGCAGGCAGCTGAAATTCGAATTGTAGTATTCCATATATGTATTATAGACTTAAATCTGTAGGAAGGTGGATCATCCGATGAAAATTATTATTGCCCCTGATTCGTTCAAAGGCAGCATTAGTGCGAGTAACGCGGCCCAGGCGATAGAACGTGGCATCAAAAGATATATGCCGCATGCACAAACCATTCTGGTACCTGTAGCTGATGGTGGGGAGGGTACGCTGGATTGCCTTATTGCCGCAGCCGGAGGCGTCAAAATGCCAGCCACGGTTACAGGACCTCTCGGAGCTCCGGTGTCAGCCGAGTATGGATTATTGGAGCCGGATCAGACCGCCGTTATCGAAATGGCGACAGCCTCCGGGCTTTATCTGATCCCATCAGAGGAGCGTAACCCGCTTCTGGCGACAACTTATGGTACCGGCGAGCTGATTCGTCATGCCCTAGATGCCGGATGCCGCAGCTTTCTGCTTGCGCTTGGAGGCAGTGCTACAAATGATGGTGGTGCCGGAATGCTGCAGGCTCTTGGCATGCGGCTGTTGGACTCAGAAGGCAATTCTGTAGGCTATGGCGGCGGTGCTCTGGACCGGATTGCCTCGATCGATGATAGCAATTGGGACCCCAGAATAGCTGAATCTCGTTTTTTGATCGCATCCGATGTGCAAAATCCGTTTATCGGGCCGAACGGTGCCTCGCGTGTATTCGGGCCACAAAAAGGCGCCAGCCCTGAAATGGTGGAGCAGCTGGAGCTGAATCTGACGGCATGGGCCGATATCATTGCAATCAAAACGGGCAAGCGTGTGCATCAATTACCTGGAGCCGGAGCGGCTGGCGGCATTAGCGGCGCATTCCTCGCGTTTTTTCCTGCCTCGATCAAACGGGGTATCGATATTGTCATCGAATACTCGCATCTGCGAGACCATTTACAGGCTGCTGATTTGGTTATTACCGGCGAGGGGCAAATTGATTTTCAGACAGCTTCCGGGAAAACACCCATGGGTATCGCGCAGGAAGCGCACAAATTAGGTGTTCCGACCATTTGTCTGGCGGGCTCGGTAGGCCGGGGGATCGAGGCTTTGTATGAGGTAGGTATTATGAGCGTTCACAGTATCGTGACCGGACCGATGACCCTGCAGGAAGCCATGGGCCGTGCGTCAGAGTTGCTGGAGCTAACTGCGGAGCAGGTGGTTCGTACCTTCCATGCATCTGCACAAAAGGATTAGCAGCCCTACGTATCATACCTCATATAATTTCCGTAATAAGTAAAAACGACCTCCAAAACCACTGTGATAATGGGATTTGGAGGTCATTTTATATCACCCTATTACGATGTGCATAGTGGGGGCTTATTTACAGACTATTTGCCTGTTAAATCAAGCAGACGCTTGATAACAACTGCGGCTTCAGCACGACTGGCTGTGTCTGAAGGTTTAAACGTTCCATCTGGAAATCCACTCAAAAGACCCACCCCACTAGCAAGTTGAACACTGCTCCGCGCCCAACTGCCAGTTTGGTTGTCGTCGGTGAACTTGACCTCCTGTGTAGAAGTGATTTCACTCACCGGTTTACCCGTCCCTTTGCTGTAGGCTCTGATGATCATCACCGCCATCTGCTCGCGGGAAATGAGCTGATTAGGTGCAAAGGTCGTGGCATCCAAGCCTTCAATGATTCCGGCGTCATAAGCCTGATAAACCACATCGTTGAACCAGTCACCAGACTTCACATCCTGAAACGTCCCCGCGCTCTTTGACGTTTGGAGGCCAAGCGTTCTGACGAGCAGCGCTGCGAATTCGGCACGGGTCAGCTTATGCTCCGGGCCGAATGTTTGGTCGGTAATTCCCGTTACAATAGTTTTTGAAGCCAGCAGCTCAACCTCGCTTTTCGCCCAATGTGTGGTCATGTCTGTGAACGTTTTATTGTTTTCCAATACCACATATTGTGAAAAATGATTCGTAGAGAAAGTTAAGCTCCCATCAGCTGCAGCCTTCCCGCCTACGTAATCCCAGCTTTGCTTGGCTTCAATAAAGGTGAACACCCCAAGCTTGGGCAGCTGTACGTCCTGAGGAAGATCAACCTTCCATTGGATGGAGAGTGGTTTGGCAAAGACATGAATCGGCAGAGCGCCAAGAGTCAGGCTGAAATCATAGACCGAAGAAATGTCTCTCGCCTGATTCGGTTTCTTGCTTAAAGCAGTCGTCCCCGAGGTCGGGAGTACACTGAATGTAACGACAGCACTGCCGTCAGTCGCAGGAACAGCTCCGGCCGGAAGCTCGAACACCTGGCGTCCGATATCGATAAAGATCGATTTATTTTTTTCGGCGGCGAGCATCAGGATAGAGGCATCGAATTCAATCTGCAGCCCAGTACCCGTATTAGATGTTTTGGCATCAATCGTGATTTGGGTTGACGATGAAGACTCAAGCTCCTTTTTCAATTGTTCATTGTGAGCCTTCACTACGACGACAGCAGACGCACTCGTGTCGGTAGTGGTAGTTGTTCCACCCATTGTAGGGATGGTGCCAAAACCGCTAGGACCCCCGCTTGAACCACCACCTGGGATGCCTGTGCTTGTTGATACAGGACGAATCAGGGAGAACGTATAGGTTTTGTTCTCGCCTGTCACCGCAGATACGGTAATTGTGAATGTCGTATCACCAGAGTTCAACTGTACAACTCCAGAATTGCCTGCAGCCATAACGGTATCGTTCAATTTCACCGTAGCGGTAGACACCATCGGCTCCAGCACGACAGTAGCTTGGGTTGCGGTTGAGCTGACCGCAGCCTGGTAGCTGGTTTGCTCCGGATTAAATGTAGGGCTGATCGGAATCCCGCCGTCCAGCACGACACGTTTCAGCATACTGCCCAAGGTTCCGCTCAATCGGATAATATTGAACGTATAAGTACGTGTCGTACCGTCAGGAGCTGTCACTTTAACTTGACGTGAATTGCTTCCGACCTGGAACGGTTTGGTGTTCCTGACGATGAGACCACTGGCAACTGGCGTGCTGTCGATGACCATGCTGGCGGCCTTATTTTCCAAAAGAGCTCCAAAGCCGATGCTCGTAACCGAGTTATCGACATAAAGTGTGTAATTAAGAGTATCTCTGCTGAACTGTGGAGTCATAGACCCAGAATCATAATAGATGGAGCTGATATAGTTATTTGAAGGCAAGTATTTCCGGTAAATGGACACGGTGTAGTTTTGGGTCGTGAGATTTTCCGCTGTCACCGTAATCGTAATCGTGTTGTAGCCCTCCTTAAGAGTTACGGTGCTTGAGCCCTCTGCTGCACCTAATGCTTGACCGTTGATGCTGATTTTGGCGGCAGTTGAGTTTGCGGCTGCACTGATCTGTACGGACGTTACTGCATTTTCCTGATCAGGTATTTCATAATAGCTACGTTCTGCCTGAAATGCAGGGGATAAAGCAAATTGTCCCTGATTCAAGCTGAGCGCTTTAAGGCTGCTATCTCCGGAAGGCAGCATGGCCTTGGAATAAAGCGGACTCGATGGCACATACAGCTGATTGCTTGCTGCTGATTGCTGCACGGCGCTCACGCTGTACAACTGGTTATTCAGTGGCAGCTCTAGCCCGATGAAGGCGGTGCCTCCAGATAGTGAAACCTCGCGGTCAAGCGAAGGTATAGCTGGAGTCCATTGCCCGGTGCTTGAATCGTACTGGTTTACTTTCAACAGTACGCTGCCTGCTGAGGCAGATTGAATCGTGGCATTCACATTACCATTGTAATCGATAGCATTGATGGTAACGGGCATGTACGTATAGGTGTTGGTGGCCACAGTTGGCTGTGATGGCTGAAGGTACTTCAGTTCAAGTCTGGGTGCAGTGAACGCACGCATACCATCAATCAATCCATTACCATAAATATCATCCCTGCCAGGCACACCCAAGTCGGTTGCGGTATTTATAATAATGGTTTGAATTTGATCAGCATTCAACATTGGATTAGCCGCCTTCAGCATAGCTGCTAAGCCGGTGACATAGGGAGTTGCCATGGAGGTACCGCTTTTCATATCGTAGGCTCCACCGGGTACTGTGCTGTATATGTTTACGCCTGGTGCGACAACCTTAAGCTCGGGACCTGTATTGGTGAAGTATGCATACCTATAGGCTCCTGTGTTGTTATTCGTAATATCGTCAGAGTCAGGTTCATCAATCGCACCGACACTGATTACACCGGGATAAGCAGCCGGATAAGCGACTGGAGCATGAACGCCAGTTGCATGATTACTTTCATTACCGGAGGCAGCTACGACAATCGCACCTTTTTTCTGTGCGTACTGAATGGCATCCTGCAAATAAGGATCGATGCTATCGCCGCCCAGGCTTAAATTAATAACACTCGCTCCGCGATCGGCAGCTTCGATAATGCCGAGTCCAATCGAACGGGAGTTGCCTGTACCGTTGGCATTGGTTACTTTAATCGGAAGGATGCGGACACCACCCGCAACTCCTGCAATTCCAATGCCATTATTCGTTATGGCAGCAGCAATTCCTGCTACATGAGTGCCATGACCGTTATCATCATTCGCGTTCGCTGTCGGGAGGGACGGGTTAACGAAGTTAGCTCCCCGCTCAAGGCTGTCTTTAAGATCGGGGTGGTTCACATCTACTCCGGAGTCGACAATGGCAATTATTATGTTCTTGCGTTTCTCTGCTGATACCTTTTCCCACAGCGGGTCAAGATGGGCTGCCTTGATGCCCCACTGCTGGGGCAGCAGATCATTGGCATACACAACAGCAGAGACGCTGGGTGCTGATAGCCTGTACACATACACGGGCTGCGCATATTCCACATCAGGATTGCCATGCAGCTCTTTGATCGTCTGCCATACATCAGAGCCGGCAGGCAATTCCAACCTGACCGCACCGATACTGACATCGGTTTCCATGGATTGAGTCGAAATCTGCTGTGATACCTGGGAATGGGCAGATGCGCTTCCTTTTTTATACTTCACGATTACTTGGTCTGGCAGCATTGCTGCTTTATCGGTGAAGGCCGTATACATGGAGCTGGCATTCAAATCGCTTGATGATCGCAGGGATGATTGTGCTGTCGTGCTGTCTGCAGCCCATGCCAAGCTGGAAGTCGTCTCTGTATCATACGATTGAGCATGAGCAGGTGGGATACTCCAAATGCCCAATAGCAGGAGTGCCGATAACGCGACATTTAATATCTTCTTCAAAATAACGCCTCCTCGGCTGAACTGTAAGTTTTACCTTACAAATAAAGGTATATATAGGTAATTTCTATAGATGACAATAGAATCCTGCCTTTGTGTTTAAATAAGCTGAAAATTGTCGGATCGTGGCTGCTCGTTGCAGTTCGGAAGAGGTAGCTATGCATGCTTAAAATCTTTGTGCGTCTGACCAGATCGTCAGCTTTCGTTTTCCTACACTAGGTATGGTATCTTTAGAAGTATATAGTTGGATTAGACCAATGATGGGGGTGCGATGTTGCCAAATATAGAGGATTGGGTCGTTCCTGTATGGAAATTTATTAACAACTGGATTCCTGTCATTAACCTGTTATTTGCTGCGGTCATTATTTTTCTGGAAAGACGCAACGTGGGCGTTACCTGGGCGTGGCTTATGCTATTGCTGCTGCTGCCTTTGATTGGCTGTATTATTTATATTTTTATTGGACAGAACCTTGCGCGGCAAAAGGTGTACAGGCTGAAACCGAGAATGGAGCGCTGGGTTCGCGAGGAATTGGAGGACCAGAGGGCAGCCATTGAAAATGAAACCTATTTGTACCACGATCCTGTGGTGTCGAACTTCCGTCATTTAATTTATATGAACCTGCTAAGCAGTGTTTCGCCATTGACCCAGAACAATGAGGTCACACTGCTGACTGATGGCAAACGCAAGTTTGAGATGCTGTTGGACAAAATTGATCAGGCACAGCAGCATATCCATCTGCTTTATTACAAGGTTGGCAATGACGATACCGGACGAAGGCTGATTGAAGCATTAACACGCAAAGCGAAGGAAGGCGTGGAGGTACGGCTGCTGTATGATGATATCGGATCGCTAGACATCAGTCGCAAGCTGCTGTTGCCGCTGAGGGAAGCAGGCGGGAGTGTATATTCTTTTTTTCCATCTAAAATTCCGTACCTGAACTTTCGATTCAATTACCGGAACCATCGTAAAATTGCCATTGTGGACGGGAAGATCGGTTTTATCGGCGGTTTTAATATTGGAGATGAATATTTGGGCTTGAACACAAAGATTGGTTACTGGCGGGACACCCATTTGATGATATACGGGGACGCGGTGCATCGTCTGCAAATTCAATTCATGCGCGATTGGGATGTCGCTTCCAATCAGACGCTCTCCTTCGAGCCGGTGCTGTTCCCGGAGATGAGGGACGTGGCACGTACTGCGGTTCAGGTTGTGTCCAGCGGTCCCAATTCAGATAAGCAGCAGATCAAAAATGGCTATATCAAGATGATCTTTCAGGCAAAAAAACGAATTTATGTGCAAACCCCTTATTTTGTTCCTGATGAGGGTATGCTGAATGCGCTGCGAATTGCAGCACTGTCGGGTATTGATGTGCGGATTATGATTCCCAAAAAAGGAGACCATCGGCTGGTCCAGTGGGCATCCTATGCGCATATTGGTGACTTGCTGAGAGCGGGCGCCAAATGCTATATGTACGAAAAGGGCTTTTTGCATGCCAAAACGATCGTTGTGGATGGAGAAGCAGCCGCAGTGGGAACAGCCAATATGGACAATCGCAGCTTTGAGCTCAATTTCGAAATAACGGCTTTCCTGTACGGAACAGATGTGGCCTCAAGGCTCGAGGTAACGTTCGAACGGGATATGCAGGACTGCACCTTGATGACCTGCGAAAGCTATGATTGCCGAAATAAGCTGCTCCGTGCCGCTGAATCGGTAGCCAGATTGTTGTCGCCAATTTTATGAAATTTGGATACACGAAGAGGGAGGAATCGTCGCCCATGTTAGAGGATTTGCTTGAGCAGGTGGAGCGCAGGCTAGTACCGCACCTGAATATTGAAAGTGTGGACCCGTTGAATCCTATCGTTGTCCGTCAGGTCCCGCCTCCTTGGGTACTGTTGGGTGCAGGTAATTATGCAGCTGTTGTCAGACATCCAGATTATGAGGAATGGGTAGTCAAGGTGTATGCACCGGGTCGTCCGGGGATTGAAGAAGAGGCAGAGGTGTACCGCAGGCTGGGCTCGCATCCTGCTTACTCGGAGTGTCTGCATACGGGTGAGCGTTATTTGGTATTGAAGCGTTTGAGGGGCTTTACCTTTTATAATTGTCTGCTGCGCGGTATTCATATTCCGAAGCAGGCCATCAGGGATATCGATTCGGCACTCGATTATGCCCGTGAACGTGGCTTACATCCACATGATGTGCATGGTAAAAACGTGATGCTGGACCATGGCCGCGGTAAAGTCGTCGATGTATCGGATTTTCTGAAGGAGGACCCCTGCAGGATGTGGGATGATGTCAAAACGGCCTATAACCGGTTTTATTTTCCTGTCTTTCATAAGCTGCCTATACCTGAGCATGTCCTCAATATGATCAGAAAAAGCTATCGCTGGCTGGGTAAAAGCAGCCGCTTTGGAACAGGCTCGGGAAAAGGCACATAACATACTAGAAAATAGGGGATACTAGCAACAGGCGTTTCATTTGGGCTTTTCAAGGTTATATAGAAAGAGAGAGTTCAGTTCAGAAATGTACATAAACTATTAGAGGAGAGTGGCAATTATGGCTAATGCAGTAAAAGCTCCAGCTAGTCAATTGGAAAAAGTATTGAATCATCAGGTGGCGAACTTTGGTGTGCTGTATATCAAATTGCACAATTTCCATTGGTACGTTAAAGGACCTAACTTTTTCACTCTGCATATTAAACTCGAAGAGCTATATAATGAAACGACGCTGCATTTTGATGCGATTGCTGAGCGTTTGCTAACTTTACACGGTCAGCCGCTGGCTACAATGGCGGGATTCTTGAAGGAATCCGATATCAAAGAGGCACAGGGCAATGAGAAGGCTGAAGATATGGTTCGTGCAGTTGTAGCGGATTTCAATTTGATCAACAACCAGTTGAAGGAAGGAATGGAAATCGCAGAGAAGGCCGGCGACGAAACGACCGGAGATTTACTGCTCTCGATTCATGCCAGTCTGGAGAAGCATACGTGGATGCTGGAGGCTTTTCTGGGTAATTCCTAACAATGACATTATTTACGAAAGGAAGGAGCACTGCTGTGGCAGTGCTCCTTTTGCTGTACATACGCTAACGATAAGTAAGTGATGTGTTTGCGATTGACCGGAGCAGCGATTACAATGGAACTAAATGATAGATGAACAGGGAGTTGAAGGAAGATGACAGCAACGGAACACCAGCAAACGGAATGGGTACAGGAAGCCTGGAATCAGACCGTTAATAAGGTGAAGCGAACAAGCAGCCGGATTGGTGACGGATTTCCGCATGCTAGTGTGGATGGTGTGTATAAGCTGGAGCCCGCTTCCTGGTGGACGGCTGGATTCTGGCCGGGACTGCTGTGGCTTGTATACCGCGATACGAAGGATGAGGCTCTAAAACAGCTGGCCGAGTCCTGCGAGTGGCAATTGGATCAGGTGGTCACAGATTATTACAAGCTCGATCATGATATCGGTTTCATGTGGACACTTACAAGTCTGGCCCGCTATAAGCTGCTTGGTGCGGAGGATTCCAAACGCCGTGCCCTGCTTGCAGCCAATCTGCTCGCAGCCCGTTTTAACGTACAAGGTAACTACATACGTGCCTGGAATCCATGGCGTGAAGGTGAGCAGAATGCCGGGTGGGCGATTATCGACTGCATGATGAACCTGCCGCTGCTGCATTGGGCGGCAGCAGTCAGTGGTGACCCCCGCTATAAGCATGTAGCGGTACGTCACGCCAATACGGCGCTAGAGCATTTCATTCGCCCGGATGGATCCGTGAATCATATCGTCATATTTGATCCGGAAACCGGAGAGAAGCTGGAAGTAAAAGGTGGGCAAGGTTATGCACCAGATTCAGGGTGGTCGCGCGGCACGGCTTGGGCGATCTACGGTATGAGCTTGAGCTATCAGTATACGTCTGATGAGAATTATTTGAATGCGGCCAAACGTGCGGCGCATTTCTTTTTGGCCAACTTGCCGGAAGACCATGTGCCTCATTGGGATTTCCGCTTGCCGGAGGGTGTACCTGCTTACCGCGATACTTCTGCTGGCGCTTGCGCGGCCTGCGGTTTGCTGCTGCTTGGTGATCAAGTAGGCGGTCAGGAATCGGCACTTTACCGTAAGGCTGGGGAGCGCATCCTTCACTCCTTATATGTGAATTACGGAGCATGGGATTCGGAAACCGAGGAAGGACTTATTGTTCAAGGCACCTCACATTTCCCGGAAGGGAAAAATATCAACGTGCCGCTTATCTACGGCGACTATTATTTTGCCGAGGGTGTAGCGCGGCTGGCAGGGCAGCGTGACCTTTTCTGGTAAATGGGAGACAGAGGACAGCATGGACATTGCTGATTCCAACGTTTTTATTCCTGGCTTAAAGGGAGGAATGACGAATCATGAGTGGACTTAATAGCTTGAACGAATGGATGATCACCGCTGCGATGTCTACGGTCATTACATTGATAACGGGCTGCAGTGGAGCCTCCATCGACACGCAATCCAATCCGCCTGCCGTGACAGCCCCATCGACGTCGGTGCCTGCAGCAGGAACGGGTGGTAGTGCAGGTTCCACTACATCGCAACCCAAACAAGGGTCGCAGCAGCAAGCTGGAGCTGTCAATACGGCAATTCCTTACACGCAGGAGGTAGTGGCTTCCAAGCTGAATGTGCCTTGGGATATGGATATCGCACCGGATGGCCGGATCTTTTTTACCGAACGCGGAGGCGTTATCCGTGTCATTGATAAGGGCAAGCTCGTGGAGCAGCCTGTTTATCGGTTCGAAAAGCCTTTTCTTCAGGAAGGCGAATCGGGACTGCTCGGACTGGTTCTGGACAAGGACTTTGCGACTAATCATGCTATGTACGTCTACCACACCTACGAGGAAGGCGGAGAAACCCGCAATCAGGTGCTGCGCATGGTCGAAGGCAGCAATCAACTGCAGCTCGATAAAGTTATTATCGACAAGCTGCCTGGTGCCAGAACGCACGATGGTGGGCGAGTCAAAATAGGCCCGGACGGTATGCTGTACATCACCAGCGGGGATGCCGGTCAATCCTCGATTGCCCAGGATCTAAGCCAGTTGGGCGGAAAAATATTGCGCATCGGCCCGGACGGCACGATCCCCAGGGATAATCCGTTCCCCGATTCTCCCGTGTATTCATTGGGACATCGCAACCCGCAAGGTCTGGCTTGGCATGCGGTGACAGGCAAGCTGTTCAGTACAGAGCATGGACAGTCAGCTCATGACGAGTTTAACTTGATTGAGCCCGGAGCGAATTACGGCTGGCCGCTTATCGAGGGCGACGAGTCTGAGATTGCGGCCAAGGACAAGAGCAAGCTCGGTCCGGGAACACTCAAGTCGCCGCTTGTTCACAGTGGAAATGAAACGTGGGCGCCATCTGGTATTACTTTTGTTACCAAGGGACCCTGGAAAGGAAATCTGCTTGCAGCCAACCTGCGTGGGACTCAATTGCTGCGGGTCGTACTAGGCAATGACCAGCAATCGATTCAACAGCTGGAGCCACTGCTCAAGAATGTGCTGGGTCGTATTCGCAATGTGATGGAGGGGCCTGATGGCTCGATCTATATCATGACGAACAATCGCGACGGTCGCGGTACCCCAGGTGCTGAGGATGACCAAATTATCCGGTTGAAGCCCAACTTCCAATAGGATTCATTAGCGGTTAAGTTTGAATAGACGGTCGGACACAGCGAGTGAAGTGAAGCACTGAAGAACGGAAAGAACGGATATATATGGAAGTAATGGAAGACGAGAATGAACGGAGAATTGATATATATGTTATCCATGGAAACACTTGTTGACGAGGTCATAACCAAGCAATCGCTGATTCAAGGCACCTTTAGTCAGCCACGCCCTAATAACCCCTCCGATTGCAGCAAGGTGACGGTGAAGCCGCTCATCTTAAAAGGAGAGCTGCATTATCAGTTCAGCTCGTATTGTGGCAATAAAGTGCTGCATGACAACGTGCTGCCCGCCGCTGCAGCCTCTCAGATTCAGCGATTGCTGTCAGAGGCATTTCGGCAGGGGCTGCTTCAGACTAAGGATGCCGATTATCAGGTGCTGATCAGCAAGAAGGGGAAGCTGGGTATCTTGACCAAGCCGCCCACGAAGAAGCAGGCAACCGAGCTTACCCACAATCGCAAAAAAAATTATTTGCTTGAGGAAGGCACACCTGTGCCATTTCTAGTTGAGCTTGGGATCATGAATGCCTCAGGCAAGGTACTTGCGCCCAAGTACGATAAATTTCGGCAAATTAATCGATTTGTTGAGCTGATCGCTGATATTGTTCCGCATCTGCCAACAGACCGAACATTGAACATTATTGATTTTGGCTGCGGGAAATCCTATTTGACCTTTGCCCTGTACCACTACTTGAAGGAGATACAGGGCTTCGATCTTCGCGTGATCGGACTGGATCTCAAGGAGGATGTCATCCGTCATTGCAGCGATTTGGCAGAACGCTTCGGCTATGAGGGCCTCCAGTTTCTCGTTGGAGATATCGCCCAGTATGACGGGTTGGAGCAAGTGGATATGGTCGTCACCTTGCATGCCTGCGATACGGCTACCGATGCTGCGCTGGAGAAAGCCATCCGCTGGCAAGCAGGTGTTATTATGTCAGTGCCTTGCTGTCAGCATGAATTGTTTCGACAGGTGGAGGCTCCAGTATTGGCTCCACTGCTGCAGCATGGCATCCTGAAGGAACGATTCTCGGCGCTCGCAACCGACGCGATTCGTGCCAGCCTGCTTGATCTGCTGGGTTATAAAACACAGCTGCTTGAGTTTATCGATATGGAGCATACGCCCAAAAATATATTGATCCGGGCAGTCAAAGCAGCCTCACCAAAGGCTGGTGAACTGGCTGCAGCAGCCCGCAGCTATATGGAATTTCGCAGCCTGCTAAGCGCAGAGCCTTATCTGGAAAAAGCGATGAGCAAGGAGCTGCAGCCGTTGTTAGCTGTCTCAGGTATAATTGGGGAGTAGCTTATAGCCAATCCTATAGGAACGCGTATTTGAAAATATAAGACAAAGAGGCTCTAGTTATGTAAGGAGTCTCTTTTTGCAATGTTTGAAGTGTGACTCTATGTCCATTAAAAAATAATTTGTCGAATGTTCATCTAAAAAACACATAGTTATTCCTTGTATTAGGTCTTTTAGCATATATCATTGTATAATATTAAATATTATAGCTCATTGTGGAGGTGTTACTGTGCTCAAGTGGACTCATTCATTAACTGCACGATTTATGTTATTTACAGGTGTGATTCTGCTTATATTGATTGGGGCTATTTATGCTTATGAGTGGAATAAGATTCGTGTCGATTCAGAAGCACAGCTTTTTGAAAAAGGGAGCGCCATGGTGATTTCTCTCTCCAAAGCATTGCAAAGTATTGCTGAGGATGATATCAGGGACGGGGTAATTTTAAAAAGCGGCAAAAAGCTCACTGGCGAGGAATTGAAGAAAAATTTGTTTAATGACAAGCTTCAGGTCGTGCCGGAAAGTCAAAAGGAAGCTGAGAAGCGCTCCAAGGATCCCGCCTACGGCGACGTGAAGCAAAAGCTTTTTGACGGACGGATGATTCCGCTCGCTCAATATGAGCTTAAGTATACAAGCGCATACGATGAATATACAGATGATCATTGGAAGCGGGTTATCGATGGCTTTTTGGTCGATGAAAGTGTGGTTTTTGTGGTACCGATAGCCTATTCAGCCAATCCCGACTTTAATGGCTATGTGGCGACTCATAATACGAAGCTGAGTCTTACAGGTGAGGATTCTAAGGATGCATGGGGAGCTACAGGACTTACAAGTCAAAAATATCGGGGCAATCGCGTATTCAACGATATTGTCGGCTACTCGGCGGCTTCCTATCAAGATACAACCAAACCGCTGCTGCAAAAATATTCGCAGGTCGTCGAACAGAAGGTTTTTGAACGATGGGACCTGGCTTATCCGTTAACCATTGACGGCAAGCACTGGGGAGCGGTTCGTGTTGACTTATCCAAGGAAGGCTCTGACGCATTTATTAACAAGCAGCGTTTAAAATCAGGGCTCGAGCTGGCAGCATTATACATAGGCGTATTGATCCTATTATTCATCTTATCGGGAGCCATCGTATCCCGGAAGTTAAAGTTTATGCTACGGGCTGCGATCAATCTGAACTCCCAGGAGGCGGATTTGACCTATCGCATTCCGGTTCGTGGTAAAGATGAAATGGACAGGCTGGCTGAGGAAATTAACCGCTTTATTTTTCATTTGCAGATGATGATGAGAACGATAGGCAGGATGTCTAACCAGGTCGGCACGATCTCCAGTGACTTGACGAGCAGTGCCGAACGCTCGAACACCAATGCACAGCTAATGTCTCAGACAGTCCAGGAGCTCACAATGGGTGCTGGGCATCAAGCGACCAGTGCGGAGGACAGCGCTCGTGCGATGGAAGAGATGGCTATCGGGATCCAGCGTATTGCCGAGGCTTCGGCCGATGTGACGGAGGCGACGCAGGAATTGGTACGAGAAGCGGAGCAGGGCAGCCGCGCGGCCGAGCAAGCCGTCAACCAGATGATGACTTTGAGCCAATCCGCGCAGGAAGTGGGCTTTTCGATTGAAAAGCTGGAGCAAGATATGCAGGCGGTGGGAGGCATGGCGCAGGTCATCTCCGGGATCGCTTCACAGACCGGTTTACTGGCGCTAAATGCGGCTATCGAAGCGGCGAGGGCAGGTGAGCAGGGCAAGGGCTTTGCAGTTGTAGCCAGTGAGGTTAGAAAGCTGGCGGATCAATCGGAAGCATCTGCACAGCAAATTAACGAACGTATCACGGATATCCAGGCCTCGATGACAGCAGCCGTACAAGCGATGCAGCGGGGTGGAGCGGACGTTGAGGACGGTGTTAACGAGGTTAGGCAGCTGCAGCAGGCATTGTTGCGCATGCTGAATTCGGTGCACCTGGTATCGACGCAGATGGAGGAAGTATCAGCGGCGGCCGAGCAGATGTCGGCGGGCACGGAGGAAGTTACGGCTGGGATCGAAGAAATAGCGCGTATTGCAGGATCGGCAGCAGATCAGGCGCAGCAGCTTGCGGATGCGTCCGTACATCAATTGAAGGATTCAGAAGAAACGAGCGACCGTTCCGTAACACTTATGGAGGCTGCTGGTCAGCTGAAAGGGACAGCGGATCGATTCAAAGTGTAAGTTGGAATAAATAGCGATAAGCATTGGTAGAAGCGTAAATGAAGTGATATTTGTTTCCAGCAAAGAGGATATAACGATGTCAAACATCGTCATGTCCTCTTGTTTCATGTTTTGAACCTTTAACGATGAAAAACATCGTATTAGTCACTCAAAGCAGCAAATAGATATTTCTAAAGATGAAAAACATCGTATCAAGCATTAAAAAGTAGCAAAACTCCGATTTACAGGGCTGTTGCGATGAAAAACATCGTATTAGTCACTCGAAGCAGCAAATAGACCTGTCTAATGATGAAAAACATCGTACCAAAACACTAGCTTTAGAGACTTTCAATCACAAGAGCTTCATCCTCAGCATTCATGAGTTTATAAGCCCAACTCCTCCATATGTAAAGTCTTTGACAGTTGATAGCAGGCAATCCGTTTACGTCCCATTCCACCCGGCAGCAGCAGCCCCTTTTCTATAAGTCCGTGCAATAGTTTTCTTGCTTTTTGTTGTTCGATATCGAGCTCTATACATACATCTTTAGGTGTAAGCAAACGATGAAGGCGCACTGCCAGCCGAATAATTTCCTTTTCTTCACTGGAAATGCGTTTGTGGTACACAGGCTTGAGCCCAAACCACTTACCCATAAATTGCTGGATCAGTTGCTCACACATTCGTGGTCGATCCTTGACATCATCATAAGAAAATCGCAATACCTTCCAGCCGTCGATAATCAGATGATTTTGACGCATCCACTGATCAGAAAATTGGGAACGGCTTATTTTTTGCGAATGGGGGCCAAACCCATCAATTTCAATAGCTAGACGAACGCTATTGCGAAGCAGTGCAAAGTCTAGGAAACGGGAACCATCGCGAAAATCACTGATTTCATATTCGGGATGAAGGTTATCAAAATTACCAAATGCAGGCCACCAAACCTGCTCGACAAAAAGTTTCTCTGCGAATCCATGTCCTTCAGTAAGTCGACGTAATCTTTCACCCTGTCGGGATCCCGCATGTTCTCTCAAAAAAGCATGGTAAGCTTCGATAAAATCCGGATTCATAGCTTTCGGCCCCTTTCCCTATTGGTTCTATTCAATACCCAAAATAAAAACCGCTTTTCAAGCAGCCAATGCTGACCTGATAAGCGGCGTGTGCTTCACAACCATATTCATGATTATTATTTTACCAGATTTTATAATTGTCGCCCAAAATATTTCGATAACGTTAAATGAACTCATATTTCCATCCTTCCTCTTGTCCCCATGTCAGAAAAAGCCGCTTGTTTAAGCGAATTCCGAAATGGTTAAGGAGAAGGTAAATGCATAGCTGCAAGCTAATGGGGAAAATGGGGAGATGGTTGGATGCTGCTTGAAGGCTTTTACCACATTGCCCAAAATAACTGGGCCTACGCTTATGACAAGGATACCATCCACGTTCGAGTTCGAACGAAACGGGATGATGTGGAGGAAGT
Source organism: Paenibacillus periandrae (assembly GCF_022458865.1). Lineage (GTDB taxonomy): Bacteria > Bacillota > Bacilli > Paenibacillales > NBRC-103111 > Paenibacillus_S > Paenibacillus_S periandrae. The sequence goes on along the minus strand of NZ_JAJNMU010000005.1, from coordinate 91,158 downwards.
GACAGCGGAGACGGGCGATAAGTATAACTGGAACCGGTTTTATCGGGAATATCCCCTTAAGAAAACGGGGGCAGACAAAATGTTTGATTACTGGGAGGCTAGTATCAAGCCTTATAACAAGCGCGTTTCCTATTGTTTTCGCATCCGGGCGGGGTCTGAGACGGTGTGGCTGACGGAAAATGGTGTATTGAGCTACAGGCCTATGCCGACCGGAGGCTACTATGATATCCCCTATATCCATGAAATCGACCTGCATACCGTTCCGGAATGGGCGAAGAGAGCAGTATTTTATCAGATCTTTCCGGAGCGATTTGCAAACGGAAACCCATCGATTAATCCGGCTCACACCGAACGGTGGGGGGGTAAACCGACTTATGAGAACTCATTTGGCGGTGATCTTCAGGGAATCATGGACCATCTCGATTATTTGCAGGATTTGGGTATTACAGCACTGTATTTGACGCCTGTATTTGAAGCGCCCTCTAATCATAAATACGATATTGTGGATTACAAAAAGGTAGACCCCCATTTTGGAACCAATGCGCTGCTCCGTGAGCTGGTCCAAGCCTGCCACCTTAAAGGGATCAAGGTCATGCTGGACGCCGTGTTCAATCACTGCAGTGAACAGTTCCCTCCTTTTCAGGATGTATTGAAAAAAGGGATGAAATCGCAATATGCCAGCTGGTTTCACATTAACAGCTATCCGCTTGCTACAAAGGACGGCATTCCGAGCTATGACACATTCGGCTTTTATGGACATATGCCTAAGCTGAATACGTCCAATCCTGCTGTAAAAAAGTATTTGCTGGAGGTCGCTGAATATTGGGTCAAGGAGGTCGGTATCGACGGATGGCGTCTGGATGTGGCGAATGAAATCGACCATTATTTTTGGAGGGAGTTTCGTGATGTCGTGAAGGCTGCTAATCCGAACGCCTATATTGTTGGCGAGGTGTGGAACGATTCTCTGAAATGGCTGCTCGGCGACCAATTTGATTCGGTGATGAATTATCCGTTTTCCAATAAGCTGCTGGAATTTTTCTCTGATTCGCGAATGGATGGTTTTGACTTCGCAACCAGTATCAGCGGACTGTTGATTCGTTACCCGCAGCAGACAAACGAGGTGATTTTCAATTTACTGTGCAGCCACGATACCCCTCGGGTGATGGACCGTGTCGGATTCAATAAGCGAAGATTAAAGCTGTGCGTCGTATTTTTGCTGACATTTATGGGGACACCGTGCATTTTTTATGGAGATGAGATTGGACTAACTGGCGGAGAGGATCCGGATTGCCGCAAATGTATGGAATGGGATGAGGCCAAGCAGGATCGCGAGCTGTTCGACTTTTATAAGCTGCTGATTGCGCTGCGCCGTAAGCATGAGGTGCTCGTATCCGGAAGCTTCCGGTTTTTGAGAGCGGAGCATGGTGATCGTCGCATTATTTATGAACGCTTAAACCATCGGGTGCATTTTACGGTATGGATGAACAATACAGGAGACAAGACGATATTGAGTCACCCGATGGAAACGAACGATTGGGTTGATGGGCTGACGGGCGAGCCTGTGCGGACAAAGGATGGGCGGATGTTTATTCAGCTTGAGGAATTCGGCTACCGAATTTTATATCGCTCCCTGCAGTAATGCTGACAGTAGGATCGGTTACTTTTTTTAACAACTGCACGGGAGTGGTCATCATGCTGCAAAATAAATTTTTTCGGTTGTGTATCGGTATTATTCTGGTTTTAATCATCTTTAATTTGATGGATCGGGTCGGTTATCTGTTTAGTCCGCTGCTGATGATGTTCCAAACTTTGTTTGTGCCGATTTTGATCTCGGGATTTTTGTACTATATGATCCGGCCGCTCGTTAACTTTTTGGAGAAAAAAGGCATTAATCGCGCGGTAGGCACCTTGTTGATTTATTTTGTCATTACGAGCCTGACCGTGCTGTTTGTTGTTGCATTCGGCCCGATGCTGCAAGCCCAGATCCAAAATTTTATTATGAATGTGCCTGAATTGGTCGAGAGCACCAAAGCGCAGATTGAAAAACTGCAGCAAAATCGGCTGCTTGCCGCTTACTTCACAAAAGATCATGGCGATCTCTCTACCAAAATTGCGGAATATGTCAACAATGCGATTACGTATGCAACTAACTATTTAAGCAATATGATGAGCTTTATGACCAGCATTTTACTGCTGATAACAACGATTCCGATTATTTTGTATTATTTGTTGATTGGTGGACACAAAGCGATGGAGAACGTAATAGCCATGCTGCCCAAGGGGTATACACATGTAGCTCGGGAAACGCTTGAGGAAATCGACGGCGTGCTGAGCGGTTATATTATGGGGCGTATTATTATCAGTGTCTGTCTCGGTGCTGTGATTTATGTGGGCTTTCTGGTCATAGGACTGCCGTATCCGCTGCTTCTCGCAATCATCGTGGCTGTCACCAATCTGATTCCGTTCATTGGCCCGATTATTGGCGCGGTACCTGCATTGATCGTGGCCTTTACGCAATCGTATCCGATGATGATGTGGGTAGCTCTGCTCATTATTGTCGCCCAACAGCTGGACGATACACTGCTGGCTCCACATGTATTTGGGAAACGGATGGATGTGCATCCGTTGACGATTGTATTATTACTGCTGGTTGGTGAGAATTTGGCAGGTATTCTGGGTATGCTACTAGCAATTCCGGTTTACATGGTGGTGAAAATTGTCTTGCTCAGGATCAATCGTCTATTCGTTTTTCGCTATGAATAACAAGTCGGTTTAAGGCTGTCGGCGGTTTCAATTAGGCGCAGGAGCGTTTAATAGAACATACAACCTATGACAGGGAGGGATTATTGATGTCTAAAAAAGATTGCATTGCCATGCTTCTTGCAGGAGGTGAAGGGCGCAGACTTTCTCCTTTGACGAATAATTTGGCTAAGCCTGCCGTTCCCTTTGGGGGTGAATATCGCATTATCGATTTCCCTTTAAGCAACTGTGCCAATTCCGGCATTCATACCGTTGGGGTTCTAACGCAATATGCGTCCGAATCACTGCATACGCATATAGGCGGTGGCGAGCCTTGGGGCTTATACGGCTCCGATGCGGATGGTGTTTCTTTGCTGGCGGCGTCTCCGGAGGACCCGTGCGGTTATCTGGGAACAGCCGATGCTATTTACAAAAACCTGAGCTTTATCGACGATCACAACCCGGACGATGTATTGATTTTATCCGGCGACCATATTTATTCGATGGATTATCGCAAGCTAAGAGACGTCCATATTGCTAGTGGGGCTGATGCTACGGTGTCGGTCATGGAGGTGCCTCTCGCTGAAGCCCATCGCTTCGGTATCGTCGGGGTAGATGAGAGTAAGCGTATCGTGAATTTTGTTGAGAAGCCGACCAAGCCTCAGAGCACTCTTGCTTCGATGGGTATTTATATATTCAAATGGTCGTATTTGCGAAAGATGCTTATTGAGGATTCGGAAAATCCGAAGTCGAGTCATGATTTTGGCAAGGATATTATTCCGCATATGCTTCGTCTGGGAGGCAAGTTATATGCCTATCCTTTTGAAGGCTATTGGCGTGACGTGGGTACGGTAGATAGTTTGTGGGAAGCCCACATGGATCTATTGGAGCAGGATATGGAGCCGCATCTCGAGCCTGATCCTCATGCATGGCAGACCTACAGCCGCGACCAATATATGGGAAGCGGACGTTCTCCGATATCACGGACAGACGAGCACGATTCCTCACTTTCCCATTGGAACAATGCGGTGCTTGGCGACGTACAGCGCACAGTCGTGTTCTATGGCGTCCAGGTGGCTGAAAGCAGTGTGGTCGCGAATAGCGTGCTAATGCCTAATGTGAAAATAGGCCGTGATGTCCATATAGCTTATGCTATTATTGGAGAAGGAGCCATTATCAAGGATGGGACTCGAATCGAAGGCAGTATAGGTAAAATCGAAGTCATTGCACCACATGCCGTTATCGAAGGGAGTGCGTTCGCCCCTTCAACGGTTCTTAACATTCAACAAACCTAATAGTGGAGGGATTTGTGCATGATGAATGCGAACGACGCACTAGAGCAAAGCATACAGCAGAGGCTGCAGGGCAAGGTAGCTGTAATAACGGGAGGCGGATCCGGGATCGGTAAGGGCAGTGCCTTATTGATGGCACGTCATGGTGCCAAAATATGCCTGTTCGATCGCACGTTGGACAACGCCAATAAAGTCCGTGATGAGATCATAGCGGCAGGCGGTGAAGCTGCCGTTATACATACGGATGTGTCCCAGGCCAACAATGTTGAGGCGTCCTATAAGGAGGCTTTGCATACGTACGGTCGTTTGGATATTGTGTTTGCGAACGCGGGAATTAACGGCGCTATGACTTCGATTGAGCATATGGAGGTTGAGGATTGGCAGCAAACCATCGATATCAATCTCAGAGGTACATTTCTGACTGTCAAATATGCGATACCTTATTTGAAAGAAAGCGGCGGCAGTATTCTGATTAACAGTTCGATCAATGGTAATCGTGTATTTTCGAATATTGGATTCAGCGCTTATGCTTCCAGTAAGGCGGGACAGGTAGCTTTTATGAAAATGGCTGCATTGGAGCTGGCGCGTTATAAAATCCGTGTCAACGCCATCTGCCCGGGTGCCATTGAAACTTCGATTGACGATAATACATTTAAAAAGCCGGAACTAAAGGAAGTCCAAATTCCTGTGCAATATCCCGAAGGCGACCAGCCCTTAGCCCATAAATCGGGGTCAGCCGAGCAAGTAGCGCAGCTGGCGTTGTTCCTGGCATCCCACGACTCCTCACATATTACCGGTACCGAGATTTATATTGATGGAGCGGAATCATTGATCCACGGATAAGCGGCGGCGAGTCGAATAAACAGAAATCCCCCTGATGATCAGGCAAGCGGCACACCAAGTGCGCTGTCGGTCATCAGGGGGGTTGTTTTTTGTTTCTATATCCTTGTTTTCGATGGTTGTAGTCTATTCCATACGGTTTAGAAGCTCGTCTGTGACATCCACCATCGAGTCCTCTGTTTGCGACAATGGCTGGTTTTTTCCAAAAAAGGAACGGACCCTCAGACCTTTAAAGGTTGCGCTCATTTCAAATAGCTTGTTGATGGCATCTTCCTTGCTTAAGGGTCCCGCTAAAATTTTTTTTCGATAAACGATGTAATATTTATTCATATCTTCCCCCCGTTGGTCGCGTTGCTCATGCTGGCTTTGATTGGTATTCGTATAAAGTCGGGATTTGGATCACTCCATTTATGAATTTTTTGAAATTTTTTTGAAAACCAAAGATGACGAAGCCGTTTAACCTCAAATACAGCTATGCTACAATATATAAGCCTCATGGGATGGGGCTTGTAGTTAAATATTAAAGGATCGGATGTCATCATGGGGTATTTTCTGCTTATATTGGCTACACTGTCATGGAGTTTTGTAGGGATTTTGGTAAAAACAGCAGCTTCGATGGTAGACAGCACGACGATTACGTTTGCCCGCTTCGGGATTGGGATTGTCTTTTTGGGGATATGGCTGCTGCTGAGACATCGCAGGCTTAGTCTGGATATCGGAATGAAATGGATTTGGATAGGCGTTATCGGCAAATGCTGCAATTATTTTTTTGAAAATATGGCATTATCGATGGGTTCCTCTTACGGCAATATATTGGTTGGTCCACTGCAAACAGTGCTGCTGCTAATCATATCGGCCTTGGTGTTCAAGGAATACGTGTCCGGGCGCGGTTGGATGGCTGCAGGCTTATGTGTAGCCGGGGTGGTGACGATTAGCTGGAATGGCTTGCCGATAGGCGAGGTGCTGACAAGTAACGGACTGGTCACGGTATTGTACATGCTATCAGCCGTCGGAAGCGCCTTGCATGTGCTCAGTCAAAAGATGCTGATCCAGTCCATGGATACAGGAAAAATGAATTTTTCCGTCTTTTTCTGGTGTTCTGTGCTCATGGCGTTACCGCTGCCTTTTCAAGCGCATATGACGGGACCGGTTAACGGTTGGGGGATCATAGCATTGATCGGTTTAGGCTTAATCACAGGCTTAAGCTTTAACTGGTTTGCACAGGCCTTGAAAAGGGTGAGCTTTACTATCGCTATCCTTGTAAGCAATAGCAGTATACTATTTACGATTGCATGGTCCTATTTATTTTTCCACGATCGGATTACATTGTATATTTTGAGCGGAGCCGGGATGTTTATTGGCGGAATTGTGCTGCTTAATTGGCCGATGAAGCGGGCGCGGATCAAAGAGCTGGAAGCTTAAAAAAGCCAGATGCAGTAGGCGCCTGTCGGTGCCGTACAGCTCATAGCGATCAAAGTAAGGAGGTCATAGCATGGAAACTGCAGGTCATGCGGAGTATCGGCTGCAGGGGCTGCCGCCAGTAATTCATGCATCGAGTCGCACACTGATACTGGGCTCGATGCCAGGTGAAGTATCCTTGAGCAAGCAGGAGTATTATGGGCATCCTCGCAATCACTTTTGGCCGCTGCTCTACGCCATTTGGGGTGGGGGCAGACCGGCAGCAGCTGCATACAGGGATCGGTTGGATTTTGCGCTGGAGCAGGGTGTAGGACTGTGGGATGTTCTGGCGGGCTGTGAGCGGGAGGGCAGTCTTGATGCGGATATACGGAAGCCGGAGGCCAATGATTTTGTCCTGCTGCTGAACGAATACCCGACCATAGAGTGGGTGTTCTTTAATGGCAAGACGGCTGAGCAGCTATATCGCAAGCAGGTGCTCCCACAGCTGTTGAAGCGAGAGATCGGCACCAACATAAAGTATGATACTTTACCCTCATCAAGTCCGGCCAGAGCCATGTCTTTGCAGGACAAGCTGGTGGATTGGCGTAGATTGGGGGATGCTTAAGATATAAGCTTCATTACACGGTTTTTTTTCTTGAACGAATGCTTATGAATAATCGTTCCTTGAAGGGAACACGCTCAGGAGGAGTCATGATGGTCAAACAGCCAAGTATCGTGCCATTCGGGTATGAGCCAGAGAAGGAGCGGCAAGGTCCACGAGGGACCATGTGGGTATACGATAGCTTTGCAGATTGTGGCACTCAACAGCTTGTGCGAATTGTAAGCTTGGCGTCACGAATAGAAATGAAAAAGCTGGTATTCTATCCGCTGCATGAAGAAACCTTGCGACGTATGGGCGAACCGGGGGCTGCACCCTTTTACCGTAGGGCAGATGAGCTGGAGGAGCTTCTGGATCATATGGAGCTGCCCGTTGATACGGCGATTGATCGCTGGGAGGGGCGCCGCAAAAAATACACTCCGATGGACACGGCCTTCCGATTTTTGGAAGAGAAGTATGCGGGACCTTACTTTGTGTATATGACGGTGGACATGGCGAATACGGCAGCGAGCTTTGATAGCTTTGAATTCTGGATTAAAAGGCTGCGGCTCTGCATCGATTTCAAGCTCGCTTCATCGGAGTCCCTACACCCCAAGCTGCAAGCTTTTGCCCACCGCTGGGAAGCTGTAGATTAGGGACCCGCTGCTGAACAACCGAGCGTTTTGTCTAAGTTTTGGCCCTTAATTTCCCATCGCGCTGCGAATCTTATAGTACACCTTAACAGGGGATACAAGATGAAGCTTACGTCGTAAAATGATGCGACACTCCTAAGGAGGATAACGATGAGAAAACTAGCATGGGTCTTAGCTGCCTGTTTAGGCATAACACTGGTCATTTATGGATTCACGGCTTGGGGCGGACAAGAGGTATCGGCAGAGGTATCACAAGAAACGAAGGGCAGCTTTGTTCGGTTGGAGCCTGGGGGCAAAAAGCTGGTAGTCACTGCAGGGGGAAATGAGTCAGTATATCCGTTATCATCCACGGTCTGGGTATATCGGAATATGGAAAAGTCAGCACCAGAGCAGCTTCAGGCCGGCGATGGGCTAGAAATCATATTGAATGCAAAGGAGCAGGCGGCGTATATCAAAGCAACCTCACCTCAATTTGCAGCCTCGCAGCCATCTGCAGGAACAGTTGGTGCTGGGACGGGGGCAGATGGGAATGCGGGTGTGGCACCTCCGCCTGCTGCTGAATCGACTGTGCCCCCAGACGCAGCTTTCAAGCCGGATTCGAGTAGTGGGGCATCGTCCCCAGCGGCAGGTGCGGCAAGCGGGAGTCCGACACCGTCGGGCGTGGCAGCGACGCCAGGGGCAGCTAATGCTGCGGTAACGTCGAAGGGCAATGAAGCTTATCTGGACAAACTATCAATCGAATGGAAAAGTCGCGATTTGATTCTCCGAGTTAAACGTCAGGGTGGAGATCCGTCTGCAAAAGCAAACGATGTTATTATCCAGGGCAAGGATCTTTCAGGCATACATTTGACGGGTACTTCGGCGGAGGCGTTTATACAACAGCTAGTCAAAGGACTGCCGCAGCAGCAGCCAGCTTTTGAAGCGCTTTTGAAGAAAAAAATTGCCGAGCAGTTTCAGGTGAAGGATGACAAGGTGGATTGGAAGCTGGATGTGAAGTGGAAGCAAAGCTCTGCTGCTGACAAGTCGAAGCCAATCCTTTCGAACCAGGATAAAGAGGACGACAAGGACAACGAAAAGAATAAAGATAACGAAAAATTTAAGGATAAAGATAAAGCGAAAGGTAAGGATTTTAATAAAGGCAAAGATCATGGTAAGCACTTTGAACGAGATTAGATAACAATAAGCGGTCATACAACGCCTCCAATCCTGCGCAGTTTCTGCGATGTGCGATTGGGGGCTTTTCATATGGGACAAAACGATTATATTCATTTTATGCAATTTCAGGATACTCACAGTTTTCACTCAGGGTGAATTCAGGTAGGCGCGGTAAGATGATCTTGTAAACAACAAATACAAACTTATGGAGGAATATACGATGAAACTTAACAAAAAATTGGTTGCAACCACACTTGGAGCTATGCTGGCATTGAGCGCAATGGGATCGGCTTTTGCCGCTGACCTTACTACAACGAATCCGAATCCGGGAGTAGCCAAGCCCTATACAGTAAACAAAGATGATGTCGGTAAAGGCGGGTTCCGAGGTGGCGCAAGCTTGGAGAAGCAGGCGGCAGAGAAAGGGATCACGGTTGAAGCCTTGAAGACACAATTGGAGCAGGAGCGTCAGGCCAAGCTGGAAAAGCAAGCAGCTGAAAAAGGCATTACTGTCGATGAACTGAAAGCACAGCTGGAGCAGGAGCGTGGAACCAGAGGCGGTAATAAAGACGGAGGCAAAGGCGGATTCCCTGATGGCTTTGGTGGCGGTCAGGATCTGGAGAAGCTGGCAGCTGAAAAAGGCATTACGGTCGAAGCCTTGAAGGCACAATTCGAGCAGGAGCGTCAGACGAAGCTGGAAAAGCTGGCGGCAGAAAAAGGCATCACGGTGGATGAGCTTAAGGCTCAGCAGGAGCAGGAGCGTGCTGCCAGAGGCGATAATAAAGGTGGATTCCCTGGTGGTTTTGGCGGTCAGGATCTGGAGAAGCTAGCAGCTGAAAAAGGCATTACGGTCGAAGCCTTGAAGGCACAATTCGAGCAGGAGCGTCAGACGAAGCTGGAAAAGCAAGCAGCTGAAAAAGGCATCACGGTGGATGAATTGAAAGCACAGCTGGAGCAAGAGCGTGGGACCAGAGGCGGTAATAAGGACGGAGGCAAAGGCGGATTTGGAGGCGGCCAGAATTTAGAGAAGCTAGCGGCTGATAAAGGAATAACCGTCGAAGCCTTGAAGGCACAATTCGAGCAGGAGCGCCAGGCACAGCTGGAAAAGCAGGCTGCAGAGAAAGGTATTACTGTTGATGAGCTGAAAGCTCAAATCGAGCAGGAGCGTCAGGCGAAGCTGGAAAAACTGGCAGCAGAGAAAGGCATAACTGTAGATGAGCTTAAAGCGCAAATGGAGAAGGGACACGGAAACCGCACTCCCGTTGAAGCAAAAACGCAGGAATAACATGAAAAGGACAAGGGCGGAATTCCGCCCTTTTTCTTGCATTTAAATATACATAATTGCTGAACAACATGCTATACAACCGCTGTTCAAGAATATATACAATGGGACAAGTATCGGCCTTTGGTCAGTTATTTTTTCTGTCAGCGGTTTGAGATCATCAGCGAAATATGGTACACTAATAGTAATCGGAATTGTAACAGTATATAAATTTAAGGGGGGATATGATGATCAATGTTTATAGAGCAGCACGATTATTGAGATATATAGTATTGGCTATTGCATTGATGCTGTCCCCTCCAACAAGTCTGCATGAAGAATATACAACGTATGAGTCCATTCCCGAAACCGCAGCTGCCAATCAGGGAAATAAACCCAAGTTGGCCACCCGAAAGCATTCTTCGCTTTTGCATAAGCTTATGGTTACATCGCAATCCCTCCCGATTTTATTTGTTGTTCTTCACCTTATTTTAAATCGTATTCCTTTACCCCGCTTGAACTTTAAACCCTGTATTTTTATATTACTGAAACGTTTGTTTATGACCCCCATTAGATTCACCTCCACTTTCGTGTCAGTAAATACCTCACTTGCCGTCTGAAAATTTCACCTTTGTGCATAGTGTATTTGTCACGCTTAAATAAGAACGTACGTTCTATATTTCCGAGCTCTATTTGCTATTGCTAAAAATGAATGAAGTTCAGGTATTCCGAAAAAAGAAAGGTTTCTCGGAGGTTATTTGGTTTGTGTATCAACAGGTATGAAAAACAGGAGGTTATTCAAGCATGAACGTTAAAGAATCCAATTTACCAGGGATAGGTAGAAAATTTGAAATCCATACACGTGGTGGGGAAAAGCTGGTCATTATTATTCATGATGACGGCAGACGGGAAATGTATCATTTTGAACACGATGATCCCGATGAAACGATTTCCACAATCACGTTAGATGATGACGAAGCCAGGCAAGTCGCCGCTATTGTAGGAGGTATGACGTATATCCCAAAAATGCTGGAGACGGTTGAAATGGCGTTTGACGAGCTGATAATTGAATGGTACAAAATCGAATCTCATTACAAAAGTATTGGCCAATCTATTGGAGGCCTGGATGTGCGCCAAAAATCAGGTGCAATGATTATTGCAGTCATTGAGAAAAATCATACGAAACACGTAAGCCCGGGTCCAGAGCTCGTTATTCAGAATGAAGCTACGCTTGTGGTGGTCGGAGAAAGACAGCAGCAAAGATTGATCAAACAAATTTTATTGAATGGAAGTGGTTGATATATGGATCATATGATACTCGAGGTAGGTCTTGCGATTGCACTCATAGCGATGGCTGGTCTATTATCAGCCCGTTTGCGCTTTTCGGTTATCCCCTTTTACATTCTGATCGGGATGGCGGTGGGCCCCCATGCGCTGGAGCTGTGGCATTTTGACTTCCGCTTTATTCAAAGCACACCGTTAATTGAATTCATGGGCCGGATTGGCGTGCTGTTTCTGCTCTTTTATCTGGGCCTTGAGTTTTCAGTGGGGCGTCTGATCAAATCTGGAAAATCGATTGTGAAGGGCGGATCGATTTATATCGGGATCAATTTTATGTTAGGCCTGATGCTCGGTTGGATTGCTGGATACCCGTGGGCCGAGGTGCTTGTCATAGCCGGGATTACGACGATTTCGTCGAGCGCGATTGTGGCCAAGGTACTGGTTGATCTGAAGCGGACCGCTAACCCTGAGACGGAGATGGTACTGGGCATTACGATGTTCGAGGATGTATTCCTTGCCGTCTACATTTCCATCCTGTCAGGTCTGGTGCTGAGCAATTCCTCCAGCTTTGGAGGGGTACTGCTGACTGCTGCAATTGCACTGGGCTTCATGCTTCTTGTCCTGTTTGTCGGACGCAAGGCGGTTCCGCTTTTGAATCGGGTGCTGAACATTAGGTCCAATGAGTTGTTCGGTTTGGTGATCTTTTCCATGCTGTTTCTGGTCGCCGGCTTTTCTGAGACGATTCACGTCGCTGAAGCCATCGGAGCGCTATTAATTGGCCTTGTTATGGCAGAGACCGACCATGCCAAACGGATTGAACACCTGATCATGCCCTTCAGGGATTTCTTCGGTGCCATTTTCTTCTTCAGCTTCGGATTAACGATCGATCCTATGGCATTAGGCGGGGCCAGCTGGCTGTCGCTTGCCGCGGTGCTGATCACCCTGATTGGTAATTTCACTGCGGGGATGCTGGCTGGGATGAATGCCGGGTTATCCGTTAAATCCTCGCTGAATATTGGATTCACGATTATGGGACGTGGAGAATTCTCGATCATCATGGCTAATTTGGCCAAAGCAGGCGGATTAATGCCGGTTCTCCAATCCTTCGCCGCACTTTACGTTCTCATTATGGCGATTTTAGGGCCGTTATTGTCCAAAGAGAGCAAGCATATCTATAAATTTCTCGACAAAATATTTAAGTTCAAGGAGAGGCCCAAAAAGAAAATCAGCAAGGCAGTCCAGGATTAAGCTATGTAAATTGATGTTCTGAAACGCTAGCTCGGAACCGGCTGTCATGGCCTGGATTTCAAAGTGAAAGAGGAGGAACTAAACATGTTACGTGCTGCGATCAACCAGGTACAGTTTGCTGCTAGAGGCAAGTCGGCGAAATCTCGCCACCGGGGGAGTCATATCCTGATTGTGATCCTGGGAGGTATTCTGGCCTCTGTTGGGCTGGAGCTTTTCCTCATACCTAATAAAATCGTCGTTGGCGGCATGACTGGAATTTCGGCGCTAATGTCCCATATGACGGAAATGCGGATTGGCTTACTGTTGTTCCTGTTTAATTTGCCATTCATTGTTCTGGCTTACCGTCATATCCGATTGGAGTTTACGATCATGACTCTTCTTGGGATCATCGTGCTTTCACTAAGCTCGATCTTTCTTCATCCTGTACCGGCATTGTTGGATAACAGTCTGTCGGCTGCGGTATGTGGAGGTGTGTGTTTGGGGCTGGGGATCGGCATGGTTGTCCGCTACGGGGGCACCTTGGATACCCTTGAAATGAATGAAAGATATTTGGCAAGACATCGTGGATTGTTATCCCCGGAAAATGTGATCATGATGATGAATTGCAGCATCTTAACAGCAGCGGGCTTCATATTTGGTTGGCAGCAGGCGATGTACTCCATTATTGCCTATATACTGGCGTTTGAAATGCTGCATGTCTCGATTCGTGGCAACCATGGGCTGCTTCCTTACCGAACACTATGCATCATGAGCAGCTGCGGTGAAGAAATTGAAAGGGCAATCCAGCTCCGTTTCCATAAGCTCGATGATCCTGTAGAGCTGAAGGTAAGTAGTGTAAGCCCGGCTCAAGGGATTGGCGCAAAGCCGATGTGGGAGCCAACCACGCGACCTCCCCAATTTCTGATGTATACCGTCCATTTCCTGGATGTGATGAGGCTGAAGGCGATTATTAAAAATATAGATCCAGCTGCCAGTATCGCGGTGGGTGCTGGCCGAGTAAGCCAAGCGGGTAATGTAATGAAGAAATTGGACAATAAACAGTAAACAAAGCACATGCTCATCAGGATAGCTTGGATAGAAAACCAGGTAAATCGAGCAGGAGCACTTTTTCTGGCCCCAGACAAATGGCTGAAGCCAGAAAAGGTATTCCTGCATTCATTGCAGCACACCTATTTGCTTACAGTTGCATAAAATAAGCGACTCCGCTATAATCAATCTCAATACGTTGAAGGAGAGAATACCTATGTCTATGTATACATGCCGGATCTCAAAACTTCATCATCACAAGCAGCGTTAGCACACCTGTTACGATAACAGGGAGGGCTAACGCTAATCGCGTTGGCCTCCCTGCGACATACAAGGCGCGCGGGACCAGAGGTCCTGCGCGTTTTTTTGTTTTCTTTTCCATAACGAATGAAGGAGACGTGATTTCTGTATGCAAAATGTAAAAGGAACGTTTGATTATGTAGGTGCGGAGCAGGCACTTCGCAAAAAGGTGCAGTCGGTGATTGAAACCAACTTTGAGCTGTATGACTTTGATTCCATGGAAACCCCCGTTTTGAATGAGCAGGAGCTGCTAACATCCAAATATGCGGGAGGCGATGAAATTCTCAAAGAAATGTATCAATTGAGTGATCAGGGCAATCGGCAGCTGGGACTCCGCTATGATCTCACGATTCCATTTGCCAAGGTAGTCGCTTTGAACCCAGGACTTGAATACCCTTTTAAAAGGTATGAGATCGGCAAAGTATTCCGGGATGGTCCCGTTAAACGAGGGCGCTTGCGAGAGTTTATTCAGTGTGATGCAGACGTAGTTGGTATTCAGGGTCCGGAGGCAGAGGCGGAGCTGATGCAGCTTGCGGCAACGGTTTTTAGGCAATTGGGCATGGATGTGGTGATTACCTGGAACAATCGGCAGTTTCTGAGTGAGCTGCTGGCTTGTTTGGGCGTGGCTTCTGGCGATGAACGATTATCCGTGATGCTGACATTGGATAAAATCGCCAAGATTGGTCGAGAAGGCGTTCAGGCAGAGTTGAGCACGAAGGGCTTGGATGACGGTGTCACAAGCAACATCATCGGATTGATCAGTATGGATAACCCCACCTTGGGGCAGCTAATCGCACAATTTGACCTCGGGGCTAGTCGTGGCGCTGAGGAGGCTGCTGCGCTTCAAGCGCTTATTGATCAGACCGGATTAGGACTCAGCTGCAGATTTGACCCTTTTTTATCACGGGGCTTATCGTTTTATACAGGCACAGTGTATGAGATTTTTGATAAAACCGGTTTGTATGGCTCCAGCCTCGGTGGTGGCGGGCGTTATGATGATATTATCGGACACCTTGTCGGCCGGGAAGATCTTCGTTATCCGGCTGTAGGTCTTTCCTTTGGTATGGAATCGATTATGGAGTTGCTGCTGGAAAAGGAAATGCCTGTCGCACCCAGTTATGTGCTCGTCCTGCCTATAGGAAGTGAGCAAACACCTCTTGCCCTGCAAGCAGCCACGAAGCTGCGTTCCGCAGAGATTCGTACACGTGTGGACGCCAGCGGGCGTAAGCTGAAAAAGTCGCTAACCTCCGCAGCGTCCAAAGGAATCCGGTACGTCATTTTGATAGGTGAAGCTGAGGCAGTCCAAGGTCAGGTTCGTTTAAAGGATATGAATGAAATGACCGAGAGTGCCATGCCGATTGAAACGGCTGTCCTGACGATTCGGGAGACATCTACCGTGATCGTAATGCCGGTTCAGCAGACGGATTACGCGAGACGCCCGGAATCGGAAAAGGAGTAACCGGCGCGTCGCGCAGCACTCTGCTCATGATCCGATTGAACAGCGCGGCAGGCACGGCCCCTCCCGAGGTGACCAGATAATGATCGCGGTCTGTCTGATCATAGCCAAGCCAGATCGCCGTTGTCAGCTCCGGCGTGAAGCCAACAAACCAAGCGTCCTTGGCGCCATTGGCGCCGATGCCGCTGAACTCCGGCGTGTCGGGCAGCTGTGTGGTGCCCGTCTTGCCTGCGGCGGGCCGCCCGATCGCGGCGGCCGAACCGGTTCCTGACTTGACTGCTTCCTGCAGCAGTAAAGTCAGGTCATAAGCCACAGTCGGCCGCGTCAATACGACCGACTGTGGCACGGCCTCGACCAAGGTATGCCCATCCTTGGTCGTAATTTTCAAGATGGCGTGAGCCTTCTGCATCACGCCGAGATTGGCGATGCCGCCGTAGGCCTGCGCCATCTGCAGGGGTGATACGCCCTCGGACAAGCCGCCGAGGGCCAAGCTTAAGCTGCGGTCGGCCGCCGTCAGCGGAATGCCTGCCCTTTGTACGAAGTCCAAGCCGGCTTCAATACCGATTTGGTTCAGCAGCCAGACAGCGGGAATGTTCCATGAACGTAGAATAGCCTCCTTCAAGGTAACCTGTCCGCGTGTCTGTCCGTCCCAGTCTCGTGGTCGGTAACCGCCAATATCCAGCTTACCGTCATACAGGACGGAGCTCGAGGTGTAGCCGCGTTCGAGGGCAGGTCCGTATACGGCCAACGGCTTGAAGGACGAGCCTGGCTGGCGGCGCAGCTGGGTGGCATGATTGAAGCCGCGGTATACCTGCGGTCCGCGTGTGCCGATCAGTGCACGTATGCCGCCTGTCCGATGATCCATAATAACGGCGCCGCTCTGTATCATTTGGTCTGTCCTGCTTTCAGGGAACAGGGAATGCTGCCCATAAATCTCTTCAGTCGTTTGCTGGATCACTGGATCGAGATCCGTGTAAATCCGCAAGCCCGATGTTAGAACTTGTTCTTCTGTAAATCCATACAGCTCAGCGGCCTCTTCGATGACGTAATCCACATATGAGGGATATTTTCCCTTCAAGGATTCTTCATTTTGCTGTTGAAGTGTAATGGGCTTAACGATCGCTTGGTTGTAAGTGGCAGTCGTAATAAATTGCTGTTCCTTCATGAGAAGCAGCACCAGATTGCGGCGTTCGAGCGCCTTATCTTTGTTTTTGGCAGGTGAATAGGTTGTGGGTGCTTTTGGCAGTGCCGCCAACAGAGCCGATTCCACCAGATTCAGCTGGCTGACCGGCTTGGCGAAATATTCCTGAGCGGCACCCTGAACGCCCCAACGCCCCTCGCCGAAATAAATGCTATTCAAATACAGTTCCAAGATTTCATCCTTGCTGTAGGTCATATTGATTTTGAGCGCATAGGCGGCTTCCTTCAGCTTGCGGCTGATCGTTTTATCCGATTGCAGGAACAGATTTTTGGCCAGCTGCTGAGTCAGCGTGCTGCCGCCCTCCTTCATCGACCCGGATATCAGGTCCCGCCATAGCGCTCGGGTAATTGACCATAGATCAACACCGGAATGCTCATAGAAGCGTCGGTCTTCAACCGCAATCACTGCATTACGCAGCTCTAACGGTATTTGCTTCAATGGCACGGGTTCAATACGCGATGAGGATAGCTGAGAAGCAGGCTGGGCATTTCGGTCCATGATCAGTGTCGGCTCAGGGAGCGGATGCTCCAGCTTGCTAATATCGAGCTGATTCACCCATAACATACCTGCGCCTGTTAACAGCAGCCCTCCCAATAATATAGAGCCTGTGATCCATAAGCTGATTCGCCGCCATCGTGAACGTTGAAGGCCAGACCGTGGCTTCTTCTGCTCGTGTGTCGACAATGATTGCATAGTATTCCCCCGCATTCTGTTTAAAGCATTGTCGAATTCTGTATAGTTTTACGGCTGTTAGCTCCATTACTAAGTTATTCGCAGCAACGACGATTTTTTAGCACGTTTCATTTCGCTGGACACAATCGATGCAAGTCAAAGATCTCTTAGCCTTAGGAGTTTATTGCTCGGAGAGGGGGACGTGGTATAATGGATGGAGTTTATTAACAAGTGGAGTGACATAGATGAGAATTAATAAATTTATTAGTGAAACAGGCTTTTGCTCGCGTCGTGCCGTAGATAAGCTGGTTGAAGAGCAGCGTGTTACGATCAACGGCAAGCTGGCCGAGCTGGGCAGTCAGGTCCAGGAGGGTGATCAGGTATGTGTGGACGGGCGTCCAGTGCTTGCCAAGAAGCCGCCTGTGTATATCGCCTTGAACAAGCCGGTAGGGATTACATGTACGACAGAACTGCATATCAAGGGCAATATCGTCGATTTTGTCGGGCACCCGGAACGGATTTTCCCAATCGGTCGGTTGGATAAGGATTCAGAGGGCCTGATTCTGCTTACGAATGACGGAGATATCGTCAATAAAATTTTGCGTGCAGAAAACGACCACGAAAAAGAGTATATCGTGACAGTAGACAAGCCGATCAGCACGATGTTCTTACAAGGAATGGCTGGTGGCGTGAGGATACTGGGCACCATGACGAATCCTTGTACCATAAACCAGTTGGAGACAAGAACCTTCCGGATTATATTGAAGCAGGGCTTGAATCGGCAAATTCGTCGGATGTGCTCGGCGTTGGGTTATGAGGTTAGAAAATTGAAACGGGTTCGGATTATGAACATCCTACTTGAAGGGATCGGGGTAGGGCAGTGGCGTGACCTAACGAAGCAGGAAATGGATGAACTGCTGCAGCGTATTGCCTATGACCGAAAATAAATTTGTATGCAGCTATAAGCAGTTCTGGTATGTATAGAGCTAATCGTTTATATAGCCGCAGCATTTACAAATTGCTGTTGAATTTATAGCCAACGCCGCGCACGGTTTGAACGTAAGTAGGCTCGGCAGGATTGGGTTCAATTTTCTTGCGAAGGTTGCTGATATGTACAAGCAGTGTTCGGGTATCGCCGTTGCTGTCCATACCCCATGTTTTTTTGTAGAGATGCTCAATCGGGATGACTTTATTCGGCTTTTTGGCTAGAAGCGCCAGCAGATCAAATTCCTTGGATGATATGGGTGCGAGCGTCCCGCTTGTCCATACATTGCGGGTGAGCAGATCAATTTCGAGGCCGGGAAAGCTTAGCTGTTGTGAATCCTCTTTTTGCTGATCCGAAAGCTGCTTGCGTCGCAGATGGGCTTTGACACGGGCTACCAGCTGGCTGGGACTGAAGGGCTTGGTCATATAATCGTCGCCACCGGTGCCGAGACCAAGAATAATGTCAGCATCTTCTTTTTTACAGGAAATGAATAAAATCGGAACGTTGCTGGTCTGGCGGAGCTGTCGACAAATCTCGATACCATCCATGCCTGGAAGCAAAATATCCAATATAACCAGGTCCGGAGCAAATTGATCCATATACTCAAATACGCTTGGACCATTGTGTGTGCTTTGCACTTTATAGCCTTCTTTGACCAGATACATTTGTATCAACTCAACGATTTCAGGCTCGTCATCGACGAGTAAAATTTTTTCTCCTGCCATTAGCTCCTCCTTGTATATACCGTAGCTGCCCTTCTGTGATTTCAAATTTTACGGAAAGTAAGTGGTATGGATTCCTAAATATTATCTTTATTATATATGGACTCTTGTCCTTTGTGCCATCCTTTTATTATGTACTAGCGGCTGCGAAGTGGATAAGCCTTCATCGTCTCCAAGCAATATCAGTGGGTGGGAGGCTGTTCAAGGTGTACAAAATTTACGAGAGTGGAATTTTGACAGCAACCGTGTAGCTTCGTTAAATGGGCAATGGGAATTTTATTGGGATCAGCTTCTAAATCCTAACCAGATCGCTGCACTCCAAGATCAGGAACGTCCGATTCAATGGATCGAGCTTCCACAAGCATGGAACGGTCAGGAGGTGGATGGAGAACGGATATCGGGAATGGGGTATGCTACTTTCCGCCTTCAGGTACAGCTGAACCCGTCATCCCGCGTGCTTGCCGTGGAGCTGCCGATGATCCGCACAGCTTATCGAATGTGGATAAATGGGAAATTCGTTGCTTATGGCGGAAGGGTTGGCGTCAATCGGGATGCCTCAACCCCGGTGAATTACCCGCAGCTTGTGCTTTTTCCACAGGCAGGTGCAGATAAGCTGGATATCGTGATTCAGGTATCGAATTTTGATCATCGGTATGGAGGCATTGAGAGCGAGCTCATATTAGGTGAAGCCAAACAAATGGTAGCCCGTCATGATCGGCTGATGGGAATCGATATGCTGCTGGTTGGCAGCCTGCTCTTAATGGGATTTTATAATTTGGGTCTATTTTTGATCCGTGTGAAGGAAAAAAGCCCCTTATATCTGGGTTTGTTTTGTCTGCTGGTAGGTGTTCACACGATGCTGGTGGGAGAAGGCGCCATGTTCAAGCTGTTTCCCCGTCTGGATTGGGTGATGAGCATGCGTTTGGAATATGTATGCTTTTATTTGAGCACAGCTGCCGCACTCGTATTCTGTTATTCATTATATCGTAAGGAAACCAGCAGAGCTATTGTTCAATTTACCCTCTACAGCTGTGCGATCTTTACTGCAGCTACACTTCTGGCACCTCCACATGTGTTTACCTCCATGGTCATGGTCTATCAGTGGTTGAATGCTGCAGTGATCATTTGTCTGGTCGTTACTTTAATTAGAGCTTTTGCGGCAAAAAGAGAGGGTGCTCGCCTTATTTTATCAGGTGTCATCGTCTATATGGTCATGGCAGCTATAGATGCAGCTAAGTATGATCAATGGATTGATTTCGGTGGCGTATCACCGGTGGGTCTGTTCTGTGTCATTTTTATGGCCTCCTTTGTCATCAGCATGAAGTCGGTTCAGGCATTTGCTTCTGTGGAAACCTTGTCCCGTGAGCTTCGTGACCTGAACATGAGGCTGGAATATCGGATTAAGGAGCGTACTGCGGAGCTGGAGCAGTCGAATCTCACCTTGGCCCGGACGAATGAAGATCTGGCACGGCTCGAAACGTCACGCCGCCATCTCTTAAGCAACATTTCCCATGATCTGGGCACGCCGATGACGCTGATTCAAGGCTATGTAGAGGCATTGATTGATCGTGTCGTGGTTGGAGCCGAGCAGCAGGACAAATACTTGAAGCTCATTTTGGGTCGGATTCTGGGCTTGAATCGATTGATTGGCGATTTGTTCCAGCTGTCCAAGCTGGAAGCGCGGCAAATTGACTTTTTTATGCAGGAGCTGACTATTGCGCAGTTTATTTCTTATTATAGTGAACGTTATATCGTGGAGGTTCATAACGCGGGTTTGCAGTTCGAGTTCCGGTCCACCAGTACGAATGCGCCAGAACTATCGTCGAGGGTGATGATGCTCGATGTGAATCGAATGGACCAGGTGTTTACAAATCTGGTGCATAACGCTATTAAGCACACCTCGGCCGGAGGTCTCATTCAGCTGCTGCTGCAGGAGAATGAGCATGACCTTCTGCTGATGGTTCAGGATACGGGAAGCGGAATCGCACAGGATGATTTGCCTTATGTATTTGATCGATTTTATAAAAAAGACAAGTCACGCAATTCTGCGGCAGGCGGCAGTGGCCTGGGGCTTGCGATTGCCAAGGAAATCGTTGAGTTTCATGGGGGCAGCATCTGGGCGGAGAGCCTGCCTGGACAAGGAGCGCAAATATGCCTGGTGCTGCCTCTGAGAGAAGCTGATCCCGCGAGCGCCCTCTCTCCAGATGAGACCTACTAGCCGATAAGGCTGTTTGGAGCAGGTTCCAATGCCTTCGCGGATTACAGCCGATTCATCGCATCCCGGTAATCGGTTGGCGACATCCCATACAGCCGCTTGAATTGCTTGGAGAAATAGAGCGGGTCCTGGAAGCCGACAGAGGATGCAATCTGCTCGACAGTGAGCTCCTTGCGCTCGCGCAGCAGCAAACGAGCCTTGTCAATTCGCAGCCGCAGTAAAAAGGTGACCGGTGTCAGACCCGTATGCTTCTTGAACAATGTCGACAAATAAGCGCGATTGTAGCCAAGCGTCTCTGCCATCAGTTCAATCGTTATGGGCTCTGCATATTGGCTGGATAAGTAGTGCAGCGCCTGCTGGGCGATCTGCTCGCCACTGCCGGTTAAATGAAGATCGCTTTGCTGCTTGGGCTGCAGTGCCTGTGCATATTCGGCCAATAGCAGATGAAGATACCCAACCGCCTTCAGTCCGGCGTGAGCTACTCTGGCTTGGAAGGCAGCCTGTACTTGATGATAGATCACCGCGATATGGCGCTTACCGCCGGTATGGACAACAGGCTGCTGTGAGGATAGCCCAATGCTCTCGAGCAAGGGGGCTGCTTGACTCCCTTCAAAAGCCAGCCAGCGGTAATGCCAAGGCTCTGCTTCATCTGCCACGTAGCTGATCAGCTTGCCGGGCTCAATCAGGAAGCTGTCGCCCTGTCCAAGCTGGTACGTATGTCCCTGACAGGTATAGGTACCGCAGCCTGATTGAATGTAATGCAGCAGGTAATAGTCCACGACCTTGGGTCCTGGCTTATGTCCAGGCTTGGTTTGACTGCTGCCAGTAAACAGCACCGCCAAATTTTCCTGCTCGGAAGGCTGCGGATTGGAAACAACATAGTAGCTTTCCGTACGTTTGATTGGACTGGTCATTTGGTTACCCCTCGCTTCATGGATTAGGACACAGCAATATAGGATAGGGTGGATGGCTCTGATCGATATGTCGATGTGCACAGTACGTCCAGGTCGGTACCGATCTGCTGCTGAGAATATCTGCTTTATTTTCATTTTACAATAGTTGCTCATCCAAAGCATTAGCACACGCGCAATAATCTAACATTTTTCCATGCCCTACTAACATCCCTCCATAGTGAAAAAGAAAGCGCAGACGTATACTAAAGAGGTAGCAGACAGCAGTGAACCAACAAGTACTCAATATGATACAGGCGGTGTAATGATGGCAGACTTACAAGCATTGAAACGTATATTTGTTGAAAAATTCGGTGAAGACGATGAAGCTATCCGAGTATTCCGTGCTCCTGGCAGAGTTAATCTCATAGGCGAGCATACGGATTATAACGGCGGTTACGTATTTCCTGCTGCACTTACTTTCGGAACGACGATGCTGGTTCGCAAAAGACAGGATGGACAGCTCGGTTTTGCGTCAACGAATTTCCCTGAACACAAACATATTTCCATTCAAGGTATTGTATTCGACAAGGCAGACGACTGGATCAACTATCCAAAGGGGATTATTGACCAATTGCAGCAGCAGGGAATTGAGATTGGCGGCTATGATATTTTATATAGCGGTGCAATCCCGAATGGCTCTGGCCTATCCTCATCCGCCTCGATTGAGGTTGTTACCGCGTATGCCTTGTTAACACTGGAAGGCCAACCGACGGATAAAGTGAAGATCGCGCTGCTGTCCCAGAGAGCGGAAAATCAATTTATGGGTGTAAACTGCGGGATTATGGATCAATTTGCCGTAGCTATGGGTAAGCAGGATCACGCCATTCTGTTAATGTGCGATACGTTGGAGTACAAGCATGTGCCGTTTGACAGTGGTGCCTATAAGCTGGTTATCGGAAACACGAACAAAAAACGTGGGCTTGTCGATTCAGCGTATAACGAAAGGCGCTCTCAATGCGAGCAGGCGGTTGCTGATTTGCAAGGCCAGTTCCCTCAGCTGACGCTGCTGGGTCAACTGACGCTGGAGCAATTTAATGAGTACCAGCACCTGATTACCGATGAAACCGTACGCAGACGTGCGCAGCATGTAGTTGAAGAAATTCATCGTGTACTGGAATCGATGAAAGTGCTGGAGAAGGGTGATCTGGAAGCCTTTGGGCAGCTGATGATTGGCTCCCACAATTCGCTTCGCGATCTGTATGAAGTGACTGGCCTGGAGCTGGATACGATGGTCGAGGAAGCGTTGAAGGTGCCAGGTGTGCTCGGTTCAAGAATGACCGGGGCGGGCTTCGGCGGTTGTACAGTTTCTCTTGTGCATGAGGATAGCGTGGATACCTTTATTGACCAGGTAGGCAAGAATTATAAGGAAAAAACCGGCTTGATTGCCGATTTCTACGTATGTACGATTGGCGATGGCGTAAAAGAAATTACGGAGTGATGACTCGTAGTTAGTTATTTCTTTGTAGTAACACTTGCGCAGCAGATGAATCAAAAGCGGAGCGGACGATCTGTTCTGGATAAGCGAAGCGTTCGCCATTGTTCATGGATTTCTCCCTCTAAATATCTTATACAATCAAGAAATCCATGAACAACAGCGATCGTAGGCATACTTCGTCCGCACAGCGGCTCGAATTCATCTGCCCTTATAGGATAATTTTTTTCACTTAATTTTAAGGAGGAACTATAATGGCGATATTAGTAACAGGCGGAGCCGGCTACATCGGATCCCATGCCGTAGCCGAGCTGCTTGCACGTAACGAAGAAGTAGTCGTGGTCGACAATTTGCAGCAGGGACACCGGGAAGCGGTTTTGGGTGGCAAGCTGTATGAAGGAGATATTCGTGACGCAGCGTTTATGGACACTGTGTTCCGGGACAATCAGATCGAGGCCGTCATCCATTTCGCCGCTCATTCTTTAGTGGGCGAAAGCATGCAGAACCCGGCAAAATATTATCAAAACAATGTATTCGGTACATTATGTCTGCTTGAGAAAATGAACGAATACGGCGTCAAAAAAATCGTCTTTTCCTCGACTGCGGCAACCTACGGAGAGCCGGAAAATGTACCTATCCTCGAAAGCGACCGTACCCTTCCGACGAATACGTACGGCGAGACGAAGCTGGCTATGGAAAAAATGATGCGATGGTTTGACACAGCTCATCAAATTAAATTTGTGTCCCTGCGCTACTTTAACGCGGCTGGTGCTCATGCGAGCGGCCGTATTGGCGAGGACCACACGCCGGAGACACATCTGATTCCGATTATTTTGCAGGTGGCTCTGGGCCAACGTCCACATATTTCGATATTTGGTGATGATTACGCTACCTCTGATGGTACGTGTATCCGTGATTATATTCATGTAACAGACTTGGCTGACGCCCACATATTGGCGGTAGAAAAGCTGCGCAATGGCGGAGAGAGCAGTGTATATAATCTCGGTAATGGTACAGGGTTCTCGGTTAAGGAAGTCATCGATATTGCTCGTGAAGTGACCGGTCATCCGATTCCGGCTGTTGTCGAAGCGCGTCGTTCCGGTGATCCGGCTGCGCTTGTAGCCTCATCGGAGCGCGCTCGTGCTGAGCTCGGTTGGAAGCCGAAGCACGATCAACTCAAGCAGATCATAGAAACAGCATGGACCTGGCATCAAAACCATCCTGGCGGCTACGCGAAATAAAGTCGGCATAGAGAAACAGGAGGAAATAGACTGTGGAAGAACAGATTCAAGTAAAGCAAGGAACTAAACAAGATCTTCAAGCGGTGGCTTATGCAGTGGAGCAGCTGCTGGGCTTTGCTGTCAGGGAGGAGCTACTGGAGCCGCTCGATTGCTACGCTGCGCGTAATTCACTGCTGGAGCTGCTGCGTCTGGATGAGCCTTACAGTGGCGAAGTAGAGCCGACGACGACTACCAAAGTCGTGGAGCTGCTGGAGCCGCTGCTGGATTATGCTGCTGCTGCCGGAATTATAGCGGATAACAACACAACGCTGCGCGATCTGCTGGACGCCCGCATCATGGGTTTTCTGATGCCACGCCAATCGCAGGTGGCAAGTGCCTTCTGGAAGACAGCCAAGCTGAATGGCGCCACGCAGGCAACAGCCGCTTTTTACAAACAATGTATCGATTCCAACTATATTCGTGTGGACCGTATTGCCCGTAATCAATATTGGCTATCGCCAACCGAATATGGAGATCTGGAAATTACAATTAACTTGTCAAAACCGGAGAAGGATCCGAAGGAAATTGCAATGCTCAAAAATGTGCCGCAAAGTGATTACCCGAAGTGCCTGCTTTGTATCGATAATGTCGGTTATCCCGGAAGGCTGAATCATCCGGCCCGTCAAAATTTGCGTGTGATTCCGCTCAAGCTCGACGGAGACCCTTGGTACTTTCAGTACTCGCCATATGTGTATTACAATGAGCACAGCATTATTTTTGATCAAGAGCATCGGCCTATGAAAATGTCGATGGCGACCTTTTACCGACTGTTCGATTTTATTGATCAATTTCCTCATTACTTTATTGGTTCCAATGCGGACTTGCCTATCGTTGGCGGCTCTATTCTGAACCATGATCATTTTCAGGGAGGCAGACATCGGTTTGCGATGGAAAAGGCGCCGGTCGAGCACAGCTTCACCCATCCTGAATACCCTAACGTGCGGCTCGGAATCGTGAAATGGCCAATGTCAGTGATTCGCATATCGGGTCATAACAAGCTGCTGCTCCTTAAGCTTGCAGATACAATTCTGAACGAATGGAAGGGTTACAGCGATCCGAATCATGACATTATCGCCTTTACTGAGACTGAACAAGACAACCCGATTCCCCATAATACGGTGACGCCTATCGCACGAAATAATGAGCGTAACGAATATGAGCTTG
The DNA here is from genome assembly GCF_022458865.1 of Paenibacillus periandrae. Taxonomy (GTDB): domain Bacteria; phylum Bacillota; class Bacilli; order Paenibacillales; family NBRC-103111; genus Paenibacillus_S; species Paenibacillus_S periandrae. The sequence goes on along the minus strand of NZ_JAJNMU010000005.1, from coordinate 65,290 downwards.
ACCTGGTGCTCCGCAATAACAGAACCAGTGACGAGCATCCGGACGGAATCTTCCATCCTCACAAGGAGCTTCATCATGTCAAAAAAGAAAATATCGGGTTAATCGAAGTGATGGGACTCGCAGTACTGCCGGGACGGCTACAGGAGGAGCTCGCACTGTTGGAACACATATTGACCGGTGAGCTTGCCTTTGATGAACAGATAACCGAATATCCAGAGCATTTGCTGTATAAGCACTGTGCTTGGATTCGTGAATTGCTGGAGACTCATGGAACGGCGATGCCTGCAGATACGGCCAAGCAGGTGCTGCAAACAGCTGTAGGTGACAAGTTCGCCGCAGTGCTGAGGGATGCAGGGGTATATAAGCGTGACGAAGCAGGACTAAAGGGCTTTAAAGCCTTCCTTGCGACGTTAGGTTTTCAATGATATTAGAAGTTACAATGATAGTAGAAGCACTCTTCCTGTATAGGGAGGGTGCTTTTTTTGCATGTTTCTGCATATTGTACGTGTTTTGAGCATTTTTTGACTCCGATCACGGTATTATACCTCACAAATTACACGAAAATACATATAAAAATGGTTGAAAATAGGAAATAGGTCTCACATCTATCCAGCCTATGTGTTATAATTGTTAACACTTAAGTCGCGTAGATTTCAAAGGACGGGGGAGAGGCTTATGTTTGATTGGCTGGGATTTAAAAATGGTTTGCCGCTCTGGTGGTCCTATCGATTGAATCGGGAGTTAAAAGCGGATGTGGAGGATATATTTGAAGGCATAGCTCACACGCGTAAAGAGCTGTTAACAAGCTGGACAGTCGAATATTGGTCTCATCTGGAACGGCTGCTGGAGCAAATGAAGCTTATAGATGAAGATCGGACCCAATCTGTGGAGCGATGGGCTTTGTCGATGGACAAGCTGTTTGCGGCAGCTCGCAGCAGAGCAATGGATTTATCCGAAATCTTTTTGCTGGATGAGCAAGCAACAGTGGTATTTTCATCACATTCTGCACATACAGGTGTCCGATATGGTGCGGGCAGCGTGATTTCGGCAGGTCTTGAATATACGCAAACAGGCAGTAAATGTCTATATGGACCGTTTGCTGATCCGTTGACCTTGGAGATCGGTCCAAGCACCTCTGCTTTCCATGACAAAATGACGCTCTTGTATATCGTCCCCATCATCAAAGGGGGGATTTGGATGGGGGCGTTATGTGGCAGAGTTCCCAATGATGTAATCGGCGACCTGATACAGCGGGAATCAGGACATGTCTACCCGGATTCCGGAGATAATTACATATTTATGGCGCGTCCAGGTTTGAATAAACGGATTGCACCGGGTACAGCGCTGTCTCGAAGTCGCTTTGAAGATCGCACATTTACCCATGGAGAGAATTTGAAGGATGGTGTTACAACGAATTGGGGTACGGTTTCAGTTAAGGAGCATACGGAGCTGGAAATAATGTTCACGGACCCGGCCACGGGCAAGCTGCATCCCGGCGTAGCCAACACAATCGCCAATGGCAGCAATTTGTTTGTGGCGTTCCCTGGATACTCCGATTATAGGCACATCCCTGTCATAGGAAAAGGCGTGACCTTTCAGCTTCCGCATTGTCCGGATGTGTGGGGAATGATGTGCGAAGGGGATTTGGAGGAAGTTTACCGGATTCGCAGTGTTCGCTGGAAAATGATCCGGCTGCAGGTTCCGCTGCTTATTGGATATGCAGCTCTGTCGACAGTGCTGATAACCGTGTTATTTGGACAGCTGCCGACGCTCGCAGCTGCTGGTATTATGGCTGTGTTTAACTTATTGTACGGCTGTATCGTCATGGCTACACTGCACAAGAAGGCGGCCAGTCCAGTCGTGGATAATTTGCAAAAAATCAGCCAATTTATTCGCATCAACGCTGAAGGCAAGGGTGATCTGACACAACGGCTTGATCACGGGCAATTTGCGCATGATGAGACCAAGGAGCTGGCTATGTGGATCAATAACATGATCGACTCTCTGGAGGGGATCATGCTGCAGGTGAAGCGCGCGGCCACAGAAGTGCTGTCGAGTCAGCAAGTATTGCATCAATCGACCGTCAGTACGGAAGGCTCTACCGAGCGTATGAGCGGGATTATTCATGACATGATTCGAAGTATTCGCCGCCAGCTGAAGGATATCGATATTGCCAAGGATGTTGTCGGGGATATGCAGGGAACCTTGCGGGCTCTGGAAATCAAAGCCTCTGAGCAAATTACTGTTGCTCATACGGAAGTAGAGCGAATTGGCGAGAAGATGGGGCAAATTTCCAATAAAGTAGCGGAAACGAACCGAACTATCGTGACGTTCATGGAAACGACTCAGCAAATTCGCAGCGTTCTGCAGGTCATTGAGGAAATTTCCAGCCAAACCAATCTGCTATCGCTGAATGCTTCTATTGAAGCGGCGCGAGTAGGGGAGCATGGCAAGGGCTTCGCGGTTGTGGCCGGGGAAATTCGTAAGCTGGCCGATCGGACACGCCAATCTACAGAGGAGATTAATGAAACGGTTCAGCTCATATACAAAAATGCGAAGGAAGCCTTTGCCTCGATGGAGGAAGGTACGCTGGTAGTGCAAGAAGGTACGCAGCTTGTTGCGGCGGCTTCGCAAATATTGAGTGGTGCCAATGCTGAAGATGAGCAAAAAACACAGGTAGTTGATGAAGTGGTAGGGCTAATGGAGAAAATCGCCAACGTCAGCATGGAAAATCGCAAAATATCGACAGAGGTGGAAGGTAAGGTACAGGAGCTGTTGATGGATATTGTTAACGTTCGCCATACCTCTAACTATGTGGAGGTCATTACCGATTTCCTCCAGCAGCTGGTTAATCAATTTCGTCTTACAGAGACTCGACGTAAATAGGGTAGCATTGGCTACATGTGTAAGATACGCGGGCATGCCGCTTATTCCTGACAATCGGGATAAGCGGGCATGCTTTTTTTCTGCGAAGGCACATGTAAAGTAATACAAATCAAGGTAAAAAATCTGTTAATTTAATGTTATGTATATTGACATAATTTAGCTCTAAGCGTATGATAAACTGTATAAACCTGTTAAATATTCGGAAATTAGTGATTAATCTATCTTTATATGTTATTTATACTGTCATTTATTAAAAATTTGAGAGGGGGGACTGGTTTTGTAGGTCAATTCATGGCTGAGCAAAACCGGGACATCGCATGACGCTAGCCAATCGGTCTCACCATACTCCGTATCCGCTGGAATCCTTTTACGATGAGATGTTTCAGCATGAATCTGCAGTGCGTTCCCACTACTCACAAGCGTTTAATTGTTTTTCGCGTATGAAAGAGGATGAGCTTGCTTCCAGACAGAAGGCGATGGATCGGCGCATGCTGGAGGAAGGAATCACATTTACGCTGTATCAGCCAGAGCAAACACTTCCGCTCGAACGAACGATTCCGTTTGATATGATTCCGCGGATTATCCCGAGCGATGAATGGGCCGTTCTGGAAGCAGGGCTACTGCAAAGAGTCAAAGCGCTGAACATGTTCCTTTATGATATGTACCATAAGCAGGAGATTATAGCAGACGGCATCATTCCAAGGAAAATGATCGTGACGAATCGATATTTCCGGCCGGAAATGATGAATGTGGATGTGCCTGGAGGTGTATATATCACCACATCCGGGATTGATCTGATTCGGAACGCTGATGGCGGCTATTACGTGCTGGAGGATAATTTACGTTCACCCTCGGGCTTTTCTTATTTATACAAAAGCCGTTCCGTGATGAACCAGCTGTTTCCTGAATTAGCTTTTTCTTCGTCAATCCGCGATGTCGAGCACAGTCTGAATCATTTTCTGTCCTCCTTGCGAAGCTTGGCTCCGTCCCACAAGTCGGATCCGGTTATTGCCTTATTAACGCCTGGTGAATTTAATTCTGCTTACTACGAGCACACCTTCCTTGCACAGCAAATGGGGATTCATCTGGTAGAGGGGCGTGATCTGGTTTCGATTGATCACAAAATTTACATTCGCAGCATGAAGGGCTTGCAACAGGTGGATGTGCTGTACCGGCGTATTGATGACGATTATCTCGATCCGCTAGCTTTTCAGGCTGATTCCGTGCTGGGTGTCGCTGGTATTATGAATGCCTATCGCGCGGGTAATATCGCTATTGCCAATGCTCCTGGAACGGGCATAGCAGATGACAAGGCGATCTATATTTATGTGCCGGATATGATTCGCTACTATTTAAATGAAGAACCGATTTTATCCAATGTGCCTACGTATTTGCTGGATCGTCCTGATGAGAGGGCTTATGTGCTTGATCGGCTGCATGAGATGGTGGTGAAGGAGACGTCGCTGTCCGGCGGCTATGGGATGCTGATTGGGCCTTCTGCCAGCGAGCAGGAGCTTGCCGCATTTACCGAACAAATCCAACGTGACCCCGGTCGTTACATTGCACAGCCGACGATGCAGCTCTCCCGTGCACCTGTCATGCTCGACGGCAAGATGGTACCGCGCCATATCGATTTACGTGCATTTGTGCTGGTGGGCAGCGACGGCACCCATATTATTCCTGGTGGACTGACTAGAGTTGCATTAAAGGAAGGCTCATTGGTCGTAAACTCATCTCAAGGCGGAGGCTGCAAGGATACCTGGGTACTCTCTTAGTGTAAGATCATAAGGGGACTTTTTGAACAACATCTCTAAAAAAATAGACAAGGATGAAGGGTGATGTCTATGCTCAATCGTAATGCAGAAGCTTTATTTTGGGTAGGCCGTTATGTGGAAAGGGCGGAGAACCACGCTCGGTTGATCGACGTGCATTATCACATTCAACAAACTGCAGACTTTCAGGACGAGGAGCATAAGTGGGCAAGGCTTATTGATGCACTCGGTGCGCGTTATGCGTATGAGCAGCAATTTGAGGCCTTCACCGAAAGAGATGTGCTTTCCTTTATTACCTTGGATCGAGGGTACCCGAATTCTTTATTTTCTTGTGTTGCCCATTCGAGAAATAATTTGCGAACTCTGAGGGAAAAGCTGCCAAGCGAGATGTGGGATGTGCTTAATGCATTTTACTTGTGGCTCGGCGAGAAGCAGGTGGACGATATTATGAAAGATTCACCCCATGTTTTTTATAGACAAATTAAAGAGCGCATGGCGATGTTTCAAGGTGTTGAGCATTCCGTCATGCAGCGGCAAAATGAATGGCATTTCATCGAGAGCGGGCGGCTGCTAGAACGTACGGAGAATACGGTTCGTATTCTGCAATCGGTGACAGGCACCCTGTCGGTTGAAGCGGCTGCTCCATACCCCAGCATGCTCGCAGTGCTGAAATCGGTTAGCGGCTATCAGGCCTTTCGGCGATTTTATGCAGACGGCATGTCGGAGCGGCATATTATGGAGTTTATGATTAACAGCATCAGCTTTCCGCGATCGATTCAATTTTCTTTTACGGAGCTGGAGAAGCACTTGAAGGGCATCCAGCTGGAAGGCTACGGACAGCATCTTCCTCATGAGAAAGCGATCCGTCAGGTTGGCAAGCTGAAGGCGGAGTTGGCTTGTTTGGATGATGAGGATTTTGTGCCTGAGCGGGTATCCGCTATTTTGAGCCATTTAACGAGCTCCTGTCTGGGACTGGGAGGGACGATGGCGGCTGCCTTTTTTCAACTGGAGGAGGTTGGTGCATGAAGATCGAAATCAACCATGTCACCCGCTATTCCTACCTGGAGCCGGTCATGGACAGTGTCAATGAGCTGCGGTTAACGCCGCGGACCAATTATCGACAATCCTGTTATCATCATGAGGTCAGCACGGAACCGAGCGCTTCCTTGTTTACGTATGAGGATTACTTTGGTAATCGGGTGCATTCGTTCTCGATCAACAAGCCTCATCGGGAAATGGTGATCAAGACAAAGGCGGTTGTGGTGACACAGGATCAAAGCTCGATTGCCAAGTTTGGGCTGCCGTATAAGGGACAGCTGGAGCTGCTGCAAAGTGATCATCTGCAAAACCGCTACATTGAGTTTTTACAGCCGACCTCCTATACGGAAATTAACGAGGATCTTCTCGCTTATGCAGCTAAATATCCCGTTGACGAGGAAGGCTTCTACGCATGGGCGCTAGCTCTCATGTCGGGTATGTATGGTGACTTCATTTACGATCCTGATGCGACCAATGTTAATACACAGATCAGCGATACGCTACGGCTGCGTCGTGGGGTATGTCAGGATTACACACATCTGATGATTGCGGTATGCCGCAGTATCGGGGTGCCGGCCCGCTATGTGAGCGGCTATCATTTTGTGGGTGACCTGCAGGGAGGCAGTGCTGATTTTGAGCAGGCTTCCCATGCATGGGTCGAGGTACATGTGCCGGGGACGGGATGGTTGGGCTTTGATCCGACCAATAATGCGGAAGTCGATTGGCGGTATGTGAAGCTTGGGCATGGACGCGATTACAAGGATATTGTTCCTGTGAAGGGTGTGTACCGCGGTACAGCTAAGCAAAAGCTGAAGGTTACGGTCGATGTGCGTCTACTGGAAGGGTAGGAGTTCATATAGCCCAATGACTCCAGGTGCAGCAAGCCAATCGCATAGAAACTCGATAAAAGCCGCCCAGACGATTTGGTCCAGGGCGGTTTATTGGTAGCTATGTAATTATATATCACGAATATCAATAAAGAATTGCCACTTTGTCCAATCTGTCTTACAATAGCTTTATAATGATGTCAGGAATGGTATCATTTAACTAACGCATGAGGCAGCAGGAGGTGAATGGCGTTGCTGCAAACCAATTCCTTTTTAATAGAAGAAGATGAACTGAGACCTTTTTTTCAGCCCATTCTTTCCTTGCAAACCAGAAAAATTATAGGCTACGAGGCGCTCGGGCGTAGAGTTCAAGCAGGTAAAGTACATAGCTTAGGGCCTTTTTTTCAAAACCCGAATGTCGACGACGCAACCCATTTACAGATAGATCGGATGCTGCGGGAAAAAGCAATATCGACATTAGCCCAATCGGAAGGGGAATCTTTGTTATTTATCAATTTGAAGCCATCCTGGATTTATAAAATATATAAGAAGTCAGGTATACTTCCTACGCTGCAGCTGGTCGAAAAGTACGGCCTGGATCCTTCGCGTGTGGTAATCGAGGTGACGGAGGAAGAATTTCACGGAAAGCTCGATGAATTATCGGAAATTATTGATGTGTACCGTAAGCAGGGCTGTCGGATTGCCATTGATGATATCGGTAGCGGTTACAGCAACTATGACAGAATAGCGTCCTTTAAACCGAACATACTGAAGATTGATTTAAAGCTGTTAAAAAAAAGCGGTCTTCATGACGGATATAAAGCGTTATTGAACTCATTCTCCATTTTGTCTTCACAAATGGGTTCTTCGCTGCTTATTGAGGGTGTGGAAACGAAGCAGGATTTATACCATTCATTAAAGGCAGGCGCCAGATACGTACAAGGCTTTTTGTTTTCTGAAGCCCGTGCCGATTTTCAGTCTGCTGATGCTTACGAGATGCTGCTGAAGGAAGAAATAAGGATCTATACGGAGCACGAAATCACCCGATATCGCGAGCTGTTTGCCGTACAGGAAAGTCTGAACGATCTGGTGAATTCCGATATGATGATTTCCTCGGCATCCGAAGCGGATGCGATGATTGGGAGCTTGCTTACGAATGTGAATGACAATGTGATGCGCATTTATATATGTCGTGAGGACGGATCACAGGTGTCGTCCAATTATACAAGACATGCGGAGGATGGGTGGCAGCGGGACGCGCAATTCCAAGGCTCTAACTGGATTTGGCGCCCGTACTTTATTCCCAATATGATGCGGATGAACAGCAAGCGTCAAGGCATGCTGTCCCAGGTGTATACCGATCTGGATACAGCTAGATTGATGCAAACCTTTTCGTGTCCTGTCGGGGATACTCATTATATTTTTCTGGATCTCAATGTGTAAGGGCGCGGGCTGCGAGAAGTCTGATGAATACTCCGCGTTGCCAGGCCCAATATCTTATTGAAGTCGTGAGCCGGAAGTGCTAGCCCTCCAGCCATTCGCTGCGCAGGGAAAACAGCTCCTTCAGATCGGTTGTCGACATCTCAGTAATCCATTGCTCACCGCTGCCGACGATTTGCTGGCTCAGCTCCTGCTTCTTCTCAATCATTTCATCAATTCGTTCCTCAAGCGTACCGAGTGTGACGAATTTGTGCACCTGCACATGACGGGTTTGGCCGATTCGGAAGGCACGATCCGTCGCTTGGCTCTCAACGGCAGGATTCCACCATCGATCAAAATGGAACACATGATTCGCAGCAGTCAAATTCAGTCCAGTACCGCCTGCTTTCAGTGATAATAAAAATATGCTCGGCTGTGCCTTCGCCTCAGGGACATCACCCTGAAATTCGGCAATCATTCGGTCTCTGCCCGCTTTGGGCGTACCGCCATGAAGGAAAATGACAGGCTCCCCCAACTCCTGCTCCAGAATACGTTGAAGCAAATGCCCCGTTTCCACGAACTGCGTGAATATGAGGCACTTATCTCCTTCTTGACGCAGCTCCTGCACCATTTCAAGCAGACGCTCTACCTTATTGGAGCGCTGCTGCCAAGGTGAATTGGCCGCCTCCTTCAGCATGAGTGAGGGATGGTTGCAAATTTGCTTTAGCTTCGTTAAGGCTGCCAATATTAATCCTCTTCGTTCCATCGCCGTTAAGCGGTCCAGTCTTTCAAACATATCCTTAATATAGTTCTCGTACAATGTTCCTTGTTCCGCGGTAAGGGCCACGAAGGTTTTGTATTCGTTCTTGTCTGGTAAATCGAGCTGAATCGCCGGATCCTTCTTCACTCTGCGCAGCAGGAAGGGGCGAATTAACCGCTGCACCTTCTCCACGAGCTCGGGATCATTCGATTTCTCAATCGTATTGACATAACGCTGTGTGAAGTCTCGAAGCGAACCGAGATAACCTGGATTCAGGAAGTCAAATATCGACCAAAGCTCGGTTAAGCGATTTTCGATAGGTGTTCCCGTCATGGCAATCCGATGGCGACCTTTGAGAGAGCGGATAGAAGTCGCTTGCTTGGTGTAGGCATTTTTAATATTTTGTGCTTCGTCCAGGCAGATCGAATTCCATTCGAACTGTGTCAGCTCGGACTCATCCAAATGAGACAACGTGTAGGTGGTCAGCACGAGATGATGACCCTCGCAGGCAGCTTTAAATGCCACCCCCTTGGCTCGATTGGGACCATAATGGAGATGGACTTTCAGCTTGGGTGCGAACCGCTGCAGCTCCTTTTGCCAATTGCCCAGTACAGAGGTTGGACAGATGAGTAAGGACGGCGTACGCTCGGTTGCCATTTCGTCAGCATTAGACTCTGCTGTATGAGGTTCTAACTCCTCCATGTTGAGTAAATAAGTAATCATCTGGATCGTTTTTCCGAGGCCCATGTCATCGGCCAGACAGCCGCCCAACCCGATTTGACGCAAGAAAAGCAGCCAGGACATGCCTTCTAGCTGGTAAGGACGAAGGGTTCCTTGAAACGAGGCCGGGGGTTCAATCAGAGGCGGTCGCTTCGTATGGTTGAGCAGTTGTGCCATTTCCTCCAGCTGCTCGTTCAGCTCAACCTCCATTTGCAGAGACCGCTGCAGCCCCAAATCCTCTTCGCCTGCGGAGGAGCCGAGCAGATGCAGCTCCAGCACATCGCGCAGCGTAAGGCCTTGCTTCTTCTGCACCTGCTTCATTACCTGCTCCAGCTGAGCAAGATGAACCGGGTCCAATTGGACCCATTGGCCGCGGATTTGTACCAATCTGCGCTTCTCGGCCAGCAGCTCGCGGAATTCCTCCTCGGTTAGATCGATGTCGCCAAGTGCTATTTTCCAGTCGAATTGCATCAATTGCTGCAGCCCAAACATCGCCTGCGGCGCGGTGCCGACGGACGACTTGATTTTGGCTTTAAGGCGCGGGCGAAAACGGCGAATTCGTTCCCACCAGGCAGGCAGAAAGACAGAATAACCAGCCTCCATCAGCCGCAGACTCCCCTTGGTCATCAGCTCCCAGGCTTCATCGGATGAGAGCTCAGTGCGTATGACGCTGGCGGATTCGTCTTGCTGCTGCAGCACAGGGACAATACGCTGCCACTTGGCCAGATCCCTTGCAGCTCTTGCCAGATGAGGCTGCCAAGCCTCGGGCAGCAGGTCGAGTGCCGGGGGGAGTGGAGGCTGAACGGAATCGGCGACATGATCAGGTGCAAGGCTTTGAGCCGTATAACCATTGTCAGTATCTGTATCAGAGCTTGTAGTTGAGCTTGGTGCTAAACTTGCTGTTATGCTCTCGGAGCCATTCTCGCTCCCGGTCGCATCTTTGTCTTGGGCACGATCCCGACTGCTTTGTTGGATGTCATCTAAATTAGCTAAAGCCGCAGCATCGATTTCGTGCAGCAGATCTTTATTGGAGCGATCCTGTAAAATAACATGGACAGGCCAAGTGCCCTGACCATGAGTCGGCTCGCTCAGCTGCAGACAAGTACGAAAAGGAGTGCCATCCGTCTGCCAGCCGATCGAAAAGAGCCAGTCCTCCTCATCCATCCACATATCGGAGGGCAGCTTGCCGCGCAGCATCAGCGGATAATTCTGCTCCAGCTGTAGAATGCTTTGGCGCAGAGCGCCGTCCTCCACCCCCCATTCGGGGATGAGCTGGTCTATCCATGCTGAAGCGAGCGGTGTTAACGCAGCTGCGGCGATCGTGTCGGGAAGATCCAGCTTCCAGCTCAGTTCACCGGCTTTCCATTTGGTGAAATCGGGCATGCAGCTACCCTGTACCAGAGCTTCCTTCACATGTGGGGCAAGACGCATAAGCTCGCGCAGATCCCGGCTCCAATCGAGCTTCGTATGGATGACAGCACTTGGATTGCACAAATAGTCGAGTGCTGTCAAAGCTGGCAGATGCAGTCCCTCCATGTTCATAAACTCGGTAATTTCGATAAACGTTCCATAAAAGGATGGCTGATGCCAGGCGAAGAGCAGATGCTTCAAGTCGTAAGCGTCACAAATACCCCCATTGGGACGCGCACCATACAAGAAAAAACCGGCGGGCGTCATGGGGCGGATATGAATGGTGATCGCTGAAGGTTCAATCATGGAATCCACTTCCCTTTCCGAAGCTCTTCTTGCAGTGCACGCAGACGGGAATATCGTGTAGAGAGCAAATATATATATTCGTCCCAGATTTGGGGCTTACCGAGCTTTGTATAGTACGCTTGAAGTTTTTTTAAATATTTCATCGCGAGCTTATAGGAATTCCGGTTTTTCTCAGCAATGCAGCGTTCTACAGCTTGATGGTAAAGGGGCAGCAGCAACGATGGGTCTTTCGCTTCCACCATCTTCAAATCCGCAGTATACAGGTCGATAGGGGAGACGCGATTGGCAATTTGCAGATCAATCCATGACCTGAAGCGCTCCGATTTCATTAAATAGGAAGTATAAAAATAATAGGTCCGCGGCAGCAGCGCAATCATAACCTCAACCCATTCATTGTCATCCGGCTGGCGACTGACAGCTTCCATCCAGTACGTACAAAATATTCGCAGCTCCTCCTGCTGTGCCCGCTGGATCGTTGGCAGTAGCCAGCGAAGCCAATCCAGCATGCGCTCCCATTGCATCTCCTCATAAAATCGGTGTAAATACAAGAAGAAATCGCGTGCCTCTTTTTTGGCCAGCGGTGATAGCAGAGCTCTGGCTTCTTCGTCATGCTGCTCCATCACCTGGAAATGCGCCAAAGCCATCAAAATGGAATCATGATTGCCGGGATCGCTTTTCCCGGTCTGGCTGGCAGCGGACGCTTTGGCAGCCAACTGCTCCAGCCGCTTGCGTTCCTTGGTCAGCCGCTTCGGCTGTCCTTCAAGCTTCCACCATAGGCTGCGGTATACGACAAGCCATTGCATAGGCGAAGCGTTGCCATTGAGCGCAAGCTCACCAAGCAGAGCCAGAGTTTCATCGAGTGCCTCCGGATAACTACTTGCTATTTGCTTGCAGTCCATCTGAGGCAGCAGCAAATCGAGCTGCTCCTGACAAAGCTTGGCGATGATCTTGCTGCCGGAATCCATATACGAGGCCAGATAGGAGGCTTTGGAATCGGATATAAATTGTTCGACCTTACGCATCACAAATAACAGGACGTGCAGCTCGAATAATTGCCGTATGGAAGTCTCCCATTTGCTGGCGATGGGTCGCAAAGAGTCCTGGGCAGCATGATAAAACAATTCAATTGAATTTTGCTGGGATAATGAATATCCGTAAAATTGCTGGTCAAAGAAACGCTGCCACTGAGCGGGCAACTGGTCCGCTTGCGGGGGTTCCAGCCGCTCGGCTTTTTTCTCAGCCTTTGTGGAGCCTGTGGCTGCCCGTGTCTGCTGCTGACGACTTTTAACCAGAATCGCCTGTTTTAGCTGCTGCAGCAGGATCTCAGGTCTGGCATACGGTGCATAAAGCGCAAAAATAACCGCTGCCTTATGCTGACAGTATTTACCCTTGGGGCAGGTGCAGGAGCTTTTGGCAAATTGTTCGAGATCCAGAATGACTTCATATAGCTCGGCACCATGAGCTTGAGCATGTATCTCCATACCGTGACGCAGCTCAATGTCCTTAACCCGCCCTTTGTGTACGTACTGCCATCCGCGCTCCAGAGCCGACAGTTCGAAGTCCTGCTGCATCCGTTCTATTAAATAATTCAGTCGGTTTTTTGGAATTTGCAGCTTCAACATAAGAAACGTTCCGCCTCCGAACTTTTTGTCTATCCTTACAGTGTAACAGATTTTGAAACGAAATGCTTAATTTGGATATTTGCATGAAGAGCTTTTTTCGGGTTAAAATGTTTAGTAAGTATTTCCATGTGGTTGTGAACCCGAAGGAGTGGTAGAGGTGGGCATCAGATTTGGCCGTGAATACCCGGATATCATTAGTGATTTTACAGAGGCGCTGCTTAGCATCGACGAATGCTACAGTTTTTTGGAGATGACAGCAGGAGAATGGGAAGAGCTTGAACCAGAAGAGCAGAGGGCATGTATTCAGACCTTGGCTGACGATTTGTTTTATGGCTTGGGCACCGATCCCAAAATTCCTGTAGGCAGATGTACGCTGAGTCACGATAAGGAGAAACATGTAATCGTTATCTATCACGAAGAAAAGTTAATTAATGTCATTTACCTGGTGTGAGAGGGTGGGGACGAATGAGTAAGCTTTCGGAGGAAGCGGTAACAGCGAGACTGGAAAAGGCGGAGGGCTGGAGCCGTGAGGATAGTAAGTGGATTTCCAAAAAGTATCGTTTTTCCCACTTCCTCGATGGCATTGCATTTGTTCAGGAGGTGGCGAATATGGCCGAAAAGGAATTGAACCATCACCCTATGATCGCCATTGATTATAAGCTGGTCACACTACGTCTGACTTCATGGAGCGCAGGTGGATTAACGGAGCTGGATTTTACGGCTGCAGCCAGATTTGACACTGCTTTTGAGACGAGGATTATGGGTCGGACAACGTAACGGGCTCATGGCTTGGAGAGTCTATGCAGCATTGCGCTGATAGCGCTTATGTCTTTCTTGGCTTCCATACCATGCAGTAAAATAGTTCCTTGCCAGTAGGTGTCATCTTCGTATACGTATCAGTCTGTTCGTAGCCTGCTTGCTGGTACACACGATAAGCACGAACATTCCAGGCGAGCACTTCCAGATCAATCTCGTTGGCTGGATTTCGCCTTCTGGCCTCGGCTGTAATGGCTTGAACAAAGGAGACGCCGTGGCCTTGTCCGCATAGCTCGGGACGCATGCCCAGTCCGATTCGAGTCACCCCTACTATCGGGAAAAATTGCGCGAAGCCCCACATCAAGCCGCTGTTGTCCACAATGGCACGATACTGTTCCTCACGAAGCTGTTCATCAGCAAATTCATCCTGCTGAGCAAGCATCGTCTCCCAGGAATGCCAGTTGTACGTATGGTAAGGCACGGGATAAGACCACGTACATATATCCCGGCAGTGGGCTTCGGTTAAGGGAATAATTTGAAACATGGATGCAGCGTGTGTGGGCATACAGAAAGCCTCCTTCAATGAGTCTGGGCACATCATGGTTACCTTATGGGGTCATTCCATTTTAACCGTATTTCTGCAGACTGTCGACTTAAGGCGCTCCGTTATTTGATAATTAAGATGGTAATTTTTAACCATATAATGGTAAGATGAACACAAAAGATAAATAAAGGAAGTGTAAGAGGATGCAGCACATCGTTGCTCAGCATTGGTTGTTTGAGCATGGAACGGACGAACAGATCGTTATCGTCGATTGTCGGTTTACTCTCGGTCAACCCGAAGCGGGACGCATTGCTTATGGCATCGATCATATTCCCGGAGCCGTTTATCTGGATCTGGAGCAGGATTTATCCGCTCCCAAGGGTGAGCATGGCGGCAGACACCCGCTGCCTAACTGGGAAGATTTTATGCACCGGCTAGGTGAGGTCGGTATTGATTCGGAAACGACGGTTATCGCTTATGATGATCAGGGTGGAGCAATGGCTTCACGCTTATGGTGGCTGCTGCAGGCTTTGGGGCATTCGAAGGTATATGTATTGGAAGGAACCTTCTCAATGTGGAAGCAAGCAGGCTACCCGGTTACCGATGAGCCTCCGGTGATGCATGCAACGATCTATGAAGGGAAGCTGCAAGAGGGATTGCTGCTTCAGATGGAGGAAGTCAAAAATCGTATAGGACGTCCAGGTACAGTGCTGGTTGATTCACGTGAGAAACCGAGATACCTTGGCCTCGAAGAAGCGATTGACCCCGTTGCCGGACATATCCCGGGAGCAAAATCTTACTTCTGGAAGCAGGGTCTGAATGATCAGGGTGGCTGGAAAGATGCTGCCGCTCAAAAAGAACGATTCGCTGATCTTGCGTCTGCCGATGAGATTATCGTGTATTGCGGATCGGGAGTTACAGCTTGCCCTAATGTTTTGGCGCTCAAGGAAGCCGGTTTCTCTAATGTGCTGCTATATCCGGGCTCATGGAGCGACTGGATCAGCTATGAGGGAAATCCGATAGCGACAGGAGAAGAGTAACAAGCTGAGGATTGTACGGTTGATTGATTTAGGGACTGTGACAGGCTGCCAATTTGCTGGCCTGCTGCAGTCCCTTATCGTTTTATGCACGCTGCAATAGGCACAGAAGCAACTTGCTGTAGGAACCCAAGTGTGTAAATGGGGAAGCGGTATAAAACCGCTGTCAGACTGTTAAGATGCACGGTTCCTTTTGCTGGTTTTTGGGAAGCAGGAGGATCACTTTAAATTGATCCCCGTCAAGCTCTATTCTCAGTTGGCCACCCTGAAGCTCGATGATGCTTTTCGCAATGGCAAGCCCCAGACCAGATCCCTCCGTACTTCGTGAGGGATCACCTCTCTTAAATCGCTCGAATAATTCATTTACCTCGTAATCGATTTCGTACGCGGATACATTTTGCATGGTAAACATGACCCGATCTGTAAGCTCGGTTAATGATATGTATACCCGAGTATTGGGTAGAGAATATTTCAAAGCGTTGCTGATTAAATTCTCGAACACACGCCATGTTTGTTTTCCATCCAATTGTACAAATATAGGAGGCTGATGGTTCTGAACCCGGAAGGTTAGGGTGGAGGCTTGAATTTCATCGCTGAATTCCGCTAGTGCCTGCTGTAATAATGCAGCCATATCTACTTTTTCGTAGTGAAGTTTTACAGCCCCGCTTACTATTTTGGATACCTCGAACAGATCGTCGATCAATGTTTTAAGTCTTAGTGATTTTTGCTCCAAAACCTCTATATAAGGTAACGTTTCCGTTGAGGTGATACTATGCTTCTTTAACAGATCCACATAATTGATAATGGAAGTCAGAGGCGTCTTTAAATCATGAGAGACATTCGTAATCAGCTCGGACTTGAGCCGTTCATTTTTCGTTTGTTCCTCGACGGATTGCTGGATGGTTAGCCGCATGTGGTTCAAATGCTGTGCTAGCGAAGAAAGCATCCATTGTCCTTTTTCAGGAATAGCAACATCGAAGTTGCCGGCTGCTAACTGTCGGGCGCCCTGGTTAAGAGCGCTTAGCGATACAACAAACCTCAGAATAAGCGGAATGACAAGCAACAGATACAGCGCCAAATAAATGCTAACCACTCGCGTTGGGTATGTAAGGTATTGGTAATCTGTAAACATAAAGCCCAGCAATAAACCTAATAACACGGACAGCGCTATAATGACGAATACTTGAAGCAGCATGCTTTTGTTGGCTGCGCTTTCCTGGACCAATCGAGATAAGGTGGCGAGGAAAGTTCTATCCCATTCTTGCAGCAGTTCCTCCCGGTTACGCAGTAAACGAAAAGCTGTGCCTCCAGCTATCAGAACGAGACCCAATAGAATGGCAGCCTGCGCCAGGTTGATGTAAATGGAAGAATCATTCATATACAAGCCCTCTGCGTTATTCATACATTCCATCATAAGTATGTAAATCATGCTGCAGCAGAAGATAGCTCTAACATCCAAGGGCACACGCTTTTTGATATAAGACAAAGCTTGGGGAAAGAAGATTCAAAAGGCCCTGGGTTCGTACATATAAAAAAATAGCTATTCCAACTGCCAGACATACAACTCCAGCAAGGCTTTCCTTCATAATACCTTCTCTTATATTTTTATAGTAGCCGTAATCCTCATTTTGAAATACGGTGTTCATGCTAGCCTCAGGTATGATAAAGATGCCCTCTAAATGCAATAACTCAAACGAGCGGCTCATAAATTGCAAGGAGGTCTCAAACGTTGTATAGGGCAAGGAATGGAGCTGGTTGGGTGATAAAGGGAAATGAAGCCGTTGTCCGGCATCCTTGTATAAAGACTGCTTCTGCAAATCTTCAAGGCCTCCAGGAGCAGGATACATATTAGTATATACATCCTGGCCACTGCTATCGACAATGTAATACCTATAGAAACCACTGTACTTGTCCAAAATGCGCTGCATATTCGCATAGTTGTCGTCCAATTCAGCAACTTTCTGCCTAATGCGTCCTTCAAAAGCCCGTTCGCCGGTTTTTCTCGCCTCTGCCAGCTTCTGATTACGTTCTTCCATCAGCAGGTTGATGGATTCCTTGCTGCCAGCCATCTGAGCCTGATCGATTTTTGATATGTAGCTTTGTGTGAGGCTCTCTTCTATAGATTGTGTTTCTTGATCTGATTGTGCCTTGAGCTCGTTATAATTGTACAGACCGATCTTATCCACGGGAGATTTCTTTAAATAATCTTTGTAGTAGGGATCTATCGAGTACAGCTGGATCAGCCTATAGAACATATAGATATCGTAATTCAGTTTGGTGCTTTGGTAATACGAATCGGTCATTAAGTCTTTCTTATACTTGAAGAAGTCAATCGCGGACAGCAAGAAGACGGCCCCCAGGAGCAGCATGCTGATCACCAATGCCGAAGTGATCGTCTTATTTCTCGATTTTGTAGCCAATACCCCACACCACCTTCAAGTATTTGGGTTCCTTCGGATTGATTTCGATTTTTTCCCGGATACGGCGCACATGAACGGCTACGATATTCTCGGCATTAAAGGACGGATCCTTCCATACCTTTTCGTATATCTCATTAATGGAAAATACGCTTCCCTTATTCTCCATTAATAGCTCTAAAATCTTGTATTCGGTAGGTGTAACACGGATGTCTTCATCATCCACGGTTACCGTCTTGGATTTTCGGTTCAGGGTAAGACCTCGTACGTGAATAACATCCGCATCGGCGATATAATTGCCCAGATTCGTATAGCGTCTCAGCTGTGACTTCACTCTGGCGATCAGCTCCAGCGGGTTGAAAGGTTTGGTCATATAATCATCTGCACCTACATGTAAGCCAATAATTTTATCCGCATCCTCCGTTTTGGCCGACAGCATGATAATAGGGATGTTGCGACTTTCCCTGATTTTAAACGCGGTTTGAAGCCCATCCATTTGCGGCATCATGATATCGAGTATCATCAGATGGATCTCTTGTTCCTCCAGCATCTTTAAAGCCTCCAGGCCATTCCCCGCTTTATAGACGACGATTTCAGCACTCCTTAAATAAATCTCAATGGCATCTCGTATATCCGCATCATCGTCAACTACGATTAGATTGTATGTGGACAAACAACTTCCCCCTCATGTGTACATGTTTTTGTCTGATTGCAGCTCAGGCTTCTGCTGCTGGTTAAATAATACCAAGCATTATTTACAAATAAACGTTGACAATTCTTACAATTCTCTTAAGAAAACGTCTATTCACATGTTATCACAACACTTAGTTTGACTGCTGCAGGGTCCTGTCCATGAGAAAGAAACAAAGTGTTGCCGCTGTGGTCTGGTTAAAGGATATAAAATGCTGTCGAACCTGGGAGGTTATATGTCGTTCTCTGGCAATCCATGATATGATTTAGCACATACATGTATAGAGCGAGGGCGGCTGGATGAAGAAGTATGGGTTTGCTTTGTTACTGGGGATTATATTCATTACCTTGCTGCCGCTGTATGGGATTATTCGCAATATGGATAGTTCCCAGATCACTCCTCAAGCCAACAAGGGCTGGATGGATCTAAGTGAATGGAACTTTACGGCGGACGGACCTGTTCAACTAGCCGGCGAATGGGAATTTTATCGCAATCAACTGCTGACTCCCGCGGATTTTATCGAATCGGCAAGTACAGATAAGCAAAAGCCGGTTCAAACCGAAATGGTATCTGTGCCTGGGAAGTGGAATGAATATATGAAAAACGAGCAGGATGAATCGACTGCAGATGGTGCAGGTACCTATCGACTGCGTCTGGTGCTGACACACAAGGAGTCTGCTGTATACGGTATTCGGACCGTCAACATTCGTATGGCCAATCGCTTGTTCGTTAATAGTCAATTGATCGGTGCAAGCGGTATCCCGGGTTTGACGGCCGAGGAAAGCACTCCGAACAATGTGCCTTATGTCCGTTTTTTTGCTGTTAATGGAAATGAAATTGAGATCGTCGTACAGGTATCCAATTTCAGCTATTCCTCGGGTGGGATGATTTATCCGCTCTTGTTTGGTGATCAGACGTCCATATTGAAAAACCGCGAATATCATATCTTTGGGTACTTGCTTACGACAGCAGGATTTTTAATATTATCCGTATACTTTTTTCTGTTATTCCGCTTGCGTAAAAGGGAGTCTTCCCTGCTGCACCTTGGTGCGTTCTGTTTTTGGGGTCTTATGTATGTATTGACACATGGAGAGAAGCTGATACTGGCGGAGCTGCCCTTTATTCCTTATGAGTTGGTCATGAAGCTTCAATTGATAGCTTCCACATTTGTCTACTATTGCTTGATTTTATATACAGTCTGTTTATTTCCGAGATTCCATCAACGTACCATAATGCCATGGTTAAAGGTGATTGTCTCATTATTGACACTTGAGGCTATTTTTTTGCCGAGCCGCCTGTTCTCAGAGGGGGAAATTGTTTATTATGTGTTCGGCTTTATCAGCGTGGGCTATATCCTTTATTTGATGTTAAAAGGCTTGAAGCTGGGTGAGGATAATTCACTCGCTATTCTGGCAGGCTTGCAAAGCATTCTGATGATGCTGGCGATCAATTTATTCAATATTTTTGGCTCCTTGGAGGATTACATATTTTTTCCTTACGAAATTCTCGTTTTTATTTTTGCACAGGCCTTACTGCTCGCCAAACGGTTCACGAACCTGTTCAACAAGGTGGAACAGCTCTCACGCAAGCTGCTTACCCTTGACGACATGAAGGATGAGTTTATGGCCAGCACTTCACATGAGCTGAGAACTCCGTTGCATGGAATCGTCAATATGGCAGACTCACTGCTCGGTGGGGTAGCGGGACCGTTGAACACGGAGCAGGCCAGACATTTATCGATGATTGTTGCTACGGGGCAACGATTGAAATTTCTGATTAATGATATTCTTGATTTCAACAAGCTGAAAAACGGGCAGCTGCAGATGCAGCGTCAAAAGGTAAATCTGCCTTCTGTCGTTCAATCGGTGCTGGAAGTAGTACATCATGTCAGGGACGGGAAAAACATTCGATTTGTCCAACAATGGCCGGATGACCTGCCGATGTTGGATACGGATGAAGACAGACTGAGGCAAATCCTCTACAACCTGCTCGGAAACGCAGTCAAGTTTACCCAGGAGGGAGAGATTCGGATTTATGCCGAGGTGGAAGACGGGGAGGTAAAGATCTACGTATCAGACACCGGAAAAGGGATTGCCAAAAATCGGCTGGACGATATTTTCAATCCTTATGTCGAGCTGGCAGCCGATGACAATCAGGCGTATATGGGAACCGGGCTTGGTCTGCATATTACCAAAAAACTGATCGAGCTCGGTGGCGGCAAGCTTGCGGTAGAGTCAGAGCCTGGTGTGGGATCGCTATTTTATTTTACGCTTCCCGCAGCATTGGGTAAGCCGGAAGCAGTACAAGGAAAGCAGCAACAAATCGTGTTCACTGAAATATCTGCTTCTGCAGAGGTGTTTGTTGAGGGAGTGCAGACGAATGAAAGTGCCAACGGAACCGTATTGATCGTCGACGATGACCCTGTCAATCTGCAAGTGCTGATGAACTTGCTGACCCTGGAAAACTATCGTGTGCTTGCAGCCCATCATGGAGCTCAAGCTCTCGATATCATGAGCCGCAACCCGCAGGTCGATCTGGTTATTACGGATTGGATGATGCCGGGGTTATCCGGACTGGAGCTGTGCAAGGTGATCCGTGAGCGGTACATGCTATCGGAGCTGCCTGTGCTTATGTTAACGGCGAGGAGCCGTCCTGAAGAAATTGTCGCAGGCTTCCGGGCTGGAGTGAATGACTTTCTTACGAAGCCTGTGGATGCAGGTGAGTTAAGAGCACGGGTCCGCACACTGCTGGAGCTGCGCCAATCCGTACAGACGCTGATAAGTACGGAGATGGCTTTTTTACAAGCGCAAATCAAACCACATTTTCTATACAATGCCCTTAATACCATTATCGCCATTTGCCGCCTTGATTCGAATAAAACGATGCAGCTGCTCCTTGAGCTAAGCCGCTATTTACGCAGCAGCTTTGATTTTCAGAACCGTGATCAGCTGGTTCCCTTACATAAGGAACTGGAGCTGGTACAGGCCTATTTGTTTCTGGAACAGGCGAGGTTCGAGGAACGTCTGGAGGTACAATACGATATTGTCGAACAAGGCTTTATTATGATTCCTCCGCTCTGTATCCAGCCGATTGTTGAAAATGCGGTCAGACATGGCATTATGCAGCGCAGTGAAGGCGGTAAGGTCCAAATCACCATCCAAAGTCATGAGATGGGGATCAAGGTGATTGTTACGGATAATGGCGTCGGGATTCCATCCGGGCAGCTGGCTGCTGTCTTATCCGACAATGACACCAGAGGAGTCGGACTGAAAAACATACATAAAAGGCTGCTCATGCTCTACGGGAAAGGTTTGAAGATCGAGAGTGAATGGGGGCAGGGAACATCCGTCAGCTTTGAAGTACCGCTGCAGGGTCCTGACATCAAGAATACAGAGCATTAAGCATCATTCAAAGCGAGCCGGTTTTCTTGCTACCCCATCTTGTCTTCTTGCATGAATTGATTATAACGCTCCTGTAATTGCGGCTGGGGGGCGATGGACAAATCGTTACGCAGCAGCTGGACGAACGATCCGTACACGCTTTGCAGTGCCGTGTAATTTTTTAGCTTGGCTAAACCGTTCATTAACAGCTCCGTTATTTCCTCGGAATAGGGTTCCTTCTCCTGTGCTTGTTCCAGTCTCCCGATTGCTTGACGCTCACGACCCGTGGCAAGCTCAAATTTTGCGGTTCGAAGCGTCAGGTTCAAATAGCGCTGCAGCAGCTGATTTCTTCTCGCTTTGGCCCATTGATAATCCTGCTCATCAAAATAGTGGCCCGTATAAAGCTTCAGGGCAAGGTCGGCTTGACGCCATTGGCTCTCATTCAGTGTATCCAGCTCTTCGACAGGTGCTATTTTGCTTTCAAATAAGTCGGCATCAATCGTTAAATTATCGCTATTCAGACGGTAGCTCTCTAATGAAAAATCCAGCGTCGTCGGTAAACCGGATTGCTTGATAATTTTTCGAATTTGATAGATGGAGGTATGCAAATGAATCATGGCTTTATCAGGAGTGAAGTGGGGCCAGATCTCCTCAAGCAGCACATCCTTGGTGATCCGACTGCCTTTATGATGAATCAGGAAGGCAAACAGCTCCTTGGTTTTGGCTGTTCTCCATTTCACCTTGCCATAAGGATCTATACGGGGGGATATGGCTAGATTGTTAAAACAAAATACCAGAGGCTCTTGTTCGGTTGGTAGCTTTGTGCTGCGCTCTTTAACCGGTGAATAGGCCTTAATACGATTCAATGTTTTGGAAAATCGGATGGGATCAACAGGCTTCAGTAAATAATCAAGCGCATGAAGCTCGAAGGCTTCAAGCGCATACTGCGCATAGGCAGTGATATATACAATCTGGATATTATTGTCGATTTGTTGGATATATTCCGCGGCAGTCAAGCCGTTCATTTCGGGCATTCCAATATCGAGAAATACGATATCGGTCTGCTCAGTAGCCAGGTGCTCCAATCCTGCTTTCGCTGAAAGAAATTTTCCAGTGACTTCAATGCCATCAACATCCTGAAGCAGCTGTTCCAGCTGCCGCAGTGCGGGTCGCTCGTCGTCGATCAGAATGGCTTTCATCGTAATCACTCCTCGTAACAAGATAGTTGCCGTCTCCAATTATATCATGATAGGTGATAATGAACCTCACTTTACACACACGTTTACGCCGAATATTCTCTGTTTTTGTCAACTGAGCCCCATAATTGTCGAAATCATGGTTGAAAAAGCCGCTGTCACGAGGCTTACCCTTCGTGAAAGCGACTGTATGGGTGCTGTACGCTCCTGCAACGGGCATATGGTATTACTTAAGTCCGCCTTGCAAAATACCCTTATAAACCTCGATAGCGCGGGCTCGTGAGCTTGTCAGGTCGACAAGGGCATGAGCTTGCGGCAGATGGATCTGCTTGTCCGATAAACCTGCAAGCTCTGGCAGCCAGCGCCGTATATAGTCTGCGCCAGGATCGTGTGCAGCTGATTGGGTAGCGGGATTCATGATCCGGAAATAAGGCGCAGCGTCAAACCCAAGCGAAGCACACCACAACCAGCCTCCACGGTTCAGTACATTATCATAATCGCTCAGCTTGTAGCGAAAATATTGTTCACCGTAGGTAAACGGACAGAGCAGGTTTTTGGTCAGAAACATCGCGGTTACCATTCGCAGCCGATTTGGCATCCAGCCTGTTGCATGGAGCTCTGTCATGGCGGCATCGATAATTGGGATACCGGTGCGTGCTTCGCGCCAAGCCTGGAAGTAACGATTGTCCAACGGTGACAGATCGTATTGTTTCTCGTAAAGAAAATAGTTGCTGTCGAGTCGTGACTGATAGATGTAAAAGTCGCGCCAGGCGAGCTGGCGCAACCAGACCTCGCGCTGCTCTGATTCCAGCAGCGCTTCATAGATAGTGCGCGCAGAGACGGCACCGACGTTGAGGTGCCGGCTCAAGCGGCTCGTCCCCTCGCGCGCGAAGCGATCGCGCCCATCGGCGTAGCCGCTTAGCCGCTCCGCGAGGAAGCTGCGCAGCACGCTGTGCGGGTCGGGCGCCCCAGGCGCCGACCCGCACCCGTCCGCGGCTTCCGCGGAGCCCACGGCCAGCGCCGCCTCGAGCTGCGGCGGCAGTGCATACGCCGCGGCTGCGTCAGGAGCCAGCGGGATCGTGGCAAGCTGGCTCACATGTAAGCTTGCGGCCGGGCGATAGAAGCGTAGCCGGTAATCGCTCCACTTCCGGTAAAAGGGCGTGAACACCTTGTACGGCTCGCTGCGTCCGCTCCATCGGTGAAAGTCCTGCAGGTCCAGGAGCGCCTGCTCGTCAAAGGTGGTAACGTTTACCCGAGCAGCCTCTGCAGTCGCGCGAAGCAGCCGGTCTCTCTGCTTGGCATAAGGGGTGCTATCCTCGTGAAATACAAGCTCCTCCACCGGATGTGTCGACAGCAGCGTACCTAAGACTGCAGACGGCTCGCCATACACAATATGCAACTGCTGGCCAGCTTCCAGATACAGCTGTCGGAGCCGTGCCGCATGCTGGAGAAAGTTGACACCGCTGTGCTCCAGAGAACGTTCATGCCCCAGCAAAAAGGGATCCAGAATGAGTACATGCAGGCTTTGCTTGCGCATAGCGTGGATATAGTTAAAGGCGAGCATATCATCAACACGCAGATCCTTGCGATGTAAAAATATAATCATGAATGGGCACCTCGTTTACAGCTTGTGTTTAATAGCAATGAAGCCCGTTTGGTGCTTCTTGGACCGTAGAAGGTGTATAATAGCGATTCAGCGTATATTTTGTAGGGTAAATAGAGGTAATATAATGAAGAAAGCCCTGCAGCCTTGTCCGACGCATGAGGTGCGTAACGGAAGCAAGCACTGAGGGCTCCATACAAAATGGTTCGCTCAACTGTAGAAGTATGGTGTAAGAAAGTAGGTTTCTTTCACTTCATTCTATTGATTATCTGACATAAAAGCTTCGTACTGCTCGTCAGACAAAATACGTTTAGCGGTTACATAAGTCTTGGAGTAGTAATTTTCATTAAGCTTGTTGACAGTAACGCCTATGTTGGTAGCTGAATGGTAAAACTTACCACCACCAACATACACGCCAACATGAGAAATTCCTACACCGTCTGTCTTGAAAAACACAAGATCCCCAGGACGCAGATCGTCTTTTTCAACTGTTGTACCAACTTCTGCTTGCCCTTTGGATTGGTGCGGCAGTTTGATATCCAATTTGGCAAAAACGAAAGCTGTGTAACCAGAGCAATCAAATCCGTTCTTCGTCGTACCAGCGTACTTGTAAGGAGCACCCACGCCATCGTTAACAGCTTGGCTCAAAGGGGTTTCGGCAAAAACACTGCCTACTTGCACACTGCAAAACAGTGCTAAACCTAATGCAATACCAAAAAACTTCTTCAAAAAATTTTCCCCTTCCGGTGCCTACGAGGTTAGCTGAGGGTTCGGTTGAAGGTTCCCTATGATCACTCTGAAACGAGATCAATTCACCCAGATTGGATCCCCCGTTTTCCAGTATGTCGGAAATTCGGCAAATGCATAATTTTTTTGTTAGACTTAATATGAATTCGGCGTTAACCTTAAAATTCCTCCTTTAGTCACAAAATGTACACATTTAACGGTCGAAACATGAAACTTTCTTCAGAATCATTATAAACCTTATACAGCAAGGGTTTGAATGGTTTTTTTCCTATCTGGAGCTGTAATTGAAAGCGTATTCCAATAATTAAATTCGACATTTTAAATGTATTTAGTAAAATTTATGTCGAATTTGATAAATAAAAAAAGGTTTTTTTGACGAAATCAGGACTATAGTCATATCATTTATTTGCACATCAAAAAAACCTCGGCCACATAAACGCGGCAGCGAGGCTTATTTAGTTTAGTTCGATACATTACGAAAATCTCCTAACTCAAGAACGTTGATTTATTCGTGATTGGCATTCCACAAGGCATGCTGTGAGGTGATCGTCCACATCTTGCAAAACATATGAAGCAGCCGATAAGCCTGAACCAACGCAAGAGCAGCGAAACCCGCCCATATCATAGCTGAAGTCATGACAAGAGCAGAGATTGTGAAGGTGACGGACAGTGTGACGATAGCCAGCAGCAGGATGGTAAGCACGTTACGAACAAGCAGCCGACAAGAAATGAGAATCGATTTGCCGCTGGCAAGCCCAAACTGCATATACATAAATAAAGTTTGTATCAATATCAGATAAGCTACATAGATACCGAACCACGGCATCAGATGCCAGCCGATCGCCGTTAAGGAGGCATGGGAGTGATAGCCCTCGATGACTTTCGTTCCCAGTAGGTATAAGGGAGCGACTGTCAGAACAATTTGCAGCAAATACAAGCCGAGAAAGGACAGACCGAGCTTGCGGACTCCGCGTACAAAGCGATATCCAGCATTCAATTCCGTATGCTCCAGCGAATAGTAGATGCCAGCACTCAGGAGCGGGCTCAGGACCATGCGCATGAGCAGCAGCACGAGTGCCCACCATAGATACGGCACGATCAGATCGGTTTTTGTAATTTGGAATTGACCCTCCAGCCAAAATAATTGAACGGCCTCACGAGTCAGCTCGGGGCTGGGGTAGCGGTGCAGCAGCGGAACGACAATCGAGCGTACTGCAGTATACAGGATCAGGCCCCACAACAAATTATAAGTAAACAATGCACAGACGGCAAAAGGCTGATTCCAAGCATTCATTAAACCGGATTTTAGCAGCTTCCACATCCTTTGTGCCTCCTCACCAAGCGACCCCGTCCAGCAAGGCCTCGATTAATTTGACGATACCTGTCTGCAGACGCATCACAAGCTTTGAGTCCACGTCGGTTTTCATAAAGCTGTTCATGCGTTTGTTTTCCAATACAATGGTATGCTGAGGATCGATAACTGCCCATTGCAGCTGTGTCGGATGCTGCAGCTTGAACGTAACATCACTATCGATGCCATCCCAAAGTCGATCGATTTGCGAGCCATCTGCAAAGTGAAACCGGATCGGTACCTGATGATAGGTTCCGCCAAGCTTTTGAATCCTTACTGTATTTTCATAGCGCGGTTGTCCTTCAGCGATGATTTGTTTCGTGTGGATTGCTGTTATAGCGTAATCGACCATTTGTCCGCCATAGACGTATTGGTCAAAAAACTCTGACCAGCTCTTTGTAGTCGTATCCTCAAGTGTTTTTTGAAAATCGGATGTGGTGGGATGCTTGAATTTCCAGCTTTGAAAATACGATTTTAATGTCTTCTGCATCATTTCACTGCCGATCTGGGCTTCGATGGCTCGCAGCACGAGCTTGGCTCGCGTGTATACATTTTCGGCGTAGGCCTCATGTTTTCCATAGCTCCAGGAGTCGAGCTTCAGTGACTTGGGATTGGTGATGTAGCTGGCTTCCAGTGTCAGGTTCGGCTTGACTCCATATTCCTGCTCCATCAGCTTATCCTCGGCATAGGAGGTGAAGCCTTCATCGAGCCAGGCTTCCTCGAACTCGTTGCTGGCTACCATTCCGTACCAGAACTGATGGCCGATTTCATGCACGATTACGCGCTCCAGATCGAGGTCCGGCTGATCCTCGGATGCCCCCCAGCTTGTAACCAGTGTCGGATATTCCATACCACCGGCACCATTGGCGTTTTCTGGCGGAACGATGATGGAGAGAGTTGAATACGGATAAGTGCCGTACCACTGTGAGTAACGGGCCAAAGCTTTCTTGGCTGCGGTCATATAGCGTGCTTTTAGCTCCTCGTGCTTGGGGTCCAGGTACAGCTTGATGCGCACCCCGGGTATTTGCGGTGTAGCATAAGGCTCCTCGTAATAAATAAAATGTGGTGAGGCCGACCAGGCAAAATCGTGCACATCATCTGCGTAAAACGCATAAGTCTTGGTTTTGCCATCGTCTGCAGGAGGCTTGAGCGGAAAACCGGTTGCAGCCACCGTATAGCTGGAGGGCACCTGAATGCGAACGTCGAAAATACCAAAATCAGCGTAAAACTCCGAATTGCCATGGTATTGGTGCAGATTCCAGCCCTCTGCTGTACGGCCTCGTTGACCTGCTGGCTCATAGACCGCTAGTTTGGGAAACCATTGCCCTGCCATCACGAAGTCATCCGCATAACCCATACGAGCAAACACGGCTGGCAGCTTGACGGAAAATATGCCTTCAAGCGTTATCTTCTGACCTGGCTTAATGGCCCTGGGCAGCGTGATCTTCATGAGTGAGCGGTCTTCTTTGTTGCCATCATCCGGCTGGACGTACTGAAGGCTGCCAATGAGCTCTTCGCCATCGAGTGTTTTGATGGAACTGACCTCCATGCCGCCATAGCTGCCTTCCTTGCTGGAATCGTCGCGCAGCTTGCCTCCGGATTCTTTCATAAAGGTTGTTTTTTTGGAGCTGAATGCATTGGGATACATATGGAAATACAGCTCTTGCACCGGCTGCGAGCCGGGGTTTTTCCAGGTTATCGATTGTGTTCCAGAGAGCAGCTTACTTTGGGCATCCAGCTGAACATTCATGTGATACTCCACGATGCGGTTACTGAGCGGTCTTTGGGCTGGTGTTTCCACAGGCTTGGCCGGTAGACTTGGCGGCGCAGGGGTTGACTGGGGTGGTGCGGTTGGTTCTTCGGTCATCGCTGAGAGCAGGGCCGAGGCAGTCAGGGCCTTCGGCTGATTTTGTACGGTTGGGCTGTTGTTTTGCAGAGCATAGCTGCCCCATGTGAGTCCACAAGCTAGTACAATAAGTAAGCACCATTGCGCAGCTCGGCTGCCAAATTGTTTCTTCATCTCATTTTCACCCCGTTGACAAGCATCTACAGCATGTATATGTTTGCAAAACGAGGATTATTAGCTAAAATAAACAAGTAAGACAAACTTTATTTGTAATAGGATGGTGCCTTTCATGGATATAAATAAAGATCAATCTCAGGAACAGGCTGCAGCACAGCCTGCGGATAAACCGAAGAAGCTGGCACTGAATATCGTCAGCGGCAAGGTTGAGCATCGCGGCTTTGGTGCGGGTGCGATTAATTTAAGCCAGATGTCGAGTGTTATTATTGAAGAAGGCGAAGCGTATCTCGATATGGGTGCGCTGCATGCCAAGAGTAAGGTGGAGAAGGGCATCAAATTCTCAGTTAACAAGGAGGATGTGCCAAATGGTGTCTCCAGCTGGATTGTATGGGTGGCCGCAGACCGCAAGGAAGAAGGGATGTATTACGCTGGTGTGACCTCGTGTGAAATGCTGATCGACAGGGAAGCGCGCCGCGGCTGGAAAATTCTTGCCGATCACGTAAACCGGATGGACTATGCGCTCAAACGCCGCATCATGCTTGACAATCTGGGTGATCAGGAGAAAGTGGCTTTGAAGAAGCTGCTGATGGAATATAACCCCGAAATGTGGGCAAATTCGAACGAGGATCTGAAGTCAGCTTTGGCTTGATTTCAGGGTTGACTTCAATAGAGGATGACCAGCTGCAGGTTTACCTGCAAGATCACAGCTTATTTATGGCGATTATGTGAAGCGCATTGTGCAAGCAGGCGGGTTGGTTGTATACTGAACGCTAGTATATAACATATACTAGGACAGCAAGAAGGCAGATCCTCTGGATCTGCCTTCTTGTGTTGCTTATTTGTCGGTACGAATGCAGCAGTTCCTGAGCTGTTTTTGGGTAATCATTAAAGTCCATTTGCGGTCAGTCGTCCATCACTCGTAATAGGAATGGGCTTACCGAGATAGGCTGGTTTGGGGTGGAGCAGATTCACATAGGCGAAATCCTTGTTTCTCGCCAGCACCTCACGCACCCGATTACGCGTCATATTCGGGTATTCCTGCCTGTCCGAAGCAACTCCGTAAGCGTCCAATCCCATTTGCCGGGCCGTATAGACAGCACGCATCAGATGATATTGCTGGGTCACGATCAGCACCTTGTGTGCCTGAAAAACATCCCGCGTACGATACATACTCTCATAAGTGCTGAAGCCGGCATGATCCATGAAAATATTTTGAGGCAACACATCCCGTTCCTCCAAAAAACTGCGCATGGCATTAACCTCATCATAATCGATTTGCCCGTGATCGCCGCTTACAAGGAACCGATCCGATTTACCGGCATTTTTAAGCTCTAGCGCAGCTTGCAGACGGTCAGCGAGAATCGTTGAAACCGAGCCGTTAGGATATACTCTTGCTCCAAGCACGACAATCACGTCTGCCGTGGGGGCATCTTGGGCCTGGTAAATATAAGGCGAGGCTTTGCTTTTGACATACGCATCCACACCGACAATCCAACAGATGGGTGCGAGGACAATCAGGAGCAGCGGCATCAGCTTGAATTTTAATAAATGCTTCACAGGAACAGCCCCTCAATTGGATATAAGTACATTGCATACATTTATATGGCTTTATTGTTTGTACGTCTGATTGGTTAAGAAGTTGCAATATTGAGATGATTGCTAATAAATGGGAATCGAATCCAGTGAAAATTGATATCAAGAATAGATTGGTGTAATATAAATTAAGCAATTTACGATATGGAAATATCCATTATAATTTAATATATGTGCACAATGCTTTGTTCAAGTTATTAACTTCACTCATATGGGGTTAATATAGGGTATTGAGTCTTTTAAGTAAACAGCTTTTTGTTTCTAATAAACATTAGAGTGGAGAGATATGTCAATGACACCTGGCGAAACTAAGCGCGGGCCGTGGGAGGCCTACTTTGGTCCCAACCTGGGTTACCTGTATGAACAATATGATCAATACGTAATCGATCCTGATTCTGTGGAGACCACCTTCCGGGAACTATTCGATCTTTTTGGTGCGCCGCCATCTGAGACAGCATTCCATGCTGAACAGGATTCAGCAAGCGTTCCTTCAAGAGCTTCCGTTCCAACGGGAACCTCACAGGAAGAACAGTTGGCGTTAATGAGGAAAGTAGTTGCCGCTGACAAACTGGTTTGGAATATTCGTACTTATGGGCATTTGGCTGCAGATACCGACCCGCTCAGCTTGCGTGCGCCGTCGGACACAAGAATTTTGGAATCGGCTACTTATGATTTGAGCGAAGCTGATCTAAAAGAAATTTCGGCATCCCTGATTTGGGAAAACGCGCAGGGTGCAGTCGTAAGCGGCTTGGATGCGATTCAGCGTCTGCGAGAAATTTATACAAAAACAATCGCCTATGAATTCAGTCACGTCCATGAGCAAGAGGAACGGGAATGGCTGAACAAACAGGTGGAGTCGAATACATGGCCTGCGCCGCTCGCCGTTGAAGAGCGCAAGTCGCTTTTGAAACGATTAATTCAAGTTGAGCAGTTTGAGCATTTCCTGCAAAGGACCTTTGTCGGGCAAAAACGTTTTTCTATTGAAGGTCTGGATGTTCTCGTACCGGTCGTTGACGAGATTGTCAACCGCTTTACGAAGGATGGTGCCAGCCACATTCTGATGGGAATGGCACACCGCGGCAGATTGAATGTACTTACGCATGTGCTTGGCAAGCCTTATAGCAAGATTTTTTCAGAGTTCCATCATTCACCGAACAAGGATTTGATTCCTTCCGAGGGCTCCATGGGAATCAATTTTGGCTGGACAGGTGATGTTAAATATCATTTAGGCGCTTATCGTTCGGTAACGGACGGCGAAAAGGGCGAGACCCGTTTGACGCTGGCGAACAATCCAAGTCATCTGGAATATGTCAATCCGGTAGTTGAGGGCTTTACACGTGCCGCTCAGGATGATCGCAGCTTACCGGGATTCCCTAAGCAGGATGTTAGCAAAGCGGTTACGGTATTAATCCATGGCGATGCAGCCTTCCCGGGTGAGGGCGTCGTGGCTGAAACCTTGAATTTCAATAATTTGTCGGGCTACAGCAATGGAGGCACGATCCATATTATTGCGAACAACCGGTTGGGCTTTACGACGGAGAGCTCCGATTCACGCTCGACTCATTATGCCAGTGATTTGGCCAAAGGCTTTGAAATGCCGATCGTCCATGTTAATGCAGATGACCCAGAGGCGTGCGTAGCGGCCATTCGATTGGCTAGTGAATATCGAATTCGTTTCAAAAAGGATTTTCTTATAGATCTGGTTGGATATCGCCGTTATGGGCATAACGAAACCGATGACCCGGAAGCGACACAGCCGATTATGTACAGTAAAGTGCATAAACATCCGACTGTAAGTGAAATTTATGCGAATAAGCTAAAAAATGAAGGTGTTATCGCACAGGACCTGCCGGCCCAGATGAAGCAGGATGCGTTGAAGGTTATGCAGGATGCTTATGATCAAGTGAAGAACAACGAAGGTAATGGCAAGGAAAACAATTTCAGCGAGCATTTTGGAGATCTGATCGATCCAACGACACTTCCGACAGCTGTTCCACTGGAACAATTGCAGGCTATTAACAAGGAGCTCTTGAACTTTCCTGCGGACTTCCAGGTGTATCCAAAGCTGCAGCGGATATTGGAGCGCCGCGCCAATGCGTTGGAGGCTAACGGAAAGGTTGACTGGGCGCTGGCGGAGACACTGGCTTTTGCCACTATTTTGGCAGAAGGCAAGCCGATTCGTTTAAGCGGCCAGGATTCTCAACGCGGTACATTTGCCCATCGGCATTTGATGCTGCACAATCCTATTACAGGGCGCACCTATTCACCGCTGCATCAGATTCCACAAGTCAAGGCTTCGTTTGCGATTCATAACAGTCCGTTATCCGAAGCATCGGTGCTTGGCTTCGAGTACGGCTACAACGTGTTTTCGCCACAAACACTGGTAATCTGGGAAGCGCAGTATGGTGATTTTGCCAACGCGGGTCAAGTTATATTTGATCAGTTCATCTCTGCTGGACGGATGAAATGGGCGCAGAAATCGAGCTTGGTTGTGATGCTCCCGCACGGCTCGGAAGGTCAAGGACCGGAGCATTCCAGCGCAAGGCTGGAACGGTTTTTGCAGGCTGCTGCTGAAGACAACTGGACTGTAGCGAATCTGACCAGCGCAGCTCAATATTTCCATCTGCTCAGACGCCAAGCTGCGATTACCGAAAGCGAATATGCTCGTCCATTGATTTTGATGGCTCCCAAAAGCCTGATTCGTAATCAACGTGTGGCCTCGCCGGGCATTGCTTTCAGTGAAGGCTCCTTCCAAAGCGTACTGGAGCAAAGCGGACTTGGAGCAAAGCCGGATCAGGTGAAGCGTCTGATTCTGTGCAGCGGTAAAGTAGCGATTGATCTGGAGGATGCTGTTGCTGAGCAGAAAGATCTGGAATGGCTGCATGTGGCTCGTGTCGAACAGCTATATCCATTTCCAAAAGCCGAGCTGTCCGCGATTATCGAGCGCTTTTCCAATCTGGAGGAAATTATCTGGCTTCAAGAAGAGAACAAAAACATGGGCGCATGGACTTATATGGAGCCGCGTATTCGTGAACTGCTGCCAGAAGGAGCTAGCTTGCGTCATGTAGGCAGACCGGAACGGGCAAGTACGGCCAGCGGTTATCAGAACGTTCACAGCTTCGAACAGCAGCGCATCCTTGCAGAAGCGTTGAAGCCGATCGAAATGAGTAAGGAAATGATCGCGGTATTGGGCGAATAACAAGCCAAGCAGCTGCGGATGCAGCATGAAATATGAATCGAAACAGGTACAACAAATACAGGAGGCGCTAGCTGCAATGGACATCAAAATACCGGAACTGGGAGAATCGATCACGGAAGGAACGATCTCTTCCTGGATGAAAAAAGAAGGGGATTCCGTTAAATTCGGCGATTTGCTGCTTGAATTGGAAACCGATAAAGTAAATTTGGAAATTAACGCTGAAGCTGATGGCATTTTGGCGAAAATTAACAGACAAGCTGGAGAAACGGTGCAGGTTGGCGAGAGCGTTGGTGTAATCAGCGCAGGTCAGGCAGCAGACGCACAGTCACCATCAGCACAACAGCCAGCGGCGGCATCGCCAATCCAGTCAGCATCTGAGGCTGTCCAAGCCTCCACAGACGCTGGTACAGCGAATAAGGAAGTGGCTGGCTCTAATGGTACTTCCTCTGACGAGGAAGGGCCTTACACAGCTTCTCCATCCGTGCGTAAGCTGGCGAGAGAACGGGGAATCGATCTGAGCCAGGTACGTGCTGCTGGTGGAATTGATGCCAATCGGGTTTCTCGCAGTGACATCGAAGCATACTCCTCTACGGGATCATCAGCAGGCAGTGTATCGCCGGCCGCTGCACAGCGACTACCGGTGCAGGCTGAAAAACGTGCTGTTGTGGAAAGCGCAGCTGTGGATGCCTCGAAGCCGACTGAACGGAAGAAAATGTCCAGACGTCGGGTGACCATTGCCAACCGACTGGTGGAAGCACAACGTACTGCTGCGATGCTGACCACGTTTAACGAAGTCGATATGACTGCCATCATGGATGTCCGCAAGCGCCGCAAGCAGTCGTTTCAGGAGAAGAATAACGTAGGTTTAGGTTTTATGTCGTTCTTCACCAAAGCGGTTGTTGGCGCGTTAAAAGCTTTCCCTCTATTGAATGCAGAGATCGAAGGGGAAGAGATTATCGTTAAAAAATATTATGATATCGGAATCGCGGTAGGAGCTAAGGAAGGTCTGGTCGTTCCGGTAGTACGTGACGCGGACCGACTGAGCTTCGCCGAGATTGAGCGCAATATCGGTGAGTTGGCTGTTAAAGCACGCGATAACAAGCTATCGCTGGCTGACTTGCAGGGTGGTACGTTCACAATCACAAACGGAGGCGTGTTCGGTTCGCTTCTGTCGACGCCGATTTTGAATACACCACAGGTCGGTATTCTGGGTATGCATACGATCCAGCGGCGTCCTGTAGCAGTTGGCGTAGATGGAATCGAGAACCGTCCGATGATGTATTTGGCGCTTTCGTACGATCACCGGATTGTTGACGGTAGCGAAGCGGTACGTTTTCTGGTAACGATCAAGCAGCTGCTTGAGGATCCGGAAACACTGCTGCTGGAAGGCTAAGCCAAAGACGGAGCTTCGGCTTCAAACAAATCGTTCATAATATGAACAAAAACCGTTGAGAGGCGCAGCGCTCTGAACGGTTTTTGTGTTTTCAGAATATTCATGGACATGCTCATAGGTGTCATGATAACACATGGTATCTCCGCTATGTTTCTGTTTATTTCTGTGCCGGAGCCCGCGCCTTTAAGGTCACTTCGATGTTGCCGCGGGTCGCTTTGGAGTAAGGGCACACCTTGTGAGCAGCTTCGGCAAGCTCCATGACCTGGGCTTCTTCAAGCTTTGGTACGGTAACCTCCATCTCCACAGATAAATGGTATTGTGTGCCTTCACTGTGTAGGGTGACATGTGCGGTAACCTGTGAGTTGGAAGTGTCGATATTTTTACTTTTGGCGATGCTCTTAAGTGCGCTGTGAAAACATGCGGCATATGCCGCTCCAAATAGCTGCTCAGGGTTCGTACCTGCCGCCTCACCCTCATTAGGCGTTCCGACCTTTAGATCGAATTGACCGTCCGACGTACGAACAAAGCCGTTTCTTCCGCCATGTGATGTGACATGAGCCGTATACGGGGATCCCATCATGATCTCTCCTTTCATCGTACCGAATCCTTCATGGGATATCCAAAGCATGATACCTTGCATGGTATACATACCCGTTGTACCTCAAATTGAACCGCAGCTGAGGATACCATAGAGGCAGATGTCGCACCAATCATACAGTTATGTTATGATGAGAGCGTTTGAATGAGCTGAGGGAGGAATTTGCTGAATGTCATACTTATCCGTAAGTACATGGAGTTTGCACCGTCTGTTGGGTCCGCTTCGATGGACCGTTTGGGATGCTGAAAAAGGTACACATCAGATCAAGGAACAGGAGCAGCCACAAGTTTTGAGCTTGCTTGAATTACCTGCAGAAGCCGCACAGCGGGGATACCAGGCCCTGGAAGTATGTCATTTCCATTTTCCTTCGACGGAGCCCGAGTATTTGGCAACCTTGCGGCAAGCTTTTATAACGGCAGGGGTTTCGTTTGATACCATATTGCTGGATTACGGAGATTTAACTGCACAGGATGTAACGCGGCGGGAAGCTGACTTTAAATTAATACGCAATTGGATCGATATCGCAGCGGGAGCGGGGGCAAAGCAAATCCGTGTAATTGCCGGTGAGGCTATTCCTACAGACGAAGAAGCGATTCAGCAGTCAGCCGCCTCACTTCTGGAGCTGGCAGAGTACGCAGCAGGCCAAGGGGTACGTGTCGTTACTGAAAATTTTCGTTCGCTGACCTCAACGGGTACCAGCTGCACACGGCTTCTTGATCAGATTGGTGATCAGGTCGGGATGATTACGGATTTCGGAAATTTCAATCCGCCAACCAAATATGATGAGTTTGGCATGATTCTGCCATCCAGTGTTTCGGTCCATGCCAAAGCCCATTACGATGAAAATGGCATGCCGGATGAGGCAGAATTTATCAAATGTCTGGAAACGGTACGTGCAGCAGGCTGCAACTGTGCGATCGTGCTAATCTATGATGGTCCCGGCGATATGTGGGAAGGACTGGAGCGAATACGACGTATTGTAGAGCCATACCTGTAACCCATACGGCAGCATACTTACCCAGACATCACTAGGTTAATCCATTGTAAGCCCTTTCGTAAATCGCAAAACCTTTTTATAATGGACATAATGTCGCTTATGTACATCGTTTGCTGCATACTTAAAATTGCCATGCTCAGTTTATCTAAAGCAACACTCTAAGGAGGAATTGTGAATGAATGTGCGTTCATTGGGTAAAACCGGTTTGCGGGTTAGTGAATTATGCTTGGGTTCGATGACCTTTGGAGCTGCAGCGAGTCAGGAAGAAAGCTTTCGAATGATGGACCGTTTTGCTGAGGCAGGCGGTAACTTTATCGATACGGCCAATGTGTACTCACAGGGTATATCGGAGGAGATCGTCGGTAACTGGCTGCGCAGCCAAAAACGTGATGACTATGTAATTGCGACCAAGGTTCGTTTTCCAATGGGAGAGGGGCACAACGATAACGGGCTTAGCCGCAAGCATATATTAGCCTCTGTCGAGGATAGCCTGAAACGCCTGGGTACGGACTACATTGATTTATATCAGATTCATGCCTGGGATTTGCTAACTCCACTTGAGGAAACCTTGAGTACGCTGAATGACTTGGTTCGCAAAGGCGTGGTTCGCTATATAGGGGCTAGTAACCTTCGGGCATGGCAGCTGCAAAAGGCGATTTATACGAGCCGCCAGAACGGCTGGGAAACGTTTGTCAGTCTTCAGCCTCAGTACAATCTGCTTTGCCGTGCAACGGAGTATGAGCTGCTGCCGTTATGTGCACATGAGGGTGTTGGTGTGATTCCTTGGAGTCCGCTTCGTGGGGGCTGGCTCAGCGGCAAGTTTCGTCGTGGACAGCAGCCTCAGGAAAACACCCGCGTAGGAACCAACAAGGAAGTATGGGATCGTTATAATAACGAATTTACCTGGAATATTATCGATACTCTGCATGCAATTGCTGAGGAAGCCGATAAATCTCCGGCTCAGGTTGCACTGAACTGGATGCTGAGCCGTAATGTCATTACAGCTCCAATTATTGGTGCACGGAATGTGGAGCAGTTGGATGATAATCTGGGTGGCAGCGGCTGGTATTTAACAGAAGAGCAGATCACTCGTTTGGATGATGTTAGTGAACTGCCTGTCAGCTATCCGTACGATTTGGCTGCCGAGAACCAACAAAGAAGAGGTCGCGCACCGATAGTTACCCGATTAAGCTAAAAGAGGATACATGACCATAGAAATTGATATTCGATAGGCAAATGAATGAAAGCTTTCCTGAGCCTCGGCAGCAGGAAAGCTTGTTTGCATTGTTGATTATGAAATGTTCTATTGAATCTAGAAATTACGAGCGACAATGGTTTACACACCCGTATAAGAGTGCTACCATTTACTTTGTTAATTATTAATGAAGAGTTTCATTGTATCCTTCGATGAGCGAGACTTCATAAGATCGGGCATTAAGGAGTGAATGCAAGTGGAAATGTGGAAACGGAATTTATGGCTTCTGTGGGTCGGGTGCTTTATTACATCGGCCAGCTTTTCGATGGTGATTCCTTTCTTGCCTCTGTTCCTGCTTCATATTGGTGTTCAGGATCATATTGAGATGTGGTCGGGACTCATATTCAGTTCCGCTTTTTTAGCAGGTGCTATCGCTTCACCCTTCTGGGGGGCAATGGGCGACAAGTACGGACGCAAGCCGATGATTGTGCGCGCCGGTATTGTGCTTTGTGTGATTTATTTGCTGACTTCTCTGGTGACGAATCCCTATGAATTATTGGGACTGCGTATTTTGCAG
Source organism: Paenibacillus periandrae (assembly GCF_022458865.1). GTDB lineage: Bacteria > Bacillota > Bacilli > Paenibacillales > NBRC-103111 > Paenibacillus_S > Paenibacillus_S periandrae. The sequence goes on along the minus strand of NZ_JAJNMU010000005.1, from coordinate 27,233 downwards.
GGACTGCTTAGCGGGTTTATTCCGGGATCGATCGCTCTGATCGGAACGAACACACCGGAAGATAAGGTAGGCTATGCGATGGCCACGATATCCACCTCAACGGCTACAGGAGGAATTATTGGACCCCTGCTGGGCGGTGTGATTGCCAATTTGTTTGATAGCCGCGTAGCTTTCGCAAGTGCTGGTGTGCTGGTGCTGATGAGCGCCTTGCTGGTATTGCTTTGGGTAAAGGAAGAAAAGGTAGTGCGAAGCAAGGAGCGCAGCTCGATAAGCGGGTCCATGCGCATGGCTGTGCAGAACCGACCGTTTTTAACCTTGCTTGGCATTACGCTGATCACCCAGTTTTCGATAATGACGATTGAACCTGTGCTGCCTTTGTACATCGTACAGATCGGCGGGTCTGTGAAAAATGCATCGTTAATGGCGGGAATTGTATTTTCGCTGGTGGGTATTGCGGGTATTCTGTTTGCTTCGCGATGGGGCAAGCTGGCAGACAAAGTGGGTTTCCATAAAGTGCTGATCATTGGTCTGATCGCCGGTGGATTAGGCAATCTGGCGCAAGTTCTATTTCATGGAATTTGGGGCTTCTCGATTATTCGCTTTGTGTACGGGGCCTTTTTCTGTGCGGTGTTCCCGGCATTGAATGGATTGGTTATCCGTACAACGCCTGCAGACTTTCGCGGACGGGCGTTCGGGCTTAATCAGACGGCGAGTATGCTCGGAGGTATGCTGGGGCCCCTCGTTGGGGGATATATAAGCGGCATTTTCTCGATACACAGTGTATTTTGGGTGACGGGTCTGCTGCTGCTTTGTTCGGCTGGTGCTGCGGTATGGTCGCAAAATAAATCAGCAGCCGCACACTCCCAGGGAGCTTCAGGGAGCCTGTAATAGTTAAAGCAACGATTGAAGGCGGCTGCGGAGAGCAGACGGTAGCGGTTCATCCAGCAGGCTGTGCACGATTTCGCGATTCGCGCCTTTTTCAATGATATAGCTGAATAGCAGCTCGGCTTTAGAATCACGTTTCATCAGAGTATAGGCTGCTGCCCAGATTTCGGGGCTTCCCATGTTGAGGCTTTTCCAGTTACTTGTAACCCAAGTAGTCAGTTGACATATTCCTGATTCACTGTGAATGGCATATCGGCCTATAATATCGACAGGCAGATCGTTATCCTCCACAGACAGACGGAAGCTGCTGGCAAACGGATAATCACCGCTTGGCAAGCTAATAAAGTCGATGTCCTGCAAGGCTTGAGCAACAGCTTCAAATGGAGCCTCGGTGGTTAAGTCCCAGTCCCTAACCCGTTCCGTAAGGCCCAGAGCGTATAACAAACCGCTTCCGCCTGTTGCATAGGTAATTCCAGCTGCATCAAACCGCTGTGTGATTTGCTGAACAGATGCTAGATTCATTGTTCAAATGACTCCTATCCATATCTCATATTTGTATGTTCGCAGCCTACAGATGCTATGATACATTGATAATCATAACAGCCAAGCAGCCTCAAAGCCACTCAGGTGGTAGGGAGATGCTTGGCTGTTATTCATTTTATTCAAGAGTGGTGAGATGCTCCCGCATAAAGGTCAAGGTCTTGGCAAACGAGTCCTGAGCCGGCTCGGCTCGGTAAGAGGCTCGTGTATCATTGGCAAATGCATGTGGAGCGCCTTCGTAGATCCGATAGTCAAATGACTTGCCCTTCTGTTTCATAGCTTCAGCAAAGGCTGGAACCTGATCCGTGATTCGGGTATCCAATTCACCGAAGAAACCAAGCACAGGGCAGTTCAGCTGCGCAACCTGCTCCGCCTGCGGCAGGTTGCCGTAGAACACGACCGCGCCGCGCAGCTCGGCGTCGCGCGTGGCCAGCTGGGCGGATAGCATCCCGCCCAGGCAATAGCCTACCGCGGCAACCGGGCGCCGCCGCGACCCACTCTCGTACTCGCGCAGAAAGCCTGCGCTGGCCTCGAGCACAGCCACATACGCGGCCGTCTTCGTCCCGGCCGCGAGGATCTCCTCCAGCGTCTCGCCGATGGCTTGACCCTGTGCCTCGGGCAGAGCGCCAAGCGCTGCTGTGCGCACTTGTGGGTCACGCCATGCTGCCGGGGGCAGTGTATCGAGAAACCGCTTCGCGTCCTCGATACGCTGCTCCTGCAGCCGAGGCGGTTTGCCGCCTGCCTGATGGAACAGGTCCGGCGCAAAAGCGATAAAGCCGGCCTGCGCGAACCGTCTCGTCAAATCCTGAATATGGGGGTCGACACCCCATATTTCCTGAATAACCAGGACCGCAGGCTTCGCAAGCGGTGCCGGACCTTCGGGAAGCGCCAAATAACCCGAATATTGCTGATGATCACCATATTGTACCCATTCGCCATGCAGACCCATATGCGTACACACTCCTCTATTGAGTTGGCAATGGACGGCGTTACGGCCGCCTTTACCTTCAGAATAAGCGAGTAGGGCTGGGAATACAAGCCAACGATTGTTAAACAATTTTGACGAATCGTTTGAAAGGGGAAGCCATTCGGGTAAGAAATAGTAGCAGGTATGCCGCATGTTCAGCATATCATGCCAATCCTAATGACCGGAGGTACAGAGAATGGGACAATATATTCAGGTTGATGACAAGGTTAAGATATATGTTGAGGATATCGGTGAAGGGACACCTGTGTTGTTTATTCACGGCTGGCCTTTAGATCACACCATGTTTGAATACCAATTTATGCAGCTGCCACGTCAGGGCTATCGTTGTGTCGGGATCGACTTGCGCGGTTTTGGCCGATCTGACAGCCCGTGGGAGGGCTATTCCTATAATCGGCTGGCTGACGATATCCGTGCGGTAATCGATGAGCTTAAGCTGGACAACGCAGTTTTGGCCGGATTTTCACTGGGTGGTGCGGTTGCGATACGATACATGTCCCGCCATGAGGGTCACGGTATTGCCAAGCTGCTGCTGATGGGCGCCGCAGCACCCTCGTTTATCCAACGTAACAACTTTCCGTTTGGAGCTCCTGAAGAGCAGATTGAAAAACTGATGCTCGCTACACTTGCAGACCGCCCGCAGATGGTGACGGATTTCAGTAAAATATTTACCGACAAAGACGGCAGTGCAAGCTTTGAGGATTGGCTCCACCAGCATGCGGTAAATGCTTCGGCACAAGGCACCCTGCGGGCGTTGGAATCGCTGCGGGATGAGGACTTGCGCGGCGATTTGGCAAGCATCAGGGTACCTACCGCTATCTTTCACGGAGAGAAGGATCAGATTTGTTCCTTCGAGCTGGCCAAGCTGACGAATCGGGCTATTGCCAACTCCAAACTGGTCGTTTTCGAAGAAAGCGGACATGCCATGCTGTTCGATGAGCCGGACAAATTCAGTGAAGAGCTGACCGGATTTTTGGCAGATCATTCTACTAGTCGTTCCACCAGCGCTTCAGATCTTCCCACCATGATCTACCCTTCGGTTTAACAGGTGCGTTGCCGTCCTTTTTCGCAGGCTGCTCTGTGCAATACGTAGTAGGTTCTGTACCTTGGACAAAAGCCTCAGGTCGCGACTTGGGGCAGTCCTCGTTGGCAAGCTTGCCGCTCACGGGATCAATATTAACAGTCACCACGCCATCCGGGACAGGAAACAGCTTCGGCGGAACCGATTCTAACGACCGCTCGGTGAATTCAGCAAAAATCGGCGCCGCGACATGAGACTCTAGCGTACTGATATTACGATCCTTGTCATAGCCGACCCAGACGGCCGTAGAGAGCTCAGGTGTATACCCGACAAGCCAGGCATCGGTATTGGTTGTGCCGGTTTTACCAGCTACGGGCCGTTTGATCACGGTTGATACCCGGTTGCCAGTCCCCCCTTGCTCGAACACACTTTCCATCAATTGGGTCATGACATACGTATACGGAGGCTCGATTACCTGCTCTCGTTTGGGCTGGGCTTCATAGAGCACCCGGCCGCTGCGGTTCTCAATCTTAAGTATTGCTGTCGGTTCAACACGCACACCGCCATTGGCGAAGACGGCAAAAGCCGAAGCCATCTCGAACGGACTGACAGGGAAGGTTCCTAGTGCTAATGAAGGCAGCGGCTTCATCGGACTGGTGATTCCCATTTTGCGTGCCGTTGCGATTACGTTTTCTGCTCCTGTTTCAATGATGGAGTGGACAGCAAATATATTGTCTGATTTGGCTATCGCCTGCCGCAGATCAATCCAGTTGTAATAGACGCTGCCAAAATTATTGGGTGTATAGGTCTGCCGGCCATTATCGTAGGTGAAGGTGGTCGGTTCGCTTTTAAAGCGGGTAAGCGGTGTGAATTGCTTTTGCTGCATAGCGGTCACATACACAATCGGCTTGAATGCTGAGCCGGGCTGACGTGTTGTGGCGAACACGCGGTTAAACTGGTTGTCCGCATAGCTCCGTCCTCCAACCATGGCGCGTACATAACCATTACGTGGATCGATTGCGATCAGCGCTGCCTGCATGTCTCCATACGGTTCCATTTGAGCGGCGACGACCTCCTCGGCAATCTGCTGTGACGAACTATCCAGCGTGGTGTACACTCGAAGTCCGCCTTCATCAAATTGCTCCTCCGTTATGCCATACTGCTCAGTAGCCAGACTTCGCACATAATCCCGGAAATAACCGGCAATCGCTGGTTTACGCGGCTCAAGTGTTAAAATATTCAGCTGAACCTTGCCAGCATCATCGGCTTCCTGCTGTGTGATCATACCTGCTGTAGCCATGGTCTGGAGTACCGTTTGCTGCCGTTCCTTGGCGCTCTTCAAATCATAATAAGGAGAGAAATAACGCGGACCTTTGGGAATACCGGCCAGCATGGCGCTTTCCGCCAATGTTAAATTAGCCGCATCTTTTCCAAAAAACAGCTTGGCGGCAGCCTGTATACCGTAGGTGGAGTGCCCGTAATAGATTTGATTCAGATACTCGTCCAAAATCTCATCCTTACTCATTTGCAGCTCCATCTGCACGGCATAATACGTTTCCTTCAGCTTCCGCGTCCATGTGCGCTCATGCGATAAATACAGATTACGCGCCAACTGCTGAGTAATCGTGCCGGCGCCCTGCACCTTGGACATGTGCTGTATATTAACGACCGCAGCGCGTGCGATCCCTTTCAAGTCAAAGCCAACATGATGATAAAAGTTCCGGTCTTCTACGGCTAGTGTCGCCTGTATCAAATACGGGGATATTTCCTGGAGGGTAACGCTTTGGCTGTTTTTTCCGCCATTCAACGTATCCAGGACTTGCCCATGAATATCATAGATTTCGGTTGCAGGTGCCATTTTCGATACCGGAAGTGCCTGGGAGCGCATGTACAAGAGCGCTACAAAGAGTACAGCCGCACACATCAAGATAGTTGAAAATGTTAACGAGCAGAACGTTTTGAAGCGTTGAAAGCCATGGAGACCCGGTTTACTATTGGAGCTTTGCTGCTCGACACGGGAGGGGCGGTTGCTGGGCTCTTGGGACACGGTCATCCATCCTTTCGGTTATTTGCGATCCTGATTGCCTATAACACCAGTATGGAAAAAATCGCAAACCGCTAATCATCGGAAACCGTTATAATGTTAATTTATTTTGAACACGGCTCCTTTGGGCCGTTTAAGGTTGCATTTTCGAGTAGATACACTATAATACAACTTGACGCATAGCTATTGGCTGACGAAGCCAATCGACCCGGATTTTGGGGCTATATCGGCTTGAGATTCGTAAACAAGAAAGGTGAGATGAACATGGAATTATGGTACACAGAGAAACAAACGGAGCAGTACGGGATTACCGCGAAAATTCGCGAGACGCTTGTAACGGAGAAAACCGATTTTCAAGATCTTGCTATCATTGATACAGTAGAATTTGGTCGTATGCTCGTATTGGATGGTATGGTTATGACGACCGTTAAAGACGAGTTTGTTTATCATGAAATGGTGGCGCATCCTGCGCTGTACACGCACCCGAATCCAAAGCAAGTGCTGATTGTGGGCGGCGGCGATGGTGGTGTTGTTCGTGAAGTGATGAAACACCCGGGCGTGGAGAAAGCGGTTCTTGTTGATATCGATGGCAAGGTTATCGAATATTCCAAGCAGTATTTGCCGGAAATTGCCGGTGAGCTGGATAACCCACGCGTGGAAGTCATTGTTAACGATGGCTACATGCATATCCACGATCACAAAAATACATATGACGTGATCATGGTCGATTCGACCGAACCGGTAGGACCAGCGGTAGAACTGTTTAGCAAAGGCTTTTACCAAGGGATTTACGAGTCTTTGAAGGAAGACGGGATTTTTGTTGCACAAACGGATAATCCGTGGTTTAAGGCCGATTTGATTCAAAGCGTAAATCGTGATGTGAAAGAAATTTTCCCGATTGTCCGCGTTTATTGTGCCAACATTCCTACTTACCCAAGCGGTTTGTGGACCTTCACAATGGGCAGCAAAAAGTATGATCCGTTGCAGGTTGATGAAACTCAAATTCCTGATATCGATACTAAATATTACAGCCCTCGACTGCACAAAGCGGCTTTTGCACTGCCGAAATTTGTTGAAGATCTGTGTAAGTAAGACATTTGGATCGCAATAGTGGTCTTGAATTTGTCAGCAGTCCGCTTCTTCACAATCGGCTATACTGCTTATTTTAATGAAGGAAGTGTAAAGTATGCGTTTGGATCAAGCCTACTCCGGCAATGTATTTATATTAAGCTCCGATAACTATGAATCTTCCCGTGCTGTTATTTATGGTATGCCAATGGACTATACCGTCAGTTTCCGTCCGGGCTCGCGGTTTGGACCGACACGGATTCGCGAAGTTTCGATTGGGTTGGAAGAGTACAGTCCTTATTTGGACAAAAGTCTTGATGAAATGACGTATTTCGATGCGGGCGATTTGCTGCTTCCCTTTGGTAATGCAGCACGGAGCTTGGAAATTATCGGTGATTACGTGCGAGGCTTGCTGAAGGATAATAAATTCCCACTCGGTTTGGGTGGCGAGCATTTGGTTTCATGGCCGGTGTTCCGTGAAATGTATGCCAAATATCCCGATCTGGCGATCGTTCATTTTGACGCCCATGCTGACCTGCGTGAGCAGTATGAGGGCGAGCCGTTATCCCATTCCACACCGCTTCGTAAAGCAGCAGGCTTGATCGGGGGCCGCAATATTTATCAGTTCGGTATCCGTTCCGGCTCACGTGAAGAATTCCAATATGCGCGTGAACATATTAATTTCCACCCGTTTGAAGTACTTGAGCCGTTGAAAAAGGTGCTTCCGGAGTTGGCTGGTCGTCCGATTTATTTAACTATCGATATTGATGTGCTTGACCCTTCCTGCGCACCAGGCACAGGTACAGCCGAAGCTGGGGGCATCACCTCCAAGGAATTGCTCGGTGCGATCCATGCGATGGCTGCTGCCAACCTGAATGTGGTTGGTGCTGATGTCGTGGAGGTAGCTCCCGCTTATGATCCGACGGAGCAAACCCAGATTGTGGCTGCCAAGCTGATCCGTGAAATTTTGCTTGGGCTTGTGAAGTAGCTTTTCTTGATTTCAAACATTTCCAGACATTAGTTTGGAAGCATTCATCCGACAGCCTGTTCGCCTGATGCGAAACAGGCTGTTTGCTGTGTATGGGGGGACTCGACTTCAGGGGTCTTATGCAATCGACAAGACACGGTACGGCTTGCATTTAACTGCATCGGAGCGTAAATACGCTTAGCTCAGGTCGGCAGAAGAAACGGATTGGGAGTACGGATACGCCAATACCTCGGTTTGTGTATACCTGCAGCTTGCCATCGCCAAGTGAGTAGTAGCCATCTGGATATTTGGAGCCGTAAGCAGGGGTAAACAAATGTCCGTAGAAAGGCAGGCGAACCTGTCCGCCGTGACTGTGACCGGATAGCTGCAAGTCGATTGGATGCTTCAGAGCCACATCTGCAAAGTCAGGACAGTGCGAGAGCAGCAGTGTAAAGGCATCACTCGGCACGTTGCGAAGTGCTTTTGGGAGGTCAGGCTTGCCATCCCACATATCGTCGACACCGCTTAGCCAGATCGTTGACTTTTCGCGTTTTAGGGGAATGGATTGATTCATCAGCAGAGCAAATCCGCTGTCCTGCAAAATGCGCTTTATCTTTTCGCTTTCCTTCCCATAGTAATCATGATTACCAAGCACAGCGCCTTTGCCAAGAGGGGCCTCCAGACGAGAGAGTGCTTGTACGGCAGGGGCAGCATCGCTGCCAACCGAATAATCAAATAAATCGCCTGTAAAGCAGATCAGGTCCGGCTGCAGTGACTGAATATGATCCACCAGCTTATTCAACTGCTCGACGGTGTAGTGGAAGCCAAGGTGGACATCGCTGAATTGGACTACACGCATGCCATCAAAAACCGAGGGCAGTCTCATCAGCTGTAAAGTTATCTCCTTTGTATAAAGCCAGTGAGGTTCTGCAAATCGGGCATACGTATATCCAGCAGTTGGTGTTAGAACGAGACCTGCCAGCGTAAATAAGCATTTTTTCATAAAAGCTCTCCGGTTCATATAAGCATTCATCCGTTCATTGTAGAGGTGCGTTATTCCCAATTTACTGTTTGGCTGGTATTGCGTATAAGTGCTGCGAATTCACCGAGGGGGACACCCAATTGCTCTGAGTTACAACTGTACACTATGGATTCGATTCTGTATTTATAGCAGCCGGTGCATGCTGCGGAAGGCGCTCGGTGTAATCCCTTCCTGGCGCTTGAACAGCTTAATGAAGTAACTGCAGTCCTCATAGCCGACTTGACGGGCAACCTCGCGGACCTCCAGCTCCAGCGGCTGCAATAACAGTTCCTTGGCTTTGCTTAGCCGATAACGAGTAAGGTAAGCAATCGGTCTTATCCCCATCGTTTGTTGAAATAACAGGCACGTATGCTGGGGAGTAACTCCAAGTTTATCTGCTATTTGCTGCATGGTAATGGGCTGGTCGAAGCTTTCTTCTATGAGAGCAAACACAGGCGCCAACTGCTCCATGTGCTGCTGCTTGGAGCGTACCTCCGAAGAAGAGGCATGTAGAAATAAATCAAGCAGCAATTCGTAAGCAAGTGCAGAGCATTCTGCGCTGCGCAGCGGATTTTGCGACTGCAGGGTGGATAAGATCGAATGCATAACGGCAAGCGTCACATCGGGATTCGGTAAATAAAGCACTGTTGAAGCCTGTACACGCATCGATTCCATCAGGCTGGCCATACAGGCCCCATTAAAGGTAACCCAGCGCACTGTCCATGGCGGGGTGATGGGTTCGTATTCATGCATGACTCCAGGGAATAGCAGCATGCCTTGCCCGCTATGCATGGTGTAAGTTTTTCCATCGACCTTTAACTGCCCGGTACCGTTCAAAGTTTGAATCCACTGATAGTCGGGAAAACCTTGCTCCCGCTTCATCATATTCTGATTGTGCCAGCCACCTGCTCCCGTGACATACACAGGCAGCCGCATTTCCATCTCGGTCATAACGGCAAATATATTCATATTCATCTGTCTGTGCCCTCAATTCCCTAAGCATATTCTTATGGTAACAATAAAATAACAGTATTGCCACCCTCCCAAACCCTCCCTATAGGGAGGGCCCCAAAGGGCGCTGCCCTCTGGACTCCCATGGCCGTGCGCAGAGTTTAGTGGTTCTGGACTCGCTTTCGTCCCTACGGGACACGCTTAACTGTTGGTGCGAGGGAGGATGGAGTGACTGTGGAGGGTTGGACTCGCTTTTCGTCCCTACGGGACACGCTTAACTGTCGGTGAGGGAGGGGTGAGTGACTTGTGGTGGAATGGGAGTCGCATCGTCCCTACGTGACTCGCTGGTGTTTACGGGACAGTGTACTACTTACTAAGTATTCAAGAACTCAACAGTTGCCTCCTCAAAGGTGTTGGATGCTTGGTGAATCATGAGCGGAGCGGCCAAATGGTCCTGGAGAAGCAGTAGCGTTCGCCTTTGTTCCCGTATTTTTATCTTTAAAATGTTTTATACAATCAAAAAAATAGGGGAACAACAGCGATCGGAAGGATATTTGGCCGCGCAGCGGAACGCATTCACCTGATTTCCGAACTTAAGTTTGAATAATTTGATTTCGTTCGCTAGACTAGAATGTACAAATCTTGCAGTTGCTGCGGTTATGATTTAGGAGGATACGATGAGTCAATCCATACAAGTGAACATACAGATAGAAAGTCGCATAGATGAGGATCCATTCACCCGCCACAGCGTTGAAGGGGATCTGTACCCAAAGGGGGATCATTACTATCTGCGATATAAGGATACAGATCCCGAGATGGCGGGGACGTCCACATTAATCAAGCTGGAGACAGGGCTTGTCCGAATCATACGGCAGGGTAATGTACGCTCAGAGCAAACCTTTGTTGCCGGTCAGCGGCTCAAGGGTTATTACGAGGCGCCGCACGGCAAGCTGGAGTTGGAGGCAGTTACCGAACAATTAAACATTCAATTGGAGCAAGGGCTGGGTACTGTGGATTGGAGTTATGAACTTTTTGTCATGGGAGAAAGAGCCGGGACCTATCGCCTGAGGCTGATTATTAGTGACAAGGCATAGGCTATTTCACAGCCAGTTTGGGTTTGATCACGGCGTTAACAGCTCTGAGTGCATGGATTTCTCGAATATTCATACCGGGTTTCGTCAATAGGCGGGCATGCCTTTTTACTATCGTCTTGATCTGAGTCGGGTTCAATCCTGGTTTTCGGGAAAGCATAAGCGCAACGACACCGGACACATGGGAGGTTGCCATAGAGGTGCCGCTGAGCTCGTGATATTTGCCTTTTAACCAGGTTGAATATATTTTTTCACCTGGTGCATAGATATCGATTGTTTTGCTGACGTTGCTGAAGGGTGCGATTTTGCCTCGACGTGTTGAGGCTCCGACAGCAATCACCTGCCGCAGGCGGGCTGGATAATCGATAATTTTTTGCTTGCCCTCATTGCCCGAGGAAGCGACCACAATCACACCGGATCGGAAAGCGTGCAGAACGGCGAGCTCCAAAGCCTTGCTGTAGGTCTTCATTCCAAAGCTCATATTAATAATATGAATTTGATTTCTGACACACCAATCGATACCGCCAATAATGTCAGACACAAAGGCGCTCCCTTGGTGATCAAAAGCCTTGACCGGATGAATGATTGCTTGTGGCGCTACACCAACAATGCCTTGCTGGCGGCTTGATGCGGCGGCGATCGTACCGGCGATATGGGTGCCGTGTCCGTTATCGTCATTTGGCAGTAAATGTCGATTGACCAGATTGACTCCGTACGAAAGGCAATGCCGTAAATCAGGATGCGAATAATCGGCCCCGGTATCAATGACCCCTACGCGAATACGATCACCTTTCGATTTGCTCCATGTTTGAGGCGCGCGAATATGTTTAACTCCCCATGGGATGCTTGACGCATGGCTTTGCGCTGTACCACTCGACGGCTGCACCGCATTGACAACTTTGACGGCATGAACACTCATGATTCTATCGGTTTCAATGGATTTTATATAAGGGATGGACGGAGGTTTGGCTGTTGTGTTCAAGGTACAGGAAATGGCATTAATGATAGCAAGCGGTTGAATATCAGGTAAGTGAACGGAATATTTGGCGGCAGCGTCAAGCTGTCGGATGCACTTATAATAATCACGGCGGCTTGAGAATCGGATGATATGCTTACAGTCGACGTTTTCGGTGTCCTGCATGGCTGCTGCTTCCAGCCAATTGATAAAAGTGGATGATTTCAATAGTCATCGGCCCTCCTGCACATCGTAAATGCCCTACCTAATCTTATGAAAAAAAATGTGATGTGGCATGTGCGTATAGCCTAGTAGAAATAAATGGGTTAACACCCGTGTCAGAAAGCAACGGGCATCATAGGATACATAGAGAGAATCCCATGGTTCTCTTCCCTTTCTCCATAAGGGCAGTAGGGCGGACGCTGTTTAAGTCCCCACGGATACAGTCAGGGCGAAGGGTTTTCCCTTCGCTTTTAAAATTTATAGGGGACAACCCGGAAGCAGTTGCTTTTTTACATAAAATAAGGTTTACTATTAGGAGTATAAGGGAACACGCAGTTAGATTTGTGAAAATGTTCGAGGGGATGTGCTTGAATGAGTGCGCAGTACACTCTAAAGGTCGGTATGGATAAGGCGAAAGAGATGCCAATGGTCGACCTTGCATTTGAAGTATTGAGAGCAGCGAATACACCATTTTATTATCGTGACCTGATGGCGGAAATTTCAAAAATTAAAGGTCTGTCTGAAGAGGCAGTCATGCAGGTAATCGCTCAATTATATACGGAAATCAATATCGATGGCCGATTTGCTTGTGTAGGATCGAACCTGTGGGGGTTGAAGCGCTGGTACCCGATCGAGAAATCGGAGGATACGGTGGGTAGTGGCAAACGTCCGCGTATTATTAACGATGAAGACGATGACATGGACGACGATGACATGTTTGCCGAGGAAGAAGATGTATTTGTAGAGGAAGAAGATTTCGATTCCTTCGATAAACCGGCTGAAGAAGATTTCGAAGCTGAGGAAGAAATCGAAGAGGAAGGCGAGTTCCTGCCTGAAGAAGAAATCGACGATGACGATGATAGTGACGATGAGGATCTGGATGATGAAGACGGCGATCTTGAGACCGATTTGGACACGCTAATCGAGGAAGAGCTTGAGGACGACGAAGACGAGGATAAATAGTTTGAATCGGTACCATCTACTTGACAGCAACCCACCGATGAGAGTAAACTATCTTCTGGGCTTTTGAAAAAGCTATTCAATTATGACTATAAAGTGCCCCGCTTTTGCCGGGGGACTTTTTATTTTTTTGCAACGGAATTTTGTCATGTTATTGCTTTGTGTCGTACCGCTTAAAGTAAAGCGTGTCCGTCAGGACGAAAGCGACCCGAATACAACACATTATCATGAACAGTCAGTGCGCCTAACGTAAAGCGTGTCCCAAGGGGACAGAAGCGAGCACAATACACGGCAGTCTGGATTCAAGTTGGGAGTCCAGAGGGCACAGCCCTTTGGGGCCCTCCCTGTAGGGAGGGTTTGGGAGGGTACAAACTAAGGGAGGTATTACATACATGACGAAGTATATATTCGTTACGGGGGGCGTGGTTTCCTCACTGGGAAAAGGCATTACAGCGGCATCGCTCGGAAGGCTGCTCAAGAACCGCGGATTAAAAGTAACGATTCAGAAATTTGACCCCTATATTAATGTTGACCCGGGAACGATGAGTCCTTATCAGCATGGCGAGGTATTTGTTACCGACGATGGTGCAGAAACCGATTTGGATTTGGGTCATTATGAGCGTTTTATTGATATTAATTTATCCAAGAGCAGCAATGTGACGACTGGTAAAGTGTATTCCTCCGTGATTACCAAAGAACGCAGAGGCGAATATTTGGGCGGTACGGTGCAGGTTATTCCACATATCACCAATGAGATCAAAGACCGGGTATTCCGTGCAGGCCGTGAAGCGCAGTCCGATGTTGTCATTACCGAGATTGGCGGTACAGTTGGCGACATTGAGAGCTTGCCGTTTATCGAGGCTATTCGTCAAATTAAAAGCGATATTGGCCGAGACAATGTGATGTATATTCACGTTACGCTCATTCCTTATCTAAAAGCAGCCGGCGAAGCCAAAACGAAGCCAACACAGCACAGCGTGAAGGAACTGCGTGGTTTGGGTATCCAGCCGCATATTATTGTATGTCGTACCGAGCATTCCCTGGGTGAAGATATGAAACGTAAGCTTGCGCTTTTCTGTGATATCGACACCAATGCGGTTATTGAATGTCATGATGTGGACACGCTGTACGAAGTACCGATGATGCTGCGTGAGCAGGGCATGGACGATATCGTAGTTAAACATCTTGGATTAACAAGCAATCCACCGGATATGACCGAATGGGAAAATCTTGTTCATCGCGTCAAATCTTTAGAGCATACGACTGAAATTGCAATCGTAGGTAAATATGTTGCTTTGCATGATGCTTATTTAAGCATTGTTGAAGCTTTGGGACACGCTGGCATCGATTGTAACACGGAAGTGAAGATCCGATGGATCAACGCGGAGGATGTTTATGATCATAATGTAGAGGAGCTGTTCCAAGGGGTCCAAGGTATTCTCGTGCCCGGGGGCTTTGGCGATCGTGGGATTGAAGGTAAAGTATCTGCAATCCGTTATGCCCGGGAAAATAATGTTCCGTTTTTCGGTATTTGCTTGGGTATGCAGGTTGCTGTCGTTGAATATGCGCGCAGCGTGCTGAATTTGGAGGGCGCTAACAGCTCCGAGATTAATCCGGCAACACCTTATCCGGTCATCGACTTGCTGCCGGAGCAAAAAGATATTGAGAACTTGGGCGGTACTATGCGTCTTGGTCTATACCCATGCAAGCTGGTGGAAGGATCTCTTGCGATGCAGTGCTACGATGATGAGCTTGTGTACGAAAGACACCGTCACCGGTATGAGTTTAACAATGAGTATCGTGAAGCAATGGAAAAGGCAGGCTTCCGGATCAGTGGTACATCGCCGGACGGACGTTTGGTTGAGATCATCGAATGCCCGACGCATCCTTGGTTTTTGGCAGTTCAATTCCATCCGGAATTTGCTTCCAGACCGAATCGTCCGCAGCGTTTATTCAAGCATTTTGTCGAAGCCGCTTTTACATTATCCCGAGTTTAATATAAATATGGCCTGATGGTAAGCATAGAACATCTTTCGACAGCATATATCCAACTATGGCAAGTAGCAGCAAAACTTCAGCATACCGCATGTACTCGATATTCAGAAAATGCATGAAATGTAAAACATTTCAACTTTTTCGAAAAAAGCAGCAGGAATCACGATACTTATATCGAATTTATCTTGATATGCTCGATGGGACAGGCCGGAATTCCGACAATCACGATCGTGGACTTGGGAGGCTGTATGGATGAAGAAGTTACTCATTGTAGATGATCAGAATGGGATCAGGATTTTATTGACGGAAGTGTTCAGCACCGAAGGTTACCAGACTTATCAAGCGTCTAACGGCAAGCTCGCACTGGAAATTGTCAGAACTGCATCACCTGATTTGGTTTTACTGGATATGAAAATTCCAGGTATGGACGGATTGGACATTCTCAAGCACATTAAAAGTATCGACGCTTCGATCAAAGTCATTATGATGACAGCTTATGGCGAATTGGATATGATCAAAGAGGCAACGGATCTGGGTGCGATTATGCATTTTACGAAGCCTTTTGATATTGATGAGCTGCGGCAGGCGGTTAACATTCATTTGGGAAAGCCCAAGAATAGCTCGTATGCAGTGGGATCCTGATTACAGGGTCTCTTTTTTTCTTATGACTATGAAAACAAACCAGCTTGGTTATCATTTGAATTAAACTATGATATAATAACGCAGTATGACAGAAGAGCGGTCTTTGATACTTGACTCGGTCAATAACTACTAGGAGGAAGAAACATGCCATTAGTTTCAATGAATGAATTATTGCCAAAAGCAAAAGCAAACAAGTACGCAGTAGGGCAGTTCAATATGAATAACTTGGAATTTGCTCAAGCAATTGTAGATGCGGCTGAAGAATTAAAGTCTCCTTTTATTTACGGTGTAAGTGAAGGAGCTTTGAAGTATATGGGTATCGAGTTTACTGTAGCCCTTGCGGAAGCAGCAGCGAAAAAATCCGGCTTGCCAATCGCACTTCATTTGGATCACGGCAGCAGCTTTGAAGTAGCAATGAAATGTATCCGCGCAGGCTTCAGCTCGGTTATGTTTGATGGCTCCCATCATTCTTTCGAAGAAAACATCCGTTTGACGAAGGAAGTTGTTAAAGCTGCGCGCGCAATGGGCGTATCCGTTGAGGGTGAGCTCGGTACGATCGGCGGCGTGGAAGATGACATCAGCGTAGACGAAGAAAATGCAAGCTTGGCTAAACCGGAAGAAGCGATTCGTTTCTACGAAGAGACTGGCGTAGATTGCTTGGCTATCGCAGTAGGTACTGCTCACGGTATGTACGCTGGTGAGCCTAACATTCGTTTCGACATTATTCAAAAGGTGTCAAGTGCCATTCCTGTACCTGTTGTACTTCACGGCGGATCTGGCGTACCTGATGAGATGATCCGTCAAGCAATCGCTGCTGGCGTAGGTAAAATCAATGTTAACACCGAGAATCAAGTAGCGTGTACAGATGCCATTCGTGAAGCTCTCAATAAAGACGCGAAAATCTACGATCCTCGTAAATACCTCACTCCTGCCCGCAAAGCTATGGTTGAAGTCGTTAAATCCAAAATTCAATTGTTCGGAAGTTCTAACCAAGCTTAATGTCTCCAATAGGAAATGCATCGTCATGGTGCGTTTCCTTTCTATATGCAAAGTACCCACCTGGATTTACCGCCCTAACTCAGTATGTAAAGCTTGACAGCAGTCATTTGGAGGGAAGATAAACGAATGGAGAAATTGATGGTCACCGGAGGTCGTCCCTTGCGGGGAACGGTCCAAATCAGCGGTGCCAAGAACAGCGCGATAGCGTTGATACCAGCTGCGATTTTATCGGAAACAACGGTTACGTTAGATAATTTGCCGGTATTGAGTGATGTTGCCATTTATTCAGAACTGTTGGAAGAATTGAATGCACCTGTAATTTGGCAGGGAGATCAGATGACTATAGATCCGAGCGCCTTGTTATCCAAGCCTATGCCTAATGGAAATGTTAAGAAATTGAGAGCTTCGTATTATTTAATGGGAGCGCTGCTTGGCCGTTTTGGAGAAGCAACTATTGGTTTACCTGGGGGCTGTAATTTTGAGCCGCGTCCGATTGATCAGCATATTAAAGGTTTTGAAGCATTAGGGGCGCGTGTAAGTACCGAAAATGGGTCTTTACGCATTCAAGCCAAAGAGCTCCGCGGAGCGAAAATTTATCTAGATGTAGTTAGTGTTGGAGCTACAATTAATATTATGCTGGCTGCTTCTCGGGCCAAAGGCGTCACTTTGATTGAAAATGCGGCAAAAGAGCCTGAAATTATAGATGTAGCTACACTATTAAATTCCATGGGTGCGAGAATCAAAGGAGCGGGAACCGAAACCATCCGTATTGAGGGTGTGGATTCCATGCATGGCTGTCGTCACTCGATTATTCCTGATAGAATTCAAGCTGGGACGTATATGATCCTTTCAGCTGCAACGCGTGGGGATGTTGTTGTGGACAATGTCATTCCTAAGCATTTGGAAGCTGTTACCGCCAAATTGCAGGAGATGGGTGTGGAGATTCAGGAAATGGACGAATCCATACGTGTGATCGGTAAGCCCGAGTATGAGAGTGTGGATGTTACAGCGCTTGTATATCCGGGGTTTGCAACTGATTTGCAATCGCCGATGACAAGCCTCCTGACACAAACAAAGGGTACCAGTATTTTGAGTGATTATGTATACAGCAATCGCTTCAAGCATGTTCCGGAGTTAACACGAATGGGTGCTAAAATCAAGGTTGAAGGGCGTTCGGCAGTTATCGATGGCGGTCAGCTTAGCGCAGCCAAAGTGAAAGCAACTGATTTGCGTGCAGGAGCTGCACTTGTGATTGCAGCACTGACAGTTCCTGATGGCGTCACTGAAATAACGGGCGTCGAATATATCGATCGTGGTTATGATCATTTGGTCAGCAATCTATCAAGCTTGGGCGCAGAGGTTTGGCGTGAGCAGGATTAGTATCGTATAGCCTCTACTTTTTTGGGTAATGCTAGAATAAGTTTCACAAAAGTACAAATTTAATAGTTTGGTGGCTGAGATCATGGATATACCTCTAGCGCAATTAGAAGCGCAGAAACTGACTGAATTGTATCAGTTAGCAAAAAAACATCAAATTCCTTCCTATGGCACTTTGAAAAAGAAAGAACTCATATTTGCTATTTTACGGGCACAGGCAGAAAAAAGCGGTCTGATGTTCATGCAGGGCGTACTCGAAATTTTGTCTGACGGCTTCGGTTTTTTACGTCCTATCAACTATTTGCCCAGTACAGAGGATATTTATATTTCCGCTTCGCAGATTCGTAAATTTGATTTAAGAAGCGGTGACCTCGTATCTGGCAAATGCAGACCTCCAAAGGAAAACGAACGTTATTTCGGCTTGCTCCAGGTTGAGGCCGTCAATGGGGAAGACCCTGTAACGGCAGCTGAGCGTCTTCATTTCCCTGCACTGACTCCTTTGTATCCGGAAAAGAAGATTTTGTTGGAAACTTCTCCGACGCACCTGTCGACTCGCCTTATGGATTTGCTGGCACCTGTAGGACTGGGTCAGCGCGGATTGATCGTAGCACCTCCGAAGGCCGGTAAAACTTTGCTGCTGAAGGAAATCGCCAACAGCATTTCAACCAATCATCCGGAAATCGAGCTGTTTGTGCTTCTTATTGATGAGCGCCCGGAAGAAGTAACGGATATGCAGCGTTCGGTTAAGGGCGAAGTTATTGCCTCCACTTTTGACGAGCTTCCTGAGAATCACATCAAAGTCGCTGAGCTTGTGCTTGAACGGGCTATGCGTTTAGTTGAACACAAAAAAGATGTCGTCATTTTGATGGATAGTATTACACGTCTGGCTCGTGCTTACAATTTAGTAGTTCCACCATCTGGCCGTACCTTGTCGGGCGGTATTGACCCGGGTGCTTTTCATCGCCCAAAACGTTTCTTCGGTGCTGCGCGTAACATTGAGGAGGGCGGCAGCCTGACGATTCTGGCAACGGCACTCGTTGAGACCGGCTCCCGTATGGATGATGTCATTTATGAAGAATTTAAAGGTACAGGTAACTTAGAGCTGCATCTGGATCGCAAACTAGCCGAGCGTCGTATTTTCCCTTCGATCGATATGCGGCGTTCAGGTACACGGCGTGAAGAAATGCTCCTGAGCAAAGATGTGCTGGATAAAGTATGGGCTATTCGCAAGAGCATGAATGAATCTCATGAATATGTAGAAGCTTTTATCAAGAAGCTGGTTGATTCCAAAACGAATCAGGAGTTCCTGGATACACTGGAAAAACTGGGTAATGGTTCTAGCAAACCACCGGTTAGCAGTAATTCCTCGTCGTCTGTAAATAAGCCTTTGGCTAACGGCTCTGCCTCTTCCGCGGTAAGCAAGCCATCATCCAATGGAAGTATGAATACTTCTTCTGCAGTAAGTAAGCCGCCATCAACCAGCAGCACTTCATCCGCAGCAAGCAAGCCGACAACCTCCAGCAGAACCTCATCAGCAATAAGCAAGCCATCGTCTGGCAGAAGCAGTGCGGCTTCGTCAGCTAGCAAGTCATCCGCCAGCACCAGCAGTTCTACAGCAGGTTCGGCTCCGTTGTCTTCCAGCAGTGAGGATACCTTGTCCCCAACGCCGAGTACAACTACCAAACGTGTGAAGAATTCTGCGTCGTAATTCAACAGGTTAGGAGTACAATGCTATGAATTTAGTTTACGCCGACCTCGACGGGAACTTATTTGACCATCCCGATTATATTGCGCTTGGCCGCAGCGGCGATATGGTCACTGATATTATGGAAGATGAGTTAATTCCATTGCCTGAAGGGGCAACCATGGTTAGCTTGCCTTTTACTAAGCCGATTGGGATTAATGTGAAGTCCGGAGACATGCAGGTTGTTCCCGGCGACGTACAGGCGGTTGGGGCGCTGTTACCCCAAGGTTTTACACGCCTGCTAATTCCAAGCTATGTGAAGTCGGATGCCAGTAAGCTGCTTCCTTTATTCGGTTATACAGCCGTTGTATGGAAAGATGGTGGGTTTTATGTAGCCGCGCATGCGACAGACGATCCCGAACCGTGGAATCCGCGTAACTGTGATCCGGCGGAGCTGGAAGTTCAGGTACAGCAGTTTTTGCAGCAATACGGTGACAATCGGGTATTCCAGCATCTGTCCAAATGTGCGTTGGAATATGAATGCCTGACCGCATCGAATACATTTTTAAACCGTTTGGAAGGGTCAATTCCGGTTTCCTTTTCCTGTAATGCCGGTTGCTTTGGCTGTATATCGGAGCAACCTGATGATAGCGGCTTTCTTGCGCCTCAGACACGCATGAACTTCAAACCGACTGTCGATGAAGTCGTACAGGTTATGCTCCAGCACTTAAAGACACCTGATAACATCGTGAGCTTCGGACAAGGCTGTGAAGGGGAACCTTCTACCCAGGCGCCTACCATTATTGAAGCGATCAAACGGGTTCGCCAGCAGACGGACGCCGGTTATATTAACATCAATACCAACGCCGGACTAACGGATCATATTCGGGGTATTGTGGATGCAGGCTTGAATCTGATGAGGGTCAGCACGATCAGCGCGTTGGATGATCACTATAATGCTTATTATAAGCCGCGCGGCTATTCACTCAAAAATGTGGAAAAATCGCTGCGCTATGCTGCCGATAAAGGTGTAATCACTTCAATTAACTATTTGATTTTCCCGGGAGTTACGGATCGTGAGGAAGAAATTGAAGCGATGATCGAATTCGTACGTCGTACCGATTTGAAGCTGATTCAGCTGCGCAACTTAAATATTGATCCTGAAAGCTATTTACAGCTGATCCCCAAGGCACAGGGTGAACTATTTGGTATGAAGCAAATGCTGGAGATTTTTGAACAAGAGCTTCCGGATGTGATTTTAGGCTCCTATACACATTTGCCTGAATCATTGAAACAAAGAAGGTACTTGCATCAGTCTCGTTAGTCATGCTATAATCTGCTCATGTGTTCAATTAGAACTCTGATTCACATGGTGTTTCAGGGCAAAAGAGGTGAAAGAAATGAAAGAAGCTATCCATCCAACTTACCACAACACAACAATTTCTTGTGCTTGCGGCAATGTTATTGAAACAGGTTCGGTTAAAGCTAATCTTCGTACGGAAATTTGCTCTTCCTGCCATCCTTTCTTTACCGGTAAACAAAAGTTTATCGATGCTGGCGGACGTGTTGATAAATTCAAAAAGAAATACGGCGTATAATCTGGCCTATTTCCACTATTTTATTGCATAAACCCACCTCCTGTGGCAAACCTAAGAGCGAAAGCTTTTAGATCATGCTGCAGGAGGTGTTTTTATGTCCAAATCTTATTTATTTACATGGGTATTGACAGGTGCTCTGCTCGTTATGCCTGTCGCACTTGCGTCTTGTCAGAAGCAAAACGCGGGCCCCAAGGCGCAATCGTACGCTCAGGATGGGCTGCTTGGAATCAGTGACGTGAATCCGAACATGCCAATGAGTCCAACCTATCATACGTATGGGGAAGACACGAATCTGATGCAGGCAACGATTGATCAGGTACCTCATGTAATTGATTCCAATATTCGAATTAATGGACCTGTAGCTACCGTCAATATTCATGTTCCGGCAGAACTTTCAGCTGAGGAAACGGCTGCTGTGGCGCGAGATGCGCAAGACAAATTAACCAAAGCGATGCCAAGATACACGATGAAGGTTACGGTTACCCGAAAATAAAGACGGGTTGCTATTTTGTAATGAATCGACTATACTTATGTTTGCCGTGCTAGACGGGGAGGCAGCGGTGCCCTGTAACCCGCAATCCGCTACAGCGGGGTTGATCGCCTACATGCGGTATTGCGATGTGAGGTTTGGGTTTTAGAATCGGTGTTGAGAGCTGGGTCCTTCGCAATGGATGCCTGTGAATCCGGTCAGGTTCGGAAGGAAGCAGCCGTAAGCGGGATGTTTCATGTGCCGAAGGGTGGCCTGGCTTGAGTCGAGACTAAAAATTCCGCTTGGATCGTAATATCAAAGTAGGTGCACGGTTATATTCAATTTATGTAACCAATAAGGTGTACGAACATACGAGCATTATGAACAGCCATTGTAATAGGTTGCTTCATAGTGTTTTTTTGTGTTTTTAGAAGGAAAATGAAATATTTAGGAGAATTGTATACTAAAGTTAACTTGGTTTGGTAGTAAGGGGTGGAGCGATGCAGCATGAACTCAATTTATTACAACAGTTTGCAGGCACTTTTTTAAAGGATATCAATATGGGGGTCTTTGTAATAAACACCGATTTTGAATTGGTGGATATTAGTGACATGGCATGCCGTGTATTAGGGTTGAAAAAAGAAGAGGTTATGAACCAATCGATGGATAGTATATTTGTCGAGCTTCCAGCGGAGCACCGTTTAGTGCATCGTAATATATTGGAAGGTATGGTCGTGCGTAATCATGCGCTGTCGTGGACTAACAATCAAGACCGATACGAGCTGCTGCTGGATTCTAATGTGCTTCGTAATGAGCAGAACCAAATTGTCGGGGCCTATATCATTTTTAAAGATGTCACTAATCTGCGCTCATTGGAAGAGCAGGTACGTAGAAGTGACCGGTTGGCAATGATTGGGCAGATTGCGGCAGGTACGGCCCATGAAATTCGTAATCCATTAACATCGATTAAGGGATTTCTTCAGATGCTTCGCAAAACACTTCAAATTCAGGGAATGGAACGTGAGAGCGGATTTGCCGATATTATGCTCGGTGAAATCAACCGGATTAATGAACTGGTCAGTGAATTTCTGCTTTTAAGCAAGCCGAAGAATGTAACATATCAATCGCTTGATATTTCTCAGGTTATTAAGGAAATGCTGCCGATCATTAATAATGAAGCTGTGCTGCATAGAGTCATTGTTAGATATGATGCTGCAGAAGAGCTGCCGCAGGTAATAGCGGATCGTGAGCTGTTAAAACAAGTTTTTTTGAACATATGCAAAAATGGCATCGAGGCCATGGTGGATGGCGGACAGCTGGTGTTGACAGAAAGAGTGGATGTAGAGGAGCGCATTGTTAGCATCGATATCCATGATTCAGGGCCCGGCATTCCAATGTTTGTTATTGATAAGATTTTTGATCCCTTTTTTACGACCAAGGATGAAGGTACCGGCCTGGGTTTGTCTGTGTGTCAGCGTATTATACATGATGTAGGTGGACATATCCGTGTTTCCTCCAAAGGCTTTGGTACTACGTTTACGGTAGGAATCCCGTACCCGTAAGTACTTCATTCGCGCGGGCAAGTGTAGTATACTATAGAGGATGAACCATTATTGGAGCTGACGCTATGGCACATATCGCTTTATACCGAACGTGGAGACCGCAGGCTTTCCGAGATATTGTAGGTCAGAAGCATATCGTACAAACACTTCAAAATTCGCTGCGCGAAGGGCGGGTTACACACGCTTATTTGTTTAACGGTCCACGAGGAACGGGGAAAACGAGTGCTGCCAAAATATTGGCCAAAGCCGTTAACTGCCTGAGTGGTCCTGCTGAAGAGCCATGCAACCAATGTGCCAATTGTATCCGTATTACGGAAGGTGCTGTGATGGATGTAGTGGAAATTGATGCCGCCTCGAATCGGGGGGTAGAAGAGATCCGCGATATTCGTGACAAAGTGAAATATGCACCTACCGAAGTTCGCCAAAAGGTGTATATTATCGATGAAGTACACATGCTGACAACTGAGGCCTTTAATGCGCTCCTCAAAACCTTAGAGGAACCGCCTCCGCATGTGATGTTCATTCTTGCTACTACTGAGCCTCATAAGCTGCCGGCGACGATTATTTCCCGCTGTCAACGGTTTGATTTTCGGCGTGTCTCGCTGGATGAACAGGCTGAACGTCTTCATCTGGTGTGTCAAGAAGAACAAATAGAGGCTGAGGAAAAAGCCCTCCGTTTCATTGCCCGTTTGTCTGATGGCGGGATGCGGGATGCCTTAAGCATGCTGGATCAAATTATGGCATTTTCGGGGAAACGCGTTACGTATGAAGACGTGGTATCGATTACCGGAGGAATGGCCTCAGATCAATTTCAAATATTGGTTGAAGCCATCAAGCGCCGGGATGTACCGGCTGTATTGCAACTAATTGAGGATTTTATGCAAGAGGGTAAAAGCGCGGATAAATGTATGGAGAATCTGCTCTATTACTTCCGCGATTTGTTGATGGTTAAGCTGGTTCCTGACTCACAGGCTGTCACGGATCGTATCCATGATGTCAAAGCGTTTGTCTCCGTGGCAGCGGCGTTTACGTCGCAGGAGCTCATTGCCATGATCGACTCGCTTAATTATTATCAGACAGAAATGAAGTACTCCGTTCAGCCGCAGACACTGCTTGAGGTTGCCTTGATGAAGCTTTGCAGTGTATCGGCAGCCGATTCAGGCGTAGCTGCAGCTTTGGAGTCGACCACCGGTGCATTGCCGGCGGCTGGAGAGTCGGCAACCAGAGATCGTGCGTCCGATGGGCTGGTAACCCAGCTAACCAGTCGGATTCAACGTCTTGAAGAGCAGTTGGCCCAGCTGTTGAAGCAGGGAGTTGGGTCGTCAGCAGCCAGTTCGAACAGCGGCGGTAGCCCTTCGGGAACTGGCATGCGAACCTCCTCCAATCCCGCAGCCATGAAGAAAAGCGTTGAGAAGCTGGATGGCTATTTGCTTGGCAGGGAAGAACCGGAATGCAAGAACGTGCTTCAAAAGTGGGGTCAAGTATTGTCCCGCGTTAAAGAGCAGAAAATAACGATTCATGCCTGGCTCGTAGACGGAGAGCCGGTCTCGCTGCATAATGATAACGTACTGGTTGCTTTTAAAAGCGCCATGCATCGGGAGACGACCGAAAAGCCAGCTAACAAACCGATGATTGAACAGGTAATGGCTGAAGTAATGGGTAGACCACTGAAGCTGGTTACCATAATGCTTAAGGATTGGAACGCTGCTTCAGATGAATCGAAGAATGTAGTCAGAAGTAAAGAAGAGCTTAAGCTTATTCCTGAGGGGGAGCCTGCTGCTCCTGCCAATGAACAATGGATCGACGAGGCCATCAAACTGTTTGGTGCCGATCTCGTAGAGATCAAGTCGGACTGATGAGCAATTAATTAAGGTACGGTACCTCATTTGAGGTACACAATGACACCTACATGACCGAGGAGCTGAATCGAATGAATAATATGAATCAAATGATGAAGCAAGTAAAAAAAATGCAAGAGCAAATGCTGAAAACTCAAGAGGAGTTGGCTCTTAAATCAGTTGAAGGAACAGCAGGTGGTGGCGTTGTCACGGTTGTCGTGAACGGCCAAAAGAAAGTAACCTCCATCTTGATTAAACCCGAGGCTGTTGATCCAGATGATGTTGAAATGCTGCAGGATCTTGTATTGACTGCCATTAACGATGCTATGACCAAAGCTGAAGAGCTGGCTAACAAAGAAATGGGTCGTTTAACCGGTGGCGTAAACATTCCAGGTTTATTCTAGTCCTCGAGTCCGATCATACTATAAGAGCGTGATCTTACAGGCGTTTCTCTATGAAGCGTCCTGTTTTTATGATCAGGCTCTATAAGGAGCTACCCCTTTGTTTTATCCCGAACCGCTAGCGAAACTTATCGATGCCTTTTCCCGATTGCCGGGTATTGGACCCAAGACAGCGGCACGACATGCTTTTCATGTGCTGCGCATGAAGGAAGAGGATTGCATCGAATTTGCCAAAGCTTTAGTCAATGTCAAAAGAAACCTGCACTACTGCTCGGTATGCTGTAACATTACGGATATGGATCCATGCCGCATTTGTCAGGACAAGAGCAGAGATCAATCCATTATCTGCGTCGTTCAGGAGCCTAAGGACTTAGTTGCTATGGAAAGAACGAGGGAGTTTAATGGTTACTACCACGTTCTTCATGGTGCTATTTCCCCAATGGAAGGTATTGGTCCGGATGAGCTTCGTATAGCTGATTTGTTGAAACGTTTGGGTGATGAACAGGTTCAGGAGCTTATTCTGGCCACCAATCCCAATATTGAAGGCGAAGCAACAGCTATGTATTTGTCTAGATTAGTGCGTTCCTTTGGGCTCAAAGTTACCCGAATTGCTCACGGGCTTCCTGTAGGAGGAGATTTGGAATACGCAGATGAAGTAACGCTGACCAAATCGCTTGAAGGGCGTCGTGAAATATAAGCTTGTGTTGAAAGCGAGTATTAATAATAAAAGAATGTTACAACGAAAGTCTTGCAGATCCTTCCTGCAAGGCTTTTTTATATTGTCCATAGTTCTATTAATGCTAACGAATCCATAGTTATAGAGTATTGGACAAACATATTAAATAGCAACTGAGAAGCTGTTGGGCAGGTTCTTAACTCTTGTATATCTTGTATATGTAGCCTTAAGGAGGGAACGGAACGCATGGGAATATGGGATCGTGTGACTCGTGAACAACGGAAGGATATGGAGCTTCTTAACAGTGAAAAGATACAATTGCTGCAGGAAATCGAGAAGGCGCGCTTGGAATGGCTTACGGCTCAGCATCGTCTGGATATCGTGATTGAACATGATCAAATTGATTATGCGATATATGCCCTGGAAGCTTCTCAGAAGCGATTGGACATGCTGTTTAAACAAGCCAAGAGGATGAATCTGTCTGCATGGGATGTACGCAACATGAATAATAAGGTTGCAACATTTAAATGAGGATATGTGATTTGCAAATGCTATAGCTTGCTCGAGCGGCGTTTATATAGCGGCTGGTTGCGCAAAGCTTTGGGAGGGGGAAATAAAGTACATGACAAAGCTGTATTTATTGTGGGGGATACTTAGTATTTCAGTCATTTTACTGATGATTATCTTATTTCGATATAGACAAGCTTTCCAATGGCTTGGATATCTTTGTTTCAATGTTGCATTAGCTGCTTTTTTATTGTATATTGTAAATCTGCTTGAAGGCTATACACAGCTGGAAGTGCCTATTAACCCAGTAACTGTAGGAACAATAAGTGTTTTGGGGATACCTGGACTTCTTATGTTGGTTGCTTTAAAGCTGTGGATTGTGTGAGAATGTGGTTGGAAATCGTAAGTATTTTTATTTTCAAAAAAGACTTGCATTAATCTTTGAAGTTGTGTTATATTAAAGAAGTCGCCGCTAAAAGAAAAACGATTAAAGCGGCAACGTGCTAAAGTAATAAATGCAGGCTATAAATGAATGATTTTTGTAGCAATTGTCCTTTGAAAACTGAATCAACGAGTGAGTAAATAGCAGTACAAGAGAATGTAAATTCTCGTCAGCAAGGAATGAGTACAAATCAAAGTTCTACCTTCATGGAGAGTTTGATCCTGGCTCAGGACGAACGCTGGCGGCGTGCCTAATACATGCAAGTCGAGCGGATTGTTCCTTCGGGAACAGTTAGCGGCGGACGGGTGAGTAACACGTAGGCAACCTGCCTGC
>NZ_JAJNMU010000059.1 GCF_022458865.1 Paenibacillus periandrae | reverse complement strand
CTGAGCCAGGATCAAACTCTCCATAAAGGTAGAACTTTGATTTGTACTCATTCCTTGCTGACGAGAATTTGCATTCTCTTGTACTGCTATTTACTCACTCGTTGATTCAGTTTTCAAAGGACAATTCATCATCAAACATTCATTTTAAAAATTAATCCTGCGCCTACTTCGATTTACTTGAATTAACAATTTAATTTTAGCGGCGACTTTCTTAATATACCACATGAACCTATTTCATTGCAAGTGTTATTTTTAATTTCTTGTTTTCTTAACACTTGACCTGCTCGTTTTTGCTTGTACCGTTTTTAGCGGCGAGAAGTAATGTATCATATACTGTGATTGGAAGTCAAGCACTAAATCGAAAATAATTTTAAGGTGAGAAAAGAGCTTGCCATCCATAGCGCAAACGCTCTAATCTCTCAAGCTTTATTATGTTCAAAGGTAACGATTAATTATTCAATCATACCTTCCATTGGACTGCTGGCGGAAGCGTAACGCTTCTTGGCAATACGTCCGGCCAGGAAGCCTTTACGTCCCGCAATAACGGCTAGCTTGAAGGCTTCGGCCATGAGTACAGGATCCTGGGCGCCTGAAACTGCAGTATTAAGCAAAACGCCATCAGCACCAAGCTCCATTGCTAAAGCAGCATCGGAGGGTCCGCCAATTCCAGCATCAACAATAACAGGGACTTTAGCTTCCTCGATGATAAATCGCAGCTGGTTAGGATTAACAATGCCTTGTCCGGAGCCAATTGGTGATGCACCCGGCATAACCGCAGCAGCACCGGCTTCTTGAAGCTTACGCGCCAATATCGGATCATCGGATGTGTATGGCAATACGATAAATCCGAGATCCACCAAAATTTTGGTCGCCTCTAATGTACCGATGGGATCGGGCAACAATGTTCTCGGATCACCGATAACTTCAACCTTAATCATGTCACAAAGACCTGTAGCTCTCGCAAGCTTGGCGATACGAACCGCTTCCTCTACGCTAAAAGCACCTGCAGTGTTAGGCAGCAGCGTGAATTTTTTCAAATCAAGCGTTTCTAAAAAGTTGGGTGCCTCCGGGTTATCGATAGGCAGCCTGCGGATAGCAAATGTTAAAACATCAGCTGCGGAAGCTTGCACAGCCAGATTTTGCACACCCAAATCCGTAAACTTACCAGTTCCCAATAGCAATCTCGATTTAAACTCATACGGTCCTATTTTTAATACATCACTCATACCTTAAACCCTCCAATGTTATTACTTACATTCATTTACAATTCTTATAAAGAAAAAGACATGCCAGCTCGTAACCCTATGTATGAAGGATAGATTTAGCCCCCGCCAACAAAATGTACGATTTCCAGCTTATCACCTTCCTGTAAAGGCGTATTGGCATAAGCATCACGGTCAACAATGTCCCTATTCAATTCGATGACCAGGATTTTTTGTTCCAGCTTAAACAGGGTTAACAACTCGGCAACCGTTGAAAGCTGTTCCACCTCTCGCTCTTCCCCATTGATGGTTAATAGCATATAAAACACCTGCCTTTCTGATTACAAATCAACAAAAAAACCAACCGCATCGGTTGGTTGACTTCGCAATTAACACCTCAAAAACAACAGGCTCTGCGCTCGTCCACTTCCCTACGCTGGTATCATCCAGAAGCATGCTTGCCGCATGCCGATCAGGTTCCAAGGGTCAAGGAATGTGCTTCCTTATCTCAGCCTCAACATCAGAGGCTCCCCCAGTGGTATTCAATTATCAATATTATATCAAAAAAATGAACATTTGTCGCAATGAATAACTCAATAAATAATATCTGGTTTAAATATGCGTGTAACGAATTTCCAATAACGTAATATCCTCGTCCATCGCATAGATAATTTCCTTGGCCAGCTGCTTTCTAACCAGCTTATTCAATAACAAAGGCAGCTCCAGCTTAATACCGCTAAGCACCTCAGACTGCTGTAGCTCCTGCAAACTCCATGCGTCAACGCGGCTGGATAGCAAATCCAGTACTCTTTTACAGCAGCGCTCCATCTTGGACATTACTGAAAACTCACATGCCAGCAGCACCAGTTGAACCCTCTGCTTGATTGTTTCCTTGCTCATGGTCAGCTCTTCATACAGCTTGTATATACCGGGATTAATTGATTTGATCTGACGCCAGACCGTTACCTCAGGATGAATGCCTGCCTCGATAATGACGATTCTCGCCCAGTGGTGGAGCGCTTCTAAGATGTTGTTATAGGCATCCAGTGAATGATTCTCCAATATGTATTCTTTGCTCTGCGAATATCTCCTTAAAAATTTTGAAAACTCAATCAAGAGCTTATGCTCCCGCAATTCCATAGGGAATTCCAGCGTCCGGTGCCGTAAGGTTTCCAAATACAGGTTGTGATCCAGAAGAATCTCTCCTTTTAAGATCCAGAAGATAAGATTGCGATGCTCTCCGTGCAAAATAAAATAGTCTAATGTTGCCGGGCTGATCCAACGTTCTTGTATACGGCGGTTGTCTTTTATATAATGGTATTGTTGATCGGTTTTCTGGACTTCATTCGAAATGACAAGCAGCAGGAGATCAAAGCCATCGGTTACCGCTGAAAAAATAGACGGATTGTCTACGGCCAGCAGACTGGTAACTGCTTCATTCTCTCGGAGCCTGGCAACCAGCTGTTCCTTAATGGCATTCATCGCTGCAGCCTCCTAATAGATTTCATGATACAACATATTTCTACAAAAGTAGGCGGTTTCCTGCATGCACCAAGTGACAATTTTCACAATTTATTCGAAAGTAGATGTGAATTCATGAAATTCAAATCAAGTAAAGTTAACGAGTTCAGATTATGGGGCTTACTGCTGACGATGGGTGGTATGCTGCTCATGATTGTCGGCTTGGCCGGGATTGTATTCAATTGGGGTACTGCCGGCAAGATTATGGCGGGTATTTTCATGGTTATCGGTGCCATCGCGATGCTGGCAAGTATGGCGGTTTATTTCTGGGCAGGCATGATGTCGACCAGCACTACGGTCATCGAGTGTCCGGAATGCGGCAAACCTACCAAAATGCTGGGTAAAACGGATCGCTGTATGTTTTGTAAAACGATTCTTTCGTTGGACCCCAAGCATGATCCTAATGCTAACGCATAAAAACTGCACCTGCTACAATCGTAAAAAAACCGACCTTCAATGCCTTCAAGGGCACCGAAAAGTCGGTTTTTTGTTATCTGCGTGCATCTTGATCAGAGCTTATTGCAAAGCATTATTAATTAAATTCCAGATCGGCGGAAGCTCGTAGCCTCTGCGCCAGGAGGCAATACCAGCCAATTGGTACTTTTTTACCAAATCAACCCTTGCCTTCATGGACACCTCGTCCTCCATCCAAATCCGGTTCAGCTTGCCATCCTCTTTATATTCCACGTAATTTTGCCCTGCTTCAGGCAGGAATTTGGGAGTTAAATTCTTTTCTTTAATAATTCTTTGTTGAGCTTCCATAAAAACAGACCGAGAGCTCACCTTGGTCTTACTGTTTACCTGCTCCTCAGTCCAAATTCGCGTGTAAAATGGAACGCCCAAAAGCAGCTTGGAGGGTGGAATTTTATCCTCACTCATCATTCGGGTCAAACTTTTTTCCACCCATGGCAGTGAAGCCACCGAGCCTGAGGTCGGACTGCTTGCCCAAAATTCGTCGTAAGCCATCAACATCATATAATCAAGAGATTCTATAAGTGCTTTGCGATCATAAAACATGGACCACATTTCATTGGTTGATTTGGGGGTCACGTCCATTGACACGACAAGCCCCTGCTCATGCATGAGCGGAACCATTTCACGGACAAACTGTACCAACCGGTCTTTATCTTCCAGGTTTACATTCTCAAAATCAATGTTGATCCCCTGAAGTGAATAAAGCTGTGCATAGCTGAGCAGCTGCTTGATCATTTTCATTCTTTTGTCATAGGTAGAAAGAGCTTCGGTTGTACGTTTGGGTTCAAAACCATTGCTGAAAAGTCCCCAAACCTGAATATTGTTAGCGTGTGCCCATTTGATGTAAGCAGGATCACCGATATTTTTGATCGTACCTTGCCCATCCTCCAGTGAAAACCAGGTTGGACTGACTACATCCAGGCCAGGCATCGGCGGAAACTTGGTCGTATCCGGATTTTTGTTAAATACCTGCTCCCATGTCATGTTGATTGTGCCAGTAATTGGTTTGGCCGGGACAAAGCTTGGTGTAGGCACTTGTTTGGGCAGCGTTTCCTGACGGTCAGGCTTCAAGTGATCTTTGCTAACATACCCCATATAGCCGCTGCTAAGTTGTATACGGTACCATTCAGGATTATCATCGGACCAGATCATCACCGCTTCGCCCTGCTTAATATCAACAAGGATCGGAGATTTAATGGCTGCCTCTTTACGCATCGGAATGGTTTTGGAAGGCTTATCCGGATAAGCTATTGTCTTGCCCCATTCCAGGATATCTCCTTCTTTGACGAGGATAACTGCACCTGTCTCGGGTGATTCACGAAGCTCAATAGGGTAAAGCTGCTT
Source organism: Paenibacillus periandrae (assembly GCF_022458865.1). GTDB lineage: Bacteria > Bacillota > Bacilli > Paenibacillales > NBRC-103111 > Paenibacillus_S > Paenibacillus_S periandrae. The sequence continues at coordinate 8,186 of NZ_JAJNMU010000059.1, read as the reverse complement.
GATCGGCTCCATCGGCAAATACAGAGTACCCTCTACTTTTTCCAATGGAAATTTCAGTGTAAACGGTTTTTCATTCAACATGCCCGTTAATTGACTTGTTCTCAAACGAATGACTTTGTCCTGTGTCGTAATAATCGTTGATTCGCTCGCTGATTCATGGATCATACTTGGATCAATAAGTTCCTTTACCGTGTCAAACGGCAGCTTGAGGCTCTCTTCCTTGCCCGTTGCAGGTTTCTCCAGCATCTCACCCTTATAAAAGATAGGCTTCACAAGTCCCGCAAATGTAGGCTTCTCATGCTTACCGGTAGGTACAAATTTGGCCCAATAATAACCAAAACCTACTCCTAATACAATGACAATTAATAAGGTCAACCATACAATTCGAAACTTTTTTGATTTCCTTCGCTTCAACAGGTCGTTCGAGAAATCCGATTCCATCGCTTCACTCCCATGATGACGGTATGGACAACACAAAAAGAACGCGTCCAAGGCCCTTGTCCAGCAAGGCGCTTGGGACACGTCCATTATACCGCAAATCCGGCTGGTCGTCTTGTAATCTTGCTATACCTGCCGCACAGCTGCACAGTCGGTACATAATCCATATACTTCTACACGATGGCTTTTGATTAAAAAACCAGTTTCCACTCCAGCAGTTATTTCCAAATCATTCAATGGTTTGTACGCGAAATCGACCAATTTACCGCACTCTTCACACAGTGCATGGTAATGGTCGGACATATCCGCATCAAATCGACTGGAATGATCACCGTAGGTCATCTCTCTTACAAGTCCCAGCTCAATATACACTTTTAAATTGTTATAGACCGTAGCCACACTCATACTTGGGTACCGAGGCGCCAGGGCTTTGTAAATCTCATCCGCTGTCGGATGTGTCATGGTATTCAGCAGATAGGCGAGAATTGCATGTCTTTGCGGGGTCATGCGTACGCCAGTCGCCTTCAGCTTTGTTAACGCTTGCTCCATTCGTGAATCCATGCTGTCTCACCGCCTAACATTCAGTAAAAGGTTATCGCCTCATTTTAAGCGGGTTTTAAGCTGTTTGTCAATGTACAGAATGATATAACCTGTTGGGAACTCTTACATTTTTGAATGAATTGCTTTATTTGGCCGCGGTTATCGTTAGCGACCCCTTGGTATTCAATTTAATCAGGTTTTTGCCACTGCCGATACTGCCTTCTATGTTATCCTTGCGAACTTGCAGAGGTAATTCGGTCTGAATATTGCCTTTATTGGCCTCTCCTTTAACTCTGTAATCGCCATTGGATGGGAGGGCTAGATTCATCTTGCCATGATTCGTTTCCAAATCCCATTCCCCATTGATGGTATGACTGGTTATATCCAGACTGCCATTGGTCGTTTCAGCCTTTAGAGATCGTACTGCCTCGACAATTTTAATATTGCCATTCGTTGTTGAGGCTTTAATAGCTCCCGTTACCCCTGTTAACCGCAGTTCACCATTGGTTGACTCGAGCTGAGCATCCCCCTCGTGACTGCCTGCTTCAATAGATCCATTCGTTGTACTCAGCTTCAAACGACCCTTGGTTGCGTTGGTTGTAACATGAGCATTCGTTGATTCCAAATCTATATCCGCTTCGATACCCGTCAGTTGAATCTCTCCGTTGGTAGTACGGATTTTGAGCTGCTTTTTGAGTGCAAGCTGGTCAGCTTTAAGACGACCATTGGTCAATTCAACGTCCATATTCGCTTGCAGCTGGGCTGGGACCGTTATAACCAGATCAATTGCAGGCCGCTTCCTCGACCAAAATTCACCGCCATACTCCCCGCCTTCAGCAACCAGTTGAAGTGTATGTCCGCTAAAGCTTTGCTTGACCTGTGTTTGATTAGCAATTTCAGCGGCTTCCTGCTCATCGTCTAAAGCTACATAAACGGTCGCTTCGACCTGCAGCTGGGTGCCAGTGCCTGATTGGATTGTGATGCTGCCGTTGCTCTCATTATGGATAGATATGCGATCAAGGCCCGATGGAATTGTGATCAGCTCGGCTTCTTTTGCAAACTTGCGGCCTTCGCCACCCATTGTGGAAGTCACAAACGATTTCCCGAAATCGAGCGCTCCCGACCAATTTGAGAACAAAGCTGCTGTATTCGTGCTTCCGATTACCACAGCTGAGACCAGAACGGCAAATACTACCCCACGAAGATCAAGCCGCAGCTGCTTATCGCTCTCTCCATATCTCATATTCAATAAAATGTATTCCAAACCAAGCGAAATAAACAGTATCGGCCACCATTCCACCAAAAGTGTTGTCAGGTGTAAGCTTGCATACTTATCTATAATTACAGCAGAGCCAACTGCAATCAATAATAACGCTGCTGTATAACGTCCTGCTTTACGCATGGTTAACACCTCCTAAAAGTTTGCTTTAGCAAACTTGCATCGTAAGCATAATCTTTGTTTTGCATAGCAAAACTGTCTTCGTAAGCATTGCATCGAGCTAGCTTGGACAATCTTACTTGATTTGAATGCTATTATTTTTTGGTGGATTCCTTCAAGAACATAAAGACACCGACCACAATTAACAAAATAGCGCCGATTGATGAGCCCAGCATGTCAAATATTTGATTCAGCCAAGCCGGCTTGCTGCTGATCAGAAATAAGAAAACACCACCAATAACGAGCACGTAACCAAGTGGACTGCCTTTAGCCAGCTTCTTCAACGGTTGTTTAAATTCATTGCCTGCATCATTCAATGGGTCGGAGTATACGCCGTTCCACTGTCCATTCACATTATCGGTTTGCTGCAGTGCATCAAAAATATTATAAAAATAAATCACTGGCACAAATAACGAGAACAGGACAATTAATGGGATACTCGTGCTTGAGCTTGTTGAAAAAAACACGATAGCAAAAATATTCATAATGAGCAGCAGCATAATCATCATTCCCCGTTGCATCAGTCCCAAATAAAGCAGACCTGTGCCGGGAATCAGAAATGAAAGCAGACCGGCTACAAATTTATTTTTGCGAGGAGCTTTTCGAAAGGGATCATAAGGCGGTTCGTGCTTGGTTGCATTCCAGCGCTCCATACGTTCTTTTAAAAAGGCTTCTTCCTTTTCCAGATCCAGATCTGCAGAATGATTGTTTTTTTCTTCCATATTCGTATATTCCTCCGTTCATTAGATATTAGGATTAAGAAGTCAGATACAACGATAGGTGTTGAACCGTGTTGCCGATCTCCATAAATGTGTTTTGTAAGCCCGCTCCCCACTGACCTGCATTAATAGAAATGATTCTCCCCAAAATACCCGAGCTTACGAACAAATAGGTTGCTGCTGTAGCTATCAGCCCATTGATTAATTCAGGCCGCCAAAGGCGTCTTGGTCTACTAGCTGGATCAGCCTTGCGGGGATAGCTGGATGTCAATACAAGATTGTCCATATGCTCCCTGGATTGTTCGCGAATCTTGTGCATGACCCTGTCCTCCAATCCGGGGGTAGGGGAAAGCACATCCATTCCGTTCAAAAGCTCCTCCAGATTCAGATACGTATGCAGACGGGACCGACAGCTGGAGCAAATATGAATATGCTGTTGAATTCGCTTATATTCGAGCTCGGAGCAAGCTCTATTTAGGAATCGTTGAAGCTGCCGTTCGTTCGGATGCTGACTGTTCAAGGTTACGTACCTCCTGCCATTTTTGTTTGAGCAATGACTTGCCGCGGTAAAGACGGGTTTCTATGGTTTTGAGCGGAAGCTGGGTTGCCTCAGCTATTTCCTGATAGGACAGCTGTTTATAATGATACAAATAAAGGATTAATCTGTATTTGTCAGGCAGCTCGGATAACAGCTGTTGGACCGTTTGCCGTTCTTCCTTTTGCAAGGCCATAGCTTCCGGTTCTTCCTGCCTGTTGATCAGCCAACCCTTCATTTTGTCTAAAATGGCTTCATACGGCCTGCGGCGCTGCGCTCTGCGATAATCTGTCACTAAATTGGTCGTTAATCGATACAACCAAGTTGTGAACTTGGCATCCCCCCGAAAATGAGCTAAAGAACGATACAGCTTGATAAAAATATCCTGTGTCAAATCCTCGGCGGTTTCGCGATGTTCAACCATACGATATACAAGCGTATAAATATATCCTTTATGACGCTCAATAAGCAACCGGTATGCTTCTTCATCGCCTTGACGGATCTCTTCCACCAGCTGCTCATCCGTCGATTGTTCCATCGTTTCACCACCTTTAACCTTGGTTATACATTGTTAGACGACCACTTAACAATGAACCCTTCAAAATGGGAAAATTACTTTTAAAAAACAGACATCAAAGTATAACACACTCTGTTGTTTGTTTTTCGACGGAATGCATTGACAGTTTTATACAATCATTTTAATATGAATTTAAATACATTTTAATGCATAATTATTCATCATTCATTATTGAAGGTGGTCTGTGATGAAGCATTTATTAACTTTAAAGGAACTGAACGAATACGAGCTATTATCCATTATTCAAAAAGCGATTGAGCTCAAGAAACAGCCCGATGCTTTTTTCGAAGCTTGCTACAGAAAAGGCTTACTTATGCTTTTCCAAAAAACGTCAACAAGAACAAACTTATCGTTCCAATCCGGTATGAACCAAATGGGCGGCTATTGTGTACCGATGGATTGGGACTCCAGTAACTTCAGTCTATCACCTATTCAATATGAAGTCAGGTATGCTTCGAGAAATTGCGATCTGATCATGGCCCGATTAAAAAATCATGACGATATGCTTCAGCTCGCCTCGTATTCCAGCGTACCTGTAATCAATGGCTGCTGTAATAAATACCACCCCTGCCAGGCGCTTGCAGACTTTATGACGATTTATGAAGTGTCCGGAACATTCAACGATATCACACTTACTTACGTAGGCATTCACAACAATGTAGCCAATTCCTTAATTATAGGCTGCCTTACATTAGGCATCAAACTATTATTAGTCACTCCCATCATTAATGACACTTCGTGGGACGAGGAGCTTATGCTTGCCGCACGTCAAAGCGGGCATATTTATACCGTTGAAAATTTATCCGATGCCGTTTCACAGTCTGATTATGTTTACACCGATACCTGGATCGATATGGAGCATTTTCACGAAATCGAGTATCAGGAAGAAAAACAGCGGCGTATCCAAACGATGCTGCCTTTCCAGGTCAGCAGAGCCCATTTATCCGGCTACTCGCCCTATATCATGCATGATATGCCCGTTCATCCGGGATATGAAATCGAGGAATCCTTAATTGAATCGGATACATCCGTCATTTATCAACAAGCCGAAAACCGTATGCATGCCCAAAAAGCTTTAATGCTGCACCTGCTGCAAAAGTAACTAATCATTGCCTGAGATGTTGTAGCTTTTGTAACCCACCTGACGCGCCCCTTCCTTGAGGGGCAATGTCAGGACTGCTCTTGATCTTGTTCTTGCACTTGTACTTGCACTTGCACTTGCACTTGCTCTGATGTAGATGCCCTCCAAAGTTAAGCGTGTCCTGCAAGGACGAAAGCGAGCACAAAACTCCCCACTCCCACTAACCAGTTGGCTACTCCACTACCATCAAGCGTGTCCCGCAGGGACGAAAGCGTCCCGAGAACACCACATATCCGCACACGAACAAAATGAGTCCAGAGGGCAGAGCCCTTTGGGGCCCTCCCTATAGGGAGGGTTTGGGAGGGTCCCCTCTTGACTTCCCCATGTGGACGGGTAGACTAAATAAGAATTGACTACGCTCTCAAACCAAATACAGAACAGGAGACATCCTTCATTATGACTCTGCCCATTCAAACCATAACAGATCGAAAGCTTGCGATTCTAGAGCTCGCTGCCCGCAAAGCGATGGAACTGCCGATACTGCCAAGCGGCTTCTGGTTCCATAGCGATCTTCGTGATAATTTTTATTTTGCTATCCATTTGTATGCCTTTACGGTCAATCCCACATTCGCTCAAGCATGGCCCAAGGAGCAGCAGGAATCCGGACTTGCACTGGCTGTGGAAATGATCGGTAAGGTCCTCGCCCTTCAGGAACAGAACGCGGAGCATCCAATGTACGGACATTGGCCGCTGAATCTGGGTAGTGATCCCGCAGCAGCTAAGCCGCATCCACTACCAGTAGAACTTATGGGCTGTTTGTTGATTTTCTTTTATAACAAATACCAGAGCACGCTCCCCATTGAGCTGAAAAGCAATGCCATGATTGCCATACTGCATATGTATGAAAGCCATGTATATCGTCACCCACTAGACAAGGTCAATCATCATGAAGCCAAGCATACCGCCCTCAAGCTGCTGTTGGGACACCAATTTGATAATAGCGAGCTATCTGACCAAGGCTTGCAGTTTGCCAGGCAGCAGCTTCAGCACATTCAGAAATTCGGATTCAAGGAATACGGTGCGCTGCCTTGGCACTGGCATTGGATTCAGGCATTTGTTTGTGTATGGGAGGTGGTTGAGGATACCGCGGTTCGCGAAGCGATGAGCCAGCTTCTTGATCAATTGTGGCGGCTGCGTGCCGATGTTTATCTGGCGGGTACATGGGTAGGGGCGCAATCTCGTCAATGGCCTCATGATGCACCCAAGGATAATAATACGCTGCTGGACTACATTCAGTTTGGCGATTTCCCGCTTCCCAGAGAGATCACTCGTCTCGAAGGCGCGGCTTTGTACACGTATCAGACCGCTGTGGAATTCGTACAAAAAGCGATTAAACGCGATACGCCCATTGAAATACAACGTAAAATTCAGTTCGCTGAAGCGAACAATCAGGTTACGGAAGAGGCGCATACGTATACGTATATCGCACCTGAATATGCGGTTGGCGGTATATGGGAGCGGCGTGATGAGTTCGATAATGAACAGCAGCGATGGGTGGTGACACTACCGTTAACGGAAGCAACCACAGCTGAAGGCGTCAATCAGTTATTTTTCTTTCACCCTGGGAACAAATATGCTTCCGGTGATGATCGCCATGCCAGCCCTTATGGAGAGGTACTGCTGCACAAGGATGCTGTAATTCAATTGTGGAAGCTTCCAGAGGGCGATTTGGATGCGTACCCGAGTCTTATCGGTTGTTTACCCAAGGGAGAGTGGAAATTTGACGGAAACCGCGGCTACGGTAGTTTCGAGGGGTTCTATGTTTCCTTTCAGCTCATGAATCCTTATACGATTGAGGAAAAACCAGACCGCATTTCGATAGCAAGCCCGTTTCAATCGGGTAAAAACGGAGTGCTGGTCGAGGCGGTTTCTAAGCAAGAGGCAATCCTGCTCGGCATTAATAGCTTGGAAACGTTCGCCGCAGCGATGCAGACGAAAGCAGCAACCCCGTTTACAACTATCGACTCCGCTGACCCGGATAGTGTTGCCATTCATGCCTTATACACAACACATCGCAATGATGAGTTAAGTATGTCAGTCGATAGTTTGGGTGTATTTGAACGGACTATTAACGGACAGCCCGTTCAGCTTGAGCTTTATCAAATCGGTTAGGTTTGTTTATAAAATACAGTTAATGTAATTCCGGGAGACACCTCGAGTACCTGTGTCGGCACATAGCCATGCTTCTGATACAAAGAAAATGCAGGCTTGTTATTCGTGCCTGTCGAAACTTTAATCGGTAATCCCGGAACCGCAAATTGTTCTACGAATTCCAGCAAGCTGCTGGCGATACCGCGGCGAAAATGCTGCGGGTGGACCATCATGCGACAAATTGCCAATTCCTTGGCTGCTTGCTTCATGGATATGGCTCCGGTTAAGCGCTTTTCTTCATAGTAGCCCAAAAAGGTTTCACCACAGTCCTGCAGCGATTGTGGTGAATCCCATAAGGGAGGTATTTCCTTAAAACCGATCAATTGTGCTTCGATTCGGTAGGATAACTGCTGCAGCATAAGCAGTTCCAAGGCTTGTTTGTTATCAGTAAGATCGATTTCACGAATCATAAGGGTACCTCCTGAGCAAATGCTAAATGCTAGTTAGCCAAAGTATACATCAGCCACTCCACGAGTTCTACTAACTGGAAATATAAATGATAGAAAGGGCCCTTCATAGACGAAGGCCACTGAAGAACTTACTGTTTTTTTCTTCGGCGGTAAGATCAAAATGAACGAAGACATCTACCCCGCTTTTTTTGAGGGAGATGTCTTCTTTTTTTGGTCTTTTCGGGGATTTTTCCTTAC
>NZ_JAJNMU010000058.1 GCF_022458865.1 Paenibacillus periandrae | reverse complement strand
CAACGTTCGGAATAAGGTAGACTTATTCATGAGGTCGCCTCTTTTCGGAATGGTTTGGTGGTACTTACCATTTACCCGAATCGGCGGTCTTTTTTGTTACATATTTTGGTTAATCAACAGGCGTGCTATTGTATAATAGTTTCCTTTCGGATCTCCGGCAGGTGCCCAATACCCAATATCGCCGCCATCAATACTATCTTTAGTTTCTGTGGAAACTCCAAAGATATCATCATAGTAGTTGGGTAGATACGCAATATAGGCATACCACACACTCGGATCATATGTGGTTAATTTAGGGGCTGCAGGAATATTGTCAAAGGTTTCGGTCTTATAGGGAGTAGCCATATTGTCAGGTTTGAAGGATTTAATCGTTCGGGCCGTAGGGTTAATTTCTTTGAAATCCGAATTAAACCGCATACGAGCATAGTGACCGGGCTCATCCCCATTACTAAATGTCGCTCTCTTACTGTTCGGAAAAACAGTCAGCGTAGCTCCATTGAGTTGTTGTCCATAAGACCCCGATGCCGTTGGTGATGTGTTCAACGCAATCAGATTATCAATACGGTACCTCCACCAATTTTCATTATATTGATAACAAGCACATCCGGATATAAATCTCGGATATACTTTAGTCACGAACAGGACCCTGTTCGTTTTCACCCGGAAGTGGATCGGTTACAATAAGCTGGACAGAAAAAATAAGGGCTTGAAGCACGGAGTACCGGATACATTGAAACAAAGGGCACCGACCCATAACGTTAGCATGACCGGCTACGATCCTCGAAAAACAATGCCACTTCAGCTAGTTCCATAAACGCTATCTTACCGTTGAGACATGGGAGTGAAAACCTCCAGGGGCGGCGTGGAGAAGCGTGCATCATATGGAAGTATATAGTATAGGAACTCAATCTCTCCCTCTATTTCCTCAACGCCTTCATGTTGTTCTGGTCCTCAACTTGGTTGCTCTTACAATCTTACGGTAAATCTACAAGGGCGAAATCCTGCGAATAAGCGAGCATTTGTGAGAAAACTGAATCGTACTGAGGGAGATTCAATGGTTTCATACCGACCGTGGCAGCGAGTTCAAAAATCAAAAGATGGACGAACTCTTGGAGACGTTTGAAATCGGTCGATCGCTAAGTAGTTTCCTCTGATAAATTCGATTTTGAAAACGGGACTCTCTCGTGAAGGGAGTCAATCGGGATCCGTACCTATCCATTTTGCCGTCTTACTGATTATTTGGTCACTTGGGCAGCTTTTCTGAGGTTATGAACCCAAATCCCGAAGCCGACCCAACGTACAATTCGCATTAACAGGACGAGGTGGATAAGGCTAAATTACGAGGTCTGGCCTCTAGAATTTGATCGGATCGCTGTGAATGGGTGTTAGGATTGGTTAATATTTTTTAAAAATATGTTGTGAATCTTAAAGTAAAGGGCAACTAATTTATATATGATAGAATTGTAAGATAAACACAATATAGCATTAAATATCAATTTATAGGTAAATATGGATAAGGGGGCGTTACGGGATCCTTTATGGATCAAGAAGAACAAAATCGTCAGCTGAAATTTCTACAAAAGGTTGAAGACATTCTAAAAGCGAAAGAGAGGATTACTAATGAAGCAAATGCTTAGTAAGTGTTGGGACAAGTTGTCAAGTTCACAGAAAGTACAGATGTTCGCAGCTTCTGCTTTTACTGCCGCAGCGATTATGATGGTGCCGCAGATAGCCGCAGCCAATACTATCACGAACAGTAATTTCACTGTGCAGACAGGTACGAATGGGGAGATTACTTCTCTACAAATTGTTGGTGATACTTATCCAACCAATTATGTCATGAATGCCACGAATGCGCCTAATCAGAATACAGCCGACCATCAATGGGTTGGGGAGCTTATGTTTACTTACAAGCTTGGTTCCGGCTCATGGTTGCAAGCGCTTACGAGTAAGTCTTCGGATGCTAGAACTGTTACCCAATCCGGTAACACGGTTAATGTTACGTATCAGAATTCTGCTAACAGTACAGGAATTAAAAATTTTAAAGTTGATGAATCCTATTCGCTTGTCAGTGATTATTTAAAATGGCAAATTACCGTTACAAATACGAGCACTCAGACGTTAGAAATCGGTGATTTAGGTCTTCCACTTCCTTTCAATGAGTTTTTTACTGGAGGGAATAATGAAGAAATATATGAGACACGTACCATTTCTCACGCATTTATTGGGAATAACAGCTCCTATCTCGTGGCTCAGCGTCCAAGTGGAATAGGACCTTCCTTGCTCATGGTGCCTGATACGACGACTGGCGCAGGATTGGAATATCAAGATAACTGGCGGGTTGAGGAACATCCGGGTAGTATGTGGGCCGCAGATCAGGGTGGATATGCGAAAGGACTAAATGTCTACTATATCCATTCCAATGTTATTAAAAGCAATGGTCGCGGGTACTTGCCTAGCACAAGCTTGGTGTTAGCACCAGGAGCAAGTAAAACCTATGCTTTCAAATTTTTTAAAGCAGCCGATGAGTATGCAATCCAAGAAAGACTATACAGCGAAGGCATGATTGATTTTAATGTCGTGCCAGGTATGATCGTGCCAACCAACCAAACAGCTAAATTTGATTTGCATACTTCCAAAGCGATTACATCGGTGAGTGCGCAATATCCATCGGAAACAACGATTACTTCATTAGGAACGGCGGGGACAGATCATAAACTTTATCAAATGACTATGAGCCATCTGGGACAGAACAATATTACTGTTACATATGGAAGCGGGGAAAAAACGGTTCTTCAGTTCTATGCCATTGAGCCCATTGATACGGCTTTGCAGCGTCATGCTACATTCATGGTGAACAATCAACAATGGAATGTACCTGGCGACATCCGGGATAAAGTCTTTGATGACTGGATGATGCAAACAAAAGCCAAACGGAATAATTTTGCAGGATATTGGGGCTGGGGCGATGATTGGGGACTCACACACGGTCAATTCCTTGCAGAGAAAAATACAATTACCCCTGTTGCCTCCGAAGTAACGGCAGTTGATAATTATTTGGAAACGGCGGTGTGGACCAATCTGATGAACGGCCATCACACCGACTATCTAGTGCCGGACTTTCTAATGGCTCAGCCGAACACAACGCCAACCTATCGTGGTTACGCGTATCCGCATATTTACAACACGTATTTCAGCATGTACAAAATTGCTAAGCTATATCCGAATCTTGTTACGTACAAAAACCCGAAAAATACTTATTTGCTTCGCGCTTATAATGTTTTTAAAGCTTTGTACGACGGTCCCGTCTCTTATAACTGGAATACGGGTTTAATGGGGGAAATGACGACGCCGGATATTATTAAAGCGCTGCAGGAGGAAGGCTACACGACACAAGCAAATGATATTATTAGTAAAATGGCTACAAAATACAGTAATTTCTCAGCGAATGCCTATCCATACGGATCTGAATACAGCTACGATAATACAGGTGAGGAATCCGTGTACATGTTAGCTAAAATGAATAACAACAATACAATTAAAGGCAAGATTAATGCCAAAACAAGAGCATCAAGAGGACACATGCCTATATGGTATTATTATGCAGATCCGGTCACAATAACAGGAGACAACTGGTGGAACTTCCAATACAGCACTTCACTGGCGGGTTATGCGATGGATGACTGGATTCGTACGAACTCCACGAAACCGGAGCTGGAACAAAGATTATCCTATGCGGCTAAGATCGCCAATGTCAGTGCCGTAAACTCCGGTCAAATCAGCAGCGACCCTGCCAATATCGGTGCAGTATCTTGGACTTACCAAGCAAACAAAGGTAATCATGGTGCGTTAGGTCTCGATGGCGGTCCATTATTTAATGGCTGGCGCGGGATGAGTGGGGAAGCCGATCTAGGGCTCTTTGGCGCTTTGAAAGTGTTGAGTGCTGATATTGCAGTTGACCCAATCTTTGGCTTATATGGATATGGTGCAGATGTCACATTGAACAGCGGTAAATATACGATTACACCGAAAGATGGTCTATATAAACGCCTGAATTTGATTACCGAAAAGTTCTCGATGGAACTGGAAAGGGATCAATATACAGCGGCTACGGTAGCAACGGCAAAGAATGATGTGAGCTTTACATTGAAAAATACGACAACAGCGGCTGCTCATGTTACCAAAGTGACGTTTACCGGGTTGGCAGCAGGAACATACAATGTGCTGCTGAACAATACACAAACAGGTACTGTAACTGCGACCGCCGGTGCAAAAACAATTGTAAGTCTGAGTATTGGAACCAATGCGACTTATGATGTGAAATTACAAGTGGGCACTTCAACGGGGCCACAGGATATTTCTTCTCAAGGGACAGCGACAACATCCTTCGTTTCTTCTTGGGAAAGTCTGGCTGGTCTGAACGACGGCTATACGCCAACAAGTTCAAATGACAAAGGTCACCCCGTATATGGAAATTGGGATAATCCGGGAACAACGCAATGGGTGCAATATGATTTCGCAACAGCGAAGATGTTGTCGAGCACAGCAATTTATTGGTTTGACGACGATCAGGGCATTGATCTTCCTGCTTCTTATACGCTGCAATATTGGAATGGAACAGCATGGGTCAATGTAGGGAGTCCATCAGGCTTAGGTGTTGTTGCCAATCAATACAATACAACGACCTTTACACCAGTTTCTACGACCAAAATCCGTGTGAATATTACGGCGAAGTCAACGACTTCAACGGGGATTGAATCGTGGAAAGTATTTGGAACATAAGCATTCATTTCGCTGCCTTTTTCGGGACTTTACTGGACCCGATAAGGCAGCTTTTTCTTTATAAAAGTGGTAGGATAACCCATCGATTAGGTTCATATTTTTAAAAAAGAGGTTGATATCCTTTGTCGTCAAATCGGCGGTCATCTTGGCAGAGATTATGTCTTGCTTCGGAGGTGATCCGCAACTAGCAGCTTGGGCCGGATTAAGCCCGGGGAATAATGAGAGTGCAGGAAAGAAGAAAAGTTCGAAGATAGCTAAGGGGAATAAAAGTCTGAAAGCAGTGCTTTGCCAAGCAGCTTGGGCAGCAAGTAAATCTAAGGGCACGCGACTCGCATCTTTCTTTTATCGAATACAGAAACGACGAGGGCAGAAAAAGGCAACAATAGCGACAGCCCATCTCATACTTCGAATGATCTACCGAATGCTCAAGGACAAAATACCTTACCGTGAAGCAGGCTGGGACTATCTAACCTCTTCGACATCTTCTGTGGAATACTGGATAAAAAAGATTGAGGCCCAGGGGTTCACTGTTAAAGTAGAATCCACCGAAGTCTTTTAAAAATTTTTTAACATTCTTGTCTTAATAGAGGAGTGTCTTTTTGCGCTTTTTTCAGACATTCATTTTCGTATAAAAAGTCATCATAGATGACTGAGGTCCCCTCTTTTCATTTGGCCGTTTGCAATCGGGTTTTCGAAATTTCCGTAGATTCCACATACTTACTAAACTTTTTTCCTTGATTTGACTAACGATTCGTTTGTTGGTGTCGATGCTATATTATGACATTAACTTCAATATTTTGTAACTATTCAAATTGCAAGTTTTACTATAAATCACTTGCCGGAATACCGGTATAATTAGTTTAGATTGAAAAGACGAAAACAGGAAGAGGAGACTTAGTTTTTCTTATCTTGATATGCAAAGGAGAACTGCGGCTTGACGTTATTTGTCAGTTGCGGACGAGCAGGGGGATTTTTTTTGATAATCCCTATTGCTATTATACCGGTATACCGGTATAATAGGCTCAAGTCGAAGAGTTGATTCGAAGAAGGGGAGACGACGGTGTTAAACAATATTTCGTTAAAGAGAAATACCCTAGGCGAGAAAGCCTATCAATCCCTTCGTGATGAAATCATTTCTTTGCGAATAAATCCGGGGGAGATGATCTATGAGCCAGAGCTTGCTGCGAAATTAGGCATTAGCCGCACGCCTGTTCGTGAGGCGTTCTCCATGTTGGTTAAAGAAGAACTCATCGAGATTATGCCAAGTCGCGGAGCACGCGTTGCCTTGATTTCCGAACAAAAGGTCAATGAAGCGCAAGCGGTTCGGGAAACGCTGGAAGTGAAGGCATTCACGGATCTTGCCAAAATTTGGAATGGCGCAGATGACAAGTATAAGAAAGCTGAGCTGCAAATTCTGGAGACGATTTCCAAGCAGAAGGAAGTGGTTGCCAAGGAAGATAACATTCTGTTCGTACATCTGGATGAAGATTTTCATAATGCCATTCTTGAACTCGCGGGCAATCAGACGCTTCAATCGGTGGTTCACCAGATGCGGGGCCATCTCAATCGCATGCGCTATTTGGAGTTGGAAGAGGCGCATCATGCGGGGGAGGGGATCAAACAACACGAGCACATTTTTCAGGCAATTAAAGCGAATCAGGTGCAAGACACGGAAGAGTTGCTGCTGCAACATCTTCGCAAACTTGAGCTGACCCGTCCTCAGATTATTAAGAAGTATGGACACTTCTTTCATTAGTTAAACTAGCGCATAAATATGACATGAGGGAGTAGAGAACACACGACATGAAAATTCAACAGCTAATTACACATGCATTTCGAATGCCGCCAAGTGTCCCTTGGGAAGATGCAACGAATAAGGTAGATGGTCTGGAGTTTATAGTGGTCGAGATTCATACGAATACAGGACTGGTAGGCACCGGGCTGAGCTATACGGTAGACATTGGTGGCACGGTTATCAAAACATTGATTGATGATTATTTACAAAATCTTGTTATCGGAATGGAAGCGCTTAACTACGAGGAAATCTGGAATAAATTGCAGCGTCAGTCCCGGCGCCTCGGTCTTGGGGTCAACTCCATGGCGATTGCGGCCATCGATATTGCCATTTGGGATTTGATGGGCAAATATTACAAGCAGCCGCTGTACAAATTGCTCGGCGGCGCGCGCAACCAAATTCCCGCCTATATTAGCGAAATTAATCTGAGCACGTCGGATACATTGGAGAAGCTGCTTGACCGAGTAGACAGTTACATCGGGCAAGGATACTCCACGGTCAAAATCAAGATCGGTAAAGATGATATCGACGAAGATATCGAGCGCATTACGAAAGTGCAGGAGCGTCTTGGCAAAAGCGGTAAAGTGCTTGTCGATTTAAACCAGAAATGGAGTGCGGCAGAAGCATTGTACAAAGGCAGCAAGTTAGATGGCTTGCAACTGGGCTGGATCGAAGAGCCGATCCTATACAGTGATATTCAAGGTCACGCTAATCTCAAGAAAGCGATCAGAACGCCAATCGCACTTGGGGAAAGCATGTACAGCCGCCATCAATTCCTGGAATATCTGAAAGCAGATGCTGTTGATATTGTGCAAGCGGATGTTGCGTTTGTCGCCGGCATCACGGAGTGGCATAAGATTGCGCACCTGGCAAACGCTTTTGGCAAACCGGTCGCTCCGCATTACATGATGGAATTGTCGCTGCAATTGCTGTGCGGCGTACAAAACAGCTTTATGCTTGAAAATGTGGTCGGTGGTTCATTTACCGAATTAGGGTTGTTAGAAGTTCCGATCGTTGTGAAAAACGGCATCGGTATTCCGTCTGATCTTCCAGGCCACGGGATTGTATTTAACAAAGAGAAACTCGCATCGTATGAACTCGATTCAGCAAGTGTACAAAAAACATTCGTTGGGGGCAGCAAATAAATGAAAACGATAGTGTGTGTACAACCCGAACAGTTTGAAATGACCGAAACGGAACTTTCTGTAAGACGTGCAGGAGAGGCGCTTGTCAAAGTTCGGCGCATTGGCGTATGCGGGACTGATTATCATGCCTATCGGGGGAAACAGCCGTATTTTGAGTATCCAAGAATTCTTGGGCATGAAATTGCCGGCGAAATTGTGGATATCGATCCAAATTCGCGCGGTATTCAAAAGGGCGACTATGTAACGGTTATTCCTTATTTAACATGCGGCAACTGTGTGGCTTGCAGAAACGGCAAGGGCAACTGCTGCATAGAGCTTAAGGTTATCGGTTGTCATGTTGATGGGGCTATGCGGGAATACATTACCGTACCGGAAGACTACGTCGTTAAAGCCGAGGGGTTGTCACTGGAGCAAATCGTAATTATCGAGCCTATGAGCATCGGATTACACGCAGTGAATCGGGCGCAAGTTCGTCGTGACGAATTCGTGCTCGTCATCGGAGCGGGACCGATCGGTCTGGCGGCGATGAAGTTTGCCAAACTGGCCGGTGCTAAAGTTATTGCCATGGATATTAACGAAGATCGGCTTCGTTTTTGCCAGGAATGGGCGGATGTCGACGATACCATTCAAGCGACGGGCGATGTTATAGCGGATCTTGCCCGTGTTACGGAGGGGAGCTTCCCAACAACCGTAATTGACGCGACAGGCAATGCCAAATCCATGAATAGTACCTTCGAGTATGCAGCTCACGGAGGAAAGGTTGTCTATGTGAGCCTGGTACAAGCAGATATTACGTTCTATGATCCTGACTTTCATAAAAAAGAATTGACACTGCTGGGTAGCCGTGCTGCAACCAAAGAAGAGTTTGACTATGTGATTCAATGTCTGCGTGCGAATCAGATCCATGCCGAAGCTTTTATTACGCATCAGGCGCCAATAGATCAAGCGATTGAACAATTTCAACATTGGCTAAGCCCTCCGTCGGGACTTATCAAAGCGTTAATCACGTTATAGGGGGAATAGGCAGCATGAAATTAGCTGTAACGATTGTAAACCAGGCATCGTCAGAAGCGCCATTCGTGTTGAGGGGCACTTATACGGAATCGATGAAAGCCGCTGCCAGCATCGGATACGACGCGGTTGAATTGCACCTTGCGCATCCGAATGAAGTGAATCTGGAAGAGATTACGTTAGCCTCGCAACAATACGGCATTCGCGTCTCTTCGATTGGAACCGGGCTGAGCTATTTAAGAGACGGAATCACATTAACCCATACGGATGAGAAGCTGCGAAGAGATGCCATTGAGCGGGTTAAAGCTTATGTTCATCTGGCGAAGGAACTGCACTGTGTAGTTATTATAGGGCTGATTAAAGGCATTATCAAGAATAGTGTCAGTCCTGACGCCTACCGGCAGATGCTGGACGAAAGTCTGAAAGAATGCATACAAGTGGCGGAGGAAGCGGGCGTTACTTTAGTGCTTGAAGCAGTGAATCGATATGAGAGCGATTTCTTAAACAGCATCAGCGATTGCATCTCGTTTATTGATACGTTTCAAACCGATAAGCTAAAAATCCATATTGATACGTTTCATATGAATATGGAGGAAGATCATATTGCCGCCAACATTGTACAAGCAGGGAAGCGGATCGGACATGTTCATATTGCGGACAGCAATAGACAATATCCGGGCAAAGGGCACTACAATTTCACAGAAACCCTTGAAGCCCTGGCGAAAATCGGATATGAAGGCGCATTGTCAGTTGAGTGCCTGAGCCGTCCAACTCCGATTGATGCAGCCGAGGGCGCGTATCGTTTCTTGCGAAATTTGGCTAATACAGTCGTGTAGACATAAAGGGAGGGGCACGTCATGCAAGACGTTCAAACAGCATTACGAGGGAAAACAGCCGTTATTACGGGAGGCAGCGGGGTGCTATGCGGTGCAATGGCGATAGAACTGGCCAAGTACGGCGTACAGGTAGCCATCTTGAATCGGACTGCGGAGAAAGGTCAGTTGATTGTTGATCAGATCCAGGCCGCAGGCGGAATTGCGCGTTCCTATTCTTGCGATGTGATGGACCCAGACAGCGTGGCCAGAGCCAGCGAGCAAGTGCAGGCAGCTTTCGGTCCTTGCGACATTCTCATTAACGGTGCAGGCGGGGGGCATCCGAAAGGAAATACGACGAATGAGACGCTAAAAGTGGAAGACTTGGAACGCCCGGACATTACGACCTTCTTTGATATGACACCTGAAGGCTTCGAATATGTCGTGGATCTGAACTTGCTCGGCACCTGGGTTCCGTCGCAAGTGTTTGGCAGACAAATGTTGAACCGCCCAGGGGCGACCATCGTTAATATTTCCTCGATGGCAGCTCCGCGCCCGGCAACGAAAGTACCTGCTTATAGCGCAGCGAAAGCGGCGGTAGATAATTTGACCAAATGGATGGCTGTGCATCTGTCTGATGTCGGCATTCGCGTAAATGCCATCGCGCCGGGGTTTTTCCTGACTGAGCAGAATCGGAAACTACTTACGAACGAGGATGGATCTCTGACAGAACGCTCTCAAAAAATTATTTCGCATACGCCGATGCGGCGCTTCGGAAAACCGGAGGATTTGCTGGGCACCTTGCTATGGTTGGTTAACGACACGCAATCCGGTTTTGTAACGGGCATAACGGTTCCGGTAGATGGCGGATTCATGGCCTGTTCCGGTGTGTAGCTCGTAAGACCTGTCATTCTTGAAAGCGGTTTAATTGCAGGTGCAATTATATATTGAGGGGGATTCCAAGTGGTAAAAAATGTAAATAAATCAATAGCTGTATCGCTTACTGCAATTATGCTCATGGGTTTCGCGACAGCATGTGGCGGAGAAACGGCAAGTACAGAAAAGAAAGCGAATACATCTTCACCATCCGCGCAACCGTATGCCGGCAAGAAGATCACCGTGTATGCCTTCAATCACCCATGGAGTGACTCCACTAAAAATTCGCTTAAGCAATTTGAAGCGGCTACTGGCATAAAGGTTGACTTCCAATCCATCGGCGAGGAACAGTTGCAGCAGAAGCTTGCTGTGCAATTTGCCTCCGGCTCCGAAACTCCTGACGTATTTATGTACCGCCCTTATATGGACAAAATTCAGTATCACAAGAATGGCTGGGCGGCTCCGCTGAATGATTATGTTAACAAAGATCCGAAATATGATTTTACTGACTTTGCGAAATCTTCCATCGAAGCGGTATCCATCGACAATAAGATTGAATCAATCCCGTTATTTACCGATCAATTCGTTCTGTACTACCGGAAAGATATTTTGGAAAAGAACGGCATTGCGGTTCCAAAGACGATGGCGGAATTGGAAGCGGCGGCGAAAAAATTGCATGATCCTGATAAAGATTTTTACGGGTTTGTCGGTCGCGGACAAAGAAATGCGCTAGTTACCGCCGTCGCCTCGTTCCTCTTCTCAGAAGGCGGCGATTTTATGAAAGACGGGAAGGCGTCGCTGAACTCGCCGGAGACGATTAAAGGCTTCCAAATCTATTCCAACTTGTTGAAACAGTATGGGCCAAAAGGCGTTATCAATATGTCATGGCCACAAGCAATGGGCATTTTCACACAAGGCAAAGCGGCTTTCTACACAGAAACGGCTGCGTTGTATACGAATACGACAGACCCGGAAAAATCATTGATTAAAGATAAAGTCGGATTTGCATTGCTTCCAGCAGGCAGCGCAGGCTCCAAACCGTACAATACGACAGCTTGGGGACTTGGCATCAATACGAAATCTGTCAACAAAGATGCCGCTTGGGAATTTATTCAATGGGCAACGAGCAAGGAACAAGTATTGCTGGCGCAGAAGAATGGCGTGCCAGGCCCGCGCACTTCGGTCTGGGCGCAAAAAGAGAGCGTTGAGAACTATCCGAAGGATCTTATAGTGGCGATTCAAGAAAGCATGAAAATCGGTGTAGGCCACAACGTTCCGGAAGTGATCAGCGTAGGCGAAGCCAGAGACGCTGCCGGCAGCGTAGCGGTCAAGGCGATTCTGGGCGAGGACATCAAGGCGGCAGCCGACCAAGCTAATGCTGAATTGCAAGCAATTATTGACAAAGACAAGACGAAGTAAACCGTTAACTATCGGCAGCTTAAAGGGCGCGTCCCTTTAAGTTGCCGAGTACATCAAGGAGGAATCGTGCTTGAACGCTGGATGGTTGGATCGAAATTTGAAATGGGTATTTACGTTGCCGGCTGCTTTGTACATTTTGCTTGTCGTTGCGTTCCCAATCGCGTATACGATTCGGATTAGTTTTTATGAATGGAGCATGTCCGCTGTCGCCGCTCCGAAATGGGTCGGATTGCAAAACTATGCGTCCTTGTTAGCGGACCCAAGGTTCTGGGGCGCCATATGGCGCACGCTATACCACTCAGTGCCTTCCCTTTTTCTCGAAACCGTTCTAGGTATTGCTATCGCTGTTCTGTTCTCGCGTAAATTTATCGGCAGCAAGTGGGTTAAAACGTTTCTAATGCTGCCCATGGTATCCACGCCGGTTGCGATCGGGTTGGTATGGCTGCTCATCTACGAGCCATCTATCGGCGTAGCCAACCAGTTATTGAAAGGTCTGGGGTTGAAAACATTCTCGTGGTTAGGTTCTGTCACAGAAGTTATTCCATCCCTTATCATTATGGATGTGTGGCAATGGACTCCGATGATCGCGCTGCTCGTGATGGCAGGCTTAACGACGCTTCCTTCCGAGCCGTATGAATCGGCTGATGTTGACGGCGCTACAGCGTGGCAGAAGTTTTATCATATTACGATGCCGCTGCTGAAGCCGACCATTCTCATTGCCGTTATTTTGCGGACAGTAGATTTGCTGAAAACATTCGATACGATTTATTCAACGACTCAAGGCGGACCTAACTTTGCTTCCGAAACGTTAAATATTATGGTGTACACCGAGGCGTTCCAATATTTGAAACTCGGTTCTGCATCTGCGCTGTTGATGCTGTTTTTCCTCATAATAATGATTTTTGTCCTTATACTTGTCATGGTCAAGAAAAGAATGGAGGCTATGCAATGAGAATAAAATGGTTGCCTAGTCTTCTTTTTGGTGTATTAACGTTGCTTGCGCTGCTCGTGTTCACGTTTCCTTTTATCTGGATGCTATTGGCATCTTTCAAAACGCAAGTTCAGATTTTCTCGACAACGCAGATGTTTGTGTTTAAACCGACGCTGAAAAACTATATCGTTGTGTTTCAACAAAATGATTATGTGCGCTTTTTGTGGAACAGCTTCTTGGTCGGGCTTGGTTCGACGGTGGCCAGTCTCCTGCTTGGTTTACCGGCAGCCTATGCGATTGCCCGTTATCGTCTGCATGCGTTCGCAACGGTTGCGCTCATTGCCAAGATTATTCCCGGTATTACCTATCTGGTTCCTTGGTATATTCTCTTCTCCAAGTTTCATCTCATTGATACGGTGACCGTTCTCATCATTAGTCACATGGTAATAGGGTTGCCTCTCATTATGTGGATTATGATTCCTTTCTTTGAAGCGTTCCCGATGGAAGTTGAAGAATCTTCCTGGATTGATGGAAGTTCCAAATTCCGCACATTCACGTCCATTGTCCTTCCGGTATCGTTGCCCGGCATTATCACATCGAGTTTGCTTGCATTTATATTCTCGTGGAACAACTTTATGTTCTCGCTCATTCTTTCCGGGGAAAAAACGAAAACCTTGCCTATCGCCGTCTTTAACTTCATATCGGCTTCCAGTATTAACTGGGGAGGTTTAATGGCAGTCGCTTGTATCATCATTATGCCTGTTCTCATTATGGCTATGCTCACGCAAAAATACGTTGTCAGCGGTTTAGCGGCGGGCGCGGTCAAGGGGTAGCAATTGGGCCCATCGAGTTGGTCGATCACCTAAAAGAGGCTGTCCCATAAGCTATGAAAATGGCTACGGGACACCTCTTTTCAATTTTTCACAACAAAAAGAAACCGTTCTTTGGTAAAATGGAGGTACCCCCACCCACTTACGAAAGGAACGGTTTCTTTGTACATTCAATATACCATGGACCAACTATGCTTG
>NZ_JAJNMU010000057.1 GCF_022458865.1 Paenibacillus periandrae | reverse complement strand
GTGGTACCAAAACATGTTTGGATTCGGTTTACGGTGGAGCAATGAAAGAATGGCTGGATTAACAATTGTCCGACGACACAAACATGAGTGCTTTTAGATCCCCGTCAATCGGGGATTTTTTATTTCAGCGTGCCCAGAGGCACGCATCTTCTAGCCGGTGAAAGTCCGGTCGTGGGAAGAGCCAAGACCCCGCGTAGCTAGGATACTTGCGTATGGCGAAATCTGTGCGTAAGAGCGTATCGACGAAAGTACCTGTCAGAGACAGGGCGAGCGACATGCCAGGCCGTAACATAAAGTGAATCCTGCCGCGTCGTTAAAAAGGCCTTGCAAGAGGAAGAAGAGGAAGTCGAGTCCCGTAAAATTGGACGAAGACCAAGGAAACTGTCTAGAACTTGGAGCGACAGCGAAGAATCCTCCGGCGTATGGGGATCGGCATGGTATGAATGAAGATGCAGTGAACTGGGGAGACCCTCCCCTGCACGGAAAGTTTTTTTTTCGTAACGAGATGATCTATAAGCCAAAGGCGAAGTGAGCCATCTGCAGGAAGGGAGTCCGAGGGGCACATAGTACCAAGGAACGCAGGACAACACAACCTGCGGGAGGGAAGGCGCCCTGCTTTGTTCAAACTTTTCAAGGAGGTACGAGTGAGTGAATGCCAAATGGCTAACGACACCTAAGGAAAAAGTTCAACAACTCCAAGAGAAGCTAGGTCATGCTGCCAAGACAAGTAAGCGTAGAAGATTCCATGCGTTATATGACAAGGTACATCGAAAGGATGTTCTTCAGGAAGCATGGCGGAGAGTTAGGGCAAATAAGGGAGCGGCAGGCGTAGATGGTGAAACGATGGTAGCTATTGCGAAAATAGGTGATGACCAATTTGTCGCACAATGCCAAGAGCTACTGTTAAAGAAAAGCTACCGTCCCCAGCCCGTTCGTCGGCAATACATTCCGAAGAAAGATGGACGAAAACGTCCATTGGGCATCCCGACGGTGAGAGACCGCGTGGTACAAATGGCGACGAAACTGATTGTAGAACCAATCTTTGAAGCCGATTTTCAGGAATGTTCGTATGGCTTTCGACCAAAGCGCGGCGCGAAACAAGCGCTCGAGCGAATCCGCAAAGCATGCAATCGCAAAGGCAATTGGGTGGTCGACGTAGACATCCAAGGGTACTTCGACAATATTAACCAAGAGAAGCTGATGAAGCTGGTGGAAATACGAATCAGTGACAGACGCATCCTCAAGCTGATCCGGCAATGGCTCGGAGCAGGCGTGATGGAGGAAGGGCAAGTCAGGCGCTCTGACCTCGGCACGCCGCAAGGTGGAGTGATCTCGCCGCTACTTGCGAACATCTACCTGAATTACTTCGATTTGTTGTGGGAGAAGTATGGCAAAGAAGTCGGAGAACTGACGCGGTATGCAGACGACTTTGTCGTGGTATGCAAAACAAGGAAAGATGCGCAACATGCGTTTAAGCTTATACAAACGATTATGGAGCGATTGGAACTAACCTTGCATCCGGAGAAAACGCGAATTGTGGGACTATGGACGGGAGAAGAAGGATTTGACTTCCTCGGCATGCACCACCGGAAGACGAAAGCGGAAACAGGACAGAAGCGCATCTATTACACGACCCAACAATGGCTCTGCATAAAAGCAGAGAAGCATGTGAGGGAGGTAGTGAAAGACCGACTTGCTCCGCCAAAGATGCGGCACGTTTCGTTTCAAGAACACGTGGACTGGCTCAACCTGAGAATACAAGGCTGGAAGAACTACTATGCGACACCGTATAGTACCAAATGGATGACCAAACTAGATTGGTACATCCGCCAACGGCTAACTAAATGGTACGCAAAGAAGCGCCAGCGAAGTAACTGGCGCGGTTCAGGACATGAAGTAAAGATTCTTAGCCAAATGCATGGTTTAAAGACGCTTATATAACTCGCACGCACATGAAAGAAGAACATCGGAAAGCCGTATGAGGGAAAACCTCACGTACGGTTTGATGAGGAGGGGCTGAAATGAAATTCAGCCCTTTACTCTAGAAGCACCTATGTTTGTGACGCGAGGTCACGACACAAACATAGGTGCATAATCGTTTTGCGACACAAGCATATGCGCATAATCGTGGTGATATTAAAGCTTGGATTTTTAATGAATTATTCACATGGCCATTAAAGTAACGGGGAGTAAAAACACAGTAAATATTTCTTGGTTATTAATGGTAAATATACACAATATATAATATAATGGATTTGTTCCATTGTATAGCATTTAGTTTCATTAAGTGAAACGTTTAAGTGAGGGGAAATTTATGTCCTACTTCATTCGAAAAGCTAATGAAAATGATATTCCTGTTCTTTCTTTACTAATGGAGGAATTGAGCGGCATACCTATTTCACAAGATGAAATGAAGAACAGGTTCCAGATGGCGGAGAAAAGTTCCACAGATACAATTTTTGTATACGAAGAAGAAGGGGATATTAAAGCGACACTTGTATTTCGAATTCGAGAGAACATACGTGAGGTAAGCCGATATGGTGAGATTTGCATCGTTGTAGTTAAATCCTCGACAAAGCGACAAGGGATTGGAAAGCGTCTAATGTCTTTTGCAGAACAACTCGCCACAGATTTAGGATGCATAGGAACATATCTTATTAGTGGTTTTGGTCGAAAAGATGAAGCCCATCAGTTTTACTTAGACTTAGGATATGAAATTACTGGTTATCGTTTCGTAAAGAAATTATGACATTATAATATCAAACTGTGTGATTCAATTACTCGATTCAACTAAAGGGATGCGATAGTTCATCACAAACATAATGGGGCCGCCGCGGAGTTAATCTGGCGGCCTCATTAAGCTATTGGGCAGTTTAATTTAAAAATACCCAAAATGATTAATCTATTTTGTCTCCAAACTTCTTTCCGAATTCCTCCATTAGATCAATAATTGGAATCAATTGCTCCCCTTTTGATGTTAACGAATACTCAACACGCGGAGGTACCTCGGGATAAACTTTACGATTAATTAAGCCATCCGCTTCTAATTCTCGAAGTTGCTTAGTTAGAGACCCTTGTGAAATTCCCCATAAAAGAGTCTTGATTTCATTGTATCGATGCGGTTTAAACTTTAAAAACCATAGAATCAGATACTTCCAACGTCCTGAAAGCATGTTTTGGGTATAGGCAATGCCATATACTTCTCTGTGATCCTTCTTGCATTCTTCATTAAATCCATCTTTGCTTATTCTAGACACCTTTCCACCTCATTCTGCAGTTAGGTACAAAAAAATGTACTATGTCAATTTTAATTGCCCTCTTCAAAAATAAGAGCAATGTATATATATTAGTGCATGTATACGAATTACTCAATCGGGTCATTCTTAATGGAAATAGGAGGAATGAAAATGAGATTTGGAATTATTGGTGCAGGACCAATTGGGTCTAATATTGCGAAAAAATTGGTTGAGAATGGACATGATGTCAAGATTGCAGATGCTCGTGGAATTGAACGCTTGGAAGGAAAAAAACTTACAGGAACACCTGTGATCGTAGAAGATGTAATTAAAAATATTGATGTTCTTATAACATCTATCCCTTTCCACGCACTGCCAAGCATTCGTAACATTGTAGATAAAGTTGGGGAGGAAGTTGTTGTTGTCGACACTTCAAATTATTATCCTCAATTGAGTGGTAAAATTGAGGAAATTGAGAACGGAATGGTGGAAAGTGTTTGGGTATCCAATCATTTAGGTAGACCTATCATTAAAGCTTTCAACAATTTTCTAGCCTATACGTTAGAACATCATGGAACTCCCGAAGGGACTAATGGACGCATTGCCATAGCGATTGCTGGTGATGACCTATCCCATAAACAAATAATCATGGATGTAGCAAACAATCTAGGCTTCGACTCCGTAGATAGTGGTTCTTTAAGCGATTCGTGGAGACAACAGCCAGGAACCCCTGCGTACTGTACAGAACTTACAAAAGAGGAACTAACCATGGCCTTAAATAAAGCAAATAAAGAAAAAGCTCCATTTCTGCGTGATAAGGTGATGGAAAAGCTGTCAACTTCTCAAGGTGAGGTTTCAATTCAAGATGTTATTAAAGCAAATAGAGAAATATACAATTCTTAAGTTGGATGCCCTTATTGAGGCATTGCCATTGAACTAACGGCTTTACGTTGCTCTTCGGTAGGTCCCAGCACCGCTGTGAACGAGCCAATCGGATAACGCAATGTATTCATCATACCTTTCCCTCCATTTGTCCTATAAAAAAACAATAAATCTACAGTTCCTAATGCAAAATCTTTACCTGTATTTTACATCATAAGTTGAAGAAAACTGCCTGTTAACGCAGGACATCTGTATCAAACACCCACTTTTGTGTACATGTCTACAAGAAAAACCTGTTCAGAAGCATAAAAAAGGCCCTACAATCCATTTTTTTTTGGAAATGGAAAATTAGGGCCATTCTGTTTGTTAAACGGCATTTAGGTCGAAGACGGACTTCCTCACAAAATAAGAGTTTTTGTACAGATGTCCTGCCGGGCGTTAAGCTAAACGGGCAGTAATGTTTCAGTGTGAATGCTATATCGTATATACTTTTAGTAAAACGTTGGAATGAGGGGGATGGTTATGAGCGAACGTAAGAAAGAAAAGTTCTACTACGAACGTGGAACGAATGAACTACGGGAGAAGAGCTTGCGTGCACAAAAGATTGTTAAAGCTTTCAATGACTGCGATCCTGAGGATGGGCAAGAGAAAGAAAGATTGATTCGAGAGTTGTTTGGAACCTCTGGTGAAGGAATAAGCATCGAGCATAATTTTCATTGTGACTTAGGTTATAACATTCATGTTGGGCGCAACTTCTATGTTGGCTATAACTGCACCATATTGGATATGGCAGAAGTTCGCATCGGCGACGATTGCATGATTGCACCGAACGTCGGAATCTATACAGCAGGTCATTCCATTGAACCGAAGGAGCGTAATAAAAGCGGGTACGGCATACCGATTACGATTGGGAACAATGTCTGGATTGGGGGGCACTGCGCCATTTTGCCAGGAGTAACAATTGGTGACAATTCTATTGTTGCGGCTGGCTCGGTAGTAACAAAAGATGTACCTGCAAATACGATTGTCGCAGGGAATCCAGCCAAATTGTTGAGGCATATTACAGAGGAAGAAAGTTAATTCTCTTCAAACGTGGCTTTGAACTAACGGATACGATAGCTTAATGAACGACTAAGACGCGGCTGCCGCGTTGAACTAACTGGCAGATTAACATGGCTGATATCTATGACTTATCTGTTCATGAGAGCAGGAAAATTCAAGGATTTGATTGAACGGATAGGGTAGGTAAAAAGAGCACAGAAAGCTGAACAAAATAGATGAATTTGGGAGGATTGAATATTGAACAAATGGATTGGGTCAGCAGGCTTATGTGTGAATTCTGAAAGACAAATACTTATGGTCTTACAAGGTAAGCCAGAGGAGGAAAAACGATGGTCGGTGCCTTCTGGAGGTAAAGAAAACGAGGAAACTTTAGAGAATTGTTGTATCAGGGAAGTCTTTGAAGAGACAGGTTACCAAAGCAAAGTCATTCGTAAAATCAAAGAAAAGCAAGGGTCGCATGGTCCCGTGGAGTACGAAGTAACGTATTTTAAGGTGGAGATTATTGATGGACAGCCGACCATCCACGATCCTGATGGACTCATATATGAAATTGCTTGGAAAACAGTGGAGCAAGTAAAAGAACTTCAGCTATCCTTTCCTGAGGATAAAGAATTTTTATTGAACTATATCGAGCAAAAAGATTGAACTCCTAACGGATAACTATAGCATAATAAACAACCTGAGACGCGGCTGCCGGCATGGATCGGCAGCCGCGTTGTGCTAACTGGCAGTTTTTACCTTAAGAAATGATCGTCGAAAACGGAATCCAGAGGCTAATGGCAAGCAGAAGCCAGCGAACCACGTTTTCCCCAAGGGAGCCTGTATCGATCACCATAAACTTCGGGAGCAAGCGGATATGCAGTTTGAGCGGCCAGAATAGTTCGACGCCTCTGTGATTGAGCAGATCAATGAGCGGGTGCGAGACGTATGCGAAGACAAACGTCAAGAAAAACAATGCAGGCAAAGGAACCGTCACAAACATCAATACCAGTATAAAGAGAATGGAATGGGTTATTGACCGGTGGCGAACCTTTAAAATCTTTAATAGAGCGGATATAGGATAGAGAACCTTTGCCATAGTGGAGCCTTGCTTATCGACGTCAGCCAGCGTACCGGCTAAACAGCCAAGCAGCAGAGCGCCGACAGCCTCCCACGATAGAAACGGTACATCCAGATGAACGAGTACAAGCTCGGCGGCTACTAATCCGGCGACGCTATGAGTTTTTTGCAGCATGATAACGCTCCTGTACGACATATTCTTATTTCAACCATATAGTATTCGGGCGTTATCCGGAAAATGGTCCGTAGCTTTGAAAAACAAGCTAATAAAATGTGGAGAGGTATTATGTTCTTAGAAAGAAGAAGCTCTAACATGATATTAATCCACGTTCATTAATCTAACAGATAACTATAGCTCAACAAGAACGCGGCTTTCGGCACGGATCGGCAGTCGTGTTGTAAATACGTTGATCAATATGTAAGCAGGTTGACTATATAAATTCTAATTTTAATTTCAAAAAAAACACATTGTCCCAATAAAAAGACGATGTGTTTTTTTGATTTCGGAAATGCGCTGCGACAAACACGCGGCGGGAATGAGATAAAGTTCTTGTCATTTATGGGATAAAGTTCTTGTCATCCGACAACAGAAGAAAACGGAACGTATGTTCCCATAAAGACATATGTACAAAATATGGATTTTGTGAAAATGTCATAATGATATTATCGATGTGACAATATAGACTTCTTCGGATAATTGTGTCATATACTATATGGTTCGATTTTATGATGATAAAAAAATAAGTCAGTTGCCCTGCCATCACAAAAGAAAAAAACCGCCATAGTTTGGCGGGGATTACGACATTAATCTTCGCTGTCAGCATATTCGTCATTTGGAACAAGTGTAATAGCTCGTATAACAACGTCGGGCTGCATTTGACGAATAATCACTTTGGCTTCAGCTATATCTGTGGCTTTTACATTTCGGTAATACACCACACCATAGTTATCTTGATATTCCACGGTAAATTCTGTTTGTTCGTTTTCCATATTTACCACCACCTGTCGTTTATTCTCAAGCTCTGCTAATGACTTGATCGATGAGCCCATAGTGCAAAGCTTCATTGGCATCCATAAAATTATCTCTATCGGTGTCTTTTTCTATACGCTCGATAGGTTGACCTGTTTGTCGTGCTAATATCTGGTTAATATGGTCGCGCATCCGTAGTATACGTTTGGCACTGATTTCTATATCGCTTGCTTGACCGCGTGCTCCACCGAGAGGTTGGTGAATCATTATTTCACTGTTAGGCAGGGCAAGCCGTTTTCCTTTGGCTCCATTTGCCAATAAGAAGGCTCCCATCGAAGCAGCTAATCCAATGCACAAGGTCGATACTTCAGATTTGACGAACTGCATTGTATCATATATACCCATACCAGCTGTTATGGAGCCCCCAGGGGAATTGATATACATGCTTATATCCTTGTCTGAGTCGATTGCATCCAAAAATAAAAGCTGCGCGATAACGCTATTTGCCATTTCGTCTGTAATTTCACCGGATACAAAAATGATCCGATCCTGAAGCAGTCGCGAATATATATCGTAAGCCCGTTCCCCTCTAGCCGATTGTTCAATAACATAAGGAATTAGATTCATAGTTTGGGGTCCCTCCTGTTTAATAATCTACCCGGTACTTTTGTTCAAGATAAGCGTACTCATTGTTTCTTAATTCATATGTCCTTGGCCGTAATATCACCAAGTCATCTGAATTAGGCACGCCTACAGCAGGGTTTCTCAGCTCTATTACACGTTCAATCACCTGTTGGTCAAGCTCTACGATTTCCTCCATTTCCTCTTCGGTGACGAAACGAACAGTGACATCCTTGCTGAACTCTTTCCATCGGTTCTCGGTAACTTTAAAACTTAAGGTAACAATGACACAAGCTTCATCAAAGTCAACAGCGGTTTGAGTGTAAAGTTCTAGGAGTACATCTTTATCGTGCGACAAATTTATGAAGATATCATTTGATTCACTTTCTTCATACCCATTTAGATTGGGTGCACGATAAAGTCCATTCGGGAGTTTAATGCTGACTTCAGCTTTTTCTATCGCTGAAAATTCCGTTGGTAAGAGCTGAATCCATAAATGATTCATCCCTTCTTCTTGTTCCATGATTGATTTAGCCATCCTCAGATTAAGCATCAATTCTTATCCCCCCTTAAAAGATGGGAAACAGAATCAATGACTTTTTGTTTTAATTCGGCAGAAACCCTGGGACTTAACGTTATTGCGACATCTTCGGTTATGGTGAGCGTTTCGTTTTCCAATACCCGATTAGGATCATACAGATACATCTGCTGACCAATTTTTTCTATTTCTTCTATCGAGAGTGACATTAATCTCTCTTGAATAGATGACAGGGTTTCACCGGTTCTTGTTAAGGTAATGATGGCTCGAAAAAAGTGAATGTGCCTATCTGTGTACACCCTTTTATTACCGATTAGTTCCAGCGCCGGCACCATTCCTATTTGTGTGTAGTACCTTACCGTTCTCAAATTCATTCTAGGGTCATCCTGTTGAAGAATCTCCGCGACCTGTTTTGCGGTGTAGCCGCTCATGAAACCACTCCAATCACAAATTTCTTAACATTACAGTTAAGTGTATCGTGTACAGTTTACTGTATCTTTATTCATCAGTCAACAGGATAAAATCATTCAAATTAAAAACCGCTCAAATTAAGAAGAACGGCCGATGAATTACCGTAATATGAACTTGTCTTAACTCCCTTACTTAAATTTCTCAAATTCGTTTTTCAACCAATGTTGATATGCAATATACTGTTCCATCCGAATTAGCAAATCGACCAATTCTGGCTTAGGTAGCTGCATATAACGCTGTCTGACTCGATCTATGTCGCGATCTTCTTTTATGTGCTTAAATGCATCCAGATCATCGTCTAAGGGCTTATATGACCTTTTGCGAGGCTTATAAGCCTTAGTAGTATTGTGCTTAAGGTTTGTGCATATGTATAAAATGGAACATACGTCTGTATAAGGGTGACAAAAAAATTGTCGTCCGACAATAATTTATTATTGAAAAGAACCCCGCGCCCTGGCGAGATTGGCGATCAACGGCCACTACTCTCTTCGCAGCGGAATTCGATAAGCGGTATCGCAATCGTGGCATCCGAGCTGCCTCGGTGATGCCCGGGAATAGCCTTACCGATCTGGCACGCCATTTCTCGCAGGAAGACTTACAGGGTCTATAGTCAATGTAGTCTGTGAGTTTATTTGATGTCTTTAGTGACTCAATCAGAATGTAGGAGCTTTTATGTCGTTTTACGACAATGTAGGAACATTTGTGCGTTTTGCCACGACACAAATGTTCCTACATAAAAAAATAAAAGCCTGATTTATCAAGCCTATTTCGCTAAAGTAATGTAGGAACTTTTGTGTCGTTGGACAAAAATTGTCCAGTTCCACCTAATTACGAACCTATATAACATTCAGTACGGAATTACTCGATTTAGTTCGTATTTGCATGTTATGAACGAGTCACAAATGTTTACGAAACGACAAAAAAAAGGCCCTGCTCCGGAGTTTTATCGCAACAAGGCCAAATGGATGTTTTTGCACTAGTTTTATACCAAACTACCTTAACGCTACTCTTTACTTCCTTAAGTAGCTATTCCTTACCTTGTCACGTGCTTGTGTGCTTCGATAACAGCCGGCAGGAGTTCTGATTTGAGTATTATTCCTTTATTGCTCAGGTATAAGTTATGAGATCGTTTATCTGTATCATTTACAATCCGTTTTACGATCTCCTTCTTCTCGAGCGAGTGGATCATTCGAACAACTGTGCTCTGATCTCGGTCGATTAATTCTGCAAGCTTTTTTTGAGTTGTTGGTCTATCTCCATCTAGAACACTGATAATACTCCATTGCTCTGGCGTCATCCCATAGGGCTTTAATTGCTTTGTAAAGTAATTGGTCATCTTAACATCCGTACGGTGAATCAAAAATCCCGTTATATTATACAATTCCATAAATTCCCCAATTTGATAATTTGTACTTTGGACTTATCAATAGTATTCCAGTACACCAGATCCCAATTCACATAGTCACATAAAGATTTTAAACTTGAGCTCTGCCGTTGGCAGGTAGGTCATTCTTTTGAGCTACAACGTACAATTCGCCTAATATGTGCTTGATTTGATATGAACCTTCGCTAAGCTCTGCAGTAATAAATTTTTCAACCTCGCTGGACTCTACTCCATACATCACTTCAATTTCCTTTGAAAACAAAAGAGGGCTTTCCTTCATCAATTTCGTGAGTGGCTTAACCTGCTTAGGTTTAATTCGATCATTCAAGATTTGTTCAAGAGCGTCCACGTAGGTTTCTAATGTCCGTGCTCCAACAATCTTAGCCCCTTTACCTTCTTCATCCACCATGATGATGGTTGGAAATCCCCTAACGCCGAGTCGAGATACTAAATCAAAATCTTGTTCTAACTGATTTTGTGCCTCTTCGAGTTCCGATTCTTCAAAAACTTGGCTTCCATTAAGTCCGATTTGGTTGACGATTTCAATGAGCACTTGCTTTTCGCCAATATTCTGATTAAAAGCAAATACAGCCTCTCTTGCTCTGCGCAAAAATTCATTTTCTTTTCCCTTATGCTTATTTTGAATCACTTTATAAACTCTGGAGGGCGGATAAGAAGAGTGTACTGGATTTTCACGCCACAATGTTCCGTCAATCGGCATACGTGAATGTTTGCCCACTTCCTTCCAATGTTCTTCAACATCAGAAGGTTTTTGAATCCCGTTTGCAGAATCCCCGAATCCATGCCAGCTAGCCAATAATCCGCCCATGATAACATTTACATTGAAATACTGGCCATACTGCTGAAGGAATCGATTTAATACAGGTTCGAGCGCCCAACAATGAGAACAGATTGGATCTGTCACGTAATACAACGTTATTTTTTTAATTTGCTGATCCAAATCGAATTGTTCAATTGGATCTTCATCGACAACACCACAGACACCCGTTTCAAGATCACACATCATATTTTGATTGTTCATCATTTACATCACCTTTCAGAGGTATATTTTCCCATTGGGTAGGTTCAGCCTTGTTAGGGTTGAACTACCCGCCGGTTTCAAGAGCGACTACATGTTATCGCAATGTTTTAAGCGCACCAGACCAAGAAACAACTTGATCTAACATGGTTTCGATTGTGGCTTTGTAATGTGGGCCAGGTTTAAATGTTCTCATTCTTCAAAGCAGAAGTGATGCCACGATTGTATTCTGGAGTAACAAAGATACAACCATCCAGCTCGTTAATTTTTTTGATCATGCCAAAGCTTCGGGCGTTTGATAATCATTCGTAAAAGCCGCAGGAACAGGTTCGTCATAGAGGGGAAGGTTATAAGCTTGAATATCTACGACTTCAAATGAAGCGTCTGTTTTTTGATCAGCAATCGTCTTAACCTACTCAGAAACTTGCTCCGATTTTAACCATGTTTTTACATGCCTCCTAAAAAATTTTTATAAGCGACATTTGCTAATGTGCTGTATATGGTATGATTATAATACTTAGATAAAATTCAACAAGTACGATTATTTTTCTTACTAAGTATCAAAGTATATACTAATAGGAGGCTCATCATGAAATACGATTTCAAACTTGATCAATTGTGCCCAGCTACCTTTGCCTTTTCAGTGATCGGAGGAAAATGGAATTTACCGATATTGGCGATTTTGAGCGAAAATGACAGTATCAGATATAATGAATTAAAAAGACGTCTTCATGGTATCACAGGAACGACGTTAACCAACTGTCTGAAGGATCTCAGCGATTACGGGATCATTCATAGGGAACAATATAATGAAGTTCCTCCCCGTGTTGAATATTCACTCACTACTTCCGGGAAGGAGCTAGTACCTTTAATTGAATCTGTTGTTGTCTGGGGGCAGAAGAATATTAAAGTTACGGAGTAGGATACCGATTTTGCGTACGTATACTTGTAGATTTTTTTGGCTTCCTCGCTATAGTTCATAGGATATGGTTTTTGCAATAGATTCGATTTCTTTTTTCGTTAGCGCAGACATATGTCGCTCCTCCGTATCACTTTGATTTCAGTTTCTCATAAGCCTAATCCGTTGTCATCTGATGGTCTACCTTATCAAATGGCGAACCATATCTTTTGTCCTGCAAGCGCTCGCCTCATCCGCAAAGCAAAAGACCCATCTGCATGGGTCGCAGATGGATCAGCGGCTAAAAAATGGTGTACCGTATTTTCATCGAAATTCATTTCGATTTTATCGACGGTCTTTTAGTCTTTAATCGTTATCTGTTTTATTACCAGATGCATGAGCATCTTTCGCTGATCGAAAGGGGAGGATTCCAACAGCATGTCGAACTTCTCCAAGAGCGCCCGAACCGTTTCGTAAGAGATCGGCTTGGAATGATCATCTTTCATCTCAAGTGACACTCCTCGATCTTGCTGATGATGTGTTGCAGTTCCTGCTCCAGCGGCTTAACCCGTTTGGCCTTCCGCTCATTAGTGCTCTTCACGACAGCCTTAAGGATTTCCGGTTTTGTCAGCATTTCCTTAACCCGCTTTATCATTCCTTCCAAACTTAAATACTCCATCCTATGCCCAATATTGGAAAATGTATCTTATCCATGATAAAAGGGGGTACCCTACCCGTCCAACGCCAAGAATACATCATGAAAAAATGCAGATCTTAGATAGCCAAGGAACGGATATGCCTGGCTTTTCTGCACGAATTGGACCGGCTTCCGATCGTCTGTCGCTGGCTCGCGTAGCGGCAGATTGGGCGAATACAGCTTGTCGGCCGGGACGCGGCAGGGGTCTATGACTATTTTCGGAGCTAGCCGGTTGTTTCCCTAAGAGGTCACTGAACATTATATAAATAAGCTTCATAAGCGCTAATGTATATACTGGCGGGCTTTACTTTTTAAATCTTGAGTTTGGAAAGATATGGATCCACATATATTTGAAGTCGTTTGTTTTCATCAGTTGGTTCATCTAAAATCTTTCTCGCAACGCTTTGGGGTAATCTTTCTTGCCACAACAAACCTAAATAAGCGTCCAATACAGAGTACTCGTTCTCGAAAATAGGGCCTTGTTCTTGTCCAATATCGGAAATGGGGCCTTGTTCTTGTCTTTGGGTTTGGACAAGAACTTGATCCCTTAAATTGAAAAAACCACGCTGGGCGTGGGTTTTTAAGGAACTATGTTCTTGTCCTCTTACAGATAATTCACTATTCATTATGTTTCTCCGTCGGGAATGTAAACCTCCCATTTGTACGGCCGTTCCCTCCCGGCCTGCCGAGCCGCCGAATAAGTGCATCAGCACCGTGCCGACCAGCACGAAAGGAGCCATGCGCAGCAGCGGAATCCATCCAGCTGAAAATAGCACCGCCAAGGGCAGCAAATACAATGGCCATGGATGTTCATTTCGCATGCTTGTCGCCGCATCCAAGCTGATCAGAAAAAGTGCCGAAGCTGACCCTGTCAACACGCCTACAGCTCCTGCGAGCAGCAGCCACTGGAGAATATACAGGATCAGTCCGACAGACAAAGCTTCAGAAGGAGTGCGACCTGACCATTTTCCCAGCCATTTGTTCATATTGCCCCTTCAATCTTCAATCACTCTTTCATGCAATCGTACCTTTCACCAAATAAGAGCGCAACAAAATACCTCGGCAACTCAACCTTGAGTAGCATATACCACATACAACGTTTTTGAGTCAAGAGTCGGAGTACTTTCGGTATGATCTTCTTTCTTCATTATTTTATTAATTCGGAACTCCGTTCCAGGCGGGAACAGCATCTCTTTCTCACTCGTATACAAACCGCCCAGCCTTCCTGTATGTTTAGGCCCCAAACTGATTTTCCATAGTAGGCCCGTACTGGCAGGCGGCCCTATTGTCTTGTTTTCAGTTGTAGAAACAAATTGATATTGGGTCCATGGTTTGTTGACCGTGAGCATACCTTTTGAAACATCAGCCAAATCAAAATTAAGGTCCTTGGCTAATACATTGATGAGGTCGGCGGTGTCACCCCGATATACCTCGCTAATTTGTTCATTGCCAGTTGGAGCAATTTCATTTTGAACTCCCAGTTCTTTTTTGGCGCCACGTATTTTGGCTATAATCTCCTTCAAATCTTTAGCATCAACTTCACGTTCAAGTTTTGCTTTTTCATACACATCCTTAAGAACAGGTATCATTTCGTTTTCTTCAGTCTGCGTATACTTTCCGCTAAGGATACGGTCATATTCCTTTCCCTTGTAGACTGCACCTACTTGGCGTAAGAAAGGATTCATCACTTTATACCCGGAAGAGTAGTAAAAGTCAAGACCTTCATCTTCTTTTTCCGAAAGAGGATTAACTTGCTTATTATAATGTTTTTTTAATGCAGCCTGTCCCTTCCAGTTTAAATCCTTAAATGGCGGTTTTTCCATTAATCTTGCGTGATTTAAGTTTGTATTTTCAAGCAAGTATTCATAAAGCAAATAGTTTTCATGCAGCGAAGCATCCAGGCTGCTCTCTTCCGGAACGACAGCAGCAATAGTGGTCAGATATTCCTTTATTAATCCAGAAGGTACCTGGCCGAGCATGTACCATTTAGCTAGGGTACCACGGTTATCTTCCCCGGCATAGGCGGCATAAGGAGACTGAGCATCCAAGGTCTTATACCACATTGTTTCATCGTTTTCCCAGTACCAGGTTACTCTGGCAATTGGGTCTTTATAAATTGACCTTTTCGTATCTTCCTCTTCTTCCCAAGCACGCTGCACAACATTCTGGTTTCCTTTATTTAGAACAGTAGCAGCCGGTCGATCTGATTCTGAAGCGGGCTGACGTGATTTTAAAAGCTGGGTTACGGCCTGATTCCCAATCGTTCTCTGTAGCTGAAGTATCTGAGTCGGGCTTATTGTCCTTATGGAATATGAATTATTTTGCAGTGATTCTTGGGTCCCCTCTCTGGGCAATGCTTTTTGAAGATTCGTTAAAGCTTGTGTCGTCTTAAAGGATTGAGGTCTTAGAGATTTCATTGTATAACTCCTTATCTAAATTTAAATAATCCTATACTTTCTATTTAAAGCAAATTATTCGCTTCCCTACACAATACTTTAATTGCCATATATTATCTATTATTTTATGTATGAAGTGATTGTCATGATGCACTATAAGCATATCCACCGCAAAAACACACCCCTTCAAGTTGCAGGGACAGCACATTTCCTTGATGACTTTGAAGAGGTGCATCGAATAACTTTTCCTTGCAGCTGTCCTTCATGGGGTAGTACCAGCGTAGCAGTCACCACTCGCAAACATATGGATTAAATTGGAAATTTACTGCACCATCTGCTTGGCTGGATCATAGTTTGTTTTCTCCATTCAGCTATGTTCTGCTCAAAAACCAGAAGGGGGGATCAATCTCCCAAGCCTGCTCGTTTTATTAGGAATTGGCGCAATCTTTTGTATTGAAAAAAATCGCACTCCACTTGGCCAGAATAGCCTAAGAGAATGCGTTTTTTTTGTTACAAGGTGATGCTACTATGAAACCCAATCGGAATAAGCACAGATAAGCTATTGTCAGTTTGCCTTGAGCGCTCCGGTCATCGCGGGACGCTCCATAGGTCCATTATTGACATTCACCGAACGAACCAAGCTTAGCTTCTCTCCCTCAAAGCTGCATACAACCGTATCGCAAAAAGGGGTTTCTACGAAACGCCAGATCATCGTGAACGTCCTTTCATCCTGCCATGATCCGCTTGCCATCACATTCAGAACAGACGGTAAAATCTGATGATGCAGAATTTTACCTGTCATCGTGAAATAACTGTATTTCATCATCTGATGGTACCGCGTTAGCGGCATGAGCATCTAATACTTTATTATCTGGATTTCTCTCTTTACATCTCATAATCACCGGGCAGTCTAAATCATATTTTTCAAAGTCTCTCGATTTTCCTTAACAAAAACCAGCGGCAAATCTGCAACATTAGTCAAATACTTTTTTTTATTAGATAAGAGCTAAGTAGCGAAGCTGACTCCACCCGATAAGTAGACATCAAAAATAAGTTCTGTTTTAAAAGTCCGTGGGAATACTTTCCTTAAGCGAATCATAGTTCCATGGAAGAACGAATCTCTCGCCTGAACCGTTACCTCATGGGATAGATAGGCTATTTCCGCCTAGCAAATGTCCCGGAACACAAATAATGCCCTTCCGACCTCCTACTAGGAGACGAAAGGGCTGAAAAGTCTGCTTTCACGTTACTTGGAGCTGTGTTAATCTTTTGGAACAGCCGTATGCGGACCCGCATGTACGGTGGCGTGAGAAGACGGGGGCTAGCCACCCCCTCTTACTCGATTGTTTCCCTCGGGCCCTCCTTGACTCATAGGTCCAGAACCGCCCGCTTGTAATCCGTCACAACAGGCTGCATCGGAGCCAGCAGTCGGTCTGCCACCTTCTGCATCCGCTCGTTGCCGGGCAAAATCTGGATAACAAGATGCGAGGCATTCGTCCTCAGCACCCTTTGCGCGGACTGCGCGGCCAGGCTCAGCCCCAGCCCATGATCGCGATACGCCTCGCGGATATATAACGACCGGTACAGCAGCGTCTCCGCCAGCTGGCGATCGACGATCGACCAGCCGACGATTTCCCCGTCCAGCTTCAGCACCAGGCTGCAGTCGCGCTCGATCACGCCCTCTGCGCGCAGCGGCATGAAGTAGGCGTTGTAATCCTTTTCCTGAAGCTGGTTCATCAGGGACAGCTCGCCCCTCCTCAGCTCGTTCCAAGGAATTACGGTGCAGCGGGACGGCAGCTTGAACCGGCTGATCCACTTACTGTCCCGGCCGGTGGCGATGTCGCATCGGTAGAAACTGCTGTACACCGAGGGAGGCTGCCAGCCTGACTTGGCCAGCACCCGCTCCAGCGCTTCATAGCTGTGCAGCGCGTAATATTCTACGCACGCTTGCTCAAGGTTCATTCTG
The DNA here is from genome assembly GCF_022458865.1 of Paenibacillus periandrae. GTDB lineage: Bacteria > Bacillota > Bacilli > Paenibacillales > NBRC-103111 > Paenibacillus_S > Paenibacillus_S periandrae. Next base: position 120 of record NZ_JAJNMU010000057.1, on the reverse strand, counting down.
CTCAAGGATGCCTTCAGCTCCTGCATAAGCGCCGTAGCGATGCCGAGCCCCCGGTACGGCTTGTCAACAAATACGGACAGCACCCTTGCGGGTTCATCGTCCACGGGAGGATGGGCCAAT
>NZ_JAJNMU010000056.1 GCF_022458865.1 Paenibacillus periandrae | reverse complement strand
ATTGGTGCACGGCGGCTTACGAAGAATGGCCGAGTTATCGCGCTGGTGCCGATCGTGCATCCCTCAGTGGCTTACCAGAAGTTCATTATTCCCGGTTTTCAAGTAAAGCGTCCGAAGTACCGTTTGCTGTATTTAAGGAACTCCTTCATTTACTTATCCGTAAGTGCAACCGGGAAATTCGGCGAAAACTGGCTTTCCCGAAGGAACTGCTGCTCATCGACTCCACCACGGTGACGGTAGGTAAAGCCCGTTTACCTTGGGCTCCTTATCATGGCGAACGAGCAGGTATCAAATTACATGTGGCTCTTCGGGCCGAGACGCAGCAACCGCTGCAAGTTGTGGAAACCGTCGGGTCCCGACACGACGGGCCGGTGAGCGAAAGCCTGACTCCGTCCTCTTTCATCCTGGTGATGGACCGGGCATATGGCAAGCTGGAGCGTCTGGATCGCTACAAAGTAGACGGACAATCCTTCGTCGTTCGCCTACGCGACAATATCCATCTGGAAAAACCAAAAGCATTACGTCGCCAAAGTCCGACGGATTCTCCAGTCATTCGCGACATCACCTGCCAACTCGGAACCCCTCAATGCCGTTCGGAAAAGCGCGATCGGGTCGTGATCTTTCGAGATTTTGAGGGCCGTGAAATCCGGGTGGTGACCGATTTGATGCAAGTGATAGCGGAGCAAATCGCGCAGATGTACAAGGCTCGCTGGCAGATCGAAGTCTTTTTCCGCTGGATCAAGCAGCATTTAAATCTGGCTACGCTATTCGGCACCACCGAAAACGCCGTGTATGGCCAGTTATTTACCGCTTTAATGGTCTATGTCCTGCTCACCTGGTTATTTGACGCCGTTTCCTCGGGAATGCCTCGGCATGAAAGGCTCTCGTGTGTATTCAGCGCTTCATTCAAACGTATGTCTCTGTTGAGGTTAGAGCTACAAAATCTGGTTAATCAACAGGTCTGTTTTGAGTTATAAGTATGCAAAGCTCCATGCTTCGCGCAATCACCGGATCGATTGACGACAGAATCACGAAATTGCGGATTTTGTCGAGCATTTGGAGTCCCTCTTGTGCTCATTACGATTGCTTTCATTCGTCATAATGATCAGACCTAATTTCCCTTTGAGTAACTTATCGATTCCCTGTTCATGAGGATTTGAACGTACCACATTTGCTAAAAACAAAGAAACTAACCTTTGCTAAAATGGCGGTACCACCCAACCACTCGAAAGGAAGATTTCTATGTATTCCTTGCTGTTCTCTGAAGACATAGGATTGATCATTATCGCAACGGTGTATAGTCGGGTCTTCTCTCAAATCGACTGTTTCTTTTCTCCAACCATGCGAACAAACGTTCAAAGATCAAACAGATGACCCAATACACAAGTGATGCTGCCAAATACATTTCGATATAGTGATAACCGTTGCTGGCAATGATTTTGGCAACGGCCATAATTTCAACGACCTTAACCGCAAACGCCACAGAAGTTGCTTTAATCATAATAACAAATAAATTCCCCATATTTGGAAGCGCAGAGATAAACGCCTGTGGAGCAATGATTCTTATCATGTTTTGAGTAGCTGTCATCCCGATGGATTGAGCTGCTTCCATCTGCCCACGATCGACGGCCTGGAGAGCGGAACGGATCGTTTCAGCTTGATATGCCGTTGTGTATAAGGTGAACGCAATAAAGGCGTTGGCCAATGGAGGAAGTTCATAATAATTCGTCTGCAACCCCATATTCGTATTAATGAAGTCTATAGAGGTTGGTACACCATATTGTACTAAATAAAGCGTGACTAGAAGCGGTGTTCCTCGAAAGAATGAGATATAAATGGAGCCGAGTTGGCTTAAAACTGGAACCTTATATGTTCTGCATATTGCAATCAAAGAGCCGAATAAAGTGCCTAACGCCATCGAAACAAGGGCGATTAGGAGCGTAATCGGCACAGCTTTTAGGATATCAGGGATATGTTGGATGACGAAATCCAGTTTGAAGGTATCCATTTGGCATTCACTTCCTTTTCGCTACCGTTCATTTACAACTCAAAAATGACCCTTCTTCAGTTTTTTCTCGGCAGCATCTCCGCCTTTTTGAATAATGACACTGAGGAGCCAATAAATAACCGCAATGATGGCGTAAACTTGAAGAACACTAACGTGATAATTTGTTGCCAAAATAACATCGGCTTGTCCAAGCATGTCAATGACACCGATAGAGAAGGCTAACGCCGACTCTTTTAAAAGATAAATGATGTTTCCCGTCAGATTCGGAATGGATATCGCAAGCGCCTGCGGTAATACAATTCGCCTTAGGGCTTGATGGTACTTCATGCCGACACTATAGGCTGCCTCCAGTTGACCCTGTCCGACAGTCAGATATGCCGACCTGAACATCTCCGAAAAATAGGCGGAGATGTTCAATGTGAACGTAACAATTGCAAATACCAATGGTGACCAGGAGTTAATATCAAGTCCGAGCTGAGCAAACAGCAAAGGCAAGCCATAATAAGCAACAAACAGTTGAACCAGCGTCGGCGTACAACGCATGTAGGAAATAAAAATAGTAGAAACCGCATATGGAATTGGCTTTTTATGAATTCGTACCAGTGCTATTCCGAGTCCAATCAGCAACCCGAATAGTAACGATATGAACAACATGGTTAATGTAATCGGCATTTTCTGAAGAATCCGGCCCGCAATTATATTAAAATTATCCACTGTCCAAATCACACACCACTTCTATGAGAGGATCGTTGACGCCTTAATTTCCACGCGTGAGGTACTGCTGAATCTCCGTAGTATCTTTATAAACATCAAATCCGTACCATTTCTCAGAAAGCTTGGATAAGGTCCCATTTTCTTTTAATTCTTTGGTGATCTTGCCTATCTTCTCGGCCAATTCACCTTGCTTCTTATTGAAGAGGAAGTAGATCGGTTCTTTCGTTATGACCGCTGCAACCTTAAGTCCAAGGTTTAACTCCTTATTAACCGCCTCGACTTGGGCAAGGTTCTTATAATCGACATCATATTGTCCAGAAGCAACCATCTTGAGGTCACCCGCAATCGTGAATTTATCTACATCCGTAATGGCAATTTCTTTTCCGGGATGCTGACGGTTATATTCCAGAATGATGCTGCGTAACCCGGAATTAGGCGTCATAGGAACAAGCTTCTTATTGACAACATCATCCAGGGAATGAATATCGTTGCGTTCCTTTTTCGTCGTTAGGACAGTGGGTGAATAACCGAAAGGTTCAGAGAATACATATTTTTCCTGACGCTCCGCGTTTTTAAACCATACCCACCCTGCGATGTCGTACTTGCCCGTTTCGGTTCCGATCAGTTGGCCGTTTATATCTGCAGGTTCATACTGGAACTTGTATTCGGGCAAACGTTCCTCAAGAATCTTGAAGTAATCAACGACATAACCGGATGTATTCCCTTTATCATCAATATTATATAATGCCGGAAATGGGACGGAACTGGTCGCCACCTTGACAACCGTTTGCTTAGCCCCCGAGCTGCTCACTGTTGGTGAAGGACTGCTGTTTCCGTTGTTGGCAGCGTTATTTGAGCAAGCAGTCACCATTAGCGTTGTGGTTAGTGTCAGAAGTAAGGTAAGTTTATTTAATTTCATGTTAATATGCCTCCGTAAATGTTATTTTTGATACAGCTAATTAGGACTGCCGATAAGCCGGTGTGGTCAGTCCCAAGTTTTCGCGCAAAGTTGTACCGGCGTAATCACTTGGTCGCAACCCTCTTTTTTGCAAGATCGGTACCGCGTGATCGACAAGAATCTCCAAACCGGCTACAAGATGCGAAATCAGAATATTAAAGCCATCGCATGCTCCCTCATCTTGCCATTCTTGCATGAAATCGGCTAGTTGCTCAGGAGTTCCGACGAAGGGGAAATGTCCGGATCCATTGATCGCATGCAAGCTTAGTTGCCGAATGCTTAGGTGTTCCCGATCTGCCAAATCCTTAAGTAACTGGATTCGGCTGCGCGCCGTATTGCTGGATTCCGGGTTAATCTCGGCGAGGGGAACCGGTCCGTCTATCGGATAAGTTGATAAATCAATGCCGACCAATGCTGATAACCGTTTGACTGCGATTTCCGGAATAACTAATTCATTTAACTCTTGCTCCAGTTTTTTTGCCTCCCGTTCAGTTGAGCCCAGAATGGGGGCGATTCCCGGCAAGATCACCATGTCATCCGGTCTCCTTCCAAACCGGCTCAACTTCCCTTTTAATTGACGATAAAAGGTTTTGGCGCCTGGCAAGTTGTCCTGTGCGGTGAAGACCACTTCTCCATGTTCGGCAGCGAGGTTCAACCCACTCTCCGAAGAGCCGGCCTGAAACAGGACCGGATGTCCTTGAATTGGACGCGGAAAATGGGGAGTGCCCGCAGATGGATAATAGCGCCCATCATGCTTCACGGAACGGATCTTCTTTGGATCGAGGTATAATCCAGAGTGCTTGTCAGCAAGAATCGCATTCTCATCCCAACTATCCCAGTATTTCTTGACGAGATCGATAAATTCGGAGGCACGCTCATACCGAAGATGAGGATCGACCAATCCCTCCATACTGTGATGATAGGGCGCAATGGGATCCTGTGACGTAACCATGTTCCACCCTGCCCTTCCCTCGCTCAAATGATCCAATGTCGCGAACTTGTGAGCCAAGTGGTACGCATCGTTGTACGTCGTGGAATAAGTGCCTGTCAACCCGATGCGCTCCGTTACCGATGCCATGGCAGATAGAATCGTCAAGACATCCGGTACCGGAATCGGAAAGTCCTCGGCCAGCTGCCCGTTGCGTTCCGTCAACGAATGCAATTCCACGAGAAGAATCGTGTCAAGCTTGCCTTTCTCGGTCAGTTTGGCAAAGTCGCGGTAGAGAGCAAAATCCAATAGTTGGTTCGTCCTTGTGGAGGGATGTCGCCACCCTCCTGCATGAATGCCTGCCGAGGTAACGAGAACGCCAAGACGCAGATGCTTCTTATCGCTCATGATAGGCTCCTTCTCCCTCTGGCTGAGTATCCCCAGCCTTAATCTCAAGATCCCATTTATGGCGCAATGTTCCTTGTGGATAATCCGTATGGAATAGACTTCTTCGCTGCAGGATGGGTACCAGAGTATCAACGATTTCATTCAATCCTGAAGGGAGTACCGCAGGCTGCAAATTAAACCCGTCACAAGCTTTGGATTGCATCCATTCTTCCATGAAGTCCGCCAGACGTTCGGGAGTGCCTATATAAAGTCCTTTCGCTTCGCTGTCTTCCATCCGCCATCCCCACTTCCTGAGCTCCTCTGCTTTATCTTTGGCATCCTTCTCGGTAACGCCCAGAATCAGCAAAAGATTGAACAAGATAACGGTTTGGTGTCCCGTCTGTCCATCTCGTTCCCGGATGCAATTGTAACGTTCGGAGGCATGCTCACGCTTCGCTTCCGAAAGAACCAAAATATCCGCACCATAATCAGATTCTGCGAATCCAAGCCGGACGGGATGCTTCTGCGGTGGTTGAGGAATACAAAGCGGACCCCGAACTTTAAAAAATCGCCCCGCATGATTGATTCGACGAACCTTGGCAGAATCGTAGAACCTGCCATTTGCCTTATCGATCAACAAAGCATCGGCATCCCAACTTTGCCAAAGCTGTTCGACTACCTGGATAAACTCCACATTCCGTTCATACATCTCCTTTTCAATGAGCGGAGGCACATAAAGACGCTGCAATTCGATATCCTCTTTCGCCTTCGCATGCCATGCCGCTCTCCCTCCGCTTAGATGATCGAATACTGCCAAGCTGCGGGCGACCGGATACGGTTCTAAGACGTCCGTAGCAACGGAAGATCCAAGGCCGACATGCTCGGTAACTGAAATCAATGATGAGGCCAACAACCAAGAATCCAGGCGCAGCCCGGGTTCGTTTCCATCGGCATCATAGGCTGAGTCCAGATAGATCAGATCCAGCTTGCCGCGTTCTGCCGTTCGGGCAAGATCTGCATAATAGGCAAGACTATTTGTACGGTCCGGCGATGCATGAGGATGGAGCCAACTCCCCGGAACATAGCCGGTACCCCGCAGAGAAACCATCAAATAAAGCTCTTTATCCATAATCGTTCAAGTCCTTTCATGCCTGAGAGATCCGAAATAAGCATCTGCGATCCGTTTAATCCCCCTATCCAGTTCTTCTTCGCTGCAGTAACTAAAACATATTCTTGCATCGTTGGATCGCTTTGCTCCTACATAGAAGTTTCTGCCGTCGACGTAGCTAACCCCCCTCCTGCTAGCGTCGGATAAGAATGAGCTCGTATTTACCTCATCGCGGAACGTTAACCAGATAAAAAAGCCCCCTTGAGGCAGTACGAATGATACATGGCTCCCGAAATATTTCCGCACCGCCTCTGCTGCAATGTCTCTCTGTTTGCGGTAATGCAATCTCAAGCGATCGACATGATCTTCAAACGAGAAATTCTCCAGCAGTCGAGCGATAATTTCCTGCGCCATGGGAGCTACGGGAGATCCACCGAGAAAAATTGTTAATTTTTCGATTATATTACGATCAGCGATGACCCACCCCAGGCGAATCCCTGGACCAATTGTCTTGGAGAAGGTATTCAAATAGACGACCCTCTCAGGACTTAAAGAATATAGGGTTGGCAATGATTGGCCTGTAAAATTTAGTTCCATGTAGGCATCATCCTCGAGGATGAAGAAGTTGTATTCGCGAGCCAATCGTGCAAGTTGTTCCCTTCTTTCTAAAGAAAGGGTTATGCCTCCCGGATTTTGGAATGTAGGGATGGTGTAGAATAGTTTGGGCAGCGGTTGATTGTTGCTTTTCGCTTCAATTAACGCCTCCTCGATAAGATCCACTCGCACCCCGTGCTCATCCATAGGAAAGGATGTAACCTCTGCTTCAACAAGTTGAAAGCTTTGAAGCGCGCCAAAGAAAGTAGGTGCTTCTACCCATATGTGATCTCCCGGATCAATGAAAGCATTCAAGGTCAACGTTATTCCGTGAGCCGCTCCGTACGTGATGAGTAGATTGCCGGGGTCAACTTGAATACGGTGCACCGATGAACGGGCTTGAATCCATTTCTTGATTTTATCTTGAGCGTTCGAACCCGAATACTGGAGCGCCCTTCTTCCGTTTTCAATAATGGCTTCCCTGGCCGAATTCCCCAACTCATTAATCGGGAATAAATCGGAAGCAGCAAATCCAAATGACAAGTGCACATGATCCGGTGTCGTACTCGTCGTGCTGCCGATAGGTGTCTGCTCCGGAATGCGTTTGGCAAAAACAAATGAATCGATGTTAGTCAAGCTATCACCGCCTTACGAAAGTTATTTGTTCAAATCTGGTAGGCCCACTCAGATGACATGTTTTTAAGAAATTGCCGTGTCCTTTCTTCCTTAGGACAATCGAAGATTTCTCTTGGGCTTCCCTCTTCAATAATTTTTCCCTCGTCCATAAACACTACCCGGTTAGAGACCTCTCTCGCAAACCCCATTTCATGAGTGACAATTATCATCGTTACGCCTTCTTTGGCAATTTGCCTAATAACTGATAATACTTCCCCGACTAACTCGGGATCTAGGGCGGATGTAGGTTCATCAAAAAGAACAACCTCAGGATTTAATGCTAAGGCTCGCGCGATCCCGACTCGCTGTTGTTGTCCACCTGATAACTCACTGGGAAAAGCGTTCGCCTTATGAGTTAATCCGACTTTTTCAAGCATATTCATGCCGATCTTCTGGGCTTCTCCCTTTGGAATCTTCTTTACGACTATGAGTCCTTCAACGACATTCTGAATGGCTGTTTTATGTTTGAACAAGTTGTAATTTTGAAAAACCATAGCCGTTTTTTGCCGTAAAGACAGAATCTCCCTTTTGTTTGTTGTTTTAAATGGAACACGTAAATTTCCAATGGATACTTCCCCGTCACTAGGCTCCTCCAAACAGTTCACGCATCGCAATAGCGTGGTTTTTCCTGAACCACTTGGTCCGAGTATAGCGACGATATCTCCTTGGTTTACGGTCAGGTCAATTCCTTTCAGCACCTCGGTCTTCCCAAAGGATTTTCGAATGTTTGTTAATGTAATCATTATGCGCCCTCTTATCTCCGAAATAATGAGAAAACCTCTATCGAGGCTATTCAAAGATGAGCGACCTCGTTTTATAGGAAGGTTTTATCGCCAAATAGAATGATGTTTTCGGCATCCGAAAACATATACTTTCTATTATGGTCAAAAAGAGACACTTCATCTGCATCAGGGAGAGCTCCCAGAAGGCCATCAGACAAGTGTCTCCGGTCTTCCGGTCGCCACTACATATTATTCCTATGAGTTTACTCAAGATTAAACTCAAAAAAAATATCTTACTTCCTATTGTCGTCGCTGCTAAGAATTTCATCTATTCGCGTTAGATCTGCTGTTGTCAGTATAAGATCATTAGCGTTGATGTTACGCTCTACATGCTCCCTGCGTTTGCCACCGGGGATAACGGAATCGATCCCGTCTTGGTTTAAGAGCCAGGCAAGTGATAGATGAACAATGTTGGTTCCCTTCTCTACAGCCAGCTTCTTTAAAAGATCCACTTTGTCGAGAACGTCAGCAAAGTATCGCTCTTGAAACAAGGGGTTTGAATGTCTCCAATCACCCATTGTTAGCTTAAACTCTTTGGTATAATTGCCTCCTAGCAGCCCAAATGCTAACGGCCCGTAAGGGACAAAGGAAATATTAGCCTCCCTTGTGTAAAGAAGAATTTCCTTTTCAGCTGAGCGATTAAGCAAACTGTAGGCCGATTGCAGAACCGAAATGTCGCCATGCTCATTGGCTTCTTTAAGCTGGCTCAGGGATACGTTGGAAACTCCGATTGCCCTTATCTTTCCTTCTTGTTTCAGCTTTGACAACTCCCCAATTGCTTCCATTAGCGGAGTTTTATTGTCAGGGAAATGAAGGTAGTAAAGATCCACATAGTCTGTTTTCAATCTGCTCAGGCTATCTTCCAGAGCTTTACGCAAATAAGAGGGATTGTTGTCGAGAACTACCGTTCCATCCTCAAACCATCGTCTACCGCCTTTTGTTGCGAGTATAATATTATCCCTCTTGTGTGCCGACAATACTTCGCCAATTAATTCTTCTGAACGACCTTTACCATAGATATCCGCTGTATCGATAAAGTTAATACCCAGATGGATGGCAGAATCAATCATAGCCTTTCCTTCTTCTTCTCTCAGACCATCAAACAAATTATGTCCGCCTACTGCATTCGCGCCAAGGCCTATCTCCGATACGATCAGATCTGTACTTCTAAGTTTCCGAAACCTCACAGAGTACCGTTCCTCCTGTTTAGTGTAGAAAGACTTCATTCTCTCTCGAATTTGATTCTACAAGGATTTAGTAAAGAACGATAAATAATCATAAAAAGTTTCAAATACCGAAACTATTTTGAAGAATTTTGATTAAATTAAAGTCGTATATTTGGCTTAAGATCTCGAACATTCGATTTCGACGGATAGTTGCTTGCTAAACCGAATGACCTTCCTTCCAAAAGAGCGAATCTTATTCTTGGTTATTCGTTCCACATCGCCATGAATTGCAAGAGAGCCGATGACTTTTCCATCTATATGAATAGGCGCGGCAATACACCTTTTCCCAATGATGGTTTCTTCATTATCTACCGCATAACCTTGAGCCTTAATCATATTCAAGTGATAGTTAAATAAATCTTTATCGTTAAATGAGTTCTCAGTAAAAATCTCTAATAACAAATTTTTTAGTATCTCTTGTTGTTTTTGAAGAGGCAGATGTGCCAGTATAACTTTGCCCATCGCACTGGAGTGGATAGGGGTCCGTTTATTAATAGCATTGATTACTGGTCCGCCATCAGGTTCTTTTATCACATTTGTAGTAATGAGCTCATTGTGATCCAACACGCTGACAAATACGATTTCGCCGATATAATTTGCCAATCGATATGGCGTTACCAAGGAAGTCCATTGAATACCATCATTGGAATTGCCCTTGTTATCTTTGAAAATAATTGTATTTAAGTAATAAAATTTTCCCAACTTACGAATGTAGTTCATCTTTTCTAAAGTAAATAGCATTTTATAGGCTGTCGATTTGGTCAGATTCAATTCTTGCATGATTTGGCTCATCGTCAAAGTATGTTGCATTCGTAGGATATCAAGGATCAGTAATCCCTTCTTTAACGTAGTAAGTTCATAAGAATCCACGGCGGCCCCCCCAAGATCTAACAAATGTTTCATTCGAATACGGCGCAAAGTTCGATCTATTTTAATATTACTACAGAAAACATTTTCAGGATAATGTAATTTCTTGGAGGTATCTAACTTTCAGAATTAGCTCCCCCGTTGATAGCGTTGCAGAATATGAGAATTTGTTATCTTAAGCAGTGAACTGTGTTACAATATTTCAAAATTTATAAAAAAGGGGCCTTACAGGACAACCTGGATGATTCTCTATTTCCTTCAACACTGTGTCTTTTGCAGTGGCTTTTAAATCAATTGTTTTTGTGTGAGCCGTATTCATACAAGGTTGCGCCATATGAAATGTCTGGTTGACGAGGCCAAGGCTTCTCTTGAAGCTGCAGATAGGCAACTGCTTTCTTTTCTTCCACAGCAGTAATTTGACCTTTCTGCCGCAACATATTAACAATCGAAAGACAGCTACACATTACAGCCTCATGTTCAATCAAATCGGCTTCTTCTTCCATTAATGAATTAAGCAGATGAACTGGAGACGACTGGATGACGATATGTTGAATACCATCGTCTCTTAACTTTTCCGCCTCTGCTATTAAAATAGCTAGTTCATCTACAACTTGAGTTGACAAATCACTGTCTGCCACAGTACTTTGAACAAAACTCTCAAGAACATCTGTAGCAAGCATATCTCGTACTTTGCGAGCGTTCCTTATCCGACTTGGCTGATGGAATGTGACCTTTTGTTTCTCCTCAAAAAGCCATTTAAGTGTTGAATGTGGTATATAGACCTCATCGAATGCGTCAAGAACCTTATCCAAAAAGATTTAAAAATCCCAGTGTAAGCAATGCAGTAGCTTCTATACCGATAACATTAAGTGTTTTGAGATATAACGATTGTCGCCTCCCGCTATACGCGGAAATAGCTCATCTACGCCTGGGGTCATTCTCTAATAGATTTGCAAGAGCTGGAAAAAGCATCAGACTAACTAATGACTTGTTAAGCAGTTCAGCAGCAAGAAACTGTGGAATTTCACCTTGGCTTAGCAACTGCCATGTTCAGCTGCCTTTCGGTTCCACTCAGGACTCCATTTCATTAGATCAGATAGGGTGAACTTTTTTATTGGCCCGTCCTCACCAGAAAGTTCAGCTGCTTTTTGAATCCAACCTGAAACCTCTTGATTATCTTCCCAACCCGCGTTCGTAGCCAAAAAGTAAGCAGCTGCTAAAATTCCGGTATCTTCTTTACCTTTGGCTACTGCTTCAAAAACCAATTCCTTAGCATGAAACGATCCCAAATGAAAAGCAAGTTGAGCCGCGGCGATCATCTCTTGCGCATTTCTGCTTTCTTTCTCATGTAATTCGTTAGCTATAAACATAGATAAAGTGTGCCAATCACCTAAAGCAATCCCAAGATTGACCTGCAATGCACGAGAATTAGCATTCTTTTGATTATCAGGTATCTTCGCTAATTCGTTGTTAGCTTCTAGTAACAAACCTTCATGATACAAAGACCAGCAATATAACAGTTGTTGATTCTTAGATTGATTCAGTAAGATTATATTTTCTTTGATCAGTTCGATAAGTCGTGTGGTATTTTGTGCCTTACTCAAAGCGTTCGCCAATTGCTCCGCGTGGCTAACAGAGCGGGTTCTTTCGAATAACATTTCTCCGTACACACAAAGACTTACCCAATCCCCTATGGCTTCATATGAGTCAACTAAGACAGCTAAATCACTTAGTGAATCAGTTTTATTGAATTGTAACTTTCGAGCCTCAATAGGATCAGTTCCTTCAGCCTCCGCTATTACTCTTTTTAGGCGACTTTCCTCAGCTTCCGAAAGTCCTTCTAACAATAGTAAATCCAAGCGCTCATTTGCTCTTTCAGGATATCCTGCTCGCGATAACATTTCGATTTCAAGAAAACTTATTGACTTTTTATCAAGATGCTTTGATAAGTCATTGGTGTGTCGAGTTATGTATTTCGCAACATCTTCAGGAGTATTCTGTGTAAAGGCAAGAGCAAATCGAGCAATTGCTGCATCTTGTGTAATTCCACCATTAAGCGCAATTTGACGTTCAATCTCTTGCTCAACTGCTATCAAATCTAATTTTATTCCGAATTGGAGTCCAAGATGAACAAAGCGAAGAGTAGGTTTAGGATGTCGAAGTTTTGCCTCTAGGTGCTGTAGGCCTTTATCAAAATTCTCAGGATCCCTTAATTCAAGCCAAAGCGCATATTCATCATCTGCAATTGCAGCACCAGGACAGTTAAGTTGCTTTGCTGCAATTGAAACACCATTAAAACAATCAATAGCTAAACGTCGGTTACTGATCGAGGATGAATCTGCAGCCAGTGGGAAATCGACTGCTTTAAATGGTATCTGGTTGAGCACAAGAGATCTAAATTCTATTGGCACAGTACTTAAAAGGTATGTTATTGCCTTCAAATGATAGAGTGCTGGGACCTTATCTAAATCCCTTTCATTTATCATATTAAGACTGTCCATAGCATCATCCCAACGGTTAAGTTTAAGTAGTTGTGTTAAAAGCGGAAATTTACCATCTGAATCTTAATCCTTAGCTTCGTATCCAACATTCGCAAGCCAAATAATTGCTTCTTTTTCACCTTCATGATGGGAGACGATCATTAACGCAGCTGTCCGCGAGATTGGGAGATCGATGCCAGCTAAAAGACCTAAAACCACTCTCTTGTCCCCTTTGTGCGAAGATAGGAATGCGTTTGCAATACAAATTTCTGGAATATCGTCTAAAATTTATGCTTGTCCTAGGTATTCTTCTGCTTTGTCAAGTTCCTCTGTATAAATCAAGAAGCGTACACACCACGCAAGTGAACAGCACCTAAGTAAATTAGAACCTCCGGAAAGCTCTCCAGCAATAAGCTTTTTAGCAAATGCTATAGTAGAGGAATTCGGGACTTTTAATTCTTCTACGGATGAGCGGTATGTTTACGGCCAATGATTCAGTGAATCCGTCGCGAGCACCTCGAATGGTCGATTCTGCAACAGGCTCTTCCACATTGCGTTGGGACACCTTCGTCATCGAATATACAAAAGCGGTGTTTTCACCATCTATCAAAAGTACAGGATGACCGCTTCCAATATTCTCAATAATCATGGACCAATCATGAACCTGCTCCGATGCGGACGGTGACTTGGCAAGCAAATGAGAATCATAAAGCGCATGACTCTCCTCACTGAACATAAGAGGAGCAAGCACATGGTGTTCAAGCAGCGCTTCATCTGCTAACCCCTGGGCGTAGATCACCACTGCATGCGTTGAATTGACGGTATCGAATGAATGGAATGCGATGTCACCGCAGTCTTCGTAAACGGAAAGCAGATAGGCAAGATTATCGTACAGAGAAGTGGAAAGCTTCTTACTCAAGTCAGCAGAAGCCAATAGTGCATCTGTTGTGAGTGACTGGCTCTTCTTTTTTAACTTGTTGAATAAACGCATAGTCATTCCTACTCCCGCATTGAGGCTATCTATACTGGTTTTCAGTGTTCCCTAATAAGTATAGAAAATTCATCCACTTTGGATAGCAACGTCCCTAATCCCTGTCAATCCAACAAGATCAGAAGAAATCCGCTGTAATTAATTGTCCCCTATTCAACATGTTTGTTTTCTCTGTCTGATGCTTCCTACTATTAGTAGCAATAGAGGTAATCCGATCATATTGACAGGTAGTACAAAGGGAACCCAATAATGGTTCAAGTAACTTCCGGTCGCCTCAGAAACATTTTTAGGAATTAAAGAGAATACTACAACAACAATGGAAATAAACCAGATCATGTACCTCCAATTTTTCACTTGTAAAAACTGGGCTGTTCCGTAACTGGCCACAAAAAAATAAATGGACAATTTAATAAATACGCTGGCAACCCAGATGACAACTGCCAAGGCGTCCATGTTTTCAATAAACCCGAAAATAGAGATTTTCTTTGTCATTTCAAAAAATGGATACCACATTTTGGAGGAAAGATTGACTCTTATTGTTAAAATGACCATGACCATCGATATCCATACAATAAAACTTGCAACCGCAACAGCCCAAATCACGTAAGGAGCTCCCATGCGGGGAGCAGCGAGAAACGGTGAAATCATAACGAATTCAACTGCATGGCCGAGGTAGGAAGCGATAGGAAGCGACCCCTTGACGATAGCAGCGACACCACTGTCCGCATAAAAAGGGAGCAGATTTTTCCAATGAATGTTGCTGATGCTTGTTGTCAAAACAAGCAATATCATCAAAAGAATCAGGGGGCCCAATATTTCGCTGACGCGGCCGATTCCATCAATTCCTCCGGAATAAGTCACATAGATAACGATCAGGACCATTGCCAATTCGATGTATATTCCCGGAGTTTGAGGAAGAAGCAGAATCTGGAGAAGATCGCTGAATTGGCGCAAAACAATAGGAATGATGGTATACCATTGGACAAGATAGACAATGATAACCAGCTTTCCGAGCCATTTTCCCATAATGGTTTGACTAAACTGGATGAATGTTTGCTCCGGATGAAGAAGCACAGGCTTTGTTGTCACTACGGAAATTAGTAATGCTATGCATCCGGCAACAAGAACAGAGACCCATGCATCCTGCTTTGCATCCTGCAAACCGGGAGTGAACGTCATCAGCAGGGTCATGCCCAGATCCATGATGGTGATCATCCAGAATGCTTGAATACCGCTAACCTTCATTTTTATCATCCTTTTTGTAGGGTCAATTCACCTTTTTCAGGTGTGCTGGTGACTGCGTTCGGCCGATCCGTTGAATATTGATGTCAACCTCGACAGTAACCGGAACATCAGGATAAATTTCTGTCCATCGCTCCTTATTTGTCTTCCAATAAGCGGGATGTCTGATATGCATTTCTTCCCCAAAACCGAAAACGTCTGACTTTAACTGCTTTTGTACATGATGCAGCGTATTTTTGATTTGTTTTTCTGTTTCACTAGACAGCTTGCTTTCAACGCGTTTCAAGTTTTCGGCCTTGCTCAAATCCAATATCGTATCGTTTTGAGCCACTATTACCTTTGCTTTGAAGCTCATCGTGACCTCGGGCATTCCATGATTCAGCTTTGTGCTTATATGCGCATTAGACTTTAATACATTTACGCCAACAGTACCCTTAAAGTCTTTCACTTCGGGCTCAACCTGCGTGGTTATTGTATTACTTTGGAGTTTCTCTCTCCACCAAATTAATATTTCCTTTTCCTTTGACGGTAAAAATCCGACTAATTTATTTTCCTGGTATACGGCCGCTTCACCAAGATCGAATGCTCCGTCTTCGATCCTTCCGGCGGACAGCTTAACGGCTCCGGTTACAGGGGATCTATCATAAGAAGATATAGCATCCATAAAATCATCGATTTTGACGGACAGAGTGGAGTCGTTTATCAGCATTTTTTTAAGTGCGATGGCTGGTATGGCTTCCAGCAAGTACGGTGTTTGTAGTACTTTTTTTGCGGTTGCTCCATGAGCAGTCAGAATATAACTGTTATATCGGCTGTCGGGCCAGCGCAGCAACTGATCTAATCCCTGATCTATACCATGTCGGCCGTATGTTTCACCGATAATGATGACCGCCCTTTGACCCAAAAAGATTTGCCGTGACAAGCGCTGCTGCAATTTGCGCAAAATATCCGCCCCGTCGCTTCCTTTCTCCGAGACGACCAAAATCGTTTTTTTTCCTGTCTGTCTGCCACCAGACGTGGCAGTGGGCACTTCTGTAGGAAGAGCAATTTGCAGCGTAGCCTCTAATTGTCCATTCTCCGCAAGGTCGAAGCCACCGGCAAGCACAAATGCAAGATCGTTAATCTCGATTCGATCCCAGCAGCCTGTCAATAGGCTGAGACATAGGAGAGGAGCTATCATGGTCCACCATTTCAACCTGATCATTGTTTCTCAAGCTCCCGAATTGGGTGAATACGATTTTGACGCTTGTGTAAGACCCACCAAGGGGCTCTGCCCAATATATCCCACAATCCAGTTGCCTGAAACGGAGCAAGCGGCGTCATATAATAAACGCCGAAGGAGCGAAGATTCACAAGATGAATCAGCAGGGCAATCATGGAAACTCCTATACCGTACAAGCCGAAAATGCTTGCAGACAGCATAAACGGAAATCGTAAAATACGAATCGCCTGACTCATATTGTTACTTGGAATCAGAAAAGAAGCAATTCCCGTCAAAGATACGACAATGACAATGGGCGCCGATACGATTCCTGCCTGAACGGCAGCTTGCCCGATCACTAGCACGCCTACAATACTGATGGTCTGACCAACCTGTTTGGGAAGACGTATGCCCGCCTCGCGAATCGCCTCGAAAGCAATTTCCATCATCAAGATCTCCATTAACGTCGGAAATGGCACCGGTTCCCTGGCCGCCGCAATAGACAAAGTCAAGCTGGTGGGAATCATTTCGGAATGAAACGTTGCCACAGCAATAAACATGGACGGCAAGATTAAGGATATGAAGGCAAACAAGTACCGAAGCCATCGTAAAAATGTAGCTGTAATAAAGCTCTGATAATAATCCTCCACCGTTTGAAAGGCATGCCAAAAAGTAACGGGAGCGATGAGGGCCATCGGAGTTCCATCCACCAGGATGGCGACCTTCCCTTCAAGCAGTGCAGCCGACACGCTGTCAGGCCGTTCGGTCATTTGGATCACAGGAAATAGGGAGTAAGGCGCGTCACGGATCATTTCTTCAATGTAGCCCGATTCCAGAACTGTATCCATATTGATTTGCGATATGCGTTTTCTCATCTCCACAATCACCTTGGGAGCAGCCAAGTTCCCTATATATACGAGAATGACCTCCGTTTGCGAAATCTCTCCAACCAGCATCTGTTCCATCTTCAACTGAGGAGTTCGGATTTGCTGACGGATCAATGCCATATTTATGTCAATATTTTCAATAAACCCTACTTTTGGACCGCGAATCACAGTCTCCATACTGGGTTCCTGCAGCTCACGATGCAATTTTTCATTCATGCTTATGGATAGAGTCTGGTTTGATGATTGCACTAACAGAACGATTTGACCTCTAATGATTTGCTTAACCGTTTCTTTCTTTGTATTAATGATTGTAGTCAGCGCGATGGACAGTAGTTCACTTTTCATCTGCTCAATGAACTGCGTAGATGTATCCAAGTCATGCACCTTACTTGTCAAAAGCGATTTCAATAAATTATTATCCAATTGCTGGGTATCTACCAATTCCCTGAAGAATACCAGCATGCATGGAATCGAATCGAACAGATGTACCTTTCTCACAACTAGATCAGAGCAATTAGCGAATAGCTGCTTTAACCAGGCTTCATTGTCATCCAGATTATCGGACAGCCCTGCTTCAATTTCACCTTCAGCTAGCAGTTCAATTTCAACATCAAGCTTCTTCTGCTTTGACTTCTTTCGCCAAGGTAGGATTTTGTGATTAGTCATTTGTTTCACCTCCCGTAATTTCTTTGTGTGTCAATTAACTTTTCCAAAATATGATTAAATCATTCTAATATGGTTCATATTTAATACCAACAAGAGAGAAGGGTGTTCGGAAGGTGAACAGCGGAATTGTATGGAAAATAATTGTTTTTTTGTTTATTGTTGTTTTATCTGGCCTTGTACTGTACTTGTCCGTTTCAACTGAGTAACAAAAATAAGCAAGTCGGATATTTGCTTCCCGACCTGCCTTTGTTTAACTAAAATAAGTTTTGACTAGCTTTTCTGCCATGCGTGTGGCCAACGCCTGAGTCGTAAGTGTCGGATTAGGGCCTCCGATTCCGTTAACATGCACACTGTTGTCGGCAATATATAGACGCTTGACTTGAAAAGCTTCGCAATTCGAATCCACTACATATCCCATACGCATCGTACTTTCGATATGGAGCAACCAACCGGTCGGAGAATCAGTTCTAATGATTTTTTTGCACCCGCTTGCTGTAACGTTTCGCATGCATACCTGGCTAGCTGATCACGCCGCTTTAAGGTTTTTTTGTTAGGGGTATAATGAATAACAGGGATTGGACCATGTTCGTCTTTCAGCAGAGGGTCAACCTCAACCCTGTTACTATAAAGTGTATCGTCATCAGTGAGCAGCAGCATCGTCATCGTTCGGCTATAGTTCATCATCAGCTCTTTCAGCTCAGGCCCAACAACCCTGCCCCTTATATCCCAAGGTTCTCCCGGTTCTGGCGGGGTTAGTGCGTCATACCCTGCTTCACTGAACCCATAGGTCAGATAGGCCATTAATCCTGGACTCAGACAGGACACCTGAAAGACACCAGTTCCTGGAATATCGACTCTAGCTCCGGATGTATGCCCTATATACGGATAGACCGACGGTGTTCCAAGAATGCTCATCAAGTCTCTTTCGTCGAATACACCTCCAACCCAGTCAAAATAATGATTCGTCAATCCTCTCCCAACCCATGGTTTATGAGGGAGTCCGGAATTCATCCACAGTCGCGGCGATTCGATACAACCGGCTGCCATGACTACCGTTTTGGCCCTAAGCTCCCCTATTTCTCCCGTCCATGTGTCCCGAAACTGTACGCCGGTAGCACGAACACCTTCATTCGGATGATGTTCCGTCAAAATTTTTATCGTAAAGGAAATAGGACGAATCGAAACATTACCGGTTTTAAGTGCCAATGGAATATAACTGACAAGCGTGCTGCGTTTGGCAATTTTGTCTATTGAGGGACCCGATGTGCATCCATTAACGCAATGGCCCCTAAGGGTGCAGCCTTCCATATTATCCAATTGGTCCATCGAATAGTCAGGGTCCATCAGATGTTTATTGGGAGGAAGAATCGCGTTCGGATTCGGCCGATACCCAGGTGTTACGACATCAAGCGTCGGAATCAGCGACCACCCGGCCTTCTTGGCACCGTAGTAAAAAAGCTCTTCCTTGGGTGTTGTCGGAGCGAATTGAACAGGCAATGTAGCCTCGACTTTTTCATAATAAGGAATCAGTTCCTGATAACTGATCGGCCATATGTTATCAATAGCCGCAGGGAACGCACGCGGTGACTGTGCCCAGTAATGCTGTGTTGTTCCTCCGACACCGGATGCTTGCCAAATGGAGCCCTTCTGCCGCATGATACGGTGCCAGGGACTACGACTACGATTGGCAGGACCGAAGCGAATGGTGCCTGAGACCTGATCATTCATGTTATTTTCATACGAATTGTAGATATTCTGGTTCTGGTGCAAGGATTTAAATAGTTCGCAGCACGCCTGTTGATTAACCAAAATATGTAACAAAAAAGACCGCCGATTCGGGTAAATGGTAAGTACCACCAAACCATTCCGAAAAGAGGCGACCTCATGAATAAGTCTACCTTATTCCGAACGTTGGT
>NZ_JAJNMU010000055.1 GCF_022458865.1 Paenibacillus periandrae | reverse complement strand
GCAAGTGGAACCACGATGAGTACCGCAACATCAGAAATGGGAACGACATTGCCTGGCTATACATCGAAGACAATGAGCGGGGTTACTCCCATGAACACAGCTAGTGTAAGGGTACATATTTATTTGCTGGGAACCGCGGCGGGAGGAAGTGGAACCTTCTATATCGACCAGGCCAGTTTACGATATACGAATGATGATAATTTACTTTCAAATGGTTCATTTGAAACAGCGATTGGAGGTCTTAACGGAATTGCCAATGGTTGGAACAAAGCCGTAGGTCCGGGAATCACAGAGAACAGTGAAGTGGTCGATGGTGGAACGTCAGGATCAAAGGTCCAGAAAATCAGTGCGTCAACAATACCAGTTGGGGGCAAATTGTTTCTATATCAAGATGTGGCGATGGAAGGGAATAAGCCATATACGTTCCAGGCCATGATGCAGATTCCACAATTAACCAACAGTAAAGTAGTGTTTGCCCTCAGCTTCGTGGATGCAAGTGGAACCACGTTGAGTACAGCAACATCAGAAATGGGGACGATATTACCTGGCTATACATCGAAGACAATGAGCGGGGTTACTCCCATGAACACAGCTAGTGTAAGGGTACATATTTATTTGCAGGGAACCGCGGCGGGAGGAAGCGGAACTTTCTATATCGATCAGGCCACACTTCATTATTCAAGTTAACTATACACGTAAACAAACGAACAATGGCAGTGCTGTTCAGTAATTATTCAGATGCGAATGGACACGGTACCTATGTTGTGGGTATTATCGGTGCGCTGCACAACCGTCAAGGGTTGTTTGGGATTGCACCTGAAGCCGATGGAAGTACTTGGCTACTAAACGAGTGCGAGAAGTTTTTTAGACACCGCGACCGACGCGTGGAAAGCACTTGATGATGAGGATACCGTGTATTGACTGGCATGCTGCAGCGGGGAATGGAGAGCAAGTGGACGGTAAGATGAAATTATTTCGGGGTGTATCTATGAATTTTTTAAAGAGTAAAAGAGTATTAGAACGAATTGAGTTAATATAAACAAAACTGACTTCGTCAATGTAGATGGTCCCTGATCCTCCACTTGCTTGGGAAGTTAAGAATAAGTGCACCCTTGCCCATACTGCGTTGGTCGGAACTGCTTCCCTGTAAGGTCAATGTTTGATAACCGAGTGTTGCCGTTCCGATCTGCGCCGTTCTCCCACTTATATAATTTCCACTAGCATCACTTAAAAATGGTTCATTCGATACACATACTGATGTGTTGAGTGGTTATGCCGATGGGTGGAACAAAGCCGTAAGTCCGGGAATCACAGAGAGAGCAGTGAAGTGGTCGATGGTGGAACCTCGATCAAAAGCCCAGAAAATCAGTGTATTGACGATGCCAGAACGTCGATTGGTTGGACTATAAAAAAGTAAACGTGTTAGACACGTAAGTGAAATACAATACTCAAATAATGGATGACGGGGGTACTCATGTATAAACGAATCTTTTTACGATCATTTAGTCTCGTGCTCAGTCTTATTTTAATCATCACGAGTCTGGTTTCACCTGCGGCGGCTGCCGATAACCCATGGATAGGGACTACAGGGAGCGTAAGCTCCTCTGTATATACGAATCCCACCGTCTTTCAGGCTACCTATCAAAACCCTAATGCTAGCGCAACAACGGCCGCAGACTGGGGGCTGTTTACCCAAGAAGAGATTGCTCATATTCAACAATCGTATTCGCAGCCGATGATCCAAGTCGCGGCTTATTACTATCCGATCTTAACCAAGCTGCTAACCAAGGAACAAATCAATGAAGTACTTTCGTGGACAGATGAAGGGGTCAAGAGCAAAAGCAGACAATTTACCGAAACGGAAAAAGGGTTGCTGCAAACCTGGACTCCCATTGTCATCAATAAAATAACACCACCCCAACCTACGGTGGCGGACTCCACATACGGTGCTGTGACGGAGTCTGTGTACAAGAGTAAAACACAGCAGGCGCGCGCGCTTTTCATACCTCCAGGTGATGATTATTCGTTCAAACAGCCCAAAGATACGATCCCGTATAAAGTACAAATAGACGGGGATGTGGATGTGATTCACCGTTCCAGCGTGCAGCGGGATGTGGATCTTTATTTACCGGGTAAAAACGGGTTGGATTTGCAAATTACCCGAAGCTATAATTCGATGCAGGCCAACGCCGAGGATTATTGGACATCCACGTATAGTTGCACCTATCAGAATGAGTACGCACCTAATGGAAACAACTATCCGGAATGTGGCAAAACCTTAGTAGATGCACCCTTGAATCATCACAATCAAGTGGCCACTGGATGGACGCTTAATATCCCTTCCTATTCCATCGGGTCTCAAGTGGGGATACAGCAATACAAAGCCAGCAATTATATGTATTATAGTGAGAATTACGGTGGGATCACTTACACTAACAGCGGAGAGCAAGAAGGCGACTATATACGTGAACTTACAGCGACGCTGGAAGATGGAACCACGTATAAGTGTAAGAATGGGGAAAGCAAGCCCTATAACTATCCGTATGACAATGTACAATGCAATTACTTACCCCAGGATAATTATGAAATCGTGGTCGATGGTCAAATCAGTTACGTATTTTCGCCGAACATGATTATCAAATCGAATCAATACGGGGATAAAATCACCTATACAATGACTAGAGGCAGCGGGGTCTATAGCGTAACCATCCAGGATTCCTTGAACCGAACCGTGGAAATGACGGTTATCAATTCTCAGGGTGTACTCGGAATCAAAGCTACCGATGCGAATAGACAGGTCATTAAGAATTTGATCTATACCAAGTCCCCCCACCTGATATGGGTTTCCGATTCCGATAGTGACGGAAATCCCATTTGGCGCCAAGAAAGAAGAGGCTATAAACTGGACAATGTGAAAGATGAACTTGCCCAAAAAGTGATAAAAACGTACACCTACTATAACCCGGATGAACGGCTAGCGGATATCAATATGGAGGATGACTACCAAGTCTATCTAGATGGTAACGGGAACCCGATCCTGGATGTAACAGCTAACGGACAAGCGGTAGAATCGAGCCAGGTGGATGCACGGATGATGGGTTATCAAAATGTGAGAACGATGCTGCTAAAAGAAGTCGTGGATGACATCGGCTATACCACACAATTCACCTATCAAGCCTATGACTCCAATTGGAGAAACTACGCGACTTACGAGGAACGAAACCGAAAAAGGGGAACGATTCATAACTATTTGGATCCCTATGTCATTACCTATAAGGGATACCAGCCGGTTGTCAATGTGTACCATAGTTATACCAACAGCGATGGCGTAGTAAAAAAATTAACACAAACCGTAACGGGCGGCTCCCCTGCATCGGCACCGGAAGTATGGACGGCGGCAAAAACAAACGGGCCCCAAGGGAATTTTCGATTGAGTGCAAGTGGATCCTACCGTAGTGGTGATCAAATGACGACGACCATCACCACCGATTACGGATCGTATACAGACGCCACCACGCATCAATATGTGATCAATCGGGAGCATGTTGTTCCCAAATTAATCAGCCGTAAGGTGGAGAATACGACAGCTCTGAATGTTACCAGTGAGGATGTCCACTATACACTGGGGACGATGGTGACCTCTTACCAGTATGAGGAAGGGAAAACAAAGCCCTATTTGGTGAAAAACTGGTCGGACATGGGTGCATCCGATGTCAAACCGGCTAACATCAAGAGTTTTCTGCTCAACGGGAACAGCCCAGATCTTCCGTCGGGCCTGTCTCAGTATGCAACGTATACGCAATATAACTATGATTCTTGGGGATACGTGACGAAGCAACAAGACTCGCTGAACAACAGAACCGAAATGGCCTACAATGGGGTGGACCATCGTATCAGTCAACAAAAGGTGACATCCGGCGATGGACTCACCATCAACCAGGAAGACTATACGTATGTGAACACGAGAAAAACATGCAATGAAACCAATGAGGACGGTAATGTGATCAGAACGTATGTGTGTTATGATCCAGGACATGGCCGAATTCAGAAGAGCATCCAACAACAAACGTATCGGAACCCGGCTGCGCCAACGGAATCCATGACGGATACGATAACGACAGATTATATCATTGACGTGGTCACTGGGGTGGTCACCAAAATGACGGAGACGGTCGGTGGAACGCAATATGGCCAACAACCGATCACAACCGTAAGGGACTTTCAATACGATGCGCAAAAAAATCATGTGACCCAATCAACAACACAAGTTCGCTTGGCGACGGACAGTTTACCAACGGCTTTAACATCGGGCTACCTATATGACAGTCGAGACCGGCTAACAAAACAGACGTATCCGGACGGAAGTACGGCGAATTACGAATATGACGATAAAAATCGAATCCAGAAATTAACGTTTATTCCAGCGTCATTGAACCTTAGTGAGGCGCGTACGACCACGTATACGTATGAAGATGCGATACGGAGAGTAACCAAAAGCATGCCGGATGGTTTTTCCACAACTATCACGTATACACCTTACGGAGAGGTGGAACAACAAAAACAAAAGTCGGGCGCGCAGGAAAGAACCGTACTGGTGAATCAAACGGATGCGACAGGGATGTTTGTGGTGAAGTCGTTGCCGTTTAACCAAGAACAACTGCGTACAACCAGGAGTTACGGTCCATTCGGGGTGACCTCGGTAACCAATGCGATGAACGAAACGATGACCACAAGCTACGCCAACGCAGCGTATGCACCCAACGGTTCCATGAGCCAGTTGCAGCAGACAAGCCAAACCGTAGAAGCGGACGGTAGACAACTGTGGACATTCACGGATCCTTACGGTCGTGTAACGAAACAGGTGGAGAAAAGTGCAACCAAAGAACGAGTGACCGCCTTCAGCTATAATCCAAGCGGTAAGCTTGTCCAAAAATCGGTGACTGGTGAAGGGAAAACACAAACCACGAAGTATGGGTACGATGGAGCGGGACATCTTACGTATGTGCAGGATGATAAGGGCCAAAAGCATACGTATGTGTACGATGCCCACGGTGGTGTGATCGCTTGGTCCATCAACGGGGTTAAGCAAAAAGGCACCACGTACAACGAAGTGGGTTGGCCACTGGTGAAAACGAATGCGGCGGGTGGTGTAGAAAGCATCGCCTATACAACCAATGGACTCGTGAATACGTATAAGGATAAGGCAGGCCAAACCTCCACGTATACGTACACACCCTATCACGAAGAAAGCCGCGTTTCTGTAGCCAATGCATCGGGGACCGAGATATATTGGAAGCAGAACACGTATGATGCCGCAACACGGTTGCTGACCGCATTGACAAGTAGCGAAGGCGAAGCGTTGAGTTACCACTATGACAACTGGAAGCGAATGGATCAAGAAACGGCAGCCGGCCGGTCCTATCGACTTGGCTATGACGCTTATGACCGGTTAAGTACGCTCAAGTATCCGGATGAGCAGGTGGTGAGCTACGGTTATGATGCGTTAAGCCGGATCACGAGTGTGGCGTACCCGGGAATGGGGACGGTGGTCCCCGCGTATACGGTAAGCAGCAATGAACATACGTATAGCGTAACATCGGGAGGCTTGAAGCAGGAGAAGAAAACGGATGGGTTTAAAGAATTAATCTCCCAAAAGCAGTTCATGAATACTACCCCAACGTGGACGGAGACGTTTGGTTACGATGGGTTGGGCAATATTAGCAGCTTGACGCGAAATGGAAACCTTAGCACGTTTACGTACGACGGACTAAACCGGATCGCCGAGGAAGATGGGGCAGGTGGAACCCACGCCTATACGTACGATGAAAAAGGCAACCGATTGACGATGCAGTCGACGGGTGTGCAAAGTGTGCCGGAGGAAACGCAGGACTTCACCTACAACGCGGTCAATGAACTGAAATCCTTTACGAACCATGCGGGAACGACGGCATCATACAGTTATTATGGGGATGGGCTGCGAGCTACGAAGAACGTGAATGGGAACCTGACGCGTTATGTGTACCTGAATGGTAAAGTGATTGAGGAATTGGATGCCAATGGCAATGTGAAGGCCCGAAACATTTGGGGTAACGAGCTGTTGTGGAGAGCTGACAATACCACGAACAAGTCAGGATATTACTTCTACAACGGTCATGGTGATGTGGTAGCGATTAAGGATGCCGCGGGTAACAATATCAACACGTATGACTACGATATCTGGGGCAATGTACTGAGCAAGACGGAGGGAATGAACAATCCGTATCGTTACACAGGTGAGCCGCAGGATGATGAGAGTGGATTGATTTACCTAAGAGCGAGGTATTATGATCCTACGATTGGGCGGTTTATTAGCCAAGATACGGTTGAAGGGGATTTGAACAATCCGCTGAGTTTGAATTTGTATACGTATGTGCAAAATAATCCGTTGAGGTATACGGATCCTAGTGGACATAGTGTCTGCGGATTTAGTGGCTATGTAAGAGAGTGGTGCGATGCTGTTCAAAGCATGTTTGTAAGTAAGGCGCAAGCAGGTATGGATGCTTCTGCTAATACAGCTAATGCTATACTGGATTTTGCTATAATGGACGATGTAAACACTTTACTTGATCCTAATTCGGCTAAATTTGATAAAACTTTGGCAGCAGCAGGATTCCTCCCGATTGGAAAAGTATACAAGGGCGGTAGCCTAATATTTAAACTTGCTTCTAGAGAAGGACGCCAAATTGAAAGGGTTGTAGAGTTTGCTGGAGAAGGAGTAGAAAAGACTTTAAAAACATCAGTAAGTTCTTACGAGCAAGCTAGAAATTTAACATTAGATATCCTTGGAGACATGGGAGAAACTCAAGCATATATTGGACGATTAGAATCTAGTGCAGGTTTTGGGAAGGTCATAGGGAGGGAGTCAACAGATGGAAAGGTGAGATGGCGAATAGACTACGATCCAGAGAAAGGCGCACATATTAATATTGAAGACTTTCGTAATGGAAAAGGCGACAAAGCTACCAAACTAGTAATTCCATTTGATGGAAATGAAAGTAATGTAAAAAAAATTATTGATAATTTAAATAAATAGGAGAAATCAATATGACCTTGTTTGAAGAATGTGTTGAAGCGTTGGGTAATGGTATAAAGATATTGTCCGAACAGGAAGCAAAAAAGATACTCACACAGTTTCAGATAGATTTCCCTCTGAACCAATTTTTAAGGGTGCAGTGGGAAAACTATATTAACAAAATAATAATTAATAATTCTGTTCAATTAAGCTCTGAAATAAAAGAAAACATAGCGCTTTACATCATTTGGGATAACGCTAGATTACCTATTATCCACACTGATCTATTCTCCGTTATAAAAGTTATTGATGATGTTACCGCAGTTAGTTTTGATACTTGGTTGTACAGCCCTGAGAATAAATTTTTAGTTGAGTTCCATCATGATGGCAAGATAACCATTTGTAATAAATAACCTCAGAATCCCAAGTAGAGACAACATCTCTCTTGGGATTCTTTTTGCTGTTTCCATCTGCCGCTGTAAAACAGCACGCTAGAGATAACACGAAAAAATGACCTTTATGTATGCCGCGGCAGATTAGCCAGCTCCCATATGCCAATTTAAGGCAGGGGTAGGATGAAAACTTCATCGTGCAAATGCCCAGTAACGCATGCTGCCAAAGAAAAAAAAGGCTCGATTACAAGCCTGTTTCTTCATTAGCTGGGAAACGAATTGAAGATTTCCACAAGTATATTTTTGCTCATGCGAATGTGGCTGATGTCCTTGCCATTTAGTATACCAAACATTTTTTTTAAGCAGCCTCTTTTTTTATGATGACGCATTTCATATTTTCATATTTTCATATTTTCATATTATAATCCGCTAACTAACTTAATTACATATTAAATATTATGTTAACTTTCATTATGTATGCTACAAATTTAGCAGCGTGCCAAAAAGCATACTTTTTCAGCACAACGAAAAGAGCTTGTTTTATTGTGTTTAAACATCATAAAATGTGTTTAGGCACGTGCCATGAGAGTGAACTATGTTTTGGCACGAAATTCAGGGGGAATCGTTGATGAAGATGGGGTACGGACGCATTTCAGCGATAGACCAGAATCCCGAACGGCAGCTTGTGAAGTTCCGCGAGCTTGGGATTGACGATCGTTATGTATTTTGTAGATAAATTAAGTGGCAAGGATTTTAATAGGCCGCGTTATCAGGCAATGAGATTTATGATCAAAGAAGGTGATCTAATCTATATGGATGCCCTTGATAGATTAGGACGCGATTACGATGGAATAATTAGTGAATGGAAGCATATTACTCGCGAACTAAAAGCCGACATCGTTTGTTTGGATAATGAAACATTATTTGATTCCAGAAAGTTTCGGGCTATGGGTGATTTAGGAGAAGTTATGGAAGACCAATTTTTAAGCTTGTTAGCATTTGTGGCTGAGCAGGAGAGGAAAAAAATAAGCAACGGCAAGCAGAGGGTAATGAGGTTGCTAAGGCAGACGGCATAAAATTCGGTAGGCCAAAGGCGTCTATCTCCCTCCATCCTGAACGATGGTCAAGAGAAGTCCGAAAATGGACATTAGACGAAGAAGTGTGGCTTAATCCTGAACGTTCTAATAGGACATTAACTGAGAATATCCGAACATCTTAACTATATAAATTCAGGACCCATGACAACTTGCTTGACTAACGCCGATACGTAAACGTAAGCGTAACACGAATAACAAAATAGGATTGTGAACGTGCGAAGATATCCAGAAGACGGTGGCGCGGATCTCGCGCTTCAGGTCGTAGCAAAGGTCTAGCAGCTTACCAGGAAGCGATCGCCTGTAGCTGCGTGGCCAAACGTCTGCAGCAAACCAGGAGACAAGGATCTCGCCGGCTGCTGAGCATTGTGGCCATCGATGAAGCAAGCGAACTCATCTCGGGACACTTTGATTTGAGAGGGGCTATTGCCCGCTCCACTACGCTGGGTTAACTCCACCTCTTTGAAGCTAGGTGCAGAGTTTTACACCTCAGTAGAGACCGTTGATATTTCATAATTCTTTCAATATAGTTTAAATCATTTAAGTAGTAGAAATCACTAGTAGAATGTTTATAAATGTCTAATGTAGATATAGCTTTATTTAGCATCGAACAAACATGAATTAAGATTTCTAAATGCTCTAAATACGTGTTTTTTTTAAAGAGACGAAGTATCGACATTGTGACTATATTCAATACACAATCTGCTTTTATTGCTTCACCAGTTAATAAGTAACCGGTAGCGCTTGTGGTTTTCTCGTTTATAATCGCGACAGCTATAGAAAGAGAAGAATCATTAAAAGCATGTTGTACATAAATCCGTGGTTGGAGATTTGGATAGTTAGTATGACGGAAAGTTTCTATGAATTGATCACGAGACAGAAAAGAGCTTTGTTGATCTAAAAAGAAATTAAATCCGTCTACCATAGTCTCCAAGTTCCCAATAAATTGTTGTTTACATATCACAGGTATCACTCACCCTTCAATTTTATCAAAAAAAAGCACCGCTGAAACAAGAACAAATTAATGTTCTCATTTCAGCGGTGCTTCCGCATTGCCTGCCTAGTATTCCAGTCAAGCCCTGATAATCGATACGAATATCATACTTTATTATTAATGAATTTTCAATAGAAATCATAACGCATTGGTCTGTTGTTTTATCCGTGAGAATCGATCTTGAGTAACACTTGGCCATATAAATTAAGCAACAAAAAATTTGGAGTGAGAACGGAAATAAAAAGCATTATCTACAAATATAAATTCATCATTAAAGTCATTAATTATTTTGTAATCTATACTACCTTCACTATGAATCTCAACGGATGACTGAAATATAATGCTATTAAAAAAATCGGCGTTAGATTTTATTTCTAAACGTTGTATATGTATTTCGGATCGAAAAAAGAAGGACCCATCGACAATAATAATATGTTCATCGTAGCTATTAATAACAGTGATGGCAAGGATTGAATTATTATTATTATTAACTATCATAACTGGTGTACTAAAGAGTACACAACGTAGTAATTCGGCGTCATTACTTACTATATTTCTGTAGCTTAGCATTTGCATACACCTCATTATTTTATTAATGTTCTCCTGCAGATTCAAACGTTTCTCTTACTTTATCTGGCAGTTGTTTTTTATAGTGCTTGGGAATGTGAGGATAGCAATAGGTCAATTTTTGACGGTTTAATCCCTTAATTTGCCCCAATGCTTCCCATTCCTCAATTGACAGTTCTTTTGTGCAGATTAAACATCGATGAATATCCTTCATTTGCATTTGATGCTTACTGGTAGACTCGCTAGAAGGGCCAGGATCGTTTTTTAAAAGATGTTTTAGTGCAGGGTTACTACCCCAGTCTTTTTTTCGATGTGGAGCCAAATCACGCCATCCCATTTGCCATTTATCGACTGCATGGATAAAGGCTCGATTCACTGCTAGGTCTAAGGCAGAAGAGAGCTGGTCTTCTACTAATGCTTTACCAACTTCAAGCGTTTGAAGACCATGGCCATCTCTAAAAAATGAACCTATTTGTACCCGAACCACAGCTTTCACATAATGTCCAGCAAGATTAACTTCAGTTTCCCGCAACTCCAGGCTCCAGCGGGAGCCAGTAGCTTGTTCGATGCGGTCTGTATATACCTGATTGGGAATGTAGGCCATACCTCCATTTTGGAATTGAACAGTACCCGGAGGGAAGACCATCTTAAGCTCGTTGACTATCTTCTCATAATCTAGATCCATGAGCTTACCTCGCTTCTAATGGACATCAAATTCTCGTAAATAGGCATCGAATTGACGATAAACTTTTTGAGCCAATTCTACACGTTCAGGCAGCTCGCGCTTCAGTTGTAGAAAATATGTAACACCACTATCTGTAACGGAATAGAATCGATTATAACGCTTATCACCTTCCCACCAACGGATCACATAGCCTTTATCATAAAGGAATTGCAGACGTGTGGTCAGATAGGCATTATTAACGCCGGTGCCGTCGAGTTTACGAAGAATAAACTGTTCCATTTGGTTGTTATATTGTTTTCCTTGTTGTTGTAGTACACCCAAAACCATGAAATCAATAACTTGTTGAACTTTTACTACGCTACCTAAGGTTTCGTGCTTTTCTTCCAAATTGGTTTTCCTCAAACGATCAACTCCTTTTGAAATTCGCTAATACAAATTCAATACTATGTATTTATTATAACATAATCACTTGAAAACAAAATACTTGTTTCCATCTTTTTATATGCTACTGGATACAAAATACGATGCGTTTTCTTTATATTTAGAACCTTCCGACTAAATTGAAACTTAAATATGTATCTAGAAGCCATTTAGTTACTCATTATTCATCTTCTACTAAACTTGTACCTATTCTTTGCTATGTACCAATTCAGTAACAACAACCAAATCTTCAACTAAATCCGTACTTAGTTACTTAAAAGGGTGTTAGGGGGAGGGCTGGGCGCTACGCGCAAAGACGGTCAGAAAGAAGGTTGATACCAAAAGGTATCGAAGCATGTTAATAGGTAGAATAGATCAAGACAGATAGACAATTACTAATTTAATAGTGTCAACTAGATCAAGGATAGATCGACCTACCTGAACAATGTTTCTTATCCCAAGTTGCAGGCAGCAAACAGTCTGATACGGAGTCTCATAAGTGAGATATCAAAACAGATGGAAACAAGTATTTTGTATTCAAGTATTAACGGGATTTTACCTTTATAAGTTCAGCTCAGTGTCCTGGTAAGTGGATGTAATATCATGAACTGCTTTGCTTCGTCAATATGGTATAATCCCTCTCTACCAGTTGGGGTGTACTTCCAACAAAACGCGGAAAACGTACGTTAAGCCCATCGATTGATTAGTAAGCCGGTTTTCCCGTACGCTAAGAGGACCGGCTCCGAAATTCACTACATCAATCTGGCTATGACACTAACCTAACAAGCAGCACGGATAGCTCCAATATGTGGTATTATTCTTTCGCCCCTCTTCTGTAGTTCCGCTGCGGCCGGCCAAGATCTAATTTGAATTCGGGATCCGATCCACCGTGTTTAGCCAGGGAATAGTCAAACACTTAATCCCCTTGAATACTTTATACATTAAAAGTTTACAAAATATTCAACCTACGGTATGATAGAAAAAATGGCATATATTGAGAGCGGAAGACGCGAAATTACCCATAAATGGGTCGTTTCGCGTCTTTTTTTTTAGGAGGAAATGATGGAAAAGATGCTGAAGGATTCCCATTACTTGTTTCAACAATTGTTATTCAAATACAAGGACCAAGTAGAGTGGGAGAAAGGAAGAGCACTCTTTCTTGCTCTTGAGTACCGCTGCCAAGCAACAGCGGAACACTCCGTCGTTGTTGCATTTATTGCTTACCATCTTGCTATACAGATCAATTGTGATACACATACAGGAGAACGGATGTTCCTTGCCGGTCTACTTCACGACATTGGTAAACTTAAACTACCTGATGACATTCTCAAATCACAGCGATTAATTACATCAGAAGAACATCAAACAATCGTTAGTCATGTTCAAGGTGGTTATGACGCACTAAAAGTACTTGGCTTCGGGTCAGATATTCTTCAATTCTGTCTAACTCACCATGAAAGACTAGATGGAAGCGGCTATCCCCAAGGCATCTCCGAAAGAAGTATGATCGGTAAAATCGCCCCTATTTCTGATGTATATTCTGCTCTTAAATTACCTCGTCTTTATAGACCCAGCAGTCTAAATGATGAGCATATTTTGAAATACTTTATTGAAAATAATCACCAATTTGAAGAAGATTACATTCAGGAGTTATTAAAATTTCTTACAACCTGGAGATCTCATCATAATGTAACAGAAAAACTTTCAGTTTAGTTTGAGTGGGGGAAAGTTATGAGGGACATAAATGAAAATTTGTGGGACCAAATTGAATCTACCAGAAAAGATCTGAATACACTTGGTGAAATGTATAACTACAATTTTCAGCATAGAGATGTTTTACAGAAATCTGAAGAACTTGATTTATTGATCATTCAACTTTATAAAATTGAAAACCCTCTTACTAGACTAGCGGGGCATGTACATTATACAATAGAGGAGTGAAAAGAGGTGAATGTAGAAGTGACACAGAAGATTCAAGACATTATCACGAATGATATCCCGCTTTTAGTCAATCGTAAGAAAAACTTCAAATCTTTGGATATGACCGAAGATGAAATCATGGTTGCTATGGATATGGATATTATTAGAGTAGCTAGAAGTCTTATTCGCTGTAATCTGCATGAGCTCAAATCTATGTTTGAAAAAATCAGTAAACAAGAAACAGAGTTATTGAGAGAATCCTTTAATCTCCAGAGTTCAAAAAGAGCAGTTCCGGATGAAACATATAACGAGCTCAGTAAAGTCCAAATATTAGCCAGTGCAATCGGACAAGCGATAACATTGAAGCGGGAACTCAACCGTCAATCAAATGATCATCCACTTGATAACAATATCATAACGGGAGGACTCTTTGTTGCTGCTTCACCAAAACCAAAAACACTTAAAAAGTATGAGAAAATAGATATTGAGACTTACGGGCCAAGAACCTATATAGAGATCGATAGGAAGAAAATCGCTTACAGGAACACAAGGGGAGTTGTATTGAGTCAATATGATGGAAGAGTGTTCCTCAGTGTTACAAAAAATTGGTTACTTCAGGGCAGACCACAAACGGTAGAGTTAGAATTAAAGGATATTGCTCGTGAAATGAACACCACCCCTTCAGGGGGAGAATATAAAACAATCAGAAATAGTCTTGATAATATATTTGCTACTGAAATAATAATGAAAGAATACTACGACCCAGAAATAGAAGGTATATATTCAACAAAAGATTTTTTTCACATAGTAAGTAATTTAAGATGGATAGCTCGAACCCAAGAGGAAGATGGGAAGGAACGTAAAGTTTCTATAACCTTTCATGATAAAATTTTCAAAAATATGATTGCTGGTAATTATGTCCTTTTAAATATGATCATCTATACGGAGTTACCAACGGCATTCGCTAAAATATGCTATCAACATATACTTAAGGCAGCCGTGAACAATATCCGCACTCTTGACATCGATGAACTGCTAGATGTTATTCAAATCGATACGGGTAATCGTGCACGTGCCACGCAAGATGTTCAACAGGCTCTTACTTATTTACAAGACCAAGATGTGGTTACAAGTTTCCACATTCGTGGACAAGGAGCAAAAAAACAAAAATATATAGATTTTGAACCTAGTAATTGGATTCTTCAACAAAATAAAAACACTTTATTTCTTTCATAAAGCCGAAAAAAACAGCCTAAACAGCTGTTTTTTTCTATACAATCTACTCCTAAAAAAGTATACAACCTACTCCTAAATAATCATACAAGCTACTCCTAAAAAAATATACAACCTACTCCTAAAAAAATATACAACCTACTCCTAAATAATCATACAACCTACTCCTAAAAAAATATACAAGCTACTCCTAAATAATCATACAAGCTACTCCTATTTTACAATCAATGCACAGACGTTTTTTAGATTTAACAACCCTGTCATTATCCTACTCAATCTATTAATTTTATTTTTTTGACAGCCGCTGAAATCACTTGACTGTGGTGGCCGGATTCTGATTTTTATATCTATACATCCTACTCCTAAAATAGTATACAAGCTACTCCTAAATCAAAAAAAAAAATTCCAAATATGAAATAATTATTTTCTTATAGTATACAACCTACTCCCGTGTATATATACAATCTACTCCTAAAAAAATACATCCCACTCCTAAAGATATACAATCTACTCCTAAAAACACGCAGAAGTATACAATCTACTCCTAAAAAAGTATACAACGTACTCCGATTGCCTAATTTTTCATGTCATGGTATTGTCGAATAAGTAAGAAAGAAGGATTCTATTTTCTTACAAAGCAAAAAGCCCCCATACCACTGGGAGCTTTGGTCTATTGAGTGTACCACCACTCAAATAATCCGTTTTATTACATATTGAGATTCTCAGGTCCCCACCAGAAATCTCTAAATCCAAATGCCTCAAAATTCCAAAAAAAATGGAATTATTGAAGGCCTGCTTTTGTTTTGTCTTATAGCGCTATTATACCTTTTCTATCAAGGGTTTTCAAACCTTTTTTATTATAAAAATGAGCGGAGGTGTTCAATTAAATGGGAGTAACAAATACAAATAGCTATATGGAGCTAAATAACAAATCCATTGGACCTACTTTTCCCATTTCAGTTGATTACACCTTCCTCTCTGATTTATTGAACCTAGAGAAATCATATGCAGACGATAGATCATTTATGTTTCGTGATAATAGTCACCCTTTACGTATGTTTCATGTTACCAGTATGTCCTTGAGATTGATGATGACGATTTTTCGTCGCTTTAATACAGAAGGGACCTTAGTAGGGATGCCGATTCATCGCTTGTATTGCCTCATGAATATGGAATACGAGTCTCCTGCATCAAAGGAGCAATTCTATGCTGAAGTTCATAAATTTATTAAACTCGGTCTGCTTTCGATTACAAGAGATGGTATTGTTAGCGAATGGAAAATTGAATCTTTCAAAAGAAACACTGGCCGTTTTGTACTCTTTAACCCCTTAATTTTCAAAAAATCGTTTACAGAACTAGAGATTGCTGCTCAAAAACTTTATCTATATATTGTCTCTAGAAATGGGGATAAAGTTAATACTAAATTTAAGGAGTTCTTAGGGACAAATTCTTGGATCTATACCCTTACACATAAATCGAGACCTGCTCAAGTACGGGAGCTATTGAATTCACTTGCCTCATTAGAACCCGTCGCTGGACAACCTTTGCTACTTGAAAGTGCAGTAGAAAAAGATTCTCTGGGGCGTTGGGCCCTTAGCTGTGTAGTTAATCCTGCATATTTAGTTAAACATGTAGAAGGATCTCAATATCGTCTGGTTCCGCCCGCGAAGATCCCATACTCCAAAACCGTTTCACGTTTACGTCTTCTGCTAAGCTATCATAAAATAGCCGAGATCGTAGATTATGAAAATGGGAAATTATTTTTGCGCCTTGCCCAACTCTTGCATAATGCTAGTTTAAAAACAATAAGATTTGCAGTTACTAGAATTAAGGAGATGCTCACAAATAGCGGTTTTCTAATCATGGGAGATATTATTCATTCACTTCAATCCGAAATTCAGGATCGTGCCTTTATCATTTTTATGGAGATAGCAAAAGATACAGGTATATATCGGTACTTAGGAATAGGAGAGGAGGGTACGCTGGACGATGTTCGTCCTCTTCAGTTTTATCGAGCTGTTAAAGATACCTTCTCAATCAAGGAATTTAAAAAACTGTGCTTAAAAGCGTTACCGCTATTGAAGAAGAAATATGGTGATGAAATCAAATCAAATATTTTACAAATACATCGGCCATCGCGATCAGAACTTCCTATCCATTATGAAACTTTTTTCTTAGAGGATTTCATGATGGATCTTTACAAGCGAAATGAAAATATAGCAATGGCATAGTACCCGCTCCCAGCAATTTTTGGGGGCTATTCGTATTGATTATAATTAACCGTCTTTTGGTTTGAATTGAATCATTCACATGGGAATTAATCAATAAATAGAATTTCATCCCAACTTAAACCCGGGAATAACCGAAATGCTCATTTAAAATAGTTAATTTGATATTTTTTCAGAAATATAAGACTTCAGCTTATTAATAGTAAATTCAAATTACCGTAATTTTTTCAGAAATAAGTTGTGGATTGTGGACAACAATACAAAAATTGAAATTGGAGTGCATCATTTCTTAGTTAGGGAATGCTTTTTTCTTAATAAATAACGTAGATATCAAATAGTCTAAAATTATTACATCTATAAAGTTGAAGTCTAAAAAAATAATCTGATGTTTTAATAAACCCTTGTACAGTCTAGCTTTAGGCACACTTAAATATGTTCTAAAAGGTCTTTATTTATTAGATACTATTTTTTATAAGATAAATTATTAATATAATTAGCTCTTCATATAAATTCGAATCGATGAAATCAAACAAATTCAAATAAAGAAGGGCAATTCCAGATGGCAAAAATATCTTCTGTTTTTTGGCGATCCCAACGATTCCGGCAGCATCTCACTCCCCGTTTTTCCTAAAGTGTACACGCGGTAATCGATCGGTGCACACTGCCAGCGAGATGAAGCAGCAGCTACACACGCTCCTGGTTCTTCCGTAAGCGGGCTGCCACAATCGGATCGGAGCACGACGGCAGCGGCGGATGGAGCGTTAGCAGCTCGTGCTCCTGGTTCTCCCGGAAGTGGTCGCTAATTGCATAGAGAATCTAATGATTGGGGCTACCTTTGGGTAGTCTTTCTTTATATGATGGAAAGTATCACAGAAGAGATTTATTGAAAGCTCATAAGGATCTATTGATTTAAGAATGAGTCTTGAACTCGGTTCGTAAAACTTTATCCAGCATCGACAGCGATAAAAAGGAATAGTAAGCATTTTAAAGAAAATAGGGTATTTTATATCCTGATTGATGATTTTACCTGGGTTTTTGGCTGTTTTCTCTGCTTGTTAATCTTGGGTTGTTCGTTTATATTGAGAGTAATTTCAAAGCGCATCATGCACTGCACCAGAACATCGCGAACTTCGAAAACGCGAATTTTGTTCTGTAAGTCTGCTTCGTACAGACTTTGATGGCCCGGGTTCTCTTAAAAGAGGCATGGTCTATCTATTAGACTATGTCTCTTTTTGCACCTATTAAAATTATGCCGTTGTGTGGATCAGGGTTGCGGTTTGGGATCATTACATCATTATTGGAGGATGAAAAATGACCCAACTCAATCAAACGAATACTTTTACGATTGCGGAATTGATCGCTTTTTTTCGTAATCAGGAAGCAGCCCCAACTATTGAGGTCACGGGGCCGTCAGGATCTGCTAAGTCATCTACGTTGACTACTGTTTTGCCAAATTCGAGTAATCGATTACTGGCTCGGAACATCGGTATTATACAAACGTCTCTGATCTATACCTTACTCATGCTGAATGAGAAACTGATGCCGGATAAGGTGTTGATCCGGGTGAAGGTAAAAGGCTTTGATGCATTGCTGATTAAGGCGGAGTTAACCGAGACGCTGATCGAATTTATTTATTTAAATCGGGATGATCTCGAAGAGGTCGAAGTAGATGAGACGTTTCTTAAAAGTATCCTAGATCCTGAAAACAGGGCGTATCATTACTACAACTACGTTAAAAAGAATAATGAAGCTGGTGTGGATGGCTTTCCCAGGTTAGATACACTTCAGGAGAAGATTCAGGATTTATACTTGATGGTCACGGATGGGCTGCGTGAGGAAGTCAGAGAGCGGGAGAAGGAAGGGAAGTCTCTTCATCCAAAACCTAAAAAACGTGATTTCTATGAGAAGGTCATCAATGAGCGTTTGGATGATAAGCTTGAAGTCGAAATCAAATCTATCTATGGCTGGTTCGAGCAACTATATACATTTGTCAAAAATGAGATCTTAGAAATTTGTGATAGGCAGAAGCTGGATGAGAACCATATTGTTCTAGATGGTGTTATAGGAACGGATAAGGTCGAGAATCTGATTCATCGAACATACGATCCCGCTAGTCCCTATTCATTGGTGGTTGAGGAACTTGCTTATGCTGTAAAGCCATCCAATGATTTTATTGAAGCGTTTAAAGAGGTTTATCATGAATCTGAGTATCCAGGAAAGTCGCTAAAAATTAACATCTTGGATACGCCAGGACTTACTCAGGTTGGCGAGGAAAAAGCGGATATTGAAGACGCACTGAATCGTGTGTTGGCGAAGCGCTATGATGCTGTTTTGTTCCTCTGCCGTGCAGATGAACGTCCGACAATCTATGATATTTGCATGGACCTCTTAGTTTCGCATAATAAGAAGTTAGAGAACGTACCACTGAAGATTTTGCGTACCCGAGCGGATATTGTGCTGTATGAGAAGATGAAGAAAGATCGGATGATTGAAGAAGGTGACACGAATTTCGTGAAGGGGCCGCAAACGGACTCTTACGCTCAAGCAGCCTATCAGGCATATTTGGGTAATTTGAAGCAGGAAGCGGATAAACTTTCTAAGGAACTCGGCGGTACTAATCTAGTCGATTTTGTTTCACTTGATTTGCACACACTCAATAGTTTAACGGACTTTTTTGCTGAAAAGAGTTTTACGAAGGAGAAGCTCTACAATACTCTTTTGAGTCTCTCCCGAGAAGTGAATGATGCGTATATGCCTCCGTTAGCTGGTCGGCTGTGGCTACAAGGGACAAGTCCACTCAAGCCAGTTTTGGAGAGTAATATGGATGGGTACATGGAACAAACGTTGGATGAGTTCGGAACCCATATGGTTAATCTGAATACTAAGGAAGGATATGGGATGTATTTGAACTTTGCTGATTCCTCTAAAGTGTTCCATGGACGCTCGGTATCAACGTTCTACTTTAATCATAAGATCGGAGTAGGGCATGAAACCAGGGCTAATGTATATGCTAATTTTAAGGTACACATTCGGAGCATGATACAGAAGTGGACGAACTCATTTTTCCAAGATTGGAGCATGCATTTTGAAATTTCATTTGATAATTTGAAACAGACAGAGGCGGGAAAACAAGCTTTGAACGAAGCGCCGAAACTTCTCGTGGAAATTTTCAATAAGCAAAAACCGCAAATTATCTCTCGAATCGCTAAAGCTCTAAGTTTTGATGCACTTCGTACAGAGATGGAGGAGAAGTATTACTTCAATTCATGGAATAAGGGTTTCCATGAGAATCTTGAGTTGTTTAATGTGAAATTTAGCGACTGTGAATATTGGCGTCTACAGATGCGGAAGTATCTAAAGGAAGAACTCGATAATCTCCTGGATCGGATGTATTATTACG
The DNA here is from genome assembly GCF_022458865.1 of Paenibacillus periandrae. GTDB lineage: Bacteria > Bacillota > Bacilli > Paenibacillales > NBRC-103111 > Paenibacillus_S > Paenibacillus_S periandrae. The sequence continues at coordinate 2,516 of NZ_JAJNMU010000055.1, read as the reverse complement.
ATTAATGAACGTACCCGCTTTCCCATGGGGGTGGAAAGCGGGTATTTTAGAAATTGATCGAACTGAACTAATTGGGCTTATTCCGGTTTTCATTAAACCACATAGTCTTTATTTTCTTCGAATAGCAGCCGCACACGTACTTGGTTCTTCCGTAAGCGGGCTGATGCAATCGATCGCGGTTCGATGGCAGCAACGGATGGATTAGAACCCGTCTAATACTTTCTTAATTTAATAATCCATTCCATGTGATTCAACACCCGGCAGGACGAACGGCTGGCGGCCGCCGGTGATGTGAGGCTAGTTCGTGTAGATTTTTTTATTCGTTAACAAGTCATTGTACAATAAATATTGATATGATATCATTAAATCATTATTATCAATTTTGCTCTATTTGAGCTTTTCCTTGAAGATATAAGCCCTATGGGTGATACGATTTTTTGGAATAGGTCCGTCCTATTTCAAAGAGGATATCGCACTGTATGGGCTTTTTTTGTTACAGTGCTTTCAGGCCAAAAGAACGTGAGGATCTTTTCTCCGTTTTTTTGGCCTTTTACATAGAGTTAATGATATTAAAAAATGAGGAGGAAGAACATGTTTGTTTCAGTAGAAAACACTTTTGAAAGTTTAAACGCCCCATTTCACTATGATGATTATTCTGTAAATCATGATGGTTATGTATTCGTTAGTCCACAAGCCACTTCAGATCGATTAAATCTAATATTTAAACCACAGGGATGGAAATTGGAAGTTATTGAGCAAGTAATTGATATGCAGAATTTTTCTGTATCAATATTAGGAAAAATCGCGATTCGGAGTGGCGATGAGTGGATCGAAAAAAGTCAGTTTGGGGATGCAACAATGGTTATAAAAAATGGAAAATCAGAACCAAATCCCCAGGCTATCTTGAATGCTAAGAAAATTGCTCTCTCAGATTGTTTGAAAAAATGTGCATCTCTTATAGGGATTGCTTCTGATGTCTACCGTGGGAAATTAATGGTAGTACCAATTAAAACAAAAGAATATCTACAAATGGCTGATAAATATAAGTTAGACACGAATAAAAAACAATTTAAAAATGGCATCGTTCTATTACCTGACTACTATAAGCCATTTTATGAACAAAATAATTGGCATGGAATCTTTACAAGCGACCTTCAAACTCTTTCAAATCACACTAGGGGTTTACCAACTGGAAAGTCTCAAGAGATAATAGAACTTTCATTTGAGAATTTAGATATTTTGAAAAATAAATATAAAGAAGGTAATGGCTCCATAGAGGGATTTGATGAATGGTTCCAAAAATTAAGTAAAAGAGGAATGAACTTCTTACAATTGGATTTTGTTTTACAGGAAGCGATCAACAAAAAGAAGTCACAACAGGTAGCTCCTAATAAGGATAATGAAATTGAGAAGGAGAAAAATTCTAATCTTTCTGATAACAAAAATCGGCTTAATCAACCTGAACAAACGGGAAATAGCGATAAGTTTGTTCAAATGAATGGCATTCTTAAGGATTGCATTATAGTAGGTGAAGAAAAACCATATTTCAAACTCTTGTTTGATTTTAGGGGGATTTCTACAGAAGTCTATGCCGTGGGGCCACTTATGGATGAGGTTGAAAAATTAAATCTCAAGCAAGGTGATAGCTGCCACATATCAACGAGAGAAGCTAAAGGTAAAAATCTGCTTAGAGAAATTCGCATGGCTGGTTAATAAAATGTTCTGAAGATAGTTTATAAATAATTTTGAAACTCCTCGATTCAATCGAGGGGTTTCTTATTTTAAGGAGGAAGTGTATGAAGATACAAACTCGCGGAGCTGCAAAAATAATGGAAGCATTCTATAAAAAAGGTCACTATCCTGAGATGAAACGGTTGGAAAGAAAAACAAATTTCATTAAAGGCGTAATTAGAACCTACCAAGACAAAATGGATATTAAACGAAACGATTATCATGGTGTTATAGGGAAATTTGTTTCTTGCAATGTCTACGAAACAGATCATATTCGACTGAACGATTATCTTAATGACATCGGACTCTTAGCTCATGTAGGAACGATTAATTTGTCACGCTTAAAGGATTGCCAGCATGACTACGAAAATGCTGAAAAGTATAAAGTTTCTGGACAACCTTATGTTAAATTTAGTCCTAATCTGTCAGGCCGAGTTGCTGATGAAGACTTATCTTACTTAGTCAAAGATCCATACTTGATGATTGAAGAATGGCGTCGGCTAAATGGAATGTTAATTACAATTGAGAAGCTATATGAAGCAGCCAAGCAAAAAATGATAAAGAGTCGCTTACTTAAAAAGGAGAAAAAATTAATCCTGCCTTTCGGATCTATATCCTTAATTGATGGAAAACCTTCATATGATATAAAAGCTATCTAGGGGTAATACCAGCGTAGCTGACACCACCCGCAAACACATGGATTAAATTGGGAATTTATTAATAACCTCGTTATATTCATTTTGAGCATCGGTAATTGCCAACTTTGAGTATATTTCCAAAGATTT
>NZ_JAJNMU010000054.1 GCF_022458865.1 Paenibacillus periandrae | reverse complement strand
ATGTGGCTAATACTGGAAGTGTAGCATACTATCTGAACAATACTTTATACAACACATTTAGTGAGCAGGATAAATCCTATGTTCAATATAAAATGTGGACGATATATCCAGATAATAGCACGACTGCCATCACAACAATTGGAGCCAATATTGGCTTATTAAGTGGCCAAGAGTTTAAAAAGATTTGGAATCTTACTTTCGTCGGAACAATGCCACAGTGGTTATTGAATCCATCGACGGCTACCGTTGGTTCAAATATTATGACGATTGCAACGGATTCGACAACGGGAAATCAATCTTATTCGTCAGCTGCTCAAGTTAGACCAACGCTGTATATTAAATCCGGATCTGTAATCTCTTCCGGTAATGGCTCTGTAGGAAGTCCTTATATTATTGGTGGTGTGATAGCTGTAAGTAGTCCACTGGCTTTGTATCAGGCATCGGGAACAGACGATACGATATCCATGTCTTGGAGTAGTGTAGCCGGGGCTAGCGGTTATAAAGCTTATAGGGAGGATACGCTAGTTTATTCAGGCACGGACACAAATTTAGTCGATACCGGACTTCCAGCCAGCACCGCTTATACGTACAGTGTAAAAGCATTTACAGGCAGTATTGAAAGTAACCCGACTTACGGCGTAGGGACTTCGGCAGCTGTAGGGCAAACAGTTCCTGGATCAGGTACAGGTGGTAATGGTTCTGGGGGTGGAACAGGTGGAACACCTTTATCAGAGAACAATTATCTATCTAACATCGTGGTAAGTGGCGTAACCTTAGACAAGTCGTTTAATAAGAATATCCTAAATTATTCTTCAGCTAATGATGTGTCATTGAATTCTATTAAGATCAAAGCAACCGCGGAAGATTCAGGATCAACAATAAAGTTAAATGGAAATATCATAGCCTCAGGCGTAGATTCGCAAAGCATAACACTTACAGGAGGTGCTAATACTTTTGTCATTACTGTAAATGCTGCGTCTGGCGCAACAAAAAATTATAGCTTAACTATAAATAAAGTGCTCAATACGATTAATGATTTGTCATCTATTATCGTCGAAGGAACATCGTTAAATGAATCCTTCGACAAGAATATATTATCGTATACAGCAGATGTACCAACTGGTACAACGAATACGAGAATAACCGTAGGATCTTATAGTATCTACTCAACCATCGAAATCAATGGCATTCCGGTATCACAGAATATTGCATCCAGTTATTTACCTCTATCAATAGGAGATAATACATTTAATATTGAAGTCACTGCACAGAACGGTATATCGAAGACGTATGTGGTTAAAGTAAAACGTGCTGGTTTATCTTCAAATAACAATATACTTTCAGTATTTATGGGATCAGCGCAACTAACTCCATCTTTTAGTCCTTCTGTAACAGAGTATGCAACTTCAGTACCTCAAACCGAATCCACAATAGCACTATTGGCTTTCGTGGAAAATGACAATGCAACATTAAAAATTAATAATGTACCGGCAACAAGTGGAGTATCGTTTGGTCCTTTACCTCTTCAATCAGGTTTAAACACCTTTGTTATCTCTGTCAAGGCGCAGGACGGCACAACGAAGAATTATACGGTCAGGGTAACACGAGGAGAAGTTGTATCTCCATTACCTGATGTTAGCAATCCACCTGCTATTAATTTTATTGCTACAGATATTACAAAAACGTCTGTAAAACTGAAATGGAATCCAATAGCTAACACTGATTATTATTTAGTTTCGAGAAATGGAAGTGCACCATCTACAGTAACCGGTGTAACCTACTTTGAGGATGTAAACCTTTCTGAAGATACCGATTTTACGTATACGTTAATCGCTAAAAATCAGTTCGGTAACTCAATACCACTAACTACTGTTGCTCACACACTTGGAAGTCCACCAGCAAAACCAACTAACTTTATGGCAACGGCAGTATACTTTGATTCAGTGGCGATCCAATGGGATATGGTGAACAAGGCGTTAACTTATGCGGTGACTCGTAATAACATGCAGAAGGCTTACGATGGAAAGTTAACTGTTTTTCGAGATCAAACAGTAACGGCATCGACCTACTACGACTACAGCGTACAGGCTAAGGATGCCTATGGTGTAAGTGATGCAGTTTATATGAGAGTTTGGACTCCTGCAGCACCAGTGCTGGCTGTTTCGGAACCGGTTATTGCGAAGGGGAAAGTATTTTTTGAGTTTGAAATCATTGAAAATGCTAGTGAGTACCATATCAATCGTAATCCGCACTGGGGATATATTAAAAATGCAGCTGGAACATACGATGTATCATATGATAATGCAGTGACCGGAGAAACTAAGAGTATGGGAACTGTAGCACTTAACGGCAATAAACTCCTTTTTTCCGAGGAAGGATTGGATGCTGGAGACTATGCGTACAAAATTAAGGCATTGGTAACCAATCCTGACGGATCTACATCTACAACTCCAGATATCGATGTAAATACTACTGTGACTGAAGGTGCGACGACACCTCCTGGTGCTGGAACACCCGAAACCGGAACACCTGATACGGGAACGGGTAATGGTAATAGTGGATCTGGAGGAAGCTCTGGCGGTTCTTACGGTGGTGGCAGCGGCGGCGGATCAGCTCCTATCAGTGTCATAGAAGACGTACCTGTTTATGATCCCAATGCATCTCCTGCTGGGATTAAAGGATACGGTTCATCAGTCGGTTTAATTCCATTTACCGATGTAATTCCAACATCAGGGAAATTCAGCGATATCGCAGACCACTGGTGCCGCGAATGCATAGAAAAATTGTTGACACTAAACGTAGTTAATGGGCAAACGGAAACCTTGTTTTACCCTGAATCACAGGTGACTAGAGCTGAATTTACTGCTATGGTCATCAGAGCTTTAGATTTGCAAGGAGATTCCGCTGATGAAGTTTTTAATGACGTTTCTAAGGATAACTGGTTTAATTCAGTTGTTAATATCGCAGCTAAATACGGTATTGTTGAAGGAGTAGCAGATAAGAAATTCGATCCTGAAGCTTTAGTTACTCGTCAAGAAATGGCAACGATACTGGCTCGTGTTCTGGTCAAGTATAAACCTACATCCTCTATAGCTGATGACAAAGCTGTTTATATACTTTCTAAGTTTATCGACGTTCCAGACATCTCTAATTGGGCTTATACACAATCCGCTATTATGGTAGCTGCTCATCTAATATCTGGCAGAACAGACACACATTTTGTCCCAAGAGATGGTGGAACTCGCGCGGAATCAGCAAAGCTGATCTGCGGAGTACTAAGCGAGATCACACAGAGTCTCTAATGGATTGTAAGAGGCTGTCCCATAAGTCAAAATTGAAAGATCCGCGACACGTCGGATCTTCAGTGAAAATGAATGTTTAAATGAGCAAAGGAGTTAAGCAACTTGTCTGTGCTTAACTCCTTTGCTTTTTGCGTTTATTGCTGCTTTCTTCAACAGGTTATGGGCGAGCGAAAGCCACCCGACCTCCAGGCTTACTTTGGGTAAGCCTCGAAGCAGGAATCTTTTGAAGCCACGGTTGTTCTTGATGTCACACAAATACAGGCTCCGGTTCAATCATCCGCCTGACGGCTAGCTTGTAGCCTTCTTCACTACGGAGTTTTTCTCGTGCCTGGTTTTTTAATCGTAAATAATTCAAGCTTACTTTGACTTCGCGATTCCCCTGGGCTTTCGTACACTGCGGTTTTAATGGACAGCCTTCACAACTTGCACTTCGGTAATGACGATATTCAGTTTCGTAGCCACTATCCGTCTTCTCCTTGCTCACTCTGCGGAATACGAGGGTTTGCCCAGCTGCGCATGTCCATGTATCTTGTTCGGCGTCATAAGTCCAGTTATCTATTTTGCTAATATCCTTTTGCCATCCCTTGCTTTTTTCACGGTGGTACGTGCTGTATTTGACGATGGCTTCGGTTTCATTTCGCTCTAAATAATCGTAATTTTCTTCACCACCGTAGCCTGCATCAGCAATAACGGTGCTTGGGAGTTTGCCCAGCTGCGATTTTACTTTTTCAAGATGAGGGATGAGACAGCGTGTATCTGCAGGCCGTTGGTGTACACTGTAGCCGAGGATGAATTGATTTTCGGTACCCATCTGCACATTGTAGCCCGGCTTTAGCTGGCCGTTTCGCATGTGGTCTTCTTTCATCCGCATAAATGTGGCGTCCTTGTCGATTTTGCTATAGCTGTTACGATTTCCTAAAACTTCTTCATGCGCTTCGTACTTTTGAAGGCGGGGGAGAAAGTCCTTTCGTAGTGTACGTATGGCTTTCTTCAGCGGCTTGTTTTTCGGTTTTTCTTGCAGTCTTGCTTCCAATTGCTTGACGGCAAGCTCCAGTTTTTCACTCGTCATCTGCGAAGCTTCGCCTAGCTCACGCAGGTCTCCACTGCCATGGGTCTTTTCTTCTTGTTCTCCGTTTCTTCGATGGTGGCAAATAGCGTCTGAACTTTTTCCTGAAGCTTGGCTTTGTGCTTCACTACAGCCTTGCCCCAAACAAACGTATACCGATTGGCATTGGCTTCGATTTTAGTCCCATCGACAAAGTAGTTTTCAAGTTGCACGTAATTCTCATCGGCCAGAAATTGAAGAACCGCTGTAAACACGGCCTCCAACACGTCTTTCATTCGCTCGGAACGAAACCGGTTGATGGTACGGAAGTCCGGACGCTGTCTACCCGCGATCCACATGAACATGATGTTTTCACGGACAGCTTTGGCGATCTGTCGGGAGGCATAGACACGCTGAGTGTAGGCGTAGATGATGACTTTGGTTAGCAGCTTCGGATGATAGCTGTCTCGTCCACCTCCGGGATAAGCCGCGTCAAAGATGGCGTCGTCAAGCTTATTCACGGCTTCATTAACGACACGAACGAGATGATTTAGAGGAATGTCCTCTTCCAAATCCATTGGCAAGCATAGTTGGTCCATGGTATATTGAATGTACAAAGAAACCGTTCCTTTCGTAAGTGGGTGGGGGTACCTCCATTTTACCAAGAACGGTTTCTTTTTGTTGTGAAAAATTGAAAAGAGGTGTCCCGTAGCCATTTTCATAGCTTATGGGACAGCCTCTTTTTGTGCGCTTGGCAGCACAACGTGCTACCGGGTGAGAGACTGAATACACTGAGAGATGGCGGAAGTATATAGTTAACCCATATAATGCTCATTCTTGAGGAAGGAAGCGGAGGAGGGGAAGACAGACCAGAACAGTCGATTAACCAAGCTGGCCGACAACATTGTAGCTGAACGCCGGCGCGAGCAGCTGCAGCTCGCGTTCCTGGTTCTCCCGGGTGAAGTCCAGCTTTGCGATCGGTACGCCGGCGGCGGCCGCTCGAATAGCCACAGCTCGTGCTCCTGGTTCTTCCGGATGAAGCGCGGCTTTGCGATCGGCACACCGACAGGGGCGGCCGCTCGAGTAGCTGCAGCTAGCACTCCTGGTTCTCTCGAATGAAACCCGATTTTACGATCGGCGCGCGGCGACGGTGGCCAGCGGAGATGAACAGTGTTACATGGTAGTGGGATTTATTGGAAGCGTTGCAGGTAGATGAACAGGATCCCGGTGCTTAGGAATAAGAAAATGCAGGTATCTTTGTCTGGCTGATCCGGAGCGGAATGTGGTTGACCAGCATTGATGCAACGATATCAACAGAGCAAATTATTCCATAATAAAGGATTATCAAAGCAGCTCGATCTATTCCCACGGTGCGCCGCGGCGGCGCTGAAATAAAAAAATGGGTTGAATTACGTATTGTCTATACGGAATTGGTATGTTAGAATGCGTTTAGTTGGTAAAAGCTATGGTCCATTATGGTTCATAAAGGTCCATAAAAAGAAAAAACAAGCGATGCGCTAACATCACTTGTTTGTTTCTAGCTCGGATCTCCCTTTTACCTAAAATCGTTTTACCAGTTCTATAAGGAATCCACCTGACGTTGCTAGCGAGGGGTAGGGTTCCTTATTTCGTTAATTTAATCATGTGCGTAACTAAAGTAAGAAGGCCAATAAGAAGCGATGAAACGGAGAATATAATTGTTGCCAAATCAAGCAAGCTTAGGGTTATCACATGGATCCACTCCTCATCTATAAGTTGTGGAGATCCATTGAGCTAAAATGAATTTACCCCAATATATGGTGTTATGTCAATCTCTTAAAAACCCTTTGTCGAATATTTCAATTAACGATATTTTAAAAAAAAGGTTATAATTCGTCGTAATTTGCCGTTTACGGATAAATACGGTTGATTGCCATTCGACAGAAAATAAAAACTGTTAAAAAAATGGGCGAATAGACCTATAATATAATTTGGATGGTGGGCAATGTTGTCGTCCGATAATAAGCGGTCTATTGATGATTTTTTCGAAAAGGTTGAGGACCGAATGGTTGCCTTAACTGTATGGGAAACCTAATTTTGATTGGATGAAGGATTTCTCCACAAGAAAGACGGAATAAAGTTCTGATTCATATTGTGCAGAATAATGATTGTACTATAATTATTAAGAACCCAAGTTCTATTTAATAAGTTAGCTTTCTTATAGAATGCAATAAACCAATTGTAATTTACCGCGTTAAAACGGACCGAAGGGATTCTTTAAAACTTGCAAAACTTCTTCGAGCTGGTGAACTTACAGCGGTTTGGGCCCCAGATGAAGATCATGAAGCATTAAGAGACCTTGTCCGCGCTCGACATGACGCAAAGGAAGACTTGCAGCGCGCTCGTCTTCGCCTCGTCCAATTTTTGCTTCGTCATGGTCTGCGTTCTCCCCAAGGGGTTCGAAATGGGTCGGTTAAACATCGCGAATGGTTGAACAGTCTACATTTTGAAAAATCTTCGTTACGGATTGTTTTTCAAGAGTATCTTCATGCTATCGATGAAGTGACCGAGAGAATGAAGCATATCGAAGCTGAAATTCATGAGCAGGCCTTGCGCAGTGTTCACGCTCCTGTCATCCAAGCTCTTCAAACCATGCGTGGTGTCGCTGAAGTAACTGCCACCACATTAGTAGCCGAAATCGGACAGTTCTCTCGTTTCTCAAGCCCCAGGCAATTAATGTCTTACGCTGGGCTTGTTCCTAAAGAATATTCAAGTGGAGCTACCTGGTGGCAAGGGTCCATCACCAAGGTTGGCAATGCTCACATTCGCCATGTCGTCGTAGAATCCGCCTGGGCATACCGTTACTCCCCTTCCTTAAAAGGGCAACTCCTTGCTCGTCAGAAAGGGCAGGACCCCGAAGCCAGGCGCATTGCTTGGAAAGCTCAACATCGTTTGCATAAAAAATATAATCAAATCACATCTCGAGGGAATGCTGGAAAGAAGGCCGCCGTTGCTGTGGCTAGGGAACTCATGGGGTTCATTTGGGCAATGGGTTGTGAAATTGAAAAGAAGCAAACGGAAGCTAATTCGGCAGCCTAGTCCCCCCATTAGAAGCGCATTGGTTTAAAGGAATGGTTTGAGGTTTTGGCTCGGAGGCAAAGCTCTGGTAAGGAGAATCCTCATGTTGAACTATGCACTAGGTCTGTTAGATAACCGAATGTGCTCCGTTAGTCCGAGGCAGCTCCCCGACGGATGAAGTGAAATGCGGTAACCAACCCGCGCATATCAGACTGTTAACCACCGTCAACTACTTTGCCTTCGTGCCAAGATCTTAAAATGACCTCTTTTTCAGTGGGATCATTGTATCCTTTCTCTCCGTTTGATTGTCAAGGACGCAAAGACGCCGTCCTTGACAATCACTTCGTGAAAGGATCTGTAGATCTCTAGGCTGAAAAAGTAAAGGATAAAGGAAACCTTACCAAAAAATGGGGTGTTGACCGCCTCGTTCATATCAGTTCAATGAATTATATAATGGGTTCTGCAGCTGCGGATCCCGGTTATACAGTTATTTTGGAAGCATTACTTTGCCGCCGGTGCTTTGAAGCATTTCCTTGCCGACGCGGCAAAGAGATGCTTCAAGACTCACACAGAATACTTTTCTTTAGTCTAACGACAAGAATATCCCTATAAAACGTGCAAACGACAAGAAAATCCATCATACAGATATTGAGTATGATTACGAGTTTAATCGACAATGGTTAGTAAAAAAAATTGAAGAAATTCAGTAACGGGAACGATAGCTCCAGGAACACGAAGGCAGCCGGCCAAGAATGCGCGGCTGCCGTTTTCATTCTTAATCTTTGCCTGCATACATGAACGGATTCTTGCGCTTGTGGCGCTCTCCCCATGCCTTCATAGACAGGATGATTGGCTCCAGAGTCCGTCCGTATTCAGTGAGCGAGTACTCTACTTTCGGCGGTACCTGTTGATACACCTTTCGGTGGACAAGCCCGTCCTGTTCCAATTCCCTAAGCTGCAACGTCAGCATCCTCTGAGTGACGCCCGAACACAACTTCGTCAATTCTCCGAATCGCTTCGTTCCCTCGAACAAATGATACAGCACGATTCCCTTCCACTTACCCCCGATGATTTCCAATGTGTATTCTACCGGGCAGCCTTCGGCTTCGTTCTCGCAGCCGCTGTATTTGCTTTTGCGCTCCTCTTCAGTCATTGGGAGTGTCCCCCTCATTACTATAAAAAATGATAGTATACCACAAAAATGTAGGTACTTACGCATCTTTATGATATCACATATAATCAATTCATGGATAGCACTTCATGAATATCAAGCTATAGCCAAACACGAAGGAGAGATTTTCATGACCTTAATGAAAGCAGTAGGCCTTACCCGTTACTTACCCATTGATCAAGAGAACAGCCTGATGGACTTGCATGTGGAGAAGCCCGTCCCCAGCGGCCGCGACCTTCTCGTTCGCGTCCAAGCTATCTCCGTCAACCCTGTCGACGTCAAAGTCCGTTCTCCAAAGGACCGCATCGAAGAAGAGCCTAGAGTGCTCGGCTGGGATGTCGCGGGAACTGTAGTCGAAGTTGGCGAAGGCGCTTCGTTGTTTAAGCCCGGCGATGAAGTATACTACGCGGGCAGCATTGTACGCCCCGGCGGCAACAGCGAGTTCCATTTGGTCGACGAGCGAATCGTCGGGCGCAAGCCTAGTTCGTTGGACTTCGCAGAAGCGGCCGCTCTCCCGCTCACCACAATCACGGCCTGGGAGAGCCTGTTTGACCGGCTTGGCGTCTCGCACGCATTTTCGGAAAACGAGGGACGTTCCCTTCTGATTATCGGGGCCGCCGGGGGCGTCGGCTCGATCGCGACGCAGCTTGCCGTAGCGGCGGGCCTGACCGTTATCGGAACGGCGTCGCGTCTGGAGACTGCCCGATGGGCAGAAGAGCTAGGAGCTACTCATACGATCAGCCATCGCGAGCCGCTTGTTCCGCAGCTTAGGAGGCTCGGCTTTGATAATGTGGATTACATTCTCTGCTTGAACAGCACTGAGCTTCACTGGGCCCAGATGGCGGAAGCGATCGCTCCCCAAGGCCGGATCTGCTCCATCGTGGAGACCGCTGTGCCGCTGAACTTAAACCTGCTCAAGGACAAGAGCGCGACCTTCTCTTGGGAGCTGATGTTCACCCGTTCCCGATTCGGTACGCCGGACATGATCGAACAGCATCGTCTGTTGAACGAGGTTGCGAACCGGGTCGACGCCGGAAAGCTTCGCACGACGGTGACGAAGAGGCTTTCCCCAATCAATGCCTCCACGTTGAAGGAGGCGCACGCCCTGATCGAAACAGGAAGCACCATCGGCAAAATTGTCATCGCAAACTAAAAGAAAGCCCGGTCTCCAATTTCGGAGCCCGGGCTTTTGTTTTTGCTACTTATAAGGGGATGTGCAGGTTCTACGACATAGATTCGATGTAGTTGGCGGCTTGAGCGTATTCCTCTTCGTTCGACAGATGCGCCTATGGAGTTTATCCATAGTAGGGAAAAAAACGCCTTTTAAGTCCGGTATACTTTTATTGAAATCAACTTTACGATTTTGATATCGTTAACGAAACGCGTTCAGCATATCTTTCAACGTCTCGGCCATCGACGGATGTGTAAAGATGGTGTCGCGCAGAACTGCATTGCATGCGGTTGTCCGGCATTCATGAACATCGATACAATGTTTACGACTTCGCTCGAATCCGCGGCGGGCAGCTTGTTAACGGTGAAGAACAGAGAGAAAAAGCCGACGCGCTAATTATCGGTTTCGGCAAAGGGGGCAAGACTTTGGCTCCCTTACTTTTTGCAAAGAACGGCAGCCGTGAAAGGCTGCCGTTTTCATTCGTAGTTTAAATGGTTAACTAGTTAATATAGACATTTATTTCTCATGAGAAAAGTCTGTGGAAAACGCTAAATCTTTTTGTGCTTCCAATGATTTCAGTCGATCGGTAAGAGCTTTGTGTATAGTCGTATAGGAGTCGCTCCCAAGTGCGATTCTTCTAGGTGCTGGATCATGAGCGACACTGTCAATCATAATCGTGACCATTTTAGCGGGGTCGCCGATGGATTGGGCTGTTCCTTCTTCAAGCATGCGACGTGCATAGATGGCAGGAGAGGCTTCATAAGCCTCTATCTTCGGAGCTAACTTGGAGCTCTTATACCTGAAGTTGGTGCTAGCGCCTCCCGGCTCCACGATCGTAACTCCGATGTTAAAGGGAGCAACCTCATGCATGACCGATTCCATGAAGCCCTCAATGCCCCATTTGCTTGCGTGGTACAAAGAACCGCCAGGGAAAGCAGATTGGCCCCCCACGGTAGAAAGTTGAATAATACGACCGCCGCCTTGGGCTCTCAAATTCGGCAGAACGGCGCGAACGACTTGAATGGAGCCAATGAGGTTCGTTTCGATTTGATGGATGATTTGTTCATCCGTCAATTCCTCGGCAGCTCCAAATAAGCCGTAGCCAGCGTTGTTTACTACGACGTCGATCGTACCTAATTCTTGAAATGCCTCACGGACCGAAGGGATTCTTTAAAACTTGCAAAACTTCTTCGAGCTGGTGAACTTACAGCGGTTTGGACCCCAGATGAAGATCATGAAGCATTAAGAGACCTTGTCCGCGCTCGACATGACGCAAAGGAAGACTTGCAGCGCGCTCGTCTTCGCCTCGTCCAATTTTTGCTTCGTCATGATCTGCGTTCTCCCCAAGGGGTTCGAAATTGGTCGGTTAAACATCGCGAATGGTTGAACAGTCTACATTTTGAAAAATCTTCGTTACGCTTTGCGGCTAGAACAAAAGAGACGTATTTATCCAGCCAGTATCACCGGATTGCCGCACGCCGGGGAGCCAATCGAGCGACGGTCGCAGTAGCACACAGTATATTGTCTATGGTTTACTATATCCTTAAGCGGAAAAAAAACCTACATCGAGCTCGGTCCAACCTACTACGAGGAACGAAAACGGGACGTAATCATCAAGCATTCCATTAAGAAATTAGAGTCATTAGGTGTATCCATTACTGTGAATACGGCGGCTTCCTGATCGTTATTCAGACAATACATTGCTGATACCCCTAGCCATTTTTTGTTTGCTAGAGGGTCACTTTCTTGCTGCCTTTTTTAGGTGTACTTCGGAGCGATATTTTCAGGATAGACTGTCGTCATACCTACATGTGCCAGCTCCTAGATAACGGAGCGCCATTAGATTTTATTCAAAGCATGTAGGGGCATGAAAAAGCACCATCCACTCAGATTTACGCCAACTGCGCGCCTTCACTTTTTCTGCGGAAAAGGGGAACGTCATGTCCTTGCTTGAAATCATCATGTTAACCTCGGAAACTGCGGATCCATATCTTCCTTTTACGTATCGAACCTACAGAGATTGGATGATAAAGCCGGAAACGGATAAGCAAGTAAAGTTAATGGCTTTTGGCGCTTGCTTTTTGGGTAAGCCTGTCGGTCTGCTCCTTGTCCATCCACCCGTTCTCGATGAGCCGGCGAGAGTGCTCTCGGTATATGTAGACGAACGATTCCGAAGGCTCGGTATCGCCACCGCGCTGATGCAGGAGCTTAAGGCGTGTCTTCGCCGGAAAAATTGGAAGCCAGTTTTCGTGGAGTACTATGCATTGAACAAATATGAGGGCTTCGAGCGGTTGCTTCTGAAATCAGGGTGGCAAACGCCCGCAGTGTACAGCCGGTTCTATCGCTGCGACATCCTGACCGGCCGGGAGAGTCCATGGATCCACCGTTTCAAGCTGCCCGCCGGATACCGGGTGATTCCATGGAGCGAGCTAAAGCGGGACGAATTGGCCGAAATGAATCTATTGCAGGAGGCAGGCTTCAACGCTTATTACATGCCGCTTCACCAAGAAGGTATCATCGAGCGCAGCTGCAGTCTGGTGCTGAAACTTGACGAAGAGATCGTAGGCTGGTCGATCATCGACCGGGAGCTGGCAGACACGCTGTTATACAGGGTGTTGTATATACGTGAGGAATTTCGCGATCATGGACTGGGGCCAGCGTTAGCGGCCCAATCGGCACAAAGGGTGAGCCGAACGGATGCTTCGCATCTCGTCATTCAAATATTGGAAAGCAATGTGCGGATGAGGAAAATCGCTGACAGGCTGCTAATACCAATGCGCCCTGTCGTAACCGAGTACAAAACGGCAGTCATTGAACTTTGAAGTAGCCCAAAATAAGGGGTCGTTTATGCCGCGAAAATCGCGGCTTTTTTACTTGGCGTGCCCAGACGGGCACGCATCATCTAGCCGGTGAAAGTCCGGTCGCGGGAGGGGCCAAGTCCCCGCGTAGCTGGGATGCCTTATCCACCGGAGCTCCATCTTTTTTTGTCTTATTCTATATTCTACCAACTCCTAGCAACGAAAGTTTTGATTGTGGATGATGAAATATTAGCCATAAACCATATCAAAAAATGATAGATTGGCAGCAATACGGGTTTGCTGTTGTAAGGGACCAATCCCAGGATCGCTCTGGCTGACTTTGAAAAGATACAGCGGTGTCGGGTGACAAGAACATTATCTCATTAATTGCCGCGTAAATTACGGCATTTTCGTATTATTAGGTCAGCCAGAAAAATCTGGTTGGCCTTTTTTTTGGTTCGGTATAAGATGGCGGTAGCCGGGAGAACGAGGGGCTTTTAGGGGGAAAACCCCGGAAATAAAACTGTTCTCTCACTGCCACCCAATAACCATGTTTGAGCTGGTAGAGACCTAGATCTCGTATCACAAGCGAAGCTATGGCGTTGGAGCTATCGTGGGAATGCCGGCGATAATTTGTAAAGGAATGGTGTAATGGAACCAGTTGTAGGATTGGATGTTTCGAAAGGAATGAGTGTGGCTCAAGCATTTACTTCGCGAAATGAGGTATCTGGGAAACCGAAAAGTATCGTCCACACGGAGGAAGGATTCGAAGAATTTGGAGAGTGGCTTGGAGAACTGAGTCAGAAAACAGGCAAAGAGCCAGTAGTCGTTTTAGAAGCAACAGGGCATTTTCATCGAGGGCTAGTAGCCTACATGGAGCGAAGTGGGATTTGCCACATGGTCATTAATCCACTGCAATCCAAGCGAGCGAAGGGCTCTCAGCTACGAAAAGTAAAAACAGATGCTGTAGACGCGTGGCACTTAGCAGAGATGTACTATCCTGGCGATGTTAAGCCTCATCGAAATGGAGATACACAGCTTCTAGAGCTCCAACATCTCACAAGACAGCATGAGTTCGTAACAGCGATGTATGTACAAGCCAAGCTGAATATGCGGGCATTACTCGACCAGGTCTTTCCAGCCTTTGAAGGTGTGTTTTATGATCTGTATTCCCAAACAGCAATACGGGTTTTGCAGCAATATCTGAGCGGTGTGGTGATTACGGAGGAAACAATTCTAGAAACTGTACAAAGATCACACGGAAAAACCTGGATTCGAGAAAAGTTGACACAGCTTCAGAGTGTAGCTCCGAGTCAAGGACGGAGCCCCGCACAAACAATAGCTTTACAAAGTAAGCTTGGCTTGCTGCTTGCATTCCAAGAGCAACTGGGACATTTGGAGCAGGAGATTGAGGGAACGGTAGTTATGATCCCAGAAGTGGCTCTTCTTAAAACAATTCCGGGTGTTGGAGATAAATTGGCTGCCGTGCTGGTTGCAGAAATCGGAGATGCTACTCAGTTTGAACATGCCAAACAGCTAGTCGCATACGCAGGACTCGACCCTAGTGTCTTCAGTTCAGGAAAGTTTACAGCTACAAGCAGTAAGATCACCAAACGAGGTTCTAAACGATTAAGGCGGGCGTTATACTTAGCGGTGCAATGTGGTTTACGCAAAGGGAAAAACGAGCGTATCAAATCCTATTATGACAAGAAAAAGAAAGAGGGCAAGCCCTACAAGGTGGCCGTGATCGCTTGCGCCAACAAGCTGCTCCATCACGTCTATGCCATCCTCACCCGAGGCGAGCCCTATCACACATAACCAAAAAAATTCCATAAACTTCCACGACAATGGAGGTTTATTTGTCATTTCCATAAATATTATAACAAAAACTCTTTAGGGTACCAATAGATATCCGCGGCCAACGTAATTTGATTGTTATCGCGATCACGTTCACCTGTATCGGGCTTGGGTCCGGTTTGATCCAGCCGTTGGACATCTTTATCGTGACCGAACGTCTTCAACTCAACAAGGAAAGCGTCCAATGGTTCTATGCACTGTCCGGCGCAGGAATGCTGGTTGGAGGCGCGGCTGCAGCGTTTCTCGGTCAAAAATTAAATCCGCGGGTTGTCATCTTCGCAGGTATCGGATTCCTGTCCTGCTCCATACGCCCTATCCGTCTGGGTGTATCTAACGGCTACCATGCGCTTTATGGTCGGCGTCATGACGGCGTTCATGCAAATCGTGCTCGGCGCTATCATGATGAAACTGGTTGAGGAAGCCTACATTGGGCGCGTGAACGGTGCGATTACGCCCCTGCTCATGGCCGGGACGCTGGCCGGGACCGCTATGGCGGGCCCGCTCATGAAGGCCTTTACGCTTGTCCCCGTTTATGGCATGTCCGCCGCGATTATTCTGATTGCCGCTTTTGCAAGCCTCTCGATGAAATTGGGAGGGAACGCAGCCAAAGCGAATCAATCCGGAGCGCATCCGGATTGATCTGCGCTACTCAAGCAGGAGTTGTCGTACACTCGTCACGATTGACGATTGGATGGCAAATTTCCTGCGGGAAAGCCCGTTGATGAGGAAGCCAATAATGAACCTCTCATTATGGAGCCGAATAATAAGACGAAAGGCTTTCGAGTACGGCACGGTATGACGTTGGTCTAACTTGTTGCCCTTTTTGCTTTCAGCAACAAGTTCGAGTGAACACGGGGGTGAAATTAATGCTCAAAGACGAAAAGCCTCTCTATATTAAAATAAAATTCCAGATCCGCAATGCCATTTTTAGAGGAGAATATCCATTGGGATCTAGACTGCCGTCTTTACGCGAGCTATCAGCCGAATTCGGTTGCAGCTCGATCACGACGAAAAGGGTATATCGAGACTTAGCACGCGAAGGATATATTCTGACCTCCTAGGGAATGGGAACTTTTGTTCACGCAGACGAACAGAAAATCGCGAAAGATAAGGAGCGCCTCGTAACTGAAGCTATTGTGCAGGCCGTTGAATTCGGAAACAGCCTTAACTACTCAGCCGATCAATTGCAAGTCATATTTCTTAGTGCCTTATCGCGTTTGCCGTGAAATTGGATTGTTAATATTACTATCATTATACCTTGTTCTGTTGCTGACTTAAAAGCAATAGTAACCACTCTTCATTGTAAGATCACAAATTATTATATTTTCTTTGGACAGATACACTGAAAAAAATATCGAAACCTTAATAAGGGGCACGATGTGACCTTTATAAACAATGTTTCCTATCCCAGACTAAGTATGCATGCAAATGATCGGTTCGAATGAATGTAGTTTTTGACAGACATACCGCCCGATCCCCATGCCGATGATAATTGGGAGCACCAAGTCATCGCCTGTGGAGTGGGTAATTCTAAACCGTTTCTTGATCCACTCCACCAGCATATCTGACCAGGGAGTGTAGACTCTGTGAGATGTGGGAGGGTAAACGCCATGAGCTCATGTGGAGATCCATAGGTGCAACCATACTTTACCTTGGCATCCACTTTTTTTAAGCAATTGGACTGAGTGGAGATGTTTTTGTTAATGATAAGCTTATAAGCGCATCATTGGGACGGATGAGTCAGATGAAATGACGGGTTGAACTAACCTTAAAACTCTTCCAAAACCTTGAATTTGTCTCCATGAATCTTATCCAGGTGTTCCTCTCCCCAATAGCATAAAAGGTCTAGCGCAGGCTTTAATCCCTGGCCGTAGGAAGTTAATTCAATACTCTACTCTAGGTGGAATCTCTTTATAAACCTTTCGTGCGACAATCTCATCCTTTTCAAGGCCTCTTAGTTGAGTCGTCAGCATTTTTTGTGTAATGCCGGGTATTAACCGTCGTAACTCAGACGTCCGTTTGCATCCTGTCATCAAATGATAAATGATCAAAGGCTTCCATTTCCCCCCCATTACTTCTAATGCCGCCTCAACTCCAACTTTATACTTCTTTTGAACGCTATTTCCCCTCTTATCAGTCATCTTTTATTCCTCCGTTAAAATACATTCGTCCGTTATGCAGTAAGGCATCTATCTAGGGAACTTCCATGTTCCTATAGCACCTGCATCATCCTATAGAACTTAAAAGTGCGTACTTCTAAATTTTTTATTTACTATTTACAATAACATCAGCCATTGATTATGGCTACAAATTAACTGTTGAGAAAGGTAGGGAGATACAAGTATGAAAGTATTAATTGTTGTTTCGCACCCGAGAAAAGATTCTCTGACATTTAAGGTTGCAGACCGTTTCGCACAAGGTCTTGCCGAGGCGGGTCATGACTATGAAATATTGGATTTACACGGGATTGGCTTTGACCCTGTTCTTAAAGGCGTAGATGAACCTGATTGGTCAGCAGCGGGACAGCCCTTTTCTCCTGAGGTGGAAATGGAAATAAAGCGATTGAAGGAGAACGACGCCTTGGCATTTATTTTTCCAATTTGGTGGTGGCATTTACCAGCCATGCTAAAAGGTTATATTGACCGTGTATGGAACAATGGGTTTGCGTACGGTTCGAACAAACTTCATCATCAGCATGTCTTATGGATGGGTTTGGCTGGTGTTTCGAAAGAACAGATGAATAAGCGTAACTATGAAGAAATGATGACCCATCTGCTGAATGTGGGAATTGCTGATTATTGCGGTATTTCCAATTCTAAGGTTGAATTTTTCTTCGAGACTTTGGGTTCCAATCCTGAGCATTATGATATGTTACTTAACCAAGCTTATTACTTAGGTTTAAATTATGCCAAGGAACTTTAAGCCATAAGCAGTCTCACAAAGTACACGAGGGGATGATTAATTTTGGGACAAAACTGGAAGATTTTCATACTTGCCGCGGTCTGCTTTCTTGTCGGGACATCCGAATACATGATCACGGGCATTTTAGATAAAGTCGCCGCAGATACCGGAGTGACATTATCCCAGGCTGGACAGTTAATGACTGTCTACGCGCTAGCCTACGCCATAGGTACCCCGATCATGATGGGGGTCACGGCCCGGTTTGACCGTCGAAATTTGTTGTTGTACTCGCTTGGCTTAATTATCGTGAGTAATGTGCTAATAATGATTTTTCCGGGATATGGATTTATGCTGCTGGCAAGGGTAATCATGGCGCTCGGAACTGGCGTATTTGTCGTGACATCGCTTGCCTTAGCCGCTAAGTTAGCTCCTTCGAACAAGAAGGGGAGCGCGATTGCAGCGGTATTAATGGGTGTCACCGCTTCACTTATTTTGGGCGTGCCCATTGGCCGGGTGATTGCCGCCGCGTACGATTGGAGGCTGATTTTCGGCGGCATTAGCCTTCTTGCTATGGTCAGTCTGCCCATCCTGGCAAGCTCAATACCGCGGATGGAAGGTGATGATCCGATCTCCTTTGCCAAACAATTGGCTATGGTGAAGAGACCTCGAATCGCACTCTCTCTCGCAATTAACTTTTTTATGACGATGGGTTATGGCATTGCATTCACGTATATGTCCCCGTATCTTTTGGAAGTTGCCGGAATGAGCGATCGATGGGTAAGCGCAGCCTTGTTCGCATACGGCATCGCCAGTCTAATCGGGTCAAAGGCAGGGGGGAGCGGCACCGATCGATGGGGTGTAGCCAGAACGTTAACTGGAGCAACGTTGTTAAATATGGTAATGCTGATATTGTTATCGGTAGTCCCTGGCACGTCAATATTCCTTGTTTTCTCCGTGCTGGTGCTTTGGTCGCTCTTCTCTTGGGCAGCTTCTCCAAGCCAGCAATATGATCTTCTTACATTGTCTCCTAAGACATCTGGTGTCATGCTTGCCCTCAACACATCTGTGCTGCAACTGGCGATAGCGGCGGGGGCAGGGGTCGGAGGCATTGTCATCAACTACTTATCGCTGCAAGCCATTACGTGGATCGCAGCAGCCTCTGTTGCTGTAGCGGCTATGATTTCTGCTGCGTTGTTCGGCATGATAAGTTATCGGTCGCGCCAAGATATCCAAAGAGCAGAAATAATAACATCTACAGATCCGGAATAAGCTTGTTCCGAATGAATGAGTGAAGCTGCGCCGAAACGGCTTAACGACGCTGCATCAGCTTCAGCTCCTTGGCCTGCGATCACCTTGATACGCCGGGTGACCTTTAGCTTGGAAAGTTGTTTTTGACATGCACAATGTAATACCATTTAAGCTCGGGTCGCCGGTTTTGTGGTGGACAATATCAATCAGCTGTTTCATCTAAATATCCAAGTGGCCGATCTGCCACTACCTGTGGGCATATCATTTTATACTTTTCAAACGATGTCTTATGTCGTTGACGTCTATTTGGATAAAGTATCAGTGCAGAGAAATTTCATCTCTTTTGGGGCATACGTGACGATGTTTCCGCAGCTTGTTGCCGGTCCTATCGTCAAGTACGGCGACATCGCAAAGCAGCTCGAGTCCCGCAAGGTGACTATGGACCGTTTTGGCGAAGGATCGGAGCTGTTCATCCGGGGTCTTGCCAAAAAAGTACTGTTGGCTAACAATATCGGACTGTTGTGGACAAGCATCAAAGCGACGCCTATCGAGGAATTGAGCGTACTATCTGCCTGGCTTGGCATTATCTCATTTACACTGCAAATCTATTTCGATTTCAGTGGGTATTCCGATATGGCCCGCGGACTAGGCAAAATGTTTGGATTTGATTTTATGGAAAACTTTCGTTACCCCTACATTTCTAAAAATGTAACAGAATTTTGGCGAAGATGGCATATTTCGCTCGGAACTTGGTTTCGAGAGTACGTTTATATACCGCTTGGCGGAAACAGGTCAGGGCTCATGAAGCAGCTCCGGAATTTATTGATCGTATGGTTTTTAACCGGCTTTTGGCATGGCGCCAGCTGGAATTTTATCATGTGGGGCTTTTATTTGATTTAGAAACCTCAATTTCAAGTTCGCTTCTTAAATACTGAAACAAACTCTTTAAGTAAGCATAGTCCGGACGTTCTGCGCGAAGGTACTTCGCC
This sequence comes from Paenibacillus periandrae, assembly GCF_022458865.1. Taxonomy (GTDB): domain Bacteria; phylum Bacillota; class Bacilli; order Paenibacillales; family NBRC-103111; genus Paenibacillus_S; species Paenibacillus_S periandrae. The sequence goes on along the minus strand of NZ_JAJNMU010000054.1, from coordinate 6,136 downwards.
AGCTCCCGGGCTTTCTTTTTTGCTGATACGCGTTTTTCAATCATGCCAGTTCACCTTCTAATGGAATTCTTTCCTTCATGTCCAATCGGAATGTGCCATATGGATTAACGTGTGTATAGATTAAGGGCGTCACCGCTCGTAAGTCTTCAGGAGTCATTAAATCAAACCATTTCTTCTCCGATAAAACATTCTGGAACATGATGGTATTAATGTAGACTAAGCAATTTTGCAGCAAATGAAGAGATAAAACGGCCATCTCTTGATCTTCCATGCGATTTGTGGCAATTTCTCCACCCTTGCCATAGAAGATAAACCCGTTGGCCGAGTTCCAATTTTCCACGACATTTAAACCAGCATTAATTTCCCGGCGTAGTTCTTCAGAATGCAAGTATTCACAAAGGAAGATGGTTTTAACTGCCTTGCCCAACTCACCAAGAGCCTGATACGTTGGATGTTTCAAGTTGTTCCGGGTAAACCGTTTCAGAATGGCTTCCGTTTCAGCCGTACCAAGCCGTAAAGCTGTTGCATACTTCATCATTTGATCATATTGCTGACGGATCAGTTCCCAATTAATCGGGCGCTTGAGTACATGCAGTAGGTTGGTATATGCATCAGTCATACCCGACTCCGGACGGTATAACTTTTGTGTATGAATAGCTTTTAATCGAGGCATGAGTTTGTAACCAAGTAAATGACAAAAGGCAAATGCAACCTCACTCTGTCCATGAGAATCAACATAATTTTTTTCCACTTCCATATCGGTGCAATGACGCAACAATCCTTCCATCATCGCTGCGACTTCTGATGATGAACATGATTTAAGCTGCGAGTAGATGCACGTCGAGTTTTTCTCATATGCCAATAAATCATTACGCCGCGGCCGCGGTACCGGATGTGCCATTCCGTCATAAGGTTTTGGTCCCATGCCCCGAATTTTTTTGAATCGGAGGCGCAAGAAGTTGTTCCTTCTCCCCATATTTCCTGCATTCGTACTTTGAAAATAGCGTTCACCACTTCGGAAATCGCATTACGAAGGTTATCCTTGTGAATGAATTTGCGTCGGACGTAAAGGAGATCCTTATAGCTTTCACCGTGATCACCGGCGCTAACACGCTTTAACCCGGTATTCGTTCCCAAACCGTAAAGAGATAAGATCAACCGCTTTTGCAGCGTATCCCGGTCTAAAATCTCTCGATGGGCTACTGTCTTGAACATTTCTGTAAACGAAATACGTAAGTCGGTTTCCTTCAATATATCTAGCAAGCTTGTCATTGGCCAGCGGCGCGCGATTTCTCCTTTGATTCGGATTAAATTAACCGGCTCTGCTTGCGGTTCTAACGGTGAAAGCGAAATCCAGCCTTTAGCTTTATCCGTAATCCGTAATCCGTACTCCGTACTTTAGGGTTCTTCGGCATTCCCTCGTTTAATTTCTCAAGACCTTGGATCATTTCCTGCTTTAGCGCAGTGATAAAGGAATCTGCATCTAGCGGCTGATTTAAAGCTTTGTAGTTTTCCTCCCGGCGTTCCTCGAAGTCTGCCGGAAGATCCTCATCCGGATTTCGATACCGGTTCGCTCCAGACACCCAAATTTCTTTACACCGTAGCTTATCCCGGAGCATTTGCAAAGCACTGATTTCATAGTTGATCCGGTTTACTCGTTCTTGTCCCTTTTCATCTTTTTCGATGATAATTTCTTTGTAGTTATTGCGAATCACCCCATTGATCGGAATTTCGTCGTTTACAAGAAAATAGTGCATTCCCGTTTGAGTGTATTTCTTGATTAGCTCGAGCGCGAGGATAACCGGACGGTGAACGTCGTTATTAGAACGGAAATCAAGGATACTAAGAATTTGCGGAACTATCCGGCGGTAATGGCTGCCATAGGAAGCTCGGATTACCGTATGAATTTTTTCGCGATATGCTGGTCCTGTATGCTTAAATTCTTTGACCAAATCTTTTAACGTTTGTTCGTTTACAACTGGGTATAGGACATCTTTAATGATTCCCTCTGGATGCTCAATAGCCGTCTGCGCCATGTTAAATAAAACACCGTACTTGTTGCTGACTCGTCGTAGATCGTTCAGAATTTCCTTTTCGATCTTTCGTTCGGCGCGTACTCCGATACGGTGAATAATTTGAATAAGCAAATCGACCAGGTTGTCCGATATTTCCATGCAGCGTAACCAAAAGAAAGCTGACAGCAGTGTATATCGAATCGGATCGGGATGTCTGCGCAGCTCGCGTAGATCCTCAGTAGAAACGCGCTGCCGGTACTTTTTCAAAACCTTATGGGGAATGTCTCGAAATAAATCATTTGGAAGCTCCAAATTGCGAATGGTCCGCAACTTGTTAACCTCCTTCAACACGCTATCCACTCCAGCACGACCAGGATCTGCCTTTAACTCATTAAATGATATTTGGATGCTGCCGTTACTGGCAGCTTTTTCTTCATCAATCTCTAAAAACGAAATGCTATCAATCAGAGAGTCTAACTGAGCTAAAGAAGTGGAGGGCAGCTTTTGATATGTCGCTTGGAAAAAGGATTCTTCATATGTGTGAATGGCTGAACGGATCAAACGCTCAATGCGGTCCGGCGTGGGAGGCACGATTTTTAATTCATGGAATCGTCGATAAACGCGTTCCTTTAAATGCTCAAATTCATGAGATGCAGAACATGTTGGCATAGCCATTCTGCCATTTCCTGAGCATCCTCTACCGTATCCTCGCGGAACCCGAAGAACTCCCGGATCTGTGTTCGGTGGTAGGTAATCGAACGACCAGTCCAATCGTACTGAGCATATAATTCCGGCTCTGAGAAGATTTGCTTTGTAATGTACGCGATCACCGCTTTGGAAACTTCGTACTTATGTGTTGGGAAACGTGCTTCATTTTGAAAAAACTTGAGTAGCACAGCAAATCCAATCCTGGTTTCTCCGGTCTTGTTTTCGATCAACTTCATCTCGTTCGGTAGGATCGTAAAATGCTCGATTAATTCGTCCAGTTCCCAATTTCGTTTCATGTTATCCCCTCCAAAGTAAAGTTCCTATAACTGTGAGTATCGGAACTCTTATGGGGGAATTTGATAGGAGCTACCATTGATTTAAACAAAGAAAACGATAAAACCCACGAAGTTCTTTTTCCAAAACTAAAATAGGAACATCTTGTATGTCGGCTCCTAGCTAAGCAGGTGATCAGGGTATATTATTTTTTGCATGTTGACATACGACGCTATTGTAACTATAATCATTACAACGGGAGTGAATAAATAATGCAAATCAGTACGCGCTTTTCCATTGCTGTTCATACCCTTACTCTGATTGCCGCCAGTCCAAATGAATGTACCGGGGACTTCATCGCGGGCAGCGTAAATACAAATCCTGTGGTGATCCGGAGAATTATGGGGATGTTAAAGAAGGCAGGGTTAGTGGATGTTCGTCCTGGTGTCGGTGGCGCTTCCTTGCTCAAGGATGCCGATCAAATTACACTCCTTGATGTGTATCGGGCCGTGAATGCGACAGAAGAAAACCAGCTTTTTCGCATCCATGAAGCCCCTAACATTGCTTGTACGGTCGGGCGGAATATCGAGAAGGTGCTTCAAGTGGAATTGAAAGACGCCCAGTCCGTTATGGAACAAAGGCTGGCCCAAACGACGATAGACCAATTGATCCGAAAGTTCATATAAACGAAAGCTCCATACAGAGCTTTTATTTTTATGTATGTTGTAACACATTGTGTTATAACTATAAATATTACAACTAAAAAATGGAGGAATCATCAATGAAAATTTTAGTTACCGGAGCAACAGGGAGACTGGGAGCGAAAGTGATAGAGACGTTGTTAAAAACCGTACCTGCGAATCAGCTCGCTGTAAGTGTTCGCAATCCGGAGAAGGCGGAAGGGCTTCGAGCTCGGGGTGTGGACGTCCGGCTAGGCGACTTTGACCGTCCGGAAACGTTGGATGCGGCTTTCACAGGAATTGATCGGATTCTGATCATTTCTGCCGACGGAGACAATGAAACTAGAATTCGTCAGCATACCAATGCGGTAGAGGCGGCTGTGCGCGCGAAAGTAGGCTTCATCGCTTATACGAGTGCAGCTAATGCTAGCGAAAGCAAGCTGTTTCTGGCTCCGCCGCACCAAGCCACGGAAAAAGCCATCCTGAAAACCGGCATTCCTTACTCGTTCCTTCGCAATAACTGGTACCTGGAGAACGAGACTTCGAGCATTCAAGGAGTGCTGGCAGGAGCACCCTGGGCGACGGCGGCAGGATCCGGCAAAGTGGGCTGGGCCCTGCAGCAGGAATATGCGGAAGCGGCAGCAGCCGTATTGACGGGGAACGGCCACGAGAATACGATCTACGAGTTGTCCGGCAAGCTGCTGACGCAGGAAGAGCTGGCATCCGCTCTCGGCAAAGTCTTGGGTAAAGAAGTTTCTGTGCAGCATGTCGACGATGCCGCCTATGCGGACATCTTGAAAAACGTCGGCGTACCGGACTTCGTCATCCCGATTCTTGTAGGGATCCAGCAAGGCATTCGGGAAGGCACTTTGGAGATCGAGAGCAACGATTTCGAGAAGCTGCTGGGCCGGCCTTTAAAGCCAATTCATGAAGCTCTGAGCCAAGTGGTAAGCAAAATCTCCTAAATGACAAAAGAGGTCAGCCGATTATTACCGGTTGACCTCTTTTTGTCATTTATTGGTCGAGCGCAACATAGGGGATTCCATAATCCACGAAAAGATGGGTGGGATCATGGTTATATAGTGGCTCAAGCTTAGCGCTTGTAAACCCGCGCTACCCAAGCGGCAACCAGCCGTACTCGGCGTCGCGTTCCAGACATTAGCATTCGTCGCCTTGCTCGTGCTCCAGCTTCTCCTCACCGGTTGTTATAAAACTCTAAGTATCTATCGAGGGCATCGTAAGCCTCCTCAAAGGAGGCAAACTCGCTCTTCATGAGTAAATCCCGTTCGAGCTGGCTGTGATACGATTCGATGTGTGCGTTTTTGTTAGGGCATTTGAGCGGAATTCGTTCATGGATAAATTGGAGTGCCCCACATTCCTCTTCAAAAACATGGCTCACAATTTGGGGGCCATTATCGGTTCGAATGACCGGCCCTACTCCATTTTCCTTTGGGTTCAATCCGCGGCTCTCTAGCGCCTGGCGTAGGTCTGAACCACATTTTCCCTTCGCAGACGGGGCCGCGGTACTGACCGACTACTGTTTTATCAAAAACATCTAAAAAGCTAAGGATAAAAACGAAGCGTCCCTGTCCGGCTATATGCCGTGAAGTAAGAGACGGGCGTAGTCGAACTAATTCCCCGTTTCTCCTTCCCGAACCGGACATCTCAGCGCATCCGGCTCTCCATTTAAGTGTTGCTCATAGCAAAGGCGACTTCATCATAATAGGATTCAATAGTTCGGCGTTTGTCTACCGACGGCAAGGAAATTCTCCCCAAATGGTACCGATGGCAAAAAAATGCTTTCAAACTTCACGGAAGATCCAAAGAAATGTTATGAAACACTGATATCGTGGCAAAGAAATGCTTCAAGTCTCATATTTCTGCAATGTTTACTTTGCCATGTTGAAGGATGGATTATTCAACGAATGGGACAATTACGGGGTTCGTTGATTATTGTTTCCGTTTTGTAAAACAGACTTATGGCGTTCCGCTTGAAAAAAGTATCGAGTTGATTCAGAGAAGCGGCGGCAGAGCCTTCCTAGCCCACCCGAAACTAATGAAACTTGACCCGGATGAAGAATTTAAAGTCTTTAAGCAGATGAAATGATTGGGGCTGGATGGCATTGAAGCTTGGTACCCTGAACATTCTCCTGAAGAATCCAATTGGTATAAATTCTGCTGTGAGAGATTGGATTTGAAAGTGTCTGGCGGAACGGATTAGCATGGTATGGCTCGTATGAAAAGTCCTTTATTTTTTGTCGGAAATACTCGCATCATACTAAACACAGAATGATATTGTAGTACAAAAGCAACAGTTTAAGACTATATTTTAACACGCCTGTTGATTAACCATTTAGTGGAAAACCAACCTATGTCCCAAATGGCTTGGAAAGTATCCACTGAATGTGAACCTTCCATTCATCAGGAAGGTTATCGAGTCCAAGCAACCGTGTAAAACGA
>NZ_JAJNMU010000053.1 GCF_022458865.1 Paenibacillus periandrae | reverse complement strand
CTGGAAGAGCGTCTGAATGAGGTCAAGTAAAGGAGATAGGGGAACGGCCGACTGGCTTTGAGAGCCGGCGGCCGTTTTATATTGGCGTTTTATTTGACCAGCTGATTCTCCTGTTCTATCTGGGGGGAACGATGCCGGAGAACGGTACTTATCGACAGCACTATATCCTGAAAGTTAAATTTCTCATACCTACTAAAAGGAAGAGGCTTCCAGCACGATCGGCAGCCTCCATTACGTTAACGGGCATTTTTGTTGAAGGGAAACAAATAACGCTATAATTATCCTATAAAGGGTATTGAAGGAGAAAATATATGATTTTAAAGGGTTTAACTAGTGTTAAAAAACTTTGGATTGCCATAGGCATTATTCTTGTTGCCTTGCTTTCATTCGTCTCTTTCGCTTACTTGTTACCAGTTAAAAAAACGGTTCCCGAAACGAGATCGGTTCCTTATATTCACTCCTTACTTATCGTGCGTAATGGTTTCCTTGGACTTAGCACCTATTTTGCTCCTTACCAAGAAGGTGATGGCGTATTTTATCAAGTCCATTCCGTGACGAAAAGTATTACTTCAGCATTAATGGGATTGCCATTAATGAGGGTACCCTCAAAGGCACAGATCACTCAGAATCAGCGGATGGGCTCTAAAGCACCATAGCTTATCGACCTTCCTCTCCCGGCCATAGTAGCAGTATTAACATATATAACCATTTCCATCATATGTGGTGCGGCGTTTACGCTGCAAATATGGTAAGGAAAGGGTACTTAAAATCCAATGACTGTAAGAAATTTATGTGATAAAGTCATTAGTGTTGGGATGGCATCCATGTTAGTGCGCAATCAAGCTTGAGTTAATAGTTTGTTAATAGTTTATTCAGATAGATTCAATAAGCTTCCATTATAATAAAGCTAAGGAAACGTTTCCCCCACTATACTTAGAAGGAGATACGAAATGAAACTTAGCAAAAAAGCAATTACCGCACTCTCATTTACGCTCGGAGCCAGTTTATTTATATCCACAGCTTTTGCTGATACATTGCTTGGCTCTGGTTATGATCGACTCAAGGGCTCTGCGAAAAATACCGCCGCACAGATGGAGAAGGGATTAAACAATTATACGATCGATGCGCTGCTTACGCTGAAGGGTAACGATCAAATCTTGTTTCAGACTACCACCTCCAAAAAAATCGATACAACCAAGCAAGCATCTGAAGAAACTACCGTAACTCAGGATTCAGATGGCAAGTCCTCATCCAATTATTCATATTTCGACAAAAAGCAATCGATCTGGAAAAACGGGGTCGATAACAAATATTATGTAACGGAATATCCTGATGATGCAGCTAGAGGGAGCCGGAGCATGTTCACAAACCCTTTTAATGAAAAGGGCGCACCTGAGATCGAAAAGATCGTTGACGCAGTGGTCGGAGGGTTAAAGGATTATGTACAGGTGGAAGAAAGGCCAGATGGCGGAAAAGCTTACTCAGGAAGTTTGTCTGAGGCACAGGTGCCTGCCGTAATTAATGCCGTCTCTTCCTATGGCATCCAACAGATGATTAGAGACCAGAGCCGTATGGAAAAGAATGCAAAGATGACGGATATAGAAAGTGATATTTTTGTCAAAAAGGTTGTAGGCACGGCTGTTGAGAACAAAGCAGGCATATTGGAAAATGTGACGGGGGATATCCTCCTGTCCGGGAAAGACAAAAACGGCGCCCAGCATGATTTAACGATCAATGTGGTCGTCAAGCTTTCCGGTGTTGGAAATACAAAGATTGCTTTGCCTGACCTGACAGGAGCAAGCGTTGAAACAGTCAACCAGTCAGGTGGCCTCACTAGCAAGTATGTGGGAACCTATAAAAATAACATCATCATAGAGAAAGACGGAAAACTAGTGAAGATCGGCGAGAGAACCTTTGAAATCACAAGCGTGGAGAATGGTAAAGTGGCAGGCAAACTTTACGAAACCGTTAAATCTGGCTTTGAGGCCAATTACCCTGACAAGTATAATTTTAATTTTGAATATAATCCTAGCAGTACGAAGTCCCTATCTACCTTTACTTATAAGAATGCGAAAGGCGAGCAGGAAAATGGTCAGGTTCATGGGAACGGTCCTGGAAAGATTTATGTGGATCTGAATACCGAGATCATCAACAACAACTCGTACAGAAGCAGCAATAGACCTAATTTCGATGGTCAATTCAGCCGCGTATTTGAGGAATAGAGAGAGGAAGGGAAGCCGCCAATGCGGCTTCCTGACCATTTTATGGGGAGGTACTGTCGTTGACGAATAAAGCAATTGAAATCATCGGTCTTACCAAGGTATATAAAAACGATCGGGGCATCAGTGATTTAAATTTAGAAGTAGATCAAGGCGATATATTCGGCTTTTTGGGACCCAATGGGGCTGGGAAGACGACAGCCATGAAAATGATGGCAGGGCTCATGAAACCGGACCGCGGCGACGTGAAGATTTTTGGTGCCAGCATATTAGAGGATTACGTCAATGCGATGAAGCATGTGGGCTGTATGATCGAGACAGCGGAGTCGTATCCTTATTTAACGGCCAATGAAAACCTGAAGCTGTTTGGCAGGTTTTATCCGCAGGTGGACCAACAAAGAATCGACGAATGCCTGGAAATTACTGGTATGTTGAAGTATAAAAATGAGAAATCTAAAAAGTTTTCACTTGGGATGAAACAAAGGCTAGGGCTAGCGGCTGCTATCCTATCCAAGCCCAAGCTTTTAATTTTGGACGAGCCTTTGAACGGATTGGATGTTGAGGGCATGCTGGAGATGCGGAGGCTGACTAAGCAGCTTGCTGATGAAGGTACGACCTTTTTTATTTCCAGCCACTTGATTCATGATGTAGAGCTTACCTGTACAAGAATCGGTGTTATATACGGGGGCAAGCTTGTCAATGTAGACTATACCCAAAACATTCTTTCCAATTACGCATCGCTTGAACATTATTTTGTTAGTGAGGTGGACAGGAATGCCAGGGTTTAAAGCTGCATTTTTGAATGAAGCCGTGAAGCTGTTGAAAAAGAAAAAAATTATGGCGGCTGCCATTTTGTCCATTCTGGCCGTTTTGATCGGACAAATTGCGGTTACCACGGTTAAGCATGGCCTTGGCTTAAGGGTAGTAGGCAGCACGGAGTTTCCAATAGTTGTTTTATCGATTTTTACTTATACGATTTTACCGCTTTTTTCCATCTTTGTGGCGATCGATATGTTTAACGGTGAATTTTCGTCTAATACGATGAAAATAACGCTGGCCAGACCTGTTTCCAGACTTGGCGTTTATAGTGCGAAGGTTTTGAATATTGCTTTGTTTATATTGGCCAACCTGATGTTCGTTATGGTGCTTTCTTTACTGGTAGGGTTTATATTTAATCCTGCATCCGCTAGCTTGCTTGGTGTAGCGAGGGTGCTGTTGTCCTATATCGCTACTTTTTTTCCCGTGTTTGTGTTTGCCCTTTTAGTTGTCCTGCTATCCAATATACTACAGGGAGGGCTGGCGGTATTTTTTCTCTCCATCCTTATTTTTGTCGCTTTTAATTTCTTGGGTATTTTCTTTTCTTCGTATTCCAGTTTTTTTGTGACGTCGATGTTGGATTGGTATACGCTCTGGATTTCGGAATCGTTTAATATATTCAAAATTTTCCGCCAAATCTTAATTTTATTGGGCTGTGGTATAATGTTATTTACCGCTGGTTATTATTTATTTGATAAAAAAGATATATAGAAGGGAACCCACATGCATTTGACCAAACGCTTTTTCGTGATGAATGCGCTGTCCGTGCTGCTTTCCATTGCCTTGACGGCTTTGGCAGTCATCATTTTTGTTGCCGCCTATACCAAAGTATTTGGCCACAAAGCGGATATCAATGAACTGAAAAGGGCTTACGAGGTCAGGACCGGGATCAGTGAGATCAAGCGGGAGGCGATGGTCTTAGAGTTCAAACAGCTTCTGGATAAAAAATTTCAGCAAGAGCTGGCTGATCGGGCCCAGGTATTGGGTGCCCATGCCCTCCTATTCATCAATAGGGAGGTTGTATACGCTACAAGAAAGCTGAATGCCATCGATATTGAAAAAAGCCTGCTGCTGTCCAGTGGTACACCTAATCAGGATACCCTGGAGCTTGATGGCAAAACTTATATGTTTACCCGGGCGGATTATAAGCTTCCATCTGGTGATACGGGAGTATTGCTACTGCTTGCGCCAATCAAGCTGCAAACAGGCTTTTATATGCTGTTTGGCATTTTTACCATCGGCTTTTTCATCCTGATTTTTTTGTTGATGAACTTTTGGGTTTCGTATACATTCTCGCGCGGGATCATTTCACCAGTATCCAGGCTGAAGGAAGCCGCTGTTAAAATCAGTGAAGGTGACTTGAGCTGCGAAATTGCAGAGGAAGGCGAAGGCGAGGTTCGGGAGCTGTGCAAATCGCTGGAGCTCATGAGGATCAAGCTGAAGGAATCTATTTATTTGCAGCAAAAGTACGATGATAACAGAAACTTCTTGGTATCCAGCATTTCGCATGACTTAAAGACGCCAGTAACCTCCATCAAAGGGTACATCGAAGGTATTATTGACGGGGTAGCCAAGTCACCTGAGAAAATGGCAGAGTACCTGGAAACGGCTCGTTCAAAGACCATTTTAGTGAATGCCATGATTGATGATTTGCTTTTATATTCCAAGCTGGATCTGAACCAGCTCCCTTATCATTTTGAGAAAAGCAGCCTTGTGGATTATTTCGAAGATTGTGTTGCGGATCATAGATATGGATATGAAAAGGCCAATATTACATTAGAGCTAATCAATGAATTAAAGGAGCCTGTCCTTGTATTAATTGATCGCGAAAGATTAAAGAGAGTCATTCAAAATATCCTCGACAATGCTGCCATTTACATAGATAAGAGTGACCGGAGGGTTGCCATTATACTGAGGGAAACACGGACATCCGCCATTATAGAAATCAAGGATAATGGAAAGGGAATAGCCGAGAAAGACCTTCCCCACATTTTTGAACGATTTTATCGGGTGGATCCATCAAGGAACCATGTAGAGGGCAGCGGACTTGGGCTCGCTATTGCCAAACAAATTGTGGAAGGCCATGAAGGGGAAATATGGGCTAGAAGCATTGTCGGGGAAGGCACCCGAATAATGATCTCTCTGAAAAAGTTGTAGTAGGTTTGGAGGTTATGATGAAAAGGATATTGATTGTTGAGGACGATCAAAGTATTGCCAATCTGCAAAAGGATTATCTTGAGCTGAGCGGTTATTCGGTGAAGATCGTGAACAGCGGCTCAGAGGGGCTCGCAGCGCTTGAAGGAAAAGAGTTTGAGCTTGTGATCTTGGATATCATGCTGCCGGATACAGACGGATTTGAAGTATTGAGGACCATTCGTGAGCAGGACGACATTCCTGTGCTTCTCGTATCGGCCAGAGCAGAGGAAATCTACAAGATTAACGGCCTCGGCCTTGGTGCGGATGATTACATCACTAAACCGTTCAGCTCCGGCGAACTGGTAGCCCGGGTTAGCGCACATCTGAAAAAGTTCGAGCGGATGAAGGAACGGTTTGGTAAAGGGAATGAGAGAAGCCATATCCAGGTCCGTGGCCTTGAGATTCAACATGATTCCAGAAGAGTGTTTGTGAACGGGAATGAGGTCATGATGGCGCAAAAGGAATTCGACCTGCTTGTGTTTCTTTTGAAGCATGCCAATCGGGTGATTAGCAAGGAGGAGCTTTTTGAGCGGATCTGGGGAATGGATGCGTTGGGCGACGCTTCTACCGTGACCGTGCACATCGCCAGAATCAGGGAAAAAATCGAGGAAAATCCGTCCAAGCCCCAGTATATAGGCACGGTTTGGGGATCAGGGTACCGGTTTATGATTTAATTCATCTAGCTACGGCTACTAGTTTCATTTAATAATCGTAAATAAAAGACAATAAGTTCATTGAAATAGGGAGGAGAGTTCAATTCATGAAAAAAATTAAAGAATGGGGAATAAGCTTTCTAATTGCAATCGTTGCGGCATTAACTATTAAAACATTTGTCGCAGAAGCTATGGTTGTTCCGACTGGATCGATGCTTCCAACCATTCAAATAAATGATAGATTAATTGTTGAAAAAATAATATGGATGGATGAATATCAGCTTGGTGACATTGTTGTATTTTATCCACCTATACCCGAGAAAGTTAATGAAAGCTATGTAAAAAGACTCATAGGAATTCCTGGTGATGTGATTGAAATTAAGAACGGGGCACTGATTCGTAACGGTGTAAAAATATCAGAAACTTACATAAACGAGCCAATTCGGTATGAATTTGGTCCGATTACTATCCCCGAAAACAAATACTTTTTTTTAGGTGACAATCGTAATGAAAGTTTCGACTCTCATTCGTGGACTACCCCTTTCGTGGATAAAGAAAAGTTGATAGGGAAGGTAGTTTTAAAAATTCCAACGCATTTGATTGATAAGAGGAATTTAAGGTAAGCTTTTTACTATCTTAGCTTCGCTCCGCTACGAAGGAGAACGATAGCGCAATAACCAGGGAGCAGATCGCCACGCGGCAGCTGCTCCCTAGTTTCGCTGAAGTAACTGGCAGGATAATTTAACCAGTTAACGAATATTTCAATTATAATTGTTTATATGAATCATCCAGGGGTGTTTTATTATGAATCATTTAACAATACAAATCTGCTCTGATGACGATTTGGACTTTCTGGCTGTTCTAAACAAGCAACTTATTGAGGATGAACAACATGATAATAAAATGAACACTGAACAATTGAAAGAAAGAATGAGGTCTTTCATTAATTCCGATTATAAAGCCTATAAATTCGAAGAACATGGTGAAAATATTGGTTATGCTTTGGTAAATCACATTAAACAGCCTTTGTATTTAAGACAATTTTTTATTTGTAGAAATTGTAGAAGAAAAGGTTATGGGAAAGCAGCGTTTGAAAAACTACTTGAATTTTTAAACACGAAAAATATAGATATTGAAGTTATGCATTTGAATAATGCCGGATATGAATTTTGGAAATCCCTTGGATTTACTGAGAGAAGTGTGTATATGAGACTAGAGGGACCCAATAAGTAATCGCTATAAACCATTACGCTAACGGCGAACGTTAGTTTAATGAAGGACTCTATACAAACAATGAAAGAGCTGCCGCGGCAGCTCTTTTTACTTCTTCACAAGGTTTTTATACAGATGTACTTCCCTTTATCCAGAATATGGTACAATTTAAGGTAGGAGGGGAAGCAAACATGTCATTATACGTAATCGGGCAAATTGTGAATTTTATATTTTTCTTATCTCCGTGGGCAGCAATATATCTGCTCTATCGCTTTTTAAAAACGTACGAGTCGAGAAAAAGAACAGACGAGGAACTATATCGTAAGCTCGACGAAATACACAAACAAGTTGCTGAAATAAAGGAACATATGAATTATAAGTTGTAAGGATAGGACATGTTAACAAAACAATGCCGGGTGTTAAGCTACCATGAAAGAACGTATTAACTTTCATGCTCTGGGGTGCAACGTAGGGGATGCATGCGAGGCTAACGGGATACATTAGGTCAAACAACCAGGGAGCAGATTGTCGCGGCAGCTATTCCCTTTTCCAGTGAAGTAACGGGAGTTTCATTTAATAGCAATTGTCATCAAGTTGATAACGTATACTAAGAAGCATATGGAGATCGTTAATAGGGGTGTAGATGCAATCGGTGAAATCTTAAAAAGTGCTGATATTGATGAAAAAAGAAGTATATTATTTTGCTTAGATAAGTACCTAGACCCTTATTATGGATACAACTTGCCTTATTTTGATGAGATAATAGTTCTCTTAGAAAAACACCTATTTGAAAATCATGACAAGGAAGTAAAAGAAGATATTTTACAATTGCTTACTGATTATTCAAAAGATACATTAGATTATTTGGTAGAAAGAATCGAATCAATCGAGTTCGAACTGCTCGCAGATGCAATTTATGCTTTAGGCCTTACTTTTAATTTAAAGTATGTACCAATTTTTATCAGATATGAAAATGACGAACATCTTAATGTACGAAATGTAGCAAAAGAAGTATTGTTGGAGTTATCAAATCTTTAAGGTTGCGACTCGGAGACGATAGTAGAGGAGCTTGCCGCGCAGCAGCTCCTCTCTTGGTTTTATTAAAGTAACTGGGCAGTTTAGTGAACACGTGGAAGGAAATTGAAGCTGTTTTACAGAATTAAGAAATATCAACTTTCACAAAAAGCGGGGATCAATCTGAACGGAAATATTCCGAACAAAATACATATCATAGGCTCAGTCGGAAGCGGAAAAACCACACTTGCTAGAAATTTATCTCGTAAGTACAACATTCCATATTATGAATTAGATAACGTGGTTTGGAAAAGGCATAAATCTGAAGATATAAGAAGATCTGACGAAGAAAGAGATGAGTACCTAGACAATATAATCCGTTCTGACCGATGGATTATAGAAGGTGCTCATAACCATGAAAAAAAAAGTAAACCGATGATTTTGAATATGCTACGTCAGGATAACATGAAGTCTATGATTTTAAAGGAAAACAGTATGATAGACCAATACTTAAATGAAGTTTAAAGAGCACATGTAAACATGGGGAATTTCTCAATTTAATGAACAAAGGAATTGCTTAACATCGTTCAGCTAACGAAGAACTATAGTGGAGGAGCTTGTTACGTGGCAGCTCCTCTTTTCCATTGAAGTAACTGGCAGGATTGCTTCATCAATTGTCGAATCCTTTGTTCGCGAATATTTTTATTAACGGGGGTAGGGTATGGAAATTAAGATACGAGAAGTTGTATCAAAAGATTATACTGAAGTTGTTTTCTTATGGAACGATGTACTTGGCGTTCGTACTGTTACGGATGAGAACTTTCGGGGTGTGCCCTGGATGCCAAGCTATAGTTCGCTCTTCAAAAGCTGTGAATATTATATGTGGAGATTGTCATGAAGCATTTGTCCAGGATTAGTGGAATGTAATTTGGACCAGTAAATGGTCCGAAATTAAAGCGCTTACATGAAGTGCGAGAGTAAAGATATCAACATGGTACTGCACTAATTAGAATCGGTGTTGTTTGGATTTTTATCTCTGATTAACTAAATTCTGGATAGTACAGCTGAGTGAATGGATCCGGGACACTTGGAACGCGAGCTGCAGCCTGATGGGGTAGTACCAGCGTAGCTGTCACCAAGGGCAAGGTAGATGTAATTAAATTGGGAATTTATTGATGACCTCGTTATATTCCTGCTGGGCATCGGTGATGCAAGCTTTGAATAGATTTCCTTCCTTTGTGTAACATTTGCGGCGTCAGTGCGTCTAATCCTAAGGTGAGATGACTACAACCTGAGAAAAAGGAGACTTCCTGCTATGAAAAAATCTTTACTGGCCGCAGCGCCGAAACAGGCGGAGGTATCGCTGCCGGCTTTTCCCATTTTTCTGAACGGTACCCCGGTCGATAATACTCATAGCATTTTTCCGCTACTCGTTTATAAAGACATTACTTATTTTCCGATGACCTGGGATTACGCGAGGGCGCTCGGACTTACCACCTCCTGGGGTTCGCAAGGGGGGCTCAGTATTGAGAAACGCATACGCTCCGAGGTTTTGACGCAAACGCTGAAGCCGGATGCCAATGCAGTATCCGGCGAAACCGCGGTGCTGCCCGACTTTTGCATCCGGGTAAACGGCAAAACGATCGACAATGCGGCGGAGACTTATCCGCTGCTGCTGTTCCGCAACATCACCTATTTTCCGATGACGTGGCGGTTTACGCATGACGAATTCGGCTGGAATACATCCTGGGATAACGTAAACGGGTTTCGCATCGATACGCCGGCGCAAACGGACGGCACGCTGCCGGCCACCGAAAGCGACGACTTCAATTTGAATACCGGCGGGCAAATGACGGTTTCCGGAGACTGGATGTACTACAATCCGAACAACAGCTACTTCGAGTCCGGTTACCTGTACAAAATGAAGTTGGACGGCAGCGGCAAGACGAAACTGACAGACGATAATGCCCGCTCGATCCAGGTGGTCGGCGATTGGGTGTACTACACGGCGATGGACAAAGGAAAAAACGTTCATCAAGGCATCTTCAAAGTACGCACGGACGACACCGAACGGACGAAAATTTCCGATGCTCCGGCGGGGAAGATTGCGGTGGAAGGAGATTGGATATATCACGTAGACCAGGTATTAACCGGCCAGACGGAGAATGCCATTGGTTATTACAAGACGCTCGGCATCAAAAAGATCAAAACCGACGGAACCGGCGAAACGTCCCTGTTCCAGGGAACAACAGCGAGCAATCCTTCCGGCAGCGTTGTCGAGGATTCCATCCACGTCCTCAAGGACTGGATCTATTTAGTGCAGCCGGGCGATGGGAAGAGTCCCCCCGCATTTTATAAAATCCGCAAAGCCGGAACGCAGCTTACCCCACTTCCCGCGGTAAATTTCAACAATTTCATGGTCGCGGACGGTTGGATTTATTACGTCGACAACAACGAATTGTTCAAAATGAGTCTCGAGGGCTCGTCCGCTATCTCGGTAAAGAAGTTTGACAAGTATGTCAATTCGCTGTACTACCATGACGGCTGGATCTACTACGTCAAAGGATCATTCGGCTTCATGGGATCGGCCGACATTGAAAAAATCCGCATCGACGGCAGCGAGCAGACGAGGGTCATCGGAGGCGTGCGCGCGTCCAGCTTGTACTTTGCAGGCAGCAAGCTCTATTTTGCCGGCAGCTGGGAGGGGAGCAATCCGCTTTACGAAGTGACGGCGGACGGACAGCCCAAGCTGCTGAAAGAGGAGTAGCAAACGGGGCCAGATCTCCCGGCAACGAAAAAAAACTGCCCCGAATGGAGATGATGACACTTACCGTGGCGTTAGTCATGCGGGGCAGTGATTTCCCCATCACCCCAGATAAGTTCCACTTTTTACAGGCCCCCATCGTACCTCCGTTTGTTTCGTCAGTCAATGACCGTCATCTCCATTGATAATTGGACAGCTCTACTTATGACGGCCGACATAATCTTCGGAGTAGCGATGAGTTTGCTAATTATATCCGAAAACATACAAAAGACACTAATAGTATCTAAGGAATTAAGTAGACCGGTAGCGTAGCGGTGCCCCATCATATTTTCTTCGAATACCAGCGTTGCTGATAAAACCGCAAGTATATGTAAAAATATGTAATGAAAAAGATAACGGGTGTCCTTTTGTCGGGAAACACATCGGTCAACGCTGTCAGCAAATAATAAAGTCATAGACTTAAAATAAAGTTTATAGAGTTATCGACTGCAATAATAAAGTTTTAGGCGCCCATGCCGCTAACGCGGCACCATCAGATGATGAAAATGGACGTTTGCGACATAATTGACTTACGGCTGGCGAAGGGAGGTCGGCAGTCAATGGTGCCTCGAGCCCGTGTTTTAGACTGACCTCAACGACCAGTGCACCACAGAATGTTGCTCCATTTCGGAAGCACGCAGGATAGAATAACCATATGCGGTTATTGCACCAGCCCCTTCAATTTGACATGCCGTAAGGAGAGTGTCTTGGATGGACGTCGTTTACAGTCATGTATGCGGGTTTAACGTTCACAAAAAGAACATCGTTGCCTGCGCCATCACACCGAAAGGCAAAGAAATCCGTACGTTTGAAACCATGACCGATGATTTGATCCTTCTCGCCGATTGTTTAACAGTGAACCCCTGGGCCTCAATCTTTTTTATCCAGTATTCCACAGAAGATGTCGAAGAGGTTAGATAGTCCCAGCCTGCTTCACGGTAAGGTATTTTGTCCTTGAGCATTCGGTAGATCATTCGAAGTATGAGATGGGCTGTCGCTATTGTTGCCTTTTTCTGCCCTCGTCGTTTCTGTATTCGATAAAAGAAAGATGCGAGTCGCGTGCCCTTAGATTTACTTGCTGCCCAAGCTGCTTGGGGCACCGCTTTCAGACTTTTATTCCCCTTAGCTATCTTCGAACTTTTCTTCTTTCCTGCACTCTCATTATTCCCCGGGCTTAACCCGGCCCAAGCTGCTAGTTGCGGATCACCTCCGAAGCAAGACATATCATTCCCGATCTCTGCCAAGATGACCTCCGATGCATCTTTTTGGATTTCAGGAATCGTGTTTAATAGTTCAACTGATGCTAAATAAGGCTCGAGTAACCGATCAATTTCTGATTCTACTTTCTCCAGTTGTTTTTCAACATAGGATAAGTGATCCAAATGCAGCCCCAACATCATACGATGGTGTTTTCTCATTCGCCCATCTAACGCCTCAAGTAGCTCAGGAACTTTGTTTTTAAGGGAAGTTTTCACCTTTTCTTTTACTTCATCAGCGTTTAAGACTTCGCCATTGATGACTGATTCCAGTAAAGCACGACCTGATACACCAAAAAATATCGCTGATGTAAGTTGTAAGCTTTAAATTAGCATCCTGTAAAATTTTGCGAATTCGAATTTTCTCAGCTGTCGCGTCTCGAAGCAGCTTTCGTCGGTAATGCGTCAAATCCCGCATATTCCGAATTTCTGATGGAGGCACAAAGCTGGGAGTAATGAGTCCAGAACGAAGCAGCTGTGCAATCCAGGCTGCATCGGCGACATCCGTTTTACGCCCGGGTACGTTTTTGATTCGTCGAGCATTCGCTAGAATAAGCGTAAATTGCTCCTCTAAAATGTTCCAAACTGGTTTCCAATACACCCCCGTGCTCTCCATGGCAACGTGCGTACACTCCCAGTTATTCAACCAATCGTAGAGGGCCAGCAGTCCCTTGGTCGTCGTGGAAAAGGTACGAATTTCTTGCTTAGGTTTGCGATCTAATTCCCCATACAGAACACAGGCGACTACTGTTTCTTGGTGGACATCAAGCCCAGCACATCTTTCTAAGATTGCTTCCATCCCACATATCACTCCTGAAATAGTTTAAGTGATGCAGGTCATGTACCCTCAGAGTAAAAGAATTTTTATACACGTGCTCTCAGCAACAATTGGCGGTGCTCGCGGGATACAGTCGGCCGGTTTGGGACTCAGAGTTTTCCTACCAAAAAAGTCTCGGCCTGTGACCTGCAGTTCCATTATGGAACATACAGATTCACAAGCCAAGACATTTTCATTCATGGTGGTGGCCGTCAAGCCATGTTAGTTTTGGACAACCTCTCTGCAGACCGTGGCAGCGGCCGCTCAGCGCGGCCTGAATTATGGTTGTTGGTTCAGCGGGCGTTGCCTGATGATCGCTTGGCTCTTCCGTGCCATCGACATCGCCCTGATCGCATCGTCATACGGGTCGCTTGGCGCCGCCGGTGGGATAATCTCGCCCTCCGTATGAGCCGTATTGATGAACACGGGCTCTTGTGGAATGATGAAATTCTTGGCATCCGCGATCATGATCGGCGTGCCGATCGTGTTGAACGTTGACGTGATCTCGTCCGTCAGCAGCAGGGACGTCAGATCTTGCGCTTGCGGCACCGCGGACGGATCGGTCCAGACGACATAAGTGTCTTTGTCCGCGCCGTCGAACTTGGCCACCCAGACGTCGCCGAACTTGCCGACACCCTGCGCCTTCTTGTTATCCATCTGGTTATAAGCGGCTACGTATGCCAGATAGGCAGGCTTCGGGTAGCCCCAATAGTCGATCAGGCCGAAGTGATCTTCCGGATAGTAGCGCCGTTGATTGAGATCCTTGTAGTTGTACCAGAAGATCTTCTCGACGCCGCCTTGCAGGCCGAGCGTGTAGACTTTGTTCAGATAGCTTGCTTCTTCCGGGCGGGACAGCCCTTCGACGACATGGGTAGTATCGGTGGCGGGATCGCCATAGCCGAAATATTCGCCCGGCGCGTTGCCCTTGTGCGGCGCGCCGACCTCGGTGAACCAGATCGGCATGTCGAGACCGTTTTTCGCCATCTCGCTACGCGTGAAGTCAAGGATGTCCGGCAGCCAAGTCTCCGGACTCGGGAAGTCCGGCCATGCGTACGGATGTAGCGACAGGATATCGAACATCTCCGCCGTATCGCTCGCCAAGAATTGCGAGACCGTCGGCTTCCGGCCCGTCGGCTCGGCCAGTTGATAGATGAGCTTCGTGTTCAAGCCGAGGTCGTAAACCGCTTCGCGGACGGCTGCTGTCTTGGCCTGAAAGTTCTCCCAATAGTAAGGCTTCGCCCAGTGGCTCAGGTTCTCTTCCAGCCCAAGCTCCCAATACTTGCCGTCGGGATCGGCCTGCACGTACTTCACGAACGTGTCGGCGAGATTATCGACGTCTTGCTGCGGCATCAGCTGATAATCGTCGGTATGCCACAGCTCGGCATGCGCGAGCGGCAGCTCTTCCCATCCCTTCGCGCGGCGGTCCTCCATCAGGTCGCCCCATGCTTCCGGCGTCAGCCTGCTTGGCGTCCAGGACTGCGTCTTGCTCCAGCCGCCAATATTTGGGTCGTTCAGATTGGCATGAACCATCCCAAACGCCGAATTGGGATTATCCGTGCGCGGTGTCGGCGTCGTCAGCGCGGCGAAGCCGTATTCCTTCGCCTCTCCGGGCACGCGGTCTTCGATGACGAAGTCGTTCGTGCTCTGGATGACGAGCCCGTAATAGCCCGTCGGTAGATCGGAAGGCGAGTTGATCGTGTTCAGTTCTTCAAAGGTCAGCGGAATAGGGGCCCCGAGCGGCTGGCCGAGGTAATTCTTCCACTGCGCGGTCAGTGTGACATTCTCGGGCAGATGGAAGTCGGGACCGTCCCCCGGCAGCGTCTGCGTGAAGCGCAGCTCCGTCAGGTTCAGCTTCGAAGCAGGCGACGTGCTGCCCTCAAGCAGATGTCCCGTGTGGGCGTCAATCTTGATTGTCTTGGCGGGAACGCCGCCGGCAGCCGCCTTGAAGTTCACGGTGGCCAGGCCGCTTCTGTTCGTGTTGCCCGTCCCGTAGACGGTGTTTATGACGCTGGTGCCGGCCGCGTCGATGAAGGAGATGTCCGCGTAATTGAGTGAAAAGTAGGAATTCAGGTTGAAAGCCGACAGATCGAGCGTGTCAATGTACGTTTCATGATCCAGCTCGACCGTAATCTTCGCATATCGGTCCTCTAACAGTTTGCCAAAGAAGTCATAATAGACGCCGTAGTTACTGCCATAGCTGGTCAGTCCGTCGGTGAGAAGCGTCTGCGCCTGATCAATATTATATTTGTTATACGGTTCGATTCCCGGCTCCACGGCGATCGACTGAAGATTCGCGAACGTCGTCGTCGGCACCTTGCCGGTGATGTCCAGCTCTGTCAGGTTGATCTTCCACGAGTTCCCGACACCCGTATAGACTCGGAAGGTAACGGTCGTCGCCAACTTCGGCTCGGAGGCGGAGTATGAAGCGGTGGTCGTTTTTGTCGTGTTCAGTACATTCGCCGTCTCCGTCGTCTCAGTGCCATCAGGCGCTCGGAAGGTAACGGTACCTGTCCGCATGCTGAACTGCGCATTCATATTATAGCCGTTCAGCGTCAGCGACTGTACGCTGGCGACGCCGGTGAATTCCACGATGACATCGACATAATTGTGATCGTTGTCGACCGTGATGTTGCCTCCGGCATCAGTGCCTCGAGTCCTCCACAGGTCGAACATGACGCCGTAGTTGGTTCCGTAGGAGAGCTGGCCGTCGGTCAAGATGGATACGGCGCTTTCGACATTCGCCATATTGGTAGGCGTTACGCCGGGCGAGAAATGAATCGATTTGATCGCGGAGTCGAGCGAGTCGCCGGCAGCTAGATGCGGTGTTACGCCGATCGAGAACAGTGTGCCGGTCTGATGGATATGGTTAGGTGCGCTGCTGTCGTCAATATCGAGCGTAATCTTGCCAAGTGGCGACGGTGGGACAGGATTCACATTTCCTTCTGTAGCATGCGCGGCATGCGCGAACGGTAGCGGAACGGAGAGCGTGATTGCGGCCAATGCGGCGAGCAGCGTCCGGCGCAGCCGTCCGGTGCAAGTCTTGCTAGGTACGATGGATGCTGACATGGCGAAGAACTCATCCTTTCTTCATCGAAATGAAATGGATTAACTGTCTGAATCATGGAACGGGATTATGACAGTAACAGTTGCCCCCTTTGAATGGGAGCGGTTTCATAACACTGCGTCTTCACCTCCTTAATCGCTATGTCCCAATGTACGTTTCACAGATGCGCTTGTCTCCGTAATGCCTCCCATTTTAATCCAAGATACCGGATAATTCGTACGAATCTCTTAAGCATTTCATATGAAAAATAGATGAGATGATGGGAGGAGAACATACGGCACTACCTCGCGCTGCTCGCCGCCCGTATCGTTCAAGCTTCCTGCGCGTCCAGTTTGCTGCCGAAATAAGCGATACCAAGCAGCATAACAACCTCCATGTATTAAAGCATTCATGTTTATCTTTCAGACTTGAGCCCGCTCCCGTGCCAGCTGCTATCTTCGGAAGCGGGCTTCCGTCTTATGGCTTCCGGTTCTTTTCCTTATAAGCTTCGTTGATTTCGGCTACGTACTTTTGGAAAGAAGCATCCTCCTTGAAGGACTGTACGAACCGGTCCCAGTCCGCGACCGGCGTTTTGCCGATGACGGTATTGATCACCGTATCGTCGATTTTCTTTTTCCAGTCTGCTCCTTTTTGCGCCCAGGTCGGAGAGTCCAGTCCCGTTCCCGGATCGGGCAGAGATTGCGCGCCGATGGTGTCGACCAGCTTGTAATTGGCCGCTTTCTCTTCGGCGGAGATACCGGGATAGGATGCCCGCAGATAAGGATCGAACACGCCCGCTATCCATTGGCCTGTGGTGGATTGCGAGTAGCCTTTTTTCTTGCCGTCCTCCGTTTGGACGATGGCTCCGTCGGCTCCAATGCTGTAATCGGTGTCCTTTATGCCATAAGTGACCAGGTTGTAGCCTTCCGTTGTGGAGGCGTAATCATAGACTTCGAGAATTTTCTTGAGCTTGTCTTCGCTGACCTTTTTGTTGACCATGAACAGGCCGAAGGAGCCGACGGCTTGCTCGTAGTACGTTTTGCCGTCCGGCGCAGCGGGCAGCTCGACCGCTATCAGTTGCGCCTGGGGATTCGTTTTTTTCAAATCCTGGTTCCAGATCGCCGCATCGCTGATGTTGCTGATGGTAAGCCCGGCTTTGCCCTTCAGCATCTGATCTTTGATCTGGGCATACTTCACAATCGCCAGATCCGGAGTTACAAGCTTGTCTTTGTAAGCCCGGTTCCAATATTCAAGCGCCTGCTTGTAGGCCAGCGTCCACCATGCCGGCTGGATACCGCCTGCCCCGTCAGCGCTCCAGTTGGTTCTTGTCCCGAACATGGAGGTCAGGTACGATTGAAATGAGGGGCCGAGACCCGTAGCCATGCCATAAGTATCGGGCTTCCCATTTCCGTCGGGATCGCTGTTCGTGAAGGCTTCCATCACCTTGTACAGTTCCTCGCTCGTCTTGGGCAGTGGCAGGCCGAGCTGATTCAGCCAATCCTTGCGGATAATGAGCGCCTCATGGCCGTCCAGCGGCCGCACGCGCGGGATGCCCACTGTTTTGCCGCTGACAAGCAGGTTTTTGTATACCTGCTCAGGCAGCTTGGCCAGATTCGGGTACTGCGGGATATAGGGGGTCAGGTCCCAGAAGGCGCCCTGCTTGATCGCAGTGGTGTAGCTTGCCACTGTTGTGCTCCAGACGAGCGTTACATCGGGCAATTCATTCGAAGCCAGCAGTGCGTTAAGCTTGTCCTGGTAATTGTTGATCGGCTCATATTGCACGGACAGCTTGACATTGAATTTTTCATTTAACCGCTTTAACGATTCCAGTTCATTACCCGGCGACTCTGCGTAAGTGGTCGTCAGTATTCGGATCTCCGTCGGCTTCTCCGCAGCCGCCACCGGCGTAGTCTGCTCGGGCGAGCTGCACGCGACTGTGCCTGCTGCCAGAAGCAGCGTCATGGCTGCCGATGCGGCTTGGGTTAATCTTTTTGTATTCATGGAATTTCCCCCTGTTATTATGGATTAGGAATCAGCCCTTCACCGAACCGACCATCATGCCGCTGACGAAATATTTTTGCAGGAACGGGTAAACAAGCAGTATGGGCACGGTAGATACGACGACGGCAGCCATCTTGATCGTCTCCGGTGGCAGCTGCTGTTCGCTTTGCAGGACGGCGGCGATGCCAGGGTCAGCCACGTTGGTCGAGGAGTTAATCAGCATCATTTGCAGCACGACCTGCATCGGGCGAAGACTTTCGGACGAAATGTACAAAACCCCGGCAAAATAAGTATTCCAGTATTGAACCGCGTAGAATAGGGCAAAGGCGGCCATCGAAGGAAGCGCAATCGGCAAATAAATGCGGAAGAAGATGCGGAAATCGCTGCAGCCGTCGATACGACCGGCTTCTTCAAGCTCGTCGGGCACCGTCTGGAGGAATCCCTTCATCAAGATTATGTACCAGGCACTGGTCAATTGGGGGAGAATGAGCGCCCAAAGCGTATTCATCAGGCCCAATTGTTTCACCAGCAGGAAGTTCGGGATCATACCCGGATGGAACATCATCGTGAACAGGATAGCCGCGAGGGCGATTCTCCGGCCGCTCAATCGGTTGCGCGACAGGGCGTAGGCCAGACCGCTGCTGACCAGTATGCTGATGGCTGATCCGGCCAAGGCCAGCAGGCCGCTGACACCGATGGAGCGCATGAACATCCGGGTGGATAGGATGTAGCGGTAGGAGTCCAGGCTCCATTCTCTGGGAATGATCACAAGCCGGCTGGTCGCATATTCGTGCGCATCCGTAAAGGAAACGAGGAATAAGTAAAGAAATGGCAGTAACGTAACCAAAGCAAACAGCGTCAGCAGTATATAGTTGATAACGCTAAACCATCGCGGAGCATGCAATCCCTTCATCAGTACACCCCCTCCTCTCCCATGCGCCGGGCGAGCTTGTTGGCCAGCACCACAAGTATCAGTCCAATGACCGATTTGAAGATGCCGACTGTGGTGGCAAAGCTGAACCGCCCGTTCTGTACGCCTGTCCGGTATGCGTATGTATCGAATACATCGGCTACATGAGAGACCGGCGCACTGGTCATCAGGTAGATTTGCTCAAAGCCGACCTCCATCACGCTGCCGAGGCGCAGAATGAGCAGGATGACGACAATATGCCGAATGCCCGGAAGGGTCACATGCAGCGTCTGCTTCCAGCGGTTGGCCCCGTCGATCATCGCTGCTTCATAAAGCTCGGGATGAATGCCGCTCAGCGCCGCCAGGAAGATGATGGTTCCCCATCCGGCATCCTTCCAGATACTTTGCGCCGTTAGCATCGCCCAAAAATAATTCGACTCCGTCAAAAATGGGATCGGTTGGTGGCCGGCCAGCAGGATCAGCTTGTTCACAATGCCGTCGGATTGGCTGAGCACGATGAAGCAAATACCCGCGATAACAACCCAGGAAAGAAAATGGGGCAAATAGACGACGGTTTGCACGAATCGCTTGAACAGCTTCCTCTGCACCTCATTCAGCATCAATGCCAGAATCATCGGCAGCGGAAAGAAGAAAACAAGGTTAAGCAGACTGATCGCCATCGTGTTGCGCAGCAGCAGCAGGAAGTCCGGATGCTTGAACAGCTCCGCGAAGTAGCGGAATCCCACCCATTCGCTCTTCCAGAAGCCTGCGTACGGCGAATAGTCCTGGAAAGCAAGCAGCAGTCCCCACATTGGGAAATACTTGAAAATCAAAAAAAATAAGAGGCCGGGAAGAGCAAGTATATACAACTGCCCGTCCCTGGATAGGGTCCGCAGCAAGCCGTTGCCGGACAGTGCGACTGTGGGCTGGCTGCGCGGTTGACCTCCGGGCGGCGGCTGCCGTTCGGAGGAATGTTCCCCGTACCCATCCTTCATGGCTGGATGGGTCTGTTGTCCCTGATGCATAGTTATCTCCCTTTGCTTAATCGGAGTTCCTCCTTCTGTATTCTGTTTTTTCTTTGCGTGTGCTGCTCGGAGCACAGAGTCCTCTGCCGCAATTGCATTGTAAGATGGCACTGCATAGCCTACAATACTCAATTGTTAATGCGCATATTTTGCTTTCCCGCAGCGCCGGTCAAAAAATGCATATAGCCCAAATAGCCCGCGGGAGCAGGCGATACGCCATCTTCCCCGGGCAGGGCAAATCGTCTATTCCTTGTGCAGCTCGCGGTACTGGCCGGGGGTGACACCCTCCAGCTTCTTGAATACGCGAATCAAATTTTGCGGCTGGTAGCCGGTGAGCCTGGCTATCTCGTTAATGGTCAAATCGGACTGCAGCAGCCATGTCTTGGCCCGCTCGATCCGGTAATGGGTTAAATAGTCGATGAAGGTGGTCATCTTCATTTTTTTAAACAATTTGCTTAAATACGCGGGGCTGAGCATGCACATCTCGGCGCACTGCTCCAACGAAATGTCTTCGCTGTAATGCTGAGCGATGTAGTCCACCACTTTCTGGACCGCGTCCTCGTATTCACGATTCTGCTTTTGCTGAACCTGTTCAGCGATCGGGAGAATGAACCATTCGTTAAACCAATCTTGCGCTTCTTCCAGACTTTGGATCGCGTCCAGTACAGTGAACGGGTTCTTTTCTTCAAACGCGTCCAGCACAGACACCCCGGACAAGTGGGCTGCGCGTATGCAGGCAGCAAGCAGTTGTGTGCATGAGCTACGAACCTGCTCCACATGATAGGCCCCGTCCTGCAGCCGGTCAAAAAATTCTCCTAGCAGCGCGTTCGCCTTGTCAGCCTGGCCGAGCCGCAGCGCATTCTCCACCTGCAGCTCGAGCTCCGTAAGCGCTACAAGCGGAGAGACACCGGTGGCCGACTGCCAATCGCCGCGAATGATCTGGTTCGATCCAAGCACAAGTCGTGAGCGCAACACCATCATGGTCTGCTGAAAGGCTGCGTTCAGATGCCGGATGTCATTGGTTATGGGACTGACGGCAGCCGTCACGTCCAGTCTCAGAAAACTTGCCGCTGCAGCCCGCGATTTCTCGGCAAATTGCTCCGTCTTCAGGGTCCACGCGTCCCACCCGTTTTGATCACTGCCGCTCCACAGCCACACGGCGATGTGCTCGTCCAGCAAGTGTACCTTGAGGCCTGTCAGCATCGATGCTTTCATCATATCAAGAACAATATTCTGGATGGAAAATAAGATGAGTTCCTGATCCGTTTGCAGGAAGCTCTGATGCTGGTTGTCCCTCGTTCTGTCGTACGTTATTATCAGCAAGCGATGTGCGGCTTCGTAAGGTATATGGAAGCGTTCGAAGCGCTCCTTTAGCTCAGCCGCCGAATAATGCGAATAATAACCGTGCATCAGCTGCAAGGCGAAGGTTTCCTGGAGCAGGGGAAGCTGCCTGTTCAATTGCTGCTTCAACTGTTCCTCAGACTCCCGCATCTCTGTCCAGCGGCTCTGGACGTAGGTCA
The DNA here is from genome assembly GCF_022458865.1 of Paenibacillus periandrae. Classification (GTDB taxonomy): domain Bacteria; phylum Bacillota; class Bacilli; order Paenibacillales; family NBRC-103111; genus Paenibacillus_S; species Paenibacillus_S periandrae. The sequence continues at coordinate 5,006 of NZ_JAJNMU010000053.1, read as the reverse complement.
TTTCGTCTGTCTCCAGCGGTTTATTGCCAGTCAGCGTCGTCATCAGTCGCTGAATCGGCCGGTAAATTCTCCGTGCGCTTAACAGACTGGCTACAACTCCAAGCAGCAGCAGTACGGCAATGATCGCCGTTGTACGGTAAGCGATACCTCGTGATTTGGCGTTCAATTCGCGCAGCGGGATGAAATCGGTATACTCCCACTGATGCTCTTCGGCGACTATGCTGTTGACGAGATATTCGATTTTTGTTTGCGGATCGGTATAGTAGCGCTGCCCGTTACGGCCTTCTTCATAAAGACTGCGGCGGAAGGAACCGGTGCCGGCTGTCTGGAACGTGGACGCGATCACTTGGCCCTCTGCATCATAGATGGCAAGCTGCTCGCCGTCATACAGGATGGAGCGATTCAAGGAGCTTAAGAACATCTCGGGAGCGATCACGACGGCGAGCAGCGCGTAGGGACGATTGCTCTGCAGAGGAACCTTGGCTATGAACATGACGCCTTCGTGCTGCAGCGTCGATGTCAGCCTGAACCGCTTATAGCCCCATTGGAAAGCTTTACCGGACGATAGGGCCTCGGACAGCGTATAGGTATCTGACAAATGCTCCGCTACGATGCCTCCGTTCCGCGGAGACAACAAATAGTTATCTTCGATATATAGAAATACATCCGAAATGTCGCTGTTGCTGTTTTGCAGGGCGGAAAGGTGCTGGTAGATTTCTGATTTGAAGCTGGTTTCGCCGAAACGGGAGGGCTCGAAGGACGATCCGGCAAAAAAAGGATTGAACAGCATTTGCAGTGTCGAATTTTGCACATTCTGCAGTCGCCGGTTCATCATTTCGTAGGTCGAAGCCAGAATATTCGTGTTGGCCTGATTTACCTCCTCCTGTACAATACCGGCCGAATACCAATAGCTACTGATTCCGAGCGTCACGGTCGGCATCACCGAAGCAACCAGCGCAATAAGAATAATTTGGTTCAGAATCGATCTGGCAAAAAAATGTCGTATTCTCATAAATCGTATCACCCGATCCATAGCGTTACCTTTATTGTAAACGCTTATTTTTGGGGTGGCAATGTCTTTCATGTGATGGATTTAGATTGTTGGAAGCGTAACTCTTGTTTGTGTACCAATATAAGGATTAGGGGGGATGAACTGAATAGCTTTCGGGATCTAAGTCCCACAGGCAGAAACGCGGCTACCGCAACCGCAATCTTATGACCATAATAAAATGAGGTTGACCAGAAATATCTGGTGACCTCATTATACGAACGGGAGGTTAGTGCGAATAGTGTAATCTCCGTTAAGAGGCAGTTGAGATCAACCCGTTCTAAGAAGTATCTAGTTGATTGATAAACTTCCACTTCAAAAAAATGAGATAAATAATGATAAACAAAGACCTCAATTTTCTGAAAACCCCATAATCAGGCATGGCAGGGAGGGTGCTTGTTGAGTCGTTTCATGAAGGCCGTGACATAAAGTCGAATGCGATAGAATTTGCTGAAAAACACATTGTTGATGACGTCGCTCTTCAGCCATTTCCAAACTCCTTCCATTAGGTTTAACTCAGGACTGTAGGGCGGAAGAAAAACAAGCTGCAGACGTGGATGTTCCTGTAAAAAGGCCCGAAGGCCCGCGGCGTGATGGATTCGGCTATTGTCCAAAATCATAACGATTTTTCCTGTTGGATAAGCTTTCAGCAAATCGGAAAGGAAACGAATCCATGCCGACAGGTCCGCAATCTCTTCTTCCCGATGATGAACCTGACCCGTCTCGTAGTTGATCGCTTTGAACAACTTGGCGCCTTCATGTCGACCGTAGGTTTTGACTTTACGCTGCTGTCCTCGAGGAAACCAACTATATTGCAAAAATCTTGATAGGCCCGAATCATGGACTCATCTTCAAACAGCAGATGATCAATGGCACCACCCCCAAGTTTGCGCTTCAACTCGGGAAACGTCACGTCTCGAAAGGCGGTTTGAGCCTTCTGATCTGCCTTAGCTAGCGTATAGGTTGCCTTGGTGAAGCTGAAACCCGACCGCTTCAGAACTTTGCTGACACCACGAACGCTATAGATAATGTCAAACTCACGCTCGATCCAGGAAGCAATCAGCGGCAGTGTCCAGGTGTAGCGTGCTTCAAAGCCTACTTGTACTCATGTTTAACGCCACCTTTGGGATTGTCTTACTGATTATTACCCATTTGGTGGCTTGGTAAGTTTTTCATGTGCGGTTTATATAACTGAAAATATTGTTGCAGAGTGAGAAAATAAAGTGTGGATTTACCTATATCTAATGATACAATTATTTTGCCTCCGTAATGTCAATGGGAATTTTGTTTATCTATAATATTTACGCCAGGCAGGCTTCGTGATATATCTGTTAAAAAGCGTAATGTTTTTCTAAATAGATTTTCAGGTAGTTCATGAGGGTGTCTGGTTCAAGACATCCTCTATTATTAATTAAAAAAATGAGGTGGTTTTGTATGCGTTTTATTAACAAAAATATCCGTCGAGCAGCTGGATTGATCTACGCAGTGATCTTTCTCGTCATTATCTCGACCACTGTACTGCTATCCTATATGAACACGACTAAGAGCCTAAAGCAGGAGCTTGTTTATTCGAATACCGCATTATTGCATCAAATCATGGAGAAAACGGAACTGATCTTTCATGAAGTGGACAAGGATGCATTAGGGTTGCTGCAAGAACCGGAAATCCGAACGTTTGTCGATGGTAACTATACAAGTGAGTTGGAGCGCATGCAAAAGCACAGCGAACTGATGAAGAAACTCGAAAATTTAATGAACTCGAATACGCAAGTGCATTCCATCTATTCTTACTCTTATGGCCAAAAATTGTATTTATCGCCTAATACTTCAACTGAAGAGGCTGCGTTTTTCGATAAGAGCTGGAGAGATACCTTCGATTCATTCGATGGTTACTTCAAATGGTTGGGTATCCGCAGTATCGAAGATAGGATGGTGCCTTTTCCGGTAAGTAAACAAGTATTAACATTGGTACGATCCTACCCTACGCTGAGCAGCCCTTCCTTTCGCAAAGGGGCGTTGATCATTAATATCGACGAGAGCATGATTTATAATTTGGCTTTAAATAAAGACGTCAGAAGGCTAGGTCAAGCCTTTGTCATCGATAAAGACGGGCTTGTGATTTCCCATTCGAATAAAAACATGCTTGGAGAGAACATCAGTGCCCGAAAAGAAATCGATCGAATTATGAGCAGAAGCGGAGAAGGAAACTTTACAGAGACGGTGGACGACGTTCCAAGTTTGATTTTCTATGCTTCCTCTGGCTATACGGGATGGAAATACGTAAGTATAATTCCGAGCCTGCAACTGGACCGTGAACTGCTGGCCGTCCGCAACTGGTTGCTAATCATCTCTCTGTTTATGTTCATTGCGGCGATCGTGGCCGTATTTATGGTTAACGCCGTTACATATCGACCGTTTGAAAGCTTTGTCCGCTCGATTAATAAACAGTTGAATTCCCGGAAGAATACGGGCGCTGAACGTAAAAACGAGGAGCTGGACGGTAATCTTGAAGCGGCGGAGGGGTTGTTTGACAGCTTTCTTCTGGAGCACGACAGTATACAATTGCAAGTGCGGCAAAATATACCCGCTATGAAGTGGAGACTTGTCTCCGACATGTTGATGGGTTACCGGACTCAGTATAAGGATGTAAAACCTTCTCTGGATTGGCTCGGTATCCGTCTCCTCCCCTCTCACTATATCGTATTGTCGGCGGAACTCGATTATAAATCCCGGATTCCCACTAAAGATTTGCAGCTTTATTCATATGCCTTGTGTAACGTGGCTGAGGAGTTGATCAATACAGAAAGTTACGGAATGGCCGTAGAGATGTTCGACGGGCGTGTCGTCATGATTATTAGCTTCGAACAAGCAGATCCGCAATCAAACATGCTTCGAGCCTTATCGGCTGCTGATTTGATCAAGACTTTCGTTCAGGAACAATTCAGGAAGACGGTTTCAATTGGTATCGGAAGACAATACGAGGAATTGGCGGATTTGCAAAAGTCTTATCACGAAGCGAATGAAGCGCTTCAATACCGGATGCTGCTTGGAGCCAATCAAGTCATTTCGATCGAAGATATAGAGGATTTCAACAGCCAACATTTTTATCGGCTTTTTGACCTGGAAGAAGCGGTGATGAATGCGGTAAAAGCAGCAGATGCCGGGTCCGTTTACAAGCAGCTGGAGCTTTTGTTCCAAAGGACGCTGCAGGAGAACATTCCTCCCAAGATGCTAAAGCAAATATGCTTGCAGCTAGTGCACCGCGCCTTAAAAATCGGTTCGGATATCGGACTTGATGTCGACCTGCTCACCGGTGGAACTGCCAAGCTGTACGAAAAAGTCGAGCTCGCCGAAGATGCGGTTGAAATTAAACGGGATATTACCGGTTTTTTCACAGATCTGCTGGAGCGTATTTCCGAAAAACGGAACGCTCGAGGAAGCAACGAGACCATCACCCGTATTCTGGAATATATTTCGAGACATTATATGCAAAGCGATCTTTCTATGAATAGGATCGCGGATATATTCCAGTTGAGTGTGCCTTACTTGAGCAAAATATTTAAAGAACATACGGAGAGCAATTTTACCGATTATCTGATTCAATTGCGAATGAATAAAGCTAAGCAGCTGCTGGAGGAGGGAAATGCGAAAGTCGTTCACATTGCCGAAAAAGTCGGTTACTCCAACTCGCACAGCTTTATCCGCATTTTTAAAAAGGTTACCGGCTTGACACCGGGAGAATACCGCGAGCAATTCATCTTGGAACGCAGCAAAACAAACGTCCATGAGGACAAAGAAGGTCACTCCTAAGCATAAAGGAACCAGCCAGCCGTGAAGTGACCCCAAAAAGTTAGACAATATATATTAGGCTCCCTTATGGGTGTGAATCCGGTATTGTACCGGGCTCATGCCCTTTAGTTTTGCCTTTATGCGTTTGTGGTTGTAATACTGGATATAT
>NZ_JAJNMU010000052.1 GCF_022458865.1 Paenibacillus periandrae | reverse complement strand
GCTCGTATTCATTACAAGCCCCTTCGTTCATCGGCAGGAAGGCAAAGCAAACGTTGCTGATCCCTTCATCGATCCCCTAAATCTATAAATTACATAATATACCAAATGTACAGGCTACCTCTAAGTGAAGATCAACTTTTTGGCAAACTGAGCCCGAACATTGTTCAGAATATTCCAACTGTTGAGATCGATCAGTTTAATGCAACGCTAGTGATAGTGGCTATAATTGCAGCGCCTGCTTCACCCGAAGCTCCAGCTATCGCAAATGGAATGAATGTTGAAACCGCCGCATCCAATCAGCCTCCCGTTAAAGAAGCTCCAAAAGCAGTACCCTATTCAATTTTTGAAGATAATAAAAGTAAGAAAGGACCCGGCAGAGGTGTCAGAGTTATGACTGATGCCGCTACCGAAGCTGAATTCTATCAAATTTATGAAAATATACGAAAGGATTCGAAGGGTTTCGAATTCGTCTGGCTATACTTTCATGACACAAATACAAATGCCTCTTCTACTTCCGGACAATTCCTGGGAATAGTCAGATTTCCACTCACTCAAAGAGGGGTAGCTTTATCCGGTGCAAAAGATATAAATGAAATTTTATTCAAATTTGAAGGCGGATCACCACAGGCAGCTAAAGCTAAAGCTGCTAAAAATTTCAGAGATTATGAAACAGTTACTAAAATGCTCGCACAAGAGGGGAAAATTAGTTCTGTTAGTCCCAGCATCGAACATTTCAAACAAGCGTTTAATGCATTCGCAAACCAAATTGGGTTTTCACACCAAATTAACAAGATTGATCTCGGGGTTCAGGCTCCGGATAATTTTCAAGTGAAATTTACTAATAATCTGATATTAAACGGAGTTATCAATCAAAAAGATGGGAGTGTGCGCGAAGTTTTCATAGCTGGGGTAGGGGATGGAAAAACGGATGCATCTGGAGAGGTATCAGAAATTTCGGCTATTATCACAGATCTAGGTCTCGAAGGTGAGAATGTATCTGATTTGGACTTCTCCGTCAATAAGAACGGGATCAAATACTCCCTAAAGACTTCAGTAAAGCTCGGCGTTTGGTTTTTCGTACAAAAATCTTAATACATTAATTTTTCATGCATGTAAGATAGCCCCTCAATTCCTCAAAAGGAATGAGGGGTTTTAGCAGTATTGTTGCTTATAGAAACAACCCGAAACGTACTACTTTAGTGTAGGATGACTCGAGTCATGGCAAATCTAATTGGCTTCGAATTGGCAAGACCCACTCTGGCAGTTTAGGATCTTGGTACTTCAGCTTACCATTAGCTGCTTCAAGAACGATCTCCCCATTCAGAGCACTATTGTCGATGACGAGTAAGTCATTCGCCAAATACAAATGATTAAGCAGATTCTGAATTGAAGAATGATGACGATTCAATATGTCCTTGGAAGGGATGTGATGTCCTCCATTTCGAACACGAATGGCAACACGCTCAATATTTAAATTCGGATCTCCGAGACCGACATAAAACATGGTAATTTCAAAATTTTTCGCTCTTGCTTCCTGCATGAGCCTTATTGCATACCCTCCAGACAAAGTGGTTTCAATTGAAAAATCCCGATGATTTTGTATACAGTCTCGAGCTAAACGGATCGCTTCCTTCCCAGCAGAAACCCGAGCAGTTTCGGGGTATAATGGATTGATGCGCCGTGCTAAAGCATCCGGATCAATGTTCACACTAATCCCAATTCGATCAATTATTAAATTGCGTACCGTGCTTTTTCCACTGCCATTGTTTCCAGCAAAAACAAACATCGTTGTTTTCGGTTCAGACATATTCTTGATTCTCATCTGGTAGAACTTCCTTTAACCCATCCGCATACTCCTTCACCAATTTGCCCGCTAAATCTTTATAAACCACATAAGTTCCATTCGCTTTGGCATCAAGCTTTGCCCGTTCTCCCGTTAACTTTATTAGCTTTTTTAAATCGTCACTTCTTTCCATACCTGACACCTCCATTTCTTTTCAGAATACCATGAAAAATGGATCTTTGCATTCGATTGATAACAACATCGGGTCGTTAATCCTATAATGTAGTCTCATTCCGTAGTTAACACATCTAGCGCTTTGGCAATACTATCTGGAATGATGAATTTGGCTAGTCCATCCATTGGTGTGGCGCTCTTATTAATTAACAAGAATTGGTTTCCTTCATATAACCGAATTATTCGCTTACACCTTCACCATTAATGTGTCTTAAGAGAGATTAGTCACAATTAGCTTCTAAATTTTTAATCTTATTTTCCAATAAGCTTTTCTCTAGCCTGACATGAAGTAACTCTGTATCTAAATCCTGACTCATAGCATGAACCGCATTAACGATGTCCTCTGCTGTTAGTATACGGATAGAATCGGATTTACCTGATATATATTTTAAAAGAACTTCAATAAACTCTTTGCATACTCCGATTCTTTGAATGAGGACATTTTCCTCTACTAAAAATTGGTCATATTTAATAAAATTTTCTCGAATGACACTCTCCCCCAATCTATGAATTGGAACTAGAAACTTTATGTGTCTATTTAAGTTGAATGAATACGCATCTTTTGCCCATTAACCAATAGCGGTTAAATCACTCCCTAATAGTAGAAACATATTGTTTCCATATTATCTAATGTATCTCCTTATCCTCCATACGTCAAGCATAAAAGAAACTTATCGTGTCCATTATAGTACCAACAGATTCCTGTTCCTTATAATGGATGAGAGGTGATTACCATTGTTCGGTAAACGATTAGCAGAACTGAGAAACAAATTAGGGATTAGCCAATATGAGCTTGCAGCACGGATGAAACTATCCCGAGGGCAGATCGCTAATTACGAACAAGGCACCCGAGAACCAGATTTTAATACGCTTATTGCATTGGCAGATTTTTTTGGGGTGAGTTTGGACAACCTTCTTGGAAGGGAATGGAGCGCCACTGAAGCTACAAATGAGTCTGCCTATATTACATATTTGGATGGGTCGAAGGAAGAGCTTACTGAGGAAGAGTCTGAATATTTAAAGGGAAGCCTTCACTTGCTTCGGCAATACGACATACAGTTGAAGAAGAAATTGTAATTTCCTGTGGAGATCGATATTTTTTGACCAAATAGGCTTTTGATCTACTCTCCGCGCATTTCTTTATAAAATATTTTTGGATAAGAATAATGTTTAACACTATTTCATGTCCCTTGAAATTTAATCATCGCATAAATATCAAAAAATCCATGAACCAGAACAGTGGGAATCAGCGTACTGACTAGAACTGCGATCTCTTCTTTTTTTAAAATGAAGAAATCCGGTTATTCCGTTCCGTACGCTCTAAGGATTGCCGCGGATACCAAAAATATCCCTACATCACTATTCACGATGATGTAGGGATACTATGCTTCAAGGACTATTTCGTTGAATCGATTTTTCTAAGCATGTGTACGGGAGACTTTCACTTCCTGCTCGATTGCGCTATCAAAAACGGGTTATGCTCGCATTAGAAATTAAGGAATTGCCCACGACTACTCTCATTGATTAAATATCTGATAATTCGTTTCACTACATAATTTGCAGCTTCTTCGATTGATAACCTGCTTGTATCGATTTCGATTTCCAGGTTTCCAGGTGTATCATTTGTACTCAAACTGCCTGCAAGCGGTCTATTTACATAAACTTCAATATATTCTTTGCCAATGATGTCTCGCACGGTTTCACGGTCGTTTTCGATCGAGGAATCATTCGATACCAATGCGATAAGTCCCGCATCGTTCATCAATTTTGCAACTTCCGCTAATCGCTGCAACGATTCTCCCTGGCCATTCCCCAGTAACATGGTATGGTGGCCTGTCGATACCAAACGTTTTTCGACTTCCTTCGCAAGCGTTGAGTTATCCGGAACCGTACCGGTGAACCAGAGGGTTAATGGATTTTGACCTTTTTGCTGAGCACGAACATCTCTGGTGATTTCCGTATCTAGCCCTACCAAACTATCAGATCCTTGAAGAGCTTCGTCAATGACTCCGCAAGCGGATGTCATATTGGTTACACGATCGATCAGAATAAATCCGCCAATGCTTTTATTTTGTTCAAAGGAATCAAAAACGATGTTGTCCGATAAAGCAAATTCACATCGTGCCACTTCATTTTTGACAATATGATCGGTTGGAACCGTATTTCCAGTATTAATATCGATTTTATGCTTAATTGCCGTCACGGTACCGGGCAGGACTTTCGTTCCTACTTTGACCAAATAATTTTTACCGGGAGTCAGTACAGAATCATCCATCCAAAGAATCGTCGCGGCAAAGCTATCAGCCTCTTGGATTTGATTGTCTTTCGTAAATACACAGCCCCGCGAAACGTCGACTTCACGGTCCAATTGAATGGTTACGGGTTGTCCAGCAAAGGCTAAGTCCCTGTCTTGATCTGTCACTAAAATACGTTTGACTTTCGCTTTCTCACGACTAGGTAGAGTCGTCAACTCATCGCCAACTGCGATGCTCCCAGCCTCAATCTGGCCTTGGAAACCGCGAAACGTATGGTCCGGTCGACATACACGCTGAATGGGCATCATAAAATGCTTCGTATTGCTGGCATCAAGAACATCCACATTTTCTAAATATGACAACAAAGGAAGACCCGCATACCAAGGAGTATGTTGTGACTTTTTGGTAATGTTATCCCCTTCAGTGGCAGAAACAGGAATGACCTGTATGCTTTGAAAATGAAATTCAGCTGCCGTTCGGGAGAAATCTTCTTTGATATCATCAAATATCTTTTGATCAAAATGAACTAAATCCATTTTGTTTACAGCTAATACAAGATGTTTAATCCCCATGAGTGCGCAAATCCGGGTATGGCGTTTGGTTTGGGTAATGACCCCTTTGGTTGCGTCCACAAGAATGATGGCCAATTCCGCAAAGGATGCGCCTACTGCCATGTTACGTGTATATTCTTCATGCCCCGGTGTGTCCGCTACAATGAATGAACGGTGATCCGTCGTAAAATACCGATATGCCACATCAATCGTGATTCCTTGTTCACGCTCGGCCATCAATCCATCAAGAAGCAGGGAATAGTCAATTTTTCCGCCGCGACTGCCGAGCCTGCTATCCAGCTCTAATGCTTTTTCTTGGTCGGCGAACAAAAGCTTTGCCTCGTAAAGCATATGTCCAATCAGGGTAGATTTACCGTCGTCTACACTTCCACATGTAATAAATTTAAGCAGACTTTTCATATTAAAAATAGCCCTCCCGTTTACGTCTCTCCATGCTTCCAGCCGCCTCTTGGTCAATAACCCGAGTTGTCCGTTCGGATGAAACCGCACCAAGCGTTTCTTCGATAATGGCATCTAGCGTATCCGCCTCCGACTCGGCACCGCCAGTAAGCGGATAACAGCCTAATGTGCGGAACCGCATCTTCTTCATTTCAACCTTCTCATTAGGCTCGAGCTTCAACCGATCATCATCCACCATGACCATATGTCCATCGCGATTGACGACGGGTCTTTCTTTTGCAAAATAAAGAGGCACAATATCAATATTTTCTCTTCGAATGTATTGCCAGATATCTTTTTCTGTCCAATTGGATATTGGGAAGACGCGAATGCTTTCACCTTTATTAATTCTTGTGTTAAAAAGCTTCCACATTTCCGGACGTTGGTTTTTCGGATCCCACGCATGATTCTTATTGCGGAATGAAAAAATCCGCTCTTTCGCACGCGACTTTTCCTCGTCACGTCTTCCACCGCCGAATGCAGCCGTAAATCCGTATTTGTCCAATCCCTCTTTTAATGCTTGGGTTTTCATAATATCGGTATACGCAGAACCATGATCCATTGGGTTAATCCCTTGTTTAATACCTTCCTGATTCGAGTGAACAATCATGTTGATTCCGAATTCTTTCGCTTTGCGATCGCGGAATTCAATCATTTCTTTGAACTTCCACGTCGTATCAATATGCATGAAAGGAAATGGCGGCTTCTCGGGATAAAAGGCTTTCAGCGCCAAATGCAGCATCACGGAACTATCCTTCCCGATCGAATACAGCATCACGGGATTTTCACACTCCGCCGCTACTTCTCGTATAATATAAATCGCTTCAGCCTCGAGTTGATCCAGATGCGTCATTTCGTGTATGGAATCAAGCATCAGTTTTTGCATGGAAAGGTGCCTCCTTTTAATTCGCACTAAATCTATCGTATTTCTTTATATTCTATCAGATTCTAGCTTTTATGCAAAGTGGGAAAAAGTAAATTCTTTTATATTTCTATTATTTTTGTCGAATCATGTAATGCTTTTTCGAAAACCGTTTAGGCAACTGAATGTCAGTGAATGCATATTCGTATCTGTTCAAAAAGGGCTAAACAAATAAATCGCCACTTTGCTTCCTATTAAGAAAGTACGTGGCGATCACACAATTTTATTTATGGGTACTTTTCAGAATGGCAACAAGTCATAAATACAGGGGACGAATTACGCCCCGCAGACAGTGGGTTCCCAAAATTTGGTTGACAGTGCTCCCGTCCGAATCACTCAAGCATTAGAAAACGATCGATATTCACCAACATGTCCTTGGAAATCGGTCTCTGCCACACGGCCTCCGCTGCAAGCTTCGGCATTGGACGCGCTGCGGTGACTTGGTCGAAACCAGCAAGCTCGCGCAAACGTCCTAAATATTCTTGTTTGCCCGACTTTCTGAACAGAACTTCGTTCAAGGAGTACGCGGCAGCCCGAAGTACGTCCGAGTCAGGCTCCAGCCGCCACATCATGAAGCGAACGGCAGCCTGTTCCTGCTCACCGGCGTGTTGTTCCGTCATGCGCTGCAGCTCATCCAATGCCTTGCCAAGGCTGATCTGTCCCAAGCGCGTTTTCAGATGCAGCTGCTGCACAAGAAGCTTGACCTGCAAGTCACGCCGTTTGAGCCGAACGGCGAGCTTCAGCGCCTCATCAGTAACCTCCGCGCAACCTTCCAGTTGATTTTGCCGCTCCATTAATAGGCTCGTGAAATAGAGCGCCTCGCATTCGAAGAAAGGGATACGAAGCTGCTTGGTCAGCCTCGCCGAACGTTCGATCCATCGGCCGGCCTCCTCATATCGGTGCTGCTCCATCAGATTGCAGCCTTCAATGCCAAGAACAACGGCGACAATATGCCAGTCCTGAATACGCACCGCTTCTTCAAGGCAGAAGGCGATGCATTGTTCCGCTTGCAGGCGGGAACCGAGCAAATAGTAATATTTGCCCAGCATGCCAACCGCCATCGCGAAGCCCATTTTTGCCCCGATCGACTTGCTGATCTCCAGCTTCTCAACGATGCAGTCGTAAGCGAGATCCATATCGTCGGTCTCAAAATAAACCAACGCTAATCCGCCCATTGCCTCCCCGACGAAAAGAGCGTCGCGGATTTCCGTGGCAAGACCGATTTGTCTCTGAAACCAATAAATCGCTTGGTCGTACTCGCTCTGGTCATAATGCAGAAAGCCGATCATACCGAGGAACCGGACATCGTCCTGCGTTTGCGTTTGTTTTCCGGTACGGGGCAATTCCATTCTCTCCAAGAAGTATTGAAGCGACTTATCGTAGCTTGCCATAAAGTAATGCAAAATACCGAGCATTCCGAATGCGAAGCCGAGACCGTCGTAGTCCTCCGTCAGCTTGAAGTGGTAAGACGCCCGTTCCAGATGAAATCCGGCTTCCTCATATTTGCCCATCATTCGTAAGCAGTTGCCAAGCGCGGCATCACAATAAGACCGCTCATTGAGCGTAACCAAGTATCCGTAATGTTCAAGCCAGTGCTTGTAAGTCTTCTCCGCCTCATTCCAATCTCCCGTCACAATCAAAGCGTCGCCGAGCTTCATCAGAATGGTCAAAGTCTGTTTAGGTATCAACAGCCTGATGAGCTTCCGATAATAATTGATTCTCGTCTCATTGGCATAGATCTTTTCCGACTCTGTAGCGGCCAATTCATAGTAGGCAATGGCCTCTCGATCCATCCCCGCAAGCTCGTAATGATAGGCGATTTCCCCGGCGACCGGTTCGATCTGCACGCGATGGCAGGCAAGCAGACCTTCCGCGATTTGCCGGTGACACCTGCGCCTCCTGCTCTCATTATTCAGCTTATACGCGGTTTCCTTGACGATGTCATGAGTGAATCCATAACTCCCACCCCCCGTCTCCTGCAATATTTTCAATTGCATCAACCGTTCCGTACGCGCTAGAATCGCTTCCTCTTCCAGGTCCGTTATCTTCACCAATTGTGCTGCGGTAACGGGCCTTCCGACGGCTGCGATGGTTGATACAAGCTTGCTGTTGACCGGCGATAGCCTGATCAACCGATTCTCAATAACGGATTTCGCCACTTGCGGCAGCCGGAATTCGCTGCTGTCCCCGTTCGTTTGCCACTCCCGCAATGTTTCCACAATAAAAAGCGGATTTCCACCGGTTTCCCTGTACAAATTCGCGGAATGGCGATCCGCCAGCGCATCGCCAATCGTTTCGACCGCCAAGCGGGTCGTTTCGTCCCGGCTCAGCGGAGCCAGCTCGATCTCGATCAGCTTCCGCTCGGATCGAAGTTCACCCAGAACACGCGCAACGGCATCTCCTGCATCTTCGTCCGTTCTCATCGTCGCCACCAAAAGCAGTCTGGCTTTGCAATCGCCGCCGATCAGGTAGGACAGAAACTGTAGCGTCTCTTCGTCGCACCACTGGATATCGTCAAGGAGAAGCATCAGCGGCTCGCTGGCCAACAGCATCCGTTCGATCGCTTCGAACCATTGGTTCAATTGCCATTTCTCTTGAATCGGAGACGGCTTCGACAAGTCCGGATATTGCTCCAGCAGCTCGGGAAGCAGACGCGCCAATTCGGACAGCCATATCGAACCGAGCTTCGGCAGCGGAAGGCTCCGGAGCCAGTTGGTTACCGGCCTATAGGATAGCGACCTGACCGACGGATAGCAGCCGGCAAAAGCGGTTTGAATCCCCAGGCTATCCAAGCATGACTTAAACTCCATGGCCAATCGGGTTTTGCCTATTCCCGCCTCTCCCTTCAAGAGAAGCAGGGCGTTTCCGCCGGCCGCGATTTGTTTCCAGGCGCCCAGCAAGCGTTCCCATTCGCTTATTCTGCCGATCAGCGGGACTTTGCTTTGCAAGTCCTTGTACATCCCGATTCCGTTTTTCGTCAGTCCTTCATACAAAAGCTGTGTCTCCTCCGAAGGTTCAATTCCGAGCTCGGCATACAGAACACCCTGCAGCTTTCGAAATGTTTGCACAACGCCCGCCATATCTTTATTCAAGGCGTGCAGCCGCATTACCGTACGGTACGTTTCCTCCCTTAACAGATCCTGACCAAGCAGCTTTTGTGCGAAAAACAGAGCCGACGCATACTCCCGCTGACGTTGCAGAGCGAATACGAGCTTGTCGAGCGCGGTCACATACGTTTGCGCTAACTGGTCCCGTCTCAGCGCGAGCCATTCCTCGCCGAACCCCGGCAGCAGTTCTCCTCTATACAGCTCTTCCGCTCTGCACAGCTCATGCATGGTTGTTCCTTGCGCCGCCTGTTCGAACTCACGCACGTCCGAATACAAGGGAAATTCAGGATTCAGACGGATAGATGCGGGCGTGATCTTCAGATAGCGATTGATTCTCGGAACGGAATCCCGAAGATCGTGAAGAAGCTTCCGCAAGTTGGATAATGCCTGCTTCTCGGTGGAGTCGGGCCAGAAATGAAAAGCGATTTGCCTTCTGCTGGGAGACGCATCAATAGCTAGGATCAAGTATGCCAGCAGCAGTGCGGCTTTTTTGCCGGGGATTTCCGATAGCTCTTCGCCGTCGAGGGTTAATTTCAAACTGCCTAACAACTGAAAACTGAAGCCTGCCAAACGGCTCTCCTCCAATCGTCAATTGGACTATTGTCAATTGTATTCGCTTATTGTGCGGAAATTCCTTTCGACAAAGCAGATAAAAAAAAGCCTTTGACGGTGGCAAAGGCTCTACATCATACTGACGAAGATTTCTAGTTGCGAACCTCCAGCATGCGGACGATGGCCGACGCGGCTTCCGCACGGGTGGACATCGCTTGCGGCGCAAATCTGCCGTCCCGGATATCCCTGGCATTGATGATGCCAGTATCTTCGGCTTTAGAAACGGCGGACATCGCCCATTTCGGAATGTCCGCATCGTCGGAGAAGCTGGTGTGCGGCACATGATTGGCCGTAGGGAGGCCAGAGGCGCGAATAACCATCGTGATCATTTCCGCATGGGTAATGTTCGCATCGGGCCGGAATGTACCGTCTTCGTACCCTTCGATAATGCCGAGCTTCATCACCTGCTGCACTGCTTTCAACGCCCAGGCTTCGATTTTACCCTTATCTTTGAAGGTAAGCGGCGTTCCCTCCTCTCCCGGGGGCAACCCTCTGACGATCATACTGACGAACTCGGCTCTAGTCACGTTCTCTTCGGGCCGAAACGTGCCGTCCGGATAACCGAAAACGATGCCGAGCGTCACTGCTTTGGCGATTTCCGAGCCCAACTTATGCCCTGCAATGTCCGTCAGGCTCACCTCATCCGTCTGAGGAGAAGGAGGATGGCTTGCAGGAGCAGGAGAATGATCGTTTATTGCGGATACAGTCACAACGCATTGTTTGTAATATCCTCCATCTTCTGAGAGTGCAGTAATCGTAGCCTGGCCTGCCGCGATGCCCGCTACTTTGCCTGTAACGTCCACTTTGGCAATGCGATCGTCACTGGTCGACCATACGATTTCTTGATAGGAAGCATTGCCTGGGACAATTATCGCCTGCAGCGTCTCGCTTTGCCCGGCGTCCAATTTGAGCGTGGTTTTATTCAGATTTACACCGTTAACATGTACCATGCCGATGGCATACAATTTGTTGTCACCAGATCCAATATATACCGCTCCGTCAGAACCGACCACCGCTGCGGCAATGATCTGGCCACCGGTTCTGAACTCCCATTTCTTCGTTCCATCCGTTTTAATCGCATAGAGCTTCGTATCGGCCGATCCAACATAGATGATTCCGTCTGCGCCGACTGCAGGTGTGGTTATGACAATGCCATCCGAATCGAATTTCCACTTCTTCGTTCCGTCGGGCTTGATTGCATAAATACCCGAGCCGCCCGAGCCAACATAGATAGTGCCGTCGGAACCTATTGTTGGGGATGAGTAGGAATTGCCACCATATAGTTTTTTATCCAAGGGATATTCCCATTTCTTCATTCCATCCGGCTTGATCGCATACAGTCTCTCTGCACCTGAAGCAATATAGACGGTACCGTCTTTTCCGATCGCCGGCGAGGTCTTCACTTCATTATTTGTTGTAAATTCCCACTTCTTCGTTCCATTCGGATTGATCGCATACAGCTTCTTATCGCGGGAACCTACGTAGATGGTGCCATTAGAATCGATCGCAGGTTTGCCACTCATTCCACCTCCTGATACGAACTCCCATTTCTTCGTTCCGTCAGGTTTAAGCGCGTAGAGCTTTCCATCCTCACATTCAACGTAGATAGTACCGTCTTCACCAAAAGCTGCCGTGGAATATAGGACATCTCCTGCTTCGAACTTCCACTTCAGCTTTCCGTCAGGAGCGACTGCATACAGATGGACCCCAGATCCGACATATACGGTGTTGTCTGCGCTAATTGCCGGCGAAGAGTAGACGGCAGCTTCTGTTGGGAACTCCCACTTCTTTTTTCCCTTTTTATCGACTGCATAGAGATTCCCGTCTGTAGATCCAATGTAAACAGTGCCGTCTATACTGATTGCAGGCGAAGACGAGCTGATCCTCCCACCTGTTTCAAACGCCCATCGCTCCACGCCGTTTGAACCTGGCAGATACAGGTTTATGTTAATACTCGGATTGGCCTCTATTCTTAAATCCGGATTTATCTGAAGATCAAGCGCCCTAGCGGGTTGAAGCGGATTGATACAAGCCAGCAGCACGGCCACATAGAAAGCAGCATAAAACAATTTTTTAGCAAACATATTGAGGCTCCTTTCGGTTGAAACCAGGATTCTTCAATACTTGACTTGCGCCTTCGGACTATTCTAAAGCAAAGAGCGCTTCAAAAGCGCTTCCCTTGCTATTGCCCATTTTGAAACGCTTTTGAAGCGCTTATTCTGTTATGCTCTGTCATACAGTTTCAATCAAAAACCTTGGAGGAAGATAATTGATGAAGAAAACACGTGTTATTCTGTTGCTCGTCATCACCGCCATGCTCTCGCTTTCGGCCGGAGCGTACGCCGCCAGCAATCTCACCGAGATTAAAGCATACCTCAACTCAGAGATCAAATTCCGCCTGGACGGCAAGTCTTGGCAGCCTCTCGACGATACTGGCAAGCAAGTGCTTCCGATCACTTATAACGGAACGACCTATTTGCCTCTTCGGGTAGTTGCCAACGCCTTTGAAATTCCGATCACATGGGAGGCCTCCACGCAAACCGTCGGCATGCGTGAGAGCAGCAACCTTACGTTGTATTCCAAGGAGGTGAAAGTGGACAATTGGAGCGAGAAGTTTTACGATTTGATTGACAAAAAACAACTAGTTTTCGGCAATCATCAGTATGATGGGGCCTATGCCTTTACGGCGGAAAACGTGGGGTTGGGTTGGTATGACGGATCGCCTAACCTGAAATTTAACTTTGGAGCAAAATACAATACTTTGCATTTGATCCTGTACTCCCCTTCGTCAATGAAGATCAGGGTGCTAAACGGCAACAATCAGCAATTGACGGAAGAGATCAGTCTCGAGGCCAATCAGGTTACGGAGCTGGATGTAGATCTGCAAGGCAGCCAATATGCAGTTGTATCGGCTTACGATGCCGCTGTTCAATCTGAAAAACCTCTTCTCTATGTTTTGAAAGACAGTTATGTTAAGACAACAGCCATTACGGATTCGCGGAAATAAATCTGACGGCAGCCGTTGCCTCTGTTGAATCCTTGCTTCTCGCAACAAAGCCCCCGACTGTCCGTCTTCTGCGGAACGTCGGGGGTGTTGTTCTTACTCCTACATTTTACCTACTATTCATAAAGAGAGACTTGAAGGATAAACATTCCGTTTCAGTTATTTCAGTTTGCTGATAAATGTGGTTTAAATGCTTATTTTCTCACGCGACACTACCGCCTCCACATGACCCGTGCACACAGTGTAGTAACCAACGAGATTAACACCTTACATGCTTCCGTTTGAAGCCAAGCTGTCCTTTAACTACTACCTTTTGAATATTATCGGAAGCATTTAGGAACTTGCTTTTTGCTTTATCTTTTTGGACTTCGACCGGGCCTACTGCCTTTGCGATTTCGACCGCCTTATCGTGGAGTGGCAAATAGGAAGTCCCCACGGTGTATATAAAATTATTCATAGCGTATTTCGTTCGTTCGGGTGAATCGTGAATCCTATTTTTCACAGTTTCGAGCATACTGGCAATTTTACTTTCGGAAAATTCACGATCCGGGCGATTACCCAAAAGCCAGCAGTAACAACTCCAGCCCGCTGACATCCTCAGCTCTTCACCGCTTATGCTCCATTGATCGGCAACTTCTTGTGCAATATCTGCTTCAGCTAAGGTTACCGCAACCACAAAATCGGACAGCATGTAAAAATAAGCCGTATCCATCCACCGCTCAAAATCCGCCATGGTCATTGCTTTTGGGTCTGCAATCACACCCGCAAAGTACATTGCGTCGTAGTTCCCGGTTGCGTAAAGCTGCTCAGCCAAGGGTTGATTTATCTTGATTTTTCTCGCGAGTGGCTTCATATCGCCTGTAGACACGCCAAACAGTGGTTCGCGAGCGCCATTGGATATATAAATTTTCTTGGTACGTTCCTTGCCGAGAGCTTCAAGCTCACGCATGATCATTTCTGAATCCATCGCATATCACTTCTTTCATCTCTTTTGGGGATCAGCAGTGCAAACTATTCGTTATGCTTGGATGACGATATTTTTCAAAAGGCGGAGATCATAGGACTCATCACGTACAATCTATTTAACCAAACCATACCTGATAATGTCCATCTATATCAAGACGGAAAAGAAGCCTTTTGTAACGGAATTATGAAGAAGGCTCGGCCCGCATTCAGCCCTCTAACCTCAACTCGGTACTAATAAAACAGATCCTATCATATTCTAAACAAAAGATACCGACAACCGGGAGGGTAATTTCGTTGAAAAAAATTAAAGTCCGTCTACGGCCTATAGTTAGTGGGATCAATATGCCTACTGTTGTAAAAACAACGATTCTTCCGGGTGACTCCATCGAAAGCCTGTTTATTGCAACCCAGGTCGGAGAAATCTATTACATTAGAAACGGAGTTCTCGGGACTTTTTTAGATATTCGCCAGCGCATCTTAAAGCTAGGTGGCTCCAGCGGCGGATACGATGAACGAGGGCTGATCGGTCTAGCTTTTCACCCCCAATTTTACTTTAACGGATTGTTCTATCTTCATTACTCCGTAGCGGGAAGCCAGGGTCCAGTTGCTTTTTCTGAATCTTTTAAGCCTAACTCATGTGATACCCAAACTATAAATCTAAAGTGGACAAATAGAGAAATACAATATGATCATATTGATACCGTTGAAGAATGGATTCTACAATCGAACGGACAACCTCAAAAACGGCGCGCATTACTTAATATCAGAAGGCCCTTTTTAAACCATAATGGTGTCAACAGCTTAAGCTTTTCACCTGAAACAGGGAAGCTTGTCTTCACGATCGGAGACGGAGGATCGGCCTATGACCCCTTTAATTTAAGCCAAGACATTATGGAAATCGCAGGTAAAATCATTGAAATTGATGTAGGCATACATACACTTATCGATAATCCAACCGTTGTTACACGTTTTAATGAACTGCCCGGACCTATTCAGGAAATGCTTACGGTCATTGTCAAAGGGGGACGCAATCTAACGGGCATTTCATTTCAAAGGGTTAACAATACGTTTATTAAATACGTAGGAAATGTCGGACAGGATCTGGTAGAATCGATTTTTTCGTTCGTTCATTATAAACCCATACCGGTTACTCAGCTTATTCAAGCTTCTATTATGGGGTCTGAACCTGACCAAGAAGGATTTATTAACTTTGGCTGGCGAGGGTGGGAAGGTAATTTACCTACTTCAGTACCAAGAGGCTGCCCTGCAAATGCGACTTTGAATGAGATAAATATTGCATATTTCGACGAAGCCGTGAAAACTTCAGTACTACGCCTTTTGCCTTTAATTAGTTATTATCATGAAGACCCCCGCCCGGGCAAGTTTGGAGGAACTGCACTCACAGGAGTTCAGGCCTACAGCGGGAATAAAATCCCTGATTTAATGGGGAGCGTCGTTTTTATCGATCTTGCTCGAAAGCAAGCAGCGCCTCCTGTTGGGGGAGTCTTGGCTTATACCAAGATAAGAGCAGATTGTAAACAAAGTGATTACAATATAATTGAAACTGATTATAATTTCGGGTCTCAAGGCGCTTATTATGTCAGTTTAGGAACAAATCTGAATCAAACCCAGCTATTTTTAGGGGTGTATGGCTCGATGAAAGTGGCCGACCCTAATCGAGGCACTGTTTTTGAGATTGTTCCATGATTCATTTGGGATGTAGTCGGGATAAATTTGTGCCCACCAAGCGAACGGATTATAAAAGCCAGCCTATCTCGCATATGCGGATCGGGCTGGCTTTTATGACTTGTATAAAGTTCAGCTTTGCTGCATACGGCAGAGTATTGCAGCTAGCCTGTCGACCACCGTCTCATACAACTCAAGGCTCTCGTCTACCCCAATCGCCCCTTCCATAACCGAAAGTAGATTTGGTACGCGCTTGAAGAACCCTTTAATTTAAAAGCCATTTCACATAATCTACGGACTTGTGTAGTTCTCGCAGGGTTTCATCGAATCTCTCCCGAAACTCGATTACTTGCTACCTCTAACTGCAACAGCGAGAGTGTAACCTCTGAAAACAAAATCTATCAACTGCCATGCCGCGGCTTGACCTGGAGACTCTGGCGGGTCCGATGCTCCCGCGATGGGCGAGGCGGCTAAGAGCCTGTTATCAGCCTACTGCGAATAGCAGGGTAAATGCCTGATTACGGGCGGCTCAGCGGCAGACTTATTTGGTAATGGGCAGACTAAAATGTTTTTTACAAACCCATACTTACCAAGGAACAAACGCACTCCACATGTGACGAGTGGACAGTGACAACAAACATATATGTGTCCGTAGGAATAGTGTTTGCTCTCTTTATTTTCTCAAAGGATATACGAGTTGTATTTCCTTTTCTGCAATTAGTCCTTCATACAACGCATGATTATGGTCTGCACCTACAATGCACAAGATTCGTTTCCCTGAGTGCTTCTTCATGGCGTTTTTTATTCGCTGAATCATTATAAGGTGTCTACATACCCACCTGAATAGATGTGCTTGCGGATTAATCCGTTCTAACCATTCGTACTTCTGTTTCGTAATAGTGTCGTATTCTAATGAATTTAACGGAATAGCACTTGAATCCCATGTTGAAAGCTGTCTTTGAAACCATTGCTCTAACTCAACATTTAATTCTTGCCTTTGATGTTCGTCGTAACTATTAAATGGGTCAAAATCCATCCAAACATCAAGTTCAACCCAATCAACGGGTACGAATTCATATTTCTCTTCTTCGCACAGAGGAAAGATTAAATCCCAATATTCACTCGCAGGTTCTCCCCAGTATCCTCGATGAGTGCTGTCCTTGTTATATTGTTCCCAACTGTTAGGAAGTACTTCACCACAAATAACATCAGGATTAAACTCTAAAATTAACTCCTTTATGAACTCCAAAGATAGATTATACTTTCGCCTAAGTTCATTATCGTGAACCACTCCTAAAATACCTATGGTTGTCACGACAGAACCTCCCACCTCGCCCACATTTCTTGTGGGTTTAATTCGTAAACTTGGCTTTCCCTGAACATGAATTGGTGCATAATAAATTCTCTTCGTACCGTTGCGAAATCTTCATGGAAACCCTTAATAAAATCATTGATTTCCTTCTCGCTATACTTCCGCCCCTTTTCCAACTGGGATACTAGATGTTCCAACACAATAAGTTTTTTCTTAAGTTGAACGGGTAGACTTTTCAATTTCCCTTCGGATGTGAAGAAGTTTTTAATGACGGAGTCCTTCATTCGCTTATAGTCATCATGCAAAATGTCCGTACCTCCTTTGGAATTAGCTTTTCGATAAATCAAATTTTCTGTAGCGGTGGCATTATTCTTGATGAAGTAATGATTTAATGAAAAATAAATAGTATTTTTATCCCTTCGCTCGTTTATCAGACTAGCTTCTCTCAGTTTCGTAGCATGGTGAGTTATTGTTGCAGGTGTTACACATAGCTTTTCCGCCAAAACTTGACCATTAAGTTCTCCGTCAGCGAGCAGAATTAAAATTTTTATTCTTGTAGGGTCTGCAAGAGCCTTATGATAGCTGACTACCTTATCCAATTGCATAGGTCGCAGTAACCTCCCCATCTAATTTAATAATCATCTAATTTATCAATCGTTTAATTAGATGATATTACGATAGGAATAAAATGTAAACATTTTTTTGTGCGTACACTATTTTCAGAAAAATTTTGTGTAGGCAAAATGAGCCTTAACTCTCTTGGAACGTTGGAATTGAAATGATTCGGCACTGGGTGGGGTCTAATCCATACGAGCCCCGTAGAGCATAATGAAAGAGCCACCCTTAACTTTGGGCGGCTCTGCTCCTATTAGTCCTTATACAGCCCCTCAACGGCTCTTAGCTTGTCTTCCTCAGTAGGCTTGGAGTAACGTAAAATCATATCTGCCGAACTGTGACCGCTAAGGGATTGAATGACCGCTATATCTTCATTCGCTCTGACAAGCCCTGTTATGAACGTGTTGCGTAGTTGGTGAGCGTGAAGGTCGTGTTGCTCTAAAAGGTGTTGAACGCTTCTGACACTAATACGCTTCTCCCTGTTGCTAATGAATAGGGCTTCATTATCGTCTGACCGTTCCTCAAGGTATTTCCTAAGTGCCCACCTCGTATCAACGTCTAGGGACAAGACGCTATGACTGATATGGTTATGCAACTTGTGACAAATAGAATCTCTGTCTATAAAAAAGACAGAAATTCTGTTAAAAGGTCAGGGAGTCTGTTACGTTCGATAATATAGGTTGACGTCTTACCTTCACCTATCTTCTTAGCGGCAAGTTGACGGGCTTGTATAGCCCTTAGAATTGTTCTAGGGCTGACTCCTATAGCTTTGGCGGCTTCTTTGCGACTCATCATCTCTTTCATCTTGTTCTCCCTCGTTGTTGGTATAAGTTAGTGACATTTGAAGGTAAAAAAATAACCTTCACACCCTAGTAGTCGTTCCATGTATTTGATAAGTTGCGAAAGGACTTGCCTATAATGTAGGTACACGCTTCCTTTCTTATTGCCCCTGCCATGACTCAGCAGGGGCTTTTTGTGTCCTTTACCTTTGGAGCGGCTACTCATTGTCGGGAAAGAGCCTGTTAGAGTCATAACCCATCTCATTGAGAACGGACTTCAAATGCTCCCCCTCAGCCCAATACGGATACTTTCCCATAGCCCCTGTTATTGCCTGTGATACGTTCGACCTGTAATCTTCCTTGCCGAATCCACCTATAAACGGTGTCCTCAGTGACCATGCGACTTCTACTATGAGCGGACAGCCGCTGAGCGATTGTAGAAATGGTGTAGTGTTTTCCCATGATTAGCGTCTCCCATCTTTTATGGACTGTTCTACAAAGGCTCTTAAGTCAGCATCACGCACTCGCCATAAAGAGCCGCCCAACTTCATTGCTTTAATCCGACCGTCACCAAGCCACTCGTAGCAAGTGACCATTTCAATATTCAGTAGTTCCGCTACTTCATCGGCGGAATACAGCCGACCAAGATATGTCTTCATATCATTCATGTTACTTACCTCCCGTAGTGTTATTGAGAATAAAGTTCCTTAGACTCTCTTGAGGAATCCGAATCGAGCCGCCGACCTTACAACTTGGCAGAGTGCCGTTACTACACATGGCGTAGACCGTTGTGTACGAAAGTTGCAAGATGTCCATTGCTTCTTTAATAGTGAATAAGCGTTCCATGAGAACCGCCCCTTTCAGTTGTGAATTGGTTACAGTCACAATATAAGTAATCAGGTGGCAGGATTAACAAAGGCTTGTACAAATAAAGAAAAATCATTAATTAACCGATAATAACGGCTCATTTAGTTCAGGAAAGTGGAGAGAGAACGAAGGTAACCTTTTTCATAGAAAATCGGGGAATTAACGTAGATAGATTCTGCGATAATAGCGAGTTAGCATCTGAACAAAACGAATTTCCATTATGAAATCAATAATGAGTAATTGGGGTATAAATTAAAGCCCATCGCAACGAATCGCTGACATAGAACGACGATTATTTGTGAAGGGGTTGATAGTCATGAAGGTAGAACGGGCATTTAACGGAAGCAATAACTTAGAGGATATTCTGCTTTCGATGATTAAGGCTCACATTGACAAGCTGAACAAGCCTGAATACGATGAAAATAGAGCAAACACCATTCCTTCACAGGACACTGAAGGGATGGCAAGTTAAATGAGTTTGAAGGTAGTTATTTATGCACGAGTGAGTACGACTAGGGACGCACAGAAAGATAGTATTGATAATCAAATTGCTTATGCTATGGATTTGATTACACGAAACGGTTGGACTGTAGCAGGTACTTACATCGACAATGGTATTAGTGGGCTGAAAGTCAAAAATCGTGCACAAATGCAACGATTGCTTGCCGATGCGAAAAAGAAGAAGTTTGATGCGGTTATAGCTAAATCCGTTTCTCGACTTGGGCGGAATTTAGTAGGAAACTTGCAGACGGCAGACATTATCGTAAGTTCCAAAGTTCGTTTGATTCTTCCTGAAGATAATTACGATTCTGCTTCAAGCCAAAGTAAGTTCAACTTCAATATCCGGGCTTTATTGGCGGAAGAGGATAGTGCTACCTTCTCGCGTAGAATCAAGCTAGGAAGACAAGGGAGTGCAAAACGGGGAAAGTATCAGGCTTCTTTACCTGCATACGGCTACGTGAGGGATGAGAATGGAAATCTTGTTCCTGATGAAGTGACCGCCCCGACAGTGCAAAGCATTTTCAACTGGTATTTACATGACGGTTGGGGGATGCAAAAAATCAGTAACTACTTGACCGAGCATGGTTATCCCACCCCTAGAACGGTGGCTAATGCAGGAAATCAGGGGATGGTTTGGCAACAGTCAACCATTAAGTGTATTTTGACGAACGTCACTTACACCGGAACACTATGCCAACATCGTGAAGAGATAGTAAGCCACATGACTAAGGAACGGGTCAAAGTCCCCGAAGATAAACAGATTATCTTTGAGAACGCCCACCCCGCCCTGATTTCAAAGGAAGATTTCCACGCCGTACAAGACCTTATGAAATCAAGGGGAAAGAGCCACAGCAACGGTCAAGAAAGCCTATTCGCGCATCTTATGCTGTGTCCTGATTGTGGTCAGGGCATGACATATCGTAAGGATAGGTTAAAAAAGCAAAACGGGGCTTACGTATGCTGTGGGTACGTAAAACGTGGGAAGTCTTATTGTTCTTCTCACGTTATCGGCTATAATGCGTTACTCGCGGCGGTAAAGAATGACCTAAAGGAACTGATTGGCAGTAACGTCAGATTGGACAGGCTATTCGATGCAGTAAAAGGGAATGTTGGTCTAAAACAATCCGCTCTAATCAAAGAGTTAAACAAGCT
The DNA here is from genome assembly GCF_022458865.1 of Paenibacillus periandrae. Lineage (GTDB taxonomy): Bacteria > Bacillota > Bacilli > Paenibacillales > NBRC-103111 > Paenibacillus_S > Paenibacillus_S periandrae. The sequence continues at coordinate 8,640 of NZ_JAJNMU010000052.1, read as the reverse complement.
GAATAAGCAACAAGAACAGCTAGAGAAGAATGTTCAGGGGCTTATAACCCTCTTCTCCAATCAAGCTCTAACCCTTGAACAGTTTACCGCTCAAAATCAACGGAATCAGGCAGAACAACAAACCCTTGCCAAACGCAAAGCGGAATTGGAATCCGTTCTCGAAACACAAAAAGACACGGAAGAGCAATTCCGTGCCTTTCAGAAGAAAATTGCGTTGTTTGCACAGCTTAACATTGACGATGAGCAAGTTCTAAAGCAATTGCTCCATCAGGTAATTGATAAGATAGAAGTCCATCAAGATGGCTCTATCAAGATTCACTACAACATCGCCCCCCCCCCCCCCCCCTCAGGGAATGGGTGAATTATTGCAGGGGGCTTAATGGGAAGCCCCTTTCCATTTAAGTAACACTGAACACTCCACATGTACCGTATGCGGGAGCATGTGGGAGTTGTTTGGATTATGTGTTAGTTGCTTAGAACCCTTGATTTATAAGGGTTTTAACCAATGCGTATTGTTCGTTTTGTTCCTGTTTTAATGCTTGTTGACGATGTTCGTCAACAAGGCGTCAACATAAACATTTGGTGTCTACTTTCTATTGTTGCCTCTTTAGGCTCACGCTCATTACCTTCTTTGCATAGTCAAGATGTTCATGATCTAACTTCACTTCCACGCGACCTCTTCTGCGCGCCTCACGCCATAGAAGCAGCTCTTCCTCATTCTCCAGCTTCAATTCGGCTATTTCCTGTGCGCGGTCGAATATATACTTTGACGTAAAAGCAATGCTCCGAACTCCATGACCACCGGGGAGAATGATTTCTTCCCTTGTTTCCCATTCCTCAATTTCGAACACTACATAAAGCTTATCCAGAGGATTGTGCTTTGAGGGAATTACCGTGATTTCACCGCGTTTAACAATCTTCCAATCTCTTATTCTTCCATAGTATCTAACACCTACTATTTCATTAGTCTTACCGAAAAACTTCTTTGATTGATAAAGCGCCACATATTCCAATTGTGTAAGTATCTTATGATTCGTGATATTCTCAAGAGGAGTATGATAAAAATTATACTTTAGCGCTACTTCCAACTGTTCCTCACGACTCATGCAACCGACCAGTACATTTTTCCCGCTATACTTATTATCGTAGTACTCTTTCGATCCTTTTGGTCGAATGGCTCGCTCATACGCATTTTCGGGACTATCCAAAATAATCTCATCCAGAAACTCTTCCAGCAATTTTGTTGATCCCGGCAGAAAAGGAAACGCCCCGACATTAACAACCTTTATGCTTTTGTAAAATCGATGCTCCCTATATTTCTTTTCATCCGGGTAAGGAAACAATACATACGCCCCAAACATCGTCCGCTCGAACTGCTCCGAGTCCTTCTCCGCATGAACTATGGCGTCCCGGTAGCGATGCATCGTGTTGATATCGCCCTCTTCAGGTCCTGGAAGCCCATCATAGGTCGCATAATAAGGTGTCCCAGGCTCCGCAGGATTCAATCGATACTTCGCATCAAACACGTACTTATACTCCGTAGACGTCTCCATTTTTCGAAGAGTAAGTACGTTATCCGGCTTCTGCGTAAGCGTCGGTCCCCGAAGCGCTTGATTGTAAAACAGCTTAAAAATTTCTCCGTTTTTCGGGTTGCGGTAAGTCACCGTCGACGCTGCAGATTTCTTAAGTTTAACGAAAACCCCACTATAATCTAACTTTATGATGTCTTGCCTGACCAACTCATACTTGTTACTTAGCAACTGATGTATCTTAAGGAAGCACCAATATTCATAAAGAGTGGCTAAATCCTTCAAAGACAACCGGAATAAGTCATCCTGAATGGTGAGGCCTTTGAGCAGCATAAGGTAGTACTTGTATACTTCTCGATACCCTGGAGCCATCTGCATCACTAGGGAAACCGACATTTGCTTCATAGTTCCCACTTGTAAAAAATCAAACTGAAGCACCCTTCGAACTTCCTTCTGCATACGGGTCATCGTCTGAGCCAACATAGGGTCCTCTAGTCTTTTCTGGTCCTTTAGTAACTGCCACAAGTCTTTTAGCTTCCGCTCAATTCGGAGGAACACCCATCGAACAAAACGATTTTCCTGCGTGTCATAATTAACGACTCTTCGAGTATCCAACACATGCGTTGGAACATATCTTTCGCCTCTGACTCGAACCATTCCGTTCGTGGGATCTTTGACCAGTTGCTGCGGATGTTTACTCAAGTACTGTAAGGTTTTGATATTAATTTTCTTTGCCCTCTCGGCTGGGACAATGCGTTGACTCTGATGCATTTGCGTGTGAGGGGAGCCTCCTATCCGTTGGACAGCTTTTATAAGTTGGTCAAAAAGATAGCGTAATATCGTAAAATATTCCGTTAAACTTTGCTGTTTCGTCTCTTTCAGGCCCGTTAACTGATATGTTTTGCGCAGGAAATCAAAGATCAGGTTATGAATCTGGTGATTCACATCTTGAAGAATGACCTGATAATCCCTCTTGTAATCCATCTTCACAGGGAAAACTTCCAACCTAATCCTCAATAGAGATGAAGTGCTTGATCGCAATTCCAGCTCTGAAAATCCGATCTCATTCTGAAAATTCAAGTTCCCTGACAGAACCCGCTTTCCCTTCGGCAATACCGCCTCGCGCAACGAATAATTTTCATGGTAAAAAGATAAGTCTATATCCGCCTTCTTCTCAACCAATAAATTGTAGGTTTGCGTCTCGTAAAAGATCGGAAAGCAAGCTTGTTCGTTCTGCCAAGGCTCTAGCTCTCCACGATTGGGATTAAAGACAGCAATAGATAGAACCTGCAATTGATCGGAGTAAATAGATACGTGAAGATCCGCCTGCTCCCACACTCTCTCTTCTGTCCGATGTAGCCGGAGCATATCTACCGTTGGATGGTACGGTTTCCCCTCTAAGTAGAGATCAAACAGATTCGTTTCAATGTGCAGGAGAATCACGCTCTTTTTAAGAGACCCAAAATGAAGTGAATCCGTCATCATCAAGCCTCCGTAGCATGTAGATAAGCTTCCTACTGGATTGAGGATATTTGACATTATTTTCGGTTACATGCTTAGTCCACAACTTCTCAACATCTCTTTCTCCATCCAAATATTCTTTGCTTTGAACGGTGGAACCCGTAATACAGAGCAATAAGATCTCGATGATTACCTTTTTCACTGCTGAGTTGTTGCCCTGAATTCGGGGTAGAATCTTCTGCATGATCTGCATATCCATTGCGTCATCGGTAGTCATCAAAGAGAACCGTTCGTTGTATATCAAGTAGAAACAAATTGAATCCCTGACACGGAAACCAACGTGCGAGTGGATATTTTCAAGAATCGTGTTGATTCTTACCAATTGACCTACAGTTCTTTGGACAACATCTTTATTGTTTGCGTATGCGTCCTTTAACTGTAAGTAGTCGCTGGTCAAAAAACTCGCCGCTGGGTACACAGCCTCTGATTCTTCTTCCGTAATACCTACAATATCTTCTAATCCATGAAAACTGTCGAGTTGGATATGATTGAATTCGATGGTATTGGCTCGGTCCAATACCTTTTTGCTAAAAGGATGCGTGGTTTCATCCATGTTCACCGTACCTATGAAGAACACATTTTCAGGGATACCAAAATTGCTACCTACTTGATCTTCAGTAACAATTTTATCGGTCACAATGTGCCCATCTTGCCAACGCTGCGTTTCTAAGATACTGAGCAAATCGCTAAAATAGTGCTCTACTCTCGCTAGGTTCATCTCATCTAAACAAACAAAGTAGGGTTTCTGCCGGTTCTCCGGCTCAGATGCCGCTTCTAGTACGTAGGTTAATTTTCCGCGGCGGAATGTTCCACCCAGATCCTTGTAACCTATTAGATCGGACGGGTCATTCCAATCCGGTCTAACCGGAATAAGCGTAAACTGCCCATTCGCTTCTGTTGCCCCCAGGGCTTCTGCGAACTTTTGGATGAGCTTCGTTTTTCCGGTGCCGGAAATACCAGCCAAGATAACAAAAGGCTTTGTTTTTAAGGAAAGGTAGAAGTTCTCAATTAGTTTGTCGGGATATTGGAAGCCTTGATGATTAATATATCTTTTCATTTTTTGTAAAACACCAAAAATTTGATCGTCGTCTTGCTTGTAGTTAAATATTTCCACTTCAATCGATTCACCACCAATGTTTGTTTCTTTATCCTTTAAGTGTAGCTGTTCCCAGATTGGAAGAAACAAATGGAAATAGTGATATAATTTAGCTTCCAGATCGAACCCTTCATTCAGAAGCTCATCCGGTTTAAAGAACTTAGTTATTCCAGTCTTTGAACCGGTTTTCGTCCGAATATAGGATACGTAGCTCTCAATATCCTGTATTTTTTCTCCTGAATTTAACCATTCTGAGGTTATAACAAAGCCCTCTTCTTTTAATAAGCGTAAGACTATCGGCTTATATCTGTCCTCCATAAGAATGTTAATGAACCGTTGTTCGAGTGCTCTCATTTGTGCTTCCTTTTTTTCTTTAACAGAAGCATCAATTCTTCCTGTTGAGGAACCTCCTGAGCCAAAACAAAAGGTAACTTCAAGAAGATCTTTTTGAAATACCCATGAATATTGAAAACTAAAGGATTTATCTGCGTGTATGGAGATTCCCGACCAAAGATAATCCTTCGGTTGGTTACCATAAGGTGTAGGACTACCGATTCTTGCTTCGATAATATGGTCATCATTTAATTGATTCTTATTTATAAATGAACGAGCAAACTCTGCAGCCACATCGTTATAATTTTTAAGAACAGCTTCATTTTGTTTTCGCAATTCCGTCATTAAAATTTTCTTTTCGTCCAACGTTTTATCTTCTTTTTGAATTGTCTTAACAGCGTTAGAAATTTTACTGTAAGTTCCAAACAACTCTGAGCCAATTATTGTGTTTATATTCATTTTCAAGTTACCACCTTAGACAAATTAATGAAATCTAGTGGAGAATTTTCTAAGGGATTTGGATTTGGGGTTAATAAAAGCTAACTATTACTTTCTAAGGAAGTTATCTATAATTATTGCTAGCTTTTCCAAATCCCTTTTCTTTGTTTGACAGTCCCAAATAGTAAGAACCCCCCAGCCCATTTCAATGAGTTTTATTATATTTTCTGTATCACGTTTTATATTTCTACTAATTTTATCTTCCCAAAACTCCTTATTTGTTTCGGGTAGTTGCGACTTTTTGCAATTATTATGACCGTGCCAGAAACAACCGTTGACAAATATCACCTTTTTATGTTTTGGCAGAACAATATCAGGCTTACCAGGGAGATCGGTTCTATGTAGTCTAAATCGATATCCCATTTTATGCAAAAGACGCCGGACTATTAGTTCCGGCGTTGTATTTTTAGACTTTACCTTGCTCATTATTTGACTTCTTTTTTCTTTACTAAAGGAATCCATGAAAATTACCTCAGTAATCATACAAAGTTTTTAAAATTATTTATATAGCTTGATTCTTTGAAAAACAATTCATCAACCCCTGCTCTTGACTGATATGCAATGTATCGATTTAAAACATTTTGAATGTACTCTTTACGTAAATAAAGTAATTTATTCAGTTTGTCTGATTTCACATCATTTTCATGCAGAGTAGTAACTTCGTAAAAATTCCATTTAATAATTTTTACTTTTTTTTCTTCAGAAAAAGGAACAGCCATATAAAAACAGTTAGGGGTATCGGAATTTTTGAGACTTTCCCCTATCGGATTTGGTTCAATTCTACCTACCAAAAATTTAATATGTGAATCAACTTTTGTCGTATTAAAGGTATCACAATATGGTGTAATACACAAAAGATATGTTTCGTTCTCAACCCTATGGTAAATCGCTCCAGTTTCAATTTGGTTATTCTTACTTTCATTGAACTTCATCAATTTTGTGAAATTATAAATTTGTTTTTTATAAGAAATGCTAAATTCCGACTCGCCTCCAAAATACGCCGGCCAGAGAACAAGTAACTCTAATAATTTTTCCTTTTCAATATCAAAACCACTAATCTTACCAAAAAAATCATTTTTCAAATCATCATATGGCTTGCTTTCACTATTTGAAAGCCACTCTGCTATAATTGAGGTTACATTATTTTCCCAAATAAACTTTTTGAATTGACTACTTAACTTAAGATTAAAGAAGTTGCTTATGTTATTAAGATTTTCTTCATTAAAAGGACATTTTGTTAGTGAAGTTGTTATATCCGCTTGTAATGAATTATTATTTTTTTCATTCAAGAACTCATCCCAAAGCATTACTATAAGAAATAAATCTTTTTGTAATTCCGAATTATCGACTAATCCAATTATTTTTTCTTCTAGCGATTGTAGATCATGCTGATGATCTTGGATTGTTTTAACTAGTTGTGATACAAAAACTGAATTTCTAAACAAATTAATTAGGGGCTTTTTCGTTTTATCCGATCCGATTTCAAAAATCAGTTTCACCATTTTATCAAAAGAAAATCCATCTATCTGAATCTTAGTGACATTCTTTAATCGCGTAATTTTATTTTCAACAACAAAATTATACTTATAGTCTTCTTGCTCACCTTCCATTACAAGCCCTAAAAATTTATCAGTTAAAAATCTAGCAATTTCATTTTCCTGGATCTTAGCAGTAAGTATTTGAGAAAAAATCACCTTTTCAAAAGGGGCGCTAAACTCTAGCATTGCCCTACTTATGTTATTATTGATTCTTGAAGCTGTATCCATAAAATGAAGAACCAAGCTTTTATCCGCCAAAAGCTTCTGTGAGATTTCCGGAATGATTTCCCTCGGCTTAAATTGGTTTTTGGAAATAATAAACCCGAATAACTTATGTCCAGAATCACTTATATTTTCGAAAAAATAACCATTCCGTTTTGTTATCAAGTTATTTTTTGATAAATAGTCCATGATACCCTCAAAATCATCGGATGCTGTATAAATAACAGCGCACTTTAAACCTTTACCAAAACTCGCATACTTATGTAATATTGCTGAAGCCGCCGTTCCTGGCTCTACAGCATTGATTTGGGAATTTTCTAAATCCCAGTCAACGATTAATAGCTTGATTGTAGAAAGTAAGCTTGCCAATACTTCTTCAACTTGTGCAACATCAATTGTCGAATCATACCTAAATGGTGTAGTAGCAAAACCCTCTTCCATTAATTGTACATGTATTGCTGACTCAGGCTGTAAGGAATATTTTTTTTGGGGCACTGCTGGAGCCGCTGCCGCGGCGGACTCATCCATACTCGCCTTAAGAAATCCCTTTTCTTCTTCCGACGCAACTAAAAGTGTCGGATCTACAGCTCCATAATCAATATTGCTTATGTCCGCGTCTGTAGTCACTTCTACAACAACCCTTACATTTAGATCCAATTCATCATCTATTATTAGTATAGAATTAAAGTAATCCTTAACTATATTATTTATGTAGGTTAATTCTGCAGTCGAACTCATCTTTGCACCTCTCGTAGTATCGAATCTTTATTAAACTGAATACCAAAACAAGCTCCACCAATATTTCTCAGGGTATGAATGTTATCTTCTAGAAACAAGAAGTGCCCCCTTGATTCTAAGGTATCTCTTGAAAGAAATAATCCTAAACCCCTACCTTGCATTTTTTTGGTAAAGTATGGTTCAAAAATCCTTGCCTCATCTGATTCTTTTACCCCCTGGCCAGTATCATGGATAAACAATGTTTGATTTGTTCCAGAGTAATAAAAATGAATTTCCCGTTTATTTTGATTGAGCATCCAATAAATTGCATTCGATACTACATTGGCAATAGGAGTAAATAATACTGACTCAATTTCTCTTACTATTATATTTTCAGGCACTTCATTAACTATTTTAATTGTGTATTTTCTTATATCTGTTGAAAAATACTCCAGTAGATCATCGATAAATAGTCTTAAATTTATATCTTTTGCTCTTTTTCTTGACTGTCTGTATAAGGGACTCATTCTGGCTTGAAGCCGCTCTAATGAAGCAAAAGATTGATTAACTCTCTGAATAATAGGCGCCAAAGGAGTTGGTTTAAGTGCTTTAGATAACGCATCAACATTATCTCTAATTACTTTGTTTAAGGAGTTAAATTCATGACTCGTCATCTCGGCCGCAAGTCCCACTGCTGATAGATCACGATACATATCAACTTCCTTCTTCAGCAGTCCTATCAAAAATTCATCATTATTTATAATGTTGATATTATTTAAATTATCGATAACTTTACTTAACAATAATTCTGTGTTTCTTAGGATTGTACTTTGCTTTATTCCATTTTCATAACTTAAAATCATCTCTTGCATTCTATTAATATCAGAATCGAAATCCTGTAATATTTCTTGAACTGCTTTTTGTAGAGTATTGTCTTTTAATAATAAAGTTTTGTTGTTCATTTTATATTGATTAAACTTCTTCTGGTACTCGGCAAGCTTCTCCATTTCTTTATTTATTTTATTTCTATTTTCTTCGGTTGAATTAATTAATAAATTCACTTGACTCTTGCGAATTCGTCCTTAAGAACCGAATAAGGGCAGACTTGTAGTAGGACGTAGGATTCATTTGGTTAGGCAGGGATCTTGAGATGTTTAAGGATGTCGAATAACGGCTTTTTCTCCAG
>NZ_JAJNMU010000051.1 GCF_022458865.1 Paenibacillus periandrae | reverse complement strand
CTTGTGGCACGATACGATTCTTCGGCAGCGGCATAAGCAAAGAAACCTCCATCAAAGTGGTTGCTTAATACTTCGACAGAAGTACATGGAAATCCTTGTTAGTTAATTGGTCAATCGTAGAAAAAAAAAAACCGCTACAAGTAACGAGTTTTCAACAAATAAATAACTCAAGTTTCGCACCTTGAAAGTGCACTTAAATGTTGATGTTACTAGGGTTGTAGCATAAATATTAGCGAACTTGACAGAAAAACACCTTTCACGTTTGGTAAAATGGAAGTGTCGAGCTTACCATCTCAAACAGAAAGGTGCGTAACCCTATGTTACACTACAACTCCCTGTCTGAAAAGTGTGAGGAACGCTTTTCAACTATATTTTCCACCTTGAAAATCGGTCAATTGCTTCGCCAAGCTGGCATCCGTAAATCGTATGGACTTCCGGCTCTTGCTGTGTTTCAGCTTATCTTCACCTAAGTTTTCCAGCAACGCAGTTGGACTCGTTTGCTCGAGTGCAGCCGCACTTCGCTACAAGGTAAAGATGTGGTCTATCGTTTCCTGAATCATCCTAGTTTTGCTTGGCGTCGCTTCTTCCAGGCGCTCAGTCTGCAGGTGATTCAGCACTTTGAATCACTAACTTCCGCAACACGAGTTCGCGTGTTCATCGTGGACGATTCCGTTCTCAAGCGGAACCGTTGCAAGAAAGCAGAACTCCTTGCTCGGGTTCATGATCACACCACGGGTCGTTTCGTGCGTGGCTACAACATGCTGACCCTCGGCTGGTCGGATGGGTTCAGCTTTGCTCCCATCGATTTCGTCATGCTAAGTTCGGCTAAACTAACGAATCGTTTCAGTGAAATGAAGGAACAACTGTCCAAACGTACACAAGGCTACAAACGGCGTCTAGAGGCATTTTCACGGAAACCCGAAGCGGTTGTAGCTCTCTTGGATCGTGCGATTCAGGCTGGTTTTGCAGCAGATTTTGTCTTGATGGATAGCTGGTTCACCCAAGCTCCACTGCTGCGCAGCCTGATGTCTAACGGCTTACACGTCATCGGCATGATCAAAGATATGAAACAACGCTACCGAATTGGAGATAAGCGAATGACACTGAAAGAACTGTACGCGACACTCCCACGTTCGACCAAGTCGGAGATTTTGGGGTCCATTTTCGCTCAAACCGACTGCGGGTTGCCGATCAAGCTGGTTTTCGTCCAGAACCGTAATTGTCGTCGGGAATGGCTTACTATTTTGAGTACGGATACTGAACTTTCGAATACCGAAATTGTTCGTATTTACGGCATGAGATAGAGCATTGAGACGTTCTTCAAATTTACGAAATCTTACTTGAAACTGGGAACGGAGTTCCATGGTCGTTCTTTTGACATGCTGATCAGCCATACTACCATTGTCTTTACTCGCTATCTCTTAATGGAGTGGGAGCGACGTGTTGAGCAGGATCAGCGCTCATTAGGCGGGCTGTTTTTCCTATTTTCTGATGAAATCCGTGATTTGGATCTAAAAGCGGCACTTCAACAAATCGTTAGCTTTTTCCTCGAACTTTCTCAAACAAGGACTAGACGGGAGAAGTCTGCCCTTTTAAGTCAAGTGCAGCAATGGATTTCAGGTTTGCCCAGCTATATCAAGGCTTTAATGCCAATATTAAGCTGCGAAACTTGAGTAAAAAATTTTATATTAAGTTATGCTGTATCTTCTGCCCCTGTAAAAATCTGCTTTGCAGAGGATTTTCGCTTTGTTTTTATTTTTTTAGTTTCCTCGATCTTTTTATATGAATTTAAACTTGCCTGTAAAGCTGACATTAGATCTAACACTGATGATTTATTTACGATCTGAGGGACATTAATTTCTTCGCCCATGATTTTCTTTTGAATTAATGAAGCTAGTTGCTCCCGATGATCATCTTTATACATAGTTGGATCAAATGTCTTAGATAAATGATTAATTAACATATGGGCCATTTTTAGCTCAGTTTCACTAACTTTTTTGATTGAACTGCAAATTTGGTACCAATTGAACGGGCCGAATTTCATCTGGATAATATATTGTTTCCAATACTAAACATTGATCAATAATTCTCAGAGCAGCAAGACTACTTTTTGAACGAATGGACACTTTACAGATGCCTATTTTACTTGTGGTAAAGATTTCCTCATATAGCGCTTGAATTCCCTGGTGAGAGATAATACGTTTTTTGAAAATATATTGGACCGATCTCATGAAGATCAACGAAATTTAATATTTTGATTTCCTTCGTATTACGCCTTCACGATCTGTAAAGATTAAATCCGCCCCAAAATCTACTTCCCACTGTTTTATACACGCCAGAATAGCCAAGTTCTAATAGTAATCTGTACAAGTACATTTCAAATTCTGAGCCATCACTCATTCTATCTATATCTGTAATGTTAATTTTCTTTAGATCATAATCGAAAGGTAATGGTTGATTTCGTACTTTCGTTCTACTATTGATTTTGTAACCTACAATGCCAATTACAATAATAATTAATACTACTGAAATAATTATAATACTTAGCACAAACTTACCTCCAGAAAAAATCCAGATTATCTTTGATGTTTGTAATTAAAACCCACTAAACTTATCACTTAAACGAAACCCAGTATCCCCATAAACAACAACGGAACAGACGCTTAAAAAGAAACCTTAAACGTCTGCTCCGTTGTTTCTATATTACTCGTAATTTTTATATTCATTTATTTTACAATTGAGTCCTTCAAAAAATAGACATTGCCTTCTTGTCCCTTCTCAGTACCAGCAGAGTTAATCTTTAAATTTTGCGAATTATTCAAATCAATATCTAACTCTTTAACTTCATCTTTTTTCAATGCAAATTCCTTAAGGACAACATCATCTTTATTGAAAATTTTCACATTTACATCTGATCCCTTTGCTCCAACAACTAAGTGCATTTTGGTATAAGGTTTACCTAAATCAACCCTCATAACCCTGATGAATTGGTACATTGTCCTTAATCTAAAAGCCCCGTCATACTGTTTTCCATTAATCACTAATTGTTCTTTATCTATTAGATCAGCAACATCCGAATCCGCTGGATTGAGCAATTTAATTGTTTTGGAAAAAAGAGTTACACCATCTACTTTTTCACCTAAAATAACCGTTTTCGTTTCACCATTGTAATCGATTGGTGTATTCAACGCAGTTGAAACTGAACGTAGTGGTACGTATGTATTTCCATTGTAAGTAATCGGCATCATTTCATTGCCCTTTTCATCACTTGGACGCCAGTCAGCCCCATTCACTTTGAATTTAATCTCTCCATTTAAATATGCTTTGATTTCTTCTAAAGAAGATGCTGCTAATGCCCCTGTTCCTAATCCCAACAACAATGTAGTCCCAATGACCCCTGCCAATAATCTTTTTTGCATATACAATTCCCCTCTCATTCTCAACTACAATCTATACAATTCGATAAATTACTATTTAATCCTTCTTTTTACATGGTTATATTTACCTAATTAAAAGGATTTATGGATATTTTGTCGAAGTAGTATCAAAACAACACCCTAAATTAATATGAAAGAAGGTCTATTATGTTTAAAGCAAATCAAGAATTACGATCACCATTCGATTTTGACAATGCAAGGTTTTTTGCTGTTCCTATACATGTATATCAAGAAGGAGAGAAAATTGATTATGGAAGGATAAGTAAGCATACGGATGAATGCGTAGTTGTTAATGATGGATATTTTATCAAGGAAAATTGTGTGTTTAAAGTGGCGTTTTAAATAATCGATATAAAAAAAGAAAATTGAGGACTAGCTATGGATTATCAAGCGGTGCAGTGGGTTTTTAGTGGTGTCGGAATATTTGTAATTACTTTTATATTAGGGTTATATAAATTCATCTTCCTACCGTATCCACTAATAAATATAACAAATGAAGAGAAAGCATTTTTGAGCGGTTATTTACGATCTTAAGGAGAATGTTAATTGAACTATTTATAATGGCTGTATTAGTTGTTTATACTGTCAAGACTACAAGTATTACTATCTCTTCGCATCCACTTAGTTTAAATTTTCCATTTGTTGAAAACCCATTATTATCTCCCACATTGATTTATTTTTTCGAAATCATAGGATTAATAGCACTTATATTTTTATTCTTACTGAATTTCAATAAAAAATTTAAAATTTAAGTTATATATTTTTAGTAAGATGCACGTTAAGTCTAAAAAAAACAAAATTTTTCGTCTTATAATTTTTCTGATAATCACAGTTTATCTTACAATTATTTCATTTCATTTTGGATATTTATTCAATTTAATACTTGCTTTAGCAAATCAAGGATTAAAATTAAATGTAATTGAATCATTGGAAGTATTATTTAAAGTTTTTTCTTTACCCACTAAAATGCACTTGGAATTTTAATTATATTGGGATTAGTTTACGTACCATATAGATTAATGCTGAACATCATTCCAGCTATCTTCAATAAATTATCAAATACACTAATTCTTGCAACAATTACGCTTACAAACGGACAAAAGCTTCATAATAAGTATATATTGCGTCCAAGCGTAGATGGAATTATATTAATTGGAGATAAACCAAGTATAACTGAAGACTGTACCAAAATTATGTTACCAAAACAACTTATTATGTACATCGAATTTAGAAGAGTACACATCACTTACACTAAAGAAGTAGATTCATTAAATAGAAAGAGAATATTACTCCCCCCAGATTTTAAGTAACCAGACAAAAAACCATCTTTTAGTCTAAATTGAACTGTAACCCGTAAGGTGGACACTTGAAAAAAAGTGACCTCTTACGGGTTTTTGTGCTTTAATCATACTATCGAGAATACATGGGGAATGAATATCATGAGGAAAATAAGAACAGGATTTACTGAAACAGAGATCAGGCTACTGGAATCCAATCTGAACGTAAGCCGCGTATCGGGGAGAAACATCTCGTATGCTCCAGCTTTTAACCTCGCAGCAGTGCAAGCTAACACGGCGGGAGAGCCGCCAATGGAGATTTTTTTGAAGCAGGCTTTAGTATCGAACTCGTTGGCCAGAGAACACCAACAGAAAGCCTCTATCGCTGGAGAGAGACCTACGCTAAGTACGGTGAGGCTGGCTTGTTAGAAGAGCTCCGAGGCCTTGAAAGTACAGGTATCAAAAACGGAATCATCAGCGGAAGAGAAGCTGCAACAAGCGGAAGCTCGGATTAAACTCCTCGAAGCGGAGAACGAGCTATTAAAAAAGCTAGAAGCGCAGGCGAAAAAGTAAGGAGTTGACGCCTTCCGAGCGCTTTCAGCTCATTCATCAAACGATTCGTAAGCATGATTTAAGACGTTTAACACGTTACCTCTGTCAGATTGCCGAAGTAAGTGCAGGCGGCTATTACCGTTGGAGTAGTGCTGAGGAGTCGCGTCAACTGCGAGAGACAGCCGATCAATACGACTTTCAGCTTATTAGGGAGCATTTTGAAGCGTTGAACGGGAAAGCAGGCGCATTGGTTATCAAAATGAGGCTGGAGAAATTGAATGGCATTGTCATGAATCATAAAAAGATTCGTCGTATCATGCGCAAGTTTGGGTTAGTAGCTACGATCCGTCAAACCAATCCCTATCGCAAAATGGCTAAAGCGACGCAAGAACATCGTACATGTCCTAATCTCCTAGAGCGTCAGTTTGTTCAAGGAGAACCAGAGAAGGTCCTCCTTACAGACATCACCATACGCTATGGTAGCGGTCAGTGGGCATATCTTTCTTGTGTGAAGGACGGTTGAAACGCGCTTTTGTATGTGTAGCGTCCACAATAATAGCGCTACTTTTTATGATTTCTTTTTCCAATGCAATTTCTACTGTTTTTTGAATAAGCATGTCGAGCAAGTTTACATCTTTCAAACGAAGTTTGCAAAACTTCGTTAAAGAACTCGAATTTATGACTCCATCTTCTGGCGCCGTATCCAGGAAATATTTAAAAGACATGTCATATCTAGAACGTTCTACGACATCCACATCGGATAAGTAAAATTGATTTCAGCAACAAGTATTTGAACATACGAATGGGAGGTACTGCATTGCGACCGTTATCGAGGCAATATTTATTCTGTAATTCTTCATGGACAAAAGAAAAATCAACCAGGTCATTAATTTGACGGAGCATATTATCTTTAGGTACGACTATATCGTAAATTCCCATATACGGACTGAGGTTAAGAGATTGTTGGTTTGAAATCATCCGAGACACTGCCTAGAATTAATACAGCCATTATACAGCAAAACAAGATACCCTTCCTCGTAAAAATCGAGGAAGGGTATCTTGTTTAAATTCAGACTTTTTCAGTGGCCTCGATGAATTCAGAAGTCATCTTATCACCGCCTAATACCTTTTCATTACGTGTCCACAAATGGGGTTACAGTTCACCGCGGATAGGTTACGGTTTTTAATTGTCCTGTAGGAGTATACTAACCTGCCTTGCTAAAGGATGATGCCCTTGCAATTGCCGCACTACCGAACCGGTCTTTTATTAAATCTGTAACTTTCTCAAGCGCCAGCTGCCTCTCCTATACTCGAACATGGTGATATGGTATTCTTCATCTTTGACCAGACCACTTATCATCACCCTTACTGTCTGCGTGCAGGACAGGCCGATGAGGAAGAAACTACAATATGGGCAGCAAAATTAAAGCAGTAAAAATCGTAATAGAGGATTAAAGTAAATCATAAGAACTTGGCATGTACGTATGCCAGGTTCTTTGATCGGATAGGAGGCTCGTACTGAGCAGGGAAGTCATAATAGCCTGCCTGTGCGAGCCGTTCGTTTGTTATAGAGCGATTCAGTACTGCGCTTCCGGCTATTCGCCAGTAGCCCAGCTTTGTGTTCCCCCATTGGTAAGCCTGCCACTCCGGCACTCCCAGCTTTCGCAGATTTTGCACCTTCGTTCGAGACTTCTTCCACTGTTTCCAGATGTACATCCGCATCCGTGTTCGCAGCCATTCATTCCAGTTTTGCAGGAATCGCTTCATGTCGGCTACGTAGAAATAGCCGATCCATCCACGAATGTAGACTTTCACGTTCCCCATGACCTGCCGTGCTTTCCTGCCCTGGCTTCGACTCGTTAGCTGGCCAAAAGCGGGGACAACGGCCCGCCTTGAGACGAGCCTTCCTCCGTTGCACGTCGCACGCCGTTCTCCATGACTCCGCTTTTCAGGTACTTTTTGATCAGGTCGATGGCGCGTTTATCCTGGATTTGCTTGCGTAGCAGATTCAACAAAAGCTCGTGGCTCAGCGTGTCGAAGTACTTCGACAGATCGATTTCGACCGCATGTCCATCTCCTTGCTCGGCATACGCTTTTACTTTTCGAATAGCTTGCTGGATCACCCGATCCACTACGGTCGGGATGCCTAACTTTCGCACGCCGCTTCCATCTGGCTTGGGGATCTCCTAACGCCGCACCGGGCTCGGTTGGTAGCTTCCATTCCGGATGCTTTGCAGGAGTTCGTCTCTCTTTTCACGTAACCATGGAAGTGCCGCACCGACTGTCATGCCATCGATTCCCGGCGCGCCGTGGTTGCGCTTCACTTGCTTGTACGCTCGGTTCAGATTGTCTCTGTCCATTAAGCATGCCACCAAGTCCTTTGCACCGTCTCTTTCTCTACACGTTCCCGAGATTCCATGCTCCGCGGCTCCTGCATGCCCTTCGCGTTCCACACTATCTCTTTGCCGGCAGCCCTTACGGTATTCTTCTTTCATTGCATCGGTTCTCCTTTCCGTCTGTACTCGAGACTTACGATTGTTCAGCCCTTCCGCTCGCCGCTGTCGCAGCTCGCGTACTATGGCATCTGCTGACTTTCTCACAGCAAGCTTTACTCCGCTTTCGGATTTTTTTCTCCTACTCCACGTCTGTGAGACCTCCCCCGGGTAAGACCGATAACTTTTCCCTCATCCATCTGTCACATCTACATGATGAGATTCGGGCAGTATTGGACTTCGCTTTGGTATGCAAGCTCGTCCGTCTCACCATGCTTTCTATGTGGTTTCTGTTCGTCAGACCGAGGGTTTGCTTCCGGCTTCCTTCAGATTCACACCCTTGCCTTTAGCTAACAGTTCCTACTGCCAAGCCTGTAGCGGACTTGCACCGCCTAGTTATCGCCCATACCGGGCTCACATGCAAAAAGCAGCTGCCTCAGAGTTTCCTCTGCGGTAGCTGCTTTTACGTTTATTCAATGGTTATATTTTAGTATCAGTTTAAAGCGTAAGCGTCTAACAATTAGGTGTATTGAAAATGAAAAGCCCATGGTTCATGAAGACCCAAAGGCTCTACGTTATGTACAATGTTGTTGAACTGCTGGACTCCATGGAAGGCACGCATCAAGCAGGTCCGGCTGCTGACGAAATGCAACCGCTGGTAACTGTTGCAACAGATAGACTAGATATTTGTAAGGGTTCAATCCATTCGCCTTTGCTGTCTCTACGGTGCTTTAAATCGCTGCACTTGTGATTGCCCCCCGTGGACTGCCACTAAATAACCAGTTTTTACGTCCTACTGTAAAGGAACGAATGCTGTTCTCAGCTAGATTGTTCGAGATCACACAATTCCCATCTTGTAGGTAATTCAGTAGCTCTTTCTTATGGTTGCGTGCATACTTTAGCGCTTCGCATAGCTTGGATTTGGGAAGTACCTTGCCTTTGGCCGTTTCTACCCATGACCAAAAAGCATCGAGTACAGGCTTTTCCTGCACCAGACGTTGCTCTTTTCGTTCTTCAGCGGTAGGTGACGTAAGCTGTGCCTCCAGCTCAAAAAGCTTGTTACAATAAGCTATCCCTTCTCTGGCAAGGGTCTCTTCCGGATGCTTTGTCTCCGGTGGTAATGCCTCGACAAACTTACGCCGAAGATGTACCCAGCATAGGCAAGAAACCGTCCCTGCTAGATTCGCATAGCCCGGAGTAGGCATCGCTATGTAAATATCCCTTGAACCCTTTCAGGAACGCTTGCGGGTACTTCGCCCCTCGTCCAGGTTGGTACTCAAAGATCCGTATAGGAGCACGATGCTGTCCACTGCTATAGATCCACATGTAGGAGGGGGTCGTGTTCTTCCGTCCCTTCTCATTCATCACCTGTAAGGGCGTCTCATCCGCATGCAGATATCGCTCTTGTACAAGCAGCCCGTGCAACCGATTCACCAGTGGCTTCAGCCAGTCTCTCGTGGCCGCGATCATCCAGTTGGCCATCGTGCCCCGACTCAGGTCAAGGCCAATGCTCTTCCATTCCTTCTCCTGGCGGTACAGGGGCATGCTGTTCACAAACTTCTGGTACATGACCCATGCCACAGAGGAAGCTGAGGCCATCGAATGCTGGATGACCGGCGCTGGCACCGTTGCCTTTTTCATCTGAGGCTTGTCCTCTTTCCGGCAGGTCCGGCATTCTAAGGTTTCTCTGTAGATATCAATCGCTTGCACGCGGGCAGGGATAAACTCCACTTCAGTGCGCACAAACGCTTCCCCCACCAAGACAAGCTCACTATGGCATACGCCACAACAACGGTCCTGAACCTGACAAAGTTGCTTCTCATGCGGAAGATCCTGAAGCAGCTCCGCTCGTTCACCTACCTGCTTCTTTCGCTGGTAGCTTTGGATCTGCCCGATGGTTGGCTCCGGTGCAGTGCGTGAAGCTGCTGTCTCTGCCTCATCAAATAAAGACAGCTGCTCCACACCCACTGGGAGGGAAGCTGTTTTCTCGGAGCTTTTGCCGTACAGTTTCTGCGTTAGAAATTGCACGGTTTCCTGTAGCCGTTTATTCTCTTTTTCCAGGTCGCCGATGCGATGCTCCATCTTTTGTAGCTGTTCCAAGGGGCTCATGGGATACCGTTCCTTCACTGTCTTCTATGGCTATCATTTTACCATAGAATTGTGCATAAACCCAGATTTTAGAAGGGTTTTGGCTCTGTTTTGACCTACATGGAAGGGGTGAAGCCTAACTTTTTGACCGCTTTCGGCTGATGGATCGACAGTCCCTCCAGCAACCACCGAAACTCTTGTAGAGTGATCGAGCGTACAGCCTCCGCATCCATGGGCCACTGGTATTGACCGGATTCCAGTCGTTTGTACAACAGGACAAATCCATCGCCTTCCCAGTACAAGGCTTTCAACCGATCGTGCTTGCGGCCCCAGAACAGAAACAAATGATTCTGGAACGGGTTCAACTGCAACTGGTGTTGCACCAAGTGAATGAGTCCATCAATGGACTTTCGCATATCCGTATACCCACAGGCGATAACCAGTTGATCGGCCTTCGAGAGGTCACCGAACATATTGCAGGATGCGAAGCGTCTGTTCGAGAAGTGCAGTAGACGCATTCGGATGAATTTCAATCGTAACGGCATCCGTACGAAGAATGATGGCTGCTTGCTCCTGACTCGCTTCGGGACATGAGGCGTTCGTCCGTAAAGATGGAGGGACCGGTACTAAAGTTGGTTCATTCGGGGAGGAGAAGGCGGGAAGGGATTCACACGCAGCTTCACGGATTTTCCGAAGCCAGTAGTAATAGCTTTTCACATTGACTTCGTGGTCGGCACACCAGCGAACCACGGTCTGACCACTGGAACGGCAGTCACGAATGATCTCGGTCCATTGCTGGAGTCGATAGCGATTCCTCATTTGTACAGTTTGCACATTGGACACACTCCCATTAGAGTTTTTCGAGTAGAGTCGAAAAACTCCAACGACTTACTCTAACGGAATTGTCTCAAAGTCTAGATTGGATTGGAATACACCTTCTTGTTAGACGCTTACTGTGAACCAGGACTTTACCACAAGCAAACCCAATGAGAAGTGGTTGAGTGATATTACCTTCATAGCAACTGCTGAAGGATGGCTGTATCTCGCTGGCGTGTTGGATTTACTTGGCCGAAAACTTGTAGGCTGGGCGATGGATAGTCGTATGAAAACAGAGCTTGTCTGTGCGGCTCTGAAGCAAGCAATTGGCCGCACAGGTGCATCCAAAGGACTTATTGTACATTCTGATCGCGGCGTTCAATGCGCCAGTAAAGGTTACCAGAAACTTCTTGAGAAGAATGGATTTATCTGCAGCATGAGTCGCAAAGGAAACTGTTATGATAATTCTCCAATGGAATCCTTATGGGGAAAGTTGAAAATGGAATGGCTCAATGATTACACATTCTTAGGCTAATTGGGTTCACTGAGGCTTTCTACGTGTCTACTTTTTCAGGGAAAGGTCATATCTCATCGAAATACGATCCATTAGTATAAACCATATTTCTTAGTTGCCCTTCTTTAACAAACCCTAACTTCTCATGCAATGTAAGTGACGCTTTGTTGAAAGAGTAAACATGAGACGTTACTTTTTGATAATTCAATTCTTAATTAATAATCAACTCTAACTCAGGCAAAGTCGCTAAACCGTTGGTAATATACCCAACTGGCACATAAGGACTCCAAAACATGAAGCGAATGTGCTCATAGCTTTTAATATAATTTTCAGCGTATTCTTTCTGTTTTAAATGCTTCTTAGAGATTTTTACAACTGTAGTCTTATTATCAATGTATAAAACTCCAAGAAGATTAGTTGTGACTTCACACAAGTAAGCAGTTTCAGTGACAAAATTCATCCCTATTACGTCTAACTCATCTAAACCCTTGATACCTCCACCGCGCGGACGAACGTTATATTCAATGAAATCGTAGCCTTCAATCTGTTTAAGATAAGCACCTACGATTAATTCTCCCGTTTCTGTCTTTAATTGATAACTCTCCCCTTTAAAATCATCGTATTATAAGCTATAAATAATTTTAGTCCAATTGAAAGTTCAAACTATTTTTTATACTTGAAAAAATGTATGTCATCATTTGAAACTGTTGTCTTGTTCCCTAACAAATCATAAATAAAATAGTACTGATTTCGATCTTTATATACATTCGGCTCTATTCCCTCATTAACTGAAAACAAATATTGGTTCTTTTTTTTAGGAAGTATTTGAAACACAGCTTCTAAATCATCTGTTTCTACTCTTGGATCACTCCAAATTTGTATATAATTAAATTCTTCGCCAGATCTGGAATCCACCATTTGTGATCCAATACTAAGTGATATAGATTCCTTTAGAATTCTAGTTTTTTCAAATACCACTCTAAAATCATTGATTATCGACTGGTCACTTCCGCGACTGTACTCTCTACATACATTTGTTATTCCCCCAGCTAATGATGTACAAATAAAATCGCCACTCTCATCCATCTTTATGCAGTAATCCATATTATGTATATTTCTACAACTAATCATTCCTTTACCTTTGAAAAATAGGTTCATACCATCATCTTTTTCATCTAAAATTAGCTTCAAGTTTATAATTTTATTATCGTTAAAACCTATTTTGTCGATTAAAAAGTCAACATCATTCTTAGATACATGTTGTTTGTTTGATTTTACTGTAAAATAAGAATTGTTTTCGTTTGTTAAAAATTCGAAATTGGGCTCCATTGAATTTGTCAGTGTGACATTTTGTGAAGAATTATATGAATAATTAGAAGATAACAAAATCCAGCATCCAAACACTATAAATATTAGTTTAGCCACTATTAACTTCTCCTTTAAACTGTATTCTTATTTAAATTATTGTTCTAACTTTTCGATAAAAACTCTATGATAAATATTTCATCAAAATCATTCGGTCTGTTAACCAATAAATCAGGCAAGATGTGAAGTGAACCACATCAGGGATATTGTTGAATTCAGCCATATCCTTTTTAGCTTATACCCATGATTTAAGACTCCACCATTTAATCCGAGCATAGGATGCACTTCGATTGTCTAACAATACATAATAAAATAGGTATGTATAAGCTCTTGTTCTTAAGGTGTCTATATGAATCACTACCTTCTGAGCAGTTTGATAATGACTTTTTTATTGTTGATACCATATATCCTTTTATCCTTTGCTTCAATATTTATTTTGTGAATAGTAAAATCATACCATATATAAGTCGAATTTGGCAGAGAATTGTAGAAAGAATGGAGAGTTTCAAAACAACTTGACATCCCTTCCCATCAGAATTAACATACACATACTCAGACAACGGAAAGGGGAATGGCATTATGGAAGATTGGCCAGAATGGCTAGTGGAAGGTTTACACAAGAGGTTTGACAATTATCTCTAACAGTCGAAAATATTGAGTTACAGCCGTAGTTGATAAGGTTTAGTTATTGTTAAAATATCCTGCCCAGTTACCATAACGCGGCTGCCGAATTATTACGATAGCCGCGAATCTGATTTTTATTCAACTATTGTTCTCCGTTCGTTTCTTGTGCCAATCCCAAAGTGCTATAGCCTTATCAAACACCCAATTCAAGTCCACATAGCCTCGTTCCATGTGAAGTCGAATTGCATCTTCCCATGCGAAATATTGAGCACTCTCAACTTCATTAGCCTGATGGATAGGCTCAGCCTGTTCGTCGATGGCTTCAAGAAGGAATAAGCGGACCTGCTTGCGAACGGTTAACTCTTTTCGCTTGATAGGATATTCAACGTCACCAAGTGGTGAAAGGATTCTTGATTTTATCCCTGTTTCTTCCAAAATTTCTCGGACTGCAGCGTCCTCCCATGTCTCTCCGGATTCCAGATGGCCTTTTGGGAAACTCACATGTCCATATCTATCGTGAATGAGTAGGACTTGGAATCCTGGCCACGCCTTGCGAAGAACTAATCCCCCCGCAGCACGTTCAATGAGATTCTCTGTCATTGTAACCCTCCTTTGTCAATAAAGCAGAAAGTATGTATCGTTTCCTGTGATTATAAAAATTTTAGTTCTTCTACTTTATACCTTATTATACCAAATGCTCAGATAGTATCGCATAAGGTTAATGAAAGATAAATAGGTTAAGTAAATCTTCCCATTAGCACAATGCGGCTGCCAATCTATGCCAGCAGCCGCATCTTAGTTGTTTATTGAGCTATAGTTATCTGTTAGTTCAATCTTTGTAGCCAAACGTGACCGTTAGGATATTCCTTTTCAAGGGCTTCTCTAAGCCATTGCTTTTGCTCTGGATTAAAATAAGGTAATGAAACATCAAAGTCCTGGTTATGGTCTGCAGCATCGGTACCTTCTAAATAACTTGATTTATAAAAAAGAACTAATTCAGGAGCCAAATAAGATAATTTATCCGATGAAGATAATATGGCTTTATTCAGTTCGCGTTTTATATTCGTTTCCCCTGGCAAGTGAAATTGTCCATTACCACGTTCATTGAAAAGAAATTCTACATATGTAAAATCATTTTGTTCCAACTTTTCAAATCCAAACCGATACCTTTCGCGCCCTATCGGCTCTAGTTCAACTCTGTCCTCATTAGCCGTGAAACAAAATAAATTGCGCTTTTCAAAGGGCTCATCTTGCTTTCTATTCAGTTCCTGGACTACTCCTCCACCACATGCCTGAAGCACCCTCCATCCCGAACTTAACATCAATTCAATGATTGAATTTCTATCTTCCCAGAACACAGCAACATCTAAGTCTTTATGAGTTCTGGTCTGCCTACCTAGAAATAAATCGATAGCAGTACCACCACAAATAGACCAATCAAACCCTCTGTCGTTAAGCAATGTGCAAGCTTGTTTAATTATTTTCTCCACAATCAACAACTCCCCCTTGAAGCTATCATTCCATTAGCCTTCTAGGTAATTTTACAATATATGGGATCGGATCAGCCATAATTTGTTAGCGTAATCTGCCCGTCCCTCGGTTTTAAGGGTTTTTCTCACGTATGCTCACTCACTCGCAGGATTTTAGCACCTATTGGAATGACGAATACTCGGAAAACAAGCTTATATAAGCATTGGGTTCATTTTTGGGGCATGCGGGAACAGAAGGAACGTATAAACCATTTCCCTCAGGCTCACTCTACTGCACACCAACTCCACAAATGCCTTGGATGTTCACCATCCCATGGCTCTACGGGTCTAGGCCCTTACATTCCATCGTCATACCTATCCAAGGTGTGGAGACCGATTGCGTTTAGCGGACGGGTCTAAGCCCTTTTCGGGCAGGAACTCGGTTCTCCGTGCTTTCTTTGTTAAATCCTGCGAATGAGTCAATCTATGTGGTATTCAATGTCTTATGCAGCTTGAGTAGTGACGTGACTTGCTTTTTCGGGCGAAAATGTTTCTCCTCGTTGAACGATGCTGATCAGGATTCGAGCCATTTTTCCTAGAAGTTTAAATACGGATTGTTGCTTCTTCATATGCTTAACTTTAATGTTTTTCTTATGTAGCTCTCGAAAGACAGGATTGATTCCTATGAGCTGTATGGTTGCGAGAAACAGATATTTACGTAAGGTAGAATCTCCACGTTTCGATATAACAATCTGCCCCTTCCGTTTTCCCGACATACTTTCGGCCAGATTAAGACCGGCCTTTCGCAATAACTGACGTCCATGCGCGTACCGTCTAAGGTCACCGGCACCAGCCAAAATTGCTGCAACAAAGATGGGACCAAGCCCCTTAATGGATCGAAGTTGACTTGCCATAGGAATCTCGCTAAGTAATGCCAGGATTTGTTTCTGCATCACCTCTAACACACCCACAATACGTTCGTATTCTGAGATTAGCCGACCTAAATCTTGTTTTGCTTCGTCCAATGCCGTAATGTCTCCTACGCTCCGCTTGGCTTGAGTGATAAGCTCAGCGGCTTTCTGCATGCCTGTGGAGCCGCCTGCTCTTTGCATATGCTTTCTCCAGGTCGTAATCATCTCAGTTACAGATCGAGATGCAAGATCTTGCGGGGACGGTAGCTCTTTCAATGTGGCCATTGAACGCTTGCAAGTCCAATCCTTAAACACCGATGTATACTCCGGGAAGCGAATATCCAACCAACGAATAATCCGATTCTGCAACCGTACGCTGTTAGCAACCCAAAACTCCCGGTCACTCATCATGGTGCGCAGCCTTTGGAATACGTTAGTTTGTTGCGTGTAGTCATAGTAATAACCACGGCTTACAACATCTGCGATGACTAGGGCATCCTTCGGGTCACTCTTGGAAGGAGAATTATCTCGGTTTTCTTTGTTTCTTTTGGTCGTGGCAGGATTCGCTTGGACGACGTTATATCCTTTGTTTGTAAGCCAATTCGCTAAGTTCCACCAATAATGTCCTGTAGGTTCCATTCCCAAAATGACGCTGTTCAAACGATGCTTTTTCTGAAGTCCTTCTACCCATCGTTGCAGTTTTTCAAACCCTTCTACGGTGTTATTAAACGAGAGATGTCGATTCGAGAGCACAATCCCACGATAATTCGTAGCTTGTGCCACATGAGTCTCTTTGGCCATGTCGATACCTACAACAAGATGAGATGTGCTAATTCGTTCTATTCGTTGATTTTGTCCTTCTGTTTGTTTAAACTTCATAGTAAGAGCGCCTCCTAGATGGTGTTGGGTTTCGAACCCGTGGACAAACCCATCATACCGAGGCGCTCCTTTTTTGACAAAGGCGATTTCTTAGCCTTAACAGGAATGTTTAGTTTAACGCTGTCGCGTGAGTCTAATACTTTTTTCCTCAGTCTACATCTTTTTTTTCTTAGTCTACAACTTTATTTTCTTTCGACAGAAAGAGCGATTAATCACGGTTAATGCCTTGAAAAACGCCAGACTTAAAAAATAAGTTTAGTTTAAGGGAATATTTTGAAAAATGTTCCGTCGGGATTGTTACAAAGTTCTTGTCACCAATCGGGAATGTTATCAAGTTCTTGTCATTTCATTTTGACAAGAACTTGATAACATAAAACAAAAAAACCGCAATTTATGCGGCTTTCAATGTTACTATGTTCTTGTCACCCGACAGCATGCATGAATGATGCTCGCTCGCTCGTCAGCTGTCGGATGACAAGAACTTGATAACACTTTCTTTTCACTACTCTTATCCCCCCTGCTGCTATTTTTATATAATAGTATTTCATTCTTACACACCCTTTTCCCCTACTTAGGGGTTATTTCGAATTGTTTCACATGGGTATCATAATGACATTAGACTAGCTTCTCAATATACACTTTTCCGTCTAATAGATGTATGTGATAAGATGCCTGTGAATCCGCGTGATTCCACGATATTTGAAGGGTATCGGCAGTCCATTCAGCCACTTCGAGTCGACCCAAAACTTGATTGCCCTCGCAGGCATCATAATGCAGGGCTTGCACAAATATCACCTGTTGTTCCACAGGAACGGTTGTTATAAAAGATGTTCGCTGCCCGCTCGGCGAATTATCTGGTGTTAATGCCGTGTATGTCGTATGGGGCAGCGAGCACCAGACATGCTGTTCCAATGTTCCTTCACGCATCTGGTAAACAAATGCAGATTCGTCCGCTATCAGCTTCCGCTTCTCCTTGAACCATTGCTGATCCAATCGGCTTAACGGATCCTCAGTTGCAGACCAAAGATCCTGAGAATCATTGTCTTGCAGCTTACCGCTCCAATGATTCGTCCAATGAACCACGCGCGGCTCGGGGACGGTGACTTGTACAAGATCGAAAAGAGGGAGCCCAGAGCAAAACCTACTCAGTGAGCATTAAATCCAACGAACACTCCGAACAGATGGCATTTCAAGAGACGGAGTACTTCAAGGCAAAATCCAAAGAACGCTACAAAATTGAAGCAAAGAACAGCGAACTCAAACATGGACACGGGTATGATGTTGCCACATCCTCGGGTCTGCTTGGCATGCAGATGCAAGGGGCCATGGCCATAATTGCTGATAACCTCAAACGAATATTGAAGTTAGTGGATTAGGAACCCTCGGTCCATACACACGAAATAGCCCCTAAAAAGAAGACATCTGCCTCCAATTCTCAGACAGATGTCTTCTTTGCTATTGATTACGTGCCACGTGAAAGTAAAATGGCCAGTTCTTCAGTGGCCTCGTACTGAACAGGGGTCATCTTTTTAATCCCCATTGATATCTGTGATGGTTGTAATATTTGATATAGCGGTCTATTTCATCTTGCAACTCTTGGAAAGAGTTGCAGCCGCGACTGTCTACATGGTCTTTCATGTGGCCAAAAAATGACGTCACTGGAATTCAGCCATTCCCGAATCTTATTTTGTTTATGGACCAATTCAAAAGCTGCATGTAATCTGCTGTGATCCCACTCGGCAATGAGCTCCTCGACTTCTTTGGGAAGCATTTTGCAGAGCATGCGCATTGCTTTGTCATTATTCTTAAATGGAAGTTGAACGGTAATCATTAAGCATAGATACCATGTATCCGCGATGACTTGCGTAAAGGAAGCGTTACGTTGCAACACCACATTGGTTGGAAGAAAATAATAGAAAGCACCATTCTCTTTATCCGAATGTGACCGGTTATAAATCGATGTATTTAATGCCTCAATATTTTCTTCACGCACAAGACAGTCCCTTGAAAACCTGTGTTGACCATACGGACTTCCAACAGGTCCTGAATATACCCCCGTCTGGAGATTGCTTGCTTTCACATCGCCATTCAACTCTTGACTCCAAGGCGCTGGTCCTCTGTTATATGTAGGATAAGTTGGCTATTGTCAATTCTATACTTCAGCGGGGTACCCTTACACTAGAGAAACTGGAAGCTATGACCTTTGGTCGAATTTGGCGGCTTGCTCGGATATGCACCAGTTATAGTAGTAAACGGCTTCAACTGCGCTAACTTCGTTAATCGTGGCGGACGAATCTCAGCTCCAATTCATAGCTTTAAGAATTAATTGAAACCTCAAACAGCAAGTCCCTATTTCACTTAGGAGACTTGCTGTTTTTTTGTGTTAGTTGGTCAGTCGTAGGAAAAAACTTTAGCTGAATGAAGAGGACATATCATTTGATATCCCCCTTTATCCATCTTATTGCAATTAAATCAAACCGTTTCCATTCTATTTGAACTGGAACCAAGTTAAATTTGCAACTGTGCTTGAATCTGACTTAACAAAAGTAACATATACCGTATGGGTTCCTACAGCTGTCCCGGCATTCAGCGGGATATTCTTGACTGACCATTTCTGCCATCCGCCTGTGCTTTCTGCCGTCCAATAACCCAGCATAGTGCCTGTAGGGCTATCCAAGTGGAATTCGATCCTTCCGCCGGAATTAGCCGATGCAACCTTCAGATCAATACTTGTTTTAGCTGTACTACCAAAGTCTACATTTTTAAATGCTATATAGTCGCCATTGCTTCCTCCACCCACATTCAGCCCGCCATCTGTGCTGGATTCATAGGAAAGAACACCTGAGCTAAGGTTATAGCCTTCCGCTTCAAATTTCAATGTGTTGAATTTTGGTTCTGCCGCATAGCTGTTCGTATCTGTTATTTTCAAATCTGTCAAATTAGTTGCCGCAACTCCACCGACGCGAACATTGTTTAATGTAACTCCGGAGACAGTAGATGTATCACTCCAACCCTTCATTATTGAAACTTCACCTAAAGCGCGTAAATTGATATTATTAAAGACCACATTTTTGATCGGACCGGTTTTTGCAGAAAGATCAAACCATCTGGAGTGAACACCGGATCTTGGCCAGAAGCCTTCTACATCTATATTGTCAAATATGATGTTTTGTGCTGCTGGAGTTCCATAAAGATGACCTACCGCTAAAGCGCGCCAGCACCTGTATACAAAAGAGTTTTTAACAACTATGCCATCCTGAAGCTGTTTAACTCCATCTCCAACCTTGAATGCTCCACATCTGCTCCAGGCCAAAGCATCATCCACAACAACATTTGACTGGTTTTCAGGACTTCCAGGCCAGTTTGCAGCTATATCCGTAGTTGCTACATCCCATGTCTTAAATGAGTATGTGTCATCCTCCGATACTGCTACAGTATGCTTTATGAGTACATTCTGGCTCTCTTGAATGTCTATTGCATCATTTTCATAATCAAGCTCATTGTTGTTGAAGTGCTTTGTATTCTGGAAGGTTACGTTATTAGATCTGGTAACGATCGTAGCCCAGCCCCCGCTGTCTCTTATTGTTATGCCGTCAACCGTGAAGTTGCTGCTCTGCAAGGGCACAAGAATATTGTTCAAATAATTGTTTGTATTTCTCATATAATGGCCATTGCCGTCAATAGTCCCCCTGCCGTATATCTTAATATTGTTTGCATTTGTTTCGGTATAAATAAACCATGTTCCATCCTTACCCAGAGAATTCTTATGAAAATGGGTAGTGTAATCGCTTGGATTTCCTGAACCCCTTATAACAGAACCACCCTCCAGATAAACCGAAACATTGCTTTTTAAAACAAGGTTTCCGCTCTTATAAACTCCGGCTGGAACGTATACTATACCGCCACCTGCTGCGTTAGCCGCATTTATGGCGTTTTGTATTGCAGTTGTAGCCATAGCGGCACCGGTACTGTCGGCACCGTATTGCGTTTTAACATTGTATATACCTGTACCGGATGAAGCCGGAACATTGGTTTCGAGAGCATCTGCCGCAATAACCAGATCCTTCAGGTTATTGATTTTAACGATAAGATATGTTGGTGATGAAAGTGTAAATGTAAGTGTATTTCCGCTCTTTGTTGCAGTGATTCCCAAAGCTTTGGGAGAAATATTATAGGTATTGATTGTCTCGCTTGCTGTTATTGTGATTGTAGTCGTACCTGAAAAAGAGAAATTACAATAATTATAGTTTACAAATACCGCCGAAGTGTCGATTACCGGTATATTTGTAGAGTCTGCTGTTACCGTGTATTGACTGGTCGTGGTATAAATCGACGGTAATGGATAGCTTACAACTGTAGCCGCGCTTGCTGTCAAAGGAACGACAACTAACAGACTGGCGAGCATACAAACAATTAAACTTAATAAGCTTAACTTTTTTAGCATAAATAAACACCTCTTTCATATTTTTTAGAAAACACTCTATCATCAGTCAATGATGATTTCACCAGTGATGCTCTATTACTCTTTTCAGAAAGTCGACGTATTCCTGTTCAGCTTCGGAAATGGCAGAGTAATACTAACCTTTTCTGCATCAGCAAAGTTTCCTTTTAAAGTACAGCCCCGGTTTTTGTTGCACCTTGTGCAGGATTTCTGAGTTGGTCGCTACTACTGAGCTGTATTGTTACATTTTATGCACAATCTCCCCACGGTCGCTGCTATTGATCTAGCATTGTTGCACTTCATGCACAATCTCCGCGCAAGCCGCTCCAATCATGGCACATGGCCCCACTGTTACTCCGCATTTCCGCCCTCAGCCTGCTTCCAATCTAGTGCCAGGACCAGGCTCAGAGATGTTATTAGCATACGGTTCATCATTGGTAGTTCATCATTGGTAGTTCATCATTGGCAGTTCATCATTGGTAGTTCCCCCTTATAAATCCCTAATGTATTCGCTTACAACCTGATTATAAACGGATTGGCGCATCCGGATAAGGCGGGTAAGCCCACTTTAAGGGCAGATTTCTGCAGGAGCTTTATACAGTGAAGGGTGGCCACCTCCGCCCTGCGGACATGCCTCCCCTGCGCATTTTTATTCTTTTCCAAGATAATGCAGTTTGAACTCGGACGGGGTCATTCTGGTATATTTCTTGGATATCGTAATCCTTTAATAGTGAAAGCCATCGGATTATGCGGATTAATTGCATTTTGCATATATTGTAAAACATCCATTTGAAAATACTCACTTCTGGCTTAATTTCCTTATTTCAATAAGAAGAAACCTAGTTATTGTAGCGTAGTAGCAGCGCTCGCTCTTCATCCCCCTCTTCTATCTATGAAATAATAAAGTATTATTTTCTTGGTGCATGCAGTTCAGTTAAAAGAAAAACCAGCTAATGGTATGTCAAGTCAAGCTTTTTGAAAGGCTAAAGATTTGTTATACTGAAAAATAAGTACCACAAATAAAACCTCCATATGAATGGAAGTTTATGGCATTAATGAGTTATAAAGTGTAGGGTTGCCTTCTTTTGAGCATAGCGTAGATGTGATGTAGTAACGTGTTGGCGCAAGCGATCACAGCTACCTTATGGGGCTTCCCTTCACTTTTTTTCTTGTCATAGTATTCACGCATTCGAAGGTTAATACCTACCCGTAAACCACAGGTGACGGCTAAATATACAGCGCGTCGCAATCGTTTGGATCCCCGTTTTGTAATCCTATTTTGAGTCGCTGTAAACTTTCCAGAGCTAAAGACACTTGGATCTAGCCCTGCATATGCCACCAATTGTTTAGGATATCGGAATTGTGTCGCGTCGCCAATTTCTGAAACAATGGCAGCTGCAATTTTCGTGCCTACCCCAGGAATAGTCTCTAGTAGCTTTACTTCCTCAATCATTGCCGACAACTCCAGAATGGTTTTCTCAAGTTCAGTGAGTTGCATTTGAAACCCACGTACCGTTTTCAACATACTGCGTAGGGCTGTTTCTAATCCAAAGGAAACCTGTGTTACAGGGTTCTGGAGCACAGCCGCCTTTAAGTTGTCTACTTTACGATTCATCCAGGCCTCGGAACGAGAGGCTTTTGTCGCTTCCCTCACTGTCTGAATCCAGTCTTCTTCATCTCTGTTCTGGATACCCTCATGTGACAAACACAGGTCTAACAGGTTAAGAGAGGTTTTAGAAAATAAGTCCTTAAAAACCCCCTCGTAGCCCGGAAACACTTGATCTAGCAACGTTCGCATGTTTAATTTAGCTTGTACATAAAGGCTGGTGATGAACTCATGCTGCCTGGTTAGAAATTGCAAATCCATGAGATGTTCTTCCCGACAAGGATGGACTAACCAATCTTCCTCTTGGTAGTATAAGTCTCCTAAGTGCCAAGCATCTGAAGCATCTGTTTTAACTTTACGCAAACTTGTTCTTCGGGCTCTTTGGGCCTGCAAAGGATTAACAAGTATTATGTCATACCCTTCGCTTTGTATTCGCTGAACGAGAGTACGATGGTAATGTCCGGTTGGTTCTAAGATAACAACTGGTTTCGTCTTAGTCGTCATTTCTAGTTCGGCTAAAATTTGAAGTAGTCGTTCTAAGCCATTTGGCGTATGCCAGATCACTTGATCTCGACCATAAGGAGCATTACGTTTTATGAATGCTTGTATGACTGATTTTCCTTTTGCTACATCCATACCAATGACAGGTCTCATATTGTTCCTCCATTATCTATTTACCGGTAATCCCACAATGGTTCCAACTCCACAGCTTCGCTTGTGATACGAGGTCAATGCCTCAACCAGCTCAAACATGGTAGAAGGGGGTAGTGGGAGAACAGTTTTTAGTACGGGGTAAATCCCCAGGGGCTGTCACGTTCTCCCGGCTACTGCCATCATAAAACGACCATTAAAATAGGCCAACCAGTAAACTCTGGTTGACCTAATAATACGAAGAGGCTGTCCCAAAAGTAAACTTGGAGAAACCTTCAGGAACAAAATAAAATGACATTTGAAAAACCAAGGAGCTATGCGGCCTGTTCTCGCCACACACACACTTATGAACCCTGCCTTGCACCACTCGTAGGTCAGTCGACAGATGATCGCGAATTTTCATCGCTTCCCTCAGTTCGGCATATTTGCCGTGGAGAAGATTAGGTAAGGCGTATCTCCCATCTTTGATAAGTTGTGCGATGACTCTGGCATCTTTAATGTCGTTCTTGGTCGGTGAGTTGTCGTCTAATTCTTTGCTTTTCTTCACGTGCAGTGGATTAACTACACCACATAATACTTGTTGTTCTCCCAGGTAATATGCGAGGTTCAACCAGTAATGGCCAGTGGGTTCCATGCCAACTATGGTGTCCTTGAACCCTTGCTCCGTCGCAATCTTCCGGAACCATCTAACAAACAATTTAAAGCCTTCTCGGTTATTCTCAAACGTAAATGGCCTCCCGAGCTCGACTCCGCGGTAGTCTTGGGCCCTTGCCACATGTTTGAATTTTGCGATGTCGACTCCGACAATTAAGGTAGAAGTAGTGATTTGATTAATACGCTCATTTTGAGTAGAATTCATCTTGTAGTCTCCTTAGTTTTGTTTTTGGATCCGGTAGCTGGCGAGCATCTGGGACCCAAGAACATCATACCAAGGAGTCTTTTTATTTCTCAAATCTCATATTTCCTCATTATAGGAATGCTGCCCGTTACTTCAACAGATAACAGCAACCGATCGTGTGCGGTTGCCGTTATGTCGTGATTGAATTATCGTCTCCCGTTAGCCCTTCATGCCCTGCCGGGCACCACAGATAATGAAAATTGGGGCTAGGCGTTTTATAATTATATTACGGCTGGCGAGGGAGGTCGAAGCTCTATGGTGTCGCGAACCCAACCGTTAGTCTGACCCCAACGACCTCGGTGCACCACGGAATGTTGCTCCTTTTAAGGAAGCACGCAGGGTAGATTAATCCTTTTTGGTTGTTGCACCAGCCCTCAATTTTTCTTTGCCGTAGAAAGGTGAGTATCATGGATGTTCTTATTGAACGAGCTTGCGGTTTAGATGTTCATAAGAAGAGCATCACAGCCTGCATCGTTACTCCAGAAGGAAAGGAGATTAAGACGTTTCGTACCCACACCATCTATCTTATCGAGCTGATGGACTGGATTAAGGAACACCGCTGCACCCATTGTGGCCATGGAGAGCACCGGCGTGTTCTGGAAGCCAATCGTGAACTTGCTCGAAGCGGAAGACATTCAATTCCTCGTCGTCAACGCACAACACATGAAGGCTGTCCCTGGTCGGAAAACGGATGTAAAGGATTCTGAATGGATCTGCGATCTCCTCCGCCATGGATTGCTTAAAGCAAGCTACATCCCTGACTGAAACCAACGGGAATTGCGGGAACTCGTACGATACCGGCGGAGCCTTATCCAAGAACGAGCTCGTGAACATAACCGGATTCAAAAAGTTCTTGAAGGCGCTAATATCAAGCTAGCTTCCGTCGTGTCCGATATTATGGGGCTTTCCAGCCGGGACATGCTAGAGGCCATGGTAAACGGCGAGACGGATCCGGAAACGCTGGCTGGTTTCGCACGCAGAACGATGAAGAAAAAGAAAGAAGAGCTTGAGCTGGCGCTCCGCGGAAACATGAGCTCACACCAACGCATGATGCTAAAAACAATGCTCACCCACATCGATTTCCTTTCGGAGCAAATCGCTGAGCTTGACGTAGAGGTAGCCAAACGGCTCGCCCCTTTTCAGCAGGACCTGGATCGACTGGACAGCATTCCGGGAATCGCTCGGCGAACCGCTGAGCAAATCCTTGCCGAAGTTGGAACCGACATGGCTTCGCGCTTCCCGAGTGCAGCACATTTATGTTCATGGGTCGGTCTCGTTCCAGGTCAAAACGAAAGCGCCGGCAAACGCAAATCCTCCAAAACGCGCAAAGGTAATAAGTATCTCCGTTCCGCCCTCACCGAAGCAGCCCAATCCATACGGGGATCTAATAATTACCTTGGAGCCCAATACCGTCGAATCGCTGCCCGTAAAGGAAGGCGCCGAGCAGCCGTTGCTGTTGCACATTCGATCATGACAATCAATTACTATTTGCTAACACGACAGGAAGAATACAGAGAGTTAGGTTCAGATTACTTTGAGAAACGACACCAAGACGCTATCGTTAGACAAACTGTCCGAAAGCTTGAAAACCTTGGTTTTACCGTAACATTGGCCACATCTGAAGCTTCCTGATCCGTTCCCTCCTTAACAAAGAAGACGCAGCTTTTTTAAAAATTGTACAAGCTGCGCCTAGTTTCGTATTGCCTTTTTTAAGGATACGCGCTATGAGTTATTTTCAGGGTAGCGCAATCTACATAAAGCGGTCGTAGAAAGCGCGAAGTGGGCTTGTCTCTCCAGATGGTGGTTGGAAACGTTCCTGAATAGCGCGAAAATCGGTGTTATCACTAATTTGGTCAATGCCGCCGATCCCAAAGGCAGCAAGCTTGCATAGAGCAGGGTCTTTTATCTTCTTCACCAATGCTTCCGCAAACCGACCTCCACCGATTACTGAAAACGGACGATCGAAAAAGGGATTCACCTTCTCCTCAAGCGGTTCGGTCAAATGCAGTCCGTTATGCAGCTGTGCGACGATCCGGTAGGTTGTCGCCAGAGCTTGCTCACGCTCTCGCCACTCTTCAGCATTTTGTGCTATTAAAAATTGAGGCATCATTTCAGATGCACAAGCTAACCCCCGGAAGGCGGTGCCGAACCATTTAGGATAAGGGGCATAGCTCCGCTCAATCAGAAAACAAAGACTCATAACGTCCCTAATGAGGCGAGATGCAATGAGAGCCGATCCCAATTCGTCTCCTACGAAGCCTGCTCTTGGCATCAGATGTTCTTCCTGCCCGATCCGGTTCCATATCGATGCCATCAAAAAAAGCCATACATCCTGTGGATAAAAACATAGCAGATCACGAGCGTCTGTCAGTTCGCCTATATCATCCCAGAAGACGTCTCCTCCAGTAAGCTCTGCCAACGTCTGGGAAGGGATAGTCAGCCAATCGAGCGGTTCCAATTCCTCGAACAATCTGGTTGGTCCGACCCCTAATCGTCTGCCATAATAAGACGGAACTGTAGTCACAATAGTCTGTTCGATGTTAAGCGGAAAACCATTAAACGTTGTAGGAGCTTCCTTTTGTATGACCTCAATAATAGTTCCACATTGTGAAACATCGGCCTCACGGACGAATATCAGCACACGCGGCCCCCAATCATGGTCCCGTGACATCGTTGTATCGTAACCTAAAACTTCGCTACCAGGACCGACAAGAGCTGACGCGTACGACAGCATTGGCAAGTTGGACGAAAGGCGAGGGACTATATAATTTTCATGAAAACATCGGCTTAACTGGATTCCCGATATATTGTCTATCACGATGTGAACCCCCTTTCCACAAATGTTTACGAAACAAGTTGGCTCGGATGTGCCCTCTCTGGCTAGTCGCATCTTTAAGCTTCTCTGACGAAAGCTGTTCTAATTGTTCCGCCATCCTGCCAGTTAGCTTAATCATTAATAGTTTCTGATTTAACCATACCGTAATGAACTAAATCTTCGTAAATTCCAGACTTTAAGATTTGTTTAGGCAATTTGTCTTCTAGCTTCATCCCAATTTTCTGCATAACCTTGTAAGACGCTGGATTCTTTGTCATTGCAGCAGCAGAAATGTGATTTAAGCCCAACCCTTCAAAACCAAATTTAATCATCTTCTGTGCTGCTTCTGTGGCATAACCTTGCCCCCAAAAAGGACGACCAATCCAGTAGGCTAGTTCAGCCTGGTTTTCACTTTTTGAAACACGTAAACTTACGCACCCAATAAGCATCTCATCTTCCTTTTTGACCATTGCGAAAGAAAAAATATCCCCGTTTTTAGATGCGTTTCGAGTACGTTCAATCCATGCCTCAGCCGCATCATCTGGATATGGATGAGGAATAGAGAGGGTTGTCCGTGCAACGTCTTCGCTTCCGGCTAAGGCTTGAACTGATAATGCATCCGAGGGTTCAAATAATCTAAGAGTTAAGCGGTTTGTTTCAAATCTAGGCTCCATACTTTTCCTCCCCTAAATATCCGTTTCGGAAGTATTCGTGATGTTAGCTCAACGAGGCTGCCGTTACATGCCGGCAGCCTCGTTCTGGTGATTGTTAAGCTATAGTTCTCGTTAGTTCAATCGTGTAATGCTTTCACTACTGCCCAACTTTGGTGTTCATGGAATAAGCTCTTAATAGCTTTAGCTGGTTCAATCCATCGCAAATAATGGTCTTCTTCTGTTGGATTACCTGTTTGCTCACCTATATCACATTGATAAAAATGACCTTCACTAAGATAATATTTGAATTCGTTTGTGGAGTAAAAATATCTTCGAGCACACCCAATATAACGACCTACTTGAACCTGCATCCCCATCTCTTCTTGAGCTTCCCTTATTAAACACTCCTCACGAGTTTCATTTTTTTCTATTCCGCCACCTGGAAGAAAATACTTGCCATCAGCTGTTTGAATAACAGCGATTTTATTTTTCTCTTTGTTAAACATCAAACAATACGCGGCAGGTCTCCATATGTATTCCTTGCCCTCTTCTTTTACGCCAAAGGTAATGATTGGCACGAATTATTCCTCCTTAACCTCCCATATCTAATTAAGCAATCCTGCCAGTTACTTCAACGATCGAGATCAGGTCGCACAGCGGATGCTCCCGTCATTCACTCCCGTTATTGTTCTTTCGAAAAGTTCTTTTTCATTGAAATTCATACTCTTTCAATTCACAATTTCCAATATGTAAATGATAAAACTCTTCGTTCGTCTGCTGATTAAAATAGGCATTAATTACTCTAGAGACTCCGCCATGGGTTACAATTAGAACATTCTGATTTTATACTTTCCTTTAATTTCATCAAGTATATTAAAAATTCTTTGTGCGACTTGTAAAATCGACTCACCACCAGAAAGCTTAATTGGAAAATGTCTTTTTGCTTCTTTAAAATTTTCATTGTCTCGATTAATTCCTTCAAATACCCCGTAGTCCTGCTCTATAAGTCTGTTGTCAATTATAATATCTTTATTAATCGCACTTGAAAGTATTTCAGCCGTTTTAACTGCTCTAGATAAAGGTGATGTTATTATGATGTTGATTTGTTTCAACTGTAATATTTTTGATAGTTCCTCTGCTTGCTTTTCACCTTTAGCCGTTAATTGGACATCAGTTCTTCCACAAACACGATTTTCATGATTCCACTCAGTCTGACCATGTCTCACAACATAGAGTTTCAAAAAAATCATCTCCAAAATATCGAATAGCATTATGTTGATATTCGACGGACGGATTGGTGTAACCTGCCCCCTTGTTACGCAAATCTGCCCGTTAGTTGAGCGAAGTCGAATTTTCTACTACATATTACTGGAATTGCTTCAAATTCAGTACTTACGGCAAAGAAATGCTCCAAATAAATATTAGGTGGAATGAAAATAGCCTGAAATCGTCTGATTTAGGCAAAAAAAATGATTCGAGCTGTGGCAAATAAATAGTTCAAGTCACATTGCCCTTTATTTTCAAGATTAATTCTATTAATCTTAGTGCCCCTTCCTTCTCTACTGGCTTTAACACTTCAGTATTACTTTACGATTCAAACAACTCAGATGAAATATATTTGCTTCATTCCGTTTTCAAATTAAATATCTTTTCCCAATCTACATCATCGTTTTCTATTGCATCTTTACTATAAGCACTAACTGGATACAATCGCAAATCAGTTTTATCTCTC
The DNA here is from genome assembly GCF_022458865.1 of Paenibacillus periandrae. GTDB lineage: Bacteria > Bacillota > Bacilli > Paenibacillales > NBRC-103111 > Paenibacillus_S > Paenibacillus_S periandrae. The sequence continues at coordinate 1,603 of NZ_JAJNMU010000051.1, read as the reverse complement.
AGTTTTTCAACGTGCTTTGTTCTCTCTTTACAATTGATGCACCATAATTTTTTAATGTGATTTTCACCTTTTAACTTATGTGATTTTCTTGAAAGAGGAAACAACCCTCCACATACATGCACATTAACTCAGCTAAGGTTGTCTTAATATTCAATGCTCTCACTTCCAAATAAAATTGTTGTTTTACAAAGGTCATCCACTTTCTTCTTCAAAATAGAAAATTAACTTATAGCAGCCTACTTAGCGGCAATATGGCATGATGTCGATATCCTGCCATATGGTCTTTATATTTACGGACTTCTAACGAAGATACTTCAGTCGAATAAGAGACACCAGTTAATTCCCAAAATTCTTGCCCATCTAGTTGATAACCAACATAACACGGATCTCCAACTTGTATCTTAGTTACATTTTCTGAGGGAATTACAACGTAAGAATTGTCTTTTGTTTCTTTCGAAAACCAACCCATTATATGCACACTCCTTGCTTAATTTTAGAATGAAACTATTCTTTTATCGTGCATTATTATTCAAAGCTTTATTTCATGTCAACAATTTTGTTTTACTTCTAGCTCATTATTGGCATATATTGTTCCGTAAGTAGCGCAAAGTAACATACCTCCACAAACTTTACTACTCACTTGAAAGTTTATGTTATCCTCAAATGTATCTATACAATCTGCTTCAATTGTATCGACAAGCTCTTTGAAGTTAAGCACTGGTAAATACTTAGCTACAATTTCATAACTTGATAAATTGTCTTTATTCGTATAAACATTATATTTCTGAATTTCTTTATAGATGGGACTCGAACTATACGGGTCATGTTTAAATTGTCCAAATTCATCTTCAAATTTTTTCATTTCTTCTTTAACTATATGATCTTGATATTCTTTACTATCTTTATCTCCATCTCCAGATTCCCAAAAAGGATATTCTATGTCACATAGGTGAGTTATAATCCACATTAGAAATTGTTCATTTATAAAACCCACATTTGCTTCTAACTCCTTAAATCTTGCATGATAATAGTTTGTCGCTTTTTCTAACTTCTCATTTTGGGACATGTCATCCCTTGCCCCTGCTATGTCGCATCCATCTAGATCTATAGTAATGCTTTTGAACTTACCCAAAGCACCTAAATAAATGGTTTCAGTCCAGTAAGCTTCGCCTATTTTATCAATCTTTATCATTATATCCTCCATCTTCTGCTGTAAATATCCATAATAATGCTGCTATTATAGAAACTCTTCCCAACTAATCATATTTTATGAACCACCCCTTCATCTTCCTTATAAGATGGCTTCATTATTTAAAAAAGCATAGTGATCCATTGCTATCAATCTATTATTGTTTTTTTAGCCTCTGTTAGAGGCGAATTCTCCTTTAGAGATCGCCGCTATTCAACTATACCAGGGAGCAGCTGCCGCGTGGCGATCTGCTCCCTGGTTACTGTGCTATCGTTACCCGTTAGCCCCCCATGCCGCGCTTCGCGGCACCACAGATGATGAAAATGGGGCTCGTTTTCGACGATATACTTCTTACGGCTGGCGAGGAAGGTCGTTCAGCTATGGTGTCGCGAACCCATCCGTTAGTCTGACTCC
>NZ_JAJNMU010000050.1 GCF_022458865.1 Paenibacillus periandrae | reverse complement strand
TCTTTTTTGAAAAATTCTATAAGATTAAGCTTCATGTAAGCCAATTTATGAAGCGAATCAATCAGCACCCGCTGGATACCGTTGATCGCCTGCTTGTTAGGTTATGATCTTAATTGCGGTCTATATAATGCTTTATTTTTCCAGTCTAGTACTTTATTTTCTTTGAACAGCAAGCGGGTAAAGCACGGGCTCGATGCTGCCCTCTCCTATTTCTGATAAGCAGCACGAATAGGCTAGGGGGAGCAAATCCCCTAGCCCAACCTGGACTTTCTGCAGTTATGTACATGGATCCATTGAGGTCCGCGTCCCCCTCCGGATTCGTGCGACCGTCAGTTGGGGAAAATATGCGAAAGCTTCAGGCGCCACTCCACCCTCGCTCACCAACATCGCGCGCATTTATAGTATTGCCAGATTAATAGAATAATATACCTGCATATGATATAATCATCGAAGCATCGTAGAGTGCTCTCATGGGTGTTGGCTCCTCCGAAAGGAGGTGAGCCAGTGGAACCAAAAGACGTAGCAACGATCGTTATTGGAGCCGTAACCATTATAATCCTTTTAGTCAATCTAATGATCACGTTGATTACAACTTTCCATAAAAAGAAATAGGACCGTCCCCACTTCTCCAAAGTGAACGGTCCATTCTCACCCAACATGAGCCAGCCCCCTTGAAGGGCGACTATTGATGCGGCCCAGATCTGTTAGCGCAGTTCTGGGTCTTTTTTTAGTCTTTTCAAGGGATCTACTCTATATACATTCATTATACCCTTTTACGCCTGAAATTCAACCGGGCGCTTTTATTTTTCCTTAGTTTACCTTCGTATCCGTGACCGGGATTCCCTATCTACCAAGGAATCTCGGTCTTGTTAATCGCCAAGATGTGAATAAAAAAGCTTTAGACTGAATAGCAATGTTGCAAGTTACATCCGAATATTAAAGTTGTAGGCTACTCCATTGAAATTTTCGTACTCCAAACACTCTTTTTCTATATTAAGAATCAAAGTTTCTTGTCTGACGTTAAAAGTACATTAATGGCATTATGGTAGTCTTCCACAGGTCTTGTTCGAAAAACCATAAGGCTAGTGTTTTTGTCACCTATCTGATCTATATAAAGGTTATTAACATCATCAAAATGACCTTTCCAGGTCTGGCCAGAATGTGTAGTAATTTTGCTACCGTTATACGTGGCTTTAAGATCGAAGGTAATTCTTTTACCATCGATTGTACCCTTAAAGTAAGTTATTTCGCTTATGTCACCAGGTCTATTAGGACTTCTTCTGTAAGTTTTACTACTATATTCCAGTTGGCCGGAAATCTGATTATCTTCAACTATCCACCGAAAGAAGTAGGCAGACCTATCTTGAGTATGTAAGTACCCATTAGGTAAATCAGCAACAAGCGGAAGCCAGGGGATGTGTGCTGGTGGTGGTGGATATTTTTCAGCTGCTTGTTTATCTTGGGCAGCCTTTATTTGTTGAATTTCATTCTCCCTCGTGATAAAGAAATTGACCATATATATAGCAAGAATCAACAAAGCCACTATTGTAATTGCTATATTTTTACTCTTACTGGTTGTTTGGATAGTCTTTACAGGAGATACGTCTTCAATAGAGGTTTTTTTGTTTCCACACATATTACAGAATAAACTGCCATCTGGTAATTCATTGCCGCAATTCCTGCATGTAATCTTTATTTTTCTCCCGCAGATATTACAAAATAAACTTTCAGATGGTAACTTATTGTGGCAATTTCTGCACGTAATCATTGTTTGACCCTCCTTTCGTTAGTTCGTCGGTCTATCCTAAAAATATCCTTCAGCGAAAGATCTTTAAATGAAAATCGGAAAGTGACACTCAAACCACAACGAAATGGCCAGAGCTGCCGATAAAGGTTTTTACTAAAATGCTCAAAAAAATTAGGAAGTGGCAGTATCAACTGTTACTGAGACGCCTAAAGACTCAAGTTTTTGTATCGATTGCTTGTCCTCATAGTAGGAGAGACCAATTCCAGGTTATTAGTGCATTCGATTCGGTGAGATTAATTCATTGGATGCGGTATTGTCATTTTAGACGGTTATAGTGAGATTTCCAATGCCATTGTCTGTGGATGGCAGATGTCCTCCCGGTTCATTGAACTGAGCCACAATTTCAGTCAGTAGGCCTTTGAGGAAGGACCATTGATTGATTTCTAAGTCGTTAGCGCCAGCGACTTGAACATGAGCGGATGTAATCTTTCCTGCAACATGCCCAAGAGTACTGAGTCTATACCAATGTGCGTGAATACTAATGGGGACACCACCAATAGTAGCTGTTATAAATCCTGTTCGCGGCTGGGCTAACGGATCTGCACCATGAACATAATTTCGATCCGCTTGCGGGCGGCTCCATGTGATGGCTTCGCCTAGCTCCACAGCAGCAGCCAATTGGGTACCTTGTAATCGGCCTTTTGAGCTGTCTGCAGATATGGCCATGTTCTGGGCATAATGTAAATACGTATCATCATTCCCCCATTTAGCTGCAATGGTTACTCGTTCAAGGGCCGTGAGGGGATTTGTATTCAATTGTTGCAGTAGAGTTGCAATCTTAAAATGGCCCTTACCTGCTTCTAATACACCTGCTATAATACTTCTGCTTGGCCCTTGTATTAATCTTGTAAATAAAATGGACCAGTCATAGGTTGTTGCATCACCCATATTATCCATTGCCTTTGCGATTGCGGGTAAATCCGATACGGACTTGTATAGCTGTTTAAGATCGCCTTCTGATATTTTCTCGTTCATTTTACTCTCTAATCGTTTAGCCAAAACCAATACTTCAGGATCCTTCGGTGTGGTCTGATCCAGAACAAACTCAACCTCATCCGGCTCGTAATCATCCAATGATTCTTCATACCATTTGCCGTTTGTTTTTGCTAGTGCTAGTGTTTGAACGATAACGTCGTCGATATAAACAATGGCCCTTGTTTGATTATCCGTTAACTTGATTGTTGTTGCGCCGCCGTCTGCCTTTTCCTTTAAATCTGTGTATTCCTCTGAAAACTCATCCCAGCTGAGATCTTCTGCGCCTTCCTTGGGAGTGACAGAAGCGTCAGTCAAATTAATAACAGAATGGGCAACCCGTTGTATGACTTGTCCTGATGGGTTAGAGTGGACTGTTGGATGGTTGCTGCGTACGGGCTGAATGATATTTGGACTTGTCTGCGACTTCATTAATTGCGCAACCGCACGATTTCCGATCATACGTTGAAGCTGAAGGATGTGCTGCGAAGTAAGCGACCTGGGATCGAGCTGGGATCGCTGGATGGGGGCAGCCGGTTTGGATACCCGTTGGTTTGATTGACGCATACTGTTGGATGCGGACACCGCTGACGGAGAACTCGCGCTCGCTTTCACAGGATAATGGGGCTGTTTCGTTATGGCCATGAGGTACTCCTTGGTTGTTAGTAGTTACCAATATATTACCACACGATAGGAAAAAATAGGGATCTCTCATTCCATTCATCTACAAGAGATGACAAATAATATAAAGACATTAGATAGTCAGACTTTGCGCCGCGGATGCACAAAGTGTTGTATAAGCATTTGTACAGATTTTTTTGTTATAGAGAATGCAAATGGAGGCTGATTGCCTCAAGCACTGCTTCTTCTTCAATAATAAACAGATACTGTGTTTCGTTTAGCGAGCCGGTTTTCGCTATGAACAGCTTGCCTACTCTCAAAAGAGCTAATTTGCGAGTAAAGAGATGTCTCTTCATTCAAATTTTGGAATACCGTATTCGTGGGTACAGGTTCATATCCAGCGAAGACCAATTCTTCAATTCGCTCCATTTGACTTGGATCAAACAAGAAGAATCGATCGTTCATATTTTGCGTTACGGCCAGACCATTTTTCAGATAGAGCATCTCATAGCCCGGATTCATATCGGAGCCCTCGTCATCTTGGTCTTCTTCGAGCTGATTCTGCTCCTTTAACAATTCCAATTCAGAATAAGAAAAACTAGCAAACGCATATCGTTTTCTAATGTGAACAGTTTTTTCTGCCGCCAGGATGCCATGCTGGTGTAATATAGCATCCGTATGGAAACATTTCTTTGATACAGAGCTTTTTCTCTTGAATCGACAATTCGTATACGGAGACGCCATCCTGACCCGCCGCAAGCTCAAGCGTTACGGAATCCGAGGCAGGTATATCCATCATTCGTAGAGCACTCAGATAGTAGGTCTTCCATTTCGTGTGTATGCAAGAGAGTGCCATCTTCACTAAGATACACCAATATTTGCAGATGATTCTCGTCCAGCTTTTGTGCAGTCCAAATCAACTTCCCATCACGCGAGAATAAGACGCATGCAAATCTACCGACCTTGCTCCATAAACGGATGAAACGAAATGTTGTTGAAGGGGCGCTTTGCATGGTTACAAATACTCCCTTCTTCATGAAGCGTCAAACCCTCATCAAGTCGGTATAGTCTGCATTCCTTGTCATACAAAAAGACCGAAGGTGCCTCATTGTTTCTCGCGCAAAAGCCATAAGAGCCTACGAGCATTTTCGCGGGAGTCAGTAGAATCATTGTATTCCTCCAGATATTTGATTTGTTCATCCATCCTCGTTTTGTAGACAGCGATAGCTTATACTTGAGCCGAGTTGCAGGTTCTTGACCATGACTATCTCGGTCATATAGCTCAATATGGGCTGAAGATCGATTTTTTCACTTCATCCGAAGGATAATGACCCTACAAGATGATGCCGAGGCGTATCATGTTGAAGGAAAGCTCAGGCTTGTCGATCTCCACTTATGAAAATGCAGCACGATTCGCTTCTAGCGATCGTACTGCATCAGAGTATATCTTTTGTCCTTCTTGTCCGTCTTGCGTAATGCGTGAACAACTAAAACTTATTTAATCAAAGTAGGGTTTATAAGGTCTATATAGGCAGGGAACTCGCCCCCTGATGACTTATCGATCTTCACGTGCAGAGAGAGTACACCTTTGACACTAATATTTAACTCTTGAACTGACCCGGGTCCAATAGTTCGTTCTTCCAAAACCTTTCCATCTTGATCTAAGAAACTTACATGACGGGCAGCGGCGTAATTCGCTCCTTCATCATCAAAACCAAGTGTAAGTGATAAAGTTGAAAATTGTGCGTTCAAAGGGAATTTAGCAATGGTTTCGAATGACATATTTTTTAAAGTAAATCCAATCTTGCCATAATCCTTTTTATTTACTTTCATTGGCTGATTTTGTTTTAGATCTATAAAAGCTTTGTCACTATTGATGTAATTCGGTCCATTCAATTCATATGATGATGGTGCTGGAAGTGGAGAACTGCTTAATTGTTGACCTATAATAACAGCATTATTTTCTCCATCCCATTTAACAGGTACCCCTAAAATGTCGCCTATAGATTTTAATGGAACGTATGTTGAACCATTTGCAATAAATGGTTTTTGATCTGGATCCGATGGTGTTTTATCAATTCCATTATGAATTAATTTCACTCCAAAGATTGCTTCTAGACTAGTTTTTTCTGTGGCTGAGGCAGCATAAGAAATTCCTCCAAAAAACATGGCTCCTAAAACAAACCCACTCATGACTAACTTTACTTGATTGCTCTTTCCCAATCTAATTCCCCCTATGATATTAGTTGTATTTGGATTTTGACCAGAATTATACAAATAAAGACCTCAACCAATTTTCATATGGTGGAGTTTGATTGACTAATTTCCATCTTCCAGCGGTTATAGATATCAATTAAGAATTTAATATCATCCAAATTTGTACCACTGCCCGTTGCGATCTTCTTTAAACGATCCTCGCTTATCACACCGGGATTACATTTTTCATTTTTTGTCATAGAATTTAGTATTGCGTAAAACCTTCTAATTTCGGTCTCATTTTCGTATAAAACGCCGCGCCCCTCATAAGTAATTCCGGTGTTTCTAAAATTAAACTTGACCTTTCTATTACGGTCAAAAGAGTATACCAAGTCTTCCAAAGACAACGTGCTCTTTGGTTTATTCTTGAATAATTGTAGTAGATTCTTAATAAACATCTCCTATCACCGCCTTTGGAATAAATGGAATTAATAGGAATCTGAAAGCTTCATTCCACCATATAATCCGAAGATCCACTTTAGTTTAATGCGTTTGTTGGAACTATCAACATCATGCGTCAACCTGTGTCAGATGGTAACAGTCTGTCGCCTGAATAGCTATATGTTCTGATTCAGTAAGGGCTATTGAACTAGCCCTTAACTTAGCATCTGAAACGTATGCGTCAAGTAAACTAGCTAGGAATCCTATCCGGTGTGAGGAGGTTCAAATCTCAATCTTAAAGTTTTCATGGTAGAGTTCACTCTTTACGAACTTTTCTATCGCTTCCAATCTGGTTTTCACTTCAAGTTTTAAGTAAATACGCTTTAGATAATTATCTACTGACCGTTTACTTACGGAAATTCTTTCTGCAATTTTATCTTGGGTAAATCCTTTAGCAATCATATTCATGATAAGAATCTCTTCCTTAGTCATGTCACTCATATCGTTTTTAGTGTTTAAAGAAAGTTGGTGAAAAATTGAAATGGGAATCATCGATTGATTATCCAACACACATTCCACCATGTTTTTGAATGTTTTAGCATTGGATTCTTTAGATAGAATGCTGTCTACCTCCAGCTTTACCAAACGATTGAATAATTTCGTGATATCCTCCCCCGTGAATATGACAATTTTGGTTGCAGGGTAATTCAATTTAATATGTTCGATAATTTCCAGACCGTTTAATCCAGGTGCAAAATAATCTAGAATGACTAAATCGGGCTCATGTTCGGCCATTTTCTCTCTGCATTGTTTGTCGTCTAATGCTATATCCATAACTACAATGTCTTCAATTTCTTTCAACGCAGATTTAGTAGCTTCCGCAACAAATATATGTTGGTCAACTACCAGCGTTTTTAACTTTTTATCTCTATTCATTCACTAATCACCTACAATCTCAATGTTTGTTAATTTGATGGAAATTGATCTGTAACCAATCCATCAGTAGGATTGAAATCCCTGCTCTAAGTCTAACGTGACGTACATAATTTTGCAATAAAATGCAAAATTTTCATGATGTCTGTTCTGGGTTACCGCTACCAAATGCACGGACATACGATACTGAAAATAACTGTGAACCAATATTAACCGAACTCTCCTTTAATAACCACTGAGCCAGCTTAGTTTCTAGTTCAAAACTTTATTACTTTTCAGTTTATATCTTCTTGGAAATGGGAAAGACTTCTAGTATTGATATTAGGAGGTGCTCAGATGCATACAATATGGAAAGGTGCCATTAGTTTTGGGTTAGTTCACATTCCAGTTAAGCTATATGCGGCCACAGAAGAAAAGGAGATTGTTCTTCATCTGCTCCACAAAAGTTGTCATGGAACAATTAAAAACCAGCGATATTGCCATTCATGTCAGAGTGTAGTGGAACCAGAAGATCTGATTAAGGGCTATCCTCTGGATACGAATCAGTTTGTGACTTTCGACAAAGATGAGCTGGACAAAATCCACGATGATACGAGTAAAAAAATTAGTATCCTTGATTTTGCTGATGAGCTAAAAGTTGATTTAATGTTTACACAAAAAGTTTATTTTCTTGGACCTGATACTCATGGTGCAAATGCCTACTATTTGCTTCTTAAGGCACTAGAAGCGTCAAAAAAAATAGCAATTGGAAAAATGACACTTCGATCGAATACTAAATTGTGTGTTTTGAAGCCTATTAATGGAAACTGCATTCAACTGGCAACGATGTATTATACAAATGAAATCCGACCATCTGAAAATGTTCCAAATCTTGCTACCAATATATCGGTCGATCCTGGACATTTAAAATTAGCTTTACAAATTGTTAAGGGCCTGACGGGCACTTCTGACTTAGAATCTTATACAAATCCTGAACAAGAGCGATTATTGAATGCGATTCAATCGAAAATTTCAGGTCAACTGATTGTTTCAAATCCCGCTCAGGAATCTGAGGTCGTGGTTGATCTTTTGGATGCTCTTCAGGAAAGCGTAAAATTAGTTAAAGGTAAGAACAATCCCAAGCAAATCATACGGAAAGAAAAATTAGGATAGAAGTTTCTTCGAGAAAGTTTAATGTAATCTCGAAAGATGTTGCGAAAGGTTTTCTCGTTCATTTCGTTTCTCATCAATGGTATGGTCTAGGGCGTTACCAGAAGATTTGCTCGCAATCTCTACAACGATACCTCTGACGTTTTATGAGAAGCCCTACACGCTTCCGTGGATTGGTAAGCCCATACAAAGTTGTTCTTGTCGTGCTTGTAGAGGTTCGTTACGCATCCACAATGAGGACAAGCCAAAGGTGGAGCATTCATCTCCACCCTAATATGAAAGTCATGCTCATTACCGGTAACGTTCAGTATATTAAATCTAGTTTGACTTAAGATATACATGACTTCGACCTCAACAATTTAGTTTTCATTGTGTTGTATACGGCGATCTAATAAATAACCAAATACTCTTAATCAAATAGAGCAATCCCCCTGCGAATAATAAACAAGGTATGAGTATATTGATTTGGAATAACCCCTCAACAATTGGCCTACCATCCTCAAGAAAAATTTTTCCGCTTTCAATTGAATTTTGTAATGAATAAAAATCTTCCTTGTTCAACCAAGTTGTATAAATAGAGGAAATTAGAAGAAATAAAGAAAAAACGATTGAATTAAAGCTCACCTTAAATCCCATTACATCATCCCCCTTAGTGTAAATTTGCGCGTAAGCAACATTGTCCTCTGCCCAAGCTGAAATATTCTTGATCATCGAATGATTATTTACGACAACAGTAATTTCAAAAGCTAAATGATTAATTATTACTATGTTTATGGGGACTAAAAAGCCGATTCATCCCCCCTCCTACAATCTTACCATTTGAGTATAGAAGTTTAGAGGAATGGACAAATCGGCTTAAACAGTAAATGTATTTGGCGAATCTCATAAACCGAGACCACCTTCTTTATTGTCACTTTATGTCCGTTATACCAGTTATTCTAAATCCATCTGGTCCATCCAGAATATCAACCAATTTTGTCTCGTATGGCGTCTTTTTTTCTGTAGGTACATACGTTTCTTCATCAATTGTAGTGACGCGGATTCTTGTGTTTACAATAGCCTTATAGCCCGTTTTCCCTACTCTGTAGGCACGTAAAACGATAGTATCTAAATAGCTGCTAGATGAATAGTAGCGCTGGTACTTAGAAGGATTCTCTGGTAAAGTTTCTAGTAATGTAGGTATGAATTCCGTTGCGGTTGTATACTGTAAACGTTCTATTACGCTTGTTTCTCCTCCTAAAGCGCGAGCATAATCACTAAAATGCATACCAACCAGTAACTCAATCTCAGTTAAATTATCTCCACTAATACCCGTATTGTAGAAGTATTTTTCTGATTCTTTCGGGTCTTGTACCATCCACTTCTTAATTGCATCCGCTAATGCAAAGACTTTATCCATCTCATCCATATCTGCTGCACCTGTGTATCTAATCTCAATAGGGGACATCTCTTCTATTCGTGAAATACTAGTTGTTCTATCAGGATCAAAAAATGTTAGCTCTGATTCCTCTGTTAACCCCGATACACTCTTGCTGAGGTGGTCAGAAAAATGATAGTAAGAAACTAAAGTCTTACCATCTGCCCCATGTGTAGATGAGACAACAGTAGCAATAACCTCACCCCTGTCATTTATCACCATGCCTCCACTATTTCCTGGCTCACTCTTAACTGTAGTTTCAAAAGCCTTGGTTCCATTTAGATATCTGACACGCTTAATTACTCTTCCCCTCATGTCATTATTAAACTTTGTATTTGTAGAGCCGATCACCATGAGTGCGGCATCCTTGAAAGTATCCTCAGAATCAGCAAACGTAACGGGAATACCAGTACCATCTACCTTTAATACAACAAAATCATGATTTGCTTGTAAATCAGCTATCCCCACTACGGACATAATTCTATGATTGTTATCCTCTACCGTGCAGCTATCCACTCCAGCTATAACATGCGCAGCTGTAGCTATATAATTTGGCTTTACAAAAAAACCTGAACCTGACCAAGATGAATTATCCGTGGCGACCGTGCAAACCAACTTTACAGCAGAGTCTTTTGCTAATCTCGCAAGAGTATCAGTTGTATAATTTGAATCATAGGCAAATGCATTAAAAGCTCTAGAGGTAAGAGTTACTTGATCATAGTATGCATTCTCACTGTATAACGCTGAATCCTCTTCCGACAACTCTTTATCTTTATCAAGCGAAACAAGCTTTATAGGTGAGAAACTTGAAACATTATTATCCGTATTTATTACAACATCGAATCCATAAGGCTTTACTGGCAGATTAGGTGCAGACTCGATACTCTCAGAATATGCCGTTAAGGAAAGTAGAGTACTTAAAATTAATACAACGCCATGAGTAACAATAAAAATACTTTTCTTCAGATAAACCCCTCTTTTCCTTATCTAGTTACGTGTACAAACGATCCTAATTTTTAGGCAATAACAGTCAGTGTTCACACTCGTTGGATGATGCAATTTATAAATAGGAGTGCTATCCATAATGAGGTTCCCGATCATGTCAGCAGCCTCATTATTAGTTGTTTACTGAATTATCGTTCTACGTTAGTCTAAGTTCTATGGAGATCTAACGTATATGTATATCCATTAGTTTAACACTATTTATATCCTTATTGCGGTAAATAGTCACTAATAATAAAGTATCAGGAAGTATTGTTTTTCATTTCATCTTTATGAAACGATACGTTAACCCTTCAAAATAAGCATCAAACTGACTTAAAAGCGGAAACCTAGTACTTGAAAATAAATATGGTATACTTACAAAACCAACCTGCGGGGTGTATTTTCTATTTAGTTTCCTTTAAATTTATCTTTGAATAATGGATAACATATCGTGACTACTAGAAGAAATGGCCAAAGTATAATAAAAGAAAATACTAACGCGATTGCACCATTTTTATAAATCTTCTTTTTCTTCTCCGTTAATTCTCCTTTCTTATAATCCTTGTAGTACAATACTCCAATTGCTATTAGCGGGATTAACGATATTGCAAGTCCGCAGGCACTATATAATAGAAAAAACTTTGATGTTGTCAGTCCTTGATTTATTTGTAAATAATCCACTCAATCTCCTCCTACGATAAGCCAAATTACTAAATCTTGTTGGTTGATGCACAGCAAGCGAATCTACCCTGATCCTGCCACATAAATCTAAATCTAAACAAAAGCAATCATCATCGATTTTTACAGGTACCTCTACTGTTTTCTGATATCCCAAATGTGATCCTGTCAAGGGGTTAATGTCCCAAGTTTTCGGAATATTTCCATTGCTTAAATTCGTATTTACCCAAGATGCACTCATAAATTCTGTTGGTGTTACTCCAACGGCATTGATCGGCATGGGCTCTGTGGCAATACCTGTGCTGTAAAGGTAACATCCGGATTGTCATTGTCTATTTCCGATACAAAGATATTTTTAGCTTCCTTGGCCAGCGTGACATTCCCATCGCTTATACTTGTCGATAATTTGAACCTCCACACCCTTGAAAGGGTGGGATTCCTAGCTAGTTAACGGGCGCATACGTTTCCGCTTTGCCCAACTGCTAAGTTAAGGGCTAGTTCAATAGCCCGTCCTAGATCAGAGCCTATAGCTATCTAGGCTGACAGACTGTTACCATCTGCCACAGGTTGTCGCATGATGTTGATGGCACCGACACGATCTCGATGCGCTGTATAACCGCAGGTGCATTGATACGTTCGATCTTTTGCTTTGTTGCGCTGACCGCAGGATGGGCAGGTTTGAGACGTGTAGGATGGATTCACTTCAACGACTTTGATTCCAGCGATTGCCGCTTTGTATGCGATGAACCTTTGCAACTGATAGAACGACCAATTATGCAGATTCTTAGCGTTTTTGCGACTTGTTCTTGTCGTCTTGCGAATATCAGCCAGCTTCTCCAGCTTAATGACGGATACGTTCTCTTTGTTAGCCATATTGACGATCTGACGGCTGATTTTGTGGTTTTGGTCTTTCATGTAGCGACTTTCCTTGTCACGCTGCTTACGTATGGCAGATAGTTTCTTAAGGTTTCCAAGTTTGCGACGATTGTCGTTGTACTTACGGCGAATATATTTGTTCTTTCTTCCATTGCCGACGAACGTAGTCTTGCCGCTGGATGTTACGACAACGGCAGGTACTTTCAAGCCAAGATCAATACCCATCACGATGTCGCCTTCCGCTTGCTCAGTCGGTCTTTCAATGGATACTTGTACAAACCATTTAGCCGACTTCTGAACAACGCGGAGAATCCCATGCTTGCTATTCGACAGCAATGTTTTCTCTCGATCAGCAATGACCGCAGGAACGATGAGACGTTGAACTTTTCCGTCCATGACAACAGGGAAAGAAACGCTATCGTCTCCAATCGCATAATTCTGATTGTTGACGTAGTACACACGCTTTTTGAGAATGGGACGCTTCTTTTCCTTCTTGGACTTCTGAAATATACTTTTAGCGTCCCGAATGAGTTGATTCTTTACGGCAGAGGGCAGATTCGCATGGACGGTCTTTGAGGTTAGCTTTGGAAATGTTCCAGACGCTTCTGCTTGCTCAGTTAGCTCATTGACCGTCCGAATGTACGTATTGCCCATATCCACCAATACAGACGGTTTGGACGGAAATATGCGTATTTGAATGGTTAGTGTCTGCATGATGTCACCCTTTCAAAGCTAGTTCTACTCATTGTTTGCCGCGTTTGACCAATGAGGTGTAACCATGTAGGACAATTAAGACAGCCTAAAGGCTATCCCTTGTCCTAAGCCGATTCATCCCATGGCTGAAGCCAAGGGCTTTCTCACCTATTTTCTGTAATTACAACAATAAAGAAAGGACAGATTTAAACTTGTTTACTCTCAATTTCTCCTTTTTATACAAAGGACCGGAAACAATACGATTGTATCGAATCCGGTCCTGACAATGATGTTTAATATCTCAGATCCGTAGGTTGACCAGGTATTTCAATGGCTCGTAACTGGGATTTAAATTTACCCACATTCGCCCCTTTCAGGAGAATGGTATGATTCCCAGTATAAGAAACTATCAGTTGTTCTCCCCCTACCATGTAAGGATACTCCCAACCAACTACGAAATCATCCTCGTCAATTTCCGGTGTCATAGGTTCGTTAAATATGGAGTCATTGTTTGCATCATACGTAAAGGACCAATAACGTTTGGAAATAATATCTTGATCATTGCTTACAGCTGTACCTACTATGGTAAAAGTGCCAAGTCCCCTATCAGTAGGCTGCCGAGTCGTAACGCCATTTCCAATTACCGTCACGACTGGATCGATATCAGGCTGCACAACGATCGTTTTAACTGCATCACCCGTTAATCCTTCGGTATCTGTGACAGTAAGAGATATTTTATACTGGCCAAGCTTCGAAGTTTTAAAATCTTTCTCTTTGCCAGTTAAAGGATTGATATAAGTCAAATCTGCCAAGGTTCCTTGTGTTTCGCCTGCTACCGGACTGATTGACCATGCATAGGTTAATGTAGAATGCTTAGGACTGCTGCTACGTTCGCCGGATAACTGGATACGACGATCTTCCTTTAGCCAACCACTAACATCGATTACAGCTATCGGTTCCGGTCCAATAACATATAAGATCGAACAACCAGTAGCGCTGACGCCGGACTCGTTCGTGCCTGTTACACACACTTTATGCGATCCCTTTTCAGCAGCCGTTATGTTGGTATATTGAACCGCATTTAGCGGGGTTGACCAACCCTGAGCTAACGGCAAGCCCGCAACCCAAGAAGATCCGTTATTAAAGTTCCATAGCCTCGTTACCTTCTCGTTGCGACTATCCGAGATCGTAGGTTTTAAATAAACATTTGCACCTTGAACAACTTCGATTACCTCTTGATTCGTAGATGAATCGAACCAAGCTAACGATACGGTAGGCGCCCCCGCTGTTTTAATAATTTCAAAAGGTTTGGGTCCCGCGTACGCTGTTTTTCCGCAGCTATCATGGAGCGCGTAGAAAACTTGAACGTTTCCTACTGCCATATCTCCCGGATACTTCGTCCCATTCCAAGCAAACGCGATATCATCGATATTGCCCACTACGGGTCTATAGGGATATTGGTATGCTTTACTGCCCTGCTCAATCGCAAACCTGCCTTCAACAGGTGTGCAACTCGATGCTGTGGGATTCTTTATTTTAACCTCGAAGATATCCGTATCCTTCCACTCAATAACTGGAAAACGCACAGACAATTCCACTATTAGAGCTGAGGTGCAATCTCCCGTACAAGGTCCAGGATCAGTTGGATTTCCCGAACAATCATTTTTCGCCGTAAAAATAACAGTTAAACTGTTATTATTGTTGTTAGATTCATCAACATCATCATTGCTATCCACAAATACGGTTATACTTTTCATTGTATTTGCCGAAAATGTGTAGTCAAACTCACCGGTAAGTGTTGTAATTCCAATCCCAGCAGAATAGTCATGGGTCGCAACGGTAATTCCATCAACACTTATGGAAGTTTTAAATCCTTTATTAATTTCGACGTATTTGTTTTCAATGGTGTATTTGAAGTGAGCTGATACGTTTGATTCAATACAACTTGGTCCTGTTAGCGAGTTGACGGTAAGGTCAGGTTTAGTTGCTGGTGGCCCTGTAGTAGCATAGGCTTTTAGTTTTGGATACTTGTAGGTGTTGCCTCGAACTTTGATGGTCCATCGGTCGTACCATTCGATAACTAAACCGTTTGAATCATCCGAAATCAGCCTATCATAATTCACATCGAACGTTATTGTGTAATCGAAGCGATAGCCGAATGTAGATTGATTGATAGGCATGATTTTTTTGTTTGATATGTTGCTGTTTCTGAGGTTCATTGTGCTATCAGGATCAAATAAGAGATCTTCTTCTCTTAGACTAAAACCGGATACGTACTCTTTGGGTAATTTTATATTTCCATAATCGAAGCTAAATGCACTTGGCATATTTAAGTTTCCGGAACGCGTTGTTGTTGCTTGATTGCAAGGTCTGTTGTCCGGAAAAGTTGTAGGGAAAGGAGTCAAATTTTCGATTGGTCTCATTGTGTAATCACAAGAAACTTGTGAAGGTTGTGATACAATACTTGGATTTCTCAAATAATGCCTATTGGTTTGAGTAACCGCCAATGGATCTTCTCCTACTGCAGGAGGTTCATCGTAATCATACATCCATACCCGCTTATTACCAGGGTCACGAAACCACTGAAAAGGCCCTTTCCCAAGTTCTAAAGAAAGAGAACTTACCACCTCAATTTTTTCAGCAGTTAAAGGAGAGCTTAAGCGATACTTATTCCCTCCTGCATTAACCAAAGTCCCATGAACATTACCAGAAGCATCCTTTAATTCCACTTTAGCAATGGGATCTGTTGAATCTATTGTCACATCTTGAATATTCAATGTGCTGGAATTTGAAAACAAAAATTCATCGCTTGGATTTGCTTGGTGTACAGGTGCTGAATAAACGACCTCAATAGGAGCTAATTCAGCTGCTTCGGAAATATTGGGAAATGAAAGGATTATATTCAAAAAGGTAATAGCTACCAAAAAATAACTATAAAACTTTTTGCTCATCATTTGCCTCCCAGGGAAGCATCAAATACAGAATCATAAATACCTACACCATTTTGTTCACCAAGGGATCTGGCATTACTTTTATAGATACCTGTACTTCTATCTGTTGTGAGAAGAGGATTTTTAGGTGCTATTTGACCTGTAATTAGACGAGCCTCACTATCTCCTTCCTCGAAGCTAATATTACCTGCTTGATAGTAATATCCAAGACCATCATTCACATAAGGCACGAATCCAGCGATATTGATTAAATTACCTTCACCATCTACACTGTCTTCATTACCATTTTTAAATGACAAAAGATGTAAATACGACATGTCAAAGCTCTGAGTTTTTGGAGTCTCATATCGTACAACATGATTAAATGAAAGGAAAACATATGAATTCGATGGTATTTCCGCAACAGGTGTACGTGTCTTTCCAACTGCCTTATTCCAACGCATATTGTCCTGTAAGTATTTCTTGTTCGGATCACGTGGATCATCCATATCAATCACAATATACTTTTCAACCTCAGACATCCCAAGTTTGCTTTCATATCGAATTTCATCCCAAGGAAATACCTGTTCCCGCGGAACACCATTATACTTCTTAGCGCTACCAAAATACTCAGGTGCCATTGAATATACATTCGTCCGATGCCAAGCAATTTCCGCTTCTGACGTAGCGTATTTATCCGCAGGCAATACCGTTCCTGATTTAATTTTTAAAATACGTTCGATGACGGTAATCGCCTCAGCTCGGGTTGTAGGCTTGTCGATGCCTAATTCACCGCTTTCATTCAATCCGGTAATGATTCCTTTACTTGTTGCTAAATACATCCACTTATTTTCTTCATTTGTAGTTGCACCTGTTCCTCTAACAGCAATTTTGGCCATTTCATCACGAAGGATATTCCGATTGAGGTCTGAATCAGAGCCCGTTTCATCTTTGGTAATTAAACCATTCGCTTGAGCCGATGCTAAGAACTTGCTGTGCCAGTACTCACTATTGGCAGGATCAGTTTGAAAAGCTAGGCCTGTCACCAGCATTTTTACAAACTCGGCTCGGGTGATCGAATTATTCGGTTTGAAAGTTTCATCCACGTACCCATCTACGTAACCTTTGGCTACAGCTAGTCGGATATCCGACTCGGCCCAATGTCCGTTTGTATCCGTGAAGCTGACAGCTGCCACTGCATGTGTAGAGGTAAGAGGAACGAATGCCGTAATGCTTGCTAGCAAAGTAACCATTTTAAATGATTTGATTAATTTCATGAATAATAACCTCCATTAATAGTAAATGATGTATGTCACTTGTCTGATATTTGCTAATAAAATAAAGGAACCTTTTGTTCACCAGCAAAATAATACAGACCACCGTTATCTATGTATGCTCTAAGTTGTTCTTTGGTAAAACTCATTCGTAAATGAGTGATTGTTTCACCGGATTCTTGATAAGCTACAATCTCGGTCCCATCCAGTTGAATTGGATCATTCCATTCCTTTTCGGAAATACGGAAATAATCTGAAACACGTATATCCTGCTGCAATTTACTTAAATCCCAACTTAACTGATATTGAACGATGTACCGATTTGGGCTTCCTTCATCCCTTATAGTGAAGGGAGTATTGGGATTGTCTGAATCGATTACCGTGATTTGATTGATGCCAAGTCCAACGTCCCCTACAGAATATTGAATGGGGAATGTCTTATATGCTGGCCGATTAAGTACGGTCATGAAGTTGGTACCTGTCATTGCTATTTCAGCCATTTGTACTGCTGACTTATCTATCGGTAAAAGTTCGTTATCATTCAATTTAAGTACACGTTCGATTACAGAAACGGCCTGCGCTCTAGTGGTGGACTCGTCTAGCCCCAAGCTCCCCCCTGAAAGTCCTTGAATCAAGCCTTTCTTGGTTGCGGTGTAAACTAATGCTTTATCATCTAAAGAAACAGTTGTCTTTTGAAGTTCAGTATTCGTTGCCCTAACGATCAATCGGATGATCTCCATCCTGCTAATTTCACCATTGATGTCGTTTGTGAAATCATCGTATCTATGTATACCAGATTGAGTCGAAGCATTTATATAAGATTGATACCATTCTCCATTAACAACTAAAATCTCCTGATTTGTCGCTGCCACCAGCATTTTAATAAACTCGGCCCGAGATACCGCGGCTTCGGGTTTAAAAGTCCCCTCTGGATAGCCATCCACATATCCTTTATACGCAGCTTTTGTTATGTTCACTTGGGCCCAATGACCGTTAATATCTTGAAATTTAGCGGTTGGTTCAGCTGCTGCTGTAGTGGCTAGTAAACATGTTATCAATATTGTGCTCGAAATACTTAGCACCTTAAAAGAACGCATGAATTTCATTTCCCCATCCCTCCTATAACCAATCCTGTACTCTATCACAAATTAGTTTCGATAATTCTTTTCTATTTTCATGTGGGAATGTGTGTGTATCCACCAACTTAATATTGGTAGCCTCTTCCCCCAATATCAGTGAACGGATACATCCTCAAAGGCTTATCCTGTGATCGTGTATCAGGTTATATAATCATACAATACGGCCTAGCTGTTCGAGAAACAAAGTAACTACTTTAATCAAAATTGTAGCGTATACTTCGCAAACCTGCCCATACTGTGGTCAGCGCAAAAAAGCAAAAGATCAAACGTATCAGTGCACCTGCGGCTATACAGCGCATCGAGATCGTGTCGGTGCCATCAACATCATGCGTCAACCTGTGGCAGATGGTAACAGTCTGTCAGCCTGAATAGCTATAGGCTCTGATTCAGGACGGCTATTGCTAGCCCTTAACTTAGCAGTGTTGGGTAAGGAAACGTAATGTTAACTAGCTAAAATCCCACCCTTTCAAGGGTGTGGAGGGTCAACGTTAGTATGGTTTCACCCTCTTTTCTTTTGTTCTTCAACGTATCTCTTTATGGTTTCGCTTGAAATGTCCCCTTCCGTACTGACAAAGTAGGAACGTGTCCAAAGAGAAGGCAAATGCATCAGATGTTTGAATTGCTCACGGAGGCGACGAGAACTTACTCCTTTTAATCGTGCCACGATTTCCGTAGGAGAATCAGTTGGTAGGGCGTTCAGAAAAATATGTACATGATCAGGCATGACATCCATCGAAATGAGTATCCAATCATGTTCAGTACACATTTCCTGAACAAGCTGCTTGAACTGTTGCTCCACCTGATTAACAAGTACTTTACGCCTGTATCTCGGGCAGAACACAAAATGATAATTAATTAATGATACGGTTGTTTTGGTAGTTCTATATAATTGTCCCATAACACTATTGTATCAGTTAACAATACATACTGCAACAATTGGATGCATCTATATAGGTCAATTAAGACATCCCAATGACTACCCCTTATCATCCGGTGAGAGCGAGTCAGCCGTAGTATAATCATAGCCAATAGGGACGTGTACGTTATGAGCCGCGTATTCGAAACGGAAAACTACGATTGTCTTGACGCGATAAAGGCCGCCTATCCTGCTAAGGAAACGCTGTAATTTTGCGTTAAAAGGAGAACACGCGATGAAATGAACGTTCCATAATGATACCGCCGCGTTGTACGCATGCGCTCAATGTCGGGACAATCTATGCGAGGAATTTGAACCTCCACACCCTTGAAAGGGTGGGATTCCTAGCTAGTTAACGGGCGCATACGTTTCCGCTTTGCCCAACTGCTAAGTTAAGGGCTAGTTCAATAGCCCGTCCTAGATCAGAGCCTATAGCTATCTAGGCTGACAGACTGTTACCATCTGCCACAGGTTGACGCATGATGTTGATGGCACCGACACGATCTCGATGCGCTGTATAACCGCAGGTGCATTGATACGTTCGATCTTTTGCTTTGTTGCGCTGACCGCAGGATGGGCAGGTTTGAGACGTGTAGGATGGATTCACTTCTACGACTTTGATTCCAGCAATTGCCGCTTTGTATGCGATGAACCTTTGCAACTGATAGAACGACCAATTATGCAGATTCTTAGCGTTTTTGCGACTTGTTCTTGTCGTCTTGCGAATATCAGCCAGCTTCTCCAGCTTCATGACGGATACGTTCTCTTTGTTAGCCATATTGACGATCTGACGGCTGATTTTGTGGTTTTGGTCTTTCATGTAGCGACTTTCCTTGTCACGCTGCTTACGAATGGCTGATAGTTTCTTAAGTTTTCCAAGTTTGCGACGATTGTCGTTGTACTTACGGCGAATATATTTGTTCTTTCTTCCATTGCCGACGAACGTAGTCTTGCCGCTGGATGTTACGACAACGGCAGGTACTTTTAAGCCAAGATCAATACCCATCACGATGTCGCCTTCCGCTTGCTCAGTCGGTCTTTCAATGGATACTTGTACAAACCATTTAGCCGACTTCTGAACAACGCGGAGAATCCCATGCTTGCTATTCGACAGCAATGTTTTCTCTCGATCAGCAATGACCGCAGGAACGATGAGACGTTGAACTTTTCCGTCCATGACAACAGGGAAAGAAACGCTATCGTCTCCAATCGCATAATTCTGATTGTTGACGTAGTACACACGCTTTTTGAGAATGGGACGCTTCTTTTCCTTCTTGGACTTCTGAAATATACTTTTAGCGTCCCGAATGAGTTGATTCTTTACGGCAGAGGGCAGATTCGCATGGACAGTCTTTGAGGTTAGCTTTGGAAATGTTCCAGATGCTTCTGCTTGCTCAGTTAGCTCATTGACCGTCCGAATGTACGCATTGCCCATATCCACCAATACAGACGGTTTGGACGGAAATATGCGTATTTGAATGGTTAGTGTCTGCATGATGTCACCCTTTCAAAGCTAGTTCTACTAATTGCTTGGCGCGTTTGACCACTTTATAGTTTTCAATATCCATAACGCGAAGTCCACTCCATACACCAAACCAAAAATGGACTAGCTGATATCCTTTTGGTATTTCTCTATCGTGTGCTTCTCGGCAACTGTTAGTACCGCAGAATACTTTCTCAAAGCGGTTATATTCTTTTCGATATTCAGAGAATTTGCTGTCTTTTACAAATGGCTCATGTCCACATGCTGCACATTTGATTATCGAAAGCTTCACCCTCTTGTTATTTGTTCTTCAACATATCGTTTGATAGTTTCGCTTGAAACGTTCCCTGCTGTACTGACAAAGTAGGAACGTGTCCAGAGAGGGCAAGTGCTTCAGGTGCTTGAACTGTTCGCGAAGGCGACGAGAAGTTATTCCTTTAAGTTTCGCCATGATTTCCGCAGGAGAATCGGTTGGCAACGCGTTTAGAAAGATCGGGAATAACTTCCATTGCAATGAGTACCCAATCGTTTTCAGCGCATATTTCCTCAACAAGCTGTTTGAACTGAATCTCTACCCACTTTACGCCTGTATCTCGGGCAAAAGCCAAATGATAGTTGATCATTGATACGGTTGTTTTGGTAGTTCTGTATGATTGTCCCATACCAAAATTGTATCAGTTGAATAGCAAAAACTCCTTATTAGTGTTCATAGAAAATAAAGTTTTAGACTAACAACCCTTGATACAGCAGGGGTTTCAATTTTAAAATGCAGTAGCCTTGAGAAATAAGTATTAGACTGGTGGCGAATTTTATGAAAATAACTGGGGAAGTTATTGCTATTGAAGGTGGTCAGAGCCTTGCTAAAATAATCTTTCGTGCTGAAATTACTCCTGTCGGAAGAGGATTTCATTTGAACATTTATAAAAAAGGAATTAGTTCTAAAGTCAATCACAGCCCGATATATGCCTACACAATAGAAAGTGCTAAGAGTAAGTTTCGCAAAGAAGTGCCCCTCCGACAAGAAAGAATCAAGTGGATCGAGGAGGTCTAGAGTCTAGCACTTTATTTTTCAGAGTCTACAACTTTATTTTTCAGTCTACAACTTTATTTTCTAGTCTACTACTTTATTTGTTTCTTACAATTAGTCGTAGGAATAATAAAAATAGTCAGCTACGTTATGGGAAAAGGTCTTACAGAAAATAGGTGAGAAAGCCCTTAGAATCACTAAAGTTGCCGGAAAGATATCTGACATCATCGTCATTATAAACCACCTCATATAGATCCTTATCGGCAAGATTCGAATTATAGAGTGGAAAGGGGCTTATAACTCGCCCTTTTCCAATTTTTCTGTCAAGGTGGAAATATCGACTCCAAGCAACGCAACTTCTTCTAGTTCACGAATAACAGGCGGCATCTTGAACATGGGGAAGTTCTCTTCCATTTCGTATTTATCGATCCGCCGCTGATACTTCGGTCTACGCTCCTTTTGAATCCCCTCGGTGAATAGTATTTTGGCTCGTAGAGCGTCAAACGAGTAACCGCGCCCTAATCGATTGACGACACGTATCAGGCTATTCAGAGACTCCGTATAAGCGTTTGTAATGCGATGGTCGAAGTAGGCGAATATCTCTTGTTCCCAATTCGCCATAGCCTTTGTAAGAGGCTCAAAAGCGGATTGCAGTTCCTTAGGTATTTTGGCTTTCCAATCGTGGTATTTGAGAAACGCTTTTTGTCTTGTATCGCTATCCCAAATATCGAAATAGGATTCCTTCAAATCATAAGCAATGCCGAGAGAGGGGTGATTCTTTGTCCATAGGTCAAGCGTTATCTTATCCATCTCTGTAAGCTCTTTATGGCGTTTCAGGAGGATAAAGCGGTCGTGCATAAGCCCACGCCGTTCCTTCACTGATAAGCTCTCTCTAAGCTGTTTACGGATGGTTTCTAACGCTTGATTAGCCATACGGACAACGTGAAACTTATCAACAATGATAATAGCTTTGGGCAGTACAGCCCTCACAGCGTCCTTATACGGTTGCCACATGTCCATTGTGACGTATTGTATTCGCCCTTTGTTTGGGAGACGAGAAAGGTAGCCTACGACTGTATCTTTGTTACGATTAGGAAGCACGTCCAGTAGCGTCCGTTCCTCAATGTTGGTCAGCACACAACGAGGCTTGATAATGTGTATTTCGTCAATACCAAGCCAGTTCGGGGTTTCAAAACGCACCGTTTCTTCGTGACGGTTAATGTAATCACGAAAGATATTGCGAATCGTTTTCTCATTAAGTCCCACGTCTTCGGATATGCTCGTGAATGTACGTTTGAGGCTTTGCTTCTCAATATAGGCGAGCAAACGCTTCGTACAGTTCCGCTTCTCGTCGATAGTGTGGTCTATGCGTTCCCAAAAGGTTTGAGTGCAGTCCTTACAACGATACCTCTGACGCTTTATCAGAAGCCCTACACGCTTTCCGTGGATAGGCAAGTCCATACACAAATGTTCCTTGTTATCGTGCCTGTAAAGGTTCGCAACGCACCCACAATGAGGACAATGAGAAGGTGGAGAATTTGTCTCCACCTTGATTTGAAAATCGTGTTCATTTTCCGCTGTTTGAATTATGTTGAAGTTTACAAGGTTGAGAATGTCCATAATGGCTGTCCTTTCTGCTTACAAGGTGTTATCTATACACCATATTACGCCATTACAGAATCACTTCCAAGGAATTCCGCATCATTATGCCACTTCCTTGACAAGTACCCGAAAATGAAAGCATTGAATATTCCAGCCGCCCGCGCTTATCGTTTCTACTCTTGCGCTGCCCTTTTCGCCTACCGCGATACCGTTTATTTCTCCGTTGTCGCCGATGTGCAAGGCTTTCGCGTCTGTGATTTCACCTGTAATTTTTGTCACTCGCAGTATAAGCATTTTGCGCTTGTTGTCTTTTTCGCTGTCAAGGATTTTCGCAAGGCGCGTTTCCCATTCCCGTCCGTACTGTGTCAAATCGATTGCCACGCTTGAAAATCGCTCTTTCATGGTCTTTTTGAACGCTGTGTACCGTTCGCGGTTATACTTGCCGTCGCTCTGCGCTTCATAATCTGCAACGTACTGTTTTAGCTGCGTATATTCGTTGCGGTAGTAGCCTTCGGCCTTTTCCCGCCAGTTCGCGAGAAAAATTTCAATGGCTTCTATGCGATTTGCTTCAAGGTTTGTTTCTTCGTCGGCTTTGACTGCCAGCCTTTGCATATATTCGTTTGCGTCCTTTAGTTCCTGCGTTGCAGTGCGCATATCCCATTCGTCGTAATTGTACGGGTTTTTCCCGCCGTTTAACGCTTCCTGTATACGGACGATTTTCGCCTGTATCTTTTCGATTTTCGCCCTTGAGCTTTCAATTTTTGCCGCTGTTTCCTTTTTCATCATTTCAGCTCCTTCTCTTGTTGTGTATTTTCCGAATACTCAAAGTTATATTGGGTCATTCTTTGCGTCATCCAAGCACTTGTTACACAGCTTATGAGTTTTCCATAACACGTATCTGTTTGGAACTTCATTAAGTTTTATTCCATTGGCTTCTCTTTCCTGGCACACTTCGCATCTTGCCTCAGTATTGATTCGCTCTCCAAACTCGTTATAAACTTCTGTCATCGTATTCAACCTCCAAATCCGATTTTACATCTTTATTACATGATAGCATGACTTGGAAGCTATTTCAACCTTATAATCCGATTTTATATATAAATGTCGTTAAGCTAATTTACATTGGATTCCCCTCTAAAATCCGAAGACCCTTAATTTAATACGAAGTGATTTCCATAAATTACACTTGCATAACAAACGTATGTTCGGTATATAATAGAATAAGAATATATGTTCGCATTGGTGGTGTGAGTATGAGAATTAACCAAATAAATGAGACAGAAGAAGATATTCAATTAATTAAAGATTACACATTACTTCCTATTTTGCTGGATATGTTAGCGAGAGATATTGATGAACTGAAAGTGAATCAGGATAGAATTATCTATAACCACGTTATTTTCTATCTACAAGAAGTTGAGAGTTCCATTTATCCGGAATTGCAAACAATTAAGAACAAAATGAGGGAAAAAAACATTAAAATTCTACATACTCACATGAACTCTTTAGGTGTTGATGTGGAATATATGGTTCGGGGTTACATCCATCATTTTAAAATGTTAAGGAGCTTGGTAAAAGCAGAACTCATGAGCACGCTGCTGAACTTACGGAGGCGATTAAAATGATCAGGAAAAGTGAAAGGACCGTTTTCTTGGCCGATTGTGAAAGCTTTTACGCGAGTGTAGAGAAGGCTGATCATCCAGGATGTAAAAACAAACCGGTTGCTGTAGCGGGTGGTCTAGCAAAGTCGGGTATAATACTTGCCGCCTGCCCCATTGCAAAAAGTTTCGGGATCTCTACAGCTGAACGGTTAGGCGAAGCCCTGATAAAGTGCCCCGAGCTCGTTGTAATGCGCCCGCGCATGCAGCATTATATTGATGTTTCCCTCATGATTACACAAATCTATAAGGAGTACACCGATCTTGTGGAAATATTTTCCATAGACGAGCAGTTTCTTGACGTTTCTGGAAGTCTCCACTTTTTTGGGGATCCGATAACCATGGCTATTTCGATACAACAAAAAGTACTCAAACAAACGGGGGTAAAAGTACGGATCGGTATCGGTTCAAATAAAATGCTTTCCAAAATGGCAACAGATATATGGGCAAAAAAAAGTGAAACTGGAATTTTCACTTTAAATCAACCGGATATTGAAAAGTTACTTTGGGCGCAACCTGTACACAAAATGTTTGGGGTTGGATCACGTATGTCAGCTCATTTTACTAAGCTCGGTATGACTACAATTGGGGATATTGCAAGGACTTCGTTACCACGGTTAAAGGAGAGGTTTCGAACACGTTTTGGCAAACAAAGTGATATCCACGCAGAGGTTATGTGGAGAACCGCAAACGGTTTGGATGACTCTCCTGTGACACCTGGTACATTTAATACACCTCCTAAATCAGTCGGCCACATGATGACCTTGCCGAGGGATTACATTGATAATAGAGAGGTAGACACGATATTGTTAGAGCTCACAGAAGAGGTTTGTAGGGATTGCCGTCGCAAGGGGTATATGGGTTGGGTTATCTCTGTCAGCTGCATGTGCAGCCCTTATGATGCGCCTACGGGCTTCTCTCGGCAGATGAAAATGCCTGATCCGACTAATAACACTAACGTTGTGTATGAAGCATCAAAAAAACTATTCTATCGTTACTGGGATAAAATGCCGGTACGCCGCGTTGGCATCATGCTTAGCAACTTGGTTGATGATGAAGACTATCAACTGACCCTTTTTGAAGACCAAACAAAGTCTAGAGCTTTAGATAAAGCTACTGATATTATAAAGGATCGTTATGGAAGCGCGGCTATCGTAAGAGCATCATCGCTAACCACTTCAGGTCAGGCGATCGAGAGGGCACAAAGAATAGGAGGTCACTATAAGTGAGCAAAAAACTCGAAGGTAATGGATTGTGGGAATCAAGTCGTATGATGCTGCCGCAGCATAAAGAACAATCAATTCAAAATCAAAAAGAAAAACCTCATCTGGCTTCTGAACCTCCGACGAAAAAGGAAATGGAGATGATGAGAGATTCCGTCATTCTTCCTGTTGCCCTCAAGATTGTTGAAAAGAAAAGCATCGAGGTTGAAATGTCATCTCTTACATTGAAGTTTTTATACTGCTCGGCAACAAAAATATTAACCAAGCGCATTCGCGAAGATGTTCAACTATCAAAAAAAATCCTTGTCGAAAGAAATATTCGTGTGTTTGAGGACTCAAAGGATGATACGGAGATCACTTATCGATATGTCTGCCGCGGATGTGAGGATCGTTTTGTCATGACTAAAGATTTTATGCGGGCAGAGGTCAGTGGCAGGATTGGAAGCTATACGAAGAACCTTGTTACACTATTTCAAGAGGCCATGAAAAACAAATAGGCTTTAAACCATCCCCCCTGCTATGCTCAAGATCGGCATTTCAGCTCGTTCAGCTTCTTACCAAGGAGTTAAATCAAATTTGTTAAGCGGCTTTGGAACTAATGTTTGATGAAAATATAGTATTAGACTGTAGTTGTTGATTTGACGCGGTTTTTCAGCTGGAAAATCGTTATTTTTTGAAGAATAAGTTTTAGACTGATCCATAAAAAAACAGCAGCGAACCAAGACTTGAAAAATAAAGTCTTAGACTGGCTGCTGGTTTCAATTCAACGTTATCCGTTTGTTCAACAAGAATCTCTATAATCAGCTTTAACTTTTAAAATGGTAAATCAGTAATGAACTTTAACAAACGCCATCAACCAATTCTTTAGTTAAGGGCGTTTTGAGTTTTATTTATCCAAATTCTTAATAGCATAATCGGCTTCTTCTTTTGTGAATTTTTCACCGTATTTAGAAGTTAGTTGGTCTCGTATCGCTGCTGGCGACATTTTCATTGAATCCTGATAATTTTTTGCTTTATTCAAGGCATTTTTATTGAAATCGGCTTTTATATTGTCGACTGCGTACTGTGCTTCGTCTTCTGTAAACTTTTCACCATGTTCAGAAATAAGTTGATCATAAATTCCTTGTTTTGACATGTTCATTGTTTTTGCGTAAGATTCAGCTTTTTTTAAAGCGTTTGCTTTCCAGTCAAATTGAAAATTATCTATTGCATACTTTGCAGATTCTTGAGAGAACTTTTCACCATAATCTGAAGTTAATTGATCATTAATAGCACTTTTAGACATGTTCATTGTTTTTGCATAAGATTCAGCTTTTTTTAATGCAGACTTATATTCCTTAGGAATATTAGCGTCTGCCTTTGCTTTAGCGTCAGCATCAGCTTTAGCCTTAGCTTCGGTCTCCGCCTTTGCTTTAGCTTCTGCTTCAATCTTGGCTTTTTCCTCTGGAGATAGAGCGGCAGCTGCCGGTTTTGCTTCCGCAGCTACCGTAGTAGCGGGTTTTGAGTCGGAGTTAGAAAGGGCAGTCGCTACACACATGAGGATAAAAGCGCCTAGTGCAAGGAGTGCGGTCTTTCCACGTGTTAAGTTCATTTTAGTGAATCCTAAGAAGACGCTCGGCTTAATAAGTGAGAGGAGTAGGTACAAAAACGCTAGAAACAACAGCAGTACAATAAACGCCATAATATCCCCATTTTCATGTAAATTTTCACCCAATATAGGAGTAATTACCTATATTATACGGCCTAAACATAAAAAAGGAAACTCTTTTTGCGTCAATATTTAAAAAAGCAGAGAGCATCCAATTATGTTCCCTATCAGATGACAAGAAATTTATTCCACAAATGATAATAATTTTCAAAAAAAACTATAAATAATTTACTTGGGATGAATCGATGAAGGTGGATAAAACCTCTGATCGATTTATTGATTTATAACTCCTTCCCACCAGTTGTGAATTAGTTCTTCTGCTTGTTTGATTTTCGTAAAACTCTCCATATCATAAAATTTCGTAACTTCATTCATAGAGAAATATATGGCTTCTGAATCTTCTTATTTAATCTGTCTAAGTACAAATCTTTCTATTTCTAATGCAGGGAATTGAGACATGTTTTTCTCCTTCCACGGCTTAGTATATTCGGTCTAACTAGTTTATCTGGGTACTCATTATCAAGCTATACTAAAAGATATTCCATAAAAATTCTCTGTCATAATCGCACTCTACTGCCAGTTAGCTTAACGCGGTTGCCGAATTATTACGATAGCCGCGTCTTAGTTGTTTATTGAGCTATAGTACCCAGTTAGCTCAATCCTGAAATCCCTCGGTAGCCCGAAGGGGGATAGCCCCAATGCTTGAATATGGTGGTATCTGGATACGCCATCTAGGAAACACTAACATTTTTTTTATTTAATTGCTTAAATACCGAGTATTCCTTATTGGACTTAATAAAACTTAATATCTTTTCGGCACATTCTTTTGGATTCATCTCTTCAGTATTTACTTCGAGGTCATATTCATCAAAGCAATATACTTTGCTAAACTGTGAAGCTGCCAATCCAATTTTTCTATCTCCTCTTGCTTGCTCTCTTCTTATGAGTTCTTCTTTCGAGCATATTACACCTATAAATAACGTAGGCTGATCGAAAAATTGATCAAGAAACTCATTAAACCTCTTGTCATTGTCGATTACGGTATCTACTATTACATTAAAACCCAGTTCTGATAACAATTTAATTGTCGAATGGTACACTGAGAATATGGAATCATCAAGTATTTGTGAGACAACTTGATGATCTATTTCTCTTGGAGGTTCATCTGGAAATTTATTATTAATAAAATCATTGTAATTATTAAAAAAATCATCAATTGATAAATGATAAAAAGGAATCTCTTTCTGATTTATCAGTTCAGTCGATATGGAGGTCTTTCCAGAACTTGAAGTTCCATTTAGATAAACTAATATCCCTTGCTTCAATTTAATCATCCCTTCAAAAAATAATCTTTGCGTATTTTTCAGATAACGTTATATTCACAGTTTATAAAATTATCCAACTCAGAGAATATTCTAGAAACGATTGAATTATCCTGCCAGTTAACGTAATGGAGGCTGCCGTGCTGGCAGCCTCGTTCTGGTGTTATTGTGTTAACGTTCTCCGTTAGCGTAATAATCAGGTTATTCTGTCCTTAAATAATCCAGCAATTTTGCTTTTACGAATTCCCACTCTTTATCAAGAATACTGTATACATTTGAGTCTCGAATATACCCTTCACGGACAATCATCTCTTGCCTCAACGTTCCTTCGAACTGTGCTCCAATTCTTTGTATTGCGAGGTTAGACCTTTCATTTCTTGTATCTGTACGGAACTGCACTCGAATCAAATTCAA
The DNA here is from genome assembly GCF_022458865.1 of Paenibacillus periandrae. GTDB lineage: Bacteria > Bacillota > Bacilli > Paenibacillales > NBRC-103111 > Paenibacillus_S > Paenibacillus_S periandrae. The sequence goes on along the minus strand of NZ_JAJNMU010000050.1, from coordinate 2,957 downwards.
ATCTTCAAATCCATATTTCAGTAATAGATACTTACACTCCGTATTAACACTGGTTCTCCAAACCTTAGGGTCCAACCAAGTCCCACCAATTTCAAGTTTTCTGTTTAGCAGTGAGATATCTAAGTAACTGGTGCTGCCAACAATCTCGCTCGTACTCTTGTCAAAAATCACGAACGGGTACCTCAATCCCTGCTCTTTTGACTTCATCCACTGATCCATTGTGTCTTCCAAGTCTTCTAGCTTACTGATGCATGTTGGGCTGTACGACCATATATCGCTGTGATTACTTGCCTTGAATAATCCCTCCAAATGTTCATGTGATGCCGGAATCAACCTTACTCGATTTCCTTCGAGTGAAATTTCGTCTCTTATCATTAGCCATCACCACCCTTTCATCCTCGTTCTAAGATTTCGCAGAAGCTGTATAGGCAACCTCTATATATTGTTAATCATCAGGTTTGACCTAAACATTATACCATTTATTGTAACTAATCTCCCGTTAGCTTAATCATTAATAGTTTCTGATTTAACCATACCGTAATGAACTAAATCTTCGTAAATTCCAGACTTTAAGATTTGTTTAGGCCATTTGTCTTCTGGCTTCATCCCAATTTTCTGCATAACCTTGTAAGACGCTGGATTCTTTGTCATTGCAGCAGCAGAAATGTGATTTAAGCCCAACCCTTCAAAACCAAATTTAATCATCTTCTGTGCTGTTTCTGTGGCATAACCTTGCCCCCAAAAAGGACGACCAATCCAGTAGGCTAGTTCAGCCTGGTTTTCACTTTTTGAAACACGTAAACTTACGCACCCAATAAGCATATCATCTTCCTTTTTGACCATTGCGAAAGAAAAAATATCCCCGTTTTTAGATGCGTTTCGAGTACGTTCAATCCATGCCTCAGCCGCATCATCTGGATATGGATGAGGAATAGAGAGGGTTGTCCGTGCAACGTCTTCGCTTCCGGCTAAGGCTTGAACTGATAATGCATCCGAGGGTTCAAATAATCTAAGAGTTAAGCGGTTTGTTTCAAATCTAGGCTCCATACTTTTCCTCCCCTAAATATCCGTTTCGGAAGTATTCGTGATGTTGTTGAATAATCCTGCCAGTTAGCTCTACGAGGCTGCCGTTACATGCCGGCAGCCTCGTTCTGGTGATTGTTAAGCTATAGTACACCGTTAACGTAACGATGGCTCAATACTTTTCAAGTTCCTGCTCCAAATCATTTAGTATCACTTGAATCTCAAGTACTGCAGAATCATCTCTATTCCAAAAGATCGATGGCTTATGCTGATCCTTCACCATATTGGGTAACCAGTCACTAATGAACTCGTCTAATGAGATACATTGTGCTTTATAATTTGACCATTCTTCATAAGCACAGTACTCCGCAAATTCTTTCCTGGGCCAGAACGGAATAAGCAATCTCCCTTTATCATCTGAAGATATTGCCCAACCGTCATCATACAACCCCCATACTTCTTCTGAATCAGCAACCTTCTTAATAAAATATTCATATCGAATATTCGCAGGGAGCTTAATAACTGCTTTGAACTCTTTCGAGGTTATTGAAACCATGAACGACCTCCTTGTTAGGACTATGGTTAAATATACTATATTACCTATTAGTTGAACAAAAGCAGCCGATCACATTGATCAGCTGCTTTCTTGGTATTATTGAGCTATCGTTTCCCGTTAGCACAACGCGGCTGCTGATGCATGCCGGCAGCCGCGTCTTAGTTGTTAATTAAGCTATAGTTCTCCGTTAGCGTAACACTTGAACCTACTTTTTTGTTACTTTCCTCCAACATGAAACACACCAATTACGGTTTCACCATCAACGTCATACAGCAGAATATCACGACCACCTGGTGATCTGCTGTTCTGTATCGCAATGGCTTCCTCGAGTGATTTTGGTTGCTCACCGTCATAGTCTTTTTTCAGCATATATCCTTTTGTGCCATCCACACCTATAGCACTGATTAATTCAGGTACCGTTTCTGGAGAAGTAGCATCTGTGGCAGAACCGTATGTCTGTCCGTTTTTATTTTTAGGATAGAAGTTCATATTCTTAGCGCCGCTAATATGAAAAGAACCAATTATGGTTTTCCCATCAACATCATATAACGGGACATCACGACCAAGTTCTTCGAGATAATCTTTTTTCAACACATATCCTGCAATGCCATCAACACTTCCTTTATGGATTAAGTCAGGTAGCATTTCAGCAGAGGTGGCTTCTTCAGCAGAACCGTATGTCTTTCCATTTTCATTTTCAGGATAGTTAGGAGGATTTGTGTGGCTTTGATTAATCGTACTTTTAGCATATGTGCTTTGGAATGCCATTGCACCTCTCACTACACAAACGATAAAAACAACACCAATCAATATTCTGATGCTTTTAGAATACATCCTCACTTTGTTCACTCCCTAAAAGTTTCTCACTCTTCACTCTATAGCCGTTCATCTCGTCCGTTTCACTTCTTATACGACACCAATTAATGGAAAGTTGCACTAAACTGCCAGATAGTTGAATAGGCTACCGATCGCGCCGGCAGCCTATTCATGGTTGAACTAACGTTCTCCGTTAGCGCAGTGGATGGGACTATTCGTATCCAGGTGCACCGGTGTATTGGGCTGTCCGTAAGCGACCGTAAGTTACTGTCGTTGGCGTTTATTTTCTTCGCTTTGACGGAAGATCTCGTCAACGACGTGCTCGATCGGTGCGGTGGCGTCGATTATAATTCCGTTTTTCGGAATGTCTTCTTTCGTTTGGTGCAATCGCGCAATGAGTTCCCGTTCCGTTTTCTTTCCGCCCCACTCATTTTCCGGTCGCTCGTCAAGCCGCCGGTTCAATGTGTTAAGGTCGACCTCGAGGACAAACACGCCGTCAAATAGATCTATGAATTTCGAAAAGTTCCTAGAACCACCGCAGAAAAATGTTACCGCCTCATCC
>NZ_JAJNMU010000004.1 GCF_022458865.1 Paenibacillus periandrae | reverse complement strand
TGCATAACTCTCAGAATTGCTTAAATAACGTTGAACAGCTGATAATTTTTCGTCTGAAGTATACTTAGCCATTAAAAAACTGCACCTCCAACTGTTAGATGATGTCTAACAATTGGGGTGCAGTTCACCGCACGTAGGTCGGCTTTTTTTTATTCGGAGGGTAATAAACGTCCATGATGATAACAAATGAAACCTCTTTAAAACGTTCAGATGCCGATTTAATGATGAAATGTACATGTTCAAAATGGCCTGTTGGAAGTAGGATAGGATCAGTACAGAAAGACAACATGGAGGAGTGAATGTATGAGAGAAAAGTTGGCCGCCGTTCACGCGGGCACACACACAGAGTCTCGGGTTTCGGTTCGTCCGAAATCGAGCGGGCTATGGAAATGCATCAAGCGGGACAAGTATTTGTACCTGATGCTGATTCCCGTCGTCGCATTTTATCTGTTATTCAAGTACGCCCCGATGTTCGGAGAAATTATCGCATTTAAAGACTATCGGTTTGCGGAGGGGATCTGGGGAAGCGACTGGGTGGGACTGAAGCATTTTCGCAAGCTGTTCGGCAGCCCCGATTTTTTCAATATCCTGAAAAATACGCTTTTACTGAACGTATATAATGTTGTGTTCGGTTTTCCGGTGCCAATTATTCTTGCGCTGCTGCTCAATGAGCTGCGAATCGAATGGTACAAACGGCTCGTTCAGAATCTGATGTATGTTCCGCACTTTATCTCGTGGGTCGTCCTCGGCGGAATCATCATTGCTTTGCTCAGCCCTAGCTCGGGGGCGGTGAATATGACGCTGCACAAGGTATTTGTCATCGAACCGGTGTATTTCCTTGCCAGCCAATTTTGGTGGCCTATCGTCTTCGTTTTGTCAGGCATCTGGCATAGTGCGGGCTGGAATACTATTTTATACATGGCGGCGATTACAGGAATCGACCCGCAGCTTTATGAGGCGGCACGCATCGACGGGGCTGGCCGTATTCGCCAGATTTGGCATATCACGCTGCCGGGCATCCGCAGTACGATTGCGATTCTGCTCATCTTGCGCATGGGTTATATGATGGATATTGGTTTTGAACAAATTTTTATTTTGCAAAATTCAGCCGTATCTGAAGTGGCCGATGTGATCAGTACCTACGTGTATCGGATGGGGCTTCAGAACGTACAGTACAGCTACACGACCGCACTGGGCTTGTTTCAATCCATGATCGGGCTCATCCTGATCGTATCAATGAATCGGTTGGTCAAACTACTCGGCGAAAAAGGCTTATGGTGAGGAGGGACGAAGGATGATCGAACAAAGAAATCTTGGCAACCGCACATTTAATGGATTGAATTTTATTTTTCTTGGGGTGGCGGGCTTTTTGACGCTTTTTCCGTTCATTCATGTGATGGCCACCTCGCTCAGCGGTAGTCGGGCCATTGCGTCCGGTGAAGTATTTCTATGGCCTGTGGATTGGACGTTGCAAGGCTTCCGCAATCTCGTCGAGGATGGACAGCTGTTCGTCGGGATGCGCAACACCATAGTAATTACACTGATCGGAACTTGCTTCAACCTGATCGCAACCATTCTGGCGGCGTATCCACTCTCCCGCAGGCGATTGCGCGGACGTGAGGGACTTCTGATGGCGATTACGTTTACTATGGTGTTCAGTGGAGGCATGATCCCGAGTTTTATTCTCATCAAAACTTTAGGCATCATGAACAGCTATTGGGCACTTTGGCTGCCCGGTTTGATCAGCACTTACAATATGTTCGTGATGAAAACGTTTTTTGAGGGGCTGCCTGATGAACTGGAGGAATCGGCTTCGATCGACGGAGCTAACGATCTGGTTACGCTGTTCCGTATCGTTCTTCCGTTATCCATGCCGATTCTTGCCGCACTCGGCTTGTTCTACGCAGTTTATTGGTGGAACGCCTACTTTAACGTGTTAATCTACATCACCAGCTCCTCGAAGCTTTCTCTCATGATGGTGCTGTATCAGAAGATCAACAACGTTAGTGAAACGCTGTTAAGCACGGGCGGCGGCTCGGAAGGCGCGATGAGCGGCCAAAATTTGACGCCGGAGGGCATACGGGCGGCAGCGATCGTCACGGCGACCGCACCGATTTTGATTGTATACCCTTTCCTTCAAAGGCATTTCGTTAAGGGCGTATTGATCGGTTCAATTAAAGGTTGACACTATTTGGATATCTATAAGACGATAAGTCTTAATGATATAAATCGACAGACGACTTAGGAGGTCAAAAGCATGCCGATTCTAATCAAAAGCAAGTATATCGCCTCAGGTCTGGCTATCGTTTTAGCGATGACTGGACTTTTAACCGCCTGCGGAGACAAAAAAGAGACGACTCCGGCCCAGGGTGATGCAAAGGAAACTGACAAGTACGCTAGTCTCCCAAAGGAAATCAGCATTTCTATGTTTGATAGGGGACGCGTACCGGCTGCAGAAGGAACATATGAGAAAAACCGCTGGACCGGGTGGATCAACGATAATTCCGGTATCAAGGTGAATTGGGTGCCTGTCCCCCGCAATACGGCACAGCAGAAGCTTAATGTTCTTATTGCCGCCGACGAAGCGCCGGACATCATTTGGGAATATGACCGCAATTATATCGCATTGCTGGCCAGCCAAGGAGCGATTCAGCCGATCGATTCCTATATTGAGAAATACAGCACATCCTATAAAAAATATTTAAGCGAACATCCTGAGCTAAAGCCTTATGTCACGATCGATGGAAAAATGTATGCCGTGTCCAGCAAACGCGGAATTGATACGATCGCCAACCAAGGGATGTGGATTCGCAAGGACTGGTTGGATAAACTTGGTTTGGCGATGCCCAGAACCGATGAGGAGCTTCTGAACGTAGCCAAGGCGTTTGTGGAGAGAGATCCGGATGGAAACGGCAAGAACGATACGGTGGGCTTTGCCTTTAACAGCCAATTTAAAAGTTACCCGGCAGCTATGTTCGCTTCCAGACCGGACACATGGTATGTAGACAACGGCAAAATACAGCTGGGCCGTTTGAGTGACCGATATCTGGATACTCTGGCAATGTCCAAAAAAATGTATGACGGCGGCATGGTCGACAAGGAATATATCACCGATAAGAATTACCAGCGCGAGCGTCAGCTTTGGGTTACCGGCAAAGCGGGCATCTATCTGGGCTCGTGGCACCTGGATTCGGAGTACCGGGATTTGAAGCAAAACGTGCCTGATGCGCAGCCGGTTCCTCTGGAATCCGTGAGGACGAAGTACGGCAAATTCGGCTTGCTGCAGGAAGCGCCGGCCTCCATGCTGATTGCTTTTAATAAAAACATGAAAAATCCGAAGGCTGCCGTCGAGTTTCTTGATTGGATGCTGGATAAGGGCTGGTTTACGGTGAAATTCGGCATGGAAGGCACTCATTACAAGAAAACAAATGGAAATGTGCAGGCCATTGATGGAGAGAAAAACAAGAAAGAACTGGATTACGGGTATGAATATCCGATCGTTAACCAATGGGACCCGAAGCCGGATGATATTGTGAAAATGGCCGCTTCAGATCCTCTTTCCCAAGAATATGCCAAGCTGAAGGCGTTAGGCCTGGAAATGGCGATGAAAAGCAATTTCAGAAGGGATATTCCGTACGCGCCTTCGTTTCCGGAGTTGAGCCAATTTTTAGCAGAGTTTACCCCGAAAGCCGACGAAATCGACAACAAAGTCATTATGGGCGGTCCACAGTTAACACCGGAATGGGGAGCCGCCGAGCTGCTGAAGGAATGGAAGCGGTTGAACGGGGAAAGCGTGTGGAAGCAGGTGCAGGAATGGTATGACAAAAACAAAGACAGCTTGAAGCAGTAAGTGGGGAGGAGTTGTACATCGACGTTGCCGAATCTCTTGGCCGGGCAGGTATCCTGCTGCACACACGCTATGGGGAGGTGGCTGGCGAATATGGCCCTTGAACCCAGAGTGCACAAGCTGCCGATACCGCCGGCCGGAATCGTGTATATTACCTTGAGGAATTAAAAATCTGGAGCTTCCGCAGGACGGGGGCTCACTTTTCGAAACATTGTGGAAGCGGATACATTTGTATTTTTGCCTATTCATGCTCATGAATAGAGTCCTATCAAGTAAGGGGAGAATCGTATGCGTTACTTTCGAATCGCTCGGGATGCTATTTTAGTCGCGATGGCCGTATGGTTTATAGGGCTTTCGTCTTCCACGCAAGTGTCGGCGGCCGGGGGCATTGTCGTTCTCAAAGAGCAGGGGACCAATCCGCTTTACGACTTTGGCATGGCAGTCGGAGCTTCCGGCGGCAACAATAAGTTTATTGTTGCCGATTTTGACGGAGATGGAGATACGGATTTAGTGAACCGGAATACGTCCAACACCGGAGTGCAGTATTGGAGAAATAATGGAGACGGTTCCTTTACGGATCTTACCGGTTCCAGCAACCCTTTTCAAAATGTGACGTTTTCCGGAGCTTCTGCGAACTACTTTAGCACACTTTACTTGCTTACAGGCGATTTTGACGGAGATGGAGACGTCGACGTATTTAACGGAAATCATCAAGGCTCGTCCGCTCTGTACCGAAATGATGGAGGGACCTTCACGGTTCTGCAAGGACCGGGGGTCAACCCTCTCCATGGATTCGGAACGGCGATCGGCACAGGCGGCTTCAGGGCGATTGCAGCCGACTTTGATGGCGACGGCGATACCGATCTGGTGAACCGCAATTCGAACAGCACTGGAGTACAGTATTGGAGAAATAACGGCGACGGTACGTTTACCGAATTGACCGGAACCGCAAATCCGCTCGCCAGCGTATCTTTTGTGTCAAACAGCAGCTATTTCACGGCACCGCTTTTAGCGGCAGGCGATTTCGACGGGGACGGGGATGTGGACATCTTCAACGGCAATCATGGAGGTACTCCGGCTATGTACCGGAATGATGGAGGGACCTTTACGGTTTTGCAAGGTGCGGGAACGAATCCTCTCCACGAATCCGGTACGGCTATTGGCACAACAACCGGCAAATTTGTTGCGGGGGATTTTGATGGAGACGGATGGGTTGATTTCGTAAACCGAAATTCCGCTAACACCGGGGTGCAGTATTGGAAAAATAATGGAGACGGCACTTTTGCCGAGCTTACAGGGAGCAGCAATCCTTTCGCGAGCGTATCGTTTTCGGCCAATGTCAATTATTTTTTTGCCGGGTTTCTTGCGGTAGGCGATTTCGATGGTGATGGTGATAAGGATATCTTGAATGTAAATCATGGAGGTACTCCGGCCCTTTATCAGCAAAGCGGGTCGCCGCCTAATCTTACAGGGACAGTTCCTACCGACGATGCGGTTTCCGTTGCTTCCAGCGATCCTATTCAATTGATATTCAATGAAACGATCGCAAGCGGAGGTCCGGGGGTTATCGAGATTCGTAAATACAGTGACGATTCGCTTGTGGAATCCATTGCCGGAAATTCGGCTGAGGTCACCGGGTTCGGATCGAATGTCATTACCATCCATCATCCGGCTCCTCTGCAAAACAATACAGCTTACTACATTCTCATTAAGCCCAGGGCTTTCTTTGATTCGGACGGACAATCGTTCCCGGGTATATCGAAGAAATCGCAGTTGAATTATACCACCCAGGGCAATTCGATCCAGCAGTATCCTGTCAGGTCAGGTGCCGTACCGAGCAGCTCTTACACGCTGTCGGTTAACGGGGAGAACATATTCGTTGAGAAGTTTGGCGATGTCAGCTTCGCAAGATTTTCCTTCTCAGGGACGGCCAATTTCACGGTGACCGCGAACGAAACGGTTTCATCGTTTGGTATCAGTCCGCAAAGCTATCAAATCCAGGGAAGCAGCAGCGGAAACCATCTTTTTTTCTCCATTGATCAACCGAGAACGCTGATTGTAAGCGTAAACAATCTGGAAAAGTTGTTTCTATTCGCCGATGGACTTGAAACCGCCGCGCCAGACATTCATGATCCGAACGTGATCAATTTGGCCGACTATTTACCGGCGGGCCATGATGAAGAAGCAGTCGTCACCGGCTATTTTCAAAAAGCGATCGACGATACGTCCGCATTGAATAATGGAGCGGGGGGGATCCTGCTTGTTCCGGACGGAAAATACATGACGGCGCAGCTCAAGCTGAGGAGTAACGTGCATCTTTATTTAAAAAGCGGCGCTTGGATAAAAGCGGTGTCCGATTCCAGCACTGCGAATTATCCGGCACAAAACGGTTCGGACTCTTCCTTCATTTTCATACAAAACGCAAGCCATGTAAAAATTAGTGGCAGAGGGATGATCGACGGCAACGGAATGGCGATCAAGACCTTAAACGACAAAGAGAATATCAAGCTCTTGCGGACAGCAGATGTTACGGATTTGCAAATAGAAGACGTCTATTTCGTTGATTCGGCCAGATGGACGATTCATCTTCTGTATGCCGAAGATGTTGTCCTGAAAAATATAAAGCTGATCAACGATTTGAGAGGCGCTCCCGATCCGGCGAATCCGAATATTCTGCTTCCGACGGTAACTAATACCGACGGGGTAGATATCGATTCATCGCAAAACGTTACTATAGACGGTTCGTTTATCTATACCGGAGACGATTCGATCTCGCCTAAAGTCACCAACTATTTGAATTTGAAAAGACCGACGTTCGGCTTACAGATCAAGAATAACGTAATATGGACTTTGAAAGCCGCGCTTAAGGTAGGCGATGAAACGCTTATGGATATCGGTGGTGTCCGGTTCGAGAACAATGACATCGTTCATGCCGACCGGTTCGTCGCACTTTGGGCAGGGGATGCAAGCCATATTCAAAATATCGACGTGATCAATAATTGGGCCGAATTCATCGGCGGCAATTATAACGAGCGCTACTTTTATTTCCGCATCAGGTTATTGCACGGGGATTCCAAACCGGGGTGGATCGATCAGGTCCATGTGAAGGACTTCTATGTTCTTAATAAAGCGGTTCAAGCTTCAACGATAGAAGGTTATGATGCTACCCATCTGGTCAGTAACGTCACCTTCGATAATGTCGTCATACAAGGTGCACAAGCAGGGAGCCGAACGGATATCCCTTTGGAGTTCAAAAACACATTCTACAGCGACGTCGTTTTCCAGCCATCCGGCACGGTATACAGTGGTACGCAGCCCCCGCCGCCGCTTCAAATTAATACGCCTGGGGACCATTCGATCACCAATAATCCTAATCCGCTAATAAACGGTACGGCTATGGCCAATAGTACGGTGAAGGTCTATGTCGATCATGCACCGCCGGTAACCGTGACAGCGGATGCAAGCTACAATTGGAGCTACGCTCCGATTGCAGCGCTCTCGGAAGGTCTTCACACAGTCAAGGCAACGGCCGTAGATGCTGCCGGCAACGATAGCGCGGATTCGAGCATCGTAACATTCACGGTAGACTTGGCTGCACCGTATAGTACCATTTTCATCGAAGCGGAGGACATGACGCTCGTCGGTTATATGCCCGAGGTTCAATCCGTAGCTTCCGGGGGAAAAGTGATTAAAGTGTCGGGAACCGGAACGGCCACAATGCCATTTAATGGGCAGGACGGAACCTACGATCTGAAGGTGCACTATTTTGACGAAAATGACGGTGCCGCAACGTATCGAATGTTCGTTAACGATTTGCGAGTCGATGCGTGGACGGCAAATCAAGACTTGGGCTCGGCCTCCGTATCGGAAAAATCGAGAACCAGCCGCTGGATATCAGGGATTCCGCTAAGAAAGGGGGATATCGTCAAGCTGGAGGGCACATCGAATGCCTCCGAAGCGGCAAGGGTAGACTGTCTTGAATTTAATCTCATGACCGAACCAGATCCGTCTAACCCGCCTTTTCTTGATTCTGTTCGGGTAAGCGGGACCGTTCCCGTTCTTACCGCAGGCGGTGCGGGGTATGATTTGTACGGACTCACCGTCATCGGTATGGATCAATTCGGCAGCTCTTATGACCTGGCCGGTCTGCCTAAATCATGGACGGTAAAAACAGGAACCGGATTTTCCACGGTGAACGGTACAATCTTGAATCCGCTCAGCGCAGGATCAGGTACAGTTACACTCACCGTCTACGGCAAGGAGAGCAACTCGGTCGCTTTTACGGTACAGGCAGCCTCAAACGGCGAGCCCAGAGTATTGCTTGTGGACAAGCGAGGAATTACGAGCGGAGCGTATACTTCAATTTCCAAAGCCGTTGCCAGTACTCCGGCACTCAAACCGGGAGACATCATCTCACTGGTACCGGGGAGCGGTCCATATCATGAAACTGTCAAAATACACGCGTCCGGCGTTCCCGGCAAACCTATTATATTTGAAGGGAATGGCGAGTTGATAAGCGGATTCATTCCGTTTCAGTTCACCCAAGAGGCGAATGGGCAATGGACTTATACGCTGCCGGCTCCCATAGCCAACACGCTGCCGGACGGCAAATCCAGCACGTTCCGTCATCTGGTAGCGTATAATGGCCAGCGGCTTTTATTAGACCAGCCATCGGGACAAAACACCGGGATATTTACAAGCGACTATGCGGTATTGTCTTCGGACGGCAGCAAGCTGATTTTGAACCCGGATAAGGCCTCGCCGACTTCAGGCTGGGAAATATCCACATTAACGAACGGTATCGAAATCGTCACTCCCGATTCTTATCAGACGTATCGCAATCTGCGGGTCACCGGGGTGCAAAACGACGGGTTTAATATTCACGGTACTGGAACGGGGCTTGTGTTCGAGAACATAGAAGCTTTTAACAATTTCGATGAAGGGTTCTCTTCTCATGACAGTACAAATTCCACGATTGAGGGCGGAGCTTTTTGGGGAAATGAGAACGGGATTTATAACCAGTCGCGAGACACGGTTACGTTTAAGGCGAATAATGTAAAAGTCTACAACAATATCGGTTACGGAGTGGCGACACAGATGGGAACCAACTCATTTTCCAACGTTCAAGTCTGGGATAACGGCATCTCCAACCTTCGAGTAGGTGGCAGAGTCTTTATGTCTAATGTTGTGACCTACGACAGTAGATGGTCGCAGCGCCCTTGGGTAGGATTTCAGGAGTCACAGAACTATAAATATAATCAGGAAATTAAGCCTTATGCTTATTCCGAATATGTAAAGGCGGATTACCCAATCACGAAAACTGGGACGGCGCCGACCGTGTTGCCCGCTTCCCAACTGCCTCCATTTAAGGGTGCGTTCGATGATTGGCGGCACATCTATTTCTCCGCTGCTGACCTAAGCAATCCGGCCATCAGCGGACCTGAATCCGACCCGGATGGAGACGGGTAAAGTAATTATGATGAATATAAGGCAGGACTCAACCCGAAAATACATGACAATGTAGCTGCTATAACTGCGCCAGCCGCGCCGATCATCATGGAGCCGGCAGACAACTCCGTGATAACCGATCCGAAACCGACTTTCAGGGGAACTGCTGAAGCGGGCAGTACGGTGACGGTGAGCGTGTATGGCGCCCTAGCAGGGATCACGACGGCGGATGGCAGCGGTAGCTGGAGTTACATGCCTGTGGAGGCACTGAGCGAAGGCTTTCATACCGTATATGCTACAGCGATGGATGCGGCGGGCAACAGGAGTACCAGTTCCGCTATCCTTCATTTTACGGTAAACTCGGCTTCTTCCAGCGGGAATGGTGCAGCCATCCAGGGATCGGCTTCCGTCCAAGCAGGTAAACCACTGGATCTGATTTTGGTAGCCCAGTTAAGATATTATCATTGAAGGTGATCTACCTACTGCTGTCATAGTAGATGAAATATTGGAGGAAGTAAAAAGCAAATTAACCTCACTCAACTAATGGATATGTTCCCGAACGATCGAGCTTATTGATTTTTCTTCAGAGGCCAATCTTCAAGTGACCATGAAGTGGTTGATATTGGTGCGAATTCATCGTATACCGCTATTGTTTCTGATCTAGAATCTGTAAAGATCTTATGTAATCCAGTAACGAATTCAATTGTACTGGTGCTATGCAGCTGGACCTTCACTACTTTCTAACGTATTAGTTTTCAGCAACTGACAGAGAAAGTTTGCACAGAGAAAAAGCCCTTATTCCTGTGAACTGTAACCCGAAAGATAGACACTTTGAAAAAGGTGCCCGTCTTTCGGGTTTTTGTGTTTTTTTTAAAAAATACTACAGTGAATGAGGTAAACTAACATCATGTCTAAACGTCTTTTCACATCAATACAGATGAGACTACTTGAGTCTAATCCTAATGTTGTTCACGTATCAGAAAAAGCAATAGCATATAAGCCTGAATTTAAATTACAGGCCGTTCAGTCATACAAGAGTGGTTGCACACCCATGCAGATTTTCCTAGAAGGTGGGTTTGACGTTTCCATCATTGGTGCAGACAAGCCTAAGAAGTGTTTAGAGCGTTGGAGAAGAAGCTATGGCACCTATGGGAAGGAGGGATTACTTATGGACCGCAGGGGCAAGTGCAGGCAGGCCCTCTTCTAAAGAGATGACTACTGAGGAGAAGCTTAAGTGTGCTGAGGCTAAGATTAAACTATCGCCTGAACACCCTAATGCAGGACACTACACCTCTTAACCAATCGGTCTCATAGAATGGCTTGAAATTGCTCTCAGTTCCTTTTTTTCTCTTCGTTTACACCTTAATAGGCAGTTATCCGAGCGTATGAAGGGCTTCTCTTCCTTGGATTTATCAAAGAGTTGGCGCTTCATCAGGGCTTCCTGGGTGATCTGTACCAGGTGCTTCGCCTCGCAGGTTAACCCAAGGTGGTACGTAATCACCGCACGGTCAAACACGTCTAGGATGCACATAATGAAGAAGAATCGACGCTCGCCAGCAATCCAACCCTACTTAATATCCGTTTCCCACAGCTGATTAGCACCTGTAAGGACTCGGTTGTTCGCCAGCCTTCTTGGATGCTTCAGTTTCAGCTTGCGCTGCGGCCTCAGAACGTCCAACTGCTTGCACAGCCTGTACACTTTCTTCTTGTTAATCACAAGCTGGTGGCGTCTTTTTAACAGCACCGTGAGCTTGCGGTAGCCATAGTTCGCCCCTTCACCAGCTAGGAACTCCATCAGCCATTCGCAGATCTCTTCATCACTTATGGGCTAGCTCGTCTTCGAGTTAAATTTCCATACCTGCCGTATGAGACCTTCCTTCGGAACCCCTGGCAACGACGATACATCATTATTTAAAAAGACACATAAGGAAATCAAATCCTTCGCGATATATTTGCTTTTTCGTTGGACGAAGCCAGCTTTTCTGGCAAGCTCCCAAGTTGGGCAGGAGAAAAATGATGATGAGGTTGTTGTGCTAGTAAATGCATTTCTTCGCTGATAGAAAGAGGAAAAGATATTAACAGGTAAATAATCCCTTATATAGTAAAATTCCTGCATAAAGTTACAACATATTTTTTGCATTTATAGGTATAATTTCATCATGGATCGATGGGCTTGTGGCGGGACCCCTATATGTTAACTGAAACCAAGGATAAACAGTTTGTCAGGGCCATTCTGAGGTCACTGAAAATGATTATTTATTTAAGAATTGACCAAACAGTAATTACGACCGAAAAGAAATTAACGAACATTAACATCTAAAAATTCTTAAAGTTAACAAACCTGAGGTATTATCCTATTATAGGACTTTTTTTTGGAATTTAGAGAAGGAGGCAGTAGCTATGAGCATGAAGGCTAAGCAAAGGCGAATCAATATCCTATCGTTAATTGAAAGAGAGGGTAGTGTTAATGTAGAAGAGTTGGCAGAACAATATTCGATATCCGTCGAAACGATCCGCCGCGATTTACGGATTCTAAATGATGAAGGGTTTGCCCAAAGAACGTATGGCGGGGCTTTAAGAACGGAGAAAGTTGCTACATCTTTCCCTTTTCATGAAAGCCTGGGGACGAACCGGGAACAGAAGGCAGCAATCGGAGGGGAGGCGGCTAAACTGGTTGCTCCGGGCGACAATATTTTTATCGATGACTCAACGCTAGGCCTGGCGTTCGCGCGGAATATTCCGAGCGATTTGGAAATTACAGTCGTGACCACTTCCTATAATGTGGCGCTTTATTTGCTCAATAAGAACGAACGGGCAAAAGTTTACGTGACCGGTGGAGAATTGGACAAGGATGGAATAACCCGCGATCCGAGAATGTACCTGGAATTGCGGAAATATAGTATCGATAAAGCTTTTTTCTCTGCGATCGCAGTTAATGAACGGGGCAGTTTCCATTCGACTGTGGAGTATCAGCAGCTTGCGCATACCCTGGAGGAAGTCAGTCAATCTCTCATTCTGCTTTCCGATTATCCAAAAATGGAAAAAAACGCATTTTTCTTTGGGTTGAAGCTTCAACAGTTTAGCTTTTTGATTACAGATGAAGGGGCATCACCGTTTTTTCTGGACAAGGTGAAAAAGACGGGCTGCCAAGTAATCACGGCTAGTTGCAGTTAAAAATACCTCTTTAAATTGACCGTTTATGAACCGTTTTTGAACCATTTGTCAATAAACAGTAATAAAAATTAACGATTTCTACGCCGAACTTTGATGCGAGATTAACAATTTGTGATTATGATAAGAAGTGCTGGTGTACCCCAAATGCAATCGTTTAATTTTGAGAGGAGAATGAATGTGAAAATTCTAATGTTTGGTGATCTGCACTACCCTTCGATTGATGAAACAATTCCAGGATTAAAAGAGGCCCACTCAACTTTTTATGGAAGGTTCATTGATCAATTTTTAAAAACGGACGCGGATTTCTATGTTTCGATTGGCGATTTAACGAATTATGGTCTTGAATCTGAACTTAAGGATATTTATGGTTTAATTAATCAAGAAAGCCGTACTTTCTACCATGCACTTGGAAATCATGATTTACTTTCAATGACAAAAAAAGAGGTATTGAGCATCACTGGTCAGGCACAGTATCATTCATTTGAAACGGAGAAAGCCGTACTTGTCTTATTGGATACGGCTAAAGAAAAGGATCCCGGTGGTTGGGTAGATAATGAACAGCTTTCGTGGCTACAAGATGTAATTCGTTCATCTGGGATAAAGCCGATGCTCGTTTTTGCGCATCATCCAGTCTACAATACAACAGCACTCTCAAATATGGGCAAGCACTCGATTCATCCGGACGCAGATATATGGAGCATTTTGGCTCAAAAAGAAGGAGTTGGTATGTATTTTAATGGTCATATACACGTGGATTCAATTGTTCAGCAAAAAAACTGGACGTTCGTTCAAACATCAGCCCCACTAGATCAGCATGCGTTTCGTCTAATTGAAATTGGAGAAAATGAGATTACTGTAAATGCGATTGATTTGAACGATTCTGCTATCGCACAAAGTGCACCAATCATTTACGATAATATTAGTCATTTTGCTCCAGAGGAATCAGCAAGAGGCACTGATGAACATCGTAATTGCCGTATTCCTTTATTACAATAGGAAGACATTCTTCAGGTAAAAGCGACTCGCCCATTAACCGCCAGCGAAATGAGAAAAAACCATCAAAAAAGAAGGGTGAAAAATCAGAAATGAAAAAATTATATGTTTTTTTGATTATGCTTATTGCACTATGTCTTGTATCAGCATGTAACTCAACAAAGTCAGCTGGAACGAATGCGAATACGAAGAATTCAAAAGAGGCTTCTGCGACCGATGAAAAAATCGAGATTAAGTTTTGGTACGCATGGGGAGACAAAATTGGTGAAACCAATAAAAATCTTGCAAAAATGTTTAATGAATCACAGAATAAAATTCATGTAACTGCAGAATATCAAGGAACATCCGATGAACTTGAAGCAAAAACGCAGGCTGCATTTGCTGCAAAAAATGCACCGGAAGTGACATTGAATGCAAATACATCGATCGCTGTATTTGCAAAGTCTGGCATGATACAGGACTTAACACCTTTTGTTGAACGAGATAAGTTTGATTTAAAGGATTTTAACCCAGGTCTTATGGGTAATTCGTATGTGGATGGCAAACTTTATTCACTTCCGTATTTTCGCAGTACGCCGATCCTTTATATGAATGCGTCCATGTTAAAAGAAGCAGGTCTAAATCCAACTGGTCCAAAAAATTGGGCTGAATTTGAAAATTATTTGCGTGCTCTTACTAAAGAAGGAAAAACAGTTGGGATGACAATGCCGGTTAGCACTTATATGTTTGAAGCATTTGTTGCGCAAGGAGGAGGAAAAATACTATCTGACGATAAGTCTCGAGTCGCATTTAATGAAAAAGCCGGTGTCGAGGCACTAGCATTTTGGAAAAAGCTAAAGAAGGAAGGCTTAATTAAAGTTCCTGGCGGTGAAGATGCTACAAAAGTAAAGAATCAAGATTTTGCAAATGGCCGAGCAGCGATGATGTTCGAATCTTCTGCAGATCTTTCATACCATTTAGGTGTTGCGAAAGAACAAGGCTTTGAATTAAATACAGCATTTATGCCATCTGATAAAGTACAAGCTGTGACGTCTGCTGGTACTAATATTGTCATGATTTCAGGTCTTGATAAAGAAAAACAAAATGCAGCATGGGAATTTATAAAATGGATGACAGCGAAAGAACAAACTGTTTATGCAAGCTCACATACAGGTTACCTGCCTAGCCGCTTTTCTGCAAATGAGACAGAAGAAATGCGAGCTCTTTACAAAGAAAAACCACAATTTAAAGTAGGAATGGATCAATTGCAATACGCTCAAGCTCGTCCAATGGCTAAAGCCTATCCAGAAATTATGAAAATAATTAGTGATGCAATATCTCGAACACTGTTAAAAGATGATCTTGCTCCACAGGGTGCCCTTGATGCAGCAGCTGAAAAAGCAAATCAATTGCTTCAAAAATAAGAGTTAAACCATACTAGTCAGGAAGTAAAATGTGAGCAATGCAGCTTTTCTTCTCCACTTCCTATTACTATAACGATGAGAATCAAAAGTTATACACCCATGAAAATTTGAAGCCGTCTTCTAGTGCTCCGTAACCTCAGAAACCAGGCTCTACCCGGTAACAAAGGTTATGGAGTACTGGGTTTTCATGGGATGAACAGTTGAAATTGGCGGTAGTGATTCTGTCCATTATTTTGGCTTAGGTGAAGAAGGCGAGCTATTGGCATTTGCCAATCCATTCTATATTCGATATTCAGGTCATTGAAATGGGGAAAAAATAACATGGCGGAAATTAGATTAGTTAATGTCTCAAAAGCTTATAAAGAGGAAGAAATCATCAGCAATTTAAACTTAACGATTCAAGACGGATCGTTCACTGTCTTGGTAGGTCCATCTGGCTGTGGTAAATCAACGACTCTTCGCATGATTGCTGGCCTAGAAAAAGA
The DNA here is from genome assembly GCF_022458865.1 of Paenibacillus periandrae. Taxonomy (GTDB): domain Bacteria; phylum Bacillota; class Bacilli; order Paenibacillales; family NBRC-103111; genus Paenibacillus_S; species Paenibacillus_S periandrae. The sequence continues at coordinate 420,775 of NZ_JAJNMU010000004.1, read as the reverse complement.
AACAGGCGGTGAAATTTGGATAGGAGACCAACTTGTCAATGATACACCTCCTGGTAAACGCAACATCGCCATGGTGTTTCAAAGTTATGCGTTATATCCAACAATGACAGTCTGGGGAAATATTGAATTTGGTCTTAAAAATAAAAAAATTCCAAAAGCTGAGCGAGAAGAACTGATACGTGAAATTTCAGAAATCGTTGGACTGACGGAATTTCTTGATAAAAAGCCGCAACATCTTTCAGGCGGTCAAAGACAGCGTGTTGCATTAGCCCGCGCGATGGTGAAAAAACCAAAAGTGTTTATTTTGGACGAACCTCTGTCCAATCTGGATGCTAAGCTGCGTGGTCAAATGAGAACGGAATTAATCCAACTGCATAAACGACTCGGCACAACGTTTATTTATGTGACGCATGATCAGGTGGAAGCCATGTCTATGGGTGATGAAATTGTCATTTTGAACAAAGGGAAAATTCAACAGGCAGACACTCCAATGAAAGTGTATCATGATCCGAACAATATTTTTACAGCAAATTTTATTGGTACACCTGCTATGAATATTTTGGACCATAATCAACTTTTGGATTTCATGCCTACAGTTAATGGCGATATAAAATATGTTGGGTTTCGTCCAGAACACATTCAGCTTTCTCTTACTGAAAGCAAAGATCCACATTCCATTATCATCCACAGTGAGATATTAACAATGGAAGCATTAGGCTCGGAAACAATTTATACTGTGAAAAATGAAGCAGGTGTGATGAACATTAAAAGTGTAAAGGATCCTTTACACGATGTGACACGTGTCAATGTAATGATCCCTCATGAAAAGTTGTACTTCTTTGATCACGAAGGAGTACGGAATCGCACTATCACGATAAAACACGATGAGCCTGTGCTGGTAATGGGAGGACGATAGTATGGTGATGAACAAGATCCGGCCATACTTAATGATTGCACCCGCCATTACGGTTTTTTGTTTGTTTTTTATTTACCCGATCGGATACATGATTTATTTAAGTATGCACGACTGGAATTTTGTAAGTCCCGAAAAATCATTTGTTGGCTTCGCCAATTTTAAGATGCTTTTTTCTGAGCGTGAATTCATTGAAGTCATGGGAAACACTTTCACGTATACGATACTGACTGTGACTTTGACCATTGCTATTTCATTGCTACTAGCACTTTGGCTGAATCGACAGGGAGCCTTATATGGGTTTATACAGGGCGCCATTTTTAGCCCGCATATTATTTCCCTTGTATCCGTGTCAATGCTTTGGAAGTGGCTAATGGATACTGATTATGGATTATTAAACTGGTTCTTAAATTTAATCGGTTTCTCGAATGTTCCATGGTTGACAGATCCAAGCACTGCGTTACTATCACTTGTAATTGTTGCCATTTGGAAAGGTATTGGTTTTAATACCTTAATTTTTATTGCAGGGCTTCAAAGTATACCTCGTGATATATATGAAGCAGCGGAGCTTGATGAAGCCAGCAAAGCGCATACGTTTTTTAAGCTAACGCTTCCGATGCTGTCTCCAACATTGTTTTTCTTAACAAGTATAGGTTTAATTAGCTCCTTCCAAGTGTTTGAAACAATATCCATCATGACTAGCGGTGGACCAATTAACTCAACGAACACATTTGTTTATTACATTTACGAAAATGGATTTCGTTTCTTTAAAATTGGGTATGCGTCAGCAGCGGGAGTGATCTTGCTCGTTATTGTGAGTTTGGTAACGATTGTCTACTTTCGAATTCTTTCGCAAAGAGTTCATTACCGATAACTTGGAGGCTTGGAGGATATGTATGAAATCATTATCGATAGGAAAGGTATTAAATGGAATCGGACTTATTTTTGTAGTCATTGTATTCGCCATGCCATTTGTCTGGATGATCTCTACATCGTTTAAAACTTTAAGTGAAACCCTTATGTTTCCTCCAAAGTGGATACCGGACCAATTGGTATGGGAAAACTTCACAAAAGCATGGAATTCAGGTCCGTTTATGCATTATCTTTTAAATAGCCTGGTAGTCTCCATTGTCATCCTTTTATTTCAATTTATAACTATTATACCGGCAGCTTATGCGTTTGCACGTTATCAATTTATAGGAAGCAATATTTTCTTTGCGCTAACAATGATTACATTAATGATTCCCGGCCAATTAATAGTCCTTCCAGTATATTTGCAAATGAGCTCATGGGGACTACTTGATACAATATGGGCACTTATTTTGCCATTTTCTTCGAGTGCATTTGGGATTTTTATGTTACGCCAGTCATTTATGCAAGTACCTGATGAGCTTCTTGAAGCGGCAAGACTAGATGACGCATCGGAATGGAAAATCATTATCGACCTCATGATTCCAATGGCAAAACCTGTACTCATTACATTTGCATTATTCAGCTTTATTGGCCATTGGAACGATTATTTTTGGCCGCTCGTTATGACAACAAGTGATGCAGCCCGTACGCTGCCACTCGGAATTTCAAAATTAATGGTCGTAGAGGGTGGGATAGCCTGGAATGTAATGATGGCTGGTAACATGATACTCGTTATTCCAATTTTAATTGTGTTTTTCTTTGCCCAGCGTCAAATCATTCGCGCGTTCGTATATACAGGCGTAAAATAAATGAGAAGAAATGACGAAGTATGAATTTCCCATTTTAGTAGGAGGCCTTAGATAATGACGAATTCAATAAAATTTGATCTGCACACTCACCATCATCGCTGTGGACATGCTATCGGCACAATTGAGGATTATGTAAAGCAAGCCATAGAATATGGGTTGCAATATATTGGGATCTCTGACCATTCTCCATACTTTTATAGTGAAGAAGACCATCTCTATCCAAAGCTCGCAATGGCAAAAAGTGAACTTGTCCCTTATGTTGAGGAAGTACTTCGCTTAAAAGAAAAATATGAAGATAAAATCCACGTCTTATTAGGAATGGAAAGTGACTTCTTCAATGATCATATTGAAGTTTACCGTGAACAATATCTTTTACACCCTTTTGACTACATTATTGGGTCTGTTCATGATGTTCAAAACATTGACATTTTTAAAAAAGATCGTTGGAATGGTTTAACCGCTCAAGAACAGTTTAAAGTTAAAAAAGAATACTATGATTTGATACAGAAATCTGCCAAAAGCGGTATGTTTCAAATCCTGGGTCACATTGATGCAATGAAAGCATATTACCCAGCCTTTTCAGCTATTGAAACAGACGCTATTGAAAAAACGCTGAAAGTCATTGCTCAAGAAGATATCGCGATTGAGATCAATACATCTGGAAAAATAAAAGATTGTGGTGAATGGTATCCGGCAGATGACATTTTAGAACGCGCTCTGTTCTATAATGTGAAGGTAACATTTGGATCAGATTCACATAAACCTGAACGGATTAGTGATGAATTTGAACTAGTGCAAAAAAGACTAAAAGAGATTGGCTATACTGAGTGGGCTTACTTTGTTAAAAAGCAAAGGATTCTGACTACACTTTAAAAGGGACAAAATGAAGTAATTACCTTAGACCTTTAGAAGTAATTACCTTAGACCTTTAAAGGTAACTAAGTAATTACTCTTTTTATTATGCTTTTATTTATGTCTACAGCGAATTTTTTCCGGGTGCCTGCCCGCGTCTATCGCCTACGAAAAATTGGTTTTGCAGTTACCGGGACGGCAAATATGATGAGAATTTGGCATGGAATCGTCATCAATTGTTCGAACTATTAAAGGAGATCAGACACGATGTGGAAAACGCTCAAAGACATGTTTGATCTATCGCCCGGCGTTCGACGCTTTATCGCGACGGAAGCGTCTTTAGGAATCGGCATCGGGATGTTTCAACTGGTGCTTAACCTGCATTTACTTGACGTGAAGCTGAACGAGGAGCAAATCGGCGAGCTGACCTCCGTCGGCGCGCTGTTTATGGGACTCATATCCGTGCCTTCCGGCTTGCTTGCCGGCCGAATTAGCCGCAAGAACGCGCTCGTCATCGGCCTCTTCCTGCACGCCTCCGGCTACGTCGGCTTCGGCTTCGGCAGCACACTGCCAGTGTTTTATGCTTCCCAGTTGCTCATGACGCTCGGGATTACGCTGCTAACCACGTCCGAGATCCAGCTTCTTTACCACTATAGCCGATCGCAAAAGGAAGAAATCCGCGCGTTTAGCCTGCTGTTTGCAATCTTTACGTTGTTCGTCGGAATCGGCACGCTGCTTGGCGGCTACTTGCCAATATGGCTCGGGGGACATACGTCGATCTACCAGGGGACCATATTCGCCGCATCAGTCATGCTGTTTGCGGGTTGTATCTCCCGCGCAATGCTGCTTCCCAAGGAACCGAAGTCGGAGCCGACCGCACCGGCCGTGTCTGCGGCGCGCGCTAATTCTCGAACCGGAGCATGGAAGCCGAGCCGCATGGTATGGATTCTCGGCATTTTCATGCTGCTGAACGGCCTCGCCTTCGGCTTTCTCGCCCCTTATCTGAACGTTATCGTAAAATTCCGCCTAGGCTGGGCAGATACCTCCGTCTCGCTATTGCTGACGGCGGCGGGCGTCTTCACGTTCATCGGTTCGATGCTGATGCCGGTGCTGCTGGAGCGGTTCAGCGCAAAGAAAGCGTATTTTTACGTTTATGCGGCCAATTTCGCGTTTACTGCGCTGCTCGTCGCCGCATTTCCGTCCTTTCTTTTCGGCGCTTTGCTGCTCCTGCGAGGCGGCGCCTTCACGCTCTTGACGAATATGACCGTTTCGCAAGCGATGTCGTGCATTTCAGAGAAGGAACGTAACTTGTTCGCCGGCATGCGGACGGTCTTTGGAAGCGCCGGCTCCGCAGTGTCCTCCTATGCGACGGGATTCATTTTGGCCGGCAAAAACTATTCGCTTCCTTTCCTGCTCACGACGGTCGCGATCGCGGCGGGCTTCGTCTATTTTCTCATCTGGGTGCGCCCCCTGTTCCAAGCGAAGCTAGAGGAAAGCGGATAAAGCGAATGCGATCCAAGTCATTCTCGCCGCCGGCGGCATCCCGGTGTAGGTGCACCTTGGGCAGATGGGCATTGAGGTTAGACATCCGGATCATACCCCGATGGATGAGGCTAGTACCTTGACCGCATCAAATTTCAGGATACAGATGTATCAATTTGCCTCTGGCCTGCTGAGTGGAAAAGTGCCACTCTACGGACTTCAGTGCCTGGTTACGGTCGACTTCCCATGCCGTAATTTCACTTTGCAATTGATCGATGGAGCCAATGCGTCGATCCAGACATTGGATCGTCATCGCACTCAACTCAATTTCCGCTATGTTCAACCAGCTTCCGTGCTTGGGGGTGTAATGGATTTCCAAGCGCTGGGCCAGCGATAATGCCAGTTCCGGCGCAAACGCTTCATACAAAGAAGAAATCGTGTGCGTGTTCAAATTATCCATGACGAGCCGAATCTGTTTCGCATAGGGATAGTGTACTTCGAGTAATTCCTTAATTTGCATGGCCCAATCCACTTTGGTCCGTCGCTCACTGGCTTGTACATGGCCCCATCCAACTAAAGGCTCTGTAAACAAGAAGACGCTGCAACTTCCCTTACGGACATACTCGTAGTCTTCCCGACGCACTTGTCCGGGTTTCATCGGTTCGGATGGACGAGAATCCTCAAGAAGTTGGATCGATTGTTAGGAATGGCGGGACATAATCGTTGGAGGAATGCGTTCTCCGACGGTTGTAAAAGAATTCGATGTATTCAAAAACAGCTTTCTTAGCCTCAGCTCGTGTCTTGAATGTGTAATCATTGAGCCATTCCATTTTCAACTTTCCCCAAAAGGATTCCATTGGAGAATTATCATAACAGTTTCCTTTGCGACTCATGCTGCAGATAAATCCGTTCTTCTCAAGAAGTTTCTGGTAACCTTTACTGGCGTATTGAACGCCGCGATCAGAATGTACAATAAGTCCTTTGGATGCACCTGTGCGGCCAATTGCTTGCTTCAGAGCCGCACAGACAAGCTCTGTTTTCATACGACTATCCATCGCCCAGCCTACGAGTTTTCGGCCATGTAAATCCAACACGCCAGCGAGATATAGCCATCCTTCAGCCGTTGCTATGTAGGTAATATCACTCAACCACTTCTCATTGGGTTTGCTTGTGGTAAAGTCCTGGTTCACAATGTTATCTGCAACAGGGAGGTTATCTTGATTATAATTGTTTCCTACAACACCAAATTCTGGGTGTTAATGATATACTAAACTATATCTTGAATTGAACAGGAGTTGTATGCACATGGATTTACATATAACGAATGAGACTAATGATGCCGCTAAATCATATGTCGTAAACAAAATGATTGAATATAATTTAAGGCATTTCCCAGACGATTTGAAGGGCAGGTATCAAATCGTTAACCTGTATTTGCAAGATACCTATGGGAATATTTTCGGTGGGCTAGTAGGTGAAATATGTTGGAATTGGTTAGAGGTGCAGTATCTCTTTGTGGATGATGCCTATCGAAAGTTAGGATATGGGAAGAAACTCCTCTCGGAAGCTGAACAAATTGCAAAAGATAAAAACTGTGATTTTATGAAGCTAGATACTTTGAGCTTCCAAGCGTTAGATTTTTACAAGGAACAAGGTTTTGAAGTATTTGGAACGATACAAAATGCTGGCAGACACACTCATTATTATTTAAAAAAAGACATCCTATGAAGCTAATTCATTACGTTAACGGAGAACGATAGCTCAATAACAACAGGCTGCCGGCTTACGGCAGCCTGTTGAAGTAACGGGAGTTTTGCGTGGTGCTCTGTTGAACTTTGTTGAGGGATTGAATATGTATTTCTAGATTATGATAAGATTGCAAAGAGGTGATAAGTTGAGATGACCAATAAACAAAAAAATACCCAGTAAAGAAACACTAAAAATGGAGTGTTAAGATATGAATTCTCATGAATTTTTTTTAAGACAGATTCAGCTGAAGAGACAAAGTATCTCTTCCTACAATTACTATCCTTTTAGTCTAGGGGTAATTAAAAGTCTCGATAAGCTTGATTTCCACCCCAAGGTAACATATATAGTTGGTGAAAATGGAATGGGAAAATCAACACTAATGGAGTCAATTGCTGTTGCGTGGGGGTTTAATCCTGAGGGTGGGACTATAAACTTTTCATTTTCAACTCGATCTACTCATTCTAGCCTATATGAATATATTCAATTGATAAAAGGTCCTCATCGACCCAAAGATGGTTTCTTTTTTAGAGCTGAAAGTTACTATAATCTTGCTACAAATATTGATGATCTTGATAGTCAATTTTCTTTCGGTCGTCCAATTAAAGAATCTTACGGTGGGAAGTCATTACATGAACAGTCACATGGTGAGTCGTTTTTTTCAACATTCGTCCATCGTTTTAGAGGCAAAGGATTATATATTTTGGATGAACCTGAGGCTGCATTGTCCCCACTCCGTCAAATGGCGATGCTTGCTCGAATTCATGAATTGGTTCAACAAAACTCACAATTTATCATTTCAACTCACTCCCCAATCCTTATGGCATATCCAGATTCGATTATATATAATCTGAAACCAGATGGAATTGAAATCAGGTCTTTGGAGGAAACCGATCATTACGTGATTATGAGGCAGTTTCTAAATAACAAAGACAGCATGCTCAAGCAGTTATTTGAGAATCAAGCAAAAGACGAATGAAAGAAATTTACGAGTGTGAGTTATGCTAAAGGGTACAAGAGCTAAATAGACTACAACACGAGGTTGCCGCAGGAGTGACCGTAGCCTCGTTAAGCTATTGGGCAGTTTAGTCAAAATATATGGTACTATTTGGATAGAGGAAAATGGTTAGTTGAATATGGGGGGGAGGAATGGCGACCACAGTAGGGATTATCAGGCATGGTGTGACCGAATGGAATAAAGATGGTAAGGCTCAAGGTATATCCGATATACCTCTAAACGAAGAAAGAATAAGGCAAGCTATTGCATTGGCTAATAGGCCCTCCCAAGAAGAATGGGACATTATTTTCTCTAGCAATCTGATAAGAGCAAAACAAACGGCTGAAATAATACGAAAATCTTTGGGACTAGACGCCGTATTCACTGATGAACGCATTAGGGAAATTAATTGTGGGCTAATTGAGGGGACTACCGAGGAAGAACGCATTGCTCGTTGGGGTGTTAATTGGCGTGAACAAAACATTGGTATGGAAGATTTTAAAATGGTAGCTAATCGTGGACTAAGCTTTCTCGAAGAGCAGATTGTAGAACATGCTAATAAAAGAATCTTAATTGTAAGTCATGACGCATTGATAGGTTTGTCATTGCAACATCTTTTACCCCAACAATTTAAAAAAACGTATATTGATAATACCTCTTTAACTATTCTTACGCACATTAAAAACGAATGGGCATGTCAATTATACAACTGCACCAAGCATCTTTAACAGTGGCGGATTGAGCTAACTGGGTACGTTAATTTAATAAGAATCGCTGGCTTGCTACACAGTTAGATGATCCCACCAATTTTGCAAACAACGGAAAACGATAGCTTAATATTGGAATATAAGATTAAACCCTCCCATTTCTAGCGACACTAGAATTAACAAAACTTGGGAGGGTTTTTAATATGAATTTAAAAGATCTATGGATGCTATATGAAGCTGATAAACGTATTATGGGATACAGCTCACACACAATTAAAGCATACTCTCTACAATTAAAGATGTTAGTACTTGAACTTGGTGATCTTGAACTAGAGGAAATAACTCTAATCATACTTAAAGACTATTTGGCGAGGGTATCAGGGAGATTAAAACCTAGTAGTTTAGGCCATCGAATTCGATTCGTACGTTCCCTTTTTCGTTTTGCATTTGAAGAAGGACATCTCACGCGAAATCCTTCTATTAAGTTGAGAGAACCGATGATGGACAAACGAATTCCGAAATTTCTGATTGAGGAGGATGTAATTCATCTTAAGATCTCCTGTCACTCACATCGAGAGCATGCATTATTAGAGTTTCTATATTGCACAGGATGCCGCGTTGGAGAAGTTCAGCAAATAAACCTAGAAGACATCAACTGGGAGAACTGCTCAGCTATTGTGAATGGTAAAGGATCCAAACAAAGAGAGGTCTATTTTACTACGGAGTGTAAGGTTTGGCTTAAGAGGTATCTGGGGAGCAGAAGTGATACTTGTAAAGCATTGTTTGTCACCGAAACTAATCCTATCCGTCGATTGACGATTCCAACAATACGTTGGTCTTTGAAAAAGCTTGCTAAACGAGGTGATATTACTGCGAATGTATATCCACATCGATTCCGCCATACGTATGCCTGCCAATTGTTAGATAACGGAGCACCGTTAGAATTTATTCAGGGGATGCTCGGACATGAGAAAGCATCTACAACTCAGATTTACGCCCAACTGCGCGGTGAGCGTAGGAGGGAATTATATCGTCGTTATTTTTAAGCATAATCAATGTATCGCATTTACCCAAGAACATCAAAGTAAGGGACGATTAGCTCACTGCTACAATGATTAAGGTTGATTTTAGTTGGAAGCGATCAATTTTTTTGGGGAAATATTTCAGATGCTTTCTTTGATAAAGCCAAGCTTAGCTTTTTGTTATTTAAGTATCACATTGAATTGGTACGTGTTTCTAGCGAACCATGAGTCTCCGACTCTAACAAAATCCTTGCAATATTCGCGAATAATCCCAGCGTTGTCGAGCATTTCATCTTTGCTTGTGATAATGCTGCTGCGAAGAGTTCTATATCGGTAGATAAAGTTTTTTTCATTACTAAAGAGCCTCCAAGATGTATACATCATTAAATAATCTGAAAATGGGGTTTCTTGATTATCTATTCAAGATTAGAACATATTTAGTGAAAAATGTAATTAAATTTTTAGAATATTACCTATAAGTCTTAGAATATTGGAAGCATAAGTTTGCCGTAGTAAATTGAAAGCATAAGCATTCCAAAACGGCAAACTTATGGGTTAAGTTGCAACAGGTACCTTTGAATTATGAATTCATCAAGGTGGCCTATCATGGTAGCAAAACATTTTACATCGCTTTGTGTACATATCGTCAAAAAATTCGACAACACAGGGGAGGATTTAGAGGATTTAATCTCCATTGGTACGATTGGGCTGATCAAAGCGATCGAATCTTTTTCCCCAGACAAAGGAACCAAGTTAGCTACGTTTGCTGCACGCTGCATCGAGAACGAAATACTTATGCATTTAAGATCACTTAAGAAAACGCGCAAGGATGTATCCCTGCATGACCCCATTGGAACAGATAAGGAAGGGAATGAGATCACGTTAATCGATATTCTGGGGTCAGAGGCCGACGACGTTGCCGATTTAGTACAACTAAAGATTGAAAAGTCGAAGATCTACCGGAATCTCGATATCTTAGAGGAGCGGGAACGGGAGGTCGTTGTTGGCCGTTTTGGTCTGGAGGCCGGTGGTGAGGAGAGGACGCAGCGAGAGATTGCCAAGTCGTTGGGCATCTCGCGTTCATATGTGTCGCGAATCGAAAAGCGTGCATTGATGAAGCTATATCATGAGTTTTATAAGGTGAAACGTTAGGAAATAGGATATGAACCTTTAACGAGTCTGCCTGGACGGCAGGCTCTAATCTATAAGTGAAGGGACGTAGTTGTCATGGACGAGCTGCTCCAAGTTGTTGAATCTTTTGGTGGTAATGCAAGATTTGCTGCGGAAAGCAGCTGACAAATCTTTTGCGAGCTGCGTGCGTCGGAAAATAGATAGATATTTCGGACATTCCTTCTCAATTGTAGTGCAGATTCCTCTGATATAATGTCAACTTGTAGGACACATTCTACAATTTTAATTAATGTCTATTGTTTGCCGTGTCTCAAATTTATATGATTCTAACAGGCATAAACAATAGCCTATTATTAAAGAGAGGAGCATTACAATATGAGTTGGACGAAGTGTTCTTTAGTAACATTATGTTCCCTGCTGCTGCTCACGGCATGCTCGGGCAATAGTGAGGGGGGAAATCTGAAAGATAAGGAAGCAAGTGATACGGGGGTTAAAAAGCCTTTAAAGATGAGTATGGCGTGGCCATTGTACAACGAATTGCCAGATATGAACAATGCATATTGGACAGAGTTCAAGAAAAGGGCCAATGTAGATCTAGATGTTCAGTGGATTCCTAGTGCGAACTACCAACAGAAATTAGAACTGATGATAGCAACTGGAGATATTCCGGAGGTCGTGCAAGGCCTTGGATTAAATATTCCTTCCTTCTACAAGGCTATTGAGAACGATTATTTCTGGGACTTAACGCCGTTCTTAGGCGATTTCTCTAAATATCCGAATTTAAAGAAAAATGCGGAACTGGGTGTCTTTGATTCCACCAAAATTAACGGGAAAATTTATAGCATCCCCCGAATGAGATCCCAAGTGCAAAACAGTATTCATATGCGAAAAGACTGGTTAGATAAATTGAATATTCCCGTACCAACCACACTAGAAGAATATAAAGAGGCATTGAAGAAGATAGTAAAAGCAAATCCTAACGGTCAGGGAACGATTGGAATTTCAGGGTGGGGTGTCTTGATGAAGGATCTGGATGTTCCATTTATGCCTGCGTTTGGTGTTTATGAACTGACCTTTGATTCGGGCGGCGGGTTAATAAAAGAAGTATTAACCCCGCAATACGCGGATATGGTGGAATGGTTCCGGGGATTGTATTCCGATGGAGTGCTGCCTAAAGAATTTCCGACGCTGAAAGACAAACCGGCTGAGGATTTATTTGCTTCCGGTAAAGCTGCTTCCTATGGACGTGTTATTAACAGGGACTGGACGTATACGGAAACCAACCGTAAAATTGATCCCAGTGCAATGGTCCAGTCCTTGGTGTTGAAGGGTCCCAAGGGATATGCAATCAACTTGCGTCAACCCTATGCCGCTGGCATGTACATCTCAAAGAAAGTACCTGAAAGTAAGGTAAGGGAGATTCTTGATTATAATGAAAGAACCGCAACGAAAGCGTTCTTGCAGCTTGGCGAATATGGGATAGAAGGCGTTCATTATAACATGGTCGATGGGTATCCCAAGATGACGGAAACCGGCTTTAAAGAGATGGTACTATCAAGCTACGATCTTATTCCTGCTGTGTATGACGTCGGATTCAAAATTAGGAACCCCAATGCGCCTGCCCAATTCAATAAGGATACCGAAGTGCTAGCCAAGGAATACATGGAAAAGGGAAAAGTTAACCCATTTGCGACCCTTATCTCAAGCACGTGGAGTGAGACCTGGCCCAAATATTCGGATGAGTATGATACTAAAATCGTTCAAGCGGTAGTTGGGGCCATTACGATGGAGCAGTTTCGGGAGCACCAGGCTAGCCTGAGAAACAAACCTGATATGAAAAAGGCATTTCAGGAATTTGCGCAGAATGAAAAGGATATTAGACAATCGCTAGGCAAATGATCGGACAATGCAGCAGCTAAGAAGCAAGGGGGTTCACATGCGAAACCGAATATATCGATCCTGGCATAAGTTTAAACATACGCTTCACGATCATAAAGGGAAATATTTCCATCGGCTTATTTGGGTTGGTATGGTTTCGTCCTGTGTACCTGTACTACTTGCGGGATTGTTGTACTATCAAATATCTGTTAACAATATTTACTTGAAGACTGAAGACGACACCAAAGTCAGTCTTAAGCTAGTCAGTGAGCGAGTTGAAAACATCTTTGTTGAGACTCAATTAGCAGCTCAAAAGTTAGTTATGAATCCTCTGGTATCGGGTTCTGTTTCTAACATTGATTTTGAAGAAAAAATAGTCTTTCGTGCTAAATTGCTAGACTTGATGGGCCAAGTTCAACAAGATAAACAATTTATCATGGACATTGTACTGTATGAGTTTGAATCCAACTCCATATTAAGTGCAGTGGAAGGTACGCTTCCATCTGGTAAGTACAAGCCCAATATGAATTTTTTGGATATTGCCACCCAATCTTCATTTACAGCACTTTGGTACAGTTCCTTTAATGAAAGCCAAACAGGAGAATTGTATTATATTCATAAGGTTGGCTATAACAAAAACAAAGGATTTAAGGGGTTAATCATTGTTCAGGTAAATGCGGATCTCGTCAGAAATTATTTTAAAGAGAGCATTTTGCAATTTCCAGGCAGGTTTCACGCTGTAACGGACTCTGACGGTAAAGTGCTATTATACGATAACTATCCTGCCGGAGAATCTGAGGAGTTGGGGAGCATTTTACACGAGATGAACCAATCCACTACTAATTCCGATTTCTTTCGAGCCTCGAATGCGAGTAAAGAGCAGTGGTTATATGCTTACCAAAAAGCGCCTTCAGCAAGAATGTATGTTACCTTCATGCCCGAGGAAAATTTGTATCAGCAGTTGGTATGGATCCGTTGGGTTACAGCTTTTACATGCCTAGGATTTGTTTCTTTTGGGATCATTCTGACGATAATTACCTCCATCAGCCTTTACAGTCCCATTCAGCAACTTATCCTACAAAGTAAAAATATGAAGTTGCCCCGCGGCACCGGCGTGAGCCGGAATGAGCTGGCGTTCTTAATCGAGTGTCTTAAGTACGTAGAAGAGCTAAATCATGAAAGATCGGATTTAAGTGCACATTTGAACAAGTTGCAGCCCGATTTAAGAGAGAGATTTCTTCAGAGATTACTTCAAAACAATTACTCAGGAGGACAACAGCTGCTAAACGAGTGCGTAGAATTAAAAATTCCTATTGAGGGATATTTCTCGGTAATTGTGGCAGAGTATGAGAACATTTACAGAGACTCAAGATTTTCTCCCGACGATAAATCCATATTAGAATTTGCACTAGCCAATATTATGAATGAGCTCCTTGGGGACCAGCCAATTTTAAGCGGAAATGTCGTAAGTATGACTGAAAACAATGTAGCAGTGGTACTTTATCACTGTGGCGATATGAATACCCTCGAAACCGCACAAGATTATGCATTGTCTATCGTACAAGCTGTGAAGAAGTATTTAAAACTTCAAGTGTCTATCGGCATGGGAAGTGTTTACACACATATTTCAGATATAGGTGTTTCCTACGATGAAGCGCTTACGGCTCTGAGACACAGAATCTATTTGGATTCAAAGCCCATTTATTACTTTGAAGCTGTTGAATTGCGAAAAAAGCAATCCATTGTTATCTATCCCGCAAAGGAAGAAAAACAGATCATTGACTGTATGGGCCAGGGGGACTTGAGCGGAGCAAATCAAGGTTTACATCTATTCTCTATTGCTGTCCGCAAGTCAAATTCGTATACATTTGTTTTTCAATCTTACCATTTATTGCTTGCTTCAGTCATTCGCTCGATGAACCAACAAGAGAGTTCTCTTTCTATAATTCTCGAAAATAACTTGTTTGACCAACTCAAGGAAAAAAGAACTACCCTTGAGATTTGCAACTGGTATCAGGAAGTATGTTTTCCATTGTTATTTAGTTTCAACACTATTAACGACAGTGTATCCCTACGGGGGAAAAACGAAATTCAGCTCATATGTGACTACATTCGTGAAAATATCAATTCGGATATCTCGTTGACGAGGTGTGCCGAAATGGTTTCGTTTACTCCCAATTATGTAAGCACATTATTTAAAAAAATGATGGGTTTCTCATTCGTTGAATATGTTGTTCATTGCAAGGTGGAGGAAGCTAAAAGGCTATTGGTGGAAACCGACTTTACTCTTGCTGAAATTGCTTCAACAATAGGGTACTCAGAAAGAAACCTAAGCAGGGTGTTTCAGAAGCTTACGGATATGACACCGGGAAGTTTCCGCAATCGATACAAATAAGATTCCACATTAAAGGAGCTCCTGATGAATAGAATTGCATTCAATAAACTGGTTGCTAACAGATTTTTGCTTTTTCTGGCACTACCGGGGTTCTTGTTTATTATCATTTTTAAGTTCGTACCTATGTGGGGGTTTTTGTTAGCTTTTCAGGATTATAGTCCTTTTAAAGGCTTTATGGGTAGCAAGTGGGTCGGGTTCACACATTTTATGGATATGTTTCATGATCCCAATTTTTTAATTATGCTTCGAAATACGTTGGTGATCAATCTCCTTAGCCTTGTGTTTTATTTTCCATTGCCCATTATCATGGCTTTGATGCTTAATGAGGCTAAGCATGAGCTATTCAAGAAATTGAATCAATCCATTGTATACCTGCCTCATTTTTTATCTTGGGTAATTGTCTCGAGTATGACATTTTTTGTTTTATCGACAGATGTTGGAATAGTCAATAAAATACTTTTCTCATTTGGAATGGAGCAAATGAAATTTTTGTCCGACCCTAACTATTTCTGGGGCATCATCACAGCTCAGAGTATATGGAAAGAGACTGGTTGGGGAACGATTATTTTTTTAGCAGCAATGGCCGGAATTGACCCTCAACGATACGAAGCAGCAGTTATGGATGGAGCAGGGCGATTTAGACAAATCTGGAGCATTACGTTGCCAGGGATTACACCGACCATAGTCATCATGTTAATCCTTCGACTAGGCAACATGGCTGACGTTGGCTTCGAGCAGATTGTGCTGATGATCAACCCGCTTGTCCGTGAAGTGGGAGAGGTATTTGATACCTACTCTTATACACAGGGTATCTTGAGAGGAAAAGTAAGTATCGGTGTGACCGTCGGTCTCTTTAAGAGTTTGGTTGGATTATTTTTTGTTATTACTTCTAACTATATTATCAAAAAGTTAGGTTACGAGGGCATTTATTAAGAAAGGAGTGGCACAATGAGTTTTGTTTACAAAAAGCGTGTTTCTACTTTTGACATCATCAATAATATTCTTCTGGCATTCATATCATTAATCAGTATATTTCCATTCATTTATGTATTCAGCGTTTCCTTTACTGATCCTGATACCTATATCCCATTTAAATTTTATTTGTTCCCCGAACAATTTTCACTAGCCTCTTATAAGTATATTCTTTCTACCCGTATATTTATGGATTCCTTGAAGAATACAACATTTATCACGGTTATCGGAACTTTACTGAATTTAATATTCACGTTTTCATTTGCTTATTCCCTAAGTAAGAAGAGGACACCTGGACGCAATTTTATGCTTGGATGCGTTATAGTATCCCTATTGTTTCATGCTGGAATCATACCTAATTATTTACTGGTTAAGGAGATGGGGTTGCTAAATTCATATTGGTCTTTAATATGGCCCACCTTAACAAATGCATGGAGTCTGATTGTAGTTAAGAGCTTTATGGATTCGTTGCCGGAGGAGCTGGAGGAAGCTGCCAGAATTGATGGATGTAATGATCTGTCCATATTTTTCAGGATCGTGATTCCTTTATCGATGCCAGCTATGGCGGCATTTACTTTATTTTTTGCAGTAGCTCATTGGAATGCATATTTTAATGCTTTGATCTATTTAACGGATACGAATAAATGGACTTTGCAAGTGCTTATTAAAACATTGGTTGTAGATTCAGATTCGTCAGGTGTTGCGCAGGCGGGGGCGGCAGAGGATAAGCTCATTCCCCAGGAGACGATTCGGATGGCAGCAGTTATGCTCGCTATGCTTCCAATACTGGTGGTGTATCCATTTCTTCAAAAGCATTTTGCCAAGGGAGTCATGGTTGGGTCTATTAAGGGTTAATTATTAATTAAATATTAGGGAGGACATTTCAAATGACAATAGAGGCTGATTTGACTATACAAGAGGTCAGAATCATCGAGATAGCTGATCATAACCAGCAAAATGAACAAAAGTTTGTAGAGATTGTTTGTTTTGGAGGACTAAGAGGGCATGCAGGTCCACTCGATGGGCAATATCAATTTAATGCTGTCAGAAATAAACTTCATTTATTCAATAAATATCTTGAAGGGCGCAACGTCTTTGATTCTGGTATAGAGTTTTCTGCTCTCTGGGATTCCATATATCCGAACAATCCTTTATCCTCCTATGAAATCGGTAAGGATCCTCTAACCGGTGAGCATATCTGGGGTTCGCATCGGACGGCAAGGCATACGGCCACTGGAGAAATTATAACTGCATTTAGCGCTGTTGATATTGCCATTTGGGATTTGCGTGGCAAAGCAGAAAAGAAGTCCGTCTATCAGTTGCTAAACGGCATACGAACTGAGCTTGCAGCTTACGTTAGCTGCATGGGCAGCAAAGCTCCAGAGGATGCGCTGCTAAAGGCAAAGTACTGGTATGACAGGGGCTTTAACCGCCATAAATGCTTTTTGCCACACCGTCCTATAGAAGCAAAAGGGGTCAGAAGCAATCTTAATTTTGTTGATACTCTTCATAAAGCTTTAGCAGAGGATGCGCAGGTGATGTATGATCTTAGCAGATTAAGTGATCAGCTTAACGATCCATCTTCGCGTAGCACAAGATTGTCCTGGGTCAGCGAGTTGGTAAAAGAGATGCTGCCTTATCGCCCGATTTGGATAGAAGAGCCTGTAGCACCGGATGATATTGAAGGCTACAAAATGATTAAGCAAGCTAATCCTTCGGCAGTGTTAGCCGGTGGGGAACATCTTTACACACGTTGGAACCTCAAGCCTTATCTGGATAATGGCTTGCTCGATTATGTTCAGTGTGATCCGGAATGGTGCGGAGGAATTTCCGAATCAATAGCAATCTGCAAGATGATTGCAGCCTCATATCCGGGGGTTCGCATAGTTCCGCATGGACACATGATTTTGGCAGCATCTCAGATTGTGGCGGCACATTCCGAAGAAGTATCCCCTTTTGTAGAATATTTATATCAAGTCATTCCGAATAGAATTCGTTATTTCAACAATGTGGTAGAGCCGGTTAACGGCGTCTTAAGAGTACCGCTGGAGCATGGAGTTGGTCCGATGCTAGACAGCTCAAAATATCAAGTGGTTCGGATCTACCAGGATGAGGAGTAAAGTGATGCAGGAAATAAAGTTGGTTTTAACTACGGTCGGTTATCAAAACAAGCATTGGGCGCGTTTCTGCGAAATCTTTGCTCCAGCGGAAGTTATTAGGCTTCCAAATGATGACACCGACGGTATCAATGCCGCGCTCCAATATGCTGATGTCGCTGTACTAGAGAGAGAGTTGGACGACCGCTACCTGAAAGCACCTTCTCTGCGTTGGGTTCATTGCGATCATGCAGGTTTGAACAATTGCGCTTGGCCCGAAATTTTTGACAGAGGTTTGCTTGTTACTGGATCAGCGGGCCGTTCCGCTCCTGCATTAGCGGAGCATGCGCTCTTCTTTATGTTGGCGCTGGCTTACCGGGCTCCTGATTTTATCGATGCGCAGCGGGCGCATCACTGGGGAATATCAGGACAGGACCAGCTTCGCGGATTGTTTGGGCAAACAATCGGTATCATAGGTATGGGGCATATCGGGAAGGAACTGGCTGTCAGGACCAAATCCATGGGTATGCGAGTTCTTGGTTATCGTCGAAGTGCAGAATCACCTTCACTGGGAGTTGATCGCTTATATTGTGGAGAAAACGGCGAGACCATGGATGAAATACTGGCTGAAAGCGACTTCATCGTATTGGCGCTGCCTTTGACCAACAAGACCCACCACCTCATTGGGAAGCGAGAGCTGGATTTAATGAAGCCGACGGCATGTCTCATTAATATGGCACGAGGAGCCGTAATTAATGAAAGCGCGCTCGTTGAGACACTCTATGCTGGCCATCTCGGGGGAGTAGGACTAGATACTTTCTCACAAGAGCCGCTGCCGAAAGAAAGCCCATTATGGGATGCGCCAAGAACCTTGATTACTCCACATACGACTCCACAGGTTCCAGACCGTACAGGTCGTTCTCTTGATATCATTAGCGAAAATGCGAGGCGGTTCCGTGAAGGGAAACCACTTTTGAATCAACTGAAGCCCGAGGATATCTACACCCCAGATATTTTAAAAGGTTGAGGAAGGAGGCCGGTGATGAGCCGTTTGGTTCGATTCTAGTCTCAGCCGATGGTGACGTGCTTGGAGAAGATCACAACCATGTATCCGGCGGAGATCATACCCAGCACCCGGAATTCGCGCTGGCGCGTTGGGCGGCAGAGAACATGACGATAGAAGAAAGACACAAGGCGACGGTTTATACCTCGGGGGAACATTGCCCGATGTGCGCCGCTGCTCACGGTTGGGTTGGACTAGGCCGGATTGTGTATGCGAGCTCCTCTGCACAACTGGCACAATGGCTAAGTGAGATGGGGATCGCTGCCTCGCGCGTCCGCAACCTTCCAATTCAGGAAGTCATTCGCGATACGGACATAGACGGTCCTGTTCCCGAACTCGCTGATCAGGTTCGAGAGATCCATAGACAGTTTTACGCGAAGAAACGGTGATCTGAAAGAAACCAGGAAAATCGCTGCTGGCTACTAAAAAGGTCTGTTGCCGAGCAAATAACTCGGTAATAGACCTTACTCAAAGAGGAGCTTTCCCAAGAGAAATCGATCCGGCAACCTTAATCCTCCAAGCAAATGCAAAAAGGATCAACCAGTAGTCTCTGGTCAATCTCATAATACGAACGGCTAGGTTATTCCAATATGTGGTATATTGTTTACGAAGTAAAAAAGTGGGGTTAGAGGAGGATTCGTAGCGGTGAACAAAGACGATATTGTTATTAAACAAATAGCAGAATTAGATAAAATGGAATCAATAATATCATTACAATCGACAATCAATAAACTCGAGAATGCCTTGTCCCAGATGTCTCAAAATGGAACCAATACTACCCTAGTAAAGAAACGACTCAAAGCTGTGTATATCGGCTTGGCCACGCTAGAAAACGTTTGGAATCAAAAAACCCATCATTACACCCAGGAAGACTTAGCAGAAGCTCGCAATGTTATTACTGGTTTATTTCCATCAATTGAAAACAGTTATGTTAAGTCAAAGGCTGGTAGCCCCCAAAGAACGCTTTTAGAAAGAAGAATTAAAGCTTTGGAACTGGCTGTTCAAGCAATTAATGGCCTTTCTGCTAAATAACTCACTCTCTTTGACCGGAGCATTTTATCGAATAGGTAGGACATATAAAGTAGTTAATGTTTTATCAAAGCAAATGCCGAATGAGGTGATTGTAACTGGATTTCGCTTATTACACATGCAAGCATGATGGATTCTTGCAGGCGGCTTTGTCGAATGTCTCCCAAGTCAATAATGTCAAACCAGCCCAGATCTTTAAGAAGAGATTTGACCTGATTTTTGGAATGTATTTCATTGCCCGAGATAAACATGACAGGCACGCCTTCTTTGAAATTTGGATGAACCATTTTCTTGTCATTGATCGTGTTGAGTGTTTTCACGACATAACAGTCTGGTAACAACTCTTGAACCCATTCACCTGCTGACGTATTGTTGAATAGTAAGCGTGGACCGTTATCAAATTGAACAGCATTACTTACATCAATTATCGTTTTATTTTTCAGGTATGCAGGGTCAATCTGTTCAAGCACTTCCTTTAAACATGACCAAGGAAGCGCTACAATGATAATCTCAGCCAACTGGGCAGCCATATTAAACGAAGTGATATCCCCATTTTCCCCTATTTCTTGTTTCCACGCGTAATAATTGGAATTGTTAGGGTCGCGGCTGCTGATAAAAACGTGATGACCTCATGAACTAACCCTTTGCTTAGTGCAATCCCTACATTACCTGCCCCAAGGATTCCAATTTTCATAAGGTGAAACAATGCCTGTGCAATTAAATTAAAACAGCATCTTTTTTTACCATTCAAAATTAATGACAATAGCTGTCACTATTATCAGCTAAACTAAAGCCAGAAACAAAGAAAATAAACCTCGAAGGAGAGATCTACATGACAGTGCAGTTGATTCCCTTTTTAATGTTTAACGGTAACGCCAGTGAAGCCATTTCGTTTTATGAAACGGCTCTGGAAGCCAAGGTGCTTTTTAAGCAGACGGTTGGCGAAGGTCCCCTGAGTCCTGAAGTTCAATTAACAGAAGAACAGCAGGCACAAATTTCCCACTCCATTCTAAGCATTGGCGAAACTGATGTGTATGCCTCCGATCTAATTCCGGGACAAAAGTTGCAGGTTGGCAATCAAGTGACAATATGCATTACCACCAATGATGCTGGAAAGTCCCGCCAATATTATGAAGCTCTGCTGCCAGGCGGGAAGGTGCTGCAGCAGTTAGGAGAAGTTCATTTTAGTCCAGCTTACGGTATGCTAACGGACCAATTTGGTGTCACCTTTCAAATATTTACTACAAGACATTGAAAAGCCATAATTTCCAAGGGGAATGGCTCCCTCAAAGGTTTCATCGAGAGCCTTTAACAAAAACATTTCCGTGAAGCCACGCTATCCAAGCTTAAAGACCAGTTGGACCCAGGAGAGAGTGCTCATATTTTGTTTGAAGATGAGTCTGCCTTGCGGCAGGCTCTCATCTGTATGTGAAGGAACTTAATTGTCATGGACAAGCTAATCATGTTCTTCAGCAGCATCACAGCAAAAAAGCCGACGACTCCTACCCTTGGGTGGAGTAACCGGCTTTTTTATCCCGTGTAAGATAAAAGGATGATGAAGATGAGATGTTTGATAAATTGTGGTGGTTTACAAAGAGGTAGTTTTATTATGAATAATCGTTTGTTCTTTAGCTGCATGGACATTAAGGATAACATTAAGCATAAATAACACGACAGCAATAGCGGTTACAGTTCCTCCAACGGCAACTATAGGTTCCGTATTAGGAACACCGCTAACTAAAAGAATTAAGCCGATCATCATGATAGGAAGTCCGATATTATGCAGCCAAAAATGAAATTTACCTAATCGGGAGTCCGCTGCTTTTGGAAAAACACTATAGACCAAACCAGCTAATGCAAGCGAAACCCAACCAACAAGATTGATATGAGCATGAACCGAAGCGAATTCAAATTTGTGAGTAATCGACATAAACATGCCGAAACAGACACCTACAACAAAATAAATCGATGCGATTTTAATAAGTGTAGCTCCCATTGACGTACCTCCTCAGAATGACTATTTTTAACCTGTAATATCATGAGTGAGAAAATTTCACGTTACTTTTCAATTTCATACGGAAATACCGGGAACTGAATCAGGTCCGATTGAGCAACGGGTACAAATACGATTTTATCATGAACAGGGACTCTTTTTGGTAGTTTATGGAGATTACTTCCGTCATAATATATGGGCTTATCTTGTTCATTTGACACAATAATCACCTCCTTACTTAATGACATTAGAGTCTTGCGTGACCAGACCGGAAACGCTAGCGTTACTGTATACATTAGAGATGGAGATACCTCTCTCAAATTCCATTTACAATTTACTAGCAATTTACGATAACATTAAGGGTACCATTCTGCGTTAGCACATTCTATTATCCGAAAGTAGTAAATCGGGTATACTTTCGTTTTCGTTTTTCCTCACCGTGTCGGAACTGTCCCACGTTACAATTAAAACGCTACATCCTTATCACAAGATCGGTCTGCTCATGCCTGGCAAAATAAGTGAACCGGATACCGGTTGTATGGAGCGAAACAGTTGGAACGTTTGCTGGAAGATCAGCAAAGCGGGTTGCTTTTTTAATTGCGGTCGTTCCATGCGCAGACGATGTAATGGGGTTAATCATAAAAGATCCTTACTAAATCATTGACTTTATAAATTAAAAGATTTAATATTAAGACAGATTCAAATTATAACGAAATCCATACCAAAGCCAGGTCGAGAAATGAGGTGAGAAATAAATGCCGGTTGATATTTTTTCAGCGCTTGCTGATCCTACTCGAAGGAAAATAATTGAATTGCTTGCCGAGCACGAAGAATGCCCCGCATCTTTCATTCACGCGCAATTCTCGGTTAGTCCTCAGGCGATCTCTCAACACCTGAAAATTCTTCTGGAAGCTAATCTAGTCAGTGTGGAGAAAAAAGCGCAGCAGCGTATCTATCGGCTGAATCCCGTGGTCTTGTTAAAGCTTGATGAATGGTCCCATCACGTCAAGCAAAGGTGGAACAGACGTTTGGATGCTTTGGATGCCGTTTTGAAAAATGAGATGGCGAACATGCTCAAAAACCATGAAAAGGAGATTGACGATGAACCTTAATAAGCAAGATGTCGTAATTACACGTGTTTTCGATTTTTCGGTGGAATTGGTGTGGAAGGCATGGACGAATCCATCACTTGTGATGAAATGGTGGGGGCCTGCTCATTACACGTCACCAAGGTGTGAAATCGATTTTCGAGAAGGGGGAAAGTTTCTGTTCTGCATGCGTGCCCCCGATTCACATGGCGGTCAGGAGTCGTACTCTGCAGGTGTCTACAAGGTAATCAAGCCAATGGAACGCCTTGAGTTCAATCAGTATTTAAGCGATGCAAACGGCAATTACATCGATCCGGCAGAAGCAGGACTCCCTTCGGATTTTCCCTGCAATGTTGAATTTGTAATCGAGTTTTCCTCAAAAGGCGAGCAGACGGAGCTTAAGATAACGGAATATGGCTGGACGCCGGGAGAGATGTTGAAGTATGCGATCATGGGGATGAACCAGTCGCTCGACAAGCTTGCCGAACGAATCGGACCGATGAATCTGTCTTAGCTGACAAGACGCGCATGTGTATGACAAGATCTAACAGATTAACAAAAATAAACCTCTGAAAGTCCGAGTCGCAACGTCATTGGGGAATGAAGCGCAATTCCAGCATCCAAGAGGTTTGTTTCTAAATGGAGCTATAACCTATGAAATTGAAAAATTCCAATAAAAGTGAGGAATGATAAAATGGGAAAAGTAATAGCGTCAGTAAGCTGCACATTGGATGGTATTTTTACAGGATCGACCGGTGATGAAAATAATATGGTTAGCTGGGCAATGCCCGGTGTCATAGATGCGATGATGGATAATCTGGTTATGTTTCAGCAGGCTGAAGCACTTTTGATGGGGCGAGTCACATATGAAGGATTTTCCATGTACTGGCCCTATCAAGAGGGAGATTGGGCTGATGCCATGAACAAAACCCGCAAGTATGTGGCAACCCGCAATCGTGAGTGTGA
The DNA here is from genome assembly GCF_022458865.1 of Paenibacillus periandrae. Taxonomy (GTDB): domain Bacteria; phylum Bacillota; class Bacilli; order Paenibacillales; family NBRC-103111; genus Paenibacillus_S; species Paenibacillus_S periandrae. The sequence goes on along the minus strand of NZ_JAJNMU010000004.1, from coordinate 396,724 downwards.
TGTGAAGTGGGGGGATTACCAAAATACGATTACGCTTCTATCCGGCGATGTGGAGGCACAATTGGAAGAGCTTAAAAATGAGCTTGATGGCGATATCGTTATCCCTGCGAGTGCTGGTCTGGTACAATGCCTGTTAAATGCTGGCTTGGTTGATGAATTTAGCATGATCGTTCACCCTGTTATCCTTGGGAGCGGCAAAAAGTATCTGAAGAACATCGCAAGCAGAAAGGATTTAAAGCTCCTGCGAACGCAGCACTATGAGACTAGCGGATCTCTACGGTTATGTTATGAGGTGATGAAGTAACGGCAGTTTAACCTCGTAGCCGGCTTGCCCCGCTCCGCGTTGAACGGCTGCGGCTAGTATAGCGGAATTGCCGTTTCGACGTGGACTGCTAAGCCCTACCAGGCGAGGATAAGCTGAAGTGTTGGGGCAAGCAGAAGCGACTTTTGCTGATAGGGTTTGGATTAGAGCAATTCGCATGAGTTCAAGTCAACGAGGTATAAATATTTTCAGTATACTTAGTAATGGCTTCATCGTAATCCGGATACTTGTATTCGAGACTTTCTGCCACAGCCTTTGAGTACTTTCTGAATAACTCATAACTAGTTAATAAGGACTGCCACATTTCCTGATACCCATTCTCAGAATAGGTGGATAGTAAGGATGCCCAATCTTCATTCGGAAGGTAACGATTTATAAATTTATAGTTTTTCCCCACACTAAAGGTATATCCCTGCTCTGATCCAATTTGCCAAGCCATCATTCTCAATAAATTAGGTCTTGCAATCTCGTTTAAATGATCAATAGCAACAAGTATTTCTTTTCTCGCTAATCCTTTTACTACGTAAGTTGAAACCATCCAGAACTCATTGCAACAATCATCAAATTCTCTTGCAGTTGGCTTTTTAATCCAATATTGACGATCATCAGCTATCACTTCATTTTTGATTTGAGTATCCTTATCGAGCAAGACCGCAACTAAACCATCGCTCTTGGTAAAATAATCCTCCACCTCGTTAATTGGAATAAGTGTTAGGTCTACTTTATTACCATCCTCAAATAGAATTAAATATGAAAACCAATTACCTAATTCTGACGGAAAAAGCTCCATATCCTCGGGTTTTTGCATCATAACACGATTTCCCAAAATTTCAAGCCATTGATCATTTTCCTTGAAAGAATCAATATCTGTTACAAAGTAAGAAATGTCATAATCTTGGAATGTATCAGGGGGAATATTGTTGTTTGTACGTGACCCTTCCAAAGTTACCAATCGGATTCTATCATCATTCATAGCAAAATCTACAAGGATATTCATCATTTCCTGTTCACTTCTCAATACAGTAATCCTCCGTTCCAATCATTTTCTTTTGTACCATTAAAATTAGAGCTTCAATATTGCCGCATTACTTTGACGAAGACTGACATTAGTCACATTTTCCGCTGCTGGCGGGATCTGTTTACTGTGGATAAGGGTTTTCTTATTTTACCAGGAAAGAGAGGATTTTTGTATTTTTATTTCATCAGTGCGATGTTCATTCCTTTCCAAATTATTATGCTTCCGATTGTAAAGCTTACAACGGCATTGCATAACTTGGCATTTGCGTCTTATCTGCTTGCACTCGCCCCGATGGTTATCGTATATCTGATTGCGCAAAAATGGATTATTAATGGAATTACGCAAGGTGCTTTAAAGTAAGGATATTGGAATAGTAGGAAATATAGCATTTACAAGGCCCCTCAGCGTTTTCTGAGTGGTCTTTTCGTTGTAGCATATCCATTTTCCAACGGATTTGTTCTAAGGAAATGCATGGCGAATTTGAAGGTATTTTTCTAAAGATCTCGAATTATTCGATGTATGAATTCGATTACAAATCTTAGGAGGGATTTATTGTGTGGAACCCGGATGAGTATATTAAGGATCTATATGAAAGCGTGCGTCCTGTCGAAATCTTTCGTGCGGACTCGCAGCTGGAATGGGAGAAGTGGAGAGGGCGCTTACGTAAACAGCTGGTTGATCTGCTTGGCGGTTTTCCCGTTGAGGTGCCAAGTCTTTCACCGGTTCTGCTCGAATCGGAGGACTGCGGAACGTATATCCGTCAGCGCATTCAAATTCAGACTTATCCACGACTCTATATGCCCATCTATGTCCTTATCCCTAAAGAAAGCAAAGGCCGTCTTGGAGCGGTTATCGCCTGCCACGGTCACGGATACGGTAGTAAGGATATCGTAGGTCTAAACCCCGATGGCACGAAAAAAACGGGAAATCCAGGATACCAAAAGGATTTTGCTGTCGAGCTGGTTAATCAAGGTTTTCTTACCATCGCGCCCGAATTGTTTGGATTTGGAGACCGCAAGCTTCAAGAGGATGCCAAGGCAGGGAACTCCTGCCATAGGTTATCTACGTTTCTCCTGGCAGTAGGCCAGACGATGGCGGGGTATCGAGTTTTTGAGACGCTGCGTTGTGTGGACTATTTACTTACACGTGAAGATGTTGATGCGGAACGAATCGGATGTATGGGCATTTCTGGTGGAGGTCTTGTCTGCTCATTTGCGGCCGCCATAGATGATCGAATTTCTGCCGCGGTTGTAAGCGGGTTCGCCAACACCTTCCAAGCCAGTATTTTATCTATGCATCATTGTGTGGATAATTACGTCCCTGGGTTGTCACTTGTTGCGGAAATGCCAGATCTGCTGAGTCTGATCGCCCCTAAGCCTCTGCTCATTGAAGCGGGAACGCGAGACCCGATTTTCCCCGTTCACGCCACCAAGGAGGCATATGAGAAGCTCCAAAGCATTTATCATTTATTAGGTGCTGTTCATAATTTGGAATTAGATCTATTCGAGGGTGAGCATGAAATATCGGGTAAGCTCGCTTATGATTGGTTTCGTCGTGTGATGGTGTAATCAACTACGCCAAACTTGGATGTGAACATTTTGGATATGCCTCTTGCACATACCAATGCATCATCCAAAGTGTTCCATGTATCGTAGACTCCATTTACTTTTGAATTATCTATTTTTCACCAGAAAAATCTGCCAAATCCTCAGTCTTTATACTCGTTACATTCAAAGGAGAAATTATCTCGGGACGATAATACCATTTAAATTATCTGACTATTCTTATTATAAATGAATCCAATATGCTTACCAAGATGAAGAATTTCATCAGGAAAGCTGTATTTCGATCATATATTACCAATATTTTCTAATTATTATGACATAAGTCATATTGGATTCTGTAATTTCCTTTGCAACTTTTGGAAATTCATGATAATGTCGTTGTCAGAACAGCATGGACATGGAGGTTAATTGCGGTATGGCTCAACTAGACCAAACTATCCGTTTTAGGGCAATGATTGCGTTTTTTTTGCCATTGGGTTTTTCCGCATTACTGATATCGGTTTCTCATGTCATAATTAATAGTACGCTAGCTCATGCGATCATAAATCCTGAAATCGTGATAACAGGTTATGCGATGGCTTTCAGCATTTTTGGTTTGACAGAAGAAGCAGCTGTCTTAATGAGGCAAACGTGTACCGTGCTGGTAAAAGACAAACGGACGTTTAAATCGCTTTTAATTGTTTGTTTATTCCTGATTATTTTTATTCTATTGATTTCTTCCATTGTTGCATACACTCCTGCAGGAGCCTGGTTGTTCGGATATGTATTCGGGGCCTCTGAGGAGCTTCAAACGGATATTCTCGGTACCTATAGGGTTTTGGTATTCGTCACTATTTTTTCTGTGCTTAGATGTATTTACCAAGGAATCATCATTTCCAAAATGCGTACCAAGTGGCTAACGATTGCCATGATTATCCGATTATCCGTAATGTACGGATTATCTTTATTATTTATCAGCAATCCGCATTTAATTAGCGGCAGGACGGGTGCTTTTATTTTTTTGGCGGGTATGATTGTAGAAGCGGCAGTGAGTTATGCGGAGGGGCGTATGCTTGTAAACAAGCTGCCCGCTTTTTCGGATGATGGCGAATCACGGGATGTTCGGGGTGTTTTTCGATTTTATCGGCCGATGCTTATATCCGTTTTTCTTGCCGTTAGTGTCACTCCTGCGATTAATGTGCTGCTGGGCAAAACGGTTAATATGGAATTAGCCATTGCCTCTTACACTATCGCATTCAGTATTACTTGGCTTGCGACAAGCTTTCAGACGTATATGCATCAGATCGTTCTGAATTATTACAAAAAAGCACCTCACCTTGTTTTTAGGTTTGGAATCATCTTTGGGATTATGCCAGGGTTTTTCCTTTGCTTGTTGGGATTCACCCCGCTTGGACATTGGGTATTACAGCATCTCGTTGGAATTAACGGTGATCTGCTGACAGCTACCGCACAAGCGCTAAACATATTTGTACTGTTCTCGCTTATTTTTCCTTGGGTCGACTTTTGCAACGGAATTGTCATGCTGCGCAGCCAAACCGGTATTATGGTGTACTCCCAGGGTTCCAATATAGTTATGACTTTAGTTGTACTCCTGATTGGCATTTGGCTCGTTCCAGACTGGAATGGAGCGATTGGTGCATTGGCCCAGTCCATTGGAAGTGCTGCCGAACTTGGTGTGCTGGTGCTTTCGCTGTATAGACTACGTCAGCCTTCGACTTACTCAATAGGGAATTAGGAGGAAGCGAGGAGGAGGAGGAGGAGGTTAATAAGTATTCAAATGAAATATCATTTGTCTCTAATTTTGCTGATTCTAATTATGGTTCTTCTGGGTGGATGCAATGATAATCCTTTTACAAAATCTAATAGCGGATACAAAGATGCAATCCCTATGACTACAAAAAATGAAGCTGACTCTGCACAAAAGAAACCATCAGACATCAACACAGACATAACTCTGGAAAAAAAGGCTAGTTGGGCTTTAGGAATAAACTATGCATGGTCAAATACAAACGGATTTGGATATGATTTTTCAGACTCAAACTGGACCAAGAATTGGGATAAAATTCAATCAGATATCAATACGATGCAGTCCAAAGGAGTAAAGTCGTTACGTTGGTGGGTTTTTGCTGGACTTGATAAAGCGCCTTTGTGGTCTGGAACAGAAAGAGGCAGTACAGTAACAGGTCTACCTGATCATTGGATAGAGCATATGGTTGCTGCTACCAATTATGCGAACAAACAAGGTATTAAAATCTACTGGTGCCTACTCAGCTATGATCTTGCCTTAAATTATAATTCTCAAACCCATGATGATATCATTGATAATCCTGACGTTCAAACTTCATATATAAATAACGCGTTGATTCCAATTATAGAAGCGTTAAAAGATAATACGGGAGTAATGGGATGGGATATCATCAATGAACCAGAATGGATTATACGTGCCAACGATGGGGGAGATCCTAACCATGATGCACGTAGAGTCTTTACTTTAGACCAGTTAAGAAGTTTCGTTGAGCGTAACGTGAACCAAATCCATTTGCTTGGTGCCAAACAACCCGTTAGTGTAGGTAGTGCATCCGCAAAATGGAGTGGTAAGCAGTATTCCTTTTGGACAGGACTAGGCCTCGATTTTTATGACTTTCATTGGTATGACTGGTACACCCCATATTTTGATCCTTCCACAACGGATGCACAATCATTGGGTTTGGATAAACCCATACTGATAGGTGAGGTGATGTCTGATCCTTCCACGGAGTATAGTGGATCCACCGTACCCAAAAATCATCAATCATTAGCCGAACGCGTACATAGTCATGGTTATGCAGGATATATGCCATGGGCATGGTCAGATAGTCAACACAATGCTAGCCAGACAATTACACCTTATTTTAACAATATTAATACAGAGCATCTCAAAGCTGTACCCATTACTGATTCTAAACATAAGGAATAAACTGAGGAAAAGTAATAAGTTTCGGAATACGAGCAAGGAATGCATAGATTGTTTGGTGGCAATGCCAAGTATTAATGAACCTGCCAAGGTGGCAGGTTCTATTTGTATGTAACAGACCATCAGGGAATAAATTTTTGCAAAAGTTAATTAACAAATAACGTATAAATCTGTTACCATAGAACAACATCCATCCCAGAGCAGGTTGCTTATAGTTAGATAATTTACAGGAGAGTGCGCTATGAATCACAGAAGAAACCCTTCATTTTCCTTATATTCCCAGTTAGGTCTGCGCTCCAAAATATTATTGATCTTCATACTGATTCTGGTTATTCCTCTGAGCTTGCAGGGAATCCTCACCTATTATGAATTTTCAGCTTCTGTCCAAAGAAGGTCCGCTGACTATTCAACACAAATTGTCGGGCAAATTAACCGCAACCTGGACCGGACGCTAATGGAAATGCAGCGACTCTCTCTGATGCCACTATACGATACACAAGTGTTAACGATTTTGCATAAATACAGCCAGGCCGAATATGCCCAAACCCGACCTTCGCTTGCCGAAATGGAAAAAATGTTCCTGTATATCTCGGGCTCAGCCTACAATCGATCCGAAGTGAGAGGCATTCAGATTATTGCCGATAACGGTTTTATATTTACCAATGTAGACTCCGCACTGATGAATTTTTACGTGGATGTGAGGCAGGAGGATTGGTATCGAAGAGCGCAGATAGCGGACGGTGCCTGGGTCATTATCCCCCAGCATCAACCAAGCTATTATACCCAAAACTCCGCGCAAGTGTTTTCCGTAGCCCGTATGATTCGCGAGCCTGATACCAATAATGTAATCGGTATGATCAAAATAGATTTAAAGCTGGATGTATTCAGGCAAATATTGTCCAATGTCAAGTTTGAGGATAAGGGCAGCATACTTGTTGTGAATGACCGTAATGAGTTTTTGTTTGAAGAAAGCAGCCCTACACTAGAACCTCGACTAGCTGCTGCTATCCGATCTACGAAACCATCCAATGAAAATAAGGTCAAGAATCTGGTTCTGGGCGGAAGGCCCTTTATAGCCATTGTTGATTATTCTGATTATTCCGGGCTTAAGGTGATCGACTTTATTCCGGTGGATTCCTTGCTGCTAGAAACCAAAAATTTACGCAACTTCACAATCATCATAGCCGTTATTTTTGTTGTTGCCACAGGTATTCTGGCCTTTATTTTCTCTTATAACCTAAGCAGCCCCTTAATACAGCTTAAACGCAAAATGCAGCTGGTTGAAATGGGCCAGTTTGATCAAAGCGTGCCGGTCGTCACACAGGATGAGATTGGACAGCTGAGCAAGGGCTTTAACCGAATGGCCGAGGAAATCAATCACTTGGTCAAAGAAGTCTATGTGATAGGACTAAGGGAGAAGGAAGCCGAATTAGCGGCGCTGCAGAGCCAGATCAACCCTCACTTTATTTATAACACGCTCGAATCGATCAATATGAAAGCGCTCGAACGGGAAAATTACGAGGTATCCGACATGATCTCCACACTGGGTCAATTGATGCGATATTCGGTTGATCCCTACGACAGGCTGGTGCTGCTAAAGGAAGAACTGGCTTCTGTAGGCTCCTATGCAAAAATCCAGCAGCTGCGCTATGGTAATAGACTGCAATTTATTTTTGATATTGAGCCTGATCTTGAGAACGCACTGGTCCCTAAGCTGTTATTGCAGCCGCTCGTTGAAAATTCCATTTTTCATGGTGTTGGGGACAGGCCTCAAGGCGGCACGATATGGATCTCTGCCGTTCGATTCGCGGATGATTTGCTGCTGACGGTTCGAGATGATGGAATCGGGATGACCGAACAGGAAATCGAACAATTGAGATCGTCTCTAAGATCCTCCTTGCCTGACGATAATGTTCAGAAGCAAGGTGTAGCCTTGCGAAATATATACCAGCGTCTTTTATTAATGTTTGGCGCATCTTATGAGCTTCAGTTTGATGGAAGTCCTGACCAGGGAATCTCTTTTACCATTACGATACCGATAACGGAAAGGACGAAGGAAGATGTATAAAATCATGCTGGTTGAGGATGAAGAAATCATTCGTACAGGTATTAAAAATCTCATAACCAAAGTTTCCAGTAAATTTGAAGTGGTCAAAGAAGCCGCACACGGAAAAGAAGCATTAGCTTATTTGCAAGCTGAAATACCGGATGTGGTCATTACAGATATACGAATGCGCGAAATGGATGGATTATCACTCATTGCCAAAGTGAGAGAGCGCTACGCGCATATGCCGCTATTAATTATAAGTGGCTATAGTGATTTTGAGTACGCGCAGAAGGCGATGCGCTTCGGAGTATCGGAATATTTGCTCAAGCCTATTAATCGGTTGGCATTGGTATCCGCACTTGAACGTATTTATCAAACTCTTGAGCTTCAAGAACACGGCGGGCAGCCGACTCGGACTGTCCTTCACACAGAAGGAGCCCCAGATGAAACCATAATCAAGAATGGTGACGGAAAACGGCTTATTCGCAAAATCAAGGAATATATACAGGGCCATCCGGAAGGCGACTTGCGGCTGCAGGCTCTAGCTGAATACGTCCATTTAAATCCGGCTTATCTCAGTCAATTATTTAAACTGGAAACCGCTATGAACTTATCTGATTACATTATGGAAACCCGAATAGAGAGAGCCAAATATTTACTGATCTCGACCCAATTAAAAATTTACGATGTAGCACGGCTATCGGGATACCAGAGTCCCAAACATTTTATGCTTGTATTCAAGCAGCAGGTTGGCATGTCTCCAGGCGCATATCGAGAGGATCAAGGTTTGTAAAATATATATAAATAACGGACCAAATCTGAATATCGCGTGATTTTTTTGGTGCAGGGCTACCCGTATAATGAGGGCTGTAGAGGTTTACTTATTATTAAGGGGGGAATTGTATGAAGAAAAAGAAATGGTTAAGCGGTCTTCTAGCTGTAGCTATGGTTATGGTGTCAACCGCATGTACGAAGCAGGAAGCAGCCGTATCCGGTGATGCGGCCGGTAATTCAGCGAGCAATAAACCAGTAACATTGAAGTTTTTGACATGGGGGAACCAGGCACATCTGGATATGTATGCCAAGCTGCTGGAAACCTACAAAAAGCAAAATCCCAACATTACAGTAACGCTGGAGTCCATCCCGTTCGCAGATTATCAGCAAAAGGTTTCGGTGCTCGCTGCCGGACGAGAGCTGCCTGACATTGCCTGGGTATCCGAGCGGATGGTACCGCAGTTCATGGCCAATGACATTCTGGCCGATGTGTCAGATATCAAAAATGATGCCGCCTTCAATTTGAACGATTTTATTCCTTCCACCTTGAATTTGTTTACGAAGGAAGGGAAATTGTATGGACTGCCGTTCTCAACACCTCCAAGCGTGATGTTTTATAACCAGGATTTATTTGATAAAGCAGGACTTACGTCTCCTAACGAGCTGGCCAAGCAAGGGAAATGGACGTGGGAGGAGTTTACCAAGTCTGCCAAAGCTCTCACAAGCGGTACGGGAGCCAACAAAGTATACGGCGCTAATTTCTTCCGTGATTGGAAAACATGGATTATGCTAGCTTCCTACGCATGGTCAAACGGCAGTGGCCCGTTCAATAAAGATATGACGAAATTTACATGGTCTGACCAATATGGTGTAGAAACGTTCAAGATGCTTCAAAATATGATGTTTGTGGATCAATCCCATCCTAAAGCAGGAGAACAAATCAATTTTGAAACCGGAAAAATCGGTATGTTCTTCGATGGATACAGCTATATGTCCAAAGCCCGTACGATCAAGGATTTTAAATGGAGTATTGCTCCAATGCCATCAGGTTCCAAAGGCTCGGTTCCTATGATGGGCCAAGCAGGTTACGTTGTGTTTAAAGAAAGCAAGCATCAAAAAGAAGTGAAGGATTTACTGAAGTTTTTTGCCAGTCAGGAAGGCATTCAGACTTCTTCCACGTTCTTCGTGCCGCCACGCAAAACTGTGCTGAACTCGGATTCATTTCTTAAACAGCCTGACAGCCCCGACCCGTCCATCATTAAACAAGTTGTCATTGACGAGATGGAGAAAGCCGTCGTACAGCCAGGACATGTTCAATGGCAAAAAATCGATAATGAGATATTGGGTGGCTTTGATCAGCTCTTTGGTCAAACCGCACAGCCAGAACAAATTGTGAAAACGATGGAAGATAAAATTACTCCGCTGCTCAAAAAATAACAATGATGTAAGCTGCGGTTCATTCCATAATGGGCCGCAGCTCTACAGGATGGGATGTTACTATGAATCGGTTACGCCAAGCGTTGCATGAACCTAAGCTTCAATTATTTGTCAGCCTGCCTTCCAATGATTTGGCATTGGCGCAAGCGGCCATTGAGGAGGGGGCGGATGGACTGAAGGTACATATCAATGTAGATCACCGCGCCAGTGGAAACAGCTTTGGGCCTTTATCGGAGTATGCAGAGACATTCGGTCAAATTCGTTCCTTGCTGAATGGACCTTTAGGCATCGTTCCTGGTGGCTCGCTTGATGCCATTAGTCCGCAGGAAATCGAGCAGCTGATCGCACTCGGCATAGATTTCTTTTCGATTTATGCCTGGCATATGCCAACGTTCTTATTACATTATCCACAATTGGCTCCTACCTTTGCTATTGATCATACATTTGATGCCAGACTGCTGGAAGCAGCCAAAGCTTTTCCGATCCAAGCGCTGGAAGCTTCCGTTATTCCATCGGAGCAATACGGGACACCCCTTAACTTTGCTGATCTGCTTCGATATCGTTGGTTGGTGCAAACAGCTGGTTTACCTGTAATCGTTCCATCTCAGCGCAAATTGGTGCCTGGAGATGTTCCGGCTCTAAAGGATAGCGGAGTTCGAGCCTTGCTGCTTGGCGCTGTCGTCATTGGCAAAAGCGCCGATGAAATAAGACGGGCGATACACGACTTTCGCAATGCGATCGACAGTTAGGAGTGAATACCTATGGAAAGCGCACCTTCAGCAAGAAGGAAAAAAGCAATGAATCCATTGAAGCGTGAAGCGAATATTACAGGATGGATTTTTGTTTCACCTATGGTTTTGGGGTTTGCCGCCATATTGATGGTTCCATTGTTCCAAGCCTTTTACATGAGCCTGACGGATTGGCCCTTACTTGGAGAAGCCAAGTTTATCGGTTTTGATAATTATGTAAACATTTTATCGGATCACGACTTTTGGGTTGTACTCGGCAACACCTTTTATTTTGCAGCCGGGCTGGTGCCGCTCAATATTGCTATTGCTCTACTTTTCGCGGTACTGCTAGCCAAAAGCATGCCAGGCATCAGCTGGTTCCGCACGGCCATATTCGTTCCTGTTATGACCTCGTTAATCGTCTGGTCGATCGTCTGGAAATACATGTTCGCTACAGACTCCGGCTTTATCAATCAGATTTTGCAGCTCATCGGTATTGAGGGTCCTGCTTGGTTGTATAACCCTCAATTGGCGATGCCAGCTGTCATCATTACCAGCGTGCTAAAAAACGTCGGCTTAAACATGGTCCTGTTTATTGCAGCTCTGCAGCAGGTGCCTGTTCATCTGTATGAAGCCGCAAAAATAGATGGTGCCAACCGCTTCACTCAATTTATACGAGTTACGATTCCACTCATAACGCCGACCTTGTTCCTCACCATTATTATGACGGTCATTGGTTCTATGAAGGTGTTTGGCCAGATTTATGTCATGACTCAGGGTGGACCCGGAAGCAGTACCAAGGTGATGGTGTATTATATTTGGGAAAAAGCATTCAAGCTGTTTGAATTCGGTTATGCCTCAGCTTTGGCTTATATTCTTTTCTTTCTGATTATGGCATTCACTTTGATTCAGTGGACGCTTAGGAAGAGGTGGATTTTTCATGAAAACTAGATCTCTAATGGAAACGGCTTCCAGAAGAGTGGGTGTTACTGCTCATTACGCCGTTTTAACGATATTCTCACTTCTGCTGCTGTTTCCTTTTATCTGGATGATCTCGACCTCGTTAAAGGAACCGTCGCAAATTTTCGTTTTTCCTCCGGTATTTTTACCGTCGCCGATCCGCTGGGTAAATTACACGGAAGTTCTTCATCTCATACCGTTTCACCTGTTTTATTTTAACAGCTTGTATATTGCCATCGTGGTTGTCATTGGAACGATTTTCTTTGCTTCTCTGGCCGGTTATGCGATCGGTCGAATTCCGTTCGCTGGAAGAAATCTGATTTTCTTGCTCTTGTTAAGCACTATGATGGTTCCTTCTGAAGTTACAGCTATTCCTTTGTTTCTGTTCATGCGGGATATCGGCTTCATCAATACACATCTTCCTCTAATTATACTGCCGATCTTCGGGGCGGGCGGTGTCTTTGGTGTCTTCGTCATGCGCCAATTTTTCCTTGGAATGCCCAAGGATCTGGAAGAAGCCGCTATGATCGACGGATGCTCACAGTTCCGTATTTATTGGAATATTATGGTCCCCTTAGCCAGGCCGGCCATCGCGACCTTAACTATTTTTACTTTTTTAACGAGCTGGAACGATTTTTTTGAACCGCTCATTTTTATTAATGACCGTAAGCTTATGACGCTGCCGTTGGCGCTATCGCTGTTTACGGATGAAGCTGGCACATCGTGGCATCATTTGATGAGTGCTTCAACTATGGCGACCTTGCCGCTGCTGATCGTATTTTTCTTCGCGCAGAAGCAATTTATTGAAGGCGTAGCGATGACAGGATTAAAGGAATAGGAGTGAGGATAATGACTCGCAAGCTACATGCGGATGTTGTGGTTGTCGGAGGAGGCCCCGCTGGAATTAATGCGGCTATAGCCGCCGGAAGACAAGGAGCCAGCACCATACTGATAGAACGGTATGGCTTCCTTGGAGGGATGTCAACTGCCGCCTCGGTTTACCCTTGGATGACCTTTCATACGGAAAGCGGGCAGCAGGTTATTAAAGGGATCGCTCAGGAAATCATCGACCGGTTGATTGAGCGCGGTGGATCACCTGGACATTTACGCGATACGATCGGCTTTGTCCACACTGTGACTCCCTATCACCCGGAGATTTATAAGCTGCTTGCCATTGATATGCTGAAGGAGGCTGGGGTGAAGCTGCTCCTGCATAGCTTTGTGGATGGCGTCCAAGTGGATAATAATATGATCCAATCTGTTCAGCTTTCAGGGAAATCAGGACCTATTCAGGTTTCTGGTCAGATGTTCGTCGATACCTCCGGGGATGCGGATATGGCTTATTTGTCAGGAGCCCCTACACAAACAGGGCGTGAGGGCGATAAGCGGACCCAGCCGATGACGATGAAATTTCGTATGCGCGGAGTAGATCTCGAAGTCATTCGCCAGGAGATGATCAACAATCCAACTAACTTTTATCATAAAACACCGTTTCATGAGCTGAATGAATTGCCGTTAACGGGCATTCAAGGCTTTTACTCCCAATGGAATGCGGCCAAGCTGCCGATTAATCGGGATCAGGTGCTGCTATTTGCCGGACCGGAGCCTGACGAAATTCTGGTCAACTGCACCCGTGTCCAAGGTCTGGATGGTACGGACATCGAGGACTTGACTTTAGCCGAAGAGGAAGGTCTTCGACAGGTGATGATGATGGCCGAGTTTTTGCAAAAATCGGTTCCCGGATTCTCCCAAGCTTCCATTTCCTCTGTGGCTGCACAGATCGGTGTGCGCGAGACGCGACGGATTGATGGGTTATATCGTCTTAGTATGGATGACGTAGTTACAGGGAGACGCTTCGAGGATGTCATTGCGCGCAGCGGTTATCCGATCGATATCCACGATCCATCCGGCAAAGGCGTTACGGAGGCTTTGGTCCGAGGTGATGGCGCTTATGATATTCCTTATCGCTGCTTGGTGCCACAACAGGTGCATAATCTGCTCGTAGCCGGCCGCTGTCTGTCAACTACCCATGAAGCATTGGCAACAACAAGATTGACTCCGAGCTGCATGGCAACTGGACAAGCTGCAGGGACAGCAGCTGCTTTAGCCAGCGCTGCGGGTACTACGGCTGCTGGGGTTGATGTGACTCAGCTGCAGAAGGTGCTGCTGCACAATCATGCTGTCTTAACCTAGAATCACCAATATAGCAACGATCGTCGAGCCGATTAAAGAAACCGAACCGTCAGGGTAACTTCAAAGTTACCCTGACGGTTTTTTTGGGTTCATTCCTTTTGTTTCACAGAACCCGAACAAGCCTCATATTTTACCGTTCGGATAGCATAGAACAACCAGTGACAATATGTGCAACAAATGACTATCAGACCGTGTTTCCCCCTCTGAAGCAGGGGCTTTGCAAGGTGAGCAAGTAGAGACTATGGACGGCAATTGGGCATCACCATTATGATAAGGCTACGAAACTTGTAATCAGTACATCAGTCATTGAGTGTGTAAACATTACATCAGTCATGAGAAATGAGAGGAAGAAGGCAATATGCAAACGAGTATGGAAGCGCGTATCCCGGCAGCTTCGAAGTCATCCATGCTATGGAAAAAACTGCTGCGAAACCGCTGGCTTTATTTCATGGTCTTACCTGGTCTTCTGTACTTTTTGATTTTTAAGTACTGGCCTATGTACGGAATATTTATTGCATTCAAAGACTATCAGCCTTTTCTTGGCTTTTGGGATAGCCCCTTTGTCGGACTCAAGCACTTTGAGCGTTTTTTTAACGATTCCAACTTTATCGTACTTTTCCGAAATACTCTGATTTTAGCGTTCTATAATATTGTATTTTTCTTCCCGCTTCCCATTATTATTGCGCTCATGTTGAATGAATTGAGACAGGAGTTCCTTAAGCGGACTTTCCAGACCCTGATTTACATTCCGCATTTTATGTCTTGGGTTGTTGTTGTCGGGATAGCTTACATTTTCTTAACTACTGAAAACGGGATTGTTAATGAGCTGCTAGTGCAATTTGGCGGACAAAAAATCAATTTTCTGGTGAGTCCCGATTGGTTCCGAACGTTAGTTACAGCCGAGGTCATCTGGAAAGAAACAGGCTGGGGTACGATAATATTCCTTGCCGCACTGGCCGGAGTGGACCCGCAATTATATGAAGCTGCCCGCATGGACGGAGCAAATCGGTTTCGCCAGCTAGTGCACATCACATTGCCCGCTATCCGTACCACGATTATCATACTGTTAATCCTTCGGCTCGGTCATTTCCTCGATACTGGCTTCGAGCAAATCTTCCTGATGCTGAATGCGATGAATCGCGATATCGGCGAAGTATTTGATACTTATGTGTATGCCGTCGGTATTAGTCAAGGGCAGTACAGCTTCAGTACAGCAGTCGGTTTGTTTAAATCAGTTGTAGGCTTGATTCTTGTAGTAGCTTCCAACTATTTGGCTAAAAAATTCGGAGAAGAAGGCATTTACTAATGAGAGTTACTAGATAGAAAGGAGCGTCTAAACGCCATGCTTCACAGACCAACCTGGGGGAGTCGCATATATGACAGCCTGAACACTACGGTGCTGACCCTTTTTGCCATAATGACCGTTGCCCCTTTCATTTACATAATCGCCGGCTCGTTTGCCACTCAGAAAGAACTGCTGCTGCGAGGGTTCATCCTGTTTCCTACAGAGTTTACGCTGGATGCATACAAATACATTTTTTCTACGCAAACTCTTGTCAGGAGCTTGGGGGTTACCGTTTACATTACGGTTGTAGGCACTTTTATTAATATTTTCTTTACGAGTCTGATGGCTTATCCGCTTGCCCGGAAAGATATGGATTTCCAGAAACCCATCATCCTGCTCGTTCTGTTTACGATGCTGTTTGGCGGTGGGATGATTCCAACGTTTCTGGTTATCAAGCAGCTTGGGATGATCAACTCGTATTGGTCTTTACTGCTTCCTGGCGCGATCAGCGCATTTAACTTAATTATTATGCGTAACTTTTTTCAGCAGCTGCCGGATGGTTTGGAGGAATCAGCGAAAATCGATGGCTGTAACGACGTAGGCATTTTTTTTCGGATCGTATTGCCTCTATCCTTGCCTGCTATCGCGACATTCTCATTATTTTATGCGGTAGGACATTGGAACACGTTTTTCAATGCGGTACTCTATATCAACGACAATACCAAGTGGCCTATTCAAGTGCTGTTAAGACAGATCGTAATCTTATCCTCAGGTGGAGTCGGTGACTCGGCCCAGATGGATGCGACTTATGTCGCTCCCCCGGAGCAATCCGTCAAAATGGCTGTTATTGTGGTATCGACCTTACCGATTCTACTTGTATATCCATTTTTGCAAAAGCACTTTGCCAAGGGAGTTTTACTTGGTTCAGTCAAAGGATAGAAGATATAATTACTGGTTATAAGGATCGTTTTACTGAAACAAAACACTAGGAGGATATTAAAATGAATAGTAGTCACAAGAAGAAACCCAGAATAAAGGCCGCCGTTTTGCTTACGATAGTAGCTTTAGCCGTTACGGCATGCGGCGGGAAGGATCCTCAAGGAGATCCAAAAGCTGCCGGGCAGCAGGGACCGCTTAATCTTACTATGATGTTACCTACCTACAATCCCGAACAAATGCCGACAGACAGCTCGGTCTTGAAGCAGCTTGAAGAAAAGACAAACACCAAAATTACAGTTTCATGGGTGCCTTCGTCATCTTACACGGATAAATTAAGCGCTACGGTTGCATCCGGAGAGCTGCCCAAGACGTTCGTTGCGTTGGAGCCGAAAGCCTCGTTTATTGTAAACGCCGCCCGTTCGGGTATGTTTTGGGAAGTGGGTCCCTATCTGAAAAGCTATCCGAATTTGAGCAAAATGTCCGATATCGTGCTTAAAAACATATCCATAGACGGCAAAATCTATGGCGTTTACCGTGAACGGGATCTCGCTCGTTTCGGTCTGATGATTCGTCAGGATTGGCTCGATAATTTGGGATTAAAGACGCCGAAGAATATGGATGAGTTCTACAATGTGCTGAAAGCCTTTACGACGGGTGATCCGGATAAGAATGGCAAATCAGATACGATCGGGCTTGCCGTTGGGATGCAGGGCAACACCATAGCAGGTTTCAAAGATATTCTTGTTTATATGGGTGGTCCAAATGAATGGGAGTTGAAAGATGGTAAGCTGTCTCCGGCCCATATGACCCCTGCTTACCTGGATACGCTGAATTTTTACAAAAAACTGTATGACGAAAAAATCATCAATCAAGACTTTGCTATCGTGAAAGACGGCAGGCAAGTGATAAATAAGGGTCAAGCAGGTGTTTGGATCGATAATATGTTCGACGGTAAAGGGATCGATGATAATATTAAGAAAATTGAGCCGAAAGCCCAAATTAATCTGATTAATCGCATCTCGGGTCCAAAAGGTGAGCAAACCCGCGCGGGAGCCGGCTATCTGGGAATGTACATGATTCCAAAAACGAGTGTGAAGACAGAAGCGGAATTCAAGCAAATCCTTGAATATTTCGATAAAGTATCGGGTAAAGAAATTCAGAACCTGATGAAATATGGCTTCGAAGGCAAGCAGTACACCGTAGAAAATGGAAATTATAAGCAAAGCACCGATCCCAAATTGAAAACGGAAATTCTGGACGGCAACCAATTTATGGTTATGCAAAATGAAGTTATAAGCTACGGCAATGATCTTGAAAAGCTCAGCTATAAGCTCTTTCAAGACAATGCGACTATTGCCCTTGCGAATCCTGCCGCTCCGTATATCTCCAATACCGAAGTAGAGAAGGGTAAAGAGATTTCCAAAATTATCGATGATGCCGTAGTAAAATACATCATGGGTTCAATAGACGAAGCTGGTTGGAAGCAAGCGCTTGAGAAGTGGCAGCAAAGTGGCGGTAATAAAGTCATTGAAGAAATAAACGCCGAGCATGCGAAACAAGCAAAAAAGTAGGGTTTACCGGGAAGGGTCATAAGACTCTTCCTTCTTCCTTTTCATGTTCCTAAAAGAGGTTGGAACGCCATCTTTGAACACGCACTCACTAATAGTGTGGTATAATATAGCGTTTTTAAGTATACTCAAGGAACCAATACATGGAGGCATTATGAAACTTCGATCCCCCTCATACTTAATCAAGCTTATGTTATTTTCTGTCCTGATCGGAACCGTACCCGTTGTTGTACTCGGCACCTTTGCTTACTTAAACTCATCCCAGACGGTACAAGAAAAAGTAAACGAAAGCAATAAGCAGCTGCTGCAGCAAACCCAAATGCGAGTTGAGCAAATTCTTAAGACGATAGACGCTTCCGCTACGCAGCTGCTGCAATCACCAGTTGTCACATCTGCCTTTGATAATGAGATTTCCAGTAAGGATTTCGAATTAGTACGCGAGCTGTTCAAAGGAATCTCACTAATTCAAACCTATGAGCTCGGTACCAAGGATGTATTTCTATACAGCTTATCCCAAAACTGGATTGTTAATGGTAGCGGGGTTAATGAATACAGCGTCCCAGGTGCTAGATCTCAGATGGAAGCATTTTCCCGGCTTGCGGGAGGCTCTTTCTGGACAAGCGGCATGAATAAGGACATTGCTTATAATAGCGCAGATTCCCAAGGCTCGATACATTCTATTTATTTTGTAAAAAAATTTCCCTTTAACGCCATTAACCCGAAAGGAATAATAAGCGTTGAGCTTTTGCCGGATACGATTAAAGAGCTTGTTACGTTGCATAACGGAAAGACAGGCAGCACGTTTCTCCTGGATCAAAATTTCAACATCATTGGACACCATGATCGTGCGATGCTGGGGAATGACTTGTCCGGCGAAGCTTACTTAAAACCCATTGTGGAAACCGATGATGCCAATGGGCAATACAGAACCTCCAAGGAGGGTAAAGAAGTTACCGTTACTTACCGGAAGTCCTTATACAACGGTTGGAAATATGTCTCTATCGCTTCAATTGAGGAAATCAATGAACACAACAAAATTATCGGCTGGCTTACCCTATTAGTCAGCGTGGGCATTCTGCTGGTCACACTGATCCTCGCATGGTTAGGGTCGAAAAAAATGTATAGCCCCATTCAATCCATCTATACGGCTCTTACAAGAGAACCCTTTGCGGCTTCTACCGAAAACAAGAGAGGCGAACTTCAGTTCATTGGCGAACGCGTCGATTATTTAATTCAGAATCAATCCCTGCTGATGAATGAGCTGAAGGGTCAGCAAGTTCAGCTTAAGGAATTTTTTATGCAAAAATTGTTTAATGGCACTATCAAGTCTGACGAATTCAAGGCAAAATTGAGTTTGTACGGTTTTAAGCGTCATTGGCCTGTCATGTCCGTTCTTGCTGTGCAAATTGACACGCTTAAAGATACCAGATTTGAAGAGACGGATCGGGACCTGCTCATGTTTGCCATTAACAATATCGTCGGTGAATTGATCCCCGCCGAGCAAAGGCTTGTACCTATTGTAACCGCAGACTGCCAAGTCACGATAATCGGATCGCAGGAAAGTGATGCCGATTTCAAAGAGCAAATTTTTTCGCTCTCCGACACGATTCAAAAAGCAATTGTACAATACTTGAAAATTAAGGTAAGTATGGGGATCAGCCGCCCTTTTACTACGATGTCCGAAACGCCGCAGGCATTTCACGAAGCCGTAACAGCATTGAAGTACAGAGTTGGGCTCGGACAGGAGTCGATACTATTTATCGAAGACGTTCAGCCGCAAAGAAGCAATTTATATTTATTTCCGCAGGAGCGCGAGCAATCGCTTTTTGATGCTATGCGGACAGGCAATCTGGAGCAATCCGAACGGTCCTTAAAGGAATTTATGGGGGAGCTGTTTCAGCATCGCATACAGCATCAGGACTATCAGTTATCCTTACTTCGGTTATTGGTGGATATTATTCGATTTGGTCAGGAATTTTCAATTCCGACAGGTCTTATTAATCAAGACGAGGCTACATTAATTCAAACCTTATTTAATCTCAGATCCATTGAGGAGATTGAACAATGGTTTTGGACCACGTTCGTAGCGCCATTCATACTTGAGCTTGGCAGGAGAAGGGAATCTCAGTTTAAGCATATTTCGGAAGCTATCATTGATATAATTCATAGAGAATTCGACTCGGAGCTAACGCTTGAAGGGTGCGCTTCACGCATTAATTACCATCCTCATTATGTAAGTCGGGTATTCCGTCAAGAGACTGGCATTAATTTCGGTGAATACTTGACTCAATATCGAATGGAAACAGCGAAGAAGTGGCTGAAGGCAACCGACATGAAAATTTCTGAAGTCGCAGAGCGGTTGAGATACAATAACTCCGCCAATTTTATTCGCTCTTTTCGGAAAACTGTAGGTATGACTCCGGGACAATACCGGGAGGAAGGCTAGTACTCTATCTGAACAAAAACCAGTGCAGTTATCCGATAGCGTATGTAAGGTATCCGGCCAGCTGCACTGTCTGCAAGTATGGTAGTTTTGACGTTTGTCCGTCGGGCCCCACCAGTGCTGCCGAGAAGCAGGCATTTACAGGTTAAAGCTGCAGAAGGGGTTTGATTGCTACATCCGGTTTTTTGTTGCCTATTAAAGTTAACTTAAAATAGGTTGACAACTTATATCTACATAGTGTAGATTAACATAGAACTACATGATGTAGAGGAGGATTCGCATGACAAAATGGCTACGCATGTCTGATGCTGAGAAACAGATCATGGACATCATATGGGCAACCGGGCGACCTGTTACAACATCGGAGATTATCAGTAAACTACCGGAAGATAAGGCATGGAAGCAAAGTACAGTCCTTACGTTTTTAGCCCGGCTGATGGACAAAAACATGATTACAGCCACTCGGATAGGAAAAGCGAATCATTATGAACCTTGTATCACCGAACAGGGGTATCTGAATATAGAAACCAAGCAATTTATTAAAGAGGTTCATCGCGGTTCTGTCTCTGGATTAATTAGTGCGCTTTGCGACAGTGAGGATTTAACGAAGGAAGATATTGAAGACTTGATGAAAAGGCTGAAAGCGCAGTCCGAAAGATGATGGTGGAATTATGTTTCTCTTTACTCCTCATGTCCACCGTTGCTACGGCACTATATTTGGTTTTTAAATTTTTCATCAAAGTGACACAGAAGCATTTTACCGCTTCCTGGATCTATTATTCCCATGTCCTGCTCAGCACCTTTTTTCTCATTCCGTATTACAAGCTGTACGCCTATGCGAATGAGGATTTTAAGCAAATTGCTCACCATGGCTTAGAGACAACCACTGTCGCCACTCCGGTTCGTTCCGTGATTCAAAATTATATTACTTCTCAGAGCTTGCAAGAAGAAAGCTATGCTCCACTTGTTGGAACAAACAGCGCTGTTTCGTTTTCCATTAGTCTTTTACCCTATGTGTTTATAGCCGGAGCCTTTGCTTTTATTGTAGTTATCGTGTATCAGAATATAAGGTTTCATCGTCGTATGTTCAAAATATGTGAATGGACCGATGATCCTCTGATCATGGGGGAACTTGCGACATGCAGACAAACCATGGGGGTTAAACAAGAAATTCAGGTCTATTTATCACCCTATATCAGTACACCGTTCCTGTATGGGATTTTTAAACCACGAATCGTATTGGCTGCCAATATGGAGTTTACACCAGAACAATATCGCCAAATTTTTCTTCACGAGCTGACCCACTATAAGCGTTATGACATTGTACTAAAATGCCTAATGGTTTTCATTAACGCAACTCATTGGTTTAATCCATTCGTTTATTGGGCTAGACGGGACATAGATCGCTATTGTGAACTGTCCTGTGATGAGAAAATTGTTCCATACATGAATGATGCTGAAAGAAAAAGATATTGCGAATTATTACTTCATGTACTATGGAATGCTGTCAACCAAAAAGATGAGTTGTATTCCGCCTTCAGCGGCAAGCGAGACTATCTGGAGAGGAGAATTAGTATGATTATGAGAAGCAAACACTATAAGGGCAAGCAATCCGTTCGTGTCTTTACTGTCGCAATATTGCTTTCTGTTGCCTTCATAAGTACGGCTTTAGCCTATATCGGAAGTCATAATGAATCTCTTAAAATGGGCGATGAGCCAAAATCCGCTGCTAGTCCTGCAGGTGCCTATGTACCCGATAAGTCTATTATTCTCGAAGGTGAGGTTGGTACCACAATTCGCAAAGGTGACTTGGTTTTCGAAAGAATTGTAAGTGATAGCCGTTCATTTCCTGAACAAGCAGATGCCATTTTAGCCAATAATTCGCAAACGCATCTCATTAGAAATAGCAGAGGCAATGAATACTGCACGATATGGATCCAAAATGCGGCCAGTGGCCATCTTATATTTACAATAACAAAGGGTTCTCCTACTGGAACTGTGGTACCTGGTAGTATTGTGAAGATCCCCGCTTATACAACTTGGACTGTCTCTACTCTCAATCCTTTGAAGGCAGAAGCTTATTATGCCAACTTTACATCTGGGTCTGTTGATATGTCAGGTCAAGTCGCATTCACATTCTCGAAAAGGTAAGCGTCGGCACCGACTGTCCGCTTCGCTAACGGGCAGCTTAAGGCATCGCCAACAAAGTCCTTGTTATGTAAGGACGTTTATTCAGGAGATGGGGCCGATCTGGTGGAGTTGAATATGGATGGTTACATGCGAAAAATGCGCGGTAATGCCGGGAGAAGCCTGTCCATTGTAATAGGATCGTCGAAATTCCATTTGGCTTCCGTCACATAAACGTGTTGACTGTCAAATGAATTCCAGTAAGTGCTATTCATTACACGCATTGCTTCTTTTTTGGAACGCTCACTCTCATCCACTAATAGAAACAAACGGTCAGCATCATACTCGCTTATTTGCTCTAATTCAACAGCATAAAAGGGAATTCCGGATTCGATCATCTTCTTCACCTTGTCAGCAGGCTCAAACGCCATTGGGTGATAGAGTGTCAATGCAATTCCTTTCATCCCCATCACAAATAATCTACCTTCCGCAAAGACGAAAATTGCAGCCGTTTCCTTTGTTCCTTTATGGGCAGCAAGATGCTTCCACATTTCCTCAGATTTCCGCTTATGGCTCTCAATCCACTGCTGAGCGAGGTTTTGCTTGCCGAATAGCTTTGCTACTTGGATAATTCGAGAATAAGTCGGTTCATTTCTATCAATAGAGACGGTAGGGGCAATTTTGGACAGATCCTCCATTTCATCCTGTCGAAAGCTGCTATACAATATTAAATCCGGGTTCAGCGCCTTTATTTTGCCTGGTTCCCCCAATAAGCCGATATCTGAAATGTTGTGCAGTTCATTGCGATAAACAACCTTCTTGCCGATAACGGTCATATCCGCACCAACGGGTCTGATGCCCAGAGCAAGCAAATCTCCAAGTACATAACCAACCGCAACTACTCTTGAAAAGGGATTAGCGCCCTGGTCACTTACCGATTGATTATAGCTTCTAGTCCTCGCATATTGCTTCGGCGTCAGGCCCATCGTATGGCGGAACCTGCGTGCAAAATAATATTCATCCTTATAACCGACCCTGCGGGAAATTTCCCGCAAAGGATCGTCGGTCAGCAGCAATAGTTCCTTCGCCCGATTCATTCGCAGCTCTGTCAAATAATCGAGAGGCTTCTTGCCTGTCAAAGACTGAAATAAAGCGCTATATTGCCAGCGGGCTACGCCGGACATTCTGGATAGCTGCTCAACGGTAATTTCCTCCCGGTAGTGCTGAGCCATATAGGCTACGGTGCGCTCTACAGCCAGTGCCGCATCTGATGCGGAATTCGAAGCTGTGACATTGTCCATAAGCATAACAAGCAGCTCTTGCAGGCGAATTTGCTGCTTGAGCTTCTCGACTTCTTGATGGCTTTGATCGGTTGAAGCCACCTCTGCCATTTGTTCCAGCAAATCAACAAAACGGGACATGGAGGTCACATCGATCTTCGTCTCATAAGGCAGCTTTAATCCGATCTCATTAGCTGGTTGCTGCTCTCCCAAACGGTAGGCATCGAATGAAATGACGTACACCGCATCCAAATAATCACCATTTCCGCTTAATTCAATTTCTGCTTTCGCATCTGGTGCGAGCAGAAGGCACACTCCTTTATCGACATGGATGGAATGGCCCTCTAGATGAAGCTTGCCTTCGCTCTGGACAAAGGCCACGATGCGATGGCCCGACCGCTGTAAAGACTTGGCGGATGAATTGAGTGCTGAATCTACTATATGAACTTTCACAGGAACGTACAAATAAGGAAGTAACGGGGAAGCCGATGGTTCATCTGGTTCTAACAATGGATAGTCATTCATCAGCGGACCCCTTTTAATCATTATGATTATAATAGTATATCGGAATATAAATAGCCTATCAAGAAATTAGCTGCGCTCTTCATTTTGTCCAAAAAAAAATCAGACATTTCTCTATTGTTATTATCGAAGAGAATTCTTAGTATTATTGATGATAATAATCATTCTCAATATAAAAAGGGGTACCTACTTAAATGTTCAGAATAAAAGGAAACACATTCGTCCCTAAGATAGCCATGCTACTAGCCTTGCTTATGCTGGTAATAGGATGCACACAGCAAAACGCTGCTTCGACCGACACTAAGGAAATGGTAACAAGCGATACAGCCCAAACGAATAAAGCGATCACCGTTGCGTGGCTGAGAGATATAGGACCCTTGAATCCTCATGTTTATTACCCATCGCAATTATTTGCCCAATCAATGCTGTACGAGCCACTGGTCAGCTATAAAGAGGGCGGTCAGCTTAAGCCCTATTTGGCTGAGTCATGGACCATTTCAGCTGATGGCAAAGAATACACCTTCAAGCTTCGCAAAGATGTCAAGTTCTCAGATGGATCATCCTTTAACGCTTTTCTTGTAAAAAAGAATTTCGATGCGATCATGGTAAACAAAAGCGTTCATAGCTGGGTCGGATTAGTAAAGGTGCTTAAACAAACGGAAGCTGTGGACGAGCATACGTTTAAAATAACTTTGACTGACCCCTACTATCCGACCTTGCAGGATTTGGCGATCGTGCGGCCTTTCCGTTTTCTTGCAGAAGCTGGATTCCCGGATGATGGGAACACTACCAAAGACATAAAGAAACCAATAGGTACTGGACCTTGGCTGCTTGCCGATTATAAGCAGGATCAGTATGCGGTATTCACCAGAAATCCGAATTATTGGGGAGATGTTCCCAAAATTGACAAGATAACCGTTAAAATCATACCTGACGGTGAAACGCGAGTGCTGGCTTTTGAGAAGGGCGAGCTGGATCTGATTTTTGGCGAAGGGGCCATTAGCATGGATGCCTTCCAGCAATTGAAAGCTTCGGGCAAATATGAAACCGAATTATCCGAGCCTGTAGGTACAAGAAGCCTGCTGCTAAATACATTAAATGAAAAGCTGGCAGACCACCGGGTGCGGCTTGCTCTTCAGCACGGCTTCAACAAAGCAGCCATGGTGAAGGGGATAACCGGAGATGTAGAGGAAAAGGCAGACAACATTTTGTCCAAAAACTATCCTTACTCCAATATCAACGCCCAGCCGATCAACTATAATGTTGATAAAGCTAAGGCCTATCTGGAAGAAGCCGGTTGGAAGCTGAAGGCGGGCCAAACCGTAAGGGAAAAGGACGGACAAAGGCTGGAATTAGAGTTAATGTATGATAAGGGCGATCTCATTCAAAAAACGATGGCAGAAACCATTCAGTCTCAATGGGGAGAAATTGGGGTTAAGCTGAACCTCTCAAGCGTTGAGTTAGCCGTTATACCCAAACGGTTGAGAGAGGGCCAATTCGACATCCACTTCTGGTTCAATTATGGTGTACCTTATGATCCGCACTCGTTAATCAATTCTGTAAGCGAGCCGAACTTCGGCATTTCCGAAGCCCACAGCCGTATCCCGATGAAGGCAGAGCTGGATCAGCAAATTCATGCGGCACTGGCTTCAACGGATGAGACCAAACGCCAGGAGCTGTACACGTCTATTTTGAAAACATTGCATGAGCAGTCGGTTATCCTGCCTATTTCTTATATTAAACAAACGGTGGTTTACCAGAAAAAAATCAAAAACTTTAAATTTCCGGCAAGCCGTTGGGATCATCCCTTTGATGGAATTACAATCAAACCGTAACGAACAGGAGGTCCCTTCCATTATATGAGCAGCTATATCGGGAAGCGATTTCTGGCAATCATCCCTATGGTTCTTTTTGCGACACTCATCACGTTTATACTCATTCATCTTTCGCCGGTCGATCCGGCGGAGGCTTATTTTTCAGCAGCACATATTAAACCAACCGAAGAGCTGCTATCCGAGAAACGGCATGAGATGGGGCTGGATATGCCGCTGCTAGTACAATATGGACATACTGTAGCACGTATAGCCCAGCTTGATTTTGGCACCTCGTATCTTTCGGGTAAACCTGTCTGGCAAGAGGTAAGGCTTCGCTTGCCCGCTACGCTGCAGCTTGCCCTAAGCAGTATGTGCTTCACGATTGTGGTCAGCGTCCTGCTTGGGTATGGATCGGCGATTTATAAAAATAGCTGGGTGGACTATTTCAGCAGATTGCTTTCGTATTTCGGCGCCTCGATCCCGCAGTTTTGGCTTGGGTATTTGTTGATTTTCTTCTTCTCTGTTCAGCTGGATTGGCTGCCTGTAGATGGAATCGGCACTTGGAAGCATCTCGTTCTTCCTTCCTTAACGTTGTCTTTGGGACTCATCGCCATCTATACTCGACTGCTGCGGGAAAGCATATTGGAGCAATTGCAGGAATCTTATGTGCTGTACGCGCGGACGAGGGGAATGAAGGAAAAAACGATTATTTTGAAGCATGTTATGAAAATTGCAATTTCTCCCGTCATTACCGGTCTTGGCATGAATTTAGGCAAATTGCTGACAGGAACGATTATCGTAGAGCAGCTGTTTTCATGGCCCGGATTTGGACGTTATTTCGTAGAGGCCATTTTTAATCGGGACATTCCCGTTATTCAATGCTACGTAGTTCTCGCAGCCTGTCTGTTCCTTATAAGCAATCTGCTCGTTGACTTGGTGCAAATGTATATGGACCCGAGAATTTCGTTGAAGGGAAGAAGCGTTCATTGATTGCAGCCATTCACAATACCTTCAAAGGAAGGAAGACAATTGCGGTATGCTCCTCTGTACTGCTGCTTTGCTTTCTTATTACGATTCTAGCGCCATGGATCTCGCCGCATGATCCAGTTAAGGTCAATCTGGAGCTTAAGCTGCAGCCGCCTTCATCCGACTATTTATTAGGAACCGATCACTTGGGACGCGACAATTTATCTCGTCTCCTGTTTGGGGCCCGAATATCGTTGGGTCTTGTTTCCATGGTCTTTATGGCTTCATTAGGAATGGGGCTTCTCGTTGGAACGGCGGCAGGCTACAGAGGCGGCTGGATCGATTATGCTGTCATGCGGTTTTGCGATGGGGTTATGGCTTTTCCAAATCTTGTGCTCGTATTGGGGATTGTTGGTATCTTTGGTCCTGGAATTATGCAAGTCGTGCTAGCCCTCCTGTTTGTGCAATGGGTATATTATGCGCGAATGTTTCGCGGACTCGTTGTCAGCTTGAGAGAACGGCAATTTATAACCGCTGCGCGGATTAGCGGCTCCTCTTCATGGAAGATTATCAGATTACATATAATTCCAAATGTACTGCCACCCATTATCGTCATCGGCACTCTGGAAATGGGCTGGGCGATTATGGATATTTCTGCTCTATCCTTTCTCGGTCTGGGCATTCAAGCACCTACACCCGAGTGGGGAGCCATGATTCATGAAGGCAAAGCCTTTATTCGCAGCCATCCCGAATTAATGCTGTATCCAGGACTGCTTATTTTGCTTGTTGTTATTAATTTCAATTTGCTGGGAGAAGCTTTATCCAGTCATTTTGGGGTAAAAAAACATTTTTGAACAGGAATGAGACCTACGATGGAAGAGCCTCGCAAAGTGATGCAGGTAAGCGGTTTGAGCGTCACCATGAAGACGAAGCAGGGCTTGCTCCCGCTCATTCACAATATTCATTTTGATTTGAAGCAAGGTCAGGTGCTTGGTCTTGTCGGAGAAAGCGGCAGCGGCAAAACCGTTACCTGCAGCTCCTTGCTGCAATTGTTAGGTCAACAAGCTATCAGGGAAGGCAGCATTCAATTAAACGGACGTGAGCTGAACGGCTTGAGCCAGCAAGAGATGCAGCGTATTCGAGGCAAAGAGATTGGCTTTATTATGCAAAATCCGATGAATGCCTTTACACCCGTGTATACGATTGGCCATCAATTTATAGAAACTATCCGTATGCATTGCAAAATGAGCAAAAAACAAGCATTCGAGCTGGCAGCTGTTTGTCTGGAAAATGTAAACTTGCCTGATCCTTCAAGTCTCATGAAGCTGTATCCTTTTCAACTGAGCGGGGGCATGCTTCAGCGGGTCATGATTGCCCTTTCCATGTGTCTGAAGCCTGCCGTCGTAATCGCCGATGAGCCAACGACTGCTTTGGATGTGGTCAACCAGCTTCAGGTGTTAAAGCAGCTTGAACGGCTGAGATCGGAATACGGTACAACGATTTTATTAATTACCCATGATTTGGGCGTCATTGCGGAGATGGCGGATGAAGTTATCGTCATGCATCAAGGGTCTATCGTTGAACAAGCCGATGTATTTGAACTGTTCGATGCTCCCAAGAACGACTATACAAAAACTTTGTTAAACGCCAGGCTAAAGCTGCCTGCTTCGTTGACAATGAGGACATGATCGTAAATGTAATTTAGCAAACGGGGTAGAACCATATGAGCTTGCTGCAAGTAAAAGAAATCACCCTTGCTTATGGAAAATCCGGACTGTTCGGCTTATCGCGTCGAGGTATTCCCGTCCTCTCCAATGTCTCTCTAACGATTGATGAGGGTGTTTGTCTCGGTCTGCTTGGAAGCAGCGGCGCAGGGAAAAGTACGCTTGGCAAAGTTATTTTGGGCTTAGAGAAGCCATCGCATGGCCAAATTATTTTTCAAGGAAAAGATCTTTACAACATGAGTGCTTCTGATCGAAAGCAGGCCAGAAGGGATTTGCAAGTCGTGTTTCAGGATTGTTATTCCTCGGTAAATCCACGAATGACCGTAGAACAGATCATTGGAGAGCCGCTGGATAACTACGAAATCAGGTCACCGAGCAAACAAAAGCATGCAATTGGTGAGCTGTTGGAGATGGTCGGCTTAAAGGCGGAGGATATGACCAAATATCCGAATCAATTCAGCGGTGGACAGCTGCAAAGAATTAATATCTCCAGAGCGATTGCCTTAAAGCCGAAGCTAATTGTACTGGATGAATCGGTAAGCAGCCTCGATATGGTTACCCAAACCCAAATTTTGGATTTATTGAACGATTTAAAACGCTCATTTGGGCTTTCTTACTTATTTATTACACATAATTTGGAAGCTGCCTATGTTCTGTCAGATCGGTTAGCCGTGTTAGACCAAGGTGAACTGGTTGAAATGTTTGCGGAAAAGGAACAAATCTTCACTTCGCCACATCCTGCTGTACAAAGTCTGCTGCAATCTGTTCTAGCCGACCATCCGGGAAATCGGAAAGTAAGAAACGTTCAGCAAACTACTTAAGTGTGTGAGGCATAACCACGAGGCGATTCAACGTGGCAGCCAACACACTTTTTTACGTGATGGCCTCTGGCCACTGTGCCGTACTTGAAAGGAGTAAGTTTACCACTATGAGCACAAATCTGTCCGTATCCTCACCTTTTATTAGACTTTATGTCATTACGTTTTTGTTTTTCAGTGCAAATCCCATTATCAATATTGTTGTTCCGCTGCGTGGTGAAGCCGAAGGGGCAAGCAATACCGAAATTGGTATCATGATGGGCGCTTATATGATGACCAGCATGCTGTTCCGCCCATGGGCGGGCAACGTTGTCTACCGCTTTGGCCCACTATTCGTGCTGCGTATTTTATTAATGGCAAACTTCGTTATTTTGGCTCTTTATACACAATCCGGTCTGGAATGGTACTTTGTTCTTCGTGCTCTGCAAGGCATTACGACAGCTTTTTTCTCCTTAGCCTTGCAAATGGGCCTTGTCGACACGTTACCCGAAAAAGAGCGTTCGCAAGGCATCTCACTGTATTTGTTAGCAGGCATGCTGCCTACCGTAATCGGACCCATGGTCGCTTTATATTTGTGGGATTGGGGCGGGATGAAGGCGTTCGCTTCTGCCATGCTCATAGTTGGCCTTGCATCCAGCGTTATAGGATACCATTCGCCACTTCCGTCCCGTATGATCAGTAACGATGACGGGAAGCCAAAAAGCTCCATGATGGCCCAGCTCAGCCAATTATGGAGCAATCGCGCCTTTCTCGTATGCAGTATGGCTATGCTCATTGCTTCCGCAGGCTTTGGCGCTGTTGTAACGTTCATTGTGCTGTATACACAACAAAGCGGAGTCGGCAATGCCGGCCTCTATCTCATGGTTCAGGCGGGCGTCATCGTATTATCCAGATTTGCTCTTCGCAAAAAAGTACCTTCAGAAGGGAAATGGCATGCCCCTTTAGTTATCAGCCTGCTGCTGTGCTTAACCGTAGGCATTCAGCTATTAGCCATGTCTATACATTATGGAGCAGCCCTTATGTATGCGTCGGCTGTATTAAACGGACTTGGCATGGCACTGCTGTATCCAACGTTAATGACGTATTTAACCTTTGTGCTGCCAGCGGCTTCCCGCAATACGCTTATTGGTATATTTATTGCGGTATCAGACCTTGGCGCCGTGCTCGGCAATATGGCAATGGGACCGATTGCTGACCATTGGTCATATTCGTTGATGTATAGCGTATGTGCCAGCCTGCTGCTTGTCGCTGCTGGAGTTGTATACGTAATCGGGCGTCGCTTGAATAGACATTGACAAGACGTTTCTCGAAACATTTCATTACCAGTGTTTTTATTAATTCTCTATGATTTATATCACTTACGTTCTTAACCTAACAACTTATAATCAGTTCTATAAGCAGCTAAAGTTAATAACGAATAGGTGGGGGTATGATTTATGGAGTTAATGAAAAATACAGAACCGAAAAACCAATTTAGCGGACTTGGCCTTGTTATTTTCCTGATGGGTGTGATTACGTTCGGCCCTTTTATTTATTTTATGATTAGCTGGGCGCTTGGCAATGTGCCTCTGGTTTCTGGGGGAAGTGTACATTAATTATTTGTAAAATTATGGATAAACTATCTTGTTGATAGCATACGGAAAAAAATCCTCCAGCTGCCTCTGTGGCGACTGGGGGACTCCGTTAAAAAGGACATTCCATTTTCCATCATATCGAAGCTGCCAGCTTGGCAATTTCCGCTTTTTCCTCCGGGAACTTAGTGGTAAAGGAATCATAGATTTGTTGATCATTTTGCCCTAATTTTTGCAAGGCTGCCAAGTACCATCTCACGATCATACGTGAAATGGGCGCATCCGATTGAAGGCCGGCATTCAGTCGCAGTACATCTGCCGCGCCTTTGTAATCCTGCCGTTCCGCGTAAATTTTCCCTATCGCTAATGAAATGCCGGGAGTAACATCAAATGGCTCCCCTTGCATCTGTCCTTTGGGAAGGCTTTTTAAAGACTCCTTACGGGTCAGCACCTGCTGGTAAGTCTCAACAGCTTGATTCCATAGCTTGACATTCAATTCCTTGTTGCTATCCGTTCTCGCACGGTCACCCAGCTCAGCATAAAGACCAATCGCACGTTCATACCAGTTCTGTCCGCCTTGTCGAATATTAATACCCCAGCTATTATTACGCAGGTTTCTCTCTGTCACGGCTAAAGCCTCGTTTAATTTCCCTTCCGTAATGTACTGGTTATACTCAGTCTCAAGGCTTTCTTTATTATAGGGCTCCTTCTGCTTCAACAGCTCCAAATAGGTTTTGGCCTCTTCGTTCAGGCTAGCATTTTTAGTTTGATTGTAAGCTTGATACAGCAGGCTTAGCTTTAGATTCACATAATCTGGATGAGCAGGTGTCGCGGCCAAGGCAGCATTCATCGGTTTCATCACATCTTCAAAACGAACCTGTTCGCTGCTCTGCAGCTTTTCTAGTGTCGCCATGTACTGCCGATTACCATTTAACTCTTTAAGTCCGGATACCATGACAACAATCGAGACAACACCGATCAAGAACGGGTATATCCAGCGTGCTTTGCCTTCATTTATGCGACCGAACAGAGCTTTTTCCTTGATTAATGAGGGGATGAACCGCAAGCTTGCAGCCAAACCACCCAGAGAAAGGAACACAACCGAAGCCAGATAAGCATAGCTCATTTCAAAATCAAGTAGGCTATGGATCAAAATCGATACGGAAACGATATAGAAAACCTGATAGCCGCCCCGATCTTCGATGTTTTGCTTGAAGTACTGCCTGATATACAAATAATAAATAGTAATGAGCAGAACAGACAGTAGCAGTATTCCAATCAAGCCGGTTTCAACCCCATATTGCAGGAAAAAGTTATGGACTTGTTTAACGATATAAGGATTGTTTTGATACTGCTGATATAAAATCGTCCATGCGCCACCCCCGGCTCCAGTAATGGGGTAATCACCTACCAATTTCATAGAATCCTTATACATGGTCAAACGTTCTAGAACACTATGCTGCTGGAAATTAATCGACTGCAGTCGAGTCTGTAATTCTACGGGCAGGAGCCTGGAAACAAAATTGTTTCCCGACAGCAGTATAGCCCCGAACAAGCCCGCTACAATCAGAATGATCGGAATAAACAGATTGGCTAACCGATATTTGTTAATCGCAAGCGTTCGCTGCTCCAGCTTCGGCACCGCGTATCGTTGAATAACCGTAATGACCAGTCCCGCTAGTATCGATACGGAGCCTACAATCAGCCAGCCCTTTAACGACTCAGAATCAAACAGGCTGAGTAGAGCAGGTTGAAGGGGGTCACCCGCTGTTACTTGCTGAAAGATACGGGTCGTAAGACTTCTTATCGGCTCAAGAATCAGCAGCGCGCCGATGGCTCCAATTATCGCATACACAAAAAAACAAATCTGCTGTATGAATCTGAAAAAAGGTAAAATAGCCAGCGCAATCAGAGGCAATACGACTAATCCACCTCTGGAAAGTGTGAGAAGGAACGACACAAGCAGCGGCACTATCATAACCGCGTGGATCGAGACCATATACCATTTGCGTTCATTCATTAACAGCCACAAAGCAGATAGTAGAATGGCCAGCAAATAAGCGGCATACGCATTGGCATATTGAAAAACCGAAGTTAACCTCAGTCCTTGATCGGATAGCATCACCGCATCCCTAAAATAGGCATTGCCAAACATATTCATAAAACAATAAATGACAGCGACGTAACCAGCTAATACGATACCGTTTTGAATAATTCGTGCGCCGAGCTTGTCCTTGGCAAAAGCTGCGGCTAATACAAAAAAGATACTATACATCACATTTAACATAATCATACTGGAGGCATAGTGGCTTGAAACAGCATGGAAGGATGCGAGAATGTAAGCAGCGGGTATTGTCCATATCCATAGCCCGAGCACATCACTGACATCCGTTAATTTCCAATGGTAAGCTTGATAAATGCTGAGTACAAACAGCATGATCCCAGCCCAAATTAACGCAGAATTCAATGCGTATTCGTATTGTACGGTGTAGCCGTAAAAAAGCCCGGTTTGAAACAACCATACGAACAAAAATACGATAATTAATGCAAGCGAAAGCCAATACAGCAGAGATCTTTCCTTAAAGCTCTTGTTTCCTCGTTCCCTGTCCTTTTTGTATGAATGGGGTATTGATGATGCTGCCATACCTAACCTCTTTCCAAGAAAATTTTGTCTTTTTTTGATTCACATATCATCTAATATTTTCCACCCCATTAGACGTAGCAAGCCCTACATTTGTTTCATTTTCTGGAATATTTATATTCTTAAATATTGCTCTTCCCGAAGTTATACGGATTCGATTCCAGGAACTCCTCTTAGCTTGGATGATTTATGTTTAAACTGTAGATTGTGATTGCCGCTATGAACGATTCGAAGTATGATATCCATGGGTAAACGAAATGATGGAGATGATACCATGGCATTTGGAAGTTCTCGATTCAAAAAAAGTATAGCCTTTAAATGGTTGCTGTCCTATTCGATCATCCTGATCATTCCCGTGCTGATTAGCGCCTTTATTTATGCACAGACGGGGAAAATTGTCGAGTTTGAGATCAATCGGGCTAACAACGCAATGCTCAAGCAGGTAAAATACATTGTTGACAGCGGAGTGGATCATACGACTAAACTGGTTAATCAGCTATCGATCAACAATGAAATTCTTGGTTATATCAATTTGACCAAGGAGACAGAGCCAGCGTACCAATTCACGATTTATAAAATGGGCCAGGAAATTAGCAAATATCGTCTCTCCAACGATTTTATCAAGGACATTTACATTTACTCGAAAAGCTTGAATGCTGTACTGACCCCGGAAACATATACCCAAAGTGACTTGTTCTATAACATATTCCACAAAAGCGATACGTTTACTTACGATAAATGGACCCAACTGATGAATGCTCCGCATACAAAGGAATACATACGAATACTGAAGCTGGACAATGATCATCTTGCCGAAACCACTGCATATATGCAATCCTTGCCCATCCAAATGCCTGCGGATTCATTGGGTACATTGGTAATTACGCTTAACAATACTAAAATCGAGAAGATTCTTCAAAACATGGATTGGGTTGACCGTGGTCATGTTGTGATTGTGAATGCAAACAATCAGATTCTGTTCCAAAATGATCCTGCCTATAAGCCGATGATCGCTTATGAAAGCATGGCAAAGGCTCGGGAGGGCAGCTACTTCGACACCATTGACGGGGAAAAGGTAATGGTTTCGTACACGACGTCCGAAGCCGCAGATTGGAAATATGTAACGATCATTCCATCCCGGATTTTTTGGGAGCAGGCTGAATATATGAGGAACCTGAATTTACTCGGATTGTTCGTCTGTTTTGTAATCGGTGGCGTGGTGATCGTTGTTTTTGCCCGAAGGAACTACAATCCGATTAATCAAATGGTTCGCTTGTTAACAGGTAAGGCGAAGCTGAATATGGACAACGAACAAAATGAATACGAATTCATCCACAAATCCATCATGGAAACGATCCGGGAGCGGGATGATATTAACAATAAGCAGCTGCAGCAGATCAAGCTGCTCCGCGGATATTTTGTGTCCAGGATGCTGAAGGGGCAGCTGGAAAAGGATGTCGATCTAGCGGAATCCCTGCACATATACAAAATCGAACTGCTTTCCTCTCAATTTGCTGTGCTTTTATTTCAAATTGACAGCAGCCGCAGTACGGACAAGGAGGCCCAGCTTTCTCAGTTTATTGTATCCAATATTGTCCAGGATGCAGTGGGCAGTATGCATTCGATCTGGTTCAGCGAGATTGATGGAACGTTGGCGGCTTTATTAAACTTCAGCTCGGAGGACACGACTCAATGGAAGGACACATTGGAGGAAAGTCTGGGTGAGGCCAAAGATTTCATAGAGCATAGGTTCCGGATTCAATTTACTGCTGCGGTTAGTGATGTGCAGACTGGATTTTCGGAGATTCATCAAGCTTTTTTGCAGGCACTCGAAGCCCTTGAATATCGAATGGTCGTGGGAGAGGGTCAAATCGTATGGTACAGCGATATCAGGAACACGAACCATACCTACTCGTATTCCGTGAATCAGGAGCTGGTTCTGCTCAATTTGTTAAAAAGCGGCAGCTATGAAGAAGCTCGCCAACTCGTTCTTGATGTGCTGGATCATAGCTTTGGTCAAACTCAAATCTCAATGGAAATGCTCAAATGCGTGATGATTGATTTGATCAGCACCATGATGAAATCTATGGACAATGAAGACAATGGCATGAGAATTTTGGAAGAACTGAGACCGGTCCGAAGAATACTTACGTGTAATACCCGACTGGAAATTGAAACCGAACTGCTGGATATGATCAAGCGGGTCTGCGATTATGCTGAAGGCAAGTATAAAGCCTTATCCAATTCCAGTATGGGCGATAAGGTCACGGAGTTTGTAGAGGCGCACTATGCCAATCCCGATTTGAACGTATCTTTACTCGGCTCGCATTTCTCGATTACACCGCAATACGTGTCCAAGCTGTTCAAGGAGCAGACGGGGCAAGGGCTGCATGAATACATCAGCCAGACCCGGCTCAAGCATGCCAAGCGTTTGCTGCTGGAGGGTGCAACCATTGATGACACGGCTCAGCGCGTCGGATTTGCAAGCAGCAGCGCATTTATTCGGGTATTTAAAAAATTCGAGGGAGTGACACCCGGCAAATTCAGAACCATTCATTAACTGATTTTCTTCAATAACAGCCCAGGGTAATGAAGGAGCGTGTCAAAACGTTCCTGCGCCCTGGGCTTTTGTTATTGGCAAACAAAAGCTGATTTATTTACATCGAATAGGCTTCCCATCTGAGGTTTTTTTACAAAATGAGCATTGTTTTTAAACTGACTACTGCGATTTTCGTGATTTTGTCGATCATTTTCAAATTGAAACTTGATGACCTGGCGGCTATCGCCTACATTAAAAGCGGGTACCCAATCCGGATTTAAGCAATCGATCAAAAATAGCAAACAACGGAGGTCTATGGATGAATAGAAATAGGTATAGCATGTGCACCGCATTATTAGCAACTATCATGCTGATGTTATCCGCTTGCAGCTCGGAGCAGGCAGCTCCAGCAGCAACGGATAAAGGTGCGGATGCAAAGGGAACGACCGATACTCCCCAAGGAGCGATCTACCCTTTTAAAAAGAATGTGACGGTGTCCTACATGACGGAATTCCCGGGATCCGAGCAAGGGTTCAAGGAAGAGTTGAAGATCGAGAACTCATGGCAGCAGACGATGGAAAAGCGTACAGGCATTAAGCTCAATCATCGCGGTGGAGCCAAAATGAACTCACAGGAGTTCAATCTGATCCTTGCTTCCGGCGATCTTCCCGACATTTGGACGAACGATTGGCTGAATTTTCCGGGCGGCCCCGAGAAGGCGATCGAGCTCGGATACATTATGAAATTAAACGATGTCATTGATAAGTATGCCCCTAATTTGCAAAAGGCTCTGAAGGACAATCCAGAGATGGCCAAATCGATTCGTACAGATACAGGCGCTTATTATGCGTTTCCATTTTACCGTTCACCAGAAGCTCAAATCTACGGAGGACCTATTATAAGGAAGGATTGGCTTGACGAATTAAGTCTACCGGTTCCTGCGACGATGGATGAATGGTATACAGTCCTGAAAACGTTCAAGGAGAAAAAGGGGGTAAGCGCTCCATTCACGCTTCGTACGATGTTTTGGGAAAGAACCTCTGCCTTCCAAGGGGCTTATGGCGTGATGAACGGTTTTTATCAGGAGAACGGGAAAGTGGTCTTTGGTAATATCCAGCCTGGTTACAAGCAGTTTTTGACCACGATGCACAAATGGTACGCTGAGGGCCTTCTGGATAAAGACTTTGCTTCGATTGATGCCAAAACGGTCGATAAAAAAATGACGACAAACGCCAGTGGTGCGACGGTTGGATGGACAAACGGTTATATCGACAAATATATGGATGCTTTAAAGGCGACAGAGCCAAAGGTGGAGCTTGTTGGTACGACTTATCCGACCTTAGAGAAGGGCCAACGGCCGAAGTTCGGACAGATGGATAATGCTTACTTTGGCTGCTGCTCAGGTGCGATCTCAGGAAACTCCAAAAATGTTGAGGCTGCCGCTCGTTGGCTGGATTATAACTATTCCAAGGAAGGCCAGATGCTGAATATGTTCGGCATTGAGGGTCTTACGTATACGCTGGAAAATGGCCAAATCAAATATACGGATCTAATTACGAAAAATCCTGAGGGAAAAACACCATTTGCCGCCCTGTCCGGAATCGCACGTATTACGAATCATCCGTTTATGCAGGTTGGACCGGAGCCTGCAACGGTTAAGCAGGCTGCAGATGCGGTCAAGCTTTGGCAGAATACTGACCATGCCAAATATTTGCTTCCTCCGATTACACAGCTTCCTGAGGAATCGAAGGAAATCGCCAAGATATTGAATGAAGTGAACGTGTTGGTAAAGGAGTCGGAAATTAAATTCATTCTTGGTGATAAACCACTTGATGAATTCGATGCTTATGTGGGGCAATTAAAGAAATTGGGAGTCGACAAAGCAGTTGAACTCAAGCAAAAGGCCTTGGAGCGTTATCAAAAAAGATAAGACGAAAAAGTGAGGGGGGAAAGCTCTTGGTTTTCCCCTGCAATTTGCTTGACAGTAAAGGGGAATTGAATGATGAATGTGCGGATCGAATCAGGAGAAGCCAGTTTAAAATATACAAAACGATCTTCATGGTTGACCATTGTGCGCAAGGATTTTGTTCGTAATAAGGCACTATATTTGCTCGTAACGCCCGTTGTGCTGTTCTATATTCTGTTTGCTTATACACCTATGTATGGAGCGATCATTGCTTTTAAAGACTACACACCGATTAAAGGAATTGTGGGCAGCCGCTGGGTTGGGTTGGAGCATTTCAAGGAATTTTTTGGAAGCCTGTACTTCTTTCGCATTATGAAGAATACGCTGCTGCTAAGTTTTTACAATTTACTGTTCGGGTTTCCGGCTCCGATTATTTTGGCAGTGCTGCTGAATGAGCTCAAAAGCTCCATTTTTCGAAGAGTCACTCAAACGATAACGTATATGCCGCATTTCATTACACTGGTTGTCGTGTGCGGAATCCTGCGCGATTTCACGCTAACAGACGGCTTGATCAACGATATGATTGCTTATTTTGGCGGGGAACGTATCGCTTTTCTGCAAAAGGCGGATTTTTTTCGAACCTTGTACGTTTCTACGGAAATTTGGCAGGGGATCGGTTGGGGAACCATTATTTATTTGGCGGCAATTACGGGTATCGACCCTCAGCAGTACGAGGCAGCCAAGATCGATGGGGCGAACAAGTGGCGGCAAATCTGGCATATTACCCTTCCGGGTATTCGTCCGACCATCATTATTCTGCTGATTTTGGCGATCGGAAACATGATGAATGTTGGATTTGAAAAAATTATTTTACTTTACAACCCGGCAACCTATGAAACGGCCGACGTGATTTCGTCCTATGTATACCGTAAAGGGATTCTGGAATTCGACTATAGCTTTAGTACGGCAGTCGGGCTATTTAACTCGGTAATTAATTTTATTGTGCTTCTCGCAGCCAATTATTTAAGCAAGAAGGCCAGCGGCAGCAGCTTATGGTAAGGAGGCAGATGTCATGAACAAGAAAGTAAGTCTGGGTGAACGCTTATTCGATATCAGCAACGTGCTGTTGATGCTGGGCTTGATGATAGCTACCTTTTACCCGATTTTATACGTGGTAATTGCATCACTTAGTAACGGCAGCAGATTAATTGCCCATCAGGGCTTGCTATTGTGGCCACAGGGCTTCTCGCTTGATGCTTATAAAGCCGTATTGCTAAATCCAAGCATTCTTCAGGGCTACAAAAATACACTTTTCATTGTAATCGTGGGTGTTGCCATTAATTTGGTGTTGACCTCTATAGGTGCTTATTTTCTATCCAGGGACAACGTATTCTGGAAGGCGCCGATTATGATGATGATTGTCTTTACGATGTTTTTCAGTGGAGGTCTGGTTCCCTTCTACCTGACGGTGCGTGCGTTGGGTCTGTATGACAGTATATGGGCATTGATTGTGCCTGGAGCGATCAGCACCTTTAATCTGATTATTATGCGTACTTATTTCCAGTCGATCCCCAAGGATATGGAAGAATCGGCGGTGATGGACGGAGCGGGCCACTTTACGATTTTGTTCCGGGTCTACCTGCCCTTGGCTATGCCGGTTGTTGCCGTCATGATTTTATATTATGGGGTCGGTCATTGGAACAGCTGGTTTAACGCGATGGTTTTCTTACGGAATCATGACTTGTATCCGCTCCAGCTCATATTACGCAATATATTAATCGATAATGATGTTGAATCGATGATGGGACAAACCTCGACCTACATGTCGAAGCAGGAAGTTGCGGAAACGGTTAAATATGCTGCGATTATGGTATCGATTATACCGATTCTGCTGCTGTATCCATATGTACAAAAGTATTTTGTCAAAGGTGTAATGATCGGTGCATTGAAGGGCTGATTAGATGCTTCTTAACAGACTCCAACATTTAGCTTCCCAAGATCGAAAAGCAATGAAAACTTCGTAAGGAGCGATTCAGATTATGATTAGAGAAAACATGGACAGAGCTTGGGAGTTTTCACATGGTCAAGCTTCTGGCGGGAGCATATATGCGGCATTGCAAGAAGAAAAGCCGGGAAGGACCGTTCACTTACCGCACGACTTTACGATAGAAACAGATTCTTTTCCTGAGGCGCCTAGTGGAACAAGAAGCGGTTATTACGGCGGAGGGATTGGTACCTATAAAAAGATCCTGAATATTCCTGAAGCGTATACAGGAAAACGTGTACTAATCGAGTTTGATGGGGCATACATGAACACAATCGTTGCATTGAACGGTCATCAAGTGACTCAGCATCATTACGGCTACACACCATTCCATGCCGATCTCACTCCCTATCTGAAACCAGGTAAACCTAACCGACTTACCGTAACCGTCAACAACTCGGCTCAACCGAATGAACGTTGGTATACCGGCTCTGGCTTATACCGACATGTGAACATGCTTACCGCACCGCAGCTCCATATCGCTCCTTGGGGGATTTTTGCCCGCACTTCTCATATTACAGACAGAACTGCCTTTGTCATCGTTGAAACTACGGTTGAAAATCATACCGCAGATCTCGCAAACCTGTGGGTGGAGGTCAAAATTGAGAAGGAGTCGGATGGTACACAAGCCGGTACCGGAAGGATTAAGGTTCTTGCACATCCAGGGACAAAATCCGTGGGCCGGGTTATGATTGCGGTCGAACATGCCGAGCCGTGGGATATTGATTCCCCTCATCTTTATAAAATCAAAGCGCAACTGACGAACAAAGAGGCGATTCTTGACAATGACAGTACTCTGTTCGGAATAAGAACGAT
Organism: Paenibacillus periandrae; assembly: GCF_022458865.1. Lineage (GTDB taxonomy): Bacteria > Bacillota > Bacilli > Paenibacillales > NBRC-103111 > Paenibacillus_S > Paenibacillus_S periandrae. The sequence goes on along the minus strand of NZ_JAJNMU010000004.1, from coordinate 355,724 downwards.
TTCCGTTGACACGAAAAACGGTTTCATGTTAAACGGACGAACGATTAAGCTTAAAGGCGGCTGCGTTCATCATGACAATGGAATTCTGGGTGCAGCATCTTTTATGGATAGCGAGTACAGAAAGATGAAGATTCATAAAGATAATGGATATAACGCCATACGCTCCTCCCATTACCCGCCGTCCAGCGAAATGCTGGAAGCATGTGACCGCTTAGGACTTCTTGTCATTGACGAGGCTTTTGATGTCTGGACGATGGGGAAAAGCCCTCATGATTATAGCCTGTACTTTAAGGAGAATTGGAAGGCGGATATGGAAGCATTTATTCTTCGCGACCGTAATCACCCATGCATAATCATGTGGTCGACGGGCAATGAGATTACGGAACGCGGCGGGCTGTCTGACGGATATACTTGGGCTGCCAAGCTGGCGGCATGGGTACGAGAGCTCGATCCTACGCGCCCGATAACAAATGCAGTCTGCGGATTTTTTAACGGGCTCGATGACGAGGATATGGCGGCTTGTCAGGAAGAAATGCTGCATGAATATAGAAGAAGCGGAAGCATACAAAATTTCGAGTCCAAATATGGGAAGGCGATTTGGGGAGATCTGACGGAAGCGTATTGTGCCCCGCTCGATGTAGTGGGGTACAACTATCTGGCTCACCGTTACAAGGAAGATGGGATGAATTATCCAAACAGGGTCATCTGCGGCACGGAAAGCAAAGCTATGGACATGGCGGAGTACTGGGATGCTGTTGAAAGTAATCCTCATGTAATCGGTGATTTTACCTGGACGAGTTGTGACTACATAGGTGAAGCGGGTATCGGCAGAGCGGATTATTTGGATCCCGAGGACACGATAGACATGCTCAATTTAAAAAATGTCAAATTTCCTTATCGTCTTTCCAATGACGCAGACTTTGATCTCTGCGGCTTTCCACGGCCTCAGCATGCCTATCGAAGGATCGTGTGGGGGTCTAGCGAGACCTTTATCGCTTCCCGTAATCCTGAAAACTATGGCAAGAGGGAAATCTTGGGAAAATGGGGTTGGCCTGAATGCGAAAATGCTTGGAGTTGGGCCGGTTATGAAGGAAGTCCAATACAGGTTGATGTCTACTCAGCCGGAGAAGAAGTGGAACTGATCCTGAACGGCAAAAGTTTGGGAAGAAAACCTGCCGGTAAGGGAAACCATTTTACAGCGAAGTTTGATATCACATATGAACAGGGTGCGTTGGAAGCCGTAAGCTACACTGCAGGCAAGAAAGTATCATCCAGCCTGCTTACGTCTTCAGCAGAGCCTGCCGGTATTCGTATTAACCTCGAGAGGAATGAACTTGCGGCAGACGGACAGTCATTATGTTTTGCTATTGTTGAAATCATCGATAAAGACGGAAAGGTCGTTCCAACAGTCGAAATGAAGGCAACAGCTAAGGTTGAAGGAGCAGCAACACTGGCGGCATTTGGCACTGGCAGGCCTCAGACCAATGAAAACTATACAAGAGGTGAGTTCACTTCCTATAAAGGGAAGCTGCTAGCGATTGTCCGTGCAGGCTATGAGTCCGGTCTATCACTTTTGACGGTTAGTATTGACGGTTTTGATACCGTGACCGTCGAAATACCCGTAAAGTAAGATCTGCTAAGTTGACCGTCTAAAATCGGGTTGCCCAAAATTTTCCCGAGGCGGATTTGTATGGAACGGCGTATGCCAAAGGACATCGCTGCTGCGGTCACGATTCAGCTGGTGAATCTGCCGCCCGGCAAGCTGCTGCTGGAGGTGGAGATGTACCTGCTGGATCGTGAGCATCACAATACGTACCGGCAGTGGCAAAAGCAGGGCAGTCCGCGAGCTCCGGAGGAAGCGCATATCCGCGAGCTGCTCCTGGCGGGCGAACTATCGCCGAACTCCCAGTTTAAGGCCTTTGTTGAACAGGGGTCGGCCAGCTTTGAAGTACTGCTGTCCCAGCAAAGCTTGCAGCTCTATATCGTGAGGTTGTTCAAGAATAGAAAGGATGATGACACTTATGATTCACAGCAAACTGCCCAAAATCTGGTATGGAGGAGATTACAATCCCGATCAATGGCCCAAAGAGGTTTGGGATGAGGATATGCGCCTGTTCAACGTAGCGGGAATTGATGTTGCCACCGTGGGTGTATTCTCATGGCCGGCGCTCCAGCCGGATGAAATCACCTATACCTTCGAATGGCTGGACGAAGTGCTCGACAAAATGGCGGCGAACGGTGTCTATGCATGTCTGGCAACGGCAACGGCAGCGGTTCCCGCCTGGATGGCCAAGCGGTATCCCGATGTGCTGCGGGTTGACTTCGAAGGCAGAAAACGCAAGTATGGCGGCCGGCATAACTTTTGTCCGAACAGTCCAACCTTTCGTTTGTATGCAGCACGGCTTGCCGGCAAGCTGGCCGAGCGCTACAAGGACCACCCAGCGCTGCTGCTGTGGCACATTAACAACGAATATGGCGGCCACTGCTACTGTGAATATTGCGAGAAAGCCTTTCGGGTATGGCTGAAAAGCCGCTATGGCACCCTACCTGCGCTGAACAAGGCGTGGAACACGAGCTTTTGGGGACATACGTTCTACGATTGGGACGAAATCGTACTGCCTAATCTGCTGTCGGAGCATATCAATAACGAGAAAACAACGTTTCAGGGCATTACGCTTGATTACTACCGGTTCCAATCGGATTCGCTGCTGGAGTGCTATAAAGCCGAGTATCGGGAAATCAAGGCAGCTACACCGAACATCCAGATTACGACCAATCTGATGGGAACCTTCAAGCCTCTTGATTATTTCAAATGGGCTGAGCATATGGATATCGTATCGTGGGATAATTATCCTCGCTTCAATACCCCGATGAGCTTGGTCGCTTTGCGCCACGATTTGATGCGCGGGCTGAAGCACGGCGCCCCCTTCATGCTGATGGAGCAGACGCCCAGCCAGCAAAACTGGCAGGCCTATAACAGCCTGAAGCGGCCCGGTGTGATGAGGCTCTGGAGCTACCAGGCGGTAGCGCGTGGGGCGGATACGGTGATGTTCTTCCAGCTGCGCCGTTCTATCGGAGCCTGCGAGAAGTATCACGGAGCGGTGATCGAGCATGTGGGTCACGAGCATACGCGCGTGTTTCGCGAATGCGCGGAGCTTGGACGGGAGCTGAACCAGCTGGGAGATTCCTTGCTGGATGCCAGGACGGAAGCGAAGGTGGCGATCGTCTTCGATTGGGACAATTGGTGGGCCATTGAAATGTCCTCGGGTCCAAGCATCGATCTGAAGTATGTGGATGAGGTACACAAATATTACGAAGCGTTGTACAGCCAGAATATAGCCGTCGACCTGATCGGTGTAGACACACCGCTCGATGGCTATGAAATCGTGCTGGCTCCGGTGCTCTATATGGTAAAACCGGGGTATGCTGACCGCCTGAAGGCGTTTGTCGAGCGGGGAGGCACATTTCTGACGACATTCTTCAGTGGTATAGTTAATGAAACGGATCTTGTTTCATTGGGCGGATATCCGGGAGAGCTGCGCCCGCTGCTTGGAATTTGGGCTGAGGAAATTGACGCCTTGTTTCCGCACATGAGCAATCAGATCGTCATGAACCAGCCGCTTGAGGGCATGAAGGAAACCTATAACTGCGGTCTGCTGTGCGATCTGATCCATTCGGAAGGGGCCGAGGTGCTGGCTGTATACGGATCGGACTTCTATCAGGGGATGCCAGCGCTGACCCGCAATCGGTACGGCCAGGGTGAAGCCTGGTATGTGGCCTCCAGTCCGGATGCTGACTTCCTGAATGATTTTGTCTGGCAGATTTGCGCAGCCCGAGGGATTGAACCGGTTCTGAGCACGCCAGCTGGTGTTGAAGTGACCAGACGGGCGAAGGATGGTATTCCTTATTTGTTTGTCATGAATCATAATGATACCGCAGTCCAAATAGAACTTGAAACGACCTCTTATCTGAATGTACTAAACGATAAGCACTATACAGGAACGATGGCATTGGCAGCCAAAGATGTCTGGATTCTGTTTCAAGTTCAATAAACCCTTTTGTGGGCATTGCAAAATCGAGTAGTAGTGTCGACTTGAGCACACGAACGCACGAACATATACAGCAAAAAACTCGTCTTTGGCTTTATGAGCCCAAGACGAGTTTTTTGCTGTTTGCTACCAGATAGGCACGAAACCGTTAATTTCGTCCAGAACGGCATCGACCGCCTGTACAACTTCAGGGGACAAGGCAACTCCGCTTGCTTGGATATTTTCTTCGATTTGTGCTAGTCGGCTGGCTCCGACAATGGCTGAGCTCACACCCGGCTGTCTCAATATCCAGGCGATTGCGAGCTGCGACAAGGTCAGTCCTTGATCTTGGGCAATCGTATCCAGTTTGCCAACGCACTCAAGAACATCGTCCTGCAAATAGCTGCTGATCCAGCGGTTGATATCGCTGTTGGCTGCGCGGCTTTCGGATGGAATCGGCTGGCCTGCCTTGTATTTGCCGCTCAAGATGCCTTGTGCCAGCGGAGAAAATACGATTTGTCCCAAGCCTTCTTTGACGGAGGTTGGCAGCACTTCTTTCTCAATATAACGGACAAGCATGTTATAGATAGGCTGGTTCGAAATTAACGGCCTCAGGTTCAACCTTTTGCCTATATGGACCGCATCAGTAATCTGTGCTGCCGACCATTCGCTGACTCCGGCATACAGGACCTTGCCCTGACTCACCAAATCGTCCAGAGCGCGCAGCGTTTCCTCTAACGGCACCTCTGGATCGAACCGGTGACATTGGTACAAGTCGATATAATCCGCCCCAAGCCTCTTCAGGCTGGCTTCGCACTGCTCAACGATATGCTTGCGCGACAGTCCTTTATCGTTGGGTCCGTCACCCATTGGGAAATACAGCTTCGTAGCAATGACATAGCTTTCACGCGCATAATTTTTAAGCGCTTCGCCGACGACGATTTCCGAAGCACCGCGGTTGTACGCGTTGGCTGTATCAAAGAAATTAACACCGTTATCGTAAGCATACTGGATGCAATCGATTGCAGTCTGCTTCTCCACTGCAGTACCGTACGTTAGCCAGCTTCCCAACGAAATCTCACTGACTTTTAATCCACTTCTGCCTAAATTCCGATATTTCATGTTTATATTCCTCCTGTTTAATCGATCTGTTTGCTTAATAGCGATACTAACAGCGTTCCTGATCCTCATGATACAGGATGGAAAGAAATAATTTAAGAACTGACTTATTATGCAATTAGTTACCTTGAAGTAACCATGATAGAGATACTCCGAGAGATGAGGCTGTACCGCCAGCACTTTTGGCTTGCCCAAAAACCATTTTGTCCCATAAAGCTAACATTGACAGATGCTCATTAGTGGCATAATAATTAACATCTAAGAACAGTCAGGTTCCAAGGAGAGCCAGATGTTTAATTTGAATGAACAAGGAGAATCCTACTATGCTAAATTATGATTCGTTATTTCATCCGTACCCTTCTCAAAGAATGGTGACGTATGGCAGAAAAGGTATGGTCGCAACGACACAGCCCTTAGCTGCACAAGCAGGATTGGATATACTGAAAAAAGGCGGGAATGCGATTGATGCCGCAATTGCTACAGCTGCCTGCTTAACGGTGGTTGAACCCAATTCCAACAGTATTGGCGGCGATTGCTTTGCTCTGATATGGGTGGACGGGAAGCTGCATGGCCTCAATTCAAGCGGCCCTTCTCCAGCGGCGATTACTGTCGACAAGGTCAGGGATGCTGGACACAGCGTTATGCCGACTTATGGAATGGTACCGGTAACCGTTCCGGGAACGCCAGCAGCCTGGGCGGCGATGTCAGAGCGATTCGGCCGCTTGTCTCTGGCGGAAGTGCTGCAGCCCGCTATCGAATATGCGGAACAGGGTTTCCCGGTGTCACCGACCATTGCGAAGTACTGGAAGCATGGCTTTGAGGCGATCAGCGCTTTGAACAGCAGTCTGTACGATCCCTGGATGGAAACCTTTGCTGCAAATGGACGCGCACCCTATGCCGGAGAAATGTGGCGTTCCGAGGGACATGCCCGCACACTCCGTTCGATCGCGGAGACGCAGGCGGAATCGTTTTATAGAGGCGCGCTGGCGGAGGAGATAGATCGTTTTTTTCGTAAGCACGGAGGTTTTCTGACCAAAGAGGATCTGGCCGCGTATAAGCCGGAATGGGTGGATCCGATCCAGGTCAACTACAGAGGCTACGATATCTGGGAAATTCCTCCGAACGGCCAGGGGCTGGTTGCTCTTATGGCATTAAATATTCTTAAGGGGATGGGTTTTGACGCCAAGGATACGGTGGATACTTATCATAAACAGATCGAAGCTGTAAAGCTGGCGTATGTGGACGGTCTGAAATATATTACGGATGCGACCAAGATGAAGGTGACTACCGAGCAGCTGTTGTCCGACGATTATGCCAGGGAAAGAAGGGAATTAATCGGTACGGAGGCGATACTGCCGTTGGCCGGTGAGCCGCCCAAAGGTGGAACTGTATATATGGCCACCGCCGATGAAGAGGGCAACATGGTATCGTTCATTCAGAGCCATTCCGGTGATTTTGGTTCCGGTGTTGTGATTCCGGGGACCGGAATATGCATGCAGAATAGGGGAGCTGGATTTTCGCTCGATCCAGAGCATCATAATGTCCTTGAACCCGCCAAAAAAACACGGCATACGATTATTCCGGGATTTATTACGAAGGACGGCATGGCCGTTGGACCCTTTGGCGTGATGTGCGGATCGATTCAGCCACAGGCACATGTACAACTGGTGATGAATACGATTGACTTTCATTTGAATCCACAGGCGGCTCTAGACGCGCCGAGATGGCGTTGGGTGAAAGAAAAAGTGATCGAAGTCGAACCGCAATTTCCCGATCATATTGCACAGGCCTTGGCAAGACGCGGGCATATCGTGCAGCGGGCGCTGGATTCAGGTATGTTTGGCAGGGGACAGATTATTTGGCGAGATACGACATCCGGGGTGTTGGCAGGCGGAACGGAACCAAGGGCCGACGGTGAAGTGGCTGCCTGGTGAGTGACGCTTACAATGTTTTTATTTTCCATATGGTATAGGCAGCATCTTCGAAAAGATGGATTATTAAGCTTATAGTAACTGCATTAAAAATTTGGATATTATATTAATTGGCTGGATACCCCTGTCACGTAACATCATTATATAATATTGTTGTAAGGTGAATGTTAAATTAAATAACATGAAAAGAGGGGATTATATGAAAAATGCTTTCATCCAAAAATCATTACTAGTCGTTGCCTCTGCCGCTCTTGTTACGGCTACAGCTTGTGGGAATGTGGACACCAAAGAAGCAACCCCAGCTCCCGGCACTGCAGTGAAGGAAAATGTAACCCTTACAATGGAGTACAACTGGTCAAGCCCGAATGCCGACAACCAGCTGTACAAGGAACGGATTCAAAAGTTTATGGCTGCGAATCCAGACATCAAGATTGAGGCGCAGGATATCCCCTCGGCCCAATATCGAACCAAGCTGCGTACGGAAGCGGCAGGCAACAGCATGCCGGATATGTTTATCTTATTTCCTGGAATAGAAATGGACCCGTACATCGATGCCAAAGTGCTTATGCCTCTGGATGAGATTATGGACGCCTGGAAAAATATTTTACCCGCTCAGGCATTGGCTGGCTATAACGTAGACGGTAAGCAGTATGCGATTCCGACAAAAATGACCTTTGTTGATATTGTTTATTATCATAAGGATATGCTGGCCAAGGTTGGCTACAATCAATTCCCGAAAACCTATACCGAATTACTTGATTTGGTGAAAAAGCTGAAAGCATCCGGTGTAGTACCGATTGGCATCGGCAATAAGAACAGATGGCCATTGCAATCGACTGTTCTCTCGACTGTTGAGGATCGGATTGCAGGAACGGAATTCCTTACCAAGGTGAAGCAGGGCCAAGCCAAATTTACAGATCCCGATTTTATTAAATCGCTCGCTGTCTTTGATGAACTGAACAAGCTGGAGGCGTTCAACGCCGATTTGAACACGATGGATGAAGTGCAGCAGCAGGATTACTTCCTGCAAAAGAAAGCCGCAATCACGATGACAAGCTCCACGATCGATACCAAATTCCGTGTCAGCAATCCTGAAGGCGGAGACAATATTGGTGTTGCACTCTTCCCGACTATTGATGGCGGAAAAGGAACAGCAGGCAAAAGCGCAGGTGTCGTTCAATATGGAATCGGGCTCAGCAAAGAATTAAAAGGAGCCAAGAAGGAAGCTGCTTTCAAATTCCTGAAATATTTCTACGCGCCTGAGCTGTATCAAGAATTGATGAGCAAAGGAATTGTAGTTCCGGCCAAGGTTGATATGCCTGCAGATACGAGCAAGTATTTGAAGGAAATGCTGGAGCTGACGAAAAACGGCGATGCGCTTGTATTTGACAGTGTGATGCCAGCACCGGTTAAGGACGTTATCGAGAATGGCCTGCAAGCCATTACGATGGGGCAAAAGACGCCAGAGCAGGTTGCTCAGGATATGCAGGCTGCAATTGAAAAAATAAAAAAGTAACTGCACGTGGTGAATAGGGAAGTAGCCGCAAAGCTTCTTTAAGAATCATGATGAGGATAGGGAGGAATAGCAGTGAAAGCCTCAATCGGAGGATTTTCCTTCTATCAGCTGTTAAGCGAAGGCGAAATGGACATCTTCGGATATCTCGAAACTGTCAAATTCCGTTATGGGTTGAATGCAGTCGATTTGTGGAACGGTTTTTTCTGTGATCGCAATGTTCCTATCTGGACTTTGGCAGATGAAGATTATTTGAGAAAAATAAGAAAAGCGCTGGATGAGAAACAGCTGACGGTTGCCAATTTGGCTGTGGATCGGGCCCACTTATGGGACCCCGATCCTGAGGTCAGAGAACAATTGCATCACAATGCGCTGCTGCATCTGCGTGCAGCGGATATTCTGGGAGCGAAATCGGTTCGTATTGATGCGAACCGGGGCCCGGGCGCCATGACAGAGGAACGGTTTGATTATACAGTCGGGCGTTTTCGGGAATATGCACAGATTGCTTCCGACTACGGATTCACGGTAGGTCCTGAGAATCACACAGGAGCTTCATTGAATCCTTACTGGATGAAGCTGATTGCCGAAGAGATTGACCATCCGGGCTACGGCATTCTGCTTCATATCGGACGCTGGGAAGATGGAAACCCGCAGGGCGATCTGATGGTCGCTCCTTGGGTAAACCATATTCACTTTGATGCACGTACAGTCGGTTCGGCAAAAGCGGAAGAAACGGTCAAGCTTCTGAACAACCTTGGCTATACCGGATATTGGGCTGTGGAATACAATGCGCCGCAGAACCCTTATACGGAGCTCGGGTGGGCGCTCGGCTCCATGAAGAGAGTGCTCGTATCGGCAGGATTATCAAGCTAAGCTGGAGGCGTAAGCAATGGAACGGAAAAAGATCAGAATTGGCGTTATCGGCGTTGGGATTATTGGAAAAGCACATCTGGATAATTACGCCGGTATCGACGGTGCTGAAGTGGTTGCTATCTGTGACATTAATGAGCGCGAGGCCCTTCAGGTCGCAGAGAAGTACGGAATTGTCCATGTGTATACCGATTACAAGCAGCTGCTGGCCCGCGATGATATCGATGCGGTTGATGTCTGTCTTCATAATAATTTTCATGCTCCTTTGACTATTGCCGCCCTACAGGCAGGGAAGCATGTGTACTGTGAGAAGCCGATAGCCGGATCTTATTATGACGGTCACAAGATGCTGGAAGCAGCAAGGGAATGCGGAAAAATGCTGCATATCCAGTTAGGCCTGCTCTATAAAAAAGAAACGAAGGCTGCGAAGGCTCTGATCGACGCCGGGCAATTAGGCAAGCTGTTTCATGCACGCTCATCCGGGTTTCGACGTCGGGGCAGACCCTATGTCGATGGCTTTGGTACCTCCAATTTCACGCGCAAACAAAGTGCAGGCGGCGGGGCGCTGCTGGACATGGGCGTCTATCATATCGCGCAAATGTTGTACTTGCTCGGTGTCACCTCCGTTCAAAGAGTAACCGGCAAGCTGATTCAGGAGATGGAAATGGACCCGCAGCGACAAGCGGACAGCGGGTTTGACGTAGAAGAACTGGCTCTCGGCTTCGTTACGTTCGAAGGTGGACTTACATTGGATATTTTTGAAGCCTGGGCCGTCCATTTGGGTGGCGTAGAAGGTAGCAGTATTATTGGATCCAAGGGCGGAATTCGCCTTCCGTCCTATCATTCAGCCGAACAAACGGCTGACTTCAGCTTTCATACAACGGTTGCCGACATGGATCTGGACAGCAGGATTGATTTAAACCGGATGGATATCCGTTGGCACAGAATGAGAGAGAATGAGGATGCGTACGATTCGTCACAGCAGCACTGGATTGCCGCTCTGCAGGGCAGGGTAGAGCTGCTGCCGACGGCTGATATCGCTCTGGCGACCATGCTGATCAGCGAGGGACTTTACCTCTCGGATAGGCTGGGCCGCGAAACGACGGCGACTGAAATTATCGCGAATTCGCAGTCTCTTGCGATTCCGATATAAGCCTTGCGGTTCCTCCCGCCGGGAACGGGGAGCGTGCTCTTCGTCCCCGGTAATCCTCTCATTAAATTCAGAGTGAAGGAAGGCTAAATATGAATGTAACGAAGCGGATGGGAATCACTATATTTGTCGGAATGCTGCCCGCCTTGATTATTTATATCGGCATTGCATTGATTCCGGTTGCGATGTCCTTGTATTATTCATTTTTCGATTGGAATGGCTTGTCTTCCATGACTTTTGTCGGCTTGGATAATTATGCTGCCGCCTTGAAGGACAGTATATTCTGGAAAGGTTTTCAAAATAATATTTACATGATGATAAGCGGAATTGTGGGACAATTGCCAGCGGGCTTGTTTTTTGCGCTGCTGTTAAATCGGTCATTGCGGGGTCTCAAGTTATATCGCTCCGTCCTATTTCTCCCGGTTATTATATCGGCGGTTATCGTTTCCCTGGTATGGAACATGGTGTATGGAACGGAATCCGGCTTGCTCAACAGTATCCTTAGCTCATCGGGTCTGGATTCATGGAAGCAAAACTGGCTCGGCAGCCCGCGTTGGGGCATGTTATCGGTAAGTATCACTTATTTGTGGCAGAACTACGGATTTTTTATGGTTATCTTTTTGGCTGGCTTGCAAAATATTTCGGAAGAGGTCAAAGAAGCGGCTGTTATGGATGGGGCGACCAGTTGGAAGCGGTTGTGGTTTATTACGCTTCCGATGCTGAAGGAAACGATCTGGGTATCACTCATTTTCTCGATCAGCAACAGCTTCCGGGTATTTGACCTGATCTATGTCATGACGGCTGGAGGACCTGCGCACAATACCGAGGTCATGAGCATTTATATGTATACCAATGCGTTTTCGAACATGTACTTGGGGCTTGGGAGCGCCGTATCCATCCTGATTCTGATATTCAGTCTGATTGCTATATATGCAGCCAAATTGATTACCCGTAGAAGCGATTAATCCAGGCAAGCTGAAGAAGGAGGAGCGAGTAGCTATGCAAACATCACTTGGCAAAAAAACAATTATTCATATCCTGTTGGCGGTTTTGTCCGCCATCAATATACTCCCGATCGTCTGGATGGTCGTCAGCTCTTTTAAATCTGAGGCAGACTTTGCCACGAATCCCTTGGGACTGCCTAAGACCTGGAATTTCAGCAACTATACGAGCGCCTGGAAGGTTGCCCATCTGGGTACTTATTTCTGGAATAGCGTGCTCGTAACGGCAGCTTCGATCCTGCTGACGGTGCTGCTCGGCGCACTGGCCTCCTATTTTTTATCCAGATTTGAATTTCGGATGCGTGGATGGTTGTACGGGCTGTTTATTATAGGGATGACGATTCCGATTCACGCTACGCTCGTACCGATCTTTATCGTGATGAAAAAAATCGGCTTGTTGAACACCCACCTCTCCTTGGTGCTTCCTTACACGGCCTTTCATCTCTCGATTACGATCTTTATTCTCGCAGGCTTTATGAGAGGGTTTCCGAAGGATGTGGAGGAATCCGCTATTATGGATGGGGCAGGACTGTACCGAATATTCTGGTCGATCATTCTTCCGATGACCCGACCTGCTCTGGCCACTGTCATTATTATTAACTTTATTTACAATTGGAATGAATTTTTGTTCGCGCTTGTTCTGATTAATAAAGCGGCTCTGAAGACGCTGCCTCTGGGATTGGCTAATTTCGCCGGAACCGAGACTCGCTTTCAGACGCTGCAGATGGCGGCATTAACGATGGCCCTTGTACCGCTTGTCGGCTTTTACCTGGCGATGGAGAAGCAATTGATACAAGGTATGACAGCTGGCGCGGTCAAAGGATAATCGTCAATAAAGATCGTTTTACCTGCATAACTGGTTATTTATAACATGGATTTAATATTTAGGTAGCATCGAACCCTGGTTTTCCTTTAATGTAGAGAGGAAGCGTATTGCGGACAGGGGGAGCAGGATCAAGATGAGAGCTAACGGAACGCAACTATGGAATTTCAGCTTAAGAAGGAAATCGGTAGCGATCTTTTTGCTGCTGGTCACTATTCCTTCTATTCTGGTAGGTTACGTGATATTGAGCTGGTATGACGAAATATTGAGGCAGCAATTCATAGATTCCATGGAAAAGAATCTGAACACCATCGAGCTGAATCTGACGGAAAAAATCAAGGCTGTTGAAGATATATCTGACTATATGATCTATCAGGATAACTTTCGCAATTTCATGGAAACACCGGCGACTCCGGCGTACAGAGAGCAAGTCAATAAGGATAAGACCGCAATTGAAGGCTTCATTGCCTTCCAAACGATGTCAAAACGATATATTAAATCGATGTCCTTACAGGGGGTAGGCGGCAACGCACTGCAAATAGGCGAGCCTGTGATGGGATTGGAAACGAAGTGGACCGATCAGGCCAAAGCGAGCAAAGGTCGTATCCTCTGGACGGATTCCTATCCGCTGGAGAGCGGTTGGACTGGCAGCAAACGAGTCGTCTCGATGATTCGTGTCATTAACTCCTTTGAAAATCCTTCGCGTCCGGTGGGTGAGGTCATTGTTCGTTTGGATGAATCGGAAATAACAGACTTATTATCGAATGCTGTTCCCAAGGATCAGGGCTCGATTTTTATTGTACGTGCGGACGGTACCGTTCAGCTTCATCAGGATGCGATGCTGGTAGGTCAACCATATCCCAATGCAGCCTTGCTGCAAAAGGTGGCAAAGCCGGCTAACAAAGTGTTTTCGTTGAAGGAAGATGGAGTCTCCTACGTGGTGTTCAACCAACAAATGAAAGCGACAGGCTGGAACATTGTAACGATGATCAAGGAAAAGACCATTGTAGAAAAAACAAGGGCAATCAAGGCATCCTTGCAAATTTTACTGTTCGTTTTCCTCGTCTTTGGATTGTTTGCTTTAATTGGCTTTGAACTGACGATTATCCGACCGATTCTTGCCTTAAGAAAAGAGACGCACCGTCTGAAGCAGGGCGATTTTTCCGCACAGGTGGAAATTCGGTCCCGTGATGAGGTTGGGGAGCTCGGCAGGCAATTCAATATCATGGTAACCACGATGAGGGAATTGATCGATAACAAGTACAAGCTGGAAATTCGGCAAAAGGAATCCGAGCTGCGCATCCTGCAAAGCCAGATGGACCCGCATTTTCTGTATAATACGCTCGACATGATCCGCTGGACAGCCAGACTGGAGAAGGCTCCCGAGACGAGCCAGCTTATCGAGACGTTATCGCGATTTTTTCGAATGGGTCTGAACAGTGAAAAGCGTTTTACCACATTGGCCGGAGAAATGGATTTTGTTCGTTCTTATTTGAATTTACAGCAGAAGCGGATGGGCAGCAAGCTGCAATTCAGTCTTTATATGGAAGCGTCGCTTGAGGATGCCGTCCTGCTGAAAAAGGTGATTCAGCCGCTTGTAGAAAACAGCATCAAGCACGGGTTCAGGCGACGGGGCGGCCGGATTCATGTACGCTGCTATCGCGATGGACAAGATATGATCATGGAAGTCGTTGATACAGGGGTCGGGTTTACGAAGGATAAAATGGAACAAATTCGTCAGGCGCTTGTTGAAAGAAGCGATGATCCTGCTGTGATGGATCATGCAATCTGTAACATTCATGAGCGCACCTTGCTGGTTTACGGCAGTGGATATGGCGTCGAGCTGCCTGAACAACAGCAGGAAGCTGGAGCGTGCGTAAGGCTAAGAATCCCTCTATGGATGAATGAACAGGAGGCTGAAGCATGACCATCAGAATGTTGATTGTGGATGACGAGCCGATCATTTGTCAAGGGCTGAGAGAGACCATTGCTTGGGATACCATCGATGTGGAGGTAGCGGGAGAAGCCTATGACGGTCTGGAGGCTTTACAATTCGCAGCCAAGGAGCCGATCGATTTGGTGTTGACGGACATTAACATGGACGGAATGGACGGACTTGAGCTGGCCAAAACACTTAAGGAGCGAATGCCGCATATCCGCATCATTATTCTTAGCGGTTATGATGATTTCGAATATGCACGCCGGGCGCTCCGTCTTGGCATCGAGGATTATTTGCTTAAGCCGGTAGACATTGAAGAACTTATGGCGATGGTTCAAAGAATCGGCCAGGAAATCGTACTGGAAGCTGAGCAGGCGCATAAGCGCAAGCAGGAGCTCCAGTTAAAGTGGTTCTCCGAGCTTATCCAAGGCGGAGGGACCATACAGAAGGATACGGATATACCATCCTTTATATCTCGTGATGTTCATTCCTTCCGATTTATCGCCAGCCAAATTACGGATTATGCAGGCTGGGCCGAGCACGCTTCCGAGGAGCTTCGGCGATCTGCAAGAAGCCAATGGGAGGCAGCGGTTGCAGCTGCATTAAAGAGCTGCGATCAGGAGGTTATCTCTTTCTTTCATCATCCCAATTTGCTGTTAACGTTATGCATGGGGACATATCAAGTAAGCGGTGTCGATTTGACTGTAGCCTTATCGGAGGCACAAGGCCAGATGTCGGATTGTCCCCGTCTGCATTTTGGAATTTCATCGGGTTATGCCTCATTGAAGCAGCTGTATGCCAGTTATACAGAAGCGATGTCGGTTTTGCAGCTGGATGCGATACCGGGCTTCGGAAGCTTCAGATTTTACGATGAGGAACAGGTTTTGAAAAGGAGACCTCAGCAATTTGCCCCTTTGGAGCTGGAAAAGCAGCTGATGCAAGTGCTTTTTTATGGGAGCTATGAAGAATTGGATGAGGTTATCGAAAAGATCATGCAGGAGCTTCGCGAGCAGGGGTATCTGCTGAAGGAAATTTTGCAGGCGATCAAGGAATTGAGCATCATTTTGCAGCGTAAACTTCGTACTAACGGGATAGATTTAACGCGCCACACTGATTTATTTAATGCCCATGAAATTGATCTGCTGGTGCACAATTCCAGCAGGGCCTTGGAATCGCTGCTCCGCCGTGAGCTGTGGTCGATGTTTTCGATCATTCATTCCACTCTTGAGGGCAAGCATCACTGGATCACCGAACGAGTCATTACCTATATCGATTCCAGACACACCACGGATTTGAAGGCTTCGGAGGTCGCTGCCTGGCTCAAAATTACGCCGAATTATTTCAGTATTATTTTTAAACAAAACTTTGGCAAAGGGTTTGCTGAATATTTGAATGAAGTCCGCATCAATCACGCCAAAGCAATGCTCGTGGAAACGGAGGAGCGCGTATTTGAGATTGCCGAAAAAGTAGGGTACCGCGAATACAAATATTTTTGTTCGATTTTCAAAACATACACAGGAATCACCCCAACCCAATACCGGAAGCTTGCGGTAGCGCCGTCAGGCTCTCCTGGAGCTTTGGCGATGCGTAAACGCTAGCAGGCTGGAAAGCAGGGAGTGGCAGTTAAGATGTCTGAAGCTTCTTCAGTGAATGTACGTTCTTTTGGCGTCATCAAAGGATTCAACTTTTTTATATATGGGGCTATTGCGATTTACAGCTCGTTTTTTCCCCTATATTTGAAAGCAGTAGGGATGTCGAATTTTATGATCGGTCTTCTGCTCGCTGGAGGTCCCTTCATTTCACTGCTGTCCAATCCTTTTTGGGGCTATTGGAGCGATAGGCTGCAAAATGGCAGACGTATTCTGATCCTGCTGTTAGCAGGTAACGGGGTAGTTATGCAAGCTGTTTTTGCGGTCCATTCGACCTACTTTATTTATGGTTTAATGCTGATTTACTTTTTTTTCCAAGCCCCATTATTTTCACAAAGCAATAGCTTAATACTGGATGTCGTTGAACGGACAGGCCACAAATTTGGCGCTTTTCGACTATGGGGAGCATTAGGATGGGCGATCATGGCGGTGGTCACAGGGCCCATTCTCGAATGGCTCGGTATCGGTGAATTTTGGATCGTGTACGGCTTAATGATTGTGATTTCTATCGTGCTCGGTTATATGCTCCCGCATCAGGCTCCTGCCGTGAGCACGAAGAAGATTTCCGCTGGCGGCTACGGTAAGATTCTCGGAAACAAGCTGTTCCTGTCTCTGATTATCATCGGAATTCTGATCTCGATTCCCAACTCGATGAATAATATTTTTGTATCGATCTATATATCGGATATGGGAGGAAGCAATGCCTTGATCGGCTGGTCTGCATTTCTATCCTCGATATTTGAAATTCCGGTTTATTTGCTGCTGGATCGCTTTTTACGCAGAGACAACAAGACGATGATCGCCTGCCTGATTGTGGTCAGTCTGCTGTATGCACTGCGCTGGCTGCTGATGTCGATGGCGGTAACTCCCTATCAGATTATTTTCACACAAACACTGCATTGCCTTACCTTCGCCGGCTATTATTATGTAGGCACTCAATTAACCGCTTATTTGATACCACAGCAATTTCGGGCCTCCGGGCAGGCTGTATACGCTTTAAGCTGGGGAGGCTTGGCCGGCATCATAGCGGGCATTATCGGTGGATGGATGTTTCAGGATCTGGGAGCGACCACGATGTATCGCATTTGTACCTTAATGGCTTTACTGGGGGCAGCCGGATTTGCTGTCATGTACATGTATGTCTTCAAGTCATCACGTCATCATACTTAATTTAACTATTATAGGAATAATAGGAGGATTTTATCATGAGCAAATTGAAAATCGGCATTATCGGGGCTGGCAGTATTTCAAGCCTGCATATGGATGCTTACACGAACAATAAGGAAGTTGAGCTCTATGCCATTTGTGATATGAATGTGGAAAGAGCTCAGGAGAAAGCGGACAAATACGGAATTCCGCACGTATATTCGAACGTTCAGGAGCTGCTGGCTAATCCTGAGGTGGAAGCTGTCAGCATATGCACCTGGAACAATACGCATGCGGAATTCAGCATCGCCGCTGTGAACGCGGGCAAGCATGTGCTCTGTGAAAAACCGCTATGTCAAACGGTTGAGCAAGCATTGGAAGTTCAGTCTGCTGTGCAAAGCAGCGGCAAAGTGTTTCAGGTAGGCTTTGTCAGACGTTATGGGAATACCACACAGATGCTGCGGCGCTTTATTGATGCTGGAGATTTGGGTGAAATTTATTATGCCAAGGCCAGCTATTTGCGCAGACTGGGCAATCCCGGCGGCTGGTTCTCTGACAGCAAGCGCTCTGGCGGCGGACCGCTTATCGATCTTGGTGTGCATGTGATCGATTTGTGCTGGTATCTGATGGGCAAACCGAAGGTTCAATCGGTTAAAGGCAATACGTATCGCAAGCTGGGCAACCGCGCAAATGTAAAGCATCTATCGTTTTATCAGGCTGCTGATTATGATGCAACCCGGAATGATGTTGAGGATCTGGCGAATGCGCTCATTTGCTTCGAAAATGGTGCATCGATCATGGTCGATGTCAGCTTTACCCTGCATGGCATCAAAAATGATGGCACCATCAGCATCTACGGAACCAAGGGCGGGGCACAGGTGGAACCGGAGCTGCAAATTGCAACGGAAAAGCATGACATGATGCTGAATCTTTTGCCTCAGGCTGACACGCTTACGTTCGATTTTGTTGCCGGCTTCCAGAATGAGATCAACCATTTTGTTCGCTGCTGCCTGGGAACGGATGAGACGCTCAGCCCCGTTGAGGATGGTGTGGAAATTATGAAAATTTTATGTGCAGTCTACGAGTCGGCGCAGACAGGGAAAGAAGTTCGTTTCGACTAGAGTGGCAAGGTTGTATGGGATTTAATAAACGGAGTCAAATGGAGGATACCGATGAAAACGAGCTTGAGTGTGTGGAGCTGCCATAAGTATTTTTACGATAAAACATGGACAAATGCGGATTTCATTCATTTTGTCGGTCAACAGACGAAGGCGGACGGAATCGAGCTGCTGCATCGTTTTTGGCACCCGGAAACGGATACCCCGCAGGTTGAAAAAGCCTTGCAGCAGGAAGGACTGGAAATAGCATGCGTTGGGGCCAGCAATAACTTTGCCCTGCCAGACGCAGCAAGCCGTCAGGAGCAATTGAATCACATCATCGAATCGGTCGATATTGCTGCCCGATTTGGCGCAAAGGTTGTCAGGGTATTTTCCGGCAATCAGCAGGATGGTGTTGCGTACGATGAAGCCAGGTACTGGATCATCGAGGGACTAAAAGCAGCGGCCGACTATGCAAGCAGTAAGAACGTCGTATTATGTCTGGAGAACCATGGGTTATTTGCAGGCAAATCGGAGCAGGTGCGTTCGATCATTCGGGAAGTGGATTCCTTTGCTCTTCGCAGCACGTTCGACATGGGGAATTTCATGCTGGTGGACGAGAATCCGAATGATGCTTTTGAACAGCTTCAATCTGTCGTTGCACATGTTCATTGCAAGGATTTTATAAAGGTTGGGGAAGACTTTCAGGGCGAAAGCTATGCTTCCTTATCCGGAGACAAGTATGCCGGTACTATTATAGGAGAAGGCAGTGTAGATTTGCGGCACCTGTTGGGTCGTCTTAAGGAGAACGGCTATGATGGCTGGTTAACTGTCGAATTTGAAGGAAATGCAGAACAGAAGGCAGGCTCCATTCAATCTATCGATCACTTGAAGCAGCTTTTGGGCGAACGATAAGCAGAAGATTCATGTTAAAGCAGCGCAGATAGCGCTGCTTTATTTGTGCAGCACGAAACGAACAATGAGCAAGTAAACAAAAACAAGAGTAGAGCATGTGGTACAGCGCTCTACTCTTTGCTATTAGCTTCTATTAATCCCGTATTTCCGCAATAATTTCGATCTCGACCGGTGTATGGAAAGGCAGCTCGTTCGTTCCGATAGCTGATCTTGCATGTTTGCCGTTATCACCAAACACGTCCACCAATAAATTAGACGCACCGTTAATTACGTAAGGCTGATCGGCGAAGCCGGGCGCGCTGTTGACAAGGCCCAGCATCTTGACAATTTTCACGACACGGTCCAGATCTCCCAAATAGCCTTTCATTACAGCTAGACAGTTGATAATCGTCTGGCGGGCTGCCTCCTGTCCTTGCTCTATCGTAAGATCCGTACCCAGCTTGCCCTCATACATCAGCTCGCCGTTAATGCGACAGTCCTGCCCGGACAAATAGATCAGATTACCGGTTTGAACGCAAGGAACATAAGTAAACCGCGGTTCCGGTGATGGGGGGAGTACGATACCAAGCTCGAGTAGTCTTTGTTCAATTTTTGCCATTGTTATAAACCTCCATAAATTGATATTAGTGATGCGTGCAGCAGTGCTGCGCCCGAATCAATTGACCAACTCTCGCATGTGTATGCTGATCACGATCAAAGGTTGGCTTGCCATTAACGATAACCTGAGTGATGCCTTGCGGATATTGTCTGGGGTCCTCAAAGGTTGCATGATCCTGGATGGTTTCTGGATCGAATACAGCCAGATCGGCCGCATAGCCTGGGACGAGCAAGCCGCGCTTGCCGAGCTTGAAGCGCTGTACAGGGAAGGAAGTCAGCTTGCGCACTGCCTGCTCAAGAGTCAGCACCTTCTCGTCACGTACATATTTGGCAAATACCCGTGGGAAGGTGCCATACAGTCGCGGATGCGGCTTGCCAGTTTCACACGTCAGGCTATCCGATGCAATTAGCGATCGTTCATAGCCGACTACTTGCTTGACATCCTCATCAGCCATATGGAAATACACAATCGAAATGCGTCCGTCCTCTTCAAGCAGCAAATCAAGCATGCAATCAACCGGATGCTGACCTCTGATTTCGCTAATTTCCTCAATATGCTTGCCTTCGAGAGCCTTGTTCTTCTCGGAATGAACAGCTGACAGGTAGATGCTTTGCCAGCCGGTGGAGCAGACGAGGTTATCCCAATCCTCATGCTCACGTCCCAGCTCCTCGCGGATACGTTTGCGCATACTTGAGTCTCTGCATAACTCCAAAACGCCATTAATGCCGCCTTCAAGTGACCACGGCGGGAGCACGGTCGTTAAGGTAGTGGAGCCAGCGCTATATGGGTACACATCGCAGGTAACGTCAAGTCCTCGGGCACGAGCCTGTTCAATCAGCTCCATCGCTTCCATGACCTTGCCCCAGTTGCGCTTGCCTGCAGCTTTCAAATGACTGATATGCAGTGCAACGCCAGTTTTCTCGGCAATCCAGATCACTTCCTTGACGGATGGGATCAGATTGTTGCCTTCGCCGCGAATATGGGTCGAGAACAACCCATTATACTTGGGCAAAACGGAGCATAACTCAGCGACCTCCTCCTTGGAGGTGTAGCTGCCCGGAGCATAAAGCAGTCCGATGGAGAAGCCGATTGCACCGGCTTTAAGTCCCTCCTCCAAAAGCTGCTTCATTAGCTGCAGCTCCTGAGCTGTCGCATCGCGTTTGGCGAAACCCATTACCGCAATCCGCAATGCTCCATGTGCGACGTAAGTCGCGATATTCTCGGAGGGAGCGGAACGCGCGAGCGTATCCATGTACTGGGAGACCGTTTCCCATGGCCACTCCCATGAGGTTTTTCCAAGCACAGGCTGGACGTAGCTTTGCAGCAGGTCGGCATTCTGCTTGAAAAACGGGGCAGGAGCGAGTCCGCAGTTACCCACGACCTCTGTTGTCACACCTTGCCGGATTTTGATTTCGCTATGGGGATGATCCAGTATCATCAGATCGGAATGGCAGTGTCCGTCAATAAAACCGGGGGAAATGACCTGTCTATGGACATCGATCGTGCTGCGAGCTTCCTGATTAAGCTTGCCAACTGCTGCAATCAACCCATCCTTAATGCCGACATCACCCAAAAACCATGGATTACCGGTGCCATCCACAATGCGACCGTTTTTCAATATGAGATCAAGCATAATAACGTCTCCTTCTGTTCGGATTCGGTAGTTATTCCAGCATTCCGCGCCCAAGCACGGTCAGTTCCTCGTATGCAGCGCCGTCATTGAAATACACTTTGTTGTGCAGATTAACCGTACTGCATATATGGTTAGGGATGATCCGCAGTCGGCTGCCGACCTGAGGGTTGGCAATCTGCGCGTTCGGACCAAGCCGCAGCATGCCATGCTCTTCGGAGAGCCGCTCCAGTACCGCATCGTCCAGACCCTCGATATGGCCGAAGCCCTGAAGCATAAGCGGTTCGACATTTGGCTGTACATCGGTGGCAAACGTTTTACTGCCGCCATCGACCACAGCGAGATCTTCTGATGGTCGGCTCACGACCGTGACCCAGACGCTGCCCGCACAATCCTCCAGACTGCATACACCCAGACGAGCCTGCATGCGATCTTGATATACATAAGTGCCCGGACGGATTTCGGTTACGCCCTCCACGGCAGCTGCATACATGCCTGTTGGAGTTGAGCCTACACTTACATCGACGATTGGAATGCCATTCGCGCGCAGCCGCGCAGCCAGATCAGCCATGATATGGCCCTCATCCGCACCTGCGGTTTGCAAATCAAGTGTTGGCTTCTGCTTGTAGATCGCTCCACGGAACGTATAAATACCTGTCAACCGCAAGTGCTCCAAGGTGTGGATACGTGCAGCCAGCTCTGGAGCCTGATCGTACAACACGCCAGTTCGACGCAGACCAGTATCAATCTCCAGTCTCACCTGAAGCTGGTGGCCGCTGCGGCCGGCTGCTTCGTTCATACGTTCAGCACCCTCCAGGCTGTCCACAGCTGTAATCAATGTGATCTGTTGGCTCAGCCGGATTGCACGTTCGAGCTTGTCGGTCGTCACAAGCGGATAAGCGATAAAAATATTTGTGATCCCATGCTGTGCCATGACCTCAGCTTCGGATACCTTGGCTACGGTAATGCCTACAGCTCCGGCTTGCAGCTGCTGGTGGGCGACCCAAGGCAATTTATGTGTTTTGGCGTGGGGACGGAGCTGAACCTGATTGCTGCGGGCCACCTCCGCCATCTTGTGAATGTTACGCCCCATTGCCGCTTTATCAATCTGGATAAAAGGGGTTTGTGGTTCGTTATTTACGTTCGACTTGCTCGCTGCTTCGCTCATTCCTGATCCTCATTCCTCTCAGTTTGAGATTTGCTTTCTTCCAAATAGCTGTACAGCGTGTACTTGGAAATGTTCAAGTAGCTGCATATTTTCTCGCCGCTCTTTTTTACCAGGAAGGCTCCTTTCAGGTCCAGCAGCTGAATCATCTTCATTTTGTCCTCTTTCGTCATCGCGGCTACGGGCTTGCCTACCTGCTCCTGAGCTTCCTGAAGCAGCGCTTCGAGCAGGTCACTCACATTGCTGACGAACGATTCCTTCACATCTACCTGCTGCCCGCCAGTCGTGAGTGAATCCAGGGTTCGCTTTGCCATCATCAGATCGGTTACATCATAATTAATGCATATGGCTGCGATCGTCTTGCCCTTGCTGTTTTTCTTATACAATGAAGTGGAACGAAGGATGCGGCCTTCCTTGGTCTGGGTAATGTAATTGAATCGATTTCCATTCACCTGACTGCCGCGCAAAATTTCCAATCCGAGGTTGGTACCGGGGTCACCGACCTTCCGGCCTGTGATATGACCGTTCTCAATCGCTACAATGGTACTCTCGTAGTCTCCGGTCAAATCATGAAGCACGACCTCGCATTGCTCCCCGAATTGAGCGGCAATACCTTTAATCAGATCGTTAAAGAATTCAAAATCCTCACGAATAGACTCCATCTTTCATCACGGTCTCCTTATTTAATAATAACTCATGTAAAAGCAGCACCTGCAAAAATAGTAACACAAACAAAAAGAAATTCAAACATAAATTTAGTTAGAATAAATAAAAGTTTGAATGATCGATGTTTGTAGTATAAAAAAATGGCATAAACCACAATATAAGGATGAGGTGGGCCATATGTCATTATCCTGTGAAAAAACGACACAATTGCAGATCAACCAAATATTTGAGCGCAGCTATGATTTCATATGTGCAGAAACGGTACTAAATAATACAATCGTACATATTTGTTATTTGCAAACCTTAGTGAGTTTTAAAGAAACGTTGGATTTGTTAGTAAATCAGCTTAGCGATGCCGAAGAGGGTATGGATCCGATTCGGTATATGGCATTATCCTATAATGCCAGAGTCAACTTGCCCTTGGAGGAACTGGTTCAATCCGTGTTGCGGGGTATGTTGATTGTTTTTAAACAGGATGAAACAGAGAATGTGGTATTTGAACCTTTACATCCCAGTATTGCCCGGAGCGTCGGTGAAGCTCAAAACGAGAATCCCATCCAAACATCCATGGATGCTTTTACCGAGGATATGAAGCTGAATGTGGGTCTGATGCGCAGAAAAGTGATGTCAAAAGACTTGATCATTCAATCACATTCGTTAGGGTCTGATTACCCGCGCGAATTGTCGGTTCTTTATCTCCAGGATCAGGCTGACCCGAAGATGGTCAAGCTTATTCAGGATTGTCTTAACGAGAACAGAATGATGGACATATCCGATATTCAGCATTTATTGAAAGTATTAAAGCAGCCTCGGTTCAGCCTTGTCCCCACCTATGTGACTTCAGAGCTTCCCGTAACGACAAAGCACTACCTGCAGGATGGACGGGTCGTGATTTTATTGGATCATTTTCCGTTTGCGATTTCGTTTCCCGCTATTGTAACGGATTTCTGGGCAGTGAAGACTGATCAGGACCATCCGGTCCCGTTTATGATTCTATATCGAATTATACGCGTCATTTCTCTATTAGTAGCCATTTCCATGCCCGGCTTGTATGTGGTCCTCAATGCTGTCAATCCTGAGCTTCTGCGAATTCAGCTTGCGGTGTCCATTACAGATTCCAGAGAAGGGGTTCCGTACCCGGTATTAGTTGAAGTCCTGCTCATGCTGATCATCATTGAAATGGTCATCGAAGCGAGTATCCGGCTTCCCAAGAGCATCGGTCCAACGATCACGATGGTAGGCGGTATTATTCTTGGAGAAGCGGTAGTTCAAGCCAGACTGATGAGTAATTTTTTGATTATTATCGTAGCGGCTACCACCATTGCGCATTTTTCTTTGGGAACGTATATGAATTCACTCTCGATTCGATTGTATAAGTACGTAGTTATTTTTTTCAGTGCTTTATATGGAATTTTGGGTTTAATGTCCTCCCTTGTTCTATTGTGTTTCTATTTGGGGAGTATTACTACCTTTTCCGTCCCTTATTTGAGTTATACCGCTAAAAGAGGGAAGTCTGATGAATAAAAATTTGGTTTTAATTTTATTTTCACTTGTTCATCTATCTTTGTTTTTTTATCTGTATCCGGTGAACATTATCGAAGCGGCAGCGAAGGGCAGTTGGGAGCCTATACTGGTCGGTTTTCTGTTGGAGGCGCTTCTTACTGGTGTATATCTTAAGGGATTATCGGCTTTTCCAGGTAAGGATATTGTCGATATATTCACTGGAATTTCGGGAAAATGGATAGCAAGAGCTATGCTTATTCCCTATTTCATTTTTCTGTTTGTAAATTTCAACGTTGCCCATCGTATGGAATTGGATTCGGTTAACGTTGTACTCCTGCCCAAAACCCCGATGTTTTTTCTGTTGTTACTTTATGGGATCCCCCTTTACGCAGCCTGGAAAGGCATTCATTCTATTGCACGAGGGGCGGTAATAGTGAGTGTTTTCGGTGTGCCATTAATCCTTTTTTCCTTGATGAGCGGCCTCAAAAATTTTAATTTCCATCAGATTTTCCCTTTTTGGGATGCCCATATGACGTTCTTCAGTAAACCACAATTTTATTCGGCCCTTTTCGCTCACACTGGTTTTTTATTTCTGGGGATGATAGGTCTCAAGGATAAGGTAAGCATGCGTTATATCATTCCGGTCTTCATGATGCTTTTCTTATTTGGACTGTGCGCTGTTTATGTACCCTTATTGATTTTTGGTCCCGAAGCGATTATTTATTTGCGGTATCCCGTCGTGTTAACCTCGGATACAGTCGATATGGAATGGGTTATTTTTGATTGGCTGCCTACATTTTTTATTATTTCTACGATAGCCGTCTCTATGGTGGAAGCAGCCGTATCCTTCTGGATCATGACAACCCTATTGCAAAAGCTGTTCTCCTTAAGAAAAAGAGGAGGGGCGATCATGGTTTTAGGTACCTTGTCGTATGTCTTTAGTGCGATGATCGTGAATACGGATTGGCTGGATAGACTGAATTCATGGAATACGATATTTTGTTTGTACAGCATTCTTGTAATCCCTATGATGGTATGGAGGATGAGCTCAAAGTATAGGAGGAATTCCGCGTGATACCTCGATTTATGATCCGTATAGGACTCTTTTTGTGCTGTCTGGGTTGTCTCGGAATTCTTACTAGCTGCTGGGACACCAAGGATATCAACAAAAGACTCATGCCTGTTGTCATGGGGGTTTGCAAAAATGGCGATCAGCCCTACAAAATTATATTGCAGGTTCCGAGTCCTCAGAAGAAGGGTTCTCAATACTTGGAGGGTGAGGCCCAAACGATTAACAAAGCCATGGATGAAATACGTACAAAATCTGAAAAAAGTGTTGACCTGCTTCATTTAAGATTATTTCTAATATGCGAAAAAACGGCAAAAAGTAATATTAATGACATTGTCAATTATGGGGTACAGGCAAACGATATTTCGGTAAAAGGATTAGTCGGTATTGTGAGAGGTGATTTCGAGCAGACGATGTATCACAAAATCCAATCCAATCCGGAGCTGTCTTCCTATGATTTTTTCAGTGAACAGGCGGGATGGACTCCCGACAATACGATCAAACGGTTATGGGAAGTATTTCGTGATATCAATTCGTATACACAGGACATGGCCATTCCTATTCTCAGTAAAGGAACCGACACCCTGTATAATTTCGAAGGTTCTGCCATTATGCGAAGGAACAAAATGGTGGGTGATATTTCTCCGGATGAAACCTTGATTTACAATGCCTTTCAAAGAAAGTATACAGGAGGAACGATAGAGGTTTCTAAGAATAGCAGTGTCTTGATTAAGAAGGCAACGATTAGACATAAAGTGAAGTGGACGGATGTAGGTCCCAATATGCAAAGTCGGCTGAAATTGGAGGTAGTCATTGCAGAGAATAGAGATATCCTATCCGACGATGATATCGCAAAGCTGCTTAAAGAAGATATCGAAAAAAGAGCGGAAAAGCTCATTAACCGACTGCACACCTATAAAGCCGATGCCCTTGGCATAGGACAATATTTTCGAAGAATCATGACGGAGAGTCAAATGAAAAACTGGAAAAGGCAATGGTTCCCGCAAATGAAGCACGAAGTCGCCGTAGAAGTAACGATTCTCAACAACATTTATTTCAAATCTTCTAATAAAATGAAGGCAAGACCTGGTAATTCACCCGAAAGTAAATGAAATGTAACCGTGTTAAATCATTAAACAGCACCTAGTTATACCTGTAATGGGAGCGTTATAATATTAAATATAGAAGGCCTGCTGCCAATCTGGAGGAGGCCATTGGTTTCAAAGGGGGAGAGAACAATGACCATAAACAAGAGACAGTTATTTTTCTCGCTTCGTCTGAAGTTTTTACTTGCTTTTACCTTATTTATTGTGGCTCCCGTTCTATTGATGATGTACCTATACTTCGTTCAATCTGACAAAATATTTATGGAAACGATGACCGATACACAAACGCAGGTGCTGAAGCGGGTTACGGATCGGGCTGACGATATGTTGAACCGTACTTTAAATGTTTCTAATCTGCTCATTAACGATTATGATGTTTTGCAGTTGCTAAGAAGCTCGGGGCTGTCTAATTTGGATGATTACCCTACCTATCAGAGGGTCATTGGTCTACAAAGCAAGATGGACAATCTGATCGCCTATATACTGGACAACCATGCCGTTGTTGCGGTTTATGGGTTGGATGGCAGCATTTATGCGACAAATCAGGATGAAACGATTCTTAAAGTAATGCCGGATTACGTGAAGCAAGCCAAAGAAAAAAACGGTGCTCCTGCCTGGGACGTCAATCCTTCATTGAAAGTTAAAGGTCTTGAAGGGAACCAGGAGGGGGGCTTTATTACCATGGTCCGGTTAATTAAGGGTGAGACGACAAAGGGGTACGGCTTGGTCTTTATCGCATTTCCCATCAAGGAGATGTTTCTCGGGTCCAGTGGTGTAGAGGAGGATTCCCGTGCCCAGTTCCTGATATCCGATAGGAGTCGTTTGCTGTGGGGACAGGATGATTTGTGGAACCGGATTGAATCGGGTAATGAGCAAGCCCTATTTACACAAACCTTAAAAGCAACAGGCTGGCAGCTGCGGTGGATCCCCTTGCAGGAACCATGGCTGCAGCAATTGAAAAACGTACGTTCCACGACGACATGGAGTGTTATCATTGTATTCGCATGCTTCCTATTCATCTATGTCTACTTTACGCTTCGATTAATGAAGCCTATTCGTTCGCTCGTGCAGGCCATGGGGAAAGCATCATCCGGAAATTTTGAAAAGCCAGCTCTGGCGGGAGGAAATGATGAAATCGGACTGCTGAGCCACCACTTCAATCGTATGCTGTCCAGCTTGAAGGAAATGGTTGCAACGCTTCGGGAAGAGCAGCAGCTAAAAGAGGAAGCGAGATTTCTTGCCCTGCAAGCCCAGATTTCACCTCATTTCCTGTTTAATGCACTCAATTCGATTAAGTGGCTGGCCTTATTCTCAGGTGCCAAAAACGTCGCGGATATGATTACCTCCCTTGGTATTATGCTGAGCTACAGTATGAAGCAGGAGAGCGAGGTTGTCACATTGAAAGCAGAGCTTGATTTTATACAGCATTATTTTGCACTCCAAAAAATTCGTTTTAATGATAATATAGAGTTGTCGATTGATGTCGACGAAAATTTGTTGTCTGCCCGCATGCTTAAATTCACCCTGCAGCCTATTGTGGAGAACAGCATCATTCATGGGAATCGAATACCGCTGGTCATCCGCATCACGGCCTATCATGAAGATGACTTATTGTTCGTCACCATTACAGATAATGGGCAAGGGCTGTCTGAGAGTAAGCTTGCCGATAACGATTCACAGAGATCCGATCCCATCAGGCAAGGGAAATATAGCGGAATCGGGCTTGAGAATGTACAAAGTCGGATACGCATGCATTTTGGCGAACCGTATGGGCTATTTATGCACAACAGGTTGGATGCGGGAGCGGAGACGGTGATCAGGCTGCCTTGGAGGGGGATGGAAGATTCAGCATGACAAAGCTTTTATTAGTGGAAGATGAATTTCTGGTGAGGCTCGGACTCAAGACATTTATTCCCTGGGAGGAGTTCGGGTTTGAATTGATCGGTGAGGCTGTAGACGGATTGGATGCGCTTACCATTCTTGCTGACAAGCCGTGTGACCTGTTGATTACCGACATTTCCATGCCGAATATGGATGGAATCACGCTGATGGAACGAGTGAAGGAACGATATCCACATATTAAAATTTTAATTTTATCCAATTATAATGATTTTCAATATGTTCAACGTGCCTTGCAGCTGGGTGCTTCCGACTATATATTGAAGCTGACCATGCAGCCGGAGGAGCTTCAAGCCAAGCTTCAGCAGATCCGGGTGGAAATTGAGGATGAACGTAAAAAGCAGGAGGAAACGCTGCAGCTGAACCGGACTGCGTTTCAATTTCGTCAAGAAATAACGATTGAAAAGCATTTGCGTGATCTCATGACCATTCGTTACTCTACACGGGAAGCGGATGAGCTCTCACAGGAATATGAAAAGCTGCTTCCGTCCTTTCCGTGGACAGTTTCGATAATGAAAATTGACCGATACGAGTTTGTTGTCGAGGAGAATCGCTTTAAGAGTGAAAAGCTGCTGCGTTTTTCCGTAATGAATATACTTCGGGAAATTATGCGCAAATATAAGGAAGGTCACATTGTGGAACTGGATGGAGGGCGTTTTGGGATGATATCCGGTATGGGGGCGGAGCCGATGCTGCTGGAGATGACGGAATGTATCCAGCGTTATCTGAAGCTGCCTGTCTATTTCGGTACTTATTCCCCTGTTGAACGTGTATACGACCTGCATGAAGCATACCGATTTGCGGAAGAAGCACTTTTGGGGAGATTTTACGATGACTTGAATCGTGTCATTCACTACAGAGAGCAGATGTTTGTTGATCAAGCTTTACCCGTTTCTTCGCAGGAAATATTTCTCGATTTGATGGCCCGGCAGGACCAGCGTGCACTCCAGAATGCCATCAGGAATATGGCGGATGCCTGTTTGGAAGACAAGATATCCCGCCCCTATCCTGAGCTGGTCAGGGAACGCTTCCTGCATATTGTACATCTCTTCGAGGTGTTCCTGCTGCATAAAGGGGGAGACCTTTATTCCATCATGCCTTACGAAGGAAAATATCCCCACCATGTAGTGAGAACCTCGGAGTCTATCCAGGAAATCAGCATCTGGTTGAGTGGCTGGATTGCAGTTTTCTTCGAGTATGTACGCGCAACCACGGTCCATCAGCCTCGCCCCGAAATTCAAGCCGTGCAAAGAATGATCGAAGAAAAGTACAGTACTTCTTTTAAAATGTCCGATTTGGCAAAGGAAGTTAATTTTACGGAACCGTATTTAAGCTCCTTGTTCAAGAAAGAAACCGGCGAAACGATGATTGAATATATGATCCGTATACGAATGAAAAAAGCGAGGGAAATGCTCAAGGATCCCAATGTTAAAATATATGAGATTGCAGACGCGATCGGCTATTCCGATCCTAACTATTTTGCCAAGCTGTTCAAAAAAATTGAAGGGATCTACCCGCAGGAATATCGCAAGCGCTACATTCATTAAAGAGGTAATTCAAAAAGGTAATTCAAAAAGTCGATAAAATAAGACTGGTAAGATCTTAAATGATTTCATTACGCAGGAATGATCACTTTGTTATGCTAATGATGTTCCATACGGATGAAAACAAGTAAGAGAGGGGTTTTACCAATATGAAAAAATCGATTTCTTCCGCACTATCACTCACCATGGCATTCAGTTTGGTTCTTGCCGGCTGTTCAAAAGGCGACACCACAACAAGCTCATCTCCCGCCGCAGCGCCCACGACAAGCACTGCGGCTCCGAAGAAGACCGTTAAATTGAAGCTTTGGGGCGGTATTCCTGAGGAGAGCGGGCCCAAGGATGTGGTTACAAAATGGAACAGCACGCATCCTGATATTCAAGTGGAATATACGCGTTATGTAAACGACGATAGCGGCAATACCAAGCTTGATACGGCTCTTATCAGCAACTCCGATGCCCCGGACATCTTCTTCAGCTATGGCGAGACGAATTACAATCGCCGTGCGAACGCGGGAGTCACCTTTCCGTTAGATGATCTGATTAGCAAGTACAAGCTGAATGTGGATGATATTATCGGCAAAGATAATGTCGTTCCATTCAAAGGGAAAACGCATTATTTACCTGCGATGAAGCTGCTATCTTCCGTTATGATTAATCAAACGGCCTTGGAAAAAGCAGGAGAGAAGATTCCCGCTCAGGGATGGACATGGGACGACTATATGGCACTGGCCGAGAAGCTGAATACATCGAACCAGAAGGGCAGCTTTATCAAGGTTCCAGACGATAGTATGGTACGTTTCGCCATTCTAGAGAACAAGCCGACCGATTCCTACTATACAGCCGACGGATTATCCAGCTTCGACAGTCCTGCCGTCAAGAAGGGTTTGGAGTATCAAAAGGCGCTTCAGGATAAAGGCTTATCCGTCAAGTGGCCGGAAATCATCGCCAACAAGCTGCTTCCTCCAAACGAGCTTTTGACTGGTAAAGCGGCGATGATCTTCGGAGGTACACATTTGCTTAGAAATGTAAAGGATGCCAAAAGCTTTCCGCATGACTTCAAAACGATTTTTGCACCAGTGCCACAGCTGGAGAAGGGCGGCAAAGTAAATACGGCGGGCTTTAATGACTTTATGTCCATCAACAATACGTCTTCCAACAAGGATGAAGCCTTTCAATTTATTTCCTGGTACCTGACGGAAGGGAATTTGCTGATGATTCCGGGTGGACGTCTGCCTTCCTCCAAGAAGATCGATGTGGATAAAGTGGCTGATCTCATGGTTGAAGATGCAGCAAACCTGATTAATGTGGATTCGCTGAAGGCTCTGATCAAGGGCGATTACACGTTCCCCGTTCAAACGATTTCCACCGCTTTACCGGAAATGACTAAAATCATTAACGAGGAAACCGAGAAATATGTAATGGGCGTGCAGCCTCTCGAGAAAGCAATCCAGAATATGAAGACAAGAGCGGATCAAGCGATTAAGGCTGAGAAAAAATAGTTAGCGTTAGATCAAAAGAACCTGACACACTTCCCTATAGGAAGTTCTGTCAGGTTTTTAAGTGTGTTCTGATTTCCCTACATCTTAAAAACAACCGTGTAACAACCTAAATCACGCCATTCCACTCGGGATCATTACTGCTTATGATTCATGTATGGATTTAATATAGCTGAATGAGGTGCATCATGCGACGAATGTCCAAACATAACATGAAAGAACAAGTGGCGGGTTATTTGTTTATTTTGCCGAACTTTCTCGGCGTTTTTTTCTTCGTCATTCTCCCTCTGTTGTTCAGTTTTATACTGATTTTTGCAGATTGGGACTACTTAAAGGGTTTTGACGGGCTTAGCTTTGCCGGACTTGGCAATCTCCAGAAACTAGTGGATGACGTTTACTTATGGCGTGCACTGATCAACAATCTTATTTTAACCGGAGTAACGGTGCCCAGTGCGATGGCGATCGGTTTGGTAGTAGCTGTACTGTTGAATCGGCATGTGTATGCCAAGGGGGTATTGCGAACTTTGTTTTTCCTCCCTTATGTCAGCAGTCTGGTTGCCGTGTCTGTGGTGTGGAGCGTGCTCTACAATGCTCAGGAGGGTCCGATCAATGCATTCCTGAGATCATTGGGGGTTGAGAATGTCCCAGGGTGGCTGGGAAGCAGCTCTTGGGCGCTGCCGGCGATCATCATTATGGTCACTTGGACCTACATCGGATATACGATGGTGCTATATATGGCAGGACTACAAGGAATCCCCAAAGATTTATATGAAGCCGCTTCGATTGATGGAGCAACAGGGATAAGGCAATTTTTCAAAATCACTATTCCTATGCTGCAGCCAACTACCTTTTTAATTGCAGTCACGCTGATCATTTCGACCTTTCAGGTCTTTGCCGTTGTGAATGTGATGACGCAGGGCGGGCCGATCAATTCAACGATGGTGATTGCGTATCATATTTATCTCACCGCCTTCCAGAACTATAAAATGGGTTATGCGGCAGCGATGTCGTGGGTTTTGTTCGTCCTTATCTTTTCAATTACTTTGATTCAATGGCGCGGCCAGAAGAAGTGGCAGCAGCATTTTTAATGAAGGAGTGTTCAAGACTTGTTATCGTTGCGAAAAGTAAGCGTTACGCTTGTTATGTTGGTTTTGGGTATGTTGGTCATGATTCCGTTTATCTGGATGATTTCTTCATCTTTCAAAATTCAAGCCGATTTATTCAAATACCCGATCGATTGGATTCCCAAAAGACCGATTCTTTCGAATTACGAGGAGGTTTGGGGCGGCAAATATAAATTTGCCTTGTTTTATTGGAACTCAGCCAAAATCACATTCATTACGGTGGTTGGCTCCATCATCACCAGCTCGCTGGCCGGGTTCGCATTTGCCAAGCTGAAATTCAAGGGAAGAGACTTTATCTTCCTTATGTACTTGGCTACGATGATCATACCAGCCCAGGTGCTGCTTGTCCCCAGGTTTATCCTGTTCGATCGGATTGGCTTGGTGAACACCCATATGGCCGTCATTTTACCCGGGATTTTCACCGTGTTCGGCACCTTCCTGATGCGGCAATTTTTCAGTACGATCCCGAACGAGCTGCTTGAAGCAGCCAAAGTGGATGGAGCCGGATTCTGGCGAGTTTATTGGCAAATTTGTTTGCCATTAACGAAGCCTGCCATTGTGACACTTCTCATCCTTACCTTTACCTGGCATTGGAACGAATATGAGAACCCGTTGATATTCCTGCGTTCTAGTGATTTGTTTACGCTGCCGATTGGTCTTTCGAGCTTCGTGGATGAATACGGTGCTAATTATTCATTAATCATGGCTGCATCTGTGTCAGCATTGCTTCCTCTCATCATCATTGTTGCCATCTTCCAAAGATTCTTTGTTGAAGGCATTGCCAGCAGCGGGCTGAAAGGGTAACAAAGTCCGGTGAAGGATATTTGGCCGCTCCGTTCCTTATTCACCGGATTTTAAGAACATATACAAGGAGTGATATGCATGAAGGATTCCATTAACGATTTTGATATTGTGATTGTCGGGGCAGGCGTAGGCGGTATTTGCGCAGCTTTAGCGGCCTCCAGATTAAACTGCAAGGTGCTGCTTATTGAAAAAATGAGTGAAATTGGCGGGACCGGGGTGCATGCAGCCGTTGCCTTAGTGTGCAAATTTCGTGATCATGACGGACGGTGTGTGAACACAGGTATTCACAAGGAATTATTTCCACAGGCCTATCAGAACACAGGCTTGACCTTCAATGAGGAAACGGTATCCAGCTATGATGAACAGGAATTGAAAGAAACCTATCATCGATTAATTCAAAAAGAGCGCAATTTGACTGTGTGGACCGACTGCGAAGTCGATGGCGCACAGGTGGAGGACGGAAATATTCGTTCGTTGACGATCACAGGAGCTAAACAAACTCGTGTATATGGCCGCGTATTCCTTGATGGGACAGCAGACGGAAATTTATCTGTATTGGCAGGAGCCGAGTTTCAAAAGGGTCGGGCAAAAGATGGAAAGATGCAGATGGCGACGGTCACCTTCAAGCTTACCGGATTCGATCCCTCGCTGTTTAAAGTAAAGGATGTTACTAGCTGGGGCTGCTTTTTTTGGCTGGAAGAGACGCTCAAACCTTATTATCTTGCGATGAAACAGAGAACGAACAGCACTAATTTACGTCAAGGCGTTCTGGCCTTCCCTTACCCGGATGGAAAGGCATTCCTGTTTAATTCGACTGCTGTGAGCGATGTAGATCCGACAATTCCGGGAGCAGTTGAACGTGCGTTTGAAACAGGGAAAGTTCAAGTAGTAGAATTGGTTGAAGCGATTAAGGAGCATCCTGCCTTTCGGAATGCCAAGATGGAGAATATCTTTACAAAGCTTGGAGTTCGTGAAGGACGCAGAGTTATCGGTGACTATATGCTAACCGGAGAGGACTGCCTGGGTGTACGCAAGTTTGACGATATGGTGGCTGCTTGTGCTTATGATGTGGATGTACATGATCCTGATGGAACTAAAAATCACCAGGAGTATACGACTATGCTGCCAAGTCCGGGGTATTATCATATTCCGTATCGCTGCCTCATCGCTAAAGGACTAAACAATCTGTTGTTAAGCTCGCGCTGCATTAGCGGCACATTTGAGGCTCACGCTTCTTATCGTGTGATGTCGGGAATTAGTGCCATCGGTGAAGCGGCAGGAACCGCAGCTGCTTTAACAGTCAAATCGGGCTTCAGCAATGTTCGCGGCATTTCTGCCGAAGAGATACGTTATGTCCTTCAGACCCGAGGGCAGTTCGTAGAAGGGCCTGTTAAGGAAACACATGTAATGTGTAAGTAAAGACGCATTTAACCGTCAGCAGGGAGGTGCTGCGCAAGCAGACCCTTCCTGCTGACGGATTCTCTGATTTTTTTGGCCCTATTAGGGTAAGAATCCGTCTGCAAAGGTGAGCACTTCGTTTACAGTATAGTTGTTACTCAAAAAAGTAAGCGCTAACAATCGGGAGAAATGATATTTTATCTGAAGGGAGCATTCATCTAATGAAAAAAATGCTAGGTCGTCTAGTTTCAGTATTTCTGGTATTGTGTCTATTGTTAGGGGGCGGGTTCAACCTTATTTCGGTAAGGCAAGTGGCATATGCGGCAGCACTTACCATCGAGCAAAATACGATAGGAAACATTTTCTATGAAAATGATACGAAAAGCTTCAAAATCAATACGGATGGGGATTCGATTGATTGGGCTTATACCGATTATTGGAATCAAACCGTGCAGTCCGGAAGTCAGGCGGTAAGCGGTGGGAGTGTCCAACTCATCGTTAATCCCGGTAAAAAGGGATGGTTCAACCTGGTTGTTACCGCCAAGCAGAACGGGAATATTATTGCCACGAAAGATACATCGTTCGCTGTTGTTTCGAATTTTGATCTAAGCCAGGTGGTGGATTCGCATTTTTCCGTGCAGACACATGCCGCCCGAACCGACCTTATTGCTCAGGACTCGGCAGCTCTGATTCCGATCGCAAGAAAGATGGGAGTTAAATATATCAGAGACGCCTTGAGATGGGGAGACATTGAGGATACGACAAAAGGGATATATAACTTTAAAGCCTACCATGATGATTTCATGTCGCGTGTTGCATCGAATGATCTCAAGCCCTATATGACCCTGGCGTTATACAATGATTTATATGACGGGGGCAATGCGCCAACGAGTCCGGAGGCAAGGGCGGCATTTGCCGAATATGGCAAGCAATTATTGAGCAGATACCCCGAGGTTGGTCAGGTGGAAATTTGGAACGAGCCGGATATTCCTTCGTTTGGCAAAGGACTTAGCACGGAGGCAGAGAAAGCGGAGTTCTATTACAATTTGTTAAAAACATCCTACGAGCAAATTCATCCTCTCTATCCCAATGTGAAAATAACGGGGTTTGTATTTGGCGAAATGGGTTCAGATGCATTTTTGGAAGCGCTGTATCAGAAGGGTGCGCTCAATTATTTGGATGAGTATTCGTTTCATTCGTATACGAGAAATCCTGAGGATTTCGTTAAGGATATCAATAGGCACAAAAATATAATGAAAACCTATAACAACAATCAAACCGTTCCGATCAATCTTTCCGAGACAGGCTTCAGCAACTTTAATTTCGATGAGCATGTTCAAGCCAACTATGTAGCCAGAAGAATTGTCACTGCTTTGGCAAATGGCATCCAAAAAATCAACATTTATAATTTGCAAAATAAATCGACGGTTCCGGGTGAATTTGAGGGGACTTTCGGTTTGATTCGGAATCCTGATGATGCCAAAGGGGCCTATGTTCCTAAGCCTGCCTATGCTGCTTACGCAACCATGACCCGGGAACTAACTGGGGCGGATTTCCAAGCAACGGAGGAGGTTTTCCCTGGCATATATATTCACAGGTTTCATAAAGGAACGGAGGATATTCGGGTAATGTACGCTCCTACGGGAGCCGATCTCAAGCTTTATACGCACGATAGCCTTGATGTCACGGACATCATGGGAAATACGCATGCTTTAACACCGACGAATGGCTATGTGCAAATTCGGCTGGATGAGAACCCTATTTACGTAAAGGGTAGATTGGAGGCTCCTTATATCGAAGAGATTCCACCGAGCAGTACAGATCCGATCACTTTGTATACCGGATACAGCACAGGTGGATATACAGAGGTCAATGGGCCTCTGGGAACTGCTACGAATAAATGGGTAACTTCTTCCGTGCTCAAAGGCTATAACGGGGGCATATCGAGAGCGATTACGATTCCGACCGGTGCATCCGCCAAATGGACGCCAACTGTTCCCCAGACAGGACAGTATAGAATCTCGACTTATCTTCCCGGTACACCCGCCGCTCCGGTGAATACGACCAAAACGGCTGCGTATTCGATCTATATCAACGGAGTGAAACAGGAAACGAAGACTGTCGATCAATTCTCCCTGCAAGGTTCCTGGCAGGTATTGGGTTCGTACCAGCTTCCAAGGGGAGCCAATAGCTATATCCTGCTGGAAGACGGAAATCCCGCTCACGATCGGCCGCTGCGCGCGGATGTCATCAGGCTGGAGATGATTCCTCCAACAGGGATTGCCCTGGATACGGGTTCACTGAACCTGCGGGTTGGAGATATTCATGCCTTCACAGCGGTGTTTACTCCTGCCGAGGCGACCGACCGGACGCTGGTTTGGACCAGCTCTGACAATCAAGTCGCGACTGTCGATGCCGCGGGACAAGTGAATGCCGCGGGGGCCGGAGAGGCGGTGATTCGTGCCACAAATCCGCTAACCTCGCTCTACGCGGAAGCCAGGATCCAGGTAACGATACCCCCGATTGAGCGGGTTACGATCTATAATAGTTATGGTACCAACGGGGGATACACGGAGGTTAATGGTCCGATTGGAACCGCTACGAATAAGTGGGTGACTTCAACGGTTCTCCAAGGCTACAGCGGCGGCATATCAAGAGCGATCACGAATCCAACAGGCGCTTCCGCCAAATGGACGCCGACTATCGTCCAGCCCGGACGTTACCGGGTATCGGTTTATTTACCGGGAACACCCGCGGCTCCCGTGTATACGACCAAAGCAGCCGAGTACTCCATATATATCGATGGTGTGAAGATAGATTCGAAGATCGTTGATTCTTATACACTCCAGGGCTCATGGCAGCTGCTGGGCATCTATGATATGCCGCGCGGCTCTACCAGCTACATCACTGTCGAGGATGCAAATTCAGCCCATGACAGGCCCCTTCGCGCGGATGCAGCCAAGTTCGAATTCATCCCTGCTACAGGTATCAGCCTGGATACCCAGACGCTTAATGTGCTCATAGGAGATACTCATCAGTTTACGGCAGGGATCACGCCGAACGATGCAACGGAACAAGCTCTGCTTTGGAGCAGCTCCAATAGCGAGGTGGCAGCCATTGACGCCCAAGGACATCTGCGTGCCTTGGCTGTCGGAAGTACGTTGATCCGTGTCTCGAACCCGCTGACGTCCCTCTATGCTGAAGCCGAAGTGAAAGTGACTCAGGTGGATAAGACAGCTCCAACGACAACAGATAATGCTCCGGCAGGCTGGGTAAACCATGATGTAACCGTAAGCTTGAACGCAAGCGACAGCGAATCAGGGGTTGCAGCTGTATATTACACAGTGGATGGCGGTGCGCAGCAAACCGGTACGACGGTTACATTGACATCTGAAGGCGTACATACGCTTAGCTTTTGGAGCGTGGATAATGCAGGTAATATCGAAGCCCAGCGCACGACAGTCATTAAGATCGATAAAACGCCTCCGGCTGAAGCAGCCCTAACAGCGGATAAGACAGCACCAACCGCCACCGATGTCACTGTAACAATCAGTTATCCGGCAGATGCCATGGAGAAAGAATACAAAGTGGGTGCCAATGGCACATGGGCTGCTTACCTTACACCTGTTGTTGTTTCAGAGAATGGTACGGTGTATGCGAGAGGAACCGATGCAGCTGGCAACCAGTCCAATGAAACCAGCTATGTGATCAGCAATATTGATAAAGTGATCCCAACAGCAACCATAGCTTACAGCACAACCACGACAACGACTCAAGCCGTGTATGCAACACTGACACCGAACAAACCGGTAACCATCACAAATAACGGCGGTTTAAGCAGCTATACGTTCTACTACAATGGCAGCTTCACTTTCGAGTTTGTTGATTCCCATGGTACGAAGGGTACGGCAACGGCAATTGTTAACAATATCTTATCGAATAGCAAGGCCAAACCGGGTGTAATCACCCTTTCAGATGACAATGGG
This sequence comes from Paenibacillus periandrae, assembly GCF_022458865.1. GTDB lineage: Bacteria > Bacillota > Bacilli > Paenibacillales > NBRC-103111 > Paenibacillus_S > Paenibacillus_S periandrae. Next base: position 316,555 of record NZ_JAJNMU010000004.1, on the reverse strand, counting down.
TACGATACAGGTATTCAAGACGGCAGCTACCAGATTACAATGAACATGTGGTATGGAGAGAATGGCAGCCTCTATAATCTTTATGAGAATGATGCATTAATCGATACGAAGGTTGTTGCAGACAACTCACCCCATGCACAGGCAGTGACTACCCGAATTCATGAAAAGAAAAATGGGACCTATCGCTACTATGCAGAGCTTATAAATGCCTACGGTACAACGACGAGCGGTACACACGTTGTCACTGTATCGAAAGCAGTACCAGACAAACCGATATTATCGGCTGATAACTGGGATGGTGATGGAAACTTCAAGGTCAGCATGAACCTGTGGTGGGGAACCAACGGAACAACTTATCATTTATATGAGAACGGTGTTCTTATTTATACACAAGCGTTGACGAACCAAACACCTTCTGCCCAATCAGCAGTGACAGCGATAACCAATAAAATAAAAGGCAGCTATGAATATCGCGGTGAGCTTGTCAACTATGCGGGTGCCACATCGAGCGATACGATAATTGTACAAGTGAACCGGTAGCTGAACCTCTTAAGTTAAATTATGAAATAATACAGACGGATTGCCTCCTTATGGGGACATGAAGCTGTCTGCAAATCATAGTGTATATGTTACAAACGACCAGGACTGAACGAAATTTCGTTCAGTTTTTTGGTGAACTCAAGGTTCTGTAAAACAACGAATCAATAGGCAGGAAGCATGCTGAAGCACCGCTTCTCCAGCGTGCAGCATTTGCCAGATGCATTCCTTTAAAGAGAAGACCCGGAACAACATCCATTAATCTTGTAAAGTTGTATTATATCATCTAATTCATGTAAGATTGCGGATTCTCAAATTACTATGCACAAGTGCGGCTTCGTCAGGATGTTAGAGTGCGGAAAAATTCGATTTAGCAGCTCATTACAGGACGATATGACAAGTTATAAGTCGTATATTACATGGCTTGCCCATAATACACGATATATAATTTTCTTGTAACAATATAGTACAACGAGACAACATAGTACAACTGGGTACATTACAGGTGCGTACAAGGAGGAAAGACATGCGGTACATGGTCGGAGTAGATGTCGGAGGAACCTTTACCGACGTAACATTGGTTGATACACATTCAGGAGAGATCTTAAACCATAAAGTTCCCTCCACCCCCAAGGACCCATCCCGGGCCATCATGAACGGTGTTGAGCAAATTCTGGAAATGAACGGAGTTTCGGTTTCAGAGGTTCGTTATCTGGCGCATGGCACGACGGTGGCTACCAATTCACTGATCGAAAGGAAGGGAGCGCTCACGGGGCTTCTCGTCACCGAAGGCTTCCGTGATTTACTTGAAATCGGGCGTCAGACCCGCCCGAGTCTGTATGATTTTTTCAAGGAAAAACCGGAGCCGGTCATTCCCGGCCATCTGCGGCTGGAGGTCGACGAACGGCTGTATGCAGATGGCAGTATACGAAAGCCGCTCGATCGCGACCGTCTGTGTGAAGTAATAGAACGCTTGAAGCAAGAAGGTGTGCAATCGATCGCAGTATGCTTCCTTTTCTCCTATCTTAACCCCGAGCATGAGAAGCAAGCGGTAGAGGAAATCCGCAGGCTGTACCCGGAGGCCTACGTTTCCGCTTCGCATCAGGTCGTTCCGGAGTTTAGAGAATACGCACGTTTAAGCACTACAGCTCTCAACGCGTATCTGGGACCGGTTATGCAGCGGTATATGGAAAATTTTCAGCAATCTGTCCGTAAGGCGGGCATTCCGGTAGATCCGTACATCACACAATCGAATGGCGGTATCATTTCGATTCAGGAATCTGTAGCTAATCCGGTACGCACAGCAGTGTCCGGACCTGCAGCTGGTGTCGTGGCGGCTGCACATCTGGCCGAGCTGACAGGATATAAAAATATGATTACGTTTGACATGGGAGGCACTTCGGCTGACTTTAGTCTGATTGAGAACGGTGAACCGAAAATATCGATGGAACGTGAGGTTGAAGGTTTCCCGGCACGCATTCCGATGCTGGATATTCATGCCTGCGGTGCGGGCGGAGGCTCAATTGCGTGGCTGGATGCCGGCGGTGCATTGAAGGTGGGACCGGAAAGCGCCGGATCCATGCCCGGACCCGCAGCTTACGGACGTGGCGGAATGCGGCCGACCGTGACTGACGCTAATACGATACTCGGTCGTTTGAATCCGGAGGGTATCCTGGGCGGAAGAATGGCTCTTGATGTGGAAGCGGCGAAACGGGTCGTGCAGGAGAATATTTGTGACAGAACGAATTTGCCGCTGCTCGAAGCGACAATGGGCATTCTTTCTGTAGTGAACGCGAACATGACGCGGGCGATCCGCTTGATTTCCGTCGAGAAGGGATACGATCCCCGTGAATTTACGCTCGTTTCCTTTGGCGGAGGAGGAGGACTTCACTGTGGGGCATTGGCGCGTGAGCTCGGTATTCCCCGGATTTTGGTTCCGCCTTCACCGGGTACATTTTGTTCGCTTGGCCTTCTGGTGACGGACGTTCGCTCCGACTATGTCCGGTCTTCGCTGCTTGAATCAAGTGCTGGCAGCATGGAGGCAATCCGCGGGCTTTTCGCTGGAATGGAGCAAGAGGGAGCAGCGATGCTGGAGAAGGAAGGCATTACAGAGTCGAAGCGCAGATTTGTGTTTGGAGTGGATCTACGGTTTAAGGGACAAAATTACGAATTAACGATACCCGTCGAAGGGTCTGAATTGACTGGCGAAGGGCTGCCAGGGATCTTGACACGCTTCCATGAGCAGCATGAGAAAAACTATGGATACTCCAACCGGACAGGAATCGTGGAGTTTGTCAACTATCGGGTCACCGCTCTTGGCGAGCTGCCCAAGGCGACACTGCAGCGGGCGGATGAGAACGGCAGTCGGACGGTGCAATCGTCCCTGTACCGCGAAGTGTATTTCTCGGAAGCGGACCGTCCCGATTATTACCAGACGGCTATTTATCAGCGGAGCGAGCTGGCTCCCGGGGATCGGGTCACGGGTCCAGCCATTATCGAACAGATGGATTCCACGATCCTGCTGCTGCCGGGGCAAACCATGCAAGTGGATGCGTATCGCAATCTGCTGATTCATACCTTTGGCGAGGAGGAACAACAATGAAACGGATAGATCCCATTACATTAGAAATTGTCGGAAATTTGCTGCTCTCCGTTGCGGAGGAGATGGGCGTTACCTTGGTGAAGACGGCTTACTCCACCAATATTAAAGAGCGAAAGGACTGCTCGACAGCGCTGTTTGACGGAAAGGGGCAAATGATTGCGCAAGCCGAATATGTGCCTATGCATCTAGGGTCGATGCTCGGCGTCGTCACCGAGGTGTTGAAGAAGTTTCCGTCGCAGTCGCTGCGTCCTGGCGATATGTTCATTACAAATGATCCTTATGCCGGTGGCGGGACTCATTTACCCGATATCACGATGGTATCGCCTGTTTTTATCGAGGAACGGCTGGTGGCATTCGTGGCCAATATTGCGCATCATTCGGATATCGGCGGGATGGTGCCGGGTAGTGTATCGGCGAATTCGGACAACATCTACCAGGAAGGGCTGCGGATTCCGTTAGGACGGATTTGCCGGGCGGGAGAGCTTGTTCAGGAGACGTATGACTACATTATCCTGAATACCCGGACACCTGTAGAGCGGAGCGGAGATCTCGATGCGCAAATTGCTTCGAATATTGCAGGAGCGAAACGGATGGGCGAGGTTGTGCGGAAATACGGTGCTGATTATTTTGCCGAATGCACCGATGCGCTGCTGGACTATGCGGAACAGCTAATGCGCGCCGGAATCCGCACGCTGCCGGAGGGAACCTACACGTTTGAGGATTATTTGGATGATGCCGGCGCGAATTCAGATACGCCGATTCCGATTCGAGCTGCGATAACGATCGAGGACGGCATGGCTAAAGTGGATTTTGCGGGAACGAGCCCGCAGGTGCCGGGTCCGCTGAATATGACCTATTCGGGACTGCTGACAACGGCCTTCTATTGCTTCAAAGCGGTTGCTGGACAATCCATCTTCGCCAATCAAGGGATTTACCGGGCTTTGCAGGTAACGGCACCGGAAGGCTCGATTGTCAACTGCAAGCTGCCGGTTCCGGTGGGCCAGAGGATCGATACAGCCCAAAGGGTAGTGGATGTGATCTTGGGGGCGTTAGCCCAAGTGGCCCCGGAACGTGTCCTCGCGGCTTGCAACAGTGTTGTGACATCGGCCATTTTCTCGGGCACGAACCCGAAGACAGGCAGCTATTTCGTTTATCTGGAAACGATCGCAGGCGGGTCTGGGGCACACAGCCGGGGAGACGGATTAAGCGGCGTTCAAGTGCATATGACCAACACGTCGAACCTGCCCGTAGAGGCGTTGGAACGCGAATACCCGGTATTGGTGGAGCGGTATCAGCTGCGCGCTGATTCTGGAGGAGCAGGACGGTTTCGAGGCGGTCTCGGCATTCAGAGAGACTTCCGGATTTTGAACGATGGGATGAGCTATACAGGTCTTGGTGACCGCCATAAGTTCTCCCCCTGGGGCTTGGAGGGCGGGCAGAGTGGTAGTCCGGGCAGCTTCCGGGCAGCGCTGGGCGGAGGCGAGCTCAAGCAGCTGGGCTCTAAAATATCCGGGGTTACACTAAACAAAGAGGACTTGGTAAGCGTCTGCGCGCCGGGATCAGGCGGGTACGGAAATCCATATGAACGCCCGGCGGAGTCCGTGCTTAAGGATGTACGCGAAGGGAAAGTTTCCCTGGAATCGGCGCAGGCGGATTATGGGGTAGTGCTGGTGAATGCCTCTGCGGGACTGCAGATCGATGAGTTGGCGACTAATGAATTACGAAACGGAGTAAAGGCATAAAAGAGGTGAGAGCGAGACCATGAAGCTGATTGGAATCGGAGATAACGTTGTTGATTATTATCAGGACCAAGGGCTGATGTACCCGGGAGGCAACGCTTTGAATGTGGCGGTCGCCAGTAAACGCAACGGTGCGAGCGCATGCGCTTATCTGGGAATCGTCGGGGATGATGCGGCGGCAGAGCATGTAGTGAAATGTATGGTTGAAGAAGGAATCGATATGTCCCGTATTCGCCAGGCATACGGCCCTAGTGGCGAAGCAGTCGTTGCTCTCGATGAGGAGGGCGACCGGATTTTCGTAGGTACGAACCGGGGGATCCGGGTACAGTCCTTGCTCATGCTTCAGCTTACGCAAACGGATATCGACTATATTAACGAATATGACGTCGTGCACATGAGTGTTAACAGTGATATCGAGCATGAGCTGTTCCGTTTGGCGCATAAACCGCTTTCGTTTGATTTTTCCACAACGAAGCGATGGGACAAGGCATATTTACAGCGTGTTTGCCCGTATTTGACCTATGCTTTTTTCTCGGGCAGCGACATGTCACACGGCGAAATCAGTGTCTTGTTCAAGGATGTTCACCAACTGGGAGTAAAGGTGGCTGGTGTAACAAGAGGTGCTGCGCCTGCTGTATTTTCGGAGGACGGCATCATCTTCAGCCAGCCCCATACGACAGGCAATGTTGTCGATACGATGGGTGCGGGTGATTCTTTTATCGGGGGCTTCCTTGCACATTATCACGAGCATCGTGATGTAAAGGCCGCACTCCTTCAAGCTTCCCGGTCAGCTGCGGTCACTTGCGGGTATTACGGCGCTTTTGGCCACGGCAAGAAAAAACAATAAGCAAATTACAGGAGGACTATCCAAATGGTAAACTCAACACCTTATATGAATGCAAATGCGCAGCTTGAACGGATTTTCGAAGCTTTTAAACAAAGGACGATTACCCGCGTGTTTTACGTGGCGTGCGGCGGTTCATCGGCACTTATGTATCCGAGCAAATATTTCATTGACCGTGAATCCAGCAAGATTACAGCTGAAATTTATAGCTCCAATGAATTCATTCACAGAAATCCGCAATCGTTGGATGAGCATTCATTAGTCATTTTGTGCTCGCATAAAGGCAAGACTCCAGAAACGACGGAGGCTGCCAAATTTGCCAAAAGCAAAGGCGCTTTAACGGTTTCGCTGATGTATGTGGAAACGGCCCCGCTTGCCGAGGAGTCTGATTTCATTGTTAACTACAGCTGGATTTCGGCCGGCAATATGGAGCCGCTCCCGGAAATTATGAACTATGCCATCCTTTATAAATTGGCCATGGGGCTTTTGTATGTGAAGGAAGGCAACAATAAATACGAAAAGCTGCTGAGCAGTCTGGACAACCTCGGTACTGTATTCGAGCGAGTCATGAAACAGAATGCAGATCAGGTACAAGCATATGCCGAGCAATATAAGGATGAAAAAATCATGTATACGATGGCTAGTGGAGCGAGCTACGGTATGGCTTACTCCTTCGCCATATGCATATTGATGGAGATGCAGCGGATTCATTCTCACGCCATTCATGCCGGGGAATTTTTCCACGGACCATTCGAGATACTGGATAAGGACGTTCCATTCATTCTGTTAATGGGCTTGGATGAAACCCGTCCTTTGGAAGAGCGGGCGCTGACGTTCCTTAAACAATACGGTGAAAAGCTGATTGTGGTCGATGCCAATAACTTTGATCTTACCGGCATTGATGAAGAAATGAAAGGGTATCTGGCTCCGCTCGTCATCAATGTCGTACTGCGCATGTTTGCCTTGGCGCTGTCGAAAACCAGAAATCATCCGCTTGAAACCCGGCGTTACATGTTCAAGGTTCCTTATTAATTTGCAGCAAGCGTACAACCATTCCTGCGGTCATGGTACAGATGCATTTCACTGTGCCGTGGCCGTTTTTCCTACAAACGGATGGTGTAGCCGAGTTGTTCCTTTCAAAGTGAGACATAAGCTGTTGCCTGAGCAAAGAGCAGCCCGAAGTCATTGATAAAGGCAGGTGAACGCCTCATGAAGAACATACTGGATCCCGCTATTTCAACTCCGCTGTATGTCCAGCTGGCCGAGCAGTTCCGGGAATTGATTCAATCGGATCAGCTTCAGTTTGGCGACAGGTTTCCCGCCGAGCTGGATTTAGCCGCAGAGTATGGAGTTTCCCGCATTACCGTCCGCAAAGCGATTGAGGATTTGGTGAATGACGGGATATTAGCCCGGAGGCAGGGCAAAGGGACCTTCGTATCCAAGCCGAAAATCGAACGGGAGCTTGTTAATGTGACCAGCTTCACGGATCGTATGCAGGCACGAGGGATGATTGCAGGAGCCAAATCCATGGACATCAAAGTCACGCCTGCGTCCCCGAAGATGGCCTTATTGCTGGGAGTGCCGGAAAACTCCGGGATCGCTGAAATTCAGCGGCTCCGGCTCATTAACGATGAACCGGTTTCGCTGGAAACCTCCTACTTGTCGGTGGAACGGTGTCCAGGGATTCAGCATGAAAATCTGATTGACCAATCCTTGTATCAGATACTGGACAAAAGATACGGCCTGCGGCCTGCATATTCTAGTAAAACGCTGGAGCTCGTCTACGCTTCACCGAGTGAGAGCAGACTGTTGAATACCGCGAAAGGCGCGTCCATGTTTCTGATGACTGCATTGGTATATTCAGAGCAAAGACAGGTTATGGAATATGTTAAAATTATTTCCCGTGGTGACCGATTCCGGTTTCAAATGTAGATGGCATGTACTTTCAATTATAAGACGATAATACAACAAATTCTGAATATCGTAGATCAAATCAGAATCGTTCTTCCCGGCTGATTCAGGATCGTGCTTTTTTTATAAAATACGATATGAATTTACAAGGAAAACATACGGTATTGCATGGTATGAAATATGACATATATCTATAATGAGTTATAGAGAGATTAATAAATTATGTTATATTCATGTTAGATGTAGTGCGATACAAATAGTCTTGGAGCGATTACATCGTTGTCGGGCGAACAAAGCTGGGAGTGATACTTATGAGTGATGCCCTATTGAAAATTAGCAACCTGACTGCAGAGTTTAAGACGGACAAGGGTGTGTTCCCGGCGATTAGCGGCGTTAATTTAACGATTAATAAGGGGGAAATCGTGTGTGTTGTCGGCGAAAGCGGGAGTGGGAAAACCGTAGCCTCGCTTTCCCTGATGAATCTCATTCCCGCGGTAGGGAAAATAACGACAGGCGAGATCTCGTTTGAAGGTCGGGATTTGCTAAAGGTTAAAAAAAAGGAAATGTCACAAATTAGGGGGAAGTCCATCGCGATGATTTTTCAGGACCCGATGATGGCTTTGGATCCCGTATATACTTGCGGCAGCCAGGTTATTGAAGCCGTTCGAATACATCAGAAAATATCGCATCAAGATGCGTACGACAAAGCGATAGAACTGCTAAAGCAAGTTGGCATCCCTCACCCGGAACGATGTATGAATGCTTATCCCCATGAACTTTCCGGAGGGATGTGCCAGCGAATCAGTATTGCGATGGCGCTGTCATGCAGCCCCAAGCTTCTTATTGCGGACGAGCCCACTACGGCGCTAGATGTGACGGTGCAGGCGCAAATTCTGGAATTGTTGAAAAAAATCAGGAACGAAATGAATATGAGCATTATGCTGATTACGCATGACCTCGGAGTTGTAGCCGAAATGGCTGACCGTGTTGCCGTTATGTATGCGGGAAAAGTCATGGAGGAGGGGGATGTCAGGTCGATTTTTCACAATCCGCAGCATCCGTATACCCAAGGACTCATCAAATCGATCCCTCATATGGGTCAAAAGAATGAAAAGCTTTACAGCATTAGCGGCATCGTTCCGAGCATCAGCTCGATGCCGGACGGCTGCCGGTTTAGCCCCAGATGCCCGGATGCGGCTGATATTTGTCGGCAAAAAGAACCGGAGATGATGCAAGCCTGTCATAACGGCAAGGCTCGCTGCTGGAAGCTGGATCAGGCATGGAGGGAAGGTGAGGCGGGATGAAGGAGATTCTTTTGGAGGTTAACAACGTTAAAAAGTATTTCCCTTTAAAAAAGGGTTTTTTTTCAAAACGGCTCGGATATGTCAAGGCGGTTGACGATGTCAGCTTCTCCATATTCAAGGGGGAGACCTTCGGACTTGTCGGTGAATCCGGCTGTGGGAAAAGCACGCTGTCCCGCGTCATTATGCGGCTTACCGATGCTGACAGCGGTGAAATTAAATTTGAAAATATCGACCTGTTGAAATTGAAGGGCGAGCATTTAAGGAAGCAGCGCGGCAAATTTCAGATGGTGTTTCAGAAGCCGTTCGAATCGCTAAATCCGCGAAGAACGGTTGGACAGATCATAGGAGCGCCGTTTGAAATTCACGGTGCGGCTGCCGGAGCGGACAAGGACAAAAGGGTTAAGCGTCTGCTGGAATTAGTGGGCCTAAGTCCACAATATATCAACCGTTATCCTCATGAATTTTCAGGGGGCCAGAGGCAGCGGATCGGAATCGCACGGGCGATTGCGTTAAATCCCAAGCTTGTCGTATGCGATGAGGCTGTATCCGCTTTGGATGTGTCTATCCAATCCCAGATTCTCAATTTGCTCGACGATCTGCAGAAAGAATTTGGTTTGACCTACTTGTTTATTTCCCACAATTTATCGATCGTCAAGCATATGAGCAACCGTATAGCTGTCATGTACCTCGGGAGTATTGTCGAGATTGCCGATGCTGAGGAATTATACGCTAATGCCAGACATCCATATACGAAAGCGCTGCTGTCCGCCATCCCGATGCCGGACCCCGATTTCAACAAGGAGCGCATTATATTGAGCGGCGACGTTCCAAGCCCTGTTAATCCGCCGACAGGCTGCAGGTTCTGTACAAGGTGCAAGGAGGTCATGCCGATTTGCAGCGAGGTCGCACCAGAGTTTATTGAGCTAAGCGACAGGCATGCCGTTGCATGCCACTTATTTACAAACGCAAGTGCAGAAGTACAACAACCGGTTTTGCTGAATAGAGGGTGATCGAATGGTACGTTATTTGGGTGAAAAAGTAGTGCTGCTTATCGTTCAGGTGCTTGTCGTCGGTACTTTGGTGTTTTCGTTGATTCACTTTATGCCAGGTGATCCTGCCGTTCTCGTACTGGGTACGGAAAGAGGAGGAGACGCTGTGGCAGTGGCGGAAATGCGCCATACGCTTGGGCTGGACCAGCCTTTATTTATGCAGTATTGGAATTGGCTTGTTAACTTTGTGAAATTTGATTTGGGGCAATCTCTTTATGATAAAACCCCGGTCAACACATATATCTCGCAAAGGCTTCCGAACACCATAGAGCTGGCGATTGTATCGATCATTCTCGCCATGATCATCGGAGTGCCGCTTGGTATTGCCGCTGCCTTGAAACGGCAGAGCTTCATTGATTTGGCGCTTTCGTCTGTGGCGGCATTAGGCGTTTCTTTCCCCGTCTATGTGCTGGGCGCCTTTATGATTCTCATGTTCAGCTTCAAGCTTCAATGGCTTCCTGCCAGCGGCTTTGTCGAATTTACCGATAACCCGGGTAAGCATATGCTGCGCCTGATCCTGCCTTCTTTAACGCTGGCACTCGGCTTGGCGGCTTCGATCGCAAGAATGACGCGTTCGTCGATGCTGGAGGTATTAAATAAGGATTTTATTCAAACGCTTAGAGCAAAAGGGGTACCAGAGTGGAAGATTATCTCTAAGCATGCTTTCCGGAATGCGATTATTCCCGTCATCACGATCATCGGCCTGCAGCTCGGCAACCTGATCGGGGGTACGGTGCTCATCGAGTATTTGTTTAACTGGCCGGGAATGAGTACGCTGCTGGTCAAATCGATAGCCAACCGTGATTATCCTTTAATTCAGGGCTGTATCGTCGTTATGGCCACATTCTTTATCGTAGTTAACATATGGGTTGATCTGTTGTATGGCTTTATGGACCCAAGAGTTCGCTAAAGCCAAAGGCAGCACGTACTGTGAGATGCCGAATATCGTCAAGGAGTTGGATGTATGCTGAACAAGTGCATCAGGAACAGAACGTTTGTCATCAGCTTTTTAGTGCTGCTTCCTATATTAATCATTGCCGCGATCGGACCGTGGATCATTCCTCATGATCCGCTGGAAATCCATCCCGATATCGTACTGAAATCTACCCTGCCGGAGTATCCCTTCGGCACGGATGAATTTGGCAGAGACATATTAAGCAGGCTAATTTTGGGAATACGCCCTTCGCTTACTGTAGCGATAGGCTCTACTATAGTCGCATTTACCGTTGGGCTGCTGCTCGGGATCGTATCAGGCTACTTCCGGGGAATTGTTGAAAAAACGATTATGCGGGCTGTGGATATCGTTTTGTGCTTCCCGCCGATATTGCTGGCATTGATGGTCGTAGGCTTCTGGGGAGCAGGCATCAAAAATCTGATCATTATTATCGGAATCGTCTATGCTCCTCACTTTGCACGGATCGCCTACTCATCGACCTTGCAGGTCAAGCAGCAGGAATATGTAGAGAGTGAACTGTCATTGGGGGCATCTCATATGCGGGTGTTGTTCGGCTGTATTTTACCCAACATTATGTCCCCGCTGATCATCCAGATCAGCTTGACTATAGCTGCCGCCATTCTTCTTGAATCCGGACTTAGCTTTCTAGGATTAGGCGTAATTCCCCCTGAACCTTCATGGGGGCAAATGATTGGTCAATCAAGGGGGTATATTAGCTTGAACCCGATGTATGCCGTTTGGCCTTCTCTATGTTTAGGCATCACCATTCTAGCCGTCAATTTGTTGGGAGACAGTCTGAGAGACATTTTGGATCCGAAATTAAACCGCTCTTAAGCTTTTGGTAATAATGGCACCATTTCTAAAAGTCCGGTAAATAAGTCTCCGCTGCGCGACCAAATATCCTTTCGATCGCTGTTGTTTCCATATTTTTTGGAATGTATAACGCTTCTCCAGGTCAATTTGGTCGCTTCGCTCCTTATTCACCGGACTTTTAATGGATGTCCCTATTATAAATACCGTATTATAAACAATAAGGGGAGGCATGAAGTATGGTGAAGCGTTTGTCTAGAATGATGTTCTTAATTATGGTTGTTGCTTTGATTGTGAGCGGCTGTGGAGGGGCTGAGCCGAACAAAGCGGCGGATTCTGCCAAAGCCGACAACACGGATAAAGGAAGTACTAAAAACGGCAACCTCATCTTCGGTCTATCCGGCGAGCCGACGAGCATGGACCCGCTGGTGCAGAACGGTCCAGGACGAACGATCAAACTTGCTATCTATCGCGGGTTGGTCAATTATGACAAGGAAGGTAAGTTAAGCAATGAATTGGCGGAGTCTTATTCTTTATCATCTGATAAGAAAACGTACACAATTAAGCTTCGCGACGCTAAATTTCAAAACGGCGATCCTGTAACCGCTGAGGATGTGAAATATACTTTCGAGAGAATCGCGAATCCGAAAAATAACGGGACGTTCCGCAATGAATTATCTGTCATCGACAAGATTGAAGCGACTGACGCCAAAACGGTTGCTTTCATATTAAAAGAGCCATCCGCTCCTTTCATTCACTACTTAGCTCTACCCGAGTCGGTTATTGTATCTAAGAAGTGGACCGAGGAGAAAAATGGCGACTTGAACTCAGCCCCAATGGGAGCAGGTCCTTTTCAGTTTGTTAAATGGACGAAGGGTCAAGAGTTTGTTGTGAAAAAGTTCGATGGGTATTATAAGAAGGATAAGGGTAAGCTGGATAATATAAGATTCGTTTTTTATCCGGATGAGAACACAAGAGTCAATGCGCTTAAAGCCGGCGATGTGGATTTGATCGACTATGTGCCTTGGAAGGACGCGGCTGCGATTGAGCAGGACACGAAGCTGAAGCTTGATAGTGTAAGCGGACCTTTTATGCAGCTGCAATTCAATACGCAGTTTGCACCGTTCAGCGATCCTAGAGTCAGAAAGGCCATTTCGTATGCGATCGAACGCAAGTCGATTATCAACACAGCGTTCAACGGTCGCGGGAAGCCGATCTACGGTATGGCTATCCCGCAAGGTTATATGGGTTATAATGAAAAGAATGAGAACTATTTCGAGTACAATATTGAAAAGGCGAAGAAGCTTCTTGCAGAAGCGGGTTATCCTAACGGCTTTAAAGCGCGATTGCTAGCTACTTCACAATTTTCATTCCACCAGCAAACGGCGGTTGCTGTTCAGTCCGAGCTAAAGAAGGTTGGGATTGACATTGAGCTTGACCTTCCTGATTGGGCTACCCGTGTGAAGAAAAATACCGAAGGCAATTATGATTTTGTTGTGGCGGGTACATCGGGGGATATAACAGATGCAGACTGGCTGAGCAACTTCTACACCGGCGGCCCTGCAAGACTTAACAATTCAGCTTTCTTTGATGACGCACAAATTAACAAGCTGCTGATCGACGGAAGAAAAGAGCTGGATGATACGAAACGTAAGGAAATCTATGAAAAATTGATTGACCGTGCGCTGGACTTGTCGCCGTTCGTGTATTTATCTTGGCGCGAGCAAGCCTTTGGAATGAAGGCGAACGTCGAAGGATTTAAGAACATGCCGGGATTCTTATCGTTCCAATCCGGCATTACGCTGGAGGATACATTTATCAAGTAATGGCCGCCCGAGCTTTGGCAGCCCCCAGGTCATTTTGTCTGGGGGCTGCTTATATAAAGGTTGCCCGTCCTATAAGAGTTCAGTACAATAGATTCAACATCATATTTACAAAGTGCTTTCACCGCAGCGGTAGGAAGGACATCTGACCGCGTAGCGGGACTTATTCACCAGCCTTTTAGGAGGGGAAACCAATTCTGTACAAGATGAAGCAATGGATTGGTTTTTTGTATCGCAATCTGCAGATTCGGATCATCATTTCCATTGTCATACTTGTTTTTACAGCCGTCTTCTTTTCGTTGAACATCAATTTTAAGCATACGGAGACGTTATTCGAGAAAGAAACCTCCGACCTGTTAATCAGCAACCTTGAGCAGGTGGGCAATCAGGTCGAGAATGTGACTTTGGACATGATGAAGATATCGAATGTGTTAAGTCTGGATGATACGATCACATCGAATTTAAGCGCTTTTGCCCGAACCCCGGTTTTCAGGCATTCAGCAGGATGAAGCTTCCGCAAGAGCTGACCACTGAAGATTATGCGAGAATGTCCAAGATCGAGAATCGCCTGAATTATACAAAAAACAACAATTTTTTCAATTACAACGCGCATTTAATCATGATCAGCCCCGATGGCATTGTCAGCAATGTAATGGGTAATATTGTAAGCGATATCGATAAGAACCAAGAGTATTTGAATTTCAAGCAAGAATTCGGCTTTTGGCTGAAAGAGGATGAGTGGTTTAATTCGCTCATTCGCCATGAAAGAGATTCGGTCTGGACGGTTCCCTTCATGTACCATTCGTCCAACTTAAATGACGATAAGCAATACGTATCCCTTGCCAAGTCGGTCAAGAGCAGCTTTACCGGTGAAATGCTCGGTGTCGTGATGATTAATTTGGACCTGGATAATTTTGTATCGTTGTTCACAGTTCGTTCCAAAGGCTCGATTCTGCTGCTGGATAGTCAGGATCGAATTATTAAAACCTCAGGCGAGGTTGAGATCAACGATATTAACAATGTGAAGCAGGACCTGAAGCTGTACGGTACGCAAAAGGGGTATTTTATCGGGGCTTCTGACAAAAAGCGGTATATGGTTACTTATTATATTCTCAACCGGCTGAACTGGACGGTCGTATCGGTTATTCCTTATGAAGATGTGATGAAAAATACGTCAAGCCTTAAAAATCAGGTGTTGACTATTAATTATATTGTATTTGGTTTATTTCTATTGTCGAGCGTTTCGCTGATTCTGTATATTACCAATCCTTTAAAGCTGCTTATTAAAGATTTAAGGAAGAAAAAAATCGGGGTTTACAGCCTGGGTACGAAGGATATTACGTACTCCAACGATGTGAACAGTATCGTCAGAAGCTTTGACCATCTGTTTAAAAGGGTTGATGAGCTGGTTCTTAAGGTAGTCGAAGAGCAAAGCAGAGAACAAGAACTGAAATATGAAGCGTTGAAGGCGCAGATTAACCCGCATTTTCTGTTTAACACGTTAAATATTATTAAATGGACGGCGATGATGAACGGGGCGGGGAATGCCTCGAATATGATTGCCGATTTGGGAAGGCTTCTGGAGGTCAGTATGAAGAAAGGCGACGAGGAAATCACCTTAAAAGAAGAGCTGCATCTCGTTAAAGCGTACATGAACATCCAAAGCGCTCGTTATAATGACAGTTTTGAATTGCAGATGGAGATCGACCCGAGCTTGGAGAAGTATCAGATCATCAAGCTGTTGCTGCAGCCGGTAGTGGAAAACTGCATTCTGCATGGGCTCAAGAACAAAAAAACCGGCGGCCAGATCCAGATCGGAGCGCAGCTGGAAGCAGGATGCTTGCGGATCGATGTGACCGACAACGGGGAAGGAATTGACGAGCGAAGAATCCATGAAATTTTTAATGAGGCGAGCGAAGATACAGGAATTCAGCACAAATTCAGCGGCGTAGGCCTCCGAAACATTCATGAAAGATTACAGCTTAAATATGGTGAGCCGTTCGGATTGCGAATATCGTCATTCGGGGGAGAAGGGACAACGGTGTCTGTAATGATCCCGGCGATGATCAAAGAGGAAGACAATTCCTATTAAGGCTTGAAGGAAAGGGTGGTCAATCCCATGCTAAAAGTCATTATCGTGGACGATGAAGCATTAGTCCGAATAGGTATCAAGTCATGTATTGAATGGGAAAAGTACGACTTTGAATTTGTCGGGCAAGCGGAGGATGGCGTGCAGGCGTTGGAGCTGATTGAGAAAACCCGTCCCGATATCGTGCTTACTGATATATTAATGCCGAATATGAATGGCCTGGAGCTGATTGGACAACTGTCAACCCGTTACCCGCATATCAAAGTCATCGTTTTAAGCTGTCATAATGAGATGGATGCCGTCAAAAAGGCGATGAGACTTGGAGCCGAGGATTATATATTGAAGCTTTCTATGCAGCCGGATGGTCTTTTGGAGGTGCTGCTCAAAACAAAGGCGCAGGTGGAAAAGGAAAGGCTGCAAAATGAAGAGAAAATCAATTTTGAATCGGTGCTAAGAGCGAATAAACAGGTCATAAAAAACGGGCTGTACAAGAAATTGGTGAGCGGCTCTATCGCTTATTCCGATTTTCAAAAGGAAGCGTCGATTATGCAGGTTCAGCCGGATTTTGGTCATTTCCTTGTTATTTACTGTACCATTGATGATTATTTTAATGCCCCAACCAAAAGCAGATTGAGAGACAGTCATTTGTTAAGCTCTTCGTTTCTTAATATATTGAAGGAAGGGCTTGCCGAATTTACGAAAGCCGAGTTTGCCGAGTTGGATGATGGGGATTATTTGATCCTGCTGGACGCCTCGGTTCATGCAGCGTCAAACCAGCAATTGATGACTGAATTTTACCGCAAAATGAATCATTCTCTCAAACGCTATTTAAACATAACCATTTCTTTTGCGGTTTCGGGAAGGACCAACAGCCTGAAGGATGTTCCTGTGCTCTATAGTAAAGCCAAACGTGCTTCCGGATACCGTTTCTACCAAGGGAGAGAATGTATTATTTTTGTCGACGGTATGACGGAGTTCATAGATAAAGAAATTATTTTCGGCTTAGAGGAAGAGAAGCTGTTGATTGAATATATTCATGCTAATGATTATGACGGTGTGAAGATTGTCATCGACCGTTTTTTTAACACGATTTTGTCCAAGAGGATCCATCATCCGATGAGGATCAAGATGGCCATATTAAATGTGCTGTACATTTTCATGAAGGTATTCAAGCCTTATGAGGAGCATATGCCTCCGGCGTACAACGATTCAAACATGAAATGGACGGAAATGATCCTAGACGCAGAAACGATGCATGACATCAAAGGATACGTAGAGGAATTTATTGCCGGGTACATCCAGTCGATGCTTTCCATCAAGGGAGAGGCGGCAAGGCCTGAAATTATGAGCGTCAAGAGGTTTGTTTACGACAATATTGAACAAAATATTTCACTTGAGGATGCGGCCAAATTTTCAAACATGAGCAGAAGCTATTTTTCCTACATTTTCAAGAAAGAAATGGGCGATAGCTTTACTAATTTTGTGAATCGCACCAAGATGGAAAAAGCCAGAGAATTAATTTTAAAACGAAACCTGAAGGTATATGAAGCTGCGGAGCAGGTAGGGATTAAAGATGAGGCCTACTTTAGCAAGCTGTTCAAGAAATATATTGGAGTCAGCCCCGGAAAAATTAAAGGAAAAGGCGGTACTTATGAGTAATTGTAAAATTTGCTTGAAGGAGCAAAGCTCCGATCCGTATTTTGTTATGGAGAAAGGCCATTATGTGGTCTACCATGCTCCTGTGGAAAAGCAGCTTGTTGGTTATTTGTATGTGGAGCCGAAGAGGCATGTTGAATCGTGGCATCACTTAACGTTGGATGAAAAAAACGAGCTTCCTGAGATCATTGCACAGCTCGAAGAAATGCTCTATCGGGAGCTGCAGGCTGAAAGGGTATATACGCTGACCGTGGGAGAGGTTGTCAGACATCTGCATATCCATCTCATTCCAAGGTGCGCAGGTGCAGCGATTGATGGACTTGAGCTGATTCAACGGGCAGCTGGTCCTGCGGGTACAGGGCAATCCGTATGTGAAGGGGAAATCAGGCAGTTTATTGAGAGCATACAAGCACTCAATGGTAAATAACAAGGTGTAAAGAACCGAACATGTAAAATACCCTTCATCTCCACTTGGATTGTGGTTTTGAAGGGTATTTTTTGCACATGTACCGGAATTGGCTGGATTATGATAAGAATACGCTCTTAAGGCTTTGTTGTTAGCTCGAACCGAATATATGTCTCTTTCACTAGTGTAGTCAAGCGCGGCGGTGTTTAAGGATTCTGCACATCCTTTTACAAAATAATCAAGAAAAAAGTCAGACTTTGGTAGGAGAGCAAATAGTACTGCATGTTTTGGAAAGAGGCTGAATGATCCTGAAAAAAAGTTAACGTTACATGACCAATGGTAAATATTAGGTACGCATTTTCAGAACATGTAGGGCCAGTCACCCAAAAAAGACTCATTTTTGTGATAAAGGACACAAAAATTAATCAAAAATGCGAATTGTATAAGAGTTTATAGTTAAAATCTGGTTGTTGATTTTTATCATTTTATATGTTTCAAAAGCTGGTTTTTGGGTAACTATCATTGAAGTCTCTACATAAGTGTTACAATTCATAGTTAGACAGGGGAGATTTAACAAATTCATCAGATCGCCCAATGTTCTTGGTATTTGTGTAATTGAAGAAAATGTTTAGCAAACAGGATAATAAGGGATGGTGATGCTGGTGAAAGCAATTGCGGTCAAAGAGGACCGCGCAATTTATTTCTTTCGGTACTGTTCACTCTTACTTACCTCTCTGATTTATTTATTAGGCGACAGGGATCCGCCATTCATGTTTAAGTTGAGTATAATTTTGGCGTTGTTTATTTTTGTAAAAGGAATCACAAATATTTATAAAAGGATCCAAGAATCCCCATGGAAGTTCAAGTCAATTTTATGTCTGGAAACGGTGGGGATGTTTCTTCAACTCCTATTCACAGGCGGATTCGACAGCCCATTTCTATGGTGCGTCATGAACCCATCGTTAATCGCGGCCAGCTATATCTCTGCTGCTTACGGCTGTTTATTGCTGCTGGGGTACTTGCTGCTTGCTACATCATTCTTTTATTACATGTCTGGCGGCAGCTATGAATCGATTGGGACCTTTTTATTGGACAACAGCTACTTTTACTTGCTGCTCCTGCACATGATTTTTTTCATTCATGTATTAAACGATGTGAAGAACAAGCTGGAGAGGGCGAACACACGGACCAACGAGACGTTATGGCATATCAAGTCGCTATATCAAATCGTAGAAGCAGCAGCCCAAAGCGAATCAGGCAACCTAAGAAAGATATTTACTGAGTTTGCGTTAAGGTTGACCGACCAGAAAATGGCTTTTTTTTGGGACTCAAACGCCAATGAAGATGATGAGCGATTAATTGTCCACGGAACCACGGGCAGTGAAGTCGTGGCGTCGATAGGTTTTGCAATGGAATCGAGATCGAAGGAATTTCAAAGCCAGGATAGCCCATTGTTAGTCAACCTGTTTTTTCACGGTGAATATTTGATTATGCCGGTCAAATCTACAACAAGATTCTGGGGAGTGCTCGGTATCAAGATGGAGGCTTATTCTCAGGAGGAAGGAAAACACTGGTTCGTTCAGCAGCTTTATTTTCTATCTGAGCTATGTGCCATCGTTCTGGAAAGGCATCAGCTTGAGCGTATCGAGAATCAATTGATCATTATTGAGGAACAGAACAGGATCGCTGCTGAAATGCATGATAGTGTATCACAGCATATGTTCGGTATTGTGTATGCCACACATTCTTTAATTCGACAATGGCCAAACATCCCGGAAAAGCAATTGAAGGAGCAGCTACAGCTCATTCTCGAATCATCCAATATCGCTTCACAAGAACTTCGCTCATCCATTTATAGTCTAAGCTCCAGAAAAAACGGTAGCTCCTTTTGGGTTAGCACGGTCACATCCCATCTGGACAGCTTGTCCAAGCTGCATACGGTGGAAATCCGCATGAAGGTAACAGGGGACGAGCATCGTCTGCCTGTTAATCATCAGAAGGCCTTCTTCAGGATTATTTCCGAGGCGGCCGGTAATGCCATTCGTCACGGATGCAGCAGTTCCATTGAAGTAGAGTTAATTCTAGCGACGGGTGAAGCCAGGCTGGTTGTGAATGATAACGGAGATGGTTTTGATGTATTTGGACGATTATCCGATCCGAAGCTTAACGGACTTGGTGTCAGTAACATGAAGTTTCTTGTGCAATCCTTAGGCGGAACTATTGAAATTCGCAGCAATCAGGGAAAGGGTACCCAAATCCTAGTCATAATGCCTATTGATTATTACGAAAAAAGAAATTAGATCTCCCAATATACGAAAGTAGGTGCTTGAGTATGAAGATTGTTATTGTAGATGATCATCCGTTGGTGAGAAGAGGATTGTCGGCGGTACTGACTCTTGAACACGATATCGAAATTATGGGAGAATCTGAAATGGTTGAAGAAGCGATAGAGTTGATCGAAGAAACGAAGCCTGACTTGGCTATTGTGGATATTAAGCTGGGCAACCGATCAGGATTTGAAGTTGTTGAGCAGTTAAAGGATTCATCCTGCCGTTGCATGATACTGACTTCTTCGATGATGGAGATGGACGTTAGAAGGGCCGAGGCTGCTGGTGCGGAAGGGTATGTGCTGAAAGAAGCGCTTCCTGAAGAGTTGTTATTGGCTATTAAGCTTATTTTCAAAGGCAAGAAATATTATGACCCTGGTCTGATGGAGATTTTGTTCAAAAAAGATGATGACAATGACTTGCATAAACTAACTCCCAAAGAGCGTGAGGTTCTCATCGGCCTCGGAGAAGGGTTGTCTAACAGCGGCATAGCGGATAAACTGGTAGTTACTGAATTTACCGTTAAAAAACACGTAAGCCAAATTCTAAGTAAATTGAATTTGAACGATCGTACTCAGGCTGCTTTATACGCACATTCCAGAGGACTTGTTAACTTTTCTATGGACACTGCAGGCTCCATGCATCAAAATTTCCAGTAATCCTATTTCTCATAAGATTCGGGTGCACCCTATCCTACCTACTACCTCCTGAAGGCTAAGTCCTTTTGGGAGGTTTTTTGATTTGCCATATTCTCATCTGGTACAAAAGTATACTTTTCAGATATTAAATAGAGGGGGACAACCCTGCACAAAATAGCTTCAAAAATCATAACATCGGATAATACCCAAAGTCCCAGCGTTACTATAAGATTTATCTATAAGCAGAATTCTCGACATAGGGTGAGCAAAAATAATCGATAGTTAGGATACGGGAGGATGACATGGAGAAAACGATACTTGATTACTTCATCATAGTTCGAAAAAAACTATGGTTGATTGCACTGTTTGTTCTGCTCTCTTGTGTAATGACTTACTACGTCAGTAAGACGTTCGTCCAGCCTGTATATCTTGCAACTAACCAACTGCTGGTCAACAGTGTCATGAAGGACTCAGAATCTATCAGCCTTAATGATGTCAACATGAATCTAAATCTGATCGAAAGCTACAAGGAGATCATCAAATCAAACACGATTACCGAAGCATTAATTGCTAACCACCCTGAACTGCAGCTGACAAGAGAACAATTGGACAAGAAACTGAAAGTAAGCTCCGTCGATAAGACGAACCTCATCAAAATCGAAGTGGAAGACAGCAATTATGGCAAGGCGGTTCTGATTGCCAACGAAATAGCACAAACCTTTATAAACGAAGTCCCAAGCTTAATGAATGTGAACAATGTCAAGATTCTTTCTCCCGCTAATCTGGGTAAACTGCCTGCTCCGGAAAATGCCAGTATCGCGATGAATCTCGCCGTCAGTTTCATTCTTTCTGCGATGGCGGCTCTCGGTGTGGTATTCTTCCTGGAAAATATAAATGACACCCTTCGTTCCGAAAAAGAAGCTGAGCATTATGTAGGTTTGCCGGTTCTTGCAACGATTGGAACGATAAAGAAAACTAACAAACGAAAACGATCTAAAAACATGAGCGAAGAGGTGAGTGATCAAACTTATGTCACTGTTAAGTAATGTACTTGTCACTAAGACTGATCCAAGCTCTGCCGTTGCCGAATCTTATCGGTCTTTACGTACTTCAATCAGGCACAAGAGACTTAAAAAGTCGGATGAGGGAATCGTCCTCATGATTGCATCTCCTAAAGCACAGGAAGGCAAGACGACTACCTTATCCAATCTTGCTGTCACCTTTGCGCAGGACGGTCAGAAGGTCGTTGTCGTCGATTGTAATTTACGCCAGCCTTCTTTACACGCGATATACGGTCTGCCTAATGATGCTGGACTTGCCCAATATCTAAAGTCGGCTGCTCCTGTTCAAGGCTGCACTTCCAAGGCCGCACTTCCCAATCTGCATCTGATTACGTCGGGAGGGCAGCCACCTAATCCTTCGGAGCTGCTGGGTTCCCCAAAAATGGCGGAGCTGTTGGATCATTTAAAACAGCAATACGATGTGGTTCTTCTGGACTCGCCGTCCGTATTGGATTTTACAGATGCCGGGCTGCTTGCAGAGTACAGCGACGGTATCATGCTGGTTGTCAAACAAGACAGGACTAAACGTGAGTGGGCCAAACAAGCCAAGGAGAGGCTTGAACAATCAGGGGCCAGGATGCTGGGTATGATCATAAACAAATAAGAGTGAGCTTCCACAAATCGATAGGAGGATAAGAGAGATGAAAAAAGTGAAGAAAGCAATTATTCCTGCAGCAGGATTAGGAACACGGTTCTTGCCAGCTACGAAGGCAATGCCCAAAGAAATGCTTCCAATCATCAACAAGCCAACTATCCAGTATATCGTGGAAGAAGCAATTGAGTCTGGGATTGAGGATATTATTATTGTGACTGGTAAAGGCAAACGAGCGATTGAGGACCATTTCGACAATGCTTTTGAATTGGAGAGCAAGCTGCTCGAAACCGGCAAGCTGGAAATGCTGAGGGAAATACAGCGTTCCGCCAAAGTGGAAATCCATTACATTCGGCAGAAGGAGCCTAAAGGCTTGGGACATGCAGTCTGGTGCGCAAGGAGATTCATTGGGAATGAGCCGTTTGGTGTACTGCTTGGTGATGATATTGTCACTAGCAAGGTTCCTTGCTTGAAGCAGCTTATTGACCAATATGAAAGCTCCGAAAATTCTGTTATAGGTGTTCAGAAGGTACCATCGGATATGACCCACCGTTACGGTATTATTAATCCCGGTAGACAGCAGGATCGGTTGTATCAGGTGAATGATTTTGTAGAAAAGCCTGAGCCTGGAACGGCTCCCTCCAATTTGGCGATTATGGGCCGTTACGTATTCTCCCCCAAAATCTTTGAGTTTCTGGAGCTTCAAGAGAAGGGGGCAGGTGGAGAAATTCAATTAACGGACGCCATTCAAAAGCTGAATCAAATCGAGCAGGTGCTCGCCTATCAATTTGATGGGATTCGGTTTGACGTAGGCGAACGACTCGGTTACATTCTCACCACACTAAGCTTTGCTCTGCAAAGTAAGGACCTTCGTCACCCGGTGTTGGATGCTATGGCTTCCATGCTCATCACAGAACAGTATCCGTCCATACTCGATCATAAAGGAGGTAGGGACAATGGGTTTGCGAGAACTGCGGGAGGATTATGATTATGCTGTACCGCACAAGAGATATTATGGCAATGTAGCCCACAAGGAGAAGAGCTACGCTGCATATCTGTTTATGAAACGTATGCTGGATATAAGCTTATCCTTATGCGGAATCCTGTTCCTACTCCCCTTATTGGTCCTTGTAGCTGCATGGATCAAAATAGAGGACCCGAAGGGAAAAGTTTTCTTCAAACAAAATCGGGTCGGTAAGGACGAGGTACAGTTTCCGATGTACAAATTCAGATCCATGGTTTCCAATGCTGAACAATTAAAGGAGCAATTGAAGGCTCAGAATGAAGTCAGCGGTGCGATGTTCAAGATGAAAAACGACCCGAGAGTCACTCGTGCAGGCAGGTTTTTACGCAAAACGAGCATCGATGAGCTTCCCCAATTATGGAATGTATTGATAGGCGATATGAGCTTGGTAGGACCGCGTCCTGCACTTCCGAGCGAAGTGCAAGAATACACAAATTACGATAAAAAAAGGCTGGTTGTAACGCCAGGCTGCACAGGCCTTTGGCAAGTAAGCGGAAGAAGCAGCGTAAGCTTCAAGCAAATGGTCGAGCTGGATTTGAACTATATCAAAAAACGCAGTATAGGGTTCGACTTGAAAATTATATTTAAAACTGTATTTGTACTATTGGGCTCTAAAGATGCCTTTTAATTCGTAAAAGACAGGGAGGGGAGCAAATCCATGGTGCCTAATAACCAGCAGCTGCATGTCTCCATCGTGATATGCACCTATAATCGGGCTGATTTGCTGCGTATAACTTTAGAATCCCTGCAGGGCTTGTCCAGTCTCGATAGGGCTGAGGTGATTATTGTGGACAATAATTCCACCGACCATACACGCAGCGTTGCGGAGTCCTATATGAAGCGCAATACGGGTCATGTGGAGGTGGGTTATTACTTCGAGCCCAGTCAAGGACTGTCTGCAGCGCGAAATAAAGGAATCCAGGTGGCGAATGGACCTATTATCGCATTTCTGGATGATGATGCTATCCCCTGCTCTGAATGGATCAGCACGATTATTGCCGTATTCGAAAGCAGGCAGGACGTTTATGCGCTTGGAGGCATTATTCGCCCTAACTTTGAAAGCGATCGCCCTGACTGGTTGATTACATCGCTTGAATTGCCGTATACGATTGTGGATATGGGTAGTGCAGTGAGAGAGTACCCGCCGAAACGTCATCCGTATGGAGCTAATATGGCAATCCGCAGTTCGTTTTTTGAAAACCATTCCTTCCCAACGAATCTTGGCCGAAAAGGAAGCATGCTGCTGTCAGGCGAGGAATCCTGGATATTCGATAGAATGAAAAAAGAAGGCAAAACGATCCTTTATCATCCGGGGATGGCTGTCGTTCATTTTATCCCTGCCAGCCGGTTGACCCGGGAATGGATTCAACAAAGGTACTATTATCAAGGGATTTCAAATGCATGTATGCATAGTGGTTTTGGTAGTAAGGTTAGCCTTCTCGGTACGCTGGCAGGTAAAATGCTCTACATTATTGCTGCTTCTTTATTCGCCCGCAATGAAGGCAGCAGGCTGCTGATCAAATGTAGGCTGGAAAGTATACGCGGTACGCTCGATATGCTAAGGAGACGCGGAAATACGCCGCTGGTCAGGTGAGGGTGCCTATGACGGACCTTCATCTACATTTGAAAAAACCGGTATATGTCACAGCTGCCTATGTATCCACTGCATGGATAACTGGAATCGCAGCGGTTTACCAGCCCGTCTTAAGTATCCTTGGAGTAGCTCTCCTGCTCCTGCTGGCTGTTACCGTTCATAACCCGGCGCGAATCAGCTACCCGGTACTACTGTCTACGGCCATATCCGTCAACTACATCATTGATGCTGATGTGTTCGGTATTGAAATGATCTCGTTGTATAAGCTTGGGATTCTGGTGCTGCTTATCCCTTGCATGCTTCAAAACGGAATTCGCTTGAGGTTTGTGTATCCCATTCTTGCGTTTGCCGCCATGCTGTTTCTAACTTTATTTTTCTCGGAATGGCACCCGAGACTAAGCGCTTCTTTATCGCTGAAAGCTTTTATCGGACTTGCGCTGCCGTTCGTCTTTCTGTTGATCCAATGGAAGAAGGAGATGGCGCAGCGGCATATTCAAATCATCTGCCTGCTTCCTCTGGTAAGCGTTGCAGCAGGACTCCTCCTTCAGCTCGCACATCTGTATTCGTTTCTTGATGTCGAGTTCACAGGAGCTGTCAGGGTGCAGGGAGCGAATATTGCACCGCACTTGGCGATGCTGGCTTTTTTGGGAATTACAATTGCTCTGATTGAAACGAAACGCAATCCGGATAAGGCGAAGTTTTTTTATTTTACGTTAGCCGCCAATTTTGCAGTGCTAATCGCAACAGGAACACGCGGTCCGATACTAGCCATGCTGGCTATGGTTGCGTATTACTTCTTTGATATCGTCAGACAATATGTCAAAGGCAAGGTTATGCTGATTATTCCGCTTGTTTGTTCCGTAGCCTTGCTTGCGGCAGCTGTGTATGTGCAGTGGGACAATATGACGAAACGTTCCTTTGAACGTCAAACAGGTACGGGAATTGACTTATCTGGCAGAACCGAAGCCTGGGCATTCTTCCTGAAAGGAGTGGAAGATTCTCCGATGGCAGGCAGAGGGCTTGGCTCCGTTACGGTTGCAAATGACGGTAGCTTATATAAGGGATTTGTCGTTCCGCATAATGAATATATTCGCTTCTACTATGATTCCGGCTACATCGGATGCGGACTACTATTTCTGTCTCTGCTGATTGTATTTGCTTTGATTTACCGGAATCTAGCTCCCAGCATAAAGGTTTATTATTTGGCATTTATATTCGGGTTCTTCCTGTATTCCTTTTCGGATAATACATTGTCTACCGTTCAATTCATTATTCCGTTCTGTTGGTACTTGAACTGCCTGTATCTGCTATCCAGGATAATCCCCAAAAAAGAAGATGTGATCCCATGAGTAGAGTGAATATGTTTAATGTCAATTTTGATAATTATGATTTTATGGATCTGCTCGGATTCATTGATGAAGTAATTCGCCAAAACAAACATTCCTACATTTTAACCTGCAATGTCGATCATTTGATCAAGCTTAGAAAGGATACCGAATTTCAAAAGGTATACTCAAACGCCGGGGCGATTGTTGCAGACGGAATGCCGATTATATGGGCCTCGAAGGTGCTAAAGAAGCCGTTGAAGCAGAAAGTATCCGGTGCCGATCTGTTTGAAAAACTGGGAGAAGCTTTTGAAGATAGGCAATACCGTTTGTTCTTCCTGGGATCTGCAGCTGGAATTCCAGAACAAGCGATGAGAAACCTTAAATCCTTATTTCCAGGTATGAATATCGTCGGCTGTTATTCGCCTTCATACGGCTTTGAAAACAAGGAAGAGGAGAACCGGCATATCGTACAGATGCTGATTGAGGCGAAGCCGGATATTGTATTTGTTGGCGTAGGCGCTCCTAAGCAGGAGAAATGGATATACCAGCACTACTTGAATTATCAGGTTCCGGTTTCTATTGGAGTTGGGGCTACCTTTGACTTCATTTCTGGCTCGGTCAAAAGAGCTCCCGATATTATGCAAAAAACAGGATTTGAATGGTTTTGGAGACTTGTACAGGAGCCCAAAAGGCTGTGGAAACGTTATTTGGTCGACGATTCCATGTTTATCGTTATGGTATGGAAGGAGTTCAGGAAGCAATTCAAGCTGAAACGGAGGGGAGCGTAATGAATGATGAATCATTCGTCTGGAATACCCGGAGGATGGCTTCTAATTGGGTACCTGCCCTTATCGTGATGGCTGTCATATTCGTCCTTTCCTCCCAATCCTACGAGCAGCAGACGATCAAGACGCAGCTAACGCATGTGGTGCATAGTACTAGCGTGAGCGATTATTTATCTAACATCAAGATCCAATACGGCTCACTAACGATTGACGGCAATAAAGACGGACCGGGTGGAGTGCTTGAATTTATGATCCGTAAACTTGCCCATGTCATCGAATATTTCCTGCTGAGCATAAGCTTGCTTAGAGGTATCCGCTATACGACAAAGCTCCGACTTCCCAATGCCATGATCATTACACTCTTGCTGTCCGTCTGTTTTGCTGTGACGGATGAGTTTCACCAGTTGTTCGCGATCGATCGCGGGCCCAGACCGCAGGATATTGTTCTTGATACAGCAGGTGTGTTGATCGGGATACTGGTATACGGCTTGCTTGCATTATGGAAGAAGAGAAGACTTGTCAATACGTACAAGACGGAGGGCTTATGAGAACGATAAAAGAGCTGTATTCATATCCCTTCATGAATAATGCGGCTGTCGTTGGCTTATGGGTATGTGCTGCATTGCTTGTTTCTGTCATTATTGGCTTTTCCAGCGCAAACCTGAGCCATGACATCAGTACAGAGATTGCAATCTTGTCAGTGATTCTGTTCCCGGCCTTCGTTATGGCATTGCTTGAATCACGCAAGATTGTCCCTTATATTTTGCTTGTCTGGGCCGTATGCCCTGAGATTAGAAGAATCGAGGATTGGCTGGAAGGCTCCTATCATTCCGTTTCGATGTTAAGTCTGGCACCGCTTCTTACAAGCGCTGTTCTCATTATTCCGGTTCTGGCCAATATACACAAAATCGACTCACCCATTCGCAAAGTGCTTTTATTCCTGTCTTTGGCTTTGCTCTACGGATGTGTAATCGGTCTTACGAAGAACGGGGTAGGTACCCTTTACGATTTGGTCAATTACCTGATTCCGATGCTGTTAATTCCGTATTTTGCCGTTGCTCCATTTGAAAAGAAAGATTTGGACCGGTTGCTTATCACCTTCTCCAATATAGCGATTCTGGTTGCGGTTTACGGAATTATCCAATATATGACGGTGCCGCCATGGGATGCTTTTTGGATGAATCATGTGGAAATGAGCTCGATAGGCAAGCCCTATCCGCTGGAAATACGTGTATTTTCCACTCTGAATTCGCCGGGACCTGCCGGTATGTTTATGGGGACTGCGCTTGCACCGATGATTCTGGAGAAACGATGGCGCGGAGCCTTGGGTTGGATTGGTATCCTGCTGGTAGCCGTAGGCTTGCTCATCACACTTGTTCGCTCGGCGTGGCTGCTGCTATTCATCGATATTGCTGTCTATACGATGCTCTCATCGGGAACGCATAAATGGAAGCTGCTAACTCAAATAGGGGTGGCTGTAACCGCTATGTACTGGATTATCCCGAAGCTGCCGGGTGCTCAGGTGCTTATTGCCAGACTGGAAACGATGACAGCCATCCAGGACGACCATTCCTACAACGAACGATTGGATTTTTTTCATACGGTTTTCCCTATGATGCTCAGCCAACCGCAAGGATTAGGACTCGGAAGTATAGGTGTCGGAACGAAATTGGACAATGGGGGCGCACTTGGTGAATTTGGCATATTCGATAACGGGTTCGTTGCCGTCTTTCTTACATTCGGTATTATTGGAGGATTTCTATTCTTTCGAGGGCTGACACTGATGGTCAAATATCTGATTACACGAAGTGAGGAAATGGCTGGATTTTTATCATATCGAAGTATGGCGGTTGCCTCCATAATAGGCAGCATAGCGAGCTTGATGTTTGAGAATGGCTATACGGGCTTGAGGGGCTTTCTGCTGTGGAAGATGGTGGGTATAGGGATCGTGGCGCATAAAGCCATAACACAGGGAAGGAGGCGAAGCCCGGATGCAGCAGCAGATCAACTTAAAGTTAGTACGGATTAGGCCGATATTCGGGTTACTTAAAGCACTATTGTCCAGTAAGAGTAATATGGCGAATACAATCAGAACGATGCTCTTCAGTATTTTGATATTAGGAATTAATATGCTTACGGGTATTTTAACCGCACGCTTTCTGGGACCGTCTGGACGAGGCGAGCAGACGGCCATGGTGTTATGGTCACAGTTTCTCGCCTTCAGCTTTACTTTCGGCATTCCTTCAGCATTAATTTATAACGTCAAAAAGAACATACAGGATGCTGCCAAGCTGTATACGACTGCATTGTGGATGGGGCTAGCTGCGGGAACTATAGCTATGGCTGCGGGAATTATCTTTCTGCCCTATTGGCTCAATTCTTATTCCCATAATGTCGTGCTGTTCTCACAATGGTCGATGCTCTTTGTTCCCTTGATCGTTCTCTCTCAAATCAACAATGCCATGATGCAGGTGAGAGGAGAATACAAGCTGTACAACCGGCTGCGGTTTCTGATTCCATTAAGTACGCTGGCCTGCTTGGGTATTCTGATCTTGTCGGGAACTATGCATGCTTATACATCAGCAGTCGCGTATTTGGCTCCGGCGGTTCCTTTCTATATATGGACGACACTGCGTTTAATTCAAGCCTATCAAATCATCTTGAAGGATGCTTTTCAAACCTTCAAGCAATTAATTAGTTATGGGATTGGCTCTTACGGTAACGATTTAATGGGTAATCTTTCTTATTATATTGATCAGATTGTCATAGTTGGGTTACTGAACCCGGCGCAATTGGGGCTTTACGCGGTTGCAGTCAGCCTCTCGCGGGTGGTCAACGTCTTCTCCACTTCGATAATCGCGGTGTTGTTTCCCAAAGCATCGGGCTTGCCGAAGGAAGAAGTAGTACAGCTGACCTTTCGTGTATTTCGCATTAGTACCTGTATCGCCATCATGGTATCGGCAGCCATTATGGTCATTGCGCCTTATGTCCTGACTCTGCTGTATGGTAATGAATTTAGGGAGGCGCTCGGCGTGTTCAGGCTGCTGCTGCTGGAGGTTTCCATATCCGGTGGAACGATGGTTCTGGCTCAAGCTTTCATGGCGCTCGGTAAACCGAAGGTTGTCACGATTCTTCAGGGGCTTGGACTGCTGCTCGTCATTCCGATGCTGATGCTGCTCGTTCCAAAGCTTGGACTTACCGGCGCAGGGATTGCGATGCTGTCGTCCGTATTAATCCGATTTCTGTTCATTCTCATCAACGTGCGATTTACCTTGAAGATGAAGATCCCGTGGCTTCTGATTACCAGGGAAGATGTGCGTTGGTTAATATCAGCGTTATCTGCGTATAAAGCGAACAAGTCTGCTGAATCAAGCGAATAAAGGAGGTGTAAAACCGATGATCGACCATTGTGCTTCTGCAGGGAAGTATCTCATATCTGCGGTCATTATTGCGCAGGATGATGAGTCAAGGATTGCCGGTGCTATAGCTTCCTGCAAAGCTTTCGCCGATGAGATCGTTGTGGTTGACGGAGGGAGCAAGGACGGTACCATTCGAGTCTCCGAGCAATTAGGCTGCAAGGTGTATCAGAATCCTTGGCCTGGCTATGCCAAGCAGCGTATTTATGGGAGCGAGCGGGCATCGCATGACTGGATATTCGTCATCGATACCGATGAGGTGGTGAGCGAGCTTTTAGCCAAGTCCATACTGGAGAGAAAGAGAGATCTATCAGATGGGAAAATAGCTTATGCTGTGTTTCGAATCGGAGATTTTTTGGGTCGTTGGATGGGGAAGGGAGAACGTCTGGTTCGTTTATATAATCGAAACAACGTTCAATATAAAGACAGTCTGGTTCATGAAATACCGGATGTATCGAATACACAGGTTATGAATTTACAAGGGACATTATGGCACTACGGTTTCCGCAGCATTAACGATCATGTTGCCAGGTTTAACAAATATACCGATTTAGAGGCGGAGGAGGCCGTTATTGCGGGGAAGCCGTTTAGATGGATTCGATTGCTGTACCGTCCTCCGGCGCGTTTTATACAAAAATATGTGATTCAGGGATTGTACAAAAAAGGTGTTCCCGGCCTTGCCGTTGCTATATTCTGGGCGATGTATGAGTTTCTGGTTTGCTTAAAGCACTATGAAAGTGCTCTTGTTCACAGCAAGGTGAAGCATCGGCATGAAGAAGAACCGCTAAAGGAGGGAAAGAAATATGCCATCCAATAAGCTGCAAATTCTGTCTATCGGGATGGGCTGGCCGTCTTCCCAGGCGGGTGGGTTGAATACCTACTTTAAAAATATTTGCGAAAATCTTTCAGACCGGAGTAAGCTGCATGCTCTGGTATGCAGCAAGGATAACCCAAAGGTTAGAGAGGGAATGCGCGTTACCAGCATCGCTGATCCTGATATGAAACTCGCGAAGAGGCGGAGCATGTTCCGCACGTATGCAGCCAAGCTGATGGATGAGCAGAAGATTGACATCCTGTATTCGCATTTTGCCCCATACGGCGTGGGGGCCGCCGAGGAAGCCAGGAAGCGAAATATTCCGATAGTCATGGCGTTTCACGGTCCATGGAGCGAGGAAATACGTGCGGAAGGGGGCAGCCTCACGCACCGTATCAAAGCATGGATCGCCAAGTCGATGGAGATGAAGGCCTACAGGCTTGCAGATGCTTTCATCGTATTGAGTGAAACCTTCCGTGACGTTTTGCACCATCAATACGGGATTCCAGTTGACAAGATATTCATAATTGCCGGTGCGGCTGATATACGGCGGTTTCAGCCGTCCGAGGACCGAAGGGAGGTACGGAGAAGTCTTGACTTGGCGGAAGATGGCACAACGGTGCTGACGGTAAGAAGGCTGGTCAATCGAATGGGCTTGCTGCAATTGCTCGATGCGTGGAAGGAAGTTGTCAAGCACTTTCCTGATACTGTGCTTTTGATAGGAGGGAGGGGGCCGCTAAAGGAGCAATTGGAAAGCCGAATCGCGGAATACGGTCTCGAGGGCAAAGTTCGACTGCTTGGTTACATCCCTGACAGCGATCTTCCCAGATATTATCAGGCCGCTGATTTGTTCGTAGTGCCCACCCAATCGCTGGAAGGCTTCGGATTGATTACCGTCGAAGCCATGGCCTCAGGACTTCCCGTGGCAGCAACGCCTGTTGGAGGCAGCCGGGAAATATTAGAGAAGTTCCGCCCCGAAATGCTGTTCAAGAGTGAGAAGAGCAGCGCTATCGCAGAAGGGATCATTCGTTTAATGAAGCATAAGCAGCAGTGGCCTACCGCTGAACAATGCAGGAATCATATTCTGGACAACTATACGTGGGAGCATGTAACGAACCAGGTGGAAGCTGTTTTTGAAACGGTGCTTGACAAGTATCGAAGCACCGACGGCCGGGATCGCAATTTATGGACACCGAGCATACGGAAAGGGAGGCATGATGCGGATGTTAAGAGTAGCGTACATTGATCATACTGCCAGATGGAGTGGCGGAGAGGTTGCCCTTTATAATATTTTGACCCATCTGGGCAGCCATGTGGAACCGTTGGTCATTTTGGCGGAGGAAGGCGTCCTGGCCGACAGACTGAGGGAAAAGGGAATCCAGGTTCGTGTCATCACCATGAATGAGAAAGTCAGAAACCGCAGCCGGAATGCCGTCAATATGCAGATTGTCTCCGCAGCCTTTCAATTATTGTCCTACGGAAGAGGACTTGCCCGGATTTTGAAGGAGGAGCAGGTCGTCTGCGTTCATACAAATTCCTTGAAATCAGCGTTTTACGGTGCGGTTGCTGCGAAATTAGCTGGAATTCCATTGATCTGGCACATCAGGGACCACATCGGCGAGCCCTATTTGAAGCCAGTCGTAGCGAAGGCCATCCGGTTGTTGTCACGTATCCTGCCTAACGGTATCATTGCCAATTCCAATTCTACTCTAAATGCTTTGAAGCTGCCGAAATCGAAGAAAACATTGGTCGTCTATTCTTCCTTTGCCAAAGCTATCAACCCCATACCGGGCGTAACGGTGCTGAAGCCAAAGTTCACTGTGTTGCTCGTTGGGCGTCTTGCCGAATGGAAAGGCCAGCATATTCTACTGGAGGCGGCCAGGTCGTTCTTGCCTGATCAGCATGTCCAGTTCTGGCTTGCCGGCGATGCACTCTTTGGAGAGGATGCTTATAAGGAGGAGCTTATTCGTCAGATTGAAGTATACGGGCTATCGAATGTAACCTTGCTCGGGCATGTCGAGCATATTCAGGAATTGATGCAGCAGGCTGATCTACTCGTCCACACCTCAATTACACCTGAGCCTTTCGGGCAAGTGATCGTGGAAGGGATGGCCGTAGGGCTGCCGGTTATTGCCTCTAATGAGGGCGGACCTACTGAAACTGTTGTACACGGCGAAACAGGATTGCTTATCACACCTGGAGATCCCGCTCTGCTTGCCCGCTCGATCCGTGAGCTTCTGGGGAATCCGGAAGAAAGACGCAGAATGAGTGAGAATGGCAGGAAACGTGTACAGGAGCATTTTGTCATTGAACGAACCGTTACACAAATCACAAACTACTACGAAGGATTAATTTCCAATATTTAACTAAACCATGGGAAAAAAGGATGGATCAAATGAAAATAGCAATAGCGCATGATTATTTGATTCAAATGGGCGGTGCCGAAAGAGTCGTAGAGGTCTTTCATCATATGTATCCGCAGGCGCCTATTTTCACCACGGTTTTTAGCAGCAATGGGCTGCTTGACGCACTTAAGGATGCGGATATACGTGCATCCTGGCTTCAAAAAATGCCAGGAGGGGCAAATAACTTCAAGGGAATGCTTCCCCTTTACCCCTTTGCGATTAGGGATTTCGACTTCCGTGAATTTGATATGGTGCTCAGCTCGAGCAGCGCATTCATGAAAAGTATTCAAGTGCCAAAGGAGACCTTCCATCTCTGTTACTGTCATACACCAATGCGGTTTGCATGGGACTATGACACTTACATGCAAAGACAGTCCAAATCCAATGTGCTGAAGCAGCTTTTGAAGATCTACATGCAGCAGCTTAAAACCTGGGATCAAAGAACGTCAAAGAACGTAAATCAATTCGTTGCCAATTCATCTGTTGTGAAAAACAGGATTCAAAATTATTATAACCGGGAATCCGACGTTATTTTTCCTCCGATCAATACATCGAGGTTTCACAGCTCAGCGACAATCGGGAGCTACTATTTGATTGTTTCCCGGCTTGTGTCCTATAAACGGATTGATCTGGCCGTGGAAACGTTCAGCCGCAATGGACTTCCTTTGTATATCGTCGGAGAAGGGCCCGATCTTGGGCGGCTGCGTCAGTTGGCTAAACGTAATGTGAAATTTCTCGGCAGGCTGGAGGATGGGGACGTTACGAAGCTGATGGCGGAGTGCCGAGCATTGATCTTTCCCGGTGAGGAGGATTTTGGCATTACGCCGCTTGAGGCCAATGCTGCAGGTAGGCCGGTTATCGCTTATCAGTCTGGAGGCGCACTTGATACGATCATGCCGAAGCTGAACGGGATTTTCTTCAAACGTCAAGAAATCGATGATCTGGATGCTGCTATACATGAAGTCGAAAATCACGCTTGGGATGTACAGCAAATCGTCAACCACGCCCGGAAGTTCGATGAGAAGGCATTCATGGTGAATTTCAAAAATTATATAGGTAAAGCTTATGAAAAATTCAGAGAGGGACGGTGACAGAATGGAAATCGCTGTAATTGGAACCGGTTATGTCGGACTTGTTTCGGGAATATGCTTTGCAGAAATGGGCAATCACGTTATTTGTGTCGATCAGGATATAAATAAAATTGAGGCTTTGCGAAATCTGGCTTCCCCCATTTACGAGCCAGGAATCGAAACATTTATGGAGCGCAATGTACAAGCCGAACGTTTGAAGTTTTCATCCAACTTGATCGAAGCGGTACGGCAATCCGAGCTTATTATTATAGCGGTAGGCACTCCCTCCCTGCCAAGCGGTGAAGCCAATTTACAGTATATTGAACAGGCAGCAGGCGAAATAGGCAGAGCCATGAACGGCCGGAAAATCGTCGCTACGAAAAGCACCGTCCCCGTTGGAACGAATGAGAAAATACGCCAGATCATAGCAGGGCAAACGGAGCAGCCATTTGATATTGTCTCCATACCAGAGTTTCTACGGGAGGGTTCGGCTATACAGGACACGCTTCATCCTGACCGGATTGTGATCGGGCTGGATAACCGGGAGTTGGAAGCAACCATGGTGGAGTTGCACAGCAGCTTCACGGACCAGATCTTCGTCACGGATATTCGCAGCGCGGAAATGATCAAATATGCTTCCAATGCATTTCTGGCAACGAAAATATCATTTATCAATGAAATATCAAATATTTGTGAAAAGGTGGGTGCTGATGTGACGGAGGTCGCTTTAGGAATGGGTAAAGATCCCAGAATCGGCCCTGCGTTTTTGAATGCAGGAATCGGCTATGGAGGATCATGCTTTCCTAAAGACACCAAGGCATTAATCCAGATTGCGGGTAATGTTAATTATGAATTCCAGCTTCTGAAGTCGGTGGTGGAAGTCAATAAGGCGCAAAGATACAAAGTAATTGAGAAGCTGAAGCAGTCGCTCGGACAACTGAGTAACACCGTGATCGGAATATGGGGCTTATCTTTCAAACCGAACACGGATGACATCCGCGAAGCGCCTTCGATTGAAATTATTGAAGCTTTGATCGGCTTGGGTGCACGGCTTAAGCTCTATGATCCTGTCGCCATGGGCAAATTTAAGCATAACTTCGACCACCCTTCCATTACGTGGTGCGCTAATGCGCTGGATGCTGCAGCAAATGCGGATGCCGTGTGCTTGCTGACAGATTGGCAGGAATTCAAGGAGATTTCATTGTCACAGTTAATCTATGTGATGGAACAACCGATTCTTATTGATGGAAGAAATGTGTACAGTAAAGAGCAAATCGAAGGAGCAGGGCTTCATTATTATTCAATAGGAAGGCCTGAACCTATACCAGCTTTCCGTTCTCAGGTCCATGTCGGATAGGCTTAACTAATCATAACCATAGGGAGAGTGACATTCATGAAACTTGTTCTTCTATCTGGAGGCTCGGGTAAGCGGCTTTGGCCATTGTCCAACGATTCAAGATCCAAGCAGTTTTTGAAAATACTCGAAAGTCCGAACCATGAGATGGAATCTATGGTACAGAGAGTATGGAGGCAGCTAAATAACGCAGGCTTGACAGATTCCGCTTATGTAGCTACAAACCGATCTCAAATGGATATGATGACTAGCCAGCTTGGGAACGAGGTCCCGATCATTATCGAGCCCGAAAGGAGAGATACCTTCGCTGCTATTGCGCTCACGGCTACATACATGTATTCGATGGGCAACGTTCCGCTTAATACCGTCATAACCGTCATGCCAGTCGACCCTTATGTAGATGAGGCTTTCTTCGAAGCTATCAAGCAACTGGAGCAGGTTCTTCAAGAGACGGATGCCAATCTGGCGTTAATCGGTGTGGTTCCAAGCGTACCTTCAGAGAAATATGGCTATATCGTTCCCTCCGAGCCTCATGCTTCAGATCCTAATATACTTCAGGTCAGTCATTTCAGGGAAAAACCTGACCGTGCGCAAGCCGAAGCTTTAATCCAGCGTCATGCTCTATGGAATTGCGGAGTATTTGGATTCCGTCTCGATTACTTGATTAATGTGCTGATTGAGAAAGGACTTCCCATTCAGTATGAGGAGATGCTCAAGCAGTATAAAGATCTGCCCAAAATCAGCTTTGATTACGAGGTCGTAGAGAAGGAAAACAATGTAGTCGTGCTGCCCTACAGCGGATTCTGGAAGGATTTGGGCACCTGGAATACGTTGACAGAGGAAATGAGCTGCTCCCAGATCGGGACTGGAATTATTACGGAGGACTCCGTAAATACACACCTGATCAATGAGCTGGACATCCCAGTTACCGTGATCGGCATGCACGATGTGGTAGTAGCTGCAAGCCCGGACGGCATATTGGTCACTTCCAAAGTGGAAAGTCCAAGAATTAAGGAAGTTATGAATCATATTGTGCAGCGGCCGATGTACGAGGAGCGGAGATGGGGACGATACCGCGTCGTTGATTACATCAAATATAAAGAAGGTAACGAAGTATTGACCAAACGCATTATGGTCTGCGCAGGTAAAAACATTAGCTATCAGCTTCACTATAAACGAAGTGAAGTATGGACCATCATTAGCGGCATTGCGGATATTGTGATCAACGATAAGCCGTTTCAAGTGAAGCCAGGCGATGTAGTCCGTATTCCGGAAGGGACCAAACACAGCATTCTGGCTATAACAGATATGGAGCTTATCGAGGTACAGACCGGTTCGGAATTGGTTGAGGAGGATATCGTTCGAATTTGCATGGAATGGAAGGACATACCGCTTCATCAGTTCATATGAAAGCGGATATTCGGAATGAGCAACCGCCTTTTATTCTCTTTGTGGGGATGGAAGGCGATTGTTTATTTGACCACTAAGTATAAAATAATGAACCAGATCGGCAAGGTTATGACAATAGCCCAAATACAGCCTCTTGGCATGGATAGCTTAGAATTATGATTCACTCACTAGCAGCTCCTTTAACAAACATAAGTTTTGCAAAAATTATACCATATGATTTTGCTGCAGCATAGCAGAAGGGTGGGTGTGGTTATAAAAGTGATTTCTATTTTACTGTTACTTACGTTGGTTGCCCCTCATTTTCCTGTTGATTCAGATATTTCGTCAGCTTTATCGGCACCGGTTAATCCAGTAGCATCAACCGAAGCCAAAGCAGTGTTGCAAAATCTCTATGAGATTTCAGGGACGAAAATCATAACTGGTCAGCATGATTATTTGGAAAGCCCCGATGAGCTGAACAACAAATTAAAGAAACAGACTGGCAAGAACGCGGGAATTCACGGCTATGAGCTTGGAGCCATTATGAATCAATCCCCTTCGGAAGTAGCCTCGCAAAGGCAGAAGGTGGTGAACAGCGCGATCGCTTGGAATAAAGCAGGTGGTCTTGTTACGATGACTTATCATGAAAGCATTCCCGATACTTGCCGCTGCTGGTCCAATGTTCAAAAGGAAATGAGTCAATCTGAGTTCGATAAATATGTGACGCCGGGAACCGTGGAATATAATCATTTGATTGCGGACCTGGATGAGGTGGCTGTATCCCTGATTAAGCTTAAGGATGCTGGAGTTCCAGTATTATGGCGTCCTTATCATGAAATGAACGGAGGATGGTTTTGGTGGGGCAAGAAGAATAACTTCTCTGCTCTATGGAATATCATGTATGACCGGTACGTAAACGTGCATAAGCTGAACAATCTTCTGTGGGTGTGGAGTCCGAATGCACCTACGGAATGGGCCGATCCTTATACGCTGACTTATCCTGGCGCTGACAAGGTGGATATTCTGGCTGTTGACATCTATGGTAATGATTTCCGGCAGGAATACTATGACAAGATTGTTGAGCTTTCGGGAGGCAAACCGGTGGCGATTGGAGAAACCGGCGAAATCCCGGACGCTGCTGTCCTTGAGAATCAGCCCAAATGGGCTTATATGATGGTTTGGGGCAAAATGCTGACCGAAAATAACACAGCAGAGCGTATCCACTCCTTTTATACCAGTTCAAGATCCATCAAGAGGGGGACGGTTCCACTTACTGTCCGAATGCCCGGCAAGGCTGCCGGTAAGAATGGTTTGGTAGCCGAATACTACGATAACAAGGACTTTACAGACCTTAAGGAAGTTCGTGAAGATCCTAATATCGACTTCAATTGGCGGCAATTGGCTCCAACTACCGCTGTACAGGCAGACACCTTCTCTGTGAGATGGACGGGCAGGCTTTGGCCCAGCTTTACGGAAACTTATACGATATCCACCTTGAGCGATGACGGAATAAGAGTTTGGGTGAATGGGGATTTAGTTATAGACAGCTGGTTCAACCAAAGCTGGGTTGAACGATCCGGCACGATTGCACTTACCGCGGGAAAGCCCGTCGACTTTAAAGTAGAGTTCTACAATGATAAAGCAGGGGCGGCAGCCAAAGTCATGTGGGCGAGCCTTTCCCAAGTCAAAGAAATCATTCCGGAGAGTGCGTTATTTATTCCTAAATGAAGGACGCGGTTCAAAAAAAGGAATGGAGACACACCATGAAGAGAAAACTGGTTTTGTTGCTTGTTTTGCCAGCAGTTCTGTTATGCTTGTTCATTGTATCTTTAGTTTCCTGCGACCCATGCAAGGCAGCCGTTCAATTAACGCGTGCTGAGCCAGCTTCAGCTTTGCAAAGCCAAGACAGCTGGATATGGCTGCTTGGGAAACAGGATGATTCCTTTAATGAGTTCGGTAATTCGGATACCGGGAGACAAAGCTATAGCTTTTCTGCCGATTCCATTAAGATTACGGATTGGAAGAGTGTGCCGAGTGGACTCAATAAATCGGTGAATCCGTCATTGAGCATCAGCTATTCGTTGGAAGCGATCCCGCAAAACGGCGTTCATTTACAGTTCAAGGTGCTCGATGCTTATAAATCAGTCCCGCAAATGGCTGTATTCACCAACCGTTTGTTATCGGGCATTGTTCAGATCGCTGGTGTCGGTGGTACGACAAGCGAATACCCATTCAAAAAGACGTACGAGCTTTACATCCCAAAGGAGCAGTTACAGCTTGGTAACAATGTATTGGAGCTGCAGGCTGCAGGTTGCTTATATTGCTCGGCTTCCGAGAATGAGTATCTTTGGTGGAAGTGGGATTATGTCGGGTTAAAAGCTTTGTCTGCACCTGTGGAGGAACCGATTCACGGCAGCTATATCGCATCAGGTACAAGCCTCAACAATATGTCCTTTTACTACGACGAAGGGGCCGTCCGGCATCTCCCTTATGTCTTGAAATGGATGGGCATCGCTTATAGCGGCAATGTGATGCGTACCGGCTGCGCTACCGATGTGAAGAACGCTTGTTCAGCTATTGGGACTTATTACGAGACGTTACGGGACTATAATACTCAAGCTGTATCGTTTCATTTGCACACAGGCAATATCAAGCTGAAAATGGATGGAACACTACCCGATGATGCCAAGGATAAATTGGTTAATTATTTAAAAAATTACGGTTCTCTTTTTCAATATTATGAGATCGATAACGAGCCTGGATTGTTTAATCGTTCCAAAGCAGTAAATCTGGCCATAGCCAATTGGTTAAATACCAATATTCCTGTATTGGCACCCCATCTGAAAACCGTTGCCCCAGGCTGGGCCTATGCGCTCCCGTATGAGATGAAAGCTTGCAAAAATCAATCACCCGATGGAAAACGCCAATGCGGGGATCCTGACGGGTGGGAAAGCGATCCGTCCCAACGCAGGGAGCTGGAAAATGTGACTAATCTAACCAATGGCCATTCCTATGGCTCTTCATTTGCGGATCGTGTGGGAGGAAGCTTTATAGAAAATATGAAGACGTTTGGTGGAGCCGAAGACGGTTTGCCGAAGCTGATGCTGAATACTGAATATGGTACCTCGGATACTCATATGGATGCTAAGCAATTCGGGGCCGTTGAGCCGAAATCGGCGGTTTTTGACCGGATTATGCGCGCTCATATTGGTTATGCAGACATGTTCACCCATCATGCTGCCTTTTATCCTAACTACTCTTTGTTTGAAACGGGCTTTAATTTGAATAACCACAATCCTGCTGCAACACGAATATACGAGAATACTTCAGAAACAGATTCCCGAGCAGGAATTATGAGACGGCTTAATCTGGCCTATGCGACCCATGGCAAACCGTTAGTTTACCAAGTAACCAATGCCAATGCTTTATATGATAAGCTAGTATACTTCCGTGGGGTAGACACGTCTTCGCTGAGGCCCTTGCCCGGATCCGAGGGAACCTCTAACAAAATATTGCTGAACTTCGTTAATTTTGAGAAAAGTGCACAGACGATAGCTGTTAAGGTGACTATGCCTGAGCAGACTATTTATGAAGGGGAAAGATTTGGAACAGGCAGCACCTATGAGGAAGCACGGACGTATATATCGGGATTACAGGCTTCCCCCGATCTGGAGTTAAAGGAAACGCTCGGTCCTGGTGAAGCGGTTCAATATATCCTGACACGTTCTGAAGATGTTAAACCAAAACCACCGACTTGGGTGAAGGCGGCGCCTATACAGCAGCATTCAATAGAACTCTACTGGATGGAATCGGAGGGTGCCAAGGGCTACGATATTTGGCGTAGTTCAGATGCGAGTGTGAGCTACGAATTAATCGCTGCTAACGTGCAAAAAAACCATTTTATCGACAGCAGCACTTTGGCTGGCACGACATACAAGTATCAAATAAGGTTGTCAGGCGTTAGTGGGACTTCCCAAACTGTTGAGACAGCCGCGACGGATTATGTGCCTTTGGACCGTAAGAATTGGATCGTCTCTGGAAGTTCTGGAGGGAAGCCACAAGGCGCGATTGATGATAACAGTAATACAAGATGGGATACTAATGGCGCACAGACGTCGGGACAATATTATCAAGTAGATATGAAGAATTCCTTTATGATCAATCGAATAGAGCTTCAGACGGAGGGATCGCCTAACGATTACCCACGTAAATACGAAGTTTATGTGTCGAACAATGGCTTAACATGGACGGGGCCGATCGCATTCGGCAACGGAAATAAGGTGACGGAAATAAAATTCAACCCTCAGCAGGCCAGATATGTAAAAATTGTGCAAACCGGAACAAGTGGAAATTACTGGTCTATTCATGAGCTGCAGATTTATGGTTTTGAATGATAGCTGAGAAGGTAAATCCCCCATCCGGGGGATTTTTTCGATAAAATTATCCTAAAATAGGATAGGAGCTACAAAATTGAATTTTAGTCTTCTTGACATTTCAATAAAAATGAGATAAATTAATTGTATGAAATTAAATTGTATACAATTTAATTGAATGGAAAGAGATGCTTATGAACAGAGACGAAATATTGAAGCTGGATAATCAATTATGCTTTGCGGTCTATGCGTTCTCAAGGGAGATGACAAGGCTATACAGGCCGGTTCTGGACAAGCTGGGACTTACATACACCCAATACATTGTGCTATTGGTGCTTTGGGAGCAGGATGTCATCACAGTTAAGGAGTTGGGCAGCCGATTGTATCTGGATTCGGGTACCCTTACGCCGTTGCTGAAGAAATTGGAAGGCATGGAATTGATTCGAAGGAACCGTGACCCTCGGGACGAGCGCAATGTCATTATCCGGTTGACGGATCAGGGGCATTCTCTTAAGGAGCAAGCACAAGAGGTGCCTGAACGCGTATTTTGCCATATCAATATGGCGCCTGATGAAGCCTTCACGATGAGGAAGCGTCTTACCGAGCTGTTAGAGCAAGTCCATCAACTTACACAGGAGGAATAAACTATGGGAGTTCATTCGTTTTCCGCTACCAACATTCGAGGTCAAGAGGTGCATTTGGATCAATATAAAGGCAAGGTGCTGCTTGTAGTGAATACAGCAAGTAAATGCGGATTTACACCACAATATACCGAGCTGCAGAAGCTGCATGAAAGCTACAGTGATCGGGGACTTGTGATTCTTGGCTTTCCCTGCGATCAATTCGGCGGACAAGAGCCTGGCTCGAATGAAGAGATCGATACCTTCTGTCAAATCAACTATGGTGTTACCTTTCCGCTCTTTTACAAAATCGAGGTGCTCGGTGACAACCAGCATCCGTTATTCGGCTATTTGACAGAAGCTCTGCCATTCGAAGGCTTTGACCTGAACGACGGAACCGGTAAAATGATGCACAATATGCTGACTAAAGCGGGTACGATTGAAGGCAACGATATCAAATGGAATTTCACCAAATTCCTTATTGATGCTGATGGCAAGCCGATCCAACGCTTTGAACCCACGGTTTCGCCTGCAGACATGACCTCTGAGATTGAAGCGCTGCTGTAATTCATTTACAGAAACGAAATGACCGGGACCCTTTTTACAAAAAAAGGGTTCTTTGTGTTTGAACGCAGCTATGTTTGTTAAAAAATACACTTATTCCAAACATCTGTCGGTTCCAATCCCCCCAGCATCCATTTAAAATGATCATGCATGAACCGAAGCTTGCTTCTGTTTGCAGCTTAATTGACATTAGGAGCGATTCATTTGATTAATGTGACCCGTTACTGGGAAGATCTTAAAGGATTGTTCACCTCGATTATAAGATAGGTGGAGTAGGCTCCAATTCCTGCGGACCTGAGCTTTTGGTACCTTACCGGTTGGATGAAAAGGATTTCAAATTTGAGCTTAAAATCAAGCCTATTTTTAAAGAGGATGAATAAACAACGGCGTGGTGGTGTTCCCTAAGTAATTAGCTTGGGGGAAACCACCCCTATTTTTTAGAAAATGTATGCTATGGAATAAACTAAGGGTGGAATCAGCAAACATAAATCGTTATACTACATTATATCTATTTATCATCTCAAAGCAG
Source organism: Paenibacillus periandrae (assembly GCF_022458865.1). Lineage (GTDB taxonomy): Bacteria > Bacillota > Bacilli > Paenibacillales > NBRC-103111 > Paenibacillus_S > Paenibacillus_S periandrae. Next base: position 272,947 of record NZ_JAJNMU010000004.1, on the reverse strand, counting down.
GTGAAGCATGAAATACCGATTTCCCTCTGAAAAGCTGCCCTACCGGTTTCAATTGTCCAAAAGTGTTCAAGCTAGACTGATCATTTTTTTATTGATCGTGGCTATTTTGCCTTTAATAACACTGGGTTACTTTTCTTATTATAAGTCATCCCAGGTTGTCAATTCTCAATTCGGAAACTACGGCCTATATGCGGTGCAGCAGCTTAGGCTTCATCTGGATACCAACTTGAAACAAATGGAAAATATCACGGGGAATATATTAGCTTATTTGACGGCCACACCTATTGTAATCGAGGATGAGGATCTTCAGACCTACAGCCAATATACAGATGAAAGAGATCTGAAAAGACTGCTCGCCTCTTATACAAATTCGGATATCATAAGCGTAAACATTGTTACCAAATCGGGAAAAGTCTATGGGAACGATACGATTAATGCTCAGAAGCTTATGCTTTCCGACTTATGGAAGAACGTTACAGAGCGTCCTATAATACGCAATAAAATTATGATTCATCATCCGGATTATTACTCGTCCACATCGGTGAATTATGTGATAAGTTTAGTCGTACCTATACAAAAACAGTTCAGATTGCCGGAAGGAAGTCATATTTTAATTGAAATGAAAGCGGATTCAATATTAGGCTTATTTCGTACCTTTGAACATGATTTGAAAGCGCATCTGCAAATTCTTGATCAAAACAGAGGGGTGTTGCTGCAAACCTCAGCTGATTATTCTTTTGCTGATAATGATATTATATGGTCGGATCGGTTAGATACGAATGGGTGGATTATTGAGGCCAGATTGCCTTATAAGCAATTTTATGAATCCTCCAGTGTTATTTTAAAATATTCACTGTTTGTTTCTTTATTAGCCCTTGTCTTGGTGGTTATTATGGCAGGTATTTTTTCTTCGCGGTTTACGAGGCCCATTAAAGAATTAGCTAAATCGATCAAGAGATTCGGTCAAGGTGATCTTTCCGTTCAGACGAGAATTACAACATCAGATGAGCTGGGCTATCTGGGCGATGCCTTCAACAGGATGACGGAGCAAATCAAACAGTCGGTACATGAAATCAGCCTTAAAGAAAAGCTCAAAAGCGAAGCTGAGCTGAGAGCTCTCCATTATCAAATTAATCCTCATCTGCTATTCAATACATTAAACAGCATTCAGTGGAAGGCAAGATTAGCCCACCAGCCGGATATACAAAAAATGCTTGTGCATTTAGTCGCCGTGCTGGAGGCCAGCTTTAATTTTAAGCAATCGCTTGTACCGCTTAAGACGGAGCTTGAAGTGACACAGCATTTTCTGGAAATTCAAAAGTACAGATACGGAGATGTATTCAATGTTGTATTGCATGTGGAGCCCGAGCTGGAGAATTGTCTTATACCACGCATGGTGCTTCAACCCTTGTTAGAGAACATCTTTTTTCACGCTTTTACCGATGGTAGGGGTCAATTGAAGCTTACGATTTCTTCCTTACGGCAAAACATTTGCATGGAGCTTATCGATGATGGTTTGGGTATCAAGCCGCAGCATCTGGAATATATCCGAAGCGGCCACAAAATTCCTGATAAGCAGGGCGGGCTGGGTTTACGGAATGTCGACGAACGATTTAAGCTGCATTTTGACTTGCAGTACAGGATGAACATTGAATCAGAGAGAATGAAAGGAACGAGGATGATGTTCATATGGCCGAAATTACTGTAGATACTGTTTTAAAAGTGATGATTGTTGATGATGAACAGTTGGTCAGACAAGGTCTGCGAATGACCGTTGATTGGGAAAAACATCAAATGAAGGTCGTTGCGGACTCTGCGAACGGTTTACTCGGTTGGGAATCGTTCCTGAAGCATCGGCCGCACATCGTCATTACCGATATTGTGATGCCGGAAATGGACGGAATCGAGTTGGCCAAGCGAATCTTGGGGGATTATCCGGAGACTAAGATATTATTTTTAAGCTGTCACCGCGATTTTAGCTTTGCCAAGCAAGGGATTCAGCTCGGTATATCCGATTACATTGTAAAAACTAACTTTGATGATGCACAAATGGACGACAGCTTGGCAAAAATACGCCAGGAATTACTTCTTCACAAACCGGAGAAAGCCTCCGTCACGACGCCAAAAGATCAAGATCGCACAGATAACCTTCTGCAAACATGGCTTATGGAAAAGAAACAATCGGCCGCTGCTCAATTGAAGCAGTATTTGGACACTGATTGGAAATGGATGGTTTCCGGGAGTCATTTATTCCATCTGTTTATGAACAAAGCTGGTGATACGGGCGAGAAGGGTTTGGATTTACTGGAGGAAGTAAGTCAAACCTTTCCACTTGTGTGCGCTGAGGGAATCCTTTTTCTGAATAATGGACAGGACTCTTTGTTTTTATGTTGCGGCTCGGATCTTATGCATGCATGTAAAACTGAATTGCTCGCCATGAAATTGAACAAGCCTTGGCTGCATTGGAGAAGCGAGGGAGCTATACAAGATGCTTCGGGCTGGATGAAGGCCACAGAAAAGATGCACCGACTTCGGCAAATCGAGCTGCAAATCGAATTGCGCAGCGGGATTCATAAGGATGATGTGCTTAGGGCAATTGATTTTATCGATCAGCATTTGCATCTGGATATACGGGCTGCCGATTTGGCTAACCGAATAGGCGTTAGCAGAAGCTATTTTAGCACGATATTCAAAGAAGAGGTTGGCTGCAGCTTGATCACTTTTATTTCTGATCGTAAATTGAAACGGGCCAAGGATTTGCTGCGTCTGACCGACCTTCGAACGGATGAAGTAGCCGAGCAGGTGGGCATTCAGGACGTCAAATATTTTTCCAAATGGTTTAAAAAATGTGTGGCTCAAACCCCCAGTCTATACCGACATCAAACAAAATAACGAAATGATGGAACAAGATTACGACAACCTCCTGAACGTCAGGAGTGTTTTTTTATTTTTCAAAAATAGTACACTATTATCAAACGAATGTCAGTTTGAAAGCACTTTCAAAAAAACTAAGATAAAGAAGAACAAAATAAGGAGGGTATTGAACAATGAAAAAGAAAAGTTGGTCGCTATTACTGGTCCTCTGCATGTTTTTCTCTATCATGGCCAGTGCATGTTCCAATCCAAGCAGCAAACCTGCAGAATCGGCAAAGCCCGGAGAAGCCGTCAAGCCTGCAGATGCCGGTAAAAAGACGAAGCTGGTCGTTTGGATTTGGGAATCGGCAAAAACGGGTGTAGATTTGAACATGGAAGAATTTAAGAAGCAATACCCGAATATCGAGATTGAATTTCAATTGATGAAATCGACAGACTTGTATCAAAAGTATTTGATCGCTTCCAATACGGGAGATGCAGTGCCGGATATTGTCTCATTGGAGTCTACCAATCTTTCCCAAATGGTGCAAATTGATTCCTTACTGGATATTACTTCTCGTGTCCAGCCCTATAAAGACAAAATGAATGCGTACAAATGGGAAGACGCCACAAAGGATAATAAAATCTACGCGATGCCATGGGACAGCGGTCCCGTTGTGATGTTTTATAGAAATGATGTGTTTGCAAAAGCCGGTCTTCCTACCGATCCGAAGGAAGTTTCACAAAAAATCCAGACTTGGAACGATTACTATGAAGCAGCGAAACTAATTAAAGAAAAAACCGGCGTTCTGATGTATGGAGACTCAAAAACAAATTCGAGCAACCGTGTATTCGAGTCCATGATGTGGCAGCGCGGCTTGTGGTACTTCGATAAGCAGGGTAACGTATCCGTCGATTCGCCTCAGGTGAAAGAAGTAGCTGATTTTCTGGTCAAGATGCAAAAGGAAGGACTCGTATTTGATGCCCGTGCTAATACCGATCCTTGGGGTAATGCTATCAAAGAGGGTAAATTCGCTACCGTTGTAGGAGGCTCCTGGCATGACGCGACCATCGAACAGCAGTATGCCCCTGGAGATAAGGGGAAATGGTCGGTTGCCATGATGCCAAAATGGTCCAAGGATGATAAATATGTCAGTGCCAACCAAGGCGGCTCTAACATGGCTATCAATAAAAATTCCAAGAATCCTGAGGAAGCATGGAAATTCATTGAATTTATGTTGGGTAAGGACAGTTCTCAAGCGAAAATGATGACAAAAGCAGGATTGTTCCCGGCATTGAACACGGTATATAGCAGTCCGGATATGGACGCGCCATCTGCATACTTCAACAACCAGCCGGTCCTGAAAATGTATGCCGAGTCGTTAAAACAGACTTTCCCGCTTGCTTACACTTCCGACTTTCCATTAGCCAATAAAATGATGACGGACGTATGGGCGCAAATTTTTTTAAATAATACGCCTTCGGACAAAGCTTTAAAAAGCATGGCTGACGAGCTTAGGCAAAAGACGAAAAGAAAGTAAGCACAAAATACCTATTCAATCTCGACAGGAATAACTGAGGGAGTGTCATGTTCATTCGAGCGAATGTGAATCAGCATGAGTTCAATGGGGATGATGCCCCCTTTGTTTTTTTGCTAAGCTTACGAAGTCAGTTTCGCTAAAGCAAAACTCAGCAAATGCTTACGAAGTCAGTTTCGCTAAAGCGAAACTCATAGGAGGAAAGCTATGAGAACCACAAGCTGGAAATGGCAGTTTCGACTCGCTCCTTATTTTTACATATCGCCATACTTTTTGTTGTTTATCCTGTTCTCTTTATATCCTATTATTTATTCATTTTATATAAGCCTCACGGATTGGAACGGTTCTAAAGTAAAGTCGTTTATCGGATTACAAAATTATACGACTTTAATGCATGATAACCAATTCTGGTTGTCTTTATGGAACAGCGCTGTGATCTATGTGATTTATGTGCCTATCATGCTTTTTCTGGCGCTTATTTTTGCCAACCTGCTTAATGCGAACTGGATGGTCGGCAAAGGCTTTTTCCGTATGGCGTTGTTCGTCCCGAACTTTGTATCTGTTGTTGCCGTATCATTCGTATTTGTTTTGATATTCAACACGCAGGATGGACTTTTGAATTCCCTGCTTATGAATTTGGGATGGTTGGATAACCGTATTCCGTGGCTGGAATCACCGGGCTGGGCTCGGTTTACTGTGGCGATGATGGTATTGTATCGGTGGCTCGGCTACAATATGCTGTTGCTTATGACAGGACTGCAAAGCATTCCCAAAGATTTGTATGAGGCCGCATATGTCGATGGCGCCACCAAAACCCAAAGTTTCTTTCTGATTACGATCCCTCTGGTGAAAAAGATATTACTATTTTGTACGATTTTGTCCACGATTGGGACATTTTCATTGTTTACCGAACCCTTCATCTTAACCAAGGGAGGCCCTTTAAACTCTACGTTAACTCCTGTTTTGATGCTGTATAACGAGAGCTTTCAAAACTTTAACTTTGGTTATGCTTCTTCGATCGCCGTATGCTTTTTTATTCTCATGATGTTGGTCTCGTTAGTTCAATTACGCCTGTTTGATGATAAAAATGGATAAGGGGGGAGAAGGCATGCAGACCTCTGCTAAACAGAGTTACAACTGGAATCGCAAAAATGAATTAAACACTATCCTTATGTTTATTGTCATGACTGTTATTTCCGCCATTATGTTATTTCCGTTTTTTTGGCTGCTAAGCTCTTCATTAAAAGCGGTAAGTGAAATATTCGTCAACCCTCCCATATGGATTCCTGAAACCTTGCATTGGGGAAATTTCGGGGAACTGTTTTTGAAAAGAAGCTTTGGTATTATTACTTGGAACAGTGTTTTACTATCCACAACCTTTACTGTTGTAACACTGTTTCTATGCAGCTTGGGCGGTTATGCCTTTGCCAAATACGAATTCCGCGGAAAACAAGTTTTATTCATATTTGTATTAGCTTCGTTAATGATTCCTCACGAAGCGACAATGGTACCGCTGTTTGTCATCTATAAGCAGCTTCATTTAATTGATAATATTTGGGGGGTTATCCTTCCAGACCTTGCCAATGCCTTTGGTATTTTCTTTATGAGACAATACTGTCGGTCGCTGCCAGATGAGATGCTGGAAGCGGCACGGATTGATGGATGCTCGGAATTTACACTGTTCCGAAAAGTAGTGCTGCCCAATTTGAAGTCGGCTTTTGCAGCTTTGGGCATTATTTTGTTCGTTAAGCAGTGGAACAATTTTTTGTGGCCCGTTGTCATTTTAAGGTCCAAAGAGAACTTAACACTTGCCGTAGCGATCAAAGCACTTGAAGACAGCAATTATACACCGTATCACTTGATCATGGCTGCTTCGGTTATTAGCGTCTTACCGCTGCTTATTGTCGTGCTCGTTTTTCAAAAGCAGCTGATTTCCGGATTGACTGAAGGATCTGTCAAAGGATAATCGATACTGACGACCTATAAGCATCAGAATCGGTCGAGGAACGATCGGATTCACTGGTTTACAAATTCTTCACTTGTGTTTGATATTCTGATAACAAACGGCTGATAAAGTAGGTAGTGTAGCAAACAACCGAATAGGTAAGGGTACGAGTCGAGGAGAATACCCTTTATGCAACAAATGGAAGAGCCTTTGTTTTGGCGCGCCGCTTCCGTTTGATGGATAAAGGGTTTTTTGTGTTGTTCAAAGGAAGGAGACCGAGGGCTTAACAACAGATGAACACATGTCGATGGTATGTAAATGAACTCATGAAAGGGTTGAAATTTTATGAAGAGGTACTCGTTAAAAAAGCATGCCAAGTATGTAGTGGTAATCATGATAATAAGTTTAATAAGCAGTATGTTTCAAGTCCCTATGCTTCCATCCGAGGTTCATGCTGCGGATGCAGGGAGAAAATCGCTGGATGTGAAGAAGACGTTAACAGCACCTGTAATAGATGGGAAGCTGGATGATTCCGTCTGGAAAATTGACCAGCCTCTGAATGCGCGTGTAGGCGAAGGCACCTTTAAAGACAGCAAATTCGGCTTACTGTGGGATAATAAATATTTATATTTGGGAATTCAGGCCGATGACGACACGCTTGCCAACGGCGGAACGGGGAATTGGTTTGAACAGGACAATATTAATGTGTTCCTGGATCCCAAGCTTCATCAATCCACACCTTATGTGACCGATGACATGCAGATGGGTTTTGTATATAAACCGAATACGACGGTACCTGAGTTTCATTATGGTGCTGCAGCTAATGGTCAGGCAGCCAAGGATGATAAGAAAATATTGAGAGCCAGTAGTAAAACTGCTACAGGTTGGTCTCTTGAAGTGGCATTACCGTGGGATATGATCAATTTTGACCCGGTGTTGAAAAAACAATTGGGTTTAGAAATTGGCGCTACAGACCGTTATGATACGGACCCTGCCAAGAATAGAACCAGCTTCTGGAGTGCCTATAACTCGGTTTCCTTCTGGAATGATACGTCCGGTTTTGGAACCATTACGCTTGTGGACAGCAGTCCGGTTTCAGGCAGCCTGAACAATGTAATTCTCCAGGAAAATTTCGACAATTATGCTACAGGTCAAATTCCAGACGGATGGATTTCGGATATTAATGCCGGAAGCCCCCCATTCTCAGTAGTGAAAGATACATATGGCAATGGTAGAATGACGTTTAATGGTAATTCATCAGGCACGCAAAGCCGCATTCTTGCGCCGATTCAATGGGACAATTATGAGATCGAAGCGGATGTTCGATTCGATGCATGGTTCAATACGGGCAGATGGGGCTCCATCATGTTCCGGGCACCCTCCACCGGAAAACCTCCTTATTCACAAATGGCTATTAAGCCGAATGGTATTATTGAGGTTGCCTACAGAAAAGCTGATGGCAGCTGGGACTCACCTATAACCGTTACGGGCGCGGGACTCGTACTTAAAAAAGATTATACGATGAAAGTAAGAGTCTTCGATAATCATGTTCAGGATTATTTTAAAGATAAGAGTGCACCTGCTTTTGATCTCAAAGGGGACAAGTTTTTGACTCCGGATAAACTGACGGAAAGAGGGGCAATTGGTTTCCAAGGCGATCAGAGTATCGTATCCTTCGATAATCTGAAGGTGACCCGAATAACGGCGGATCGGCTCGATATGACGATGCCTGGCACACTTGAGGCTCTGACAGGACCGGCTAGCGTAACAGCCAGTGTATATTATTCGGATGGAGTGACAGATTCCCCTTCCGATGGACGAGTGAAGCTGTATTCATTGGATGAAAGCATTATTAGAATCATAGACAACAAAATCTATCCTATCAAACCAGGTAAAGCAATGGTTAAAGCTGTTTATTATAACCAGGAAGTATCTAAAGAAATTACGGTTACACCGTCTCTGACAGGGATTAAGGCGACATCCATCAAGCATGACGATGGTTATATTTTGGCTACTGCAGGTCAGGATGTGCTGCTGAATTCGGTTATCTTTAAAGCGGAATTTAATGACTTTTCAACGGGCACCATCAAGGGCGATGAATTAACCTGGACTCCCAGCAGTCCTGATGTTGTTGTAGCGAATGGCAAAATAACGGCGCAAACAAAAGGCGTTTACACGCTTACTGCTGCAGCAAATGGTGCTACGGCCAACATCGCTCTAGTCGTTAAAAACGCTAGTGATACTGAATATACGCTATACGAAGAGAATTTTGATAACGTCGCAGAAGGAACGTTACCTCAAGGATGGACGAGAAAAGAGGGGGCTACCGTCAGTGCGGCTGTGGTAAAATCCGGAGCGTTTGAGCTGAACGCGAGCTCTTCTCCTGATAATCCTTCCCGAGTGCTGCTTCCCGATTATTTGGGACTGTTCGGTAATTACAAGATTGAAGCTGATGTTACGCATTTGGCTGCCAACGATGCGGCCAGATGGCACTCGATCATGTACAGAATACAAAACAATGACTATCCCTACTACCAAATGGCCGTAAGGAAAGATGCAACGGCATCCAATGGGATTGAATTTGCCGAGCGAACAGCCGCCAATGCATGGAACGTAATGGAGACAGGCTCGAATACAGAAGCTATCGATGCAGCCAAAACTTATCATTATACAGTCAAAACCCATGGAAGTCGGGTACAGCAATTGATTAATAACCGGGTAATGATAGACACCAACGCTGCGACAGCATATACGAAAGGAAGAATCGGGCTTCAGTCCAACGGAAGTAAAATGAAGGTGGATAATATCCGTATCACCCTGCAGCAGGAGGCATTGCCTCCTATGCCGAGCGAACGATTCGTCCAGGTAACAGAACCCGCAACCCGGATTTCCATGGCGCCGTCTGTGGTCACCGAGCTGAAGACGATGAAGGACCTGACCGCTTTAACAGGACCTGTTCTGCCCGCAACCGTAATGGTTCATGTGAACAGTGGTTTAAAGGCTACTGATCCAACAGGCCAGACAGAACTTGCAACTCTTGACGCTATTCTGGACACGATCGGATACCGGATGATTCCTGCTTTCTACGTCAAGGATGAGCAGACTGTGGATAAGCTGATGGATGCTTTGAAGAACAAGGGTGTGGAAGATGCATTTGTTATCTCTGACAAGGGGGATCTGGTCAAGAGGGCAAGAACGACCTATCCAATGATCCGTGGTATTATGGATTTCAGCAATGTTAAAGATGTAACACAAGAGGGCTTGTTGGACATTCGTAGACAAACCACTCGCAGCCTTGCCAAGATCGCACTGCTGCCGCAGAGTGTAGCCTCAAAGGACAATGTGGCATACCTTCAGCAGCGTCTGATCGTAGTATGGTCGAAGGAAGCAGCGGGAGCGACTGGCCATAGCCTGCCGATGCACAGCTTGATTACTGCTGGAGTGAACGGAATCGTCACGGATTCACCAAACGAAGCTTTCACTGCTTTTCAAGTTTATTCGAATAACACAACATTAATCCGTAAGCCTTATGTTATCGGTCATAGAGGCATGCCGACGAGCGCTCCCGAGAACACGATCGAAAGCGACAAGCTCGGGTTGGATTACGGAGCAGACTTTATTGAAAATGATATTTATGTAACCAAAGACAAGCGTTTGGTCATTATCCATGATGCTGAATTGTCTCATACAACGGATGGTGCAGGAAATGTTGAGGACTTTACACTCGAGCAATTAAAGAAACTGAATGCCAATAAGCCGTTCCCTACAGGCTTTCCGTATGTGCAAATTCCGACACTGGATGAGCAGATTGAACTGGCTGCAAGCAGAGGGAAAATGGTTATGGCTGAAATCAAGACGAGCACGCCAGCCGCTGTTGATGCCTACGTCAAGCTGCTGAAAGAGATGAAGGCCGAAGCAGTTGTAGACTCGATGTCCTTTAGCTCGAATCAGTTAAAGCTGCTGGCTGATCAGATGCCGGAGATGCCTTCGGGCTTGCTCGTAAACAACATCAGCTCCAATGAAACGAACGCCAATAAATCACTGCGTGATGCGCTGAGAACGGTTCAAGGTCTTAATGCCACGTTCAACGTAGGCTATTATGGGATCGGCAAGAATTTCCTGGAGGCAACCAAGCACCGTGGATTAATCGTATCGCCGTGGACCATTAATAACCAGGATGATCTTAAAAACTTGTTCGCGCTGGGAGCCTTTGGGTTAACGACCGATTATGCGCTGTGGGCTGCAGATTGGGCCGCTTCGGTCAAACCGGAGAAAGACAACTATGTGATGCTGAAGGATGAAGGCTTGTCCTTAAACGCAACGGTCGAAACCTACAAAGGCACCAAATCGACCGTAACACCGGAAATCGTGCTAATCGACGGACAAGATTTCATCGGAGTGGATCAAGGAAAAATAACAGCCAAGAAGTCAGGAACCGCACATGTGCTGCTCAGATATACAGCCGCTATGGACGCCAGCCGGAAATACGATATCTATACGAACCCGGTCACTATTGAGGTCAAAGGGCAGGAACCGGAAAACCCTGGGGAGAATCCAGGTGGAGGTAATCCAGGAGAAAATCCAGGAGAGAATCCCGGTGGTAACCCAGGAGAAAACCCAGGGGGCAACCCAGGAGAAAATCCAGGAGGTGGTAATCCCGAGCCTGTAGTCTACACACTCAGTGTGGATCCGAGCCAATATACGATACTAGTTGGCGGCGATCGGAACATTGACAAGGTTACCTATATGTCTGCAAAGGATAGTCAACTTGTAACTCAATACGCTTCATATACTCCACGTGACAATACTATTGTTTCTGTAGAGAATGGTATAATGCGTGGGATTCTTACCGGATCCACAGTAATTGACGTCGTTTATCGCAACACGACCGCTTCCATTGCCGTTACAGTCGTGAAAAGATCGTCGAATTCGGGTTCAGGAGGCGGAGGCTCCACAACACCGGATACATCCGGAACAGGAACTGGATCATCCGGCACAGGCAATAACGGTGATGGCAAGCAGTCCGTTAAGGTTGAAGCCGTCGATGGCAAGCTGGATGCGGGACAGCTCCACAATGCATTTGCTGCTGGCACCAGAGTTGAGGTGCATATGACAGGCGACAAGCTGGAGCTCAGTGCGGCTGGGCTGTTGGATGCATCACAAATAAACGGAAGCACGCTAGTCATTACAGGCGATAGCAGCGCTGCGTATTATTTGCCAGTATCCACTTTAAACCTAACGGGATTGGCACAACAGCTGGGTGTAAGTGTGAATGACCTGACGATCCAGGTGACGATCAAGAAGCTTGACGACAGCATGGCGGCAGCAGTTGCTTCAGCTGTGGTGAAAGCAGGCGGACAACAAGTCTCTACTGCTGTAGATTTTGATGTTCAGGCAGTCAATAAGAATGGCCAATCACTTCCTATAACCTTTGGCTCCACCTATGTGGCTCGCGAGTTAAAGCTTGGTAAGGAAGTCGATTTCAAGAAAGCGACGGGTGTACAGTTTATCCCGGAAACCAAAATACTCCGGTTCGTTCCGACCGTTTTCGAAACGAAGGATGGTCAGACAACAGCTACACTCAAACGAAATGGCAACAGTATGTATACCGTAATGGAGAATAACAAAAGCTTCACCGATCTGGCCAACCATTGGGCAAAAGCGGACGTGGAATTGCTGGCCAACAAGCTGGTGGTTGATGGGGTTAGCGATAGCCGTTTCGAGGGTGATCGCAATATCTCACGCTCGGAATTTGCGGCACTGCTTGTTCGTGCCTTAGGTATAAGCCCAACTGCTGCCAAGAGCGATTTCCGCGATGTAGCCTCCGATGCCTGGTATGCTCCTGAGGTGGCTGCTGCGGCTAAAGTGGGTCTGATCAGCGGCTACGAGGATGGTACATTCCGTCCTGATAAGGAAATTACACGTGAGGAGCAGGCTGCGATGGTCGTCCGCGCCATGTCCTTCGTAAGCGTGGATGCAGCGATTTCCGCAGCACAGCAAACCGAAACCTTGGCGCCGTTCAAGGACGCCAATAAGATCGCTTGGGCGAAATCCGAGGTAGCTGCTGCTGTTCATGCGGGTCTGATGAATGGTATGACACCAGATACGCTCGATTTGGCAAGCTATGCTACTCGTGCTCAATCCGCTGTTATGCTGAAACGATTCTTAAGCAAAGTCAATTTTATTAACTAGCAAGAGGGTTGCATACAAAGTTTGCTTGGGCTGTGCCTAACAGTCCAAGTAAACTTTTTGTTGATTTAAGTTAATATTGCGCAAACAATAGTCTGGTAAATTGGAATAGGCGTAAGAGTTGGAAAGGATGTTGGCTAATGAGTCATATTGAACATGATTATTGGGGCCCCAAACGGATCATTCCTGCGGTTCGCAAGGTTGAGGATTTGCAAACAGCCTGCCGAAGCGACAGTCCGGTAGTTTTCCTGCTGATCGGCGATCTGCTGACCGTGGAGGATTATATTAAACAAGTGCAACAAGCAGGTAAAAAGATTTTTCTGCACGTCGATTTTATTACGGGATTGGGTGGCGATCCGATTGTAATGAAGTTTGTAGCCGAGCGATTGCGGCCGACAGGCATCATATCCACAAAGAGCCATTTTGTAAAGCATGCCAAAAAAAATGGGCTGATGGCGATCCAACGGATTTTTTTGATCGACACGTCGGCTTTGGAGCATGGCATCCACAACATTGAGCAGAGTGGGCCCGATGCTGTTGAAATTATGCCTGGGTTGATCCCTCGTGTGATTACCAAACTCTGTGATACGATTTCCATACCTATTATCGCTGGTGGATTAATTCACGATCATAGTGAGATTACAATGGCTTTACAGGCTGGTGCCAGCGCCGTATCGATGGGCAGTAAGCGGCTTTGGATTTGATGATGTCACAGGTTTACAAAATCTTAACTTCTGCTTGATGCTCCGATAACAGAAGCTTGGTAAAGTAGAGATGTAATAACTAATCGAATATACAAGGGTACGAGCCGAAGAGAAAACCCTTTTATGCAGCAAGTGGAACCGCCTTTATTTAGGCGCGCCGATTCCGTTTGATGGATAGAGGGTTTTTTGTGTTGTTCCAAGAAAGGAGATGCTCACAGATTGCCGGAAGTGATGGATTGGGATGGTTACTTTTTTGATTTGGATGGAACGATTTTACTTGGAGAACAGCTGCTCCCGAGTGTCTCGGAAACGCTGGCTGTGTTAAGGCAAACAGGAAAGAAGATTTTGTTCTTGAGCAATACTACGACGCGAACCCGTAAGGATTGCGTGAATCGGCTGCGCAAGCTTGGCCTTGAGGCGCACCTGGAGGAAATCGTGACGGCCGCTTTCACGGCTGCTATCTATCTGCGTGAAGGCAAGCAGGAGCCGCTAGTATTTGCCGTGGGAGAGCCGGCATTGTTCAGCGAGCTGGATGAGCAGGGAGTCAAGCATACGACAGATCCGCTTGCCGCTACGCATGTACTTGTAGGTATGGATATGCATTTTGATTACGATAAGCTGCATCATGCCATGACGGCAGTGCGCAATGGAGCTGTGTTAATCGCTGCGAACCCGGATCCGAATTGTCCGGTTGTCGGAGACGTCATCCCTGATACGTGGTCGATGGTGAAGGCCATAGAAGCAGCAAGCTGTATAGCACCACATGCTGTGATCGGCAAGCCCTCCGAGCATTATGCAGCTAAAGTGCAGGAATGGAGCGGTCTAAGCGCTGATCGTTGTCTGATGGTAGGTGACCGGCTGGAGACGGATATTTTATTCGGGTCGAATCATGGTTTTTACACGGCGCTTGTATTGACGGGGGTCACGGCAAAGGGCGATATCGTACACTCTCCGATTCAGCCTGATTACGTATGGGATTCGTTAGATGACTTATTATCGATCCTGCACATGCATAATGAACAGACATAAGCAGTCAATTTCAGCAAACGCGCAGCATGAGAGTTTACACCTGCTTCACACAGCTGTAATCATGGGATCACAATGATTTGTTACAGTGAATGTGGAAGCGGCGGAAGTAAGCAGTTCTATACAAATAAGATCATAGGAAAAAGGAGAGATTTACTTATGCGTTCCCTGACAACAAAAATGATAGGTCTTACTTTATGCGTCTCCATGCTGGCCGCCTGCGCCAAAACGACAACCGAGCCATCTGCGGCAGCACCTGCAGGGGCACCAACCGATGCGAAAGCAGAGAAGGTCGAGCTTAGCTTCTATTATCCGATTGCGGTAGGTGGTCCTCTGACGGCTACGATTGAAAGCATGGCTCAGGAGTTTACCAAGCTTAATCCGAACATCACCGTTAAACCAGTATATACAGGCAGCTATGCGGATACCGCAGTCAAAACTCAAGCAGGCGTACAGAGCAAAAATCCACCCGATGTGGCCGTGCTTCAGTCTACCGAGCTGTTCAGTCTGCTGGACATGAACGCAGTCATTCCATTGGATGATTTCATTGCCAAAGAGGGCGGCGATAAATATTTGTCCGATTTCTATCCGGCATTTATGTCGAACTCGCAAACCGGCGGGAAAACATACAGCATTCCGTTTCAACGCAGCACCATAGTGCTTTACTACAACAAGGATCTGTTTAAAGCCGCTGGGCTTGATCCAGAGAAGGCTCCGCAAACCTGGGATGAGATGAAGGATTATGCGAGCAAGCTAACCAAAAACGGCGTGTGGGGCTTGGAAATTCCGGTAACGGGATATGCTTACTGGATGATGCAAACCTTTGCGCTGCAAAACGGTAAAAACTTGATGTCCGAAGACGGCAAAAAGGTCATGTTTAATACTCCTGAGAACGTGCAAGGGCTGCAATATTGGAGTGACTTGGCGAAGAAAGACAAAGTCATGCCGGAAGGCGTCACCGAATGGGGAACCGTACCTTCTGACTTCCTGGAAGGCAAAACAGCGATGATGTATCATACGACAGGCAACTTGTCCAACGTGAAGAAAAACGCCAAATTCAACTTTGGTGTAAGCTTCCTGCCTAAAAATAAAAGCTTCGGTAGTCCAACGGGTGGCGGAAACTTCTACATCTTCAAGGATATCGATAAGAAAAAGCAGGAAGCGGCTTGGAAATTTGTGAAATTTATGACCGAAACAGAGCTTGCGGCACAATGGAGCATCGATACCGGTTATGTCGCTGTTAAAAAATCGGCCTACGATACAGAACGTATGAAGAAGTATGCGGCTGATTTCCCTGCAGCTCTAATTGCCCGTGATCAGCTGCAATATGCCGCTGCCGAGTTATCCACACATAACAACGGCAAGGTTATGAAAGCATTAAACGATCCGATTCAGGCCGTACTGACTGGCAGTATGGCACCTGCTGAAGCTCTGCAAAAGGCACAGGAGGAAGCGGATAAGGCGCTTGCACCTTTTAATAAGTAATTGTTGAAAGCGGGGAGGCACTGCTGCGGCACTGAGCAGGATGCACAGCAGGCAGCTTCCCCTTACTTAGCTTCATGATGTACGGACTTACTCAGATATTAATGCGAGGAGGCCCCCAATTGGGCAGCAAAAAATCAGTCTTTAGCTGGAAAACCAACGCGTTTGCCTGGATGCTTCTAGCGCCATCGCTTGTCTTTTTGTTTCTATTTACGTTCTACCCGATTGCCAAGACGATTCGACTTAGCTTTTACCAAGCCGATTTGGCGACACCGGTACCTATTTTCAACGGTTTGGATAATTATAGGCATATGCTGGACGATATGGTTTTTTGGCAGGTCATGTCCAACAATATGTGGTTTGCGATTGGTACGGTACCAACCTCGATTCTGTTAGCGATCCTTATGGCGGTATTTACCAATAAAGTTATGCGGGGCACAAGCCTGGCACGGACAGCCTTTTTTTATCCGACGTTAATTCCGATGATTGCTGTAGCTAATATTTGGTTGTTTATTTACACCCCGCAGTACGGACTGCTCAGCCGAGTGATGAAAGGCTTTTTGCAAACCGATGTGAACTGGCTGGGATCACCGCAGTATGTGATGTGGGCAATGGTGGTTATGGTAATTTGGAAGGAAGCCGGATATTTTATGATTTTTTATTTAGCCGGTTTGCAAAATATTTCCCCGGATCTGTACGAAGCTGCACAGATGGATGGTGTAGGACGCTGGACGGTATTTCGTAAAATTACCTTTCCGCTGCTCATGCCGACAACATTATTCGTTTCCATTGTGGCCTTGACCAACTCGTTCAAGCTGGTGGATCACCTGCTGATTATGACGAAGGGCGGACCGAACAACGCCAGTAATTTGCTGCTCTATTATATTTATGAATCTGCGTTCAGCTTCTGGGATCAGGGAATGGCTTCAACCTTGACGGTTGTAATGATTGGGGTTCTTCTCTTGTTTGCAGCGTTAAATTTCCTTGGATTGGACAAAAAAATTCATTATCATTAATGCCTCCTCAAGGCCCAAGTAAGCTCCCGTAAGGGGGAGAAAGGCGAACCCTATGCTGCTTAAAAAATTGAACATAAGCCAATGGCTCTTATATATAGGTGCCGCCTTCTGGCTGGTGCCGCTGCTTTGGATGACAGTAACTGCATTCCGCCCCAAGCAGATTGCTTTGTCACCTTCGTTTTCACTGGAGTTCACACTTGATAATTTTGGCCGGGTCTGGTCGGCTGCGCCATTTGCACAATACTATTTGAATACGATCCTGATCGTGGTGGGCGTATTCCTCGTACAGATGATTACAGCTTCAATGGCCGCCTTCGCCTTTGCAAGAGTGGAGTTTCGTGCGAAAAATATCGTGTTCCTGCTGTTTCTTATCCAAATTATGGTGCCTGCCGATGTGTTGATTTTCCCGAATTACAGCGTGCTCAAGGAATTGTCACTGCTAGACACCAAGCTGGGTGTGATGCTGCCGTATTTTGCATCGGCTTTCGGCATCTTTCTGCTGCGGCAGATGTTCAAGACGATCCCGCCGGAGCTCGATGAGGCTGCAGTAATGGAAGGCTACTCGAAATGGCAGATTTTGTGGAAAATCTATTTTCCGCTTTCCCGTCCTACTTATGTGGCCTTTGGGCTCGTATCGGTCAGCTATCATTGGAATAACTTTTTGTGGCCTTTGATTGTTACCAACTCCGTAGAAAACCGTCCCTTGACGGTAGGTCTGGCTATATTCGCACAGTCGTTCGAAATAGGTGCTCAATGGACTGAAGTCAGCGCTGCTACGCTGCTCGTCATCGCACCATTGATGATCGGATTCCTGTTGTTTCAACGTCAGTTTATGAACAGCTTCATTCATTCAGGAATGAAGTAATAACCAGGAAAGGATGATGAACATGCTGAAAGGCAATGAATGTTTGATCTCGACGTATGCTTTGGCGGAAATGCCCTTGGATGAGGCGGTTAATCATTTAATAAATGAGGGCTTTACAGCGATAGAAATTATGTGCGAAGGGCGTCATGGTGAATTGTTGAATTGGCAGCAGGAACGACTGAATATGCTGAAACAGCTTGGAGATGAGAAATCAATCATCTGGACGATTCACGCTCCCATAGCGAATCTGAATCTGGCAGCGGAGGAGGAGGAGTTGATTCAGTCCAATATGGAGCTGCTGCTTCGGACTTTGCAGATTGCGGAGCTGCTGGAATGTGCTTATGTAGTGCTTCACCCCGGCGAGCTGAGCAGCGACAACATGGATCGGGATGGCGCGAGTCATGAAGCAGCGCTGAGAATAGCTGCCTTTTTGCAGGAGATTGTGAACGAAACCGAAGGGTCACAAGTCATTCTTGCTTTGGAAAATGTGCCTCCTTATCCCGGATTGCTAGGAACAGATAGCGTGTTTTTGAAAAAGGTGATCCATCTCGTACAATCCCGTCGTGTAAAAATTGTCTATGATGTGGGACATATGCATTTGACGGGTGAAGAGCAATGTGAACAATCATTCCAAAGCCTGCTGCCGTTTATAACGAGCATTCATCTTAGTGATAATCAGGGGCAGCACGACGATCATCTGCGACTGGGAGTTGGAACGGTTCCTCTGAAATCGGTGCTTGCCATAGCCAACGAATTCGGTTATTCAGGTGCCTGGGTGCTGGAAATGAGCAATATGAACGATATCCGATCATCTCAGGAGTGGCTTGGTCACTGGCGCTAAACATTTTTTAGCTAAACGAACAATTATTCGATGTAATTGAATATATGTTTAATAAGGAATGTTTAAGGGGGGACGTCATGCAAATTCAGGTTGTGCAGCCAGGCCAGACGCTCTATCAGCTTTCACAGGCTTATGGTGTAAGTGTTCAAAGCATTGCAGATGCAAATGAGCTATCGCTGGATAAATCGTTGGTCGTGGGACAGGCATTAGTAATCCCGATCACGGGTCAATACTATTGGGTAACGAGCGGGGATAGCCTGTATACCATTGCCCATAAATTCAGGATATCACCGCAGCAGCTGGCATCCGCAAACGGATTAGCTATGAACCATCCGCTTAGCGTCGGACTCAGATTATATATTCCACCGAGGCCGCGCAGGAATGTCGAGGTTAATGCTTATATCGAGCCTCGTGGTGATACGGTCGCACCTCCACTGCTCCAGGCAGCCCGGCAAGCGGCCCCCCATCTTACTTATCTGGCTCCTTTTAGCTTCCGCATCCAACGCGACGGCACATTGAAGGCTCCTCCTCTGAGTGGCCTCCAGACCATAGCCAGTAATAACAATGTGACGCTGATGATGGTCATAACCAATCTGGAGCAGCAATTTAGCGCAGAGCTTGGCGCAGCCCTATTGAATAACGAGCAGCTGCAGGATACCTTATTGGATACGATTATTCAAACAGCCAAGCGGCTTGGTTTCAAGGATATTCACTTTGATATTGAGCATTTGCGTCCACAGGATAGAGAAGCCTACAATCGTTTCTTACGTAAAGCAGCGGATATCATCCATAATGAGGGGTTTTTGATGTCGACGGCACTCGTGCCTAAGACCAGCGCAGCCCAAGCGGGTCCGTGGTACACGGCGCATGATTATCGTACCCATGGTGAGATTGCCGACTTTGTTATCATCATGACCTATGAATGGGGGTATAGCGGTGGGCCTGCTATGGCCGTATCCCCGATAGGTCCGGTTCGACAAGTATTGGAATATGCGTTGACGGAAATTCCCGCCTCCAAGATCATGATGGGACAAAACCTCTACGGATACGACTGGACCTTGCCCTTTGTGGCCGGAGGAGCGTATGCCAGAGCTTTAAGTCCTCAGGAGGCTATTAATTTGGCCCGTGAGCGGCAGGCAGCGATTCAATACGATTACGTGGCGCAGGCTCCACATTTCACCTATTGGGACGATAATGGTAAAACCCACATCGTATGGTTTGAGGACGCAAGATCGATTCAAGCCAAATTTGATTTATTAAAGGAATTAAACCTTCGGGGGATCAGCTATTGGAAGCTCGGATTAAGCTTTCCTCAGAACTGGCTGCTCATCGAGGATAACTTCAATGTGATCAAAAAATGAAAAATCCGATACGTCGTCTGCTTTAATTAGATGAATTTCCGTATAATAGCTAGCATGAGGCCTGCTTGATGGCAGGCTTTTTTCATTTACTTAGGTTATAATAGGAGAGGTATCATCATTCCATTTCAGGAGGTCATCCAGTGAATATTGCTTTTGTTGGTTTGGGAACAATGGGGCGTCACATGGCAGTCAACTTGTTAAGGGCCGGATATAAATTAAGCGTTTACAATAGAGATCGGCGCAAGACTGAGGGTCTTGGCCCGTCCGTCCGTGTAGTAGATTCCCCCGGCGAAGCTGCCCAGGGAGCAGACATCGTGATTACGATGATCTCTGATGACCGTGCAGTAAAGGAAGTTTATTTGGGTGAAGGTGGAATTGTTCCTGCGCTACAGCAGCAATCAGGTGCCAGGACACTTATCGATTGCAGTACAATCTCGCCGGATACAAGCTTGGAACTGGCTGCTCACTTATCAGCTGTTGGCGTACAGATGCTGGATGCACCGGTTACAGGCAGCGAGCCTCAAGCAAAAGAAGCACAGCTGACTTTTATCGTTGGTGGGGATCGAGAATTATTTGAGAGCTGCCTGCCTTTATTTAATGCGATGGGGAAAAAAGCGGTACATATGGGAGCACAGGGTACAGGCTCACAAGCGAAGCTTGCCAATAACGCTCTGGTGGCTATTACGCTAGCTGGACTTTCCGAAAGTATCTCGCTCGTTCGCCAAGCTGGCATTGATCCTGCTTTATTTCTTGAGGTTGTAGCGGGTGGCGGAGCGCGCAGCGGCATGGCCGAGATGAAAGGACCCAAAATGCTGAGCGGTGACTTTTCGCCGCAATTCATGACTCGGCTAATGCTGAAGGATTTGAAGCTGGCCCGTGGATTGGCGGAATCGTTTGAGCTTCCGGTGCCTGCTTTATCAGCCGTCAAGGAGCTGTTTCAGGTCGCTTGCAACGATGGGTATGGCGATGAAGATATGAGTGCGATTGTTAAATGCTACGAAGACTGGGGCAAAGGAACCAGCCATCGCAGCTAGCATCATGCCCACGACACATGTTGGACTCCTCCTTATTTCTTCGAATCACATCTTCCTAAAAGTGCGGCGAATAAGCCCCACTGCGCGGCCAAATATCCCTCCGATCGCTGTTGTTTCCGTATTTTTTGATTTTATAAGATATTTAGCGGAAAAAATACGGAAACAAAGGCGAACGCTGACGCTTCTCCGGGATCATTTGGCCGCTTCGCTCTTTATTCACCGGACTCCTAAAGATCAGCTGGTTATCCAAGCTGATCTTTTGTTTCATTCGAGATAACACTCCACTTACCCTTAGCCAACAGGTGTAATTTTACGGATACGGATTTGATGGGTTGTCGTGCATGATCAACAGCTTTATACTAAGGATAATCATGGAAACATCCTGCTGTCTGAGGATAATTTATTAGAATAGGTGGAAAAAACCGACTATGTATTATTGGAAAGCAATGATCGAAAAGCCGATTGAATTCGTATCTGCAGGGCACTTTACTGCTGGTTATCCGTGGATTCACGGTAAACGTTCGATAAACAGCTTTGAAATTATCCTCGGGCTGCGCGATACTGCCTATATTCAGCAGGAGGATGAGCAGTTTGAGGTGACTCCAGGCAGTGTACTTCTGCTCTTGCCGGAGCAGACCCATTGGGGTTATGCGTATTCGGACCCACAGGTTTCTTTTTACTGGCTGCATTTTGAATGTCCTGAGAGCAGCATGGAGTTCATGGACGAGAAGCAGACCGAAGCCGAGCTTGGGCGTTACAAGCACAATCCTTATTTGGACCAGGGTATGCCATTTGTTCTGCTGCCCGCGTTTTTTAAACCACCCGAGGTGGACAAAGCGGGGATTTTGTTTCGTCAGCTGCTGCACATTGTGGAATCACGCTACTATACCCGGCAGGGGGCGGACTACATGCTGACTTCTTTATTAATTGAGCTGACGCAGCAGTCGATGGCAGCTTATGCAAGTCCTCAAGGAGGAATGACTTCGAGGCACCAGAGGATGATGAGTGTGCTGGAGTGGATTCGCATCCATGCTGTCAAGCCTATATCGGTTGATGATGCTGCACGTGAATTCAATTACAACCCCGACTACTTGACACGTTTATTTAAAAAGGAAATGGGCATGAGCATGCAGGAATATATTCAAAGGGTCAAAATCGACCGTGCAAAGGAAGAACTGGGCCGCACCGATCTTTCGATTAAAGAAATCGCCCATCGGTTGGGATTTGAGGATGAAAAATATTTTATGAAAGTGTTCCGCAAGCATCAGCAGATGACGCCTACGGAATTTCGACGCGCTTTTTACCGGACACATTTGAATAACAAGTAGATCGTTGATTCCCCTAAAGTAGACACTTGAAACACAGTAGGAGAAATGAAGCATGTTCTTTCACATAATTATGGACAAATGAAACAGCCTAATGGAAATGGTTCATCATTTTCAGCATGAAATCGATTACAATACAATCAGAGCGGTTGTTTCAAATATCCACTTACGGTTGGCAAGGAGGGCACCATGAGTATGAATAATTGGATTAAGGTGATGCGAAAAAATAAGCTGTTTTTCAAAATTCTGATGTACTTCTTATGCTTGCTGCTCCCTATTCTGGTAGTAGGTTTTATTGCTTATTACAATTTGCTTCAATGGCTGGGACAGGATGTATCTGCCAAGCTGGTCAATAATTTGACGGCAAGCTCCAGGAAAATAGATGTTAATCTGGAAATGGCGCAGTATACACAGATGAATTTACTGTTTAATAATGCCGTTCAGCAAAACCTGCAGCCGTATTCGGAGTTTGTAGCATCCAATGGAAGAAACCTGCCTGAGCTTATTCGGGCGATTGCCTACAGCAGGAGCATTGTGAGCTCTTATGTCGACAATATGTATCTATATATGGATGATAAACGGATTTATCGCAGCGACGGGGCCGATGATTTCAACTTTTTTTTCAATAGTGTGAGCCGTTATGAGAAATATAACGCATCGTTTTGGCAAAATAAATTGCAGGCGTATCAAAATTTCGAAGTATTAGAAGCAAGCGATGTCAGTGCCTCAGGGTCAGATACAAGCAAGAAGGTCGTACCGATTCTGTCTGCCCAGTATATTGAGGGACATATGGCGGTACTGGTGTCGGATTTATCCGTTCAGGCGATGGCGAAGCAGATGAAGGACAATTCGCTTTTCCCCGATACCGGTTTTGTTATTACGGATCAGCAGGGTCGATTGATTGTCAATACGGGACTATACACCGATACGGAAATTAATGAAATTACCGCAGGATTAACGGATGATCAGCCTTCAACTCTCAAGATGAAGCTGCAAGGTCAGCCTTCACTCGTTGCCCATATATCCTCAGAAGCCATCGGGTGGTCCTATTATTCCATAACACCGGAATCGGCCTACAATCATCAGGCATCCAGTGTGCTTGGCATTGTTTTTTGGATTTGCCTGCTTTTAATCGTGTTTGGTGTAATCTTATCCTTTATTTTTAGTGTCAACTTATATAATCCGATTCGCAATATGCGTGACGTGCTGATTCAGAGTGAAACGACAAAATTTTGGGATGATGAGCTGACAGGCAACGAGCTGGAGGCGATAGGCAGAGGAATCCGCAAATTGCTGGAGACTAACGATATGGCTAATCGAAAATTCAGCTTGTTCTCAAGCGAGTTCCTCGATAATGCGTTTACCTCGTTAATACGCGGCGTTCCACTGGTTCATCAGGAATCCTTCTATCGCATGCTGAATGAGGTCGGCTTTGAGAATGGCCGTTATGTATGCTGCTGTATGCTGTTCCAATTCCGGGATGCTTTCTATGAAGAGATTCAGGATACAGAACGATTCATCATACTGGAGAAGCTAAAAAAGGTAATTTGGGGTGTACTGCAGCAGCATGTGACCTGCTATTTGATCGAATATGAGCACAATGCGTATGTTGGTATCGTAAAGCTGGAACCGAGCAACGATAAGAGCAAGCTGATGAAAGGACTCGAAAATATTAAGCAAACGTTCGGCTACGATGTCAAATACTGCGATCTGATGATCGGCGTCGGTACGGACTACTCCGACATTCAGGATATCGTGAAATCCTACAATGAAGCCATTACGGCGATTGGTCATAAATCGAATGCTGATTTTGACGATATGGTGATCATGGACGCCGCCGATTTGCAGATTGAGCACAACTACTACTACTCCTTTCTGGAAGAAAATAAAATCATCAGCAGTCTGAAATTCGGAGACATGGAGCTGCTTGAGAAGAGTATGGAGGAATTGATCAAAATGAACAAAGCGCGCGGTGCCTCTCACCAATACCTGGACGCACTGCTCATGGAGCTGTTCAGTACCGGCAATCGATACCTGGCTGGAAAGAAGCTCGATCTCCATACTTTTCTGTCCGAGAAGGAGCACCTGACTTTGACCCGTAAAGGGCTGCTGCCGCATGAGTTTGATGCAAGAGTCAAGCTGCTGCTCACATTTTACAAGCGGATTATCGGTCAGACTGCAACGAAGCCGGAACGTAAAACGAATCAAGTCGTTCCCTTAATCGTCGCCTATATCAACGAGCATTACTCGGAAAACCTCTATCTCGAAATGATTGCCGATGAAATGGGAATGTCGCCCAAATACATTTCTCGTATATTCAAGGAAACTACAGGGCAAAACCTCACAGACTATATCAGCTTGACCCGCATTAACAAGGCCAAGCAATATTTAACCGAGACGGATCTGTTAATTGGCGATATTTCGTCCAAGGTTGGGATTCACAGCCGATCGACCTTTTTGCGGTTATTTAAAAAGTATGAAGGCATTACCCCGATGGATTATCGAATCACCCTTGAACAAGAAAGTTCCTGATTGTGAAATCAGGTTCTTTTCTATCGGTTAATAAGTCTTCATAGCTGTAGTGGTTATCCGGATATTTGAACAGGGTGGACGAATGACACATTGAATCAGGTCTGGAAATTTGGCACATGGAGGTACCTCTTTGCCACTTTAACTATAACGCTTATGGACTTACAGTAAAGCTATTCCGAACAATAACAACAAGGAGGAGTCTACATGGTAAAAAGAACCAGCAAAACGATTGCCGTT
The DNA here is from genome assembly GCF_022458865.1 of Paenibacillus periandrae. Lineage (GTDB taxonomy): Bacteria > Bacillota > Bacilli > Paenibacillales > NBRC-103111 > Paenibacillus_S > Paenibacillus_S periandrae. The sequence goes on along the minus strand of NZ_JAJNMU010000004.1, from coordinate 247,999 downwards.
CTCATGTCTTCTATGCTCGCCACAGGAACATTGGCTGCCTGTTCCCCCACCTCGAAGGGAACGGATAACAAAGCTGCAGGTGATAGTAAGGAAGCTGCCAAATCGATTACCGTCAAATGGATGAGAGGAGAAAATCCGGCACAGCCGCTGATTAAGGATTCAGTGGTTATTAAACAGCTGGAGGTAAAGACAGGAGTCAAAATTGATTTGGAAGCGGTACCAGGGAGCAATTATGAGGATAAGAAAAAGACATTATTTGCAACCAACAATATCCCGGATCTTATGATGGTGACCCTCACGGATATATCCAACTTTGCCGATACCGGGATGCTGCTGCCGCTTAATGATTACATCGATAAGTACGCGCCTAATTTCAAGAAAATCATGCAATCGAATCCGGAGATTAATAAATTGATGATCAACGGCAAGCTGTACGGTTTCCCGTCCCTTCACAGATGGCAGATTGACTACGGCCAGCTCCCGATGATGCGTGTGGATTTGCTCGATAAACATAATATCAAACCGCCTACGACCTTCGATGAATTGTATCAGGTTTTGAAAAAGCTTAAGGAGATTTATCCGGATTCCTACCCGATGACAACCCGTAACGGGACCAAAAGCCTGCTGGACATTTTATCCTTCAGCTTTGGCGGCGGGTATAACATTTATTATGATCCTCAAAAAAAGAAATATCAATTTGGAGCGTTGACCCCCGAATTCAAGGATACACTGGAATATGTGCATAAGCTCTATAAGGATAAGCTGCTCGACCCTGATTATGCAGTTAATACCGCCCAAACGTGGCAGGAAAAGCTGAGCTCAGGTAAATCATTTTATTTCCACGATAATATTACGTTTGCAACGAACTTTACGAAAACGCTGCAAGCGAAGGAGCCGCAGGCCAAATTCGACCTGCTGCCAGTGTTAGGCACAGCGAAAGGCGTCAAAAGAAACAGTATGTACCCGGCTGGTCATTTAAGCGAAGCCCATGTAATTAATGCCAAAACGAAAGACCCGGTTGCTTTAGTTAAGCTAATTGACTTCCTCTACAGCGAAGAGGGTGCTGACTTGCTTAACTTTGGCATCGAAGGTACGCATTATACGAAAAAGGGCAGCGAGTATGTAATCAATGACAGCCTGCTCAATCAGTTCAAGGATAAGCAGGACCCTTTTCGTGCGATGCAGTCCTCAATAGGAACCGGTTACTTGGGACTTGCCTTGCTGGCTGATGACCGGCCGCAAGCCGTTGTATCGCCACCCGAGCTGCTGAAATGGGACAAAACAGTGAAAGAAGCGCAAGCGAGAGGCGAGCTGTTTGCCCAGCCGCTAGACCCTCAGTTCACCAAGGAAGAACGTGAAAAGCTGAAGCAGCTCCGCTCTCAAGTCGATACACTAATGGCTCAAAATGTCGATAAGTTCATCATGAACGAAGGTGCGTTTAATGAGTTTGACGGCTTTATCAAGCAGTTGACGGATAAGGGCGCTTTGGAAATTGAAAAAATTTATAATGATGCGAATGCTCGTGTAGGCAAATAAGTAAGTAAGCTCCCAGGCATTGCGGGAAGGAGGAGACTGAATGCAAGACATATTGCAGGCTGCAAAGCCTGTCGCACAAGCGCGGGAACGAACGCTAAAGGCTGTAGGCAAGCAAATTCGCAAAAATCTGGTGCTCTACGCGATGTTCCTGCTTCCGGTATTATATTTTATCGTGTTTCACTATATCCCTATGTTTGGGAATTTAATGGCTTTCGAGGACTATAATGCTTTTCAAGGATTTTTTGGCAGTCCATGGGCAGGCACCAAACATTTCGAGGCTTTTTTGGGAGACCCGTATTTTTGGAAGCTGGTACGCAATACGCTGCTGCTCAATGTGTATTCGTTAATTTTTTTCTTCCCGGCTCCGATCCTGTTTTCGCTGCTGTTGAATGAGCTGCGGCAGCGGTTGTTCAAACGTTTTGTGCAAACGATTACGTACATCCCGCATTTTTTGTCCACGGTTGTGGTCGTTGGTATCATTGTGAATCTGCTGTCGCATGACGGACTGATCAATCAGCTGATAGCCTTTTTCGGTGGGGAAAAAATATCATTTCTGATGAAACCGGATTGGTTCCGTTTCATATACGTGAGCTCTGAAGTGTGGCAGGGTGTAGGCTGGGGGACCATTATTTATCTGGCAGCCTTGACTGCGATAGATCCGCAGCTGTACGAGGCAGCCACACTGGACGGGGCCGGGCGCTGGAAGCAGGTACGCCATGTTACACTTCCAGGCATTCAACCTATCATAACGATCATGTTCCTGCTGACGCTTGGCCAGATTCTGTCTGTTGGCTTCGAAAAGATTTTGCTATTGTATAACGGCGCCACCTATGAAACGGGGGATGTGATCCAAACCTTTATTTACCGTAGAGGTCTGCTCGATAGTGATTTCAGCTTTGCATCGGCTGTTGGCATTTTTCAATCGCTGCTTGTCTTTACTTTAATTGTCACAGCTAATAAAATTTCAAAAAAGCTCAGTGAAACGAGTCTTTGGTAGGGAGGAGGCGGACAATGAGAACGAAAAAATTCGGTGTGTTCGATGCCTTTAACCTGATGATCATGATTGGGATGCTGTTTGTAACCCTGTATCCGCTCTATTACATGTTTATTGTATCTATCAGCTCAGGGAACGCCGTTTCCAGAGGCGATGTTATCTGGATGCCCATCGATATCAGCTGGCAGGCTTATAAAATCGTGTTTGACGATCCTTCTATTATGAGAGCTTACGGCAATACACTTCTATATACGACGCTCGGTGTAGGTATCAATCTTGCCATGACCTCACTCTGTGCGTATCCATTATCACGTAAAGGCTTCTATGGACGAGGCGTATGCTCACTGCTGATCGCTTTTACGATGTTCTTTGACGGCGGGCTGATTCCGCGCTTTATGGTCATAAATGAGCTGGGGATGGTCAACACAATGTGGGCGCTTCTGCTTCCCTCGGCGATTAACGTCTGGTATATGATTCTGATGCGTACGTTTTTTCAGGGCATACCGGATACCCTTCATGAATCTGCCAATATTGATGGAGCAGGCGAGCTGCGTATTTTTCTCCGTATTGTGCTGCCGCTGTCAACGCCGATCATAGCAACGATGATTTTATTTTACGCAGTCGGGCATTGGAACAGCTTCTTCCCTGCTTTGATCTACTTGAATGATAAGGACTTGTTTCCTTTGCAGGTCATTTTGCGAAATATTGTGATTCAAGGCGATATGGCAAGTCAAGGGCTGGATATGGGCGGAATTATGGGATCGTTGGTTATTGCCCAGAACATTAAGTATGCAGTCGTTTTTGTAGCTATAGCTCCTATCCTGGCTGTGTACCCGTTTGTTCAAAAATATTTTGTGCAGGGGGTGATGGTTGGCTCGGTTAAAGGCTGAGGTTATTCATACAATTACTTCATTATACAATACAAAGGAGAGATTCTACATGAATATTCAATCCCAAAAACAATTTATATTTGAAGACGACCGCCCTTTTCCAAGCTGCCATGCTTCTACGCTGGTCGTTTTGCCGAATGGCGACATCCTAGCTGCATGGTTCGGAGGTCTGCATGAGAAGGCTAGCGATGTGGCGATCTGGATGTCGCGGCGTACAAGGGAGAGCTGGTCAGCACCTTTTCTAGCTGCAGATGAAGAGGGCATTGCCCATTGGAATCCGGTGCTTTTTGATGATGGCCGCAAGCTTACGCTTTATTATAAGGTCGGTCATGAAATCACAGATTGGTTTACGCGGGTCATTCATTCTGTGGATGGCGGACAGACATGGACGGAGCCGAAGGAGCTTGTTGAAGGTGATATCGGCGGACGAGGGCCGGTACGCAATAAGCCGATTTCCTTAAGCAATGGCACCATATTGGCGCCTGCTTCAATAGAGAGGAAGGACCCGAATGCGCCGGGCAAGCAAATTTGGGAAGCCTTCGTCGATATATCCGACGATTTCGGACATACCTGGAAGCAGAGCGGCCTTGTGCCCATGGAGGTCTCCAAGCTGGTAGGGGCGCTGCATTCACATGCCAAAGGGTTTATTCAGCCGACATTGTGGACGTCAGGCGGGACGCATGTCCATATGCTGCTGCGCAGCACCGAGGGCTTTATTTATCGCAGCGATTCAGAGGACAACGGAGAAACCTGGAGCTTGGCCTATCCGATAGACCTGCCCAACAACAACAGTGGAATTGATGTCGTACAAATGGACAACGGGCTGCTGGCGCTTATTTTTAACCCGGTGACCGGTTATTCCACAAGCAGTCCACGCACACCGATTGTCATTCGTTTTTCTTCGGACAATGGCAGTACCTGGACAGATGAAATCAAGCTGGAAACCGAGCCTGGTGAATATTCATACCCAGCCATTGTTGCCAAAAACAATGAGCTGTTTGTAACGTATACCTGGAAGCGGGAACGAATTGCTTTTTGGCAGCTGACCTTGCAGCAGCAAGCAGTCTATAGCTAGAGTTGAAGAGTCGACAATCATGCTTCCCAAAAAGTCCGGTTCTCCCACCTGGGAAGCAACCGGACTTTGGTTTTATAGCTAAACGAGTTTTTTGATATAGGACATGTAAGCGGGCAGTGAAACCTCAGGTTCCTCCAGATAAGGAGCCCACTTCTTCTCGTATTCCAGCGAGAGCCAGCCGTTATAGCCATTTTCCTTGAGAATGCTGACAATCTGGGGGACAGGCACATCGCCATCTCCGATCAGACAAAGCTTTTTACCGTTTTCGCCTTTAATCGCGTCCTTGACATGGGTATGCTTGATGTAAGGAGCAAGCTCTCTGTAGGTAAGTTCAGGCTCTTCCCCATGCAAATAAGGATGCTCAAAATCCCATAGGACGCCAACACTGCTGCTGTCGGTTTGATCCATTATTTGTTTGATGATGCGGTGATTACTAATATCTCCGTGAGTTTCCAGCAGTACAGTTACGCCGGTTCCTTCTGCATAACGCCCTAATTCAGTCAGCCCTGATGCGATTGTGCCTGCAATTTCCGTCTCGGAAGTGCCTTCGGGAATGATATCTCCAAATACGCGGATGTAAGGTGCCTGAAGCTTCACCGCAAGATCTATCGCATCCTTACCTTCTGGAATGGCGGCACGGTATTTCTCCTCATTGTGAAAGGCGCAGGATGTGTCCAGACAACAGATTTCCAAACCCTTTTGTTGTAAATCCAACAAGGTTTGCTCTATATTTTCGGGTAAAAACGGTCGCGCCCGGGGTAAGTACATCTCACCTTCCACGCCTCTTAACTCAATGCCGTCGTAACCAAGCTTTACAGCTGCCTGCAGGGTTTCCTCCCAGCTCCAATTCGGGCTTGCCAGTGTTTGAAATGCGATTTTCATCAGATGTTCTCTCCTCAACTATACAAATGTTCATGTATGCATCAATGACTTTCTTGATAAGAATAGAGTATGATATAGTAAATGCAATTTCATTGTAATTTTTGGTGATAATATGGACTAAATTGATGTTTCGTGGGGGGATCGTACTGCTACATACTTATTTAGACCAAATCGATCAATGTATTCAGTTTTTACATGTTCAGCGCAAAAGCCACAGTATTGATTTTCATCTGCATCAAGGCTGTGAAATTTATTTTCTTCTTCAAGGGGATGTTAAGTACTTTGTCGAAAAGACAGTGTATCCACTTCAATTCGGTGATTTGATTATTACGAATCAGCATGAAATCCATAAACCATCCTTTTCGTCCGATGTGGTTTATGAGCGAATCACGATCGAATTTGATCCCCAGCTTGCTGCATTGTTTCAAACGGACGGTTTTAATCCTTTATCCTGCTTTTATGACAGACCTATCGGGAAAAGGAATAAGCTTTCTCTAACCAGTACGGATTCAGCCGCGCTGCTCCGTTTATTTATGAAATATGATGCTTTAAAAAACCATCCGTCCTTAGGGAACGCCGTTATGAAAATGGGTTGTTTTATGGAAATTCTCGTTCATATCAACCGCCTGTTCCAGGAGCAGAAGCTTACGGATCAAGGGCTCGATTTGCATCATAAGCTGTCTCCCGTTCTGGACTATATTGAGATGAATTTGGGAGAGGATCTGAGTCTTGATCAGTTGGAGAAGCAATTTTTTATTAATAAATATTATTTGATCAAGCTTTTCAAAAAGTATACCGGAAATACGATTCATGAATACATCATTTACAAACGTATCTCCTTGGCCAAAAAATTACTTGCAGAGGGCAGCAGTGTTACCGAAGCTTGTATGGTCAGTGGATTTAATGATTACACCAGTTTTTTGCGTATGTTCAAGAAAAAAGTAGGAACCCTGCCTCGGGATTATCAAAAAAATTATTTGGGATAGCCCTCCATTTGTAAAGTCGGTGTTAAGTCAATAATTCCTATATATTCATCAAAAATTACAAGGAAGTTGCATTTATCACCCCTTACAATGAGAGAGAGCGTGATATCACAGAAATTTGAGGAGATGTTTGATGTGAACGAACGTAAAATTAGCATAGGATTAGTAGGGCTTGGCAACATCGGCTCTACACACGCCAAAATATTGAAGGAAATGAGCAATGTTCACATAGCAGGTGTATGTGATGTTGTTCAGGAAAAAGCGGATTCCTATGCCAAGGACCTGAATACGCAAGCTTATACCAATTACAAAGATTTGCTGGAGCAATCGGGATTGGATGCTGTCATTATTGCCGTGCCGCATTATGATCACCCTACTGTTGCTTTGGAAGCCTTTGCACGTGGAATTCATGTTATGTGCGAAAAGCCGATTGCTGTTCATCTTAACGACGCCAAGCGTATGATCAATGCCTACGAGGAAGCTAAAAAGCAGCACCCGAATTTGGAATTCGCCATCATGTTCCAAGAGCGGACCCTGCCTTTTTACCGTAAAGTGAAAAGTGTTGTAGACAGCGGCCAGCTCGGTAAGCTTACGCGTGCTACCTGGATCAATACGGCATGGTTCCGTTCCCAGGCTTATTATGACAGTGGAGACTGGCGTGCGACCTGGGCAGGCGAGGGCGGCGGTATTTTGACAAATCAGTGTCCACACACACTTGACATGTATCAATGGTTGTTCGGTGTACCTGCCAGCATTACCGGACATGCACATATCGGCAAATATCACAATATCGAAGTCGAGGACGAGGTAACCGCATACTTTGAACATGCTAACGGCATGATCGGGCATTTGATGGTGACGACAGCTGAGTCGCCGGGAACGAATCGAATGGAAATTATCGGTGAACACGGCAAGCTTGTGCTGGAGGATGGCAAGCTGGTTCTCTACAAGAATCCGATGTCCATGCTGAAATACTCCAATGAAACCGAACAAAAGTTCAGCAAAATGGAATACGAAAAGATCGAGATTGAAGTCGATATGAGCGAGCCTTCCGGTCATCAAGTGGTGACTACCAAATTTGTTGAACGGCTGCTGAACGGTACCGGAGAGCTTATCGCTCACGGCGTTGAGGGAGAAGGCGCACTGACTTTGGCAAACGGCATTATGTTGTCCTCGTTCCAAAAACAGACGGTAACCGTTCCGATTGATGCCGATGCCTTTGAAGCCAAGCTGAAGGAACTGATTGCCGGTTCAAAATTCGTTAAGAAAGCGGCTGCAAGCTTGTCGCAAGAAGAAGATATGTCCAAATCCTTTGGCAAGTAATGAATGGAGAGGGGACCTTGCTGTGAGTCATGTAAAGCTTACTTGTTTTGCCGATGAAATAGCTTCCGATTTAAATGAACAGCTGGATGCTCTTGAGCAGGAAGGTATCAAATATTTGGAGTTACGTGGAGTATGGGGCAAAAATGTGCTTGATCTGAATGAAGATGAGCTGAATCAAATTCAAGCAGCTTTACAACAACGAGGTTTTCGTATTTCATCTATTGCTTCACCGATCGGCAAGTACTTAATAACGGACCCCTTTGGACCACAGCTTGAGGCACTCGATAAGGCGATACACGCGGCGCATTTGTTTGAAACTCCATTTATTCGCATTTTTTCTTATCGGCTGCCTGAAGGCGAGCCCGTTGAAGCCCATCGTGCAGAGGTGTTATCCAGACTGAAGCAGCTCACAGAGGCTGCCAGCCGCCATGGAGTCATATTGATCCTGGAAAATGACAGCAATTTGTACGGTGCAACCGATGATTGCTGCCTGGACATTCTTACTCATTGCGATTCCAAGCACATGCGTGCAGCGTTTGACCCCGGAAATTATGTAATGAATAATGTTCAACCCATGCACGACGCTTATCCCAAGATTGCTCCCTACATCGACTATGTCCATATTAAGGATGCTACACAGGTGCCCCGTCAATTCGTCCCAGCTGGTGTAGGAGAGGGTCACATTGAGGAATTGCTCGTAACATTAAAGGAACGTCAGTATGACGGGTTTCTATCGGTAGAACCTCATTTAAAGCATTATTTGCCTGAAGCAAACGATTCGGAGCGTGTTGTTGCGGCAATCCGAGCATTAAAGGTATTGCTTGATAAGGTAGACCAGGCTTGGGAATAGCTTGTGTTAATTACATTGAACCCGGCTCTCCACTCGAATATGGTTCGGGAGGGAGCCGGTTTTTTGTGCATCGATTATCCGATCTCTGCTTTGCTTACCCCCGATATCCCTTGGGAGATATTCCGTACAGCTTCGTAAAAGCACGGGTGAAAGAGAACAAATCCGGATACCCGAGAGACAGGGCGATTTCAGTTACTGAAAGCTCGGTTTTCTTGAGCAGTTGGCTGCCTTTTTCCAAACGAAGCCTTTGTAAATACTGCATCGGGGAGCAGTCAAACTCTTTCATAAAAGCAGTATACAGATGGGACCGGTGCACACCCATATACCGCGCAATATCGTCTATTCTGATATTTTCGGTGCAATGCAGCTCCATATAGGGCTTGACCTCGGCAACCCAATGGCGCTTTGGCATGGCTTGTTGAATGTCGGTGTTTTGTTTGATTCGCCACAGCAGCTCGAATAGCAGACTTTGCTCGCGCATAGGATCAAGTTTGCCTTTTTGAAAATATTGAATGAATTGTCTGATCGTCGCCCATACGCGATGGTCCAGTGCCTGCCGGAGATGAAACGAAACATCCGTCAAACCCAGCTCCAGCAGTAAGAAGGGGACCTGTGGGCCATCCAGCGCCAGCCATACCATGTGCAATTCCTCAGAACAATCCGGTATCGCTTGATAAATATACGATTTCCCAGGAAATAGACAGAAAGCATCGCTCTCCGCCAGCTCTACCATTACGCCTCCGCTTGTCACCTGAACTTTCCCTGATTGAATCAAATGAAATCCGTATTGCTGAATGCTTTTCGGTCCGACAGCATAATGCGGTTTCGCTTTATTATGTCCGGCCCGGACGATCCAACTGCCGCCTGCCGCTTGCATAGGTGTGGGAAGCGAGTACCAATGCTCAGCAAACTCATGGGCGTATTCCTGCATATCCATCGTCAACTCCCTGATAACCTGTCCTGCCTTCAGGATAAATCAACGGACAACATAATGACAAGTACAACATATTTGCATTCTCACGGAAAGGAAACCGATTTATACTAATAAGATAAAGAAATCGATTCCTAACAGGAGGATTGCATAATGAGTAGGCCCAACATATTGCTAATTACAAGTGACCAACAGCATTGGAATACCCTTGGCGCTTTTAACGGTGAGATTTCCACTCCGAACCTGGACAGATTGGTGAAGCAGGGAACAACCTATACGAAGGCTTATTGCCCGAATCCGACTTGTACACCTACGAGAGCTTCCATTGTTACCGGCATGTATCCGAGTCAACACGGAGCCTGGACCTTGGGAACGAAGCTTTTGGAGGACCGACATACCGTTGGCGAAGATTTGCAACAGGCCGGTTACCGAACGGGATTGATCGGGAAGGCGCATTTTCAACCGCTAAAGAGTACGGAGGCATATCCTTCCGTGGAGTCGTACCCGATCATGCAGGATCTGGAATATTGGAAAAGCTTCAACGGTCCTTTCTATGGGTTTGATCATGTGGAGCTCGCACGCAATCATACGAACGAAGCCCATGTGGGGCAGCATTATGCAATCTGGATGGAGCAAAAGGGCTGCACGAACTGGCGTGATTATTTCCTCCCCCCGACCGGAACGATGGATCCGTCCGTGCTGCATAAATGGCCTATTCCTGAGCAATTTCATTACAACACCTGGATAGCCGAACGAACCAATCATCTACTTGAAGATTATAGTCAGAATGGGGACAGCTTTTTTCTATGGGCAAGCTTTTTTGATCCGCACCCTGACTATCTCGTACCGGAGCCTTGGGATACGATGTACGACCCGGAGCAGCTAACCATTCCAACCATGACACCTGGTGAGCATGATCAGAACCCGCCGCATTTTGGAATGACTCAGGAGCCGGAGCCAGATTTCTCGCATTTACTGGAAAGCGGCTTTGGCATCCATGGCTACCATTCCCATAATCGGCACTCGGAGAGTGAACGCAAACAGCTTGTTGCCACTTATTACGGAATGATCAGCTGTATGGACAAATATATCGGCCGGATTTTGGATAAGCTCGATGAACTGGGGCTAACGGATAACACCATTGTCGTGTTTACAACAGACCACGGCCACTTCTTTGGTCAGCATGGTTTGCAATATAAGGGTGGCTTTCACTATGAGGATCTGATCAAAATTCCGTTTATCGTCCGTTATCCGGATCATGTGCCAGCAGGTGTGCAATCTCCGGCTATTCAATCACTTGTTGATCTCGCGCCGACATTTTTGAGTATGGCCGGAATTGCAGTCCCTCACAGCATGACGGGTGTCGATCAGAGCAAGGTATGGTATGGAAAGTCCGATCAGGTGCGGGACCATGCCATCTGTGAATTCCGCCACGAGGCGACTACAATTCACCAAAAAACGTATGTAGATCAACGATATAAAATAACAGTCTACTACAATCAGACCTATGGCGAAATCTTCGATCTGCAAGAAGACCCGGGCGAGTTGAATAACCTGTGGGATGACAGCAAGAGTGCAGCATTGAAGACAGAGCTGCTGTTGAAATATGTATGGGCGGAGCTTGGAAAAGAACCGCTGCCGATGCCGCGCATTTGGCACGCTTAGACGCCACCAATAGAAAAAGATGGTTTCCTTGTAGCGAAACCATCTTTTTTATGTTCCATCCAATCATGGGAAGACTGTACCTTTGCCGCGTTTACTTCGTTAATAAATCAAACAGGCTTTTATTCACAATAGTCACTCGTGACTATTTTTCTCCCCTATTACAATTTCGATGAGCTCTCCGACTCCACCCTCTTGTAATTTTTCTTGTATTCAGACGGATAACACCCGACAAATTCTTTAAACAGCTTTGTAAAATGTCTTGTGCTGAAATAGCCAACCTGCTCGGCGGCTTGCTGTACCTGCACCATTGGATCGGACAGCAGCTCCTGCGCTTTCAACATCCTGAGCTTGGTCACATACTGCATAAAGGTCGTTCCTGTTCGCTTATGGAACAAACTGCTTAAGTGATTGGGAGTCACACTGAACTCTTCTGCAGTACGACCTAACGTTAAATCTCCTGCATAGTGCTTTTCTATATAAGCTATGGTTTTCCCTACCAAATCTGGCTTGGTATCGACTTGTCGGATCTTTTTATCCAGAAGGTTGACTCCAAGACCTTTGAGTGACTGCAGCCATTCCGCTTCCCCAGTTGGAATGAGCACAGGCGCTTGGATGGAGCAGTTGAGAAACCGTGAAAAAGCCAATGACGTTTCTAGAGATACCGAATTGCACGGCTCTGAATAGTGTTTAATAAATTGCTCAATCGTATCCATATAGCCTACATATTGTGCTCTGTGGTATTCATCTACTGCTTTATTTAAGAGATGGCATAACTGAGAAATCATTGGCTGCGATTCAACCGCAAGTAAATCTGCTTGAGTCCAACTGCGTGAAATCCCCAAAGAACAGCGGAGATAAGAAAGCTTATGAAGCATATTTACCTCAGCTAACAGGGAGGTATAAGAATCGCATTCACCAGATTGTACCAGTGTAAATGCTTGACCCGGCTCCTCAGCCTGCTGTACCAGCTCGACGTGAGCAGAGAATAGCTGCTCCAATTGCTCTGCCCCCTGTGAAGTCTGGTACTTCCCGACTACAACCCAATCCCCGCTAGGCAGAATTAAAGTAGCCAGCTCCAAATCCTTGTGGTAATACTGGGACATTGCAGAGCGAATGGCACTGATCAACAGCTTGATGGCTGCTGATTTTTCCGTTTCCGAGTAGCAGCTGTCCATATAAATAATTTGACCTCGAATCCCGCTGTAAGGCTTAGGGGCCGGTTCAATTTCCTCCCAGTCGCGAATGAGACCGTGAAATAAGGATAACATGTCCGACTCAAACAGCTTGTTCTTCTCAATGATCTGCAGTAATGCCGTCTGCTGTATTTTGCTCAGTAGCACACGTATATCCTGAATATCGACCGGCTTCAGCAAATACTCCATCGCTCTCAGTCGGAGAGCCTCCTTGGCATATTCAAAGTCAGCGAAGCCGGTTACTATAATCCATTGGGTATCCGGTGATAACGGGGCTGCTTCTTGAATCGCTTCGAGACCTGATTTGCCGGGCATTCTAATGTCCACAAAAGCAGCGTCAGGCTGGATGCGTTCAGCTAATTGAATCAGCTCCTTACCGTTGCGTGCTTCATGAATATGCAAATCAGGGCAGATTTCCAACAGCATAATCGATAACGCTTCCCTTGCCAATTGTTCATCATCTGTAATCACAATATTCATGGTGCCAGCTCCTCTTTGTAAAGGGATATAGTGATCGTTACGGTAGTACCCTGTCCTGGGCTGCTAACCAGTCCAAATTCGTGTTTATCCGGAAAAGCGAGCGCTAATCGTTCCTTAACATTGCTTAAACCGATATGCTGATCATCTATGTGCACGGAAGTATCAAATCCTAATCCGTTATCTGAAATGCGAATGACAAAGCTGTCTCCGTTAACGCTATCGGGAGCCATTTGAGCGCTTACTTCAACCATGCAAGGATGCTCACAAGGCTCAACGCCGTGAATGATAGCGTTTTCGACTAACGGCTGAATCAGCAGCTTGGGAATATAAATAGGTGCCAGCTCGGGTGCCAATGTGATGTTTATTTGTAAGCGGTCACTAAAACGTATGCTCATCAGCTCGCCGTATTTATGAATACTGGAGAATTCCTCCTCCAGACTACAGGAATCATGAGTGGTTAAGAAGTAACGGAGCATTCCGCTTAACGATAATATAGCACGCTCCAGCAGCGCGTGTTCTCCTTTTCGGTTTAGACTCACGAACGCATTTAATGTATTATACATAAAATGAGGGTGAATTTGTGACTGCAGTGCGCGAAATTCGGCATTTCTTAGCTTCAGCTTGTTCAGATACTCATTCGTAATTAATTCATCCAACTGACTGATCATTTTGTTCAAAACAGTTCCCAATTGAGCGATCTCATCCTGCCCTCGAACGGAAAAGCGTTTGTTCATATTGCCGAGCTGAACCTGTCGCATGACGCCGATCATTTCTTTGAATGGTGTCAGTAAGGTTCTGGAATAGGCCAAAAACAAGAAGAAGGTAAGCACCACGCCAGCTGCTGCAAATATCGCTCCCGTTAAGCGCATCCAATGGGTTTTGGAGGCCAGCTCTGCTTTGGATAACCAAACGGTAATTTTCCAGGAGCTGGTCGGAATTACCCTAGATACAGCTACATAGGATTGCTGATTAAAATCGTTGTTGGTCGGATTTTTCAGAAATTGGTTCAAAGCTTCATGAGATAAATTCGTATTCGAATATATCAACCTTTGATCCTTATCCGTAATCGTAACAAAAGAATCTGCGTTAACGGAAATTTGTCTTACGATTCGATCCAAAATGATCGTGTCGGCATCAGCCATAATGACGGCAAGCGGTTGCTTGGAGTCCGGATCCTTAATTAATCGTGCCACAGAGAATACCTCTGGGACAGCAGTCAGCTTTAAATAATCCTGGGGATGGACATTAACAAAGGCTACTCTTCCATTAGCTGCAACGGCCTCACGATACCAGTTTTGCTCTGTATAAGGATAGGCGCTACGAGTTTCAGTCAGCTGCGAGCTGCTATCATTATAATAGACAGAACCATCAATAGCCACAAGCAGTGTGCCTAATATATCCTTACGTAAATTCACTAGCAAGCTCGGCAGCGTATGGTACAAGGTATAATCGGCTTTAAACTTGGAATACGAATCAACAGGACTATTGACGCCCCGGGCTTTTTGCTTGAGTGAATTCATCACATCATTATTCGTGTAGGGAGAGATTGTGACTCGTTCCAAATCGTCCAGATACGTTTGAATGTTTTCGGTCAGACCGATCAAGGTAGCATCGGTAAGCTTTTCCGTTTCTTTCGTGATAATTTTCACATAATAGGCAGGCATCACAAAAGCAATTATAATAACAGGAATCAGTATCGTTAACGAGTAGAGCAGAATCAGTTTCACTCGAATCGAGATTTTTGGCTTATTCAAGAGAGACTCCCCCTGCATGAATTTGAGGTCGATTATACTTGAAAATGAATAGGGTTGCAAGATTAATTATGAGCGCCTGAAATCGTAGATTTAGCGTATATGTAAACCCTTACAACTGTGATAGGATTTTTGTGTGAAGGAAATAATAAATTTAAAGAGGTGGGCACATGTTGAAAAAATGGCAATTATCTTTGGCGTTAACCCTGGTATCCGCAGTAGCTATAAGCGGTTGTTCCCAGCGCCCTGAATCAGCTTCTCCAGCACCGGCATCAGCACCTTCAAGTGGAAAGGAAACTAGCAATAGCGCACCAAAGAAAACGTTATCTATGATAGTGAATATTCCTGATCAGCCGGTACAAGAGGTGTATCGCCAAATTCTTAATGATTTCTCAAAGGAGAACCCGGATATCGCCGTAAATATTCAGTTCCCGGGCTCGGCTTATGAAAATAACATGAAGGTAAAGATGGCGGCTAATGATCTTCCAGATGTATTTGATACGCATGGATGGGCGCAAGTCCGCTACGGAGAATACCTGGCCGATCTGAAAGATGAGCCGTGGGCCAAGCAATTGACCGATACGATCAAAAATGTCGTAACCGACAAAGCTGGCAAGGTATACGTCTTACCATTAAGTGAAGCCAAGGACGGCATTATGTATAACGTCGAAATGCTCAAAAAATATAATTTGGAGCCGCCTAAAACCTTCGACGATTTAATAACTGCTGCTGAGAAAATTAAAAAAGAGAGTGGCGGAAAGACAACACCATTTTTCTTATCAGGTATTGATGAAAGTACAATCGGCACCTACTTTGACTATTTTGCCAACTCCTTATTGATCAGTCCGGAGAACAATTCGGCCGCAGACTTGTTGAAAAACACCTTCGATTGGAACAAGTGGAACGTGCTTCCGGAAAAATTGCTCGATATTAAAAATCGCGGGCTGATTAACGAAGACTTCTTGACTGCGAAACGAAGCGAAATTCCGGCTGCATTTGCTGCAGAGAAGGTAGCCTTTGTATTGCTGGCTCCATCCTTCGTCGATGCGGTTAACAAAATAAAGCCGGACATGAAGGTCGGATTGATGCCGATTCCGTCGATGTCAGCGGATGATAAACCGAATTTTTCTGGCGGAGAACGGTCCACGATCGGGATATGGAAAGACTCCAAGAATATGGCTGAATCCAAAAAGCTGCTCCAGTTCTTTGCTAAACCAGCCAATATGACCAAAATTGCCAATGTAACGAAGCTGCAGCCTGGCTTGAAGGGCATTGAGTCGAAGCATGACCTGACCGAGTATTATGAAAAATATGCCGATATTCGAGTGTTCCCTTATTTTGACCGCGTTTACTTGCCTAATGGAATGTGGAGCGTGATGTCCAAATCAGGAACTGAGCTGCTTGCGGGACGAATTACACCAAAAGAATATTCAGCAAATATGAAGCAGGAAGTCGAACGTTTACGCAAAAACTAACTATGATCAGCTCGTATCACGCCTTTTGATTCTATATCCTGCCTGATCGATTGCGGTCCAGTAGGAGGATCAACGGGCGTGGTGCGAGAATGTTAACGCTGTTTCACATTCGTGTCTTATTTTTATGAAGGAGGATTAAACGTGGAGACCGTGTATCGTAAAGCAGGTGAGAGAGGAACTACTAAAGGTCGTTTACGTCGCTGGATAAATTCCCCATCCTCAATAAACCTGATGTACTTACCTGCGCTTCTGCTATTTATATTATTCATTTATTATCCATTTTTCCAAGGCATTATGATCTCTTTCACGAATTGGGACGGTTACTCGCAGCTGTACAAGTATATCGGCTTGGATAATTATAAAAGAATGCTTTCGGATCATCGAATCGGTACAGTAATTGTCAATACGCTGATTTATGGAATTGGCAGTACGGTTTTACAAAATGCCATCGGTTTAGCCTATGCGCTCTTGCTCAACTACCATATCCGTGGAAAGACCCTTATTCGTACGATTGTCTATCTTCCCGTTATCGTCAGTCCGCTGGTTATGGGTTATATATGGTATTTCTTCTTTCAGTTTAACGGCGGGGCACTTAACGATATCATTTTATTATTTCGCGATAAGCCGATCAATTTACTCGCTGACACTCAGCTTAACGTATGGATTATTACGCTAGTGAACACGTATCAATTCCTCGGTGTTGCGATGATTATTTTCCTGGCCGGTCTTCAGTCCATTTCCAAGGATTATTATGAGGCAGCGGAGATGGATGGCGCTTCGGGGTTATCTAAATTCCGCAATATTACGCTCCCGCTGCTTGCGCCTGCCATTACGATTAATATTGTACTTAACCTGATCGGTGGCTTGAAGCTGTTTGATGTTATAACCGCATTAACCAATGGGGGACCCGGCTATGCATCCGCTTCGTTATCGACGATGATTTATCAATTATATTTTGCTCATCAAGACGCTGGCTACGCAGCTGCATTAGGTAATTTTATGTTTTTGCTTATATCTGTTATTGGTTTGACCTCTTTGTATGTATTACGTAAAAAGGAGGTTTCCTCATGAAGCGTGCAGGCGTTCTGTATACCCTCATAGGTGCGTTAATAGGTCTCATGCATATCGTTCCTTTTTATGTGCTCATCACTACCTCATTTAAAGATACCTTGGACACCAGCTCTAAATGGATCATGCCGGGTTATGCATATTGGGATAATTTTATTCATGCGTGGCAGCTCGCAGGTCTGGACAGGGCATTTGCCAACACGGCCATCATTACATTATTATCCATTGCACTGATCTTGATTCTCGGTTCGTCAGCGGCATTTCCACTTGCCCGTAATCAAAGCAAGCTCAATAAATGGATGTACGGATTTTTTGTGAGTGCGCTTATAGTTCCACCGCTTACGATCCTCGTTCCTTTGTATAAAATGTTTGTTGAAATCGGGGCCATGAATACGTATATAGGGATCGTGATTCTCCATGTTACCTTTCATCTATCGATGGCTATCTTTTTGTTCACAGGCTTCATTAGTACGATTCCGAGAGAGCTGGACGAAGCTGCGATGATTGATGGCGCTTCTAGGGTTGGGTTGTTTTTTCGGATTATACTGCCGGTACTTATGCCGATTACGGCGACTGTTATCATCATGAATGGCGTTTCGATCTGGAATGACTATCAATTCTCTGTATTTTTCCTGCAGAAATTAGAATACAGAACGATCACTGTTGCTTTATCGACATTTTTCGGTGAGAACAATTCCAACATCGGTTGGGTAGCTGCCGGTTCCTTATTAGCTGCCATTCCCAGCATTTCCGTCTACCTGTTTTTGCAAAGATATTTCATCTCAGGCATGACCTCGGGGGCTATTAAAGGATAATAAACATAGAATTTGAGGATACAACATTCATAGAGAAGAGGAATGGCAATATGAAGAGAAAACCGGTAATGGGCTTAACCTTGGGAGATGCTACAGGCATCGGATCGGAGTTGGTGGCTAAAACACTACAATCCGAAGAAATTCGTCAAATAGCGACATGGGTTGTAGTCGGTGATGAACGTGTTTTTCTACAAGGCCAATCCGTAGCAGGATTATCAGTCCCTTATGTGAAAATCGCTAACATCGAAGAAATCGATAGCGAGGACAAGGTTTATTTGATAGACTTGCACAATTTGTCTCCGGATACTTATTCTTTGGGCCAATTATCGGAAGATTCCGGTCAAGCAACCGGTGAGACGTTGACGTACGTGTTGAAGCTTGCACAGCAAAAAAAGCTGGATGGTGTTGTTTATGCGCCGATCAATAAGGAAGCTTTGCATCGAGGTGGATTTCATTTTCAGGATGAGCTGCATTTTTTTGCATCACTTCTGGATTGCAAGGAAGGCTTTAGTGAAATTAACGTGATGGGAGATCTTTGGTTTACGCGAATAACCTCGCATGTGCCGTTAAAGCAAGTCAGCAGCCTCGTAACCAAAGAACGCGTTGCCCGTATTATCCGTTTTGCTCAGGATACTTTGACCAGCGTAGGCTTCGCTAATCCCAAAATTGTCGTAGCCGCCCTTAATCCGCATGCCGGCGATGGAGGTCTGTTAGGCACTGAAGAAATCGACGAAATTCGGCCTGCCATTGTGAGCGCTCAGGAGCAGGGGATTAACGTAGAAGGCCCTTATCCGGCGGATACCATCTTTTTGCGGCTAAAAACAAAGCCTTTCGATTGTCTGGTTAGTATGTATCACGATCAGGCACAGACCGGTATGAAGCTGCTGGGCTTTAATAAAGGCATTACGGTCAGCGGAGGACTTCCTGTTGTCCTCACCACACCTGCGCACGGTACGGCATTCGATATTGCAGGGCAAGGGATCTCTGACCCTGGCGCTACAGAGCAGGCCATGAAGCTCGCTGTAAGATTAGCAGGATTCTAATAAAACCATACAATGGGGAGGCAAGGTTTATGTCAAAGATTACTTTTCTAGGTGCTGGCAGCTCGGTATTTGCCAAAAATGTGTTGGGTGACTGCATGATGACCCCAGCGCTGCAAGGCTTTGAATTAGCATTGTTCGATATCAATGAAGAACGTCTCAAAGATTCTGAAAATATGTTAAATAATTTAAAGCTGACACTTGGAAGCACCTGCACAGTACAAGCGTACACCAACCGCAAAGCTGCGCTTCGTGGGGCCAAATATGTAGTTAATGCGATACAGGTGGGCGGTTATGATCCGTGTACGATTACAGATTTTGAAATACCAAAGAAATACGGCTTGCGTCAGACGATCGGCGACACCTTGGGAATTGGAGGCATCTTTCGTAATCTCCGCACCATTCCGGTCATGCTCGATTTTGCCAAGGATATCAATGAAGTGTGCCCGAATGCACTGTTCCTGAACTATACGAACCCGATGGCTGTACTGACGAATGCAATGATCACCTATGGTGGAGTACAGACAGTCGGCTTGTGCCACAGCGTTCAAAGATGCATACCTTACTTATTTAAGGACTTGGACATCGATACCGAAGGCGTTCATACCAAAATAGCCGGTATTAATCATATGGCCTGGTTGCTTGAAGTCACCAAAGACGGAGTGGATTTGTACCCGGAAATCAAGCGTCGTGCCCGTGAGAAACAACAAGAGCAGCACGAAGACATGGTCCGTTATGAAATGATGTTCCGCTTTGGCTATTACGTTACCGAATCCTCCGAGCATAATGCTGAGTACCATCCGTATTTTATTAAGAGAAATTATCCTGAATTGATTGAGCGTTTCAATATACCTTTGGATGAATATCCACGCCGTTGTGAACGCCAAATCAAGAGATGGGCAACCATGCGCGATGAACTGGTCAATAACAAAAATCTGGGACATACCCGGTCTCATGAATATGCATCCTTTATGTTTGAGGCGATGGAGACCAACAATCCGTTCAAAATCGGCGGCAATGTGATGAATACCGGATTAATTACGAATCTGCCTGAGGAAACCATAGTCGAAGTACCATGCCTGGTTGATGCAAGCGGTGTGACTCCAACGTATGTAGGGGATCTGCCTCCGCAGCTGGCTGCATTGAATCGCACGAATATCAATACGCAGTTGTTAACCCTGGAAGCAGCTGTCACCGGAAAAAAAGAGCATATTTATCACGCAGCGCTGCTTGACCCTCATACGGCAGCCGAGCTTTCTATCGATGATATCGTAGCTATGTGCGATGATCTTATTGAAGCTCATGGCGATTGGCTGCCAAAGTTTGTGTAGGCTTTATTAATCATATAGTCAATTGGATAAGATGACTCCTGATCTCATACATCAGGGGGCATCTTTCTTTATATACAGGTTCTAAATGATCCTGAATGAGATTCTTGATCCACAATCAGCCTTAATGTAGTACAATGATTTTGAAGTCATATCAAGAGGATGATTGGATAACCCAATGAGATTTATTAAATCCTTACTCAATTCATTACGATTTAAGCTGCTGGCCATGATTGTATTAATTATTGTGCCTTTAATTACTGTACTGCTAGTTAATAATCATTATGCGGTTCAGGTGGTTCGCAACGGTGTGGCCCAAACCAATGCCAATTTGCTCAGCTTGTATATGGGACAAATTGATCGAAATCTGGACCAGGTGGACGGTTATTTGTACGATTTGTCGCAGCTGAACACGGATCTTTTGAATTTGGAAAATACAGATCCCGCGAATGAATCCGAATATTATAAGGCGAAAATTCGTTTGGACAATTTAATAGCAAATGAAATTCGATATTATAAATTTATCGATTTGTTTTTCATTTATTCAGCGGCTAGTCAGGACTTGATTCTGAATCAAAATTTCGGGAAAAGCCTTGAGGAGCGGGAAGCTGTCAAGGCCTCCATTAACCGTATGCTTCAAGGGAATACGGCCTCCTACAAGAACAACAGATGGTATGTATGGAAAGATAACGGAACTTACAATTTATTCCATGTGGTCAAAATTGGTAAGGTTTTTGTCGGGGCTTGGGTCAATGCAGAAAAAATCATGGTTCCTTTGTCTTTAATCGATTTTGGCGAGTCCGGGGCTGCGCTGCTGACAACTGAGTATTTTGAGCCTATGAATCATGCAGACCTGATCCATGATCAAGCCATTGAATTGAAGACATCGTCAAGGGATTATTACTTATCCGGAAAAAATAACCAGTATATGGTAATTGAGAAGCCCTCAACGAAAGGCGGCTTTAAGCTCATTGCTTTAATACCGGATGATATTATTTTGGATAAGCTCCCATTTATGCAAAGGATTGCTTCCATTATTTCCGTGATCGCTGGCTTATTTGTACTTCTATTTGTATTTTTCATGAGACAGGTGTTTTTGCTGCCGATCAACCGAATGCTAGCCGCCATGAGAAAGCTTCGTGACGGACAGTGGGAGACTCGACTTCAAGATCATCCGACTTCGACGGAATTCGAGCTCATGAATGAAACCTTTAATCGAATGACAACCGAAATCCGTGAATTGCAAATCAATGTGTATGAAGAAAAGCTGAACCATCAAAAGGAGGAGCTTAGACGTTTGCAGCTTCAGATCAATCCGCACTTCTTCTTGAATTCTTTAAACATTATTTATAATTTGGCCACCGTAAAGGATTACAGCTTAATCCACGAAATGACCAAATGCTTGGTCGCCTATTTCCGGTTTATGTTTCGCAGCAGCTCAAATTTTGTTGCTTTGCAGGATGAATTGAATCATACGGAAAATTATTTGCGTATTCAGCAGCTGCGATTTCCGGATTGCCTCACTTACCGGATGGACTGTCAGCAAGAATTGATGCCCAGTTTAGTCCCTCCACTCCTTATTCAAACGATTGCAGAAAACTGCGTTAAGCACGCGATGAACACAGACTATCCGCTGGAAATCAGCATTAGCATTGATAAAGGGAACATCAAGAATAATCAGCATACCCCCTATATGCGCATTATCATTTCAGATACCGGACCAGGCTTTGCGGACTCTACATTGAAGCAGCTGCAGTCGAACGAAGAGCTTGTAACTGAGGAGGGTGAACGTATCGGTTTGTGGAACGTGAGGAGGAGATTACGACTCTTGTACCCGAATCAGGTTGAGATCAGATTTTTTAATTCAGCAGCCGGAGGAGCTGTTGTGGAGCTTCAACTGCCGGAGACTTATAATTAGAAAGGATGTTTGCTCATGTATCGTGCACTGATTGTCGACGATGAAGCTCACGCGGTTAGAGGGCTTCAGACAGGTGTGGCTTGGGAGCGGCTTCACATTACTGACGTTGAAACGGCTTACAACATCAGGCAGGCGAAGGAGGTGTTTGAAGCGCATGCAGTCGATGTGCTTCTGTGCGATATTGAAATGCCTCAAGGAAGCGGTCTTGATTTATTAAAATGGGTCAGAGAGTTTTATCCCAAAACCGAGACGATCTTTTTAACCTGCCATGCGGATTTCTCATATGCCAATCAGGCAATTAAACTGGATAGCTTTGACTATATGCTGAAACCGGTCGATTATCTGGAGCTGGAGACAAGTATTCAGAAGGCTTTGGACAAGCTGCGTGCCAATGAGCAGCTGCTTACATTCGAAGCGACCTACAAGCACTATCACCAGCTATGGGAATCCCATCAGCCTGTATTAATGGAACGCTTCTGGCAGGATCTGATTCATCAGGGGCTGTCTTCGACACCGGAAAGAATAGAAGAACAGCTGAGAAGGCAAAGCATACCTTATTCTGTCGATACGTTGTTTCTATCAGTTTATATTAATGTGAAGCATTGGCATAAAGCGCTCACGCAGCGGGATTACAAAATTATGGAGTATGCGCTGCAAAATGCGGCAGAGGAGCAAATCGCAAAGCATGCTAACCAATCCTTAGTCGTACCCATACAGAACGGGTGCTTGCTCGTCATACTTCCATTAACGAATATGGAGCTTACTGGCACAAGCCTTGCTTCCGACTGTGATCAATATATCAGGTCGTGCAATCATTTCTTTTTTTGTGATTTATGCTGCTACATTGGGGAACCGGTACGCATACATGAGATGGCTTCCATGGTACGCGGTCTGCAGGAGCTGGACAAAAATAATGTGACCCTGATGAATCAGACCTTAACGCTAAAGGATGGTGGAGATTCCATTTCGTATGTTCATCCTCCGCATATCAAAGGCTGGTCGGAGTGGATGAAGCATGGAGATAAAGAGAAGCTTCTCGCGGATGTATCTGCCTATATGGAACCGTTTAAACAGATGAAATCCGGGATTGATGCCCAGTGGCTTCAAGGCTTTTACCAGGACTTCCTACAGATGGTTTTTTTCGTTCTGCAGAGTAAGGGCTTGCAGGCGCATCACGTGTTCTCAACTAACCTGTTAACGGAAAAGCCGGAGCGGGTCGTTCGTTCCTTGACGGCTCTTCAGGAATGGATTTCGGATGTGATAGAGGTAGTAATGAATCACATTCAGTCGATCCAGGAAAATATGTCGATCGTTGAGAAGGTCAAGTATTTCATTGATGAGAGGATCGGAGAGCAGTCGTTGTCCTGTGAGGATATCGCCAGTGCGGTTTATTTGAATCCTGATTACTTGACGAGGGTGTTTAAGAAGGAAATGGGCATACCGATCTCTGAATACTTACAGCAGAGACGGTTGACCTTGGCGATAGACCTGCTAAAGAAGAGCAATCAATCCGTAAGCGATATCGCGCTTACTGTCGGGTATTCGAATCTATCCTACTTTTCTACCCTATTCAAGAAAGCGACAGGCGTTAATCCGAGTGATTACCGAAAGCAATTCAAATAAAATAGTTATACTGCCATAGCCGTTCTTACTCCAATGGAGTGAACGGTTTTTTTTGTTCCATACAAAAGAATAGTCGGATTATCTAAAGTGACAAGTCGCTTTATTGGTGAGCGGAAGAGGGCAAGCTTATATATAATAGGATTACACAAAGAGAAAGCGAGGAAGGCTGCTATGAAGAGCATCACAGAGGAGGACTATCCGAGTATACCGCAACTAAAGAAATCGGCCGAGGTACATGTTGTATTAAAGGCCTTCAAGAGATATCGAGCCTTGTTCTTGATGATGGTGCCAGGGTTTCTTTACTTACTGATTAACAATTATTTACCTATGTTCGGTGTTATTATCGCATTCAAAAATATTAATTACTCCAAAGGCATTCTCGGAAGCAATTGGGTGGGCTTCAAGAACTTCGAGTATTTATTCAAAACATCGGATGCTTGGGTCATTACGCGAAATACCATTTTGTATAACGGATTTTTCATTATTCTTAATCTAGTTCTGGCTGTTGCAGTAGCCATATTGCTGAATGAGGTGAGAATCCGCTTCATGTCCCGTTTTTATCAAACTGTAGTGCTGCTTCCTCATTTGATTTCAATGGTCATTGTCGGATATTTAGTGCTTGCCTTTCTAAATGTGGAAAATGGCTTTGTCAATCGTCATATTTTGCCGTTACTCGGAGTTGACTCGATCTCGTGGTACTCGGAACCGAAGTATTGGCCGTACATTCTTTCGATCGTTAATGTCTGGAAGCATGTGGGCTACCTATGCATCATTTTCCTGGCATCTATTGTCGGAATCGACCATGAATATTACGAAGCAGCGACGATAGATGGCGCAAGCAAATGGCAGCAAATTCGAACCATTACCCTTCCGCTGTTATCACCTACAATTATCATTATGACCTTGCTTGCCATCGGCAGGATTTTCTACTCTGACTTTGGCCTGTTTTATCAGGTTCCGCTTAATTCCGGGCCGCTGCAGCCTACAACAGACGTCATTGATACGTATGTTTACCGCGGACTAATGACATTGGGAGATATCGGCATGTCGTCAGCAGCCGGATTATATCAATCATTGGTCGGATTTATTCTAGTGTTAGTATCCAATTATGTCGTAAGTCGGAAAAATCGCGATCAAGCCTTATTTTAACAAAGGAGCTGTATGTGATGAAATCGAACCATATTAATCAATGGTTTGTCCATAGCTTGTTTATCTTATCCACTATCGCCAGTCTATTCCCGTTTATGCTTTTATTTATGGCATCGATTACTGATGAAAAGTCAATTATTGTTGACGGATATTCAATTTGGCCTAAGATATTCAGCTTGGATGCGTACCTATTTTTGCTGAATGATTCAACCACCATGGCAAGGGCTTACGGCATTACGATTTTCATTACCTTTGTCGGGACGTTGATAGGCTTGATTATTTCTACCCTGCTGGCATACCCGTTGTCACGAAACGACCTGCCTTTACGAAAAACGCTATCATTCCTGGTGTTCTTCACCATGCTGTTTCATGGAGGGCTGGTTTCCACATACCTGGTCTATACCGAGGTGTTTCATCTCAAGAATACGATTTTGGCACTCATTGTGCCAGGCTTGCTTACGAATGGCTTCTACATTTTGCTGATTCGTTCCTTTTTTGCGACTTCGATTCCGGTTCCCGTGATAGAATCAGCTTATATTGATGGAGCATCGGAATTCAGGATATTCTGGAATATCGTGCTGCCCTTGTCACTGCCGATTTTGGCTGCTATTGGTCTGATGCTGAGCATTTCTTACTGGAACGACTGGTTTAACGGGTTGATCTACGTGACGGATAGTAAATTGTTCAGTATTCAAAATATGTTGACCCGCATGATGACGGACCTTCAATTTTTGCAGCAGAGTGATATGGGTGCGGCTGCGGGCGCCAACATTCCAACGGATACGGTTCGTATGGCAATCGCAGTAATCGGAATATTGCCGATATTTTGCGTGTATCCTTTTTTCCAAAAGTATTTTGTCAAAGGTCTTACGGTTGGCGCAGTTAAAGGCTGAGGCTCTACTCGAATCTCCGATTCGGTTAGCATAATGGGAACTTCTAGTTCTTGAATTCACAAATATAATTTCAGGGGGTAATAACATGTCTGTAAAATTGAAGGCGGCAAAAGGATTGCTTAGTATCGCCGTAGCCTCGTCTACGTTGTTGGCGGCATGCGGAGTCAACAGCGACAGTAAGACAGGCACGCCTGCAAAGGAATCAAAGGATTCCAAGCCTTACGAAATCACGATGGCGTTGATGACATTCAACAATTTGAAGGATATAGAGCTCGTTCAAGAAGAGATCAGCAAGATTACAAAAGAGAAGATCAATGCGACCGTTAAGCTGTTGCCTATCAGCATTTCGGCTTGGAATCAGCAGGTGAATCTCATCCTGGCGGCCAATGAAAATCTGGATCTGCTCGTCACCATGGCAAGTCGAAATTATAGCAGCCAGGTTGCCAAAGGGCAGCTTATTCCTCTGGACGATTTGCTGAACAAGCACGGTCAAGGGGTTAAAGAGGCAGTGGGCATGGATCTTCTCACTGCAACCAAGGTTGGAGGTAAAATTTACGGTGTCCCCAGCATGAGGGATTTGGCCGCGGATTATGGGATCAGTATGCGCAAGGACCTGGTGGATAAATACAAAATCGATTTAAGCAAAGTGAAAACATGGGCTGATTTGGAACCGATCTTTAAGACGATTAAGGATAATGAGCCTGGCATTACTCCACTGGTCCAGCAGAACAATTCACAGACGCCTGCTTTGAAATTGTATAATGCGCAATTCGATCTTCTAGGAGACAGCATGGGCGTGTTAGCCGATGCCGGGAATGACTTGAAAGTACAAAACCTGTTCGAAACGAAGCAGTATGCGGAAAGCCTTGAACTCATTCGTAAATGGTATCAGGCCGGCTACATCTTGAAGGATATTGCAACTTCCCAAGAAACCGGCGCAAATCTGGTCAAGGCGGGCAAAGCATTCGGGTTCTTAACTAATTTGAAGCCGGGGTACGAGCAGCAGGACAGCGCACAAGCAGGCAAAGAAATGGTGGCCGTTCGATTAACTAAGCCATTTATGGCGACCTACAATGTGACCAGCTTCATGATGTCGATTCCCAAAAATAGCGGGAACCAGGAAAAAGCGATGCAGTTCATGAATATGATGTACACGGATAAAAACATCGCCAACCTGATCTCGAACGGTATCGAAGGAAAACACTATGTGAAAAAATCCGACAATATGATCGCTCCCCTGCCAGGCGTCACTGAAAGTGGATATTTATTCAATCAATGGGAGGTAGGGAACAATTACTTGACCTCTGTTTGGGAGGGCACAGACCCGAAAATTTGGGAGCAAATGAAGGCATTTAAAGAATCGGCGGTCAAATCCAAAGCGCTGGGCTTTACGCCGGATTTTGAAGCGATCAAGACGGAAGTAGCCGCAGTAACGAATGTTATCAATCAGTATAAAATCGGTTTGGAAACGGGCACGTTGGACCCGTCGCTGCTGCCCGAATTCAATAGCAAGCTGAAAGCGGCCGGTTTGGACAAAATTATTGCTGAAAAGCAAAAGCAGCTTGATGCTTGGGTAAAAGCGGGAGGTAAATAAGCAAGGAATCCTTATAACCATGCTCTGGCTTTGTCAGAGTATGGTTATATCTATCCAGAAGGGAGACATAGTATGGCAGCTAATAAACGAATGAACTTTGTTTTCTTTTTTCCCGATGAAATGCGTGCTGAGAGCCTGGGGTGTTATGGCAATCCCGTGGTCCGCACTCCTCACCTGGACCAATTGGCATCAGAAGGCGTCCGGTTCGACCAATGTCATGTGCAAAATACCGTATGCAGTCCATCGCGCTGCAGTCTCATGACCGGATTATATCCGCATGTCTCCGGTCATCGAACGCTCTGGCACTTGCTTCGTCCGCATGAGCCCAGTTTGTTCCGTTATATGAAGCAGGCCGGGTATGAGGTGAAGTGGTATGGTAAAAATCATCTTTATTCAGAGTCCTATTTAATTGAAATCTTAGGTGATGAGGCTTTCCGTGAACAGAGTGTAATGGCAAGGGAATTTAGAGGCGATTTCAAGAAGCGCAATCCTTATGATCCGGATGATCCGCGGTTCTATAGCTTTTTGATGGAACCGGAGCAAGGCGATGTTCATTCTACGGAGACGGCTATGGCGGTTCAGAAGGCGACTGCCTTTCTCCAGTCTGCCGAAGCACAAGAAAAACCGTTTATGCTATATATGCCTACACTGCTGCCCCATGCGCCTTATGCCGTACCGGAACCGTATCACAGCTTATATGATCCAAAAGCAATACCGCCGCTCAGACCCTCTGGGTTGGAGGGAAAACCTTCTTTCCATGAGCACATACGTTCCTATCGAAAACTGGACCGGATAACGGATGATACCTTATCACAAATCCAAGCGGTTTATTTAGGCATGATCAGCTATGTGGACTGGGCGTTTGGCCAGTTGATGCAGGCATTGAAGGATAGCGGTTTGTTAGAACATACAACTGTAATCGTATCCTCGGATCACGGCGATTATGCAGGCGATTACGGGTTAGTTGAAAAATGGCCAAATGGCATGGAGGATGTGCTGACGCGCGTTCCTCTAATCATCCGCTCCCCGGACAGCAAGCCTGGTCATGAGGTCAAAGAGCAGGTCGAGATGTTCGATATTATGGCGACGATTCTCGATTTGGCAGGCATTCAAGCAGAGCATGATCATTTCGCACAATCCCTGGTACCGCAGCTAAAGGGGAAGGCTGGCGATTCAGAACGCGCTGTATTTGCCGATGGAGGTTATAATCTGCGAGAGCCGCACTGCTTTGAGGGAGATCCCATAAGAGATGCATGGTTTGCAAATCATCCGGACAACATGTATTGGCCCAAGGCAAGACAACAGCAGGAGCAGCCGCATAGTGTATGCCGCACGACCATGATGCGCACGAAGGATTATAAGCTCATTCGGCGGACAGAGGAGCTTGGAGAGCTGTATGACCTTAAGAAGGACCCGCTGGAGCTGTGCAATGTGTATTACGATGTCGAATATACGGACATAAAGGCAAGCCTGGAATCACGTCTGCTGGATTGGTATTTGCATACTTCGGATATTGTACCCAACGATTCTGACGCGGGAACGTTTGTAGTGAAGCAGCCGATTAAGTAAAAATGCACACCATAAAGTAAATCATTGCACCCTCTTGCATTATTTATAGAACATGTACATTATTATATATAAACAAATAAAGTATAAATTTCCAGAAAGAGGGGAATCACGTGCAGAACAATCAAAAGGACGAAACTATTCGCTATGTTAAAAACGATAGAGGACCAACGCTGGGCTATTCCGAAGCGTCCGGTGTACGTATTCTGTATCAGGACGGGCTTGCGTTCAAGGACCTGAACAAAAACGGCACCTTAGACAAATACGAGGATTGGCGTCTGTCCCCCGAAGAACGTGCCCGGGATCTCGCATCACAAATGTCAATTGAACAAATTGCGGGACTTATGCTGTACAGCAGCCATCAAGCCATTCCCGGGAATCTCGGCTGGAAGCCGGCCACTTACGCCGGAAAGCCGTTTAAGGATAGTGGCGCACAGTCACATGAGCTCACAGATGAGCAGCGTGTATTCTTATCCCAGGATCACATCCGGCATGTGCTGGTCACGAAGGTAGAAAGTCCAGAGACTGCGGCAAAGTGGAACAACCGCTTGCAGGCGTATGTTGAGGGGCTGCCTCTCGGCATACCGGCCAATAACAGCTCGGACCCTCGTCACGGGCTTGACGCTTCCGCGGAATTTAAGGTAGGCGGGGGCAGCAAAATTTCGATATGGCCGGAATCGATGGGACTTGCCGCGACCTTCGATCCTGAGATCGTACGAAAATTCGGCGAGATTGCATCGCAGGAATACCGCGCGCTCGGTCTAGCTACTGCGCTGTCACCCCAGGTGGATATCGCTACCGATCCACGATGGTTCCGCTTTGGCATGACCTTCGGCGAGGACCCGCAGCTGTCGGCCGATATGGGTCGCGCGTATATAGACGGGTTCCAGACGTCGGAGGGAGAAGCAGAGATAGCAGACGGATGGGGTTATGCAAGTGTCAATGCCATGGTGAAGCACTGGCCGGGCGGAGGGTCCGGGGAAGCGGGGCGTGATGCGCACTTTGGCTATGGCAAATACGCCGTATATCCGGGGAACAACTTTGAGCAGCATCTGATTCCTTTTACAGAAGGGGCTTTTCAGCTGTCAGGCAAGACAAGACAGGCATCTGCGGTGATGCCGTACTATACCATATCCTATGGGCAGGATGCGAAACACGGGGATAACGTTGGAAATTCCTACAACGCTTACATCATCAACGATTTGCTTCGAGAGAAGTTCGGTTATAACGGTGTCGTGTGTACGGATTGGGGGATTACGAATGATGAGCCTTTGGATATCACCCTATTGTTTCCAGGAGGCCGCTGTTGGGGAGTTGAAGAAGGTTATACCGTGGCGCAGCGCCATTACAGGCTGCTAATGGCAGGAGTAGATCAATTTGGAGGCAATGATCAAGCCGGTCCGATTATCGAAGCCTATCACATAGGCGTCAAGGAACACGGTGAAGCATTCATGCGTAAACGGTTCGAGCAATCCGCCGTTCGGCTGCTTATTAATATTTTCCGTTTGGGATTGTTCGAGAATCCATATGTGCAAGTAGACGAAACCATTGCCAAGGTAGGCTGCGATGAATATATGCAAGCAGGGTATGAGGCTCAGCTGAAATCGTTAGTACTGCTGAAAAATGACAATCAGGTGCTGCCTCTGCAAAAGCATCGGAAGGTGTATATTCCTAAGAGAAGTCTGCCGGCAGGCACAAATTGGCTTGGTTTGCCAACTCCGGCTGTAGAGGATTATCCGGTCAGCCTGGAGATCGTTAAGCAATATTTTGAATGGACAGATCAGCCTGAGGAAGCTGACTTTGCGCTCGTATTTATCGAGAG
This sequence comes from Paenibacillus periandrae, assembly GCF_022458865.1. Classification (GTDB taxonomy): domain Bacteria; phylum Bacillota; class Bacilli; order Paenibacillales; family NBRC-103111; genus Paenibacillus_S; species Paenibacillus_S periandrae. The sequence continues at coordinate 217,155 of NZ_JAJNMU010000004.1, read as the reverse complement.
TCCCCGCTCAACCATGGGCTACAGCAAGAAGGATGCAGAAGCGGGAGGTTCGGGGTATGTCCCGATCAGTCTGCAATACGGTCCCTACACGGCAGAGTATGCTAGGGAAACAAGCATTGCAGGTGATCCCCGCGATGTACTTAACCGAACTTATCGCGGCAAGACGGTAACCGTTTCTAATGCAGGTGACCTTGATATGGTGCTCCAGACGAAGCGAATGATGAAGGAGAAACCGGTTATCGTTGTACTCCTGCTGTCTAATCCAGCTATTGTTGGTGAGTTTGAACAAGAAGCAAGCGCAATTCTGGCGCATTTCGGGGCGCAAGAAAAAGCGATTTTAGAGCTGCTAACCGGAGCAGCTGAGCCGAGCGGACTTTTACCTTTTCAAATGCCCGCCCATATGCAGACGGTGGAGGAACAGCTTGAGGATGTTCCGCACGACATGGAAGTTTATGTGGATACTGCCGGAAATGCCTATGATTTCACGTTTGGGCTTAGTTGGGACGGAGTCATTCAGGATCGTCGAACTGTACAATATGGGAGAGAGAAGGAACAGTTAAAGGAGAAGTGAAGATGGCATTTACGGAGCATACGAAGATAGGTAAAATTTGGTCAAATGAAGCTGCTAGGTCTATACTATTGAAGCATATCCCGCAGCTTTCAAGTTCACCGAGCCTTACCTTTATTAAAAGGAACACGCTGCCTAATCTATTGGATTCCAATCAGGCATGGTCTTGGACGGAGAGCATCATGCCAACCTTGTTGGCCGAGCTTGCTCTTGTTCAGGATGAGCCCATGACCGACGAGGAAATCATTCCTGATATTCAGTATGAGGGAGATTCGGTACCGATTGGCTCAGTAGCCGTCATAGCCTCAGAACAAGCTGAGCAATGGGGCATATTCCAATTGGAGCTGCGGGGTCCGGATCACGGTAATCCGTTTGTTGAAGTATCCTTGAGTGCGGAATTTACGTTCGAGAGCCGTACGATGTCGGTATTGGGGTTCTATGATGGTCTGGGCATATACCGTGTCAGGTTTATGCCTGATTGCCCAGGCGTGTGGACGTATCGGACGAGGAGCTCTGCCCGATCGCTGGATAGCCTTGAAGGTCAATTTGTATGCTTCCCTGCTTTGGAAGGAAATCATGGTCCTGTACGGGTAAAGAACACGTTTCATTTTGCATTTGAAGACGGAACTTCCTATATTCCGATCGGGACAACTTGTTATGCATGGTCGCACCAGGGAAACGAGCTGGAGGAGCAGACGCTGGATACACTGAAGAAATCTGCTTTTAACAAAATGCGGATGTGCGTCTTCCCGAAATCGTATTCGTTCAATTCGAACGAACCGCGCTATTATCCTTATGAGGGCAGCTTGGAGGAAGGCTGGGACTACACGCGTTTTAATCCCGCCTTTTTCAGGCATTTGGAGGAACGGATAGCGGATCTTATGGAGCTGGGCATCGAAGCGGATCTTATCCTGTTTCATGCCTATGACCGCTGGGGATTTTCAGAGATGCCGAAGTCTGCAGACGATCGATATTTGCGTTATGTGGCTGCACGACTTTCAGCGTACCGCAACATATGGTGGTCGCTTGCTAACGAGTATGATTTGATGTGGGCGAAAGAAACGGACGATTGGGAGCGGTTTGCATGCGTAATGAAAGATCATGATCCCTATGGTCACCTGATGTCGATCCATAACTGCTTCGGATTCTATGATCATCACCGGCCATGGATTACCCACTGCAGCATACAGCGCACCGATGTGTATAAGACAGCGGAGAATACGAGAGAATGGCGCAGCGAATACAACAAACCGATAGTCATTGACGAATGCGCCTACGAAGGCGATATTGACCTTGGTTGGGGGAACATCACGGGCCAGGAGATGGTCCGACGCTTCTGGGAAGGCGCGGTACGCGGCGGGTATGTGGGACACGGAGAGACTTACCTGCATCCGGAGGATATTTTGTGGTGGTCCAAAGGCGGGAAGCTGTACGGCAGCAGTCCGGAGAGAATTGCCTTCCTGCGTAGAATAATGGAGGAAGGTCCGGCAGAGGGGCTGAATCCTCTGCAATCGGATTGGGATGTGCCGGTTGCGGGCGTTCCTGACGCTTATTATTTGTTCTATTTCGGTTTCAATCAACCCCGATACAGACAATTTACCATGAAGCCTGGAATCCGGTATCAAGTGGATGTCATCGATACGTGGGAGATGAAGGTCGAGGAGCAAGAAGGCATTTACGAAGGGGTGTTTAAGATTACAATGCCAGGCAAGCAGTATATGGCTGTCAGGATGAGAGTGGTTTAAAAACAAGCCAGATCGGTTCCCATCAAGGAGGGGAGCGGTCTGGCTTGTTTTTTGAGAGAACTCTAAGAAGTGTAATCAGAGGCGGCTAGCGCCTCTGCTTTCGCTGTAAATCCCGAAGCTCGCGCCAGCCAATCACACGGATTCCTTCCAGCCAGATCGCTTCTTGAATGTCCGGGTCGAGGAACAAGTCGTACTCGAATCGGCGATATGGCCATGTCGCAGTAATCGCTTTCAGCTCATCCGTATCCAGAGAAGGATGAAACAGCAGTTCCGTTATACCTTGAGGAAGACGGCGGATCATGTCGATTGCCGCTCTTTTTACATCGTCATAGCTCGTTGGCTTCTCGTAGAAGAATGGCAGCATTTGCACATGGTCCGGATGCAGCACACCCTGCTCCTTGGCCCTCTGCGCGATAAATGCTATCTTCTCTCTGGTCTCGATTGCCGCATTCGCTGAGGACCGCTTCGAGAAGCGGATAGGCAGGTCGAATTGGAGGGCCAGTTCGAAGTACAGCTCGAAATGATGCGACTGCAAGCTGCCCATATGATTATCCAGATGGGTGGGATCGACCCCCATACGTATCGCCAACTGAAGCTGGGCTAACAACTCCTCGCGGACTTCCATCGGATCCGCATTCGCCATATGAGCCGTATTCTGCGGAAAATGACCCAAGCCATCCACAAGCGTGCCAACCTTTCTGTTCCCCCCGACAGGCCCCCACTTGTAGGAGTCCCACTCGCTCGTCAGCGTCAAATGAACACCTACATCCAGCATAGGATTGTCCGCAGCGAAGCTGGCTGCTTCGAGCGACCAAGGGCAGTTGACCATCAGCGTAGTCGAGGAGATGGCCCGTTGCTTCAACAGATGCAGGATGGCCGTGTTGGTGGCATGGCACATGCCAAAATCATCGGCGTGCAAAATAACGTATCGTCCGTTCTGCAGAGATTGTACATCGGGGAGTTCAGATATTTTAGGAAAAGGTGTCACCAATCATCCTCCTGTTCGTATCGAAGCTCATTCTATATTACGATTATAATGGAATGAATTGGCCACTGCTACACTAAAATAGACTTTTCAGCAATTTTGCTGCAAAAAAAGAAGGTGTTATCAGAATATACAGAATTGACATAATATTCAAAATAATAAGGGAGGATGGGTGGTTAAATTTTGTATCATTCATACGATATGCTTGCATAAACTGGTAAGAGACATCTTCTTTTGCAAGCGGTTTCATCTGCTTGAGTAAGTGACATGTTTCACAAGCTGTATAAGATGAACCAAACAAGCTCGCAGCGCCTCCTTGCTCTCATGATGTTCAGTTCATTTTATGTAGGATGCAATGGAACAAGGATTGGGAATGATTTGGAGGATCGATTCATTATATTAGTTTATGGCTAATATGCCAACCCATGTTAGGAGGCTCACCGTATGTTGCATGTTGTTGTATGTATTAAGCAGGTTCCCGACAGCCGCGAAATTCGGATTGACCCGAAGAACAATACATTAATCCGGCAAGGGGTGCCGAGCATTGTTAACTTCTATGATTTGCATGGTCTGGAAGAAGCTTTACGAATCAAGGATGAGCTTGGGGCGAGGGTAACTGTAGTCACGATGGGGCCTCCCCCGGCGGAAAAAAGCTTGAAGCAGTGTATCTCGTTGGGTGCGGATGAGGCTGTGTTGGTAACGGATCGAGGATTTGCAGGTGCGGATACACTCGCTACCTCTTACGTGATAGCCAAGACACTTCAAAAGGTAGCGGAAACATGGGGTGCCATAGATTTAGTATTTTGTGGAAAACAGACGCTGGATGGGGATACCGGACAGGTCGGTCCGGGCGTAGCCTGCAGACTCGATTTGGAGCAGCTGACCTATGTCAGTAAGGTGGTAGAGGTCGATACGGAGAAGCGCAGACTGACAGCTCACCGCTTACTTGAGGATGGCATTGAAGTGGTACAGACCAGCATGCCGGTGCTGATTACGGCCTTGAAGGAATTGAATAAGGTACGCAGAGCCGCTATGCCAGGGATGATTCGGGCCGCCAGGTACAAGCCGGTGGTATGGACGACAGCCGATTTTCCGGATTTGGAACGATCTATGATTGGATTAAAGGGTTCGCCAACGATCGTGTCCAAAACCTGGGTACCCGAGGTCAAAGCCGTCAACTCGAAAATGATCACAGGCGATTCACCGGAGGCAACTGCCGTACAGCTGCTTGACCAGCTGTGGGAGCGGGACTTACCAAGCCGATTAGGCTGGACTTAGGAGGCGACAACATGTCCAATGAACCAAAAAAGGACACACAGGATGCGGGGGCTATGCCGGATTGGTCGGCGTATCGCGGGGTTTTAATTGTCATTGAGCAAAGGGATGGGGAAGCCAAGAAGGTGTCCTGGCAGCTGCTGGGTGAAGGTAAGAAGCTTGCAGCCAAGCTGGAGGTTCCCTTACTGGCTCTAGTCATCGGCAATGGGGTTGAGCCTCTTGCGAAGGAGGCTGCTTATCATGGTGCTGACAAGGTTTATTTGTGTGAAGCGCCTGAGCTTGGCGTATATCGGACACGGCCTTACAGCCGCATCTGCCTGAAGCTGATCGATGAGGTGAAGCCTGAGATTGTGCTGTTCGGCGCGACGGGAACAGGACGGGATTTGGCTGGAGCGATTGCGACACACCTGCCGACAGGGCTTACCGCGGATACAACGGAGCTGGATGTGGAGCCACACCCCTCGCGGCTGCTGCTCGCAAGCCGACCGGCCTTTTCCGAGAAGATGATGGCAACGATTCTATGCAAGCAATATCGCCCGCAGATGGCGACGGCGCGTGCCGGCGTATTCCAGGCATTGCCACGGGATGAGACACGCGAAGCTGAGATCATCAGGATCGAGAGTTCGATGCCAGAAGAGGAAATTGCTGCGCAAGTAATCGACTTTATACGGGATACAGGTAATCTGAATCTGGAGGAAGCCGATATCATCGTATCCGGCGGTCGCGGTTTGGGAGGGCCTGAGCCTTTTGCGATGCTCAAGGAATTGGCCGATGCGTTGGGCGGGGTCGTTGGCGCTTCCCGTGCAGCTGTAGATGCCGGGTGGATCAAGCATGAGCACCAAGTCGGACAGACAGGCTCAACCGTCCGGCCGAAGCTTTATTTTGCCATCGGGATCTCGGGCGCGGTTCAGCATACGGTAGGTATGGGCAATTCTGACATCGTTATCGCAATCAACAGGGATGAGAAAGCCGCGATTTTTCAGTTTGCCCATTATGGGATTGTGGGGGATTTGTTCAAGATCGTGCCAGCGATAACGGAAGAAGTCAAAAAACGTAAAAGCCTGTTCGGCATTCAACTACCGGATACAGAGGCAGCATCACAAGAGCTTTCGCGGCAGCAGAATCTGGAACAATCTGTATAGAAGCCATCATTTTTCGTCGTCATGCAGAGGTAGGACTATTATTGTGAGGAGCGGATTGCTTTGAACGAAAAATTTGATGCTATCATTGTTGGGGGTGGACCAGCAGGTGCCGCCGCCGCATTAACGATGTCCCGGGCCGGCTTGTCTGTTGTATTGCTTGAGCGTGGTGAATTTCCCGGTGCCAAAAATCTGTTTGGTGGTGTATTATATCGTAAGCAAATCGAGGAGCTCGTCCCGGAGTTTTGGAAGGAACGTAATTTCCCGATGGAGCGGTATATTGTAGAGCAGCGAATCTGGATGATGGGCAAGGAATCGATGGTAACCTTTGGACATCGGAATGAAAAATATTCGGAGCCCTACAATTGTTTTACTGGCTTGCGAGTCAAATTTGACCAGTGGTTTGCCGACAAGGCGGTTGCTGCGGGGGCTCTGCCCGTCTATGAAACCGTTGCACTGGATGTCATTCGCGAGGGCGACCGGGTAGTGGGCGTTAAGACCGATCGGGATGACGGCAATTTGTATGCGGATGTCGTAGTCATAGCGGATGGAGTCAATTCACTGCTCGGCAAGGCGATGGGCATTCACAAGGAATGGAAGCCCGATGAGGTCTCTCTGGCGGTAAAAGAAATCATCTCCTTGCCCAAGGAAAAGATCGAGGATCGCTTCGGTCTTGAAGGGGACGAAGGCGTCACGATTGAATTTATGGGTGAGACCTCGCTTGGCATGGCGGGGATGGGATTCTTGTACACGAACAAGGAAACCATTTCGTTAGGCGTTGGGGTCATGGTCAATCATCTGCGGGACAAAAAGGTTAAGCCTTATGCCATCCTGGATGCCGTGAAGCAGCATCCGATGATCCGCAAATTAATTCAGGGCGGGGAAACTAAGGAGTATTCGGGTCACCTGATCCCCGAAGGAGGCTTTCATTCGATTCCTCCGCTGTCTGGAAACGGCTGGTGCGTATGTGGAGATGCGGCTCAGCTTGTCAACTTTGTAAATCGGGAAGGCACGAATCTGGCAATGACCTCGGGCCGCCTGGCAGGCGAGGCCATTATTGAAGCTAAAGGCAGAGGCGATTTCTCGGCCGCTTCGCTGAACGCTTATGACCAGAAAATCCGCAGCTCTTTTGTACACAAGGATTTGAAAAAGTACAAAGGTATGCACCAATTTCTCAAAGAACAAAATCCCGAGCTGTTATTCGATAAGCTGCCCCGGGCATTAAATGAAGCGGCGTATAATATGTTTTTAGTTGACGGCATCCCTAAAGCGGATAAACAGAAAATGGCTGTTAATTTAATTAAGGATGCAGCCGGCGGCACCATGAATCTGATGAAATTAGGCTATAAAGGGTGGAGGGCGATGAACGGATGAGCTGTAATGTTTCAGAAAAGCTATTTACGATCCGTTATAAATGCGATACGGAGTCCCATTTGGTCATTAAAGAAACAGAAACCTGTTTGAGCTGCAAGACCAAGGACTGTAATTATTTTTGTCCGTCTGACGTCTATGAGTGGGAGAAAAAGCTGAAGATTACGACAGTAGCCTTTGAGAACTGTATTGAATGCGGCACCTGTCGGATTGCTTGTCCATCCGATAATATTGCTTGGGTATATCCCAAAGGCGGCTATGGCATTACCTATAAGTACGGGTGAAACCGGGAGCGGCTGAATCCATGGCATATGAAACGAGCCTCGCAGTTTTTCAGCAGGCTCGTTTTGCATTTCTGGCATGAATAAGATGATTATTGGTATGCTTGCACATTCAGTAAGGTTTCGAGATCAACGATATCGTAATTTCGTTTTTGCAGCTCTTCAATCATAATCGGCACGGCCTTGGCGGTTTCGTTGGTTCTTGATGTAGAATGCATGAGAATAATGTCGCCATTTCGAATATTATCGATGACATTATGAACAATATTATCGCTTTCTCGCTGAGACCAATCCAATGTATCTATCGACCATAGGACGATCTTATGACCTGTTTCGGTTGCAGCGGCGACTACTTTTTCATCGGTATCCCCATACGGGGAGCGCATCAGAGCAGGCTTCTTGCCGATTATATCCTCAATGATTTTATCAGTCTGATTAAGATCCGCTTGAATTTGATGATTGGTTTTCTGGGTTAAATTGTCATGCTTGTAACTGTGGTTTAACACCAGGTTTCCATTATCGAATGCATGGCGCACAACCCCCGGGTAGATTTTGGCCATTTCGCCTACAAAAAAGAAGCTTCCTTTAACCCCATATTTCTTCAATGAATCGATAATAGCAGGCGTATTGACGTTATCAGGACCATCATCAAAGGTCAAAGCGACTCTATTCCGGTCAGGCCCATTGATGTAGACGCTGTCACGATGTTTCCGGGCAAAAGTAATGATGTTCTCGCGCCACTCGGTCATGCTTTTTAAAGCTTTGGGAGTTAGTTGGTTGGATTTCCCCTTAATTTCCAGCATGTACTCTGAAGGTTCAGGCTCGGGTTGAGCTGGTGTTTCTTCAGGTATGGGTAAAGCCGTTTGAGCTGCAGGTATGCTCAAGACAGCAGAAGCAGTGATAGGTGCAGCTGTCACGGAAGGCTCGGATATCAACGAAGGTATGGATGGGATAGAAGGAATGGACGCGATGGAGGGCTCCGACGAATGGTAGAAACAACCGCCCAACCATACCATGTTTGCCAGCACCAGCAGAAAAGTAAATTTGTTATTCATAAGCTTCATAGTAAATAGACACTCCCTTTATCCGATCATACCAAACTACGGTCATATGTAAAGGCTCTCAGACTCGATTTGTAGACATTATTTAATATAGACGGACAAGCAGTCCTTAGAGTTGTATGTTCATCGTGAATAACTATTAATATCGTCAATAAATGCCATTTTTAAACACAATAAGGGAGCGGCCGTCATGGGAGTATTGGCGCCTTTTTGTTGTGTATTGGTTGATTTCCATAATTTACACATACTTTCTATTACTATAATTTGATAGACTTTGTATGTGACAGGAATAAATTTTAGGAGGAATTGCATGAAAAGGTTTGTCATTTCAACTATGCTGGCCGGGAGTCTTTTATTTGGAGGGATAGCTTCAGCTTCCGCGGCATCAACAAATCCGTACCTTGCTACAGATTCCGACACGTTCTGGAGCATTTCACAAAAGTTAAATGTTAATGTTTCCGACCTTATCGCTGCCAATCCGCAGATCGATCCACAAAATGTGCATGCCGGTATTTCTATTAATCTTCCAGGATCGCAAGCAAAAGGCTGGGAAGCACAAGCGGATGCTATCATTGCGACAGGGATGAAACAGCTTGGAACCCCCTATGTGTTTGGCGGCGACACCCCTTATGTGGCATTTGATTGCTCAGGCTTTGTACAATATGCATTTAATGAAAATGGTTTTGACCTTCTTCATTCTTCTTCATTGCTGAGTCAGATGGGAACACCTGTAGATAAAGGTGATCTTCGTAAAGGCGATCTTGTATTTTTGCAGGGCACCTATACGAGCGGCGTTTCCCACGTTGCAATTTATCTTGGCAATAATCAGGTTCTTCAGGCGGGAACTATGGGCACCCGTGAAGTGAAAATCAGCACTTTTTTTGGTACACCTTATTATGATGAGCACTATTGGGGCGCACGCCGTCTCATTAATTGAATACGAGGGCAGGTCGAATACAATTATTCGTCTGCCCTTTTTGCTGTAAATGGGAAGCACCCAAATCTGCAAATACGAAAGCGGTTCCCCATTGACAGAGATGAATCGATATGATAAGTTGAATCCAGGAATAAACGCGCGTCCAAAAAAACAGGAATGGCTGATGGAATTTTGAGAAACTTGGATATTAAAAGCAAGGAAATCGCTGAAATTGCAGGTGTGTCCAGAAGTACAGTAAGCAGAGTTATCAATAATTACCCTAATGTCCCGGCTAAAACAAGGGAAAAGGTCATGAGGGTCATCGAGCAATATAATTATTTTCCGAATATATCGGCGCAAATCCTGGCTGGCAAAAAGACCAAAACTTTAGGTTTGTTCTTTATCGATCAATCTCACTTTAGCGAAGATTCTTCCGCCAATTTGTTGATTACAGGCATAATCGAGAACGCTTCCATTCTTGGATATAATGTGCTTGCCTATATAATTCGGGACTTGAGTACAGCTGAGAACATGAAAAATGTCAAAGAAGTGTTTTATCAGGAGCGTATTGCCGGTGGAATATTTATTGGAGCGGAAAATCACGAGCCTATCGTTGAGGAGCTGATCGCCGGAGGGTTTATCGTAGGGATATTAGATCAGGTTCTACCCGGACGCAGTGAGCCTAACCGAATTGTATATAACCTGGATAATGAAGGGGCCGCTATGCAAGCTGTGGATTATTTGGTCCGTTTAAACCATACCAGAATCGGGATTATCAATAGTACAATGAGCAGAGCCTCCGCCAGCTTCAAGTTCAAAGGCTTTATGAATCGCATGCAGCATCACGGCTTGGAGGTTAAGAAGCATTGGATCATGCATGGTCAATACGAATCCGGCGGCTACGAGGCGATGGACAATTTGATTAGAAATTCAAACGATTTACCGACAGCGATATTTGCAGCCAATGACAGCATTGCCTTTGGTGCGATTCGGGCCGCTAATGATCATCAATTAAAGGTTCCCGACGATATTTCCATTATTGGAATCAATGATCAGAAGCTGAGCGCTTATTACAAACCTGCGTTAACTACGTTTCGTTCTAACTTTAAGGAGTTTATATCCGGGATTACTACAAGTGTGATTGAGGCTGTAGAAAATGGTGTAGCCAGCGAGTCGATAAAAGTAACCCTGGATTTGGAATTGGTTGAAAGAGAATCCTGTAAAAGAGTTGAAGAGTAAGGAACAGCTTCATTCTTTTACATCCATTTATAAACGCGCTTTCATAAGGAATTGGGTAAAGAAAGGGATGATTCCTGAAAGTATCCGTATGTAATAGCATAATCGTATCACCTGAGAAGTAGAGAATGGTATTGATGTTAATAGTTTTTCTTGTCCATAAATAAACGCGCGTCCAAATTTAAAATTAAGTGTCGGGAGTGAGCCATGAAAACTATTTTTATTACAGGAGCCAATCGGGGATTAGGGTATTGCTTAGCAGAGGAGGGACTGCATAGAGGATATGCGATTTACGCAGGCGTAAGATCTGCGGATTCCTTTGCCATGCTGGATTCGTTGTTTAAACAATATCCCAATCGGGTCCATTTGATTGAAATCGATGTCGCGGATGAAGATTCGGTAAGAATGGCAAGCAGTGAGATCTGCAAAACGACAAACTCACTGGATGCCATCATCAATAATGCGGCCGTTATGGTGGAAAGAGAAAAAACTATCGAAGAGCTGGACTTTGATCTCGTTCGCCACAGCTTTGAAATCAACACATTCGGGCCGATGCGGGTGGTCAAACATTTGCTGCCACTCATCGGAGCAGGCACCCAACCGGTAATAATGAATATTTCCTCGGAAGCAGGCACCATTATTAACGCATTCAGTACGAACTATCCTTACAGTATGTCCAAGACTGCATTGAACATGTTCACGGAGAGGCTGCGGCATTATGTTCAGGATCAAGGAATAACCGTGTATGCCGTGCATCCGGGTTGGATGAAGACGGATATGGGTGGAGAGGAAGCACCAAGCGAGCCGGCAGCTGCAGCCGAAGGAATTTATAATATCATCGAAAAAAAGATTACGGTTACAAGTAAAATAGCTTTCATTAATCACCTGGGCAAACCAATGCCGCTTTAATTAGGTGGCAGGCATGGGAAGGAGTGATTTGCATAAGGGTTGGCATCAATTAGGAGTCCATTTTTGAACAGTACCACAGGTACTGCTTGAAAACTTATGTACCAAACTAAGGGGGAAACCACAATGTTGAATCTGAAGAAGCTAAGTGTGACGGGGGCGGCCATCGGTATGTTAGGATCGCTTCTGGCCGGATGCGGAGATAATAATGCTGCCAATGGTGTAAGCGCTGACAAGAAGGTGGAATTGACTTTCTGGGATGCAGCCTGGAATGAAGCCATTACTCCCGGTGTCATCAAAGAATTTGAAAGCAAAAATCCGAACATCAAAATCAATGCCCAGTATAACCCCGACAACGGCATGTCTGATAAATATTTGATTGCTCTCAAACAGAAAAACGGACCGGATATCATTAATATCAACCTGGATTGGGTGACTCCGTTTGCGACGATAGGCGGACTTCAAGCGTTGGATAGTTTTATTCAAACCGATAAAGTGGATTTAACCGATTTTTTTGATGGCTCGATCCAATCGGCCAAAGTGAAGGATAAAATTTATACGCTTCCCTATCGCGCCGAAACACATGGCCTTCTGTATAACAAAAAATTATTTGCAGATGCAGGCATAGATGCTGCCAAGGCACCGGAAAACTGGAAGCAGGTGCTTGAGGATGCACAGAAAATAACGAAAGGTGACGTATTCGGCATTGGGCTGGTCGGGACGAATTTCGGAAATTTAACAACGCAATTATTTAACATGATTCAATCCAATGGCGGCAGTATTCTCAACGCCGACAATACCAAATCGATGCTGAATGAGCCTGCTGCCGTTGAGATGGCTAAGCTCTATGTGGAGCTGTCCACCAAACATAAGGTAACACCGAACAGCATTTTGCAAAACGATAATATCGCTAACCGCAACTTGTTCTCCAGCGGCAAAATCGGTATGTACATGTCGGGAGCATATGACGTAGCGCCGATTAAACAAGCCAATGCGAACATCGATCTCGGAATTGGGATGGTCCCCGCCAATCAAACCCGTAAAACGATTCTTAGTGGTTGGGGTACGTCCATTACCAATTCCAGCAAAAATCCTGAAGCTGCATGGAAATTCATTAATTTTCTGGCTACGCCGGAAATATCGACAAAGTACAGCATTACCTTCTCGGCAAGAAAATCGGCTGCCAAGGACCCCAAGTATCAGGTTCCACAAACCAAAGCTTTTGTCGACGCACTCGCCTTTGCTCAGCCTCTGCCGCAAATTCCAGAGCTGACCCAAATTAAACAAATTGTATTTAATCAAATTCAGAGCTCCCTTTCCGGTAAATTCACACCCGAGGAAGCGATGAAAAATGCATCCAAAGAAATCGATGATCTGTTGGCAAAGAAATAGTAGCGATCGAATTGTCAGTGTTCCGCTTCGGTCGATTCATCCAGACGCGCTGGATGTAAGGAGGTAAACCCTATGCAAGCTTTGAAAAATATTCGTAGTCCGGGTCCGATGTTCGTTTTTCCTGCCATACTGATTATTGCTCTTATCATGATCTTTCCTCTGCTGTATACGATCGTCTTAAGCTTTAATAAAAGTGATATCTACACGGAAAGCTGGACATTTGTTGGTATTACGCAATATGTGGAGCTGTTTAAAAATCCCGAGTTTCTACTATCGCTGTATGTTACGTTTGTATGGACGATCGGCAGTGTGGTTTTTCAGTTTTTGCTTGGATTTGCTGCAGCCGTTGTGATCAACCAGGATTTTATCAGATGGAAGACGTTAATTCGCATCCTGCTGATGGTTCCATGGGTGATCCCGAGCATTATTAGCGTGAATGTTTGGAAATGGTTGTATCATGCGGATTTTGGCATTATCAATTATTTATTGAAATCGCTTGGTATCCTCTCTACCAGCATCAACTGGGTATCCGATGAGCATACCGCATTATTTTCCGCGATTCTGGTCAATGTGTGGAAGATGTATCCACTGGTCATGATCATGGTTGAGGCCGCTTTGCAATCGGTGCCCAGAGAATTAAAGGATGCGGCCAGAGTAGATGGGGCAACCGGATGGAGGGAATTCACAACGGTGACTATCCCGCATATTTCCTCCACATGTATGTCTGTCATCCTGCTGCTCACCATTTGGACGATGAATGCTTTTACCTTTGTATACGTGCTGACAGAGGGCGGTCCAGCTCATCAAACGGAAATTCTTTCCCTGTTTATTTATAAAGCAGGCTTCCAAAATTACAATTTCGGTGTTGCTGCAACAGCCAGTACGATATTATTTATCATTACAGCCGTTTTAAGCTTTGTGTATATGAAGCTCTTTATGAAGGGGGAGGATGGCTGATCATGAAGCGTGAACCCAGACCTTTGGGAAGAGCCATCCTAAGTTACATGTTCCTGATTGGGCTTATGATGTTCGGCTTGTTCCCGGCCATATGGATGTTTATCACATCAATTAAGCCGATGAATGAAAATTTCACGATCCCGCCACGCATTACGGTACAGCAGCCTACTTTAATGAATTATCACAAGGTGTTGTTTGAAAGCGGAATTCCGAGAGCATTCCTTAACAGCATCGTGGTAACCTGCAGCGCAACCTTAATCACGTTAGTTATTGCCATTCTGGCGGGCTACGGATTCAGCAGATTCAGGTTCAGAGGGGCGAAGAAGCTTTCTTCCGGATTGCTTTACGGTCAAATGATGCCAGGTGTTGTCATTATAATGCCGATTTATATGACCTTCTCCAAAATCGGAATAATTGATTCCTATCTCGGCCTGATCATTGCCAATGTTGCCTTGACGATCCCGATGTCGGTGATTATGCTCACTTCGTTTTTTAAGACCGTACCGAGGGAGCTGGAGGAAGCAGCCAAAATTGATGGCACAACCACGATTGGCGCTTTATTTCGGATCATTCTGCCTGTCTCATCACCCGGACTTATCGCTGTAAGCGTGTATGCCTTCTTGCATATATGGGAGGAGTTCCTGTTCGCATTAAATTTATCGAATTCCGATACCGTGCGAACCCTGCCTATAGGCATCACTCATTTTAGCGGAGAATTCGTTGTGGATTGGGGGGCTATGATGGGAGCCTCGGTGTTGGTTTCGGTACCTGTGCTGATCATTTTCCTGTTGTGCAGCAAGTACTTTGTACAAGGACTTTCCGACGGCTCGGTAAAAGGCTGAGTCATCTGTTGATTATTGCTGGAGGTGAGTGCCGTATAAGTCGTCCAAGGGTATTCCTTGTCATCAAATAACAGAGCACCATCCATAGTTTTAACCTGTATTTACACAATCGAACTCAAAAAAGCGGAGGTTATTCACATGTTTAAAGGAATCGGCCATACAGCCTACAACGTAATCGATATGGACAAATCATTGCAATTTTATTGTGACGTGCTTGGATTTAAAAAATGCTTCGAATTAAAAAATGATAAAAACGAGCCGTGGATCGTTTATCTAAAGGTTCTTAATTTACAATTCATCGAGCTGTTTTATAACGCTAAGCAGGGCGTCGACAACGACACCAAAGTTACTAAAGGCTATAACCATCTGTGTCTGGAGGTCAACGACATTCACGAAATCGCCAACCATTTGAAAAGCAAAGGACTGACTTTGGATGTGGAGCCCAAGATGGGAGCGGATTTGAACTGGCAGTGCTGGGTTAGAGACCCCGATGGTAATCGTATCGAATTTATGCAGCTTGATCCTGAATCACCGCAAGCCAAATCCTAATTAAAGGGAGTGTCTGACTTGGAACAAATATCGAATAACCGCATCATCAAGCTGGGTGTCGTCGTGGACAATCTGGAGGAAGCGTTCCAGTATTATGTGGAGTTGTTCAAGCTTGACCCGACCAAGATGAGAGCACCCAGGCCAAGACCAACCGCATCAGAGTTATCTCAGGCACCAGCAGCTGCAGCTGCACCAGAGGGTGGCAATACCCCTTATGTATGGTACAGAGGTGAATATCGGAATGCACGATGCCGGACGGCTATTATTCCATTGGAACCGATTTATCTGGAATTGATTGAGCCTTATGATGAGCTTAGTCCATGGACGGAATTTAGAGAAAAGCACGGTCCTGGCATCCATTTTATGACATTTCATATTGATGGCTTCGACGAGCATATTGAGCTAATGGAGAGCAAGGGAATGCCTGCCTTCCATAAGCAGGAAAAAGGTAAGGAGCGGTACGCCTACTTTGATTCCGTAGCCAAATTAGGGGCAACGATCGAGTTTAAGGAAATCGATAAGAACTAACAAACAAACCAAGGCCGTTCTTCAGTCCATTGTGGCTGTGAACGGTCTTGGTTCTGTTACATGGAGGGGTTAACCAGGCGGGATCACCTGATTATAGCTTTCTCTTCGAATTTCACTTGGCGTTTTTCCAGAATGTCGTTTGATCGTCCGGGCAAAATGGTAGGAGGTTTTGAAGCCGACCTGTTCTGCAACGGCTCCAATCTGCAGGCCTGTGCTGCGCAGCAGGTCAATTCCCTGCTTGACACGGTAGTTCCATAAATATTGGATGGGCGTCATATCTTCATCACGTCGGAATAAACGAATCAGATGCTCTGGTGTAAGTTTAGTAACCTTCGATAGGCTGCTTAGCGTCAAATCCTCAGCATATCGCTTATGAATTTCCTCCTTGGCAATCAGTACGGAAGGATGCTTTCTGTCATTGATGTTCCCTTGACTGCACTCTGACCAATATAATAATATCGCTGCTCGTCCCAATGCTCGGATTACTTCCTCGTCTTGCCGTACCCCATCGCTTTGCAGGGATCGTATAATGTCTGTTAGCTGATTCATCCTTTCGGATAAGGGAATGAAGAGAGGGAGGGAACCGAGGAAGTTGACCGCCATCCCGTCCAGAGGCGCAACTGAAACAGCGATCCAGCGATGCCAGGTTTCCCGTTTATCCGCGAACACGAAATTCTCCATATGTCCGGGTTTAAGAAGCACCACATGTCCAGGGGGCACCTGATGTTTGACTTGGTCGATTTCCACGGTCATGGCACCTGAATGCAGCAGTACGAGCTGCAAATCCTGCTGAATACGTGGACCATATGCCCCACCGGGACCGTAAACTACACTGCCTCCGTAAGTTTTAATAACAGTAAAGGACGGAGTCGCTTCCGTCCCTGATTGTTCGATCATCCCGATCCCTGCCCTCGTAAAAGCGTATTTACCTCCCATTATACAAGAGATATTTTACGTTTTAAATCCTCTCTTTCAATCTTGGAATCATGCCGGATATAGTGGCACACGTAAGAACGCCTCCAACGATTCGAGCGATTGCGGGTAGACGAGTGGATAAGCAAACTGTCAAAAATAAGGATATCCCCCTGGTCCATGATGACCGGAATTTCTTTACTTAAATCAACGTCCTCAACCTCGTCAGTCCACGCCTCGTGCTCCTGCAAATTTTTGACGGCTCCATGGGAGAGAACCCCCAGCTTATGTGATCCCGGTATGACCCATAGACATCCATTTTCTTCATTGACCTGTTCCATCGCGATCCACGCTGCTGTTAAAGTATTCGGCTCATTGCGAATATAATAATAATCCTGATGTGCCGCTTGCCCGGGGGAGTTCGGTTCCTTATAAAAATACATACTTTGAATGCCTGTGGCCTCGTCGCCGAGCAGCTGCGCCAGTGACCCGCGAACGATGGGCAGCTTCATCATCTGAAGTGAAAATCCATCATGGAGGTGTGGGTTAAATAACCGAACGGAGAAGCGGTCTTTATCATCGATGAACTCTTTGCCCTTTTTGGGCTTGGCCCAGTCCGGCATGTCATCCGATGAGCGGATAGCATGAATATGAGCATTGAAGGTGTGGATCAAATCGTCGGAGCAGCCCCCTTTGATGATAATAAATCCATCCTCCTTGTATGTTGCAATTTGCTCTTTGGTAAGGGGAGTGGTCCTTTCGAATTGAACTTGAACAGTCATAAGTAATGCCCTCCTTTAAAGTTCAAAACCGAATCGCCTCTCCTGAAAGGGCTGCGATATCCGTTTTGTTATACTCCAAGTGTAAGGTACAGGGGGATAAAACAAAATGCTTTCAGCTAATATTTTGTGTCTGTAATTGATATTTATAAAAAAGATAATTGCGTAGAGCGCCCAATTTAACAGCTTTATCTGCAGTCTCTTCGTAATTTCAAAAAAAGACTATAGCCGGAAATTTTTCAGAGGCATAGTAATAATTTGTTATTATTGCACGTTCGGCAAGCTCTATCCTAAAGTAAGGGCATAAGCCAATCGATTCACCAAAGAACACTTTAAGGAGGAAGGCTTCATGGATGTTCAAGCAACAAAGTCAATCTCGCAATCGCTTTCCAAAAGTAAAAGCAAAGCCTCGCTATGGGCCGAACTAAAAAGAGATAAGTATTTATATCTTCTGGTTCTGCCAGGCGTACTGTATTTTCTCGTTTTCAAATACTACCCCATGTGGGGCATCATCATCGCCTTTCAGGATTATTCCCCTTATATGGGAATATTCAAAAGCGCTTGGGTCGGTGTCGAGCATTTCATCCGCTTTTTCACGAACCCAAGCTTCTACTTGCTTTTTCGCAACACGATGATGATAAGTCTCCTTAGTCTGGTCTTCTTCTTTCCTTTGCCCATTGTGCTATCCCTTTGCATGAACGAAGTGAGCAACAAATATTTTAAGCGGGTGATTCAGTCTGTGGTGTACCTGCCGCACTTTCTCTCATGGGTCATCATTGCGGGGATTACGTTCCTGCTCTTATCGCAGACGAACGGGATTATCAATCTGATGCTGGAATACATGGGCCTTCCGAAAATTGCTTTCTTGACCAGCGAGAGCTTGTTCTGGGGACTATTAACCGGACAAAATATATGGAAGGACACCGGTTGGGGGACGATCATTTTTCTCGCAGCGATCACAGGTATCGATTCGCAGCTGTATGAAGCAGCTAAGATCGACGGGGCCAACCGGATTCGGCAAATGTGGCATGTGACCCTGCCGGGCATTCGCAACGTTATTATAATTTTGTTGATTCTTCGATTGGGTCATATTATGGATGTCGGCTTTGAGCAGGTGTTCCTGATGGCGAATGGAGCGGTAGCAAATGTCGCTGATGTTTTTGAAACCTATGTGTACCGTAACGGTATTCAGCAAGGTCAATTCAGCTATACCACAGCTGTTGGACTATTCAAATCGGTCATTGGCTTAACGCTTGTTGTTTGTGCCAACTGGCTGGCCAAGCGGTTTGGTGAGGAAGGTGTGTATTAAAACATTGGAGCGTGTTCAAAATGTTGGTCGCTATGGAGAAGGGGTATGCCTCCGGTCGCTGTTGAAATCGTGAATGGTTATTATATTCAGCGGTATATTCACGATTTCAAAGGCGAACGCTACGCTCCTACAGCACACCCCTTCTCCTCCGCTGTTCATTTTGAACACGCTCCAAATAAGGAGAGGGTAGAGGGAGAGATACATTCGCTAAGCGTAATGTATCTTGGTAAGGGACTTGCTAAGGGATGATCAAAAAGAACGCTGAATCATGATCAGCGTTTAACAGCTTTGCTGGTAGTGAAGCTATCATTTGCAAAAAAACGATGATGATGAACACCTTTTCAGCCCCTATCGCTAAATATTACATTCGGCTTCTCTTGCTTGCTGCCTCCGCTGAGTTCCATAACGATGAAAAACATCGTTATACGGAGTACAAACCGCATGGAGCGCTTGTAACGATGTTTTTAATCGTTACAACAGACATTAAGCGGATTTAGGCCTTCATATCGCCCTGATACGATGTTTTTCATCGTGCCGCAAGACTATGTGGCATTTCTTGAACTTCTAACGATGTTCTTCATCGTTACAAGAGAGTGCGCGCTTAGAAAATGCAACAGAAAAGTACTCTTTTAATGCGGATACGATGCAAATAACGCATAATGGCGTTGCTCTAATCAATATTCAATGCTAACCCATTGAATAAATGCCCTTTAACTTCAGCGATATTTATAAAATAAGCTTCGTCCTTTGTTCTGCGCCTTGCTTGCGCCCTGCGGCCTAGAGGGCCGCAAAATGCGGTGAATACGCAGCGGAGCGTCCGTGGTGTTCTGGAGATAGCGGAGCGGTGCCTTTGTTCCCGGATTTTCACCTATAAATCCCTTATACAATAATAAAATCCGGGAACAACAGCAATCGTAGGAACACTTCGGACGCGCAGCGACAACCGATTCACCGCATTTTATCCCTTATCCCTTATCCTTATCCCTTGTCCAGCATCTCGCAAACCCATCTTATTTTAAAAAGGAGCCACCCCTCATGAGAGAAAGCTTAGGCGACCGCCTGTTCAGTATGGCAAACCTGGTGCTGCTGGTCATCATCGGCATCATTACGTTGTTCCCCTTGTATTACGTTTTCGTGGTTTCCTTCACAGAGCCACGGGAGTATATCGATAAATACGGTTTTGTGTTATTCCCGAGCAAGTGGAGCCTGGGCTCCTATGAATACTTAATGTCCACATCCGCCTTTATTCGAGCAACGGGTGTCAGCGCTTTTCTGGCAACGGTGGGCACGCTGCTCAGCCTGATGGTAACCTCGGCCTTTTCATTCGGACTTTCCCGCAAAAGGCTGAGAGGCCGAAAGCTGATGATGTTCATGGTCATGTTCACGATCCTGTTTAATCCCGGCATTATCCCGCTGTATTTGCTGGTGCGCGATTTGGGGCTGATCAACAGTGTATGGGCGCTCATTATTCCGGTATTGACCAGCGGCTGGTATGTCATTTTGATGAAGAGCTTCTTTGACAGTATTCCGGTAGAGCTGGAGGAAGCCGCCATGATTGATGGCTGTAACGACTTAAGCATTTTCTTCAAAATCATTTTGCCGCTTTCTGCTGCATCGCTTGCCGCATTTGGCTTATTTTACGCAGTTGCTTATTGGAACACCTTCTTTAGTGCGGTGTTGTACATTAATGATTTTACGAAGGTACCGCTGCAAATTGTACTGCGCAACATGCTGATCGATTCCGATACCGCGATGGGTGGGGCGTCAGCCGTGGAGATGTCATCAGACAAGCAGCTGCCTACGCAAACGATCAAAATGGCTGCTGTTGTCATCTCAACCTTGCCGATTCTGATGGTGTATCCGTTTTTGCAAAAGCATTTTACGAAGGGTGTTATGTTAGGTTCTGTCAAAGGTTAAGTGCAGCTCGCACGTCGTTGCTTAATCACGCATCGGCAGCAGGGCTCACCTCGATCCGGCACACCAACAATCATATAAATACAAATAGCAGAGGAGCAAATGAAAATGAAAAACTTTTCCGATTTGGACAGCACTTGGCGTATTGAGTCAATTGAGCAGGTACTCATGAAAGGTGAACGCCGCAGATTGGCGGGCTGCAATGCAAGACTGGGGGTACATGGCAAAGAGGTCAGCTTTCCCTTGGTGCGTATTACGATTGGCGGCATCGCGGGGTATAGCTGGTCCCGTGTTTCCCGCGAGGCGGCAGCAGCGTTGATCGGGACTCCGATAGGCGAAATCTTTTGTGAGGATCAATGGATCAAGGACCGTTTTCAAAGCATCCAATTCCCACTGTTTGACTGGTTAGCGAACGTAAGGGGCATTCCGGTGTATCAGCTGCTAAGCGGTCAATCGACACCTTTGAGTGTTGCTTGCTATGATACGTCCTTGTATTTTGATGATCTGCACCTGAGCTCTGAGACAGATGCGGTGAAGCTGCTGCAGGAGGAAGCGATGCAGGGCTATAACGAAGGATTTCGTGGCTTTAAAATCAAGGTCGGCCGTGGTGCGATGCACATGGACCTAATGGAAGGCACGAAGCGGGATATCGCGATTGTAAACGGCATCCGTGAGGTGGTCGGCCCGGCATGCAACATTTCAATCGATGCGAATAACGGCTATAACCTGAATTTGACGAAGCATGTACTGAAAGAAACGGCGCATGCCAACCTGCTGTGGATGGAGGAAGCGTTCCACGAGGATGATCGGCTGTACCGTGATTTGAAGGCATGGTTGGCTAAGGAGGACATCAATGTCATGATCACCGACGGTGAAGGCTTGGCGGCGGGACCGATTGTGGAATGGGCGGAGCAAGGCCTGATTGATGCCATCCAATACGATTTGAAGGATTACGGCATAATCAATTGGTTGAAGCTGGCGAAGCGACTGGCTGCAAGCGGCGTGAAAGCAGCCCCGCATAACTATGGCGGCTTCTATGGAAACTTTGCTTCGGCACAGGTATATCCAGCCATCGAAGGCTTTATGTTCGTAGAATGGGATGAAGCGCAAATACCGGGTATCGATACGTCCGGCTACACCATTCAAGACGGCAAAATCTCCGTACCTTCTACACCGGGCTTCGGCTTGCACATCGATACGGACCTTTATGAAAGCAAGCTTCGGGAGGGCGGTTGGGCCGTATAAAGCAGCTCCCAGAGCAGGTAAGTTATCCACAACAAATAAACCAAGGAAGCCAAACTAATTTTAAGGGGATGATTTGCAGTGAAATTAACAACAACCAAGTTACTTAAAAAACGGACTTTGTTATTTGTATCCATGATGGTCGTATGTTCTTCATTTGCCGCAGCTTGCTCGTCACCAGCACCTTCACCTGGATCTGCGCCTGCGCCGGCAGCAGCCGGTAAGGAGGAGCCCAAAGCTCCAGCCAAGCCTACGGAAATCAAAGTGATGGCGGATTACACGATAGCGCAGCCTCCATCGCCAGACAATCAGGTGCAGAAGGAATTTGAAAAAAGAACGAATACGAAGCTGACGGTTACCTGGGTACCGGGTGGAGATTATGCGGATCGTGTGAACGTGGCGCTGGCTGCTGGCGATATTGCCGATCTGATTAAAATTCCGAACATTACAACCCCGTTGTTCCGACAAATGGTCAAGCAAGGGGCATTCTGGGATTTGACACCTTATATCAAAAACTATCCGAACCTGATGGCCATAGATCCGAAAATATGGAATAACACCAAGATCGATGGAAAATCGTTTGCGGTTCCTGCAGGACGCCCATTAAACGGCGGCGGATTCTTCTCGATTCGTAAGGATTGGCTGGACAAATTGGGCTTGAAAATGCCGACAAATCTGGATGAGCTGTATACCGTTTTGAAGGCCTTTAAGGACAACGCACCTGACGGTAAAAAGGACACGACCGGCTTTACTATGCGCGGCGGCTCTGGTGTATTTGAAGAGGTAATCACCGGAACTGTTGGCAAATGGAAGGAAAAGGACGGCAAGCTCGTCAATATGACGCTGGAGCCGGAGATGAAGGAAGCTCTGATTTATGTGAGTAAATTGTACAAGGAAGGTTTAATTCCGCAGGACTTCCCTGTACTAAAGGAAAATCAGTATTGGGAGCTGGCTACAAGCGGCAGAGCGGGGCTGACATCGGAAACACCAGAGGCTTTATTCAGATACACCATGGATCAATGGAAGAAGGATCCGAAGGTCGAATGGACACCGATGCTTTCACTGGCTCCAAAAGCCGGAGGTAAAGCTTACGTACCGCAGGCAACAGGCTTTAATGGCGTGCTGGCGATTCCCAAAACCGTACCTGAAGACAAAATGAAGGCGATTTTGAAATTCGTGGATTACGGCTCGGGCGGCGAGGGCCTGGATTTGACCCTTTATGGCATCAAGGATGTTCACTACTCCATTGTTGACGGCCAAAAGATCGCGAATGATAAGGCTGTAGCCGACAGTGTGGGAACCGCTTCATGGGGTAAAATGTTCAGTACACCTGTACTTGATCTGTGGCAGTATGCAGCCGGTATGCCCAAAGAGGTTTATCAACGCAACATAAAGCTGGCTGAAGAAAAAGCAAAAATTTCCACGCCTGACCCGGCTATTGGTTTGGTTTCCGACACAGAGCTTAAAATGGGGGCTGACTATACGAAAAAAATTGCTGATATGAAGACACAAACGATTATTGGCAAAATTTCATTGGATGACTGGGATAAATACGTAGACAGCCTTAAGAAGGATCCCAACTACACCAAAATTACGGAAGAAATCAATGCAGAGTACAAAAATCGGTTGGCTCAAAAATAAGCTGATCACAAGTTCATTTGTTCAGAGGTAAGGGTGGCCCCTTGCCTCTTGGTTGGTAGCAGCAGCGGCGAGTGGTCAATGTGCAATGGGGATAGATGAGGACGCTTAATGGCAGCTGCTGTATCTGATCGGATGCAGCAGTTTTTTGCGTTGTCAGCGCTCTTGAATACGTAAATATGTATAACCTTTTGTTGATTATTTCATATACAAAATATACAATGTATATTATACATACGCAATTAATTGCAGAAGCATTGATCGGTGCGCGGCGATTGGGCCCCATCAACTAAAGGATGTGAAATGTCCCGATGAGCAGGCCAAAGGGCAAACCTAAAGGGTCAATCTATTGGAAAAATTTAAGTATAGTCCTGCTGATCACATGCATCCCCATCGCATTAATCAGTGTTATTCTTTACTATATCGGAACGGATCGTATTGGAATGGAAGTGAACAAGGCCCATCAGAATCAGTTGAGCCAGTCGATTCAGCACATGGAGGATTATTTATCCAACCTGGAGCATACGGTGGTGCGACTTGCATTTGATCGAAGTATGGATGAGACGCTTAAGCAAATGGATTTTATTATGGAATTTCAAAAGACGAATGAATTAATGAGATCGTTTACATTGATGAGGGAATCGAATTCCTTGATTGGTGGAGTGAGCTTATATTTACGCGATGCCAATAAGCTTATTGGAGATGAATTTGGATTTCAATCCGTTCAGTCGGAGGATGACAGGAAGCTATTAAGATCCTTATTGGAAAAAGAGCGTACCATCTATTGGAACTATTCGTTAAGAAAACCGGGTTATTCCGACACCCTGTACAAGGCTATTGTGGTCAAGCTTCCTGGTGGTCAAATGTATGATTCCTACGGGGCATTCATCCTTTATTTGGATCAAGCTAAATTAAATACGATGGTGCAAAAATTGGCTTCCGGAGAAGGCGTTGCTTTCCTGATTAATGAGAACGGTGATTATTTAACTACTCCCCACACTAATGAACTTTCCAAGTTAGACCTGACACTTGAGGATGCGGTAAGAAGCCGGATCGCCCAGGAGGATCTTCGCGACCATACCTTTAAATTTGATTGGCAAGGTCAAAGCTACACCGTATCCTACGGGAAAATATCCAAGCTCGGCGGCAAATGGACGTTTGTCTCGGCAACCCCGATGTCGCAAATCATTGCTCCGGTCACTTCGCTGTCGAGATTAATTCTTTGGATAAGCCTATTCGGCCTGACGGTCGGCTTGCTGTTATCGTGGTTCGCCTCCAACAAAATTTACGATCCGATTTATCGCTTGAAAAGCTTGTTCGAATCGTCCAAGCCTACCAGATCGGATGAAAAGGATGAGGTCACCTACATTGAGAATCAATGGAATCAGCAGCTGGTGGAGCAGCAGACCCTTGCGATGCAGATCAAGGAATCCATCCCAACCTTAAGAGAGAGCTTCCTGCTGCAGTTTTTGCAGGGGAATTTGTATACGCATACAGAAGCGGAGCTCATTGACAAGATGAAGCAGCTGGATTGGGATGTGGAGGATAAAAGATTTGCGGTTATGGTGGCGCAGCTGCATGGGATATCGGAGCTGGGTGGCAAATTCTCGGAACGGGATTCGCAGCTGATTACGTTCGCCGCCTCCAACATTATATTGGAGCTGTGCTCTGAGCAGCTGAACATGGTACATGTAATTAATTTCCAAGATTTATCTGTCGGTGTGTTTTTTGTTCTGAATCGCAGCATTACGAATGAGGAAATCAAGGCTGTACTCAACAAGCTTGCCCATGATTATATCGCGGCGGTTAATAACGTGCTGCGAATGAAGGTGACGATTGTCACGAGTAAAATATCCGATTCACTGGTGGATATGCCGAATGTACTGGAGCAGACGCGTAAAGCGCTGCGCTTCCGGGATCTTCATACGTCCAATCAAATGCTCGATATGAATCAATTTATGATAGAGCCTAACAGTGCAAAGCACTTTCCTTCGGAGCTGGAAAGAGAAATCGTACATGCCGTCAGCCTTGGTCTGGAGGAGGAAGCCGTACGTTTAATTCGACTGTTTATACAGGAGCTTCAGGGGGATAACAGTACCGAATTGATGGTCCATCAAGGGATGATGAAGCTGCTGGGCACCCTGCATGACACGATTATCAAGCATGATGTGAATATGTATGCTTTGTATGAGGGGGTTCATCTGTATGAGCAGCTGATGCTGTTAACCGAGCCGGATCAGATCGTAGACTGGTTCCAGTACAAGCTGATTCACCCTTTTATCAAAACATTGTCCATGACCTATGACGGTAATTTGCGGGAGGTGATCGATAAGCTGCTCGTGCAGATTCAAGAGGAAATCCTGATGGATGTCTCACTGGAAATATATGCAGACCAATTGCAGATGAGCTCCTCCAAGCTGAGTAAAGCCTTCAGACAAATCCACGGCACGAACTTTATCGACACGATTATTCGTTTGCGTATTGAAAAGTGTAAGGAGCTGCTGTGCAGGACCGATATGAAAATCAATGAAATCGCAGAGCTGCTGCATTATCAGCCCTCTTACCTCATTCGTATGTTCAAAAAAAGCGAAGGTTTGACACCAAGACAATACCGGGAAAAACATGCGCAAGATTAGCCGTGAGATCTGTGCAGCTATGAAGAGGGAAGCTTGAAAAAAAGGATATTGTCCAATGGTTTACATTTCCACACTTATATTGTAGTATTGCAATGTACATTGTGTATTAATAATATAAAAAAGGGTGATAAATATGACGGTGCAGCCGTATAGACAAGACTATCCACGTCCACAATTTGAGCGGTCTGAATGGCTTAATTTAAATGGGGAATGGGAATTTGAATTTGATGACCATCAGGTAGGGAACCTTGAAAAATGGAATATAGCGCACGATTTTACTCAAAAGATTCAAGTTCCTTTTTGCTTTCAAAGCAGCTTGAGCGGCATTGGAGATACGGGTTTTCATGATACGGTCTGGTACCGTAAAGCCTTCACTGTACCTGCCGCCTTTGTCGGCAAAAGGATCGTATTGCATTTTGGTGCTGTTGATTATATGTCATGGATCTGGATAAACGGCCAGTTGGTGAAGGTTCATGAAGGTGGGCATACCCCTTTTTCAGTAGATATTACCGAACATCTGCAGGGTAATGAGAACACAATCGTCGTGAAGGCTCAAGACTACAGCCAGGATCAGACTCTTCCCAAAGGCAAACAATATTGGGAGGAGGAATCGGCAAGTATTTGGTATACCCGGACTACGGGCATTTGGCAAACTGTTTGGTTAGAGCCTGTAGCCGAGACGTATCTGAACAAGGTAAAGCTTACCCCTTACATCGATTCGAATGAGATTAAAATCAGGGCATTTATCGAAGGACGACTAAGCGATAATCTTTGGTTGAAGACAATTATATCCTTTAAGGGAGCTCCCGTAGCTGAAGAGATCGTTAAAGTCACAGAATCGGAGCTGATGCGGCGTGTTGGTTTGCACGATTTTAACGATCATGGAAGAGGTCGCTGGTGGTCGCCAGAGAAACCGAATTTATATGATATCCAATTCCTCCTGCTAGATGGCGATCAAGTTATTGATCACGTAAACAGCTACTTTGGAATGCGCAAAATAGCTATCGAGGACGGCAAGGTATGCCTGAATAACCGTTTTTATTATATGAAGCTTGTGCTCGATCAAGGTTATTTCCCGGACGGTATTATGACGCCACCAACGGATGACGCGATCAAACAGGATGTTGAATTGACCAAAGCGATGGGCTTCAACGGAGCACGCAAGCATCAGAAGATCGAAGACCCGCGTTATTTGTATTGGTGTGACCGTTTGGGACTGCTCGTATGGGGAGAGATGGCGAATGCCGCGGCGTATTCGGAAAATTATGTGCGTCGCATCACCTCGGAATGGCAGGAGGCTATCGAACGTGATTACAATCATCCCTGCATTGTGGCTTGGGTACCATTGAATGAAAGCTGGGGCGTACCGAATATTTTGGTGGACAAGTTCCAGCAGCAGCATGCGCTTGGTTTGTATCATTTAACCAAATCCTTGGATGACACCCGACTTGTTATTTCTAACGATGGCTGGGAGCATATTAAATCCGATATTTGCACGATACATGATTACGAAAGCAGCCGGGAAGTGCTCGTAGAAAGATACCGTACCGTCGAAAATGCAGTTCAGGCAAAACCAGCCAACCGTTGGATTCATGTGCCTGACTATCCTTATGAAGGTGCTCCGATCCATGTGTCGGAATATGGCGGCATATCATTCAAGAAAAGCGATTGGGAAGGCTGGGGCTATTCAGCAGCTCAAAGCGATGAGGATTTTATCGAACGCTATAAATCGGTTACGCAGCCCTTGCTGCAATCGCCGGTCGTACAAGGCTTTTGTTACACGCAGCTGACCGATGTCGAGCAGGAAATTAACGGATTGCTGACCTATGATCGTAAACCGAAGGTAGCATTGGAGCTTATAAAGCAAATTAATGAAGGAAAATAAGCGGAAACCTATATAGATGAAAAGGTGGTTTTTGGATCATGCTGCGAGTTCCTTTTTCCGAGATGATGGATCAATTTGTACGCGTGCTGCTTAGCAAGGGCTTCACTGAAGAGCGGGCGCAGCAGTGTGCAGCGCTGTTTGCCGAGGCCAGTCTCGACG
Source organism: Paenibacillus periandrae (assembly GCF_022458865.1). GTDB lineage: Bacteria > Bacillota > Bacilli > Paenibacillales > NBRC-103111 > Paenibacillus_S > Paenibacillus_S periandrae. Next base: position 188,930 of record NZ_JAJNMU010000004.1, on the reverse strand, counting down.
GGGTGTACTCACATGGGCTGAACCGATTCCCATCTTTCATCGAATATATGGATAAGGGTTATATCGATATCAATGCTGTACCCGAATGCATCCATAGCCTCGGGGCAATGGAGAGGTGGGATGGACATCTCGGACCGGGCAACCTCAATGCCAGCTTGTGCATGGACAGGGCGATTGCTCTGGCCAAGCAGCATGGCATGGGTTGTGTAGCTCTCAGGAATACGAATCATTGGATGCGTGGCGGAAGCTATGGCTGGCAGGCTGTTGAAGCAGGCTGTGCAGGGATTTGCTGGACCAACACGATGCCCAATCTGCCTCCGTGGGGCTCCACCGAAAGAAAGCTTGGCAACAATCCGATTGTATTTGCAGTGCCACGGGCAGAAGGAGCTATCGTATTGGACATGGCGATTTCCCAATTCTCCTATGGGCAGCTGAATACGAAGAAGCTGCTTGGATCGCAGCTTTCAGTTGATGGCGGGTATGACATGGATGGTAATCTGACTAAAGATCCATCCGCTATCCTGGAGTCGGGAAGGCCGCTGCCTATCGGCTTTTGGAAAGGCTCGGGCTTGGCTCTTGTGCTCGATCTGATGGCTGCAATGCTTGCCGATGGTCATACCACTCATGAGATTGGCAAGCTGCCCGTTGAGCATAGCGTATCGCAAGTATTTATGGCTTTTGATATCGGTGCATTTCCTAACCTTGACTACATTAACGAACGGATTCATGAAGCGATTCTCGATTTGCAAGGTGCTGCACCACTTGAAGAGGACAGTACGGTTCGTTACCCCGGTGAGGATACACTTGTCAGACGGCAGTATAATTTGGAGCATGGAATCCCGGTGGAGCCTTCCATTTGGCAGCAGGTCACCCGTTTATAAGTTCTGCGTTCATCTTATGGGAGGAATTCACAATGAAATTCAGTGAAACGACGATACTCCACAAACGGACCCTGTACCTAGTATCCACATGGGTTGCCTTGTCTTTCTTTACTGCGTGCTCCATTCCGCCGTCAGAAGCTCCTGAAGTCCATGTCAGTGAAGAGTCCCAAGCCTCTGGCAAGCCGACCGATATCAAAATCATGGCGGACTACACGATAGCTCAGCCTCCATCTCCGGATAACCCGGTACTGAAGGAATTTGAAAAAAGAACCCACACGAAGCTTACAGTAGTCTGGGTGCCTAGCGGGGATTATGCGGATCGGGTCAATGTGGCTTTGGCTACCGGTGATATTGCCGATTTGATCAAAATCCCGAATATCACGACACCTCTGTTTCTTCAATTGGTGAAGCAGGGTGAGTTCTGGGACTTGACGCCTTATATCACAAATTATCCGAACCTGATGACACTGGACCCGAAGATCTGGAACCATACGCAGATTGATGGAAAATCCTTTGCAGTTCCGGCAGGACGCCCCTTGAATGGCGGTGGTTTTGCCTCAATCCGTAAGGATTGGCTGGATAAATTAGGTCTCAAGATGCCGACTCATATGGATGAGCTGTACACCGTGCTCAAGGCGTTTAAAGATCAGGCGCCTGACGGCAAAGAAAATACGGTTTGTTATACGATGCGGGATTGGCGTGTTGTTGAAGAAGTATTTACGGGAACCGTTGGTAAATGGAAGGAACAAGACGGCAAGCTGATCAATATGATACTGGAGTCGGAAATGAGAGAGACACTCGTTTACCTGAACAAGTTGTATGTCGAGGGTCTGATTCCATACGATTTCCCTGTGCTGAAGGAAAATCAGTTTTGGGAGCTCGCTACAAGCGGCAGAGCCGGATTGACCTCGGAAACACCGGAAGCGTTGTTCAGATATACGATGGAGCAATGGAAGAAGGACCCGTCGGTCGAGTGGACCCCGATGCTTTCCCTGGCACCCAAGGCAGGAGGTAAAGCATTCGTAACGCAGACTACCGGCTTTAACGGTGTATTGGCTATTCCCAAGACCGTACCTGAGGAGAAGATGAAAGCCATTCTCAAGTTTATTGATTATGGCTCCGGTGGGGAAGGATTGGATCTAACACTTTACGGGATCAAGGGTGTGCATTATACGGTGGTTGACGGTCTGAAAATCGCGAACGATAGAGCATTTGCAGACAGCATAGGTACGGCTACATGGGGTAAAATGTTCAGTACGCCCGTGCTGGATTTGTGGCAGTACGCGGCAGGGATGCCCAAGGAAATATACCAGCGCAACATGAAAATTGCTGAACAAAAAGCAAAGTTATCTACGGGTGACCCTGCGATTGGTCTGGTTTCCCAAACTGAGCTTAAAGTAGGAGCCGACTACAACAAGAAAATTGCCGATACGAAGGTACAAGCCATTATCGGGAAAATTTCCATGCAGGAATGGGATACCTTTGTAGATACGCTTAGGAAAGATCCGACCTATACCCGGATTACCGATGAAATCAATCTCGAGTACAGCAAGCGGATGGCACTCAAGTAAATAGGATCCCCTTACGGTTGATAACGAAGGAAGTTGTCGACGAAGGGGATTTTTTGCTTTTCCAATTAATAACGCTTACATTTCCAATCAAATTGGCATTTTAGCATATCAGAGTGCCTTATTTAATGATCAGGATCGATGATATTATGAAAGCGTAAACAAATTACAAGATTGAAAGGGGTATACAAATGAAAAAGTGGATTGCGATGCTTTGCGTGTGTGTATTGTTTGTCATCTCGGCCTGCAGTGGGAGTGGGACAACACCTGCGGCACCGGCAGCTCCAGATGCCAAACCGACCCAGCCGGCTCCTGCAGCTAAAGCTGGTGAGAAAAAGAAGCTATCGTTCTGGTATATTGACACAGGCAAACGGAAGGAGCTTATTGAAGCGGCCGTCCAAAAATTTATGAAGGATCATCCTGACGTGGATGTAGAAGCGGTTCAAATTCCTAACGACCCTTACAAGACGAAGCTGTCCGTAGCAATGGGCGGCGGAAATCCGCCGGATGTATTTCACTCCTGGGGCGGCGGCTGGTTAAAGCAATTTGTAAGCGCTAACCAAGTGCTGGACCTGACTGGCAAAATCAGCAGCGATGCGTTTTTGACTGCTGGCCTGGATGTAGCTACCTTTGATAAAAAGGTGTATGGTGCACCACTTGCCATGTCTGTCGTTCCCTTTTATTACAATAAAGAAATTTTCGCCAAATACAATATACAACCGCCACAAACCTATGATGAACTGCTCACGATCATCGATAAGCTGAAGAAGGAGAACATCATTCCTATCGCTCTGGCCAACCAAACCAAATGGCCTGCGGCATTTTACCTGATGTATTTTGCCAACCGTTTGGGTGGCTCGGAAATCTTCAACGAAGCCTTCGAAAGAAAGGGACGTACCTTTGATGACGAAACTTATGTAAAGGCCGGAGAGATGATTCAGGATTTGGTTAAACGCGGCGCCTTCAATCCCGGCTTTAACGGTATTCAGTACGACACCGGAAATTCCCGTCAGCTGATGTACACAGGTAAAGCGGCTATGGAAATGCAAACGTCTTCCTACATTAATAACATTCGTGCGGAATCACCTGATTTCGAGAAAAAAGTAGGCATGTTCCCATTCCCCGCAATACCTGGCGGCAAAGGTAAAGTTACCGATCTGGTAGGGGGCGTATCTCCTGTATTCTCGATCGCTGCCAAGACCAAATATCCTGCCGAAGCGGTTGAGCTGGTTAAAGCCTTGACTTCCAAGGAGCTTGCACAACAAATGGCGGATCAGGCGAGCACAATCTCGGCAGTTAAAGGAGTTACTTATTCCGATCCTTTTGCCAAAGAACTTAATGATATGCTGGGCAAAGCAACCTCCATGCAGACCTTCTATGACCAAACCTTGCCTGCTGAGCTTGCCGAGCTGCACAAAGATACAACCCAAAATTTATTTGGTAATTCGATGACACCGGCTGCAGCAGCCAAAGAGATGGAAACGAAAGCCAAAGAAGTACTGAAAAAATAAATCGGGTGATGGATTACTGATCAGGGAGAGGGTAACCTCTCCTTCCCGGTAACACACCAGAAGAGAAAGGAGCTTCCCATGAACAGCAGTAATCCTGCAGCGACTTCTGCTCCGACAGGGAGCGGCACGACCTCGACCGAACAGATCCGCAGACAGAACAAGCTTCGAACCAACCTGTTTTTACTAAGGTTTATTGGCCCGACACTGCTTATTTATCTGGTCTATGTCATCTATCCTATCTTTGCGACGTTTTATTACAGTCTATTTAACTGGAACGGCATTCAGGCTGAAAAAACGTTTATAGCTCTAAATAATTACAGTGCATTATTGTCGGATAAAGTATTTTGGATGACGATTTCTAATAATATGCTGTTGGTTATCGCTTCTGTGGTAACGCAGATTCCACTTGGGCTCATCATGGCACTCATTTTATTTGCCCCACTTCGAGGGATGCGTATATTTCGTACCGTATACTTCCTGCCGCTGCTCATGTCTACCGTGGCAGTCGGAATTTTGTGGACATTCATCTATGATCCAATGTTCGGTATTGTCAACAAGCTGCTGGAGGTTATCGGGCTTAGCTCGTGGCAAAATGGCTGGCTGGGCGACCCTAAGACTGCTTTTATTGCGGTAATCGTGACGATCTGCTGGCAATATACGCCGTTTTATATGATCTTATTTCGTGCAGCGATTTCGGGAATTCCCGATGAAATTTACGAAGCAGCAGAAATCGATGGATGCAGCGGCTGGAAAAAGTTTTGGAGCATTACGCTTCCCTTGATTAAGCCGACAATTATCACATCCTCGGTGTTATCTGTAATCGGCTCGTTAAAATATTTTGACCTGATTTTTGTTATGACCGCGGGCGGACCGTCCAGTAGTACGGAGCTCATGGCAACTTATATGTACAAGCAGGCCTTTTCCAAATTTAACATGGGTTATGCCAGTTCCATTTCGTTTACGATGTTCGCCATCGCATTTGTGGTTGCACTCATCATCCTGGCGGCCGACAGATCCCGCGATAAGACAGCCTGATAATCGGGGACAATACAGCATAAAGAAGGGGATGATCGCAATGCTTTCCATGATAAAGCGTGCATGGCTTTATCTTATTGCACTCGTATTACTCATTTTTACCGGATATCCGTTTGTATACATGATAGCGACCTCATTGAAAACACAAACTTATTTTTTTCAGAATCCCGCGTCCTTATGGACCAACTTTGTGCTTGAAAACTATGGACTTGTTTTTAAACTGGGGATCGACCGTTATTTTGTGAACAGCCTGATGATTTCGATTTTTTGCGTAGCCGCCGTTATTGTGTTGTCAGCGATGGTCAGCTTTCCACTCTCTCGAATGAGATTCAAGCTCAACCGTCCGATTTATTATTTGTTTCTTGCCGGTATGATGATCCCGGTGCATACTACGCTCATTCCGGTGTATATTCTTACTAAAGAAATCGGCTTGTACGATTCGTTATGGGCGCTGGCAGGTCCTTATATCTCCTTTAGTCTGCCGATCTCTATTATCATCCTGGCACAGTTTATTCGGGAGATTCCCCGAGAGCTCGATGAAGCGGCCATTATGGATGGAACGACCCAGCCCCAATTATTTTGGAAAATCATTCTCCCGTTGCTGTCTCCGGCTCTGGCAACGATAGGAATTTATAATTTTATTCATATATGGAATGAGTTTGTATTCGGTCTGATTCTTATAACAACACCGGCCAAGATGACGCTGCCGCTTGGACTACGTGCCTTTTACGGTGAATTTTCGGTCAATATTCCGGGAATTATGGCTGCACTCACACTCGGCTCCTTGCCGCTGCTGATCGCTTATTTTGTTGCTCAGGAAAAGGTAGTCAAAGGGTTATCCGCCGGCGCTGTAAAGGGCTGATCCTGCGAGAAACAAACCTGTTAAAGTGCGAGTTCAAAAAGACGGCTTTTTGAACAACCTGTTAAATTCAATATGTTGCATGCGGACCATCCCTATAGTGTAATATAGGAAATGGTTCTTTGTGTTTAAAGGATGTGTTGGACATGTACAGGATGATAGCAAATCTTCAATTGAACAGGACCCGAGTGCAAATTTTGCTTGGCTTCCTGCTCGTTATGGTCGTAGTGCTTTCCGTTGCAGGGGGGCTTGTATATCGTTCGATATCGGATCTGCTGATCCGTAATGCCGAATCTTATGTAGGGGAGACGGCGAAGCAAGCAAGCGCACGGCTTGATGCCGTTCTCGCTCAGGTCGATTCGCTCAGCCTGCAGCTGGTGACGGATGCCCGGATCCAGCAGCTATTATATAAAGCGAAGACAGGAGAGGTACTCACGATCGATCAGAAGCTGTCGGTCCGCCCGATTTTGAATAATTTGATGGCTTTATCGTGGCTGATTCAAGGCATTGAGCTGTATGCAGGGGATGAACCCTTATATCCGCTGGAAAACCAAAATATTTCGGAACGGATCGGATTGGAAACGGCTACTTTCGCAAATATCAAAGAAGGCCAATTGATATGGGCGGAAATGCAGCGCAAGGAAAGCGGGCATCTTTTTGCCGTAAGACAAATTCGCCTGGAGGAGGATTACTTGGGAAGGGGAGGTTACGCAGTATTCCGGGTTACGGATTCGCTGCTTGACTTTTTCAATACGGAATTTCCTACGGTCAAGGGAAGCACGATGCATTTGTTCGATCGGCATGCACAGCTTGTGGCCTCAAGCTCCCCTTCACTGCTGGATTCGGTCGATCCGGCGATTCTGACAAGCACGGCTGCGCAAGGAGCGCATTCGATTATTCAAATACAAGGTACAGACTATTTGAAAATCGTTCGTCAATCAACAGAGACTAACTGGTCTATTCTGATGCTCGTACCCCTGGATACGATAACCGAAGGACTATTGGTTTTAAAGCAGGCTTTACTGTGGGCGCTTGTTATCGGTGCGGTGCTGTGTCTTCTGCTTCTGTGGATTCTGTCCAGCATCATAACAAAGCCGATCCGCAGGCTCAGAAATAAAATGCGTATCCCTGTATTTGCTCTGCCGCAGCAAAATGACGAGGTCTATTTTAACTTTGAAATGAATGAGCTGAACATCTCGTACAACAATCTGGTCAGAGAGCTGCATCAGCTTGTGCAAACGGTTTACGAAAAGGAACGTCTGAACAATCAGGCAGAAATCAAAATGCTGCAGGCGCAAATTCATCCGCATTTTTTGTTTAATACACTGGAATCGTTGTACTGGACGTTGATAGAGAAGCAGGAGGAAGAAGGTGCTCAAACCGTTATTGCTTTATCCAAGCTGTTCCGATATACCATTAATGCAGGAAGCAACGACGATTGGGTTAGCCTCAATGCCGAAATCGAGCATTGCCAACGTTACATGGAAATTATGAAATACCGGATTGGTCACCGCCTGCATTGGCAATTCCATATTGATCCGCTTCCCTACGATATCAAGCTGCCCAAGCTGTTGATCCAACCACTCGTTGAAAACGCTATCCAGCACGGTATTGAACCAAAGGTTGGCGCATCCTCCCTGCTTGTATCGATCCGAAATGTGGAAAGGGACGGGAAGTCTTTGTTAGGCATTCAGGTCAAGGATGATGGAGTTGGCATGGACGCAGAAACGCTTGCAGCCTTGACCCAAAGGTTGGAGATTCATCATCAGCCGGACCCCCACTCATCGTCCTCTTCATCGGGTATGGGCTTGTTAAACGTACAACGACGAATCAAGCTGTATTATGGCCAAGAATACGGAATTCAATTTCAAAGCAGTCCCGATCGAGGTACAATCCTAGATCTTTATCTTCCCTATGGAGTTGAGCGTAATGTCTGAATATCCTTGCATTCTGATAGCTGAGGACGAGCTGCCTACCCGAAATGGCGTATTAAAAGCATTACAGTCCTGGTCACAAGGAAAAGTGAATTTACACACCGTGGAAAACGGTCTGGAGGCTTTTCAATACCGAAAAATTCATCCCGTGGATTTGCTGATTACGGATATACGGATGCCTGGTCTAAATGGCATTCAACTGCTTGAAAGGCTCAGGAAGGAGGGACTGGAGACGACGTCCATACTGCTGACCGGTTATGCGGAGTTTGAGTATGCCCGCAAAGCAATGGCACTGGGAGCCGTGAACTACATCCTAAAGCCCGTTGAATACCAAAGCCTGATTGCCGCGGTGGAAGAAGCATTTGAAACCAGAAAGCTGTGGAAACAATCACATACCGATTCTGCTCTTGCCATGCCGCAGGTGCACAATGATTCAATCCGCAAAGCGTTAATCTTTATTTCTTCCGAGCTGTCGAATCCTTCTCTGGGTATTCGGGACGTTGCCGAGCATATTCATTTGAATTCGAGCTATGTATCCGTACTTTTCAAAGAAGAAACCGGACAAACCTTCAGCGACTTCCTCACCCGTCAGCGGCTGTCGAAGGCTAAAGAGCTTCTGCTTGGGACGGATATGCGAATATACGAGATTGCCGAGCGTACGGGATTCAGTTCGTCCAAATATTTTGTGAAAGTATTTCGCGAAGCCGAGACCTTGACTCCAAAGGAATATCGCAACGACAGGAAAAAAATTCAAGAGAAGAGCGGGAGCGACCGTGATGAGAACGCGTAAGCCTAAGTTATTGGTACTAGCCGTACTACTGGTCTCCTTGCTGCTGGCCATCATGAGCAAAGGCTGTCTTTCGTCTGCATCCCAGACACCTCAAGCTGAGCTTCCCGCTCCTACAGTACCCGTTAAAATTACGTTTTGGAACCAGGAAACCAACGACCGCAGGCAGGAAGTTGTCAAGGAAAGCATTCAGAGCTTTAATCAGACACATCCCCATATTCAGATCGTACCTTATTTTTACGAGGGGGAAACCTATAAAGCCAAGCTTAGAGTGGCAGCCATTTCAGGGAAAATGCCGGATTTGTTTTATTATTGGACAGGGGAATCCTTTAAGTATATGGTCGACTCCCAGATTGTCGCCGATTTAACTGACTTGATGCAGGAGAATCTCGCGTATAAGAAGCAATTTTATCCGGAAACGCTGCAGAATTCCAGTTATTATGAAAGGCTTTACGGGCTTCCTCACACTACCAGTCACGTCATGTTTTGGTATAATAAACGCCTGTTTGCCCAATTCGGGATTACGCCTCCGGAAACGTGGGATGAGCTGATACTCGCTGCCGAGAATCTGTTAAGTAAAGGGATTTCGCCGTTTAGCGTCTCCGGTAAGGAAAGATGGCCCCTGCTTAATTGGTACGCTTATCTGTCCAACAGGCTGGGAGGAACCACTTCCTATCAGCACACGATTAAGGGTACGGGAGATTTTACCGACCCCAGCTTTATTGAAGCAGCCCTGCTATTTCGTGAATTGGTGAAGAAAAAAATGTTTGAACCGGGTTTTCTGGGGGTAGATAGGCAGACGGCGGAGAACATGCTTTTAAACGGCGAAGCGGCGATGTATTTGCAAGGTGATTGGGCTGCCGAAGAGATGCTGAGCAACCCTGATATCGGTTATTTTCGCTTTCCGACGGTTCATGGTAATGGTGATCGTACTGTTTATTATGGCGGCTCCTCCGGCTGGGCGATTTCCAAAAACAGTAATCTACAAGCTGCCTTTGAGGTACTCTCCTATATGGTGAGTATGGAGGAAAGGAAGAAGTTCGTCGAAGCCAGCGGCCAGCTCTCTACACTTAAAGAGCTGCCGCTTTCGCCAAGCCATATGAAGCCGTCGATCTATGATTATGTCCAATTTATCGAAAAAGATCCGAGCAATTATTTTGGCTATTATGATCAGGAAATTGATCCTCGCCGGTCCGAATTGCTGCTAGATGCGGTGGTGACGATGGCCGGCGCGCAAACCATGTCTCGCAAAGAAATAGAGGATTTATTGAAGCAGATTCGATAATGCTTATTTAACAACCAACACCGGAATTTTGGCATGCTGTACGACATTGTGACTCACGCTGCCCAGAATAAACTCACTAATTGCATTAAGGCCTCTGCTGCCGATAACAATCAGATCAGCATGAACCTCTTCGGCATATTCAAGAATAGTTTGGGCGGGACTGCCTTGCCGAATTTCAATATGCGTATTATCGGGGTTAAGCAGCGATTTTTGAATTTGGGCAACGATTTGTTCAGAATAATTGCTATTGATTTCCACGGGTGGAATGTAAACCGCTTCACCTACAACGTATTTGGGAATATTGATAACATGTATAATTTCCAGGTGGGAAAAATGATTAAGCTTGGCCAGCTTTATCGCGGAATCCAGTGCTTTTTCGGAAATTTCAGAGCCGTCATAGGCAACAACAATTTTTGAATAGATCATCGAAATCACTCCTTATGTAGTTGATATGTATATTTTAACATGATGACATGTAAGCAGGTATGATAAATATCACAGAGAAATAAAAAAGAGCCTTCCACATGGAAAGCCCTAGACTTACAGGCATCAGGACGGAATATTCATCGCCGTCTGGATGTTTTGCAAATCCAGCTGAATTTGCTCATTAACTTGATAAGGGTGGTATAAACCGCGTTTCATCATGTAGTTCATGATCTGCTCATGGGACTCAATGGCTTCTTCCAGCTGTTTAGCTAACACAGTCTTAATTTCAGGTGTAACGCATTCCGTGACGGCCATGGCGTAATTTCTTACGCCACTCTTGGCGTTATTTAGGAAATCCATTGCAATAACTTCATCCGTTAGAGTGTTCGTTCCCGTAATATATTCTATGATTGGGTTCATAATTTCATCTCCTATCCTATCACTTTAGACAGCAGACCGCCTAGTTCCTGAAGCTGCTTAGTCGATACCTGCACGTCTTGTTGTAATATTTGTTTCAGCTCCGGGTCTGATACCAGAGCTTGCATCGTTTTGGACTTGGTCATGCAGACCGTTTTGAATGCGGTCAATTCATGAACCTCCATTGTCTCGTGTAAACCATAGGTCGAGTTCATATGGCTGCTGCCTCCCTTATCAAATGAGTGTTCACGGCTTGAGAATGACTTTAATGCAATTATCCGTCTTCGTGTCAAACACTTCATATCCGTGCTTGGCTTCACTTAGTGGAATAACATGCGTCACGATATCGCCGGGATTGACTTTACCTGACGTAATCAATTCGTACATATACGGCATGTAGTGAACGACCGGGGCTTGTCCAGAGCGTATGTTGACGTTACGCTGCATAATATCGCCGAGCGGGAATCCGTTATAACGTCCACCGTACACGCCTGTGATCTGGATCGTTCCACATTTACGAACAGCTTGAGAAGCAATGATGATCGCATTCATGGTTCCACCCTGCAGCTTCAGTCCACTGGCGAGAAACTCAAGATCGCTCATTTTTCCGTCCATCCCTACAGCGTCAATGACTACATCGGCCCCGCCTTTGGTCATTTCCTTGAGATAGCTGCCGATATTCGGCTCTTGCTCGAAATTAACAATCTCTACATGGTTCGTTTTCTTAGCATGCTGCAGGCGGTAATCCACGTAATCGACCGCAATCACTCGCTTTGCGCCTTTCAACCAGCAAAACTTTTGAGCTAGAAGCCCTACTGGACCACAGCCAAGTACGATCACCGTATCGCCCTGTTTTACCCCGGCGTTATCGACGCTCCAGAATGCCGTTGTCATCGCATCAGCGATCAAACAAAGCTTTTCGTCCGGTTCCTCACAGCTTTCTGGAATCTTAAAGTGGGTGAAATTAGCGAAGGGTACACGTAAATATTCGGCTTGTCCGCCTGGATATCCGCCAGTTGTTCCGGAATAACCAAAATAAGCACCCATATCGCCATTCTCATTTGAATTGTCACATTGGCTTTCCAACTGATTTTTGCAATAAAAGCATTCACCACAAGCGATGTTGAATGGTATGATAACCCGGTCGCCCTTCTTTAGCTTTGTGATAGCAGGACCAACCTCTTCGACGATCCCCATAGGCTCATGCCCGATGACATAATTCTCCTGCAGGTTGGGAATCATCCCGTGGATAAGGTGGAGATCGGACCCGCAAATCGCTGTACTGGTCGTTCTAATGATCATATCATCAGGCTTCTCGATCTTAGGATCGGGAACCTCTTTCACAATTACATTTTTGATACCTTGATAAGTTACAGCTTTCATGCATGATTTCCCCCAATGTGTTCATCTGGCGTCCGGTCGAACATCCCTTTGCGCGACGTATCACCTGGAAATAATTTCATTTGCCCAATCATGACAGTATTATTCGCCGAAAGCTGGTCTAACTGATACTGTTCATTCAACTCGTAGGGATGAAACCATTTCTTGCGGATCATGAGTTCGGTAATTTCCTGATGCAAGGCGATACCTTGCTTTAGTTGGCTGCGCAGTAATACTCTAACATCTGGAGTAACCGTTTCCGTCAGGGCAATCGCTGTATTCCTTACGCCCTCCTTGGCACGCATGAGGAAGTCCGTGGCAAAGGTCATATCCGCCATTTCCGGCATATTTAACGCGTTAATAGGATCTTGATAATCGTTATTCATTGAGTTCACACCTTCAGTTCAGTATGGGAGTGGGTCGACTTTGTGGGATGGGCGCTTGGAAAGGAACTCTTGCATAGACAGCTTGAAGATTGGCAATCGCTTGGGTGGATTGCAGTACATCTTTTTGCATTAAAGCTTTGAGTTCTTGGTCGAACACGAGACCTTGTATCAGCTTAGACTTGGCGAGGCAGAGCGTTTTGAAGTTAAGCGCTTCGTGAAGCTCCATGGATTCATGTGGTGCTAGTGTTTGATTATGCATGGAGAAATCATCACCTCCTATTTTTTATCAACAATAGCATTTCCCAACACTTTCGGTTTATGCAGAAATAAGAAAAGCCGGAGGCTGAGCCCCCGGTTACCGTTTATGCTTGAGATGTATAATCTTTGTGCTTTATTTTTGATCTGGAAGATTCAACGCATTTGCTGAAGTCTGTGCTTGATCTAGAAACTCTTCGGCTTGAGACATTTGTTGTCGAATTTCTTCCAAAGCTTGCGAGTTAGTCGACAATTCAGTTTGATTGATCGAATCAAGTGCTTGAGTTAAAGCCGTTTTCACTTCAGATACTGCGTTTGCTCCATGCTGCTCTAAAGCATTTACGTTGGAATTCAATGCACCTTCCGCTGGTTGGCTTGCTGCTTTAGTTGACAAATCAATTTTATCTTCATTAGGCAAGTTTATGTCCTCCCGATATTGATTTGTGCTCATTTAGTTTAAAACACTCAATTAATATGAGAAAGAGGCTCCGTTTTTATTCCCATTGAAGTTGTTTTATCTGTGGATAGAGAAGGGGCTGCTGCTTGTGGACTTGCAAACTGATTCTCGCTTTTGGCAATAACGACCGTTGCTACGCTGTTGCCGATCAGATTCGTGATCGCACGGGCTTCAGACATGAAGCGGTCAACGCCAAGCAGCAGAGCCATACCTTCGATTGGAATCACATTACCCGGTACAGCGGCCAAGGTAGCGGCCAAAGTAATGAAGCCTGATCCGGTAACACCTGCTGCGCCTTTGGAGGTCAGCATCAGGACGCCAAGCACGGTTAAAATTTGAATCCAGGTTAATTCGATTCCATAAGCCTGAGCGATAAACAATGCGGCCATGGACAGATAAATCGAGGTTCCATCCAGATTGAAGGAGTAGCCGGTAGGAACAACAAGACCTACTACCGATTTGGAGCAGCCATATTGCTCCAGACGCTGCATCAAACGCGGGAGTGCCGATTCGGAAGAGGAAGTACCCAGTACGAGCAAAATTTCCTCTTTAATAAATTTCAATAGATTGAATAAGCTAAAGCCATAAATTCGGGCAATCGTTCCTAGAACGATTACGATAAACAGAAACATGGTGATGTAAACCGAACCCATCATTTTGCCTAACGAGAACAAGGAACCGAGGCCGAATTTACCGATGGTATAAGCCATAGCGCCACCAGCAGCAATAGGGGAGAAGCGCATGATCAAGCTGACTAGACGGAAAAAGATTTCATTCATTTTTTCAAAAAATACAGTTACCGGCTTCGCTTTCTCGCCTAATCCGGCCATAGACAACCCGAACAGAACCGCGAAGAACAAGACAGGAAGCATCTCGCCTTTGGCTAATGCACCGACTGCGCTGTCCGGAATGACACTAACGAGAAAATCCATAAACCCATGCGGAGTTTCCGCAGCCTGCTTCGTATACTTGGCGACTTCTGCAGCGCTTTTGCCGACTTTACTGATATCCATACCCGATCCTGGGCTGACCATATACATCACTGCGATGCCGATAGCCATTGCGAAGGTTGTAATAATCTCAAAGTAAAGTAATGCCTTGCCCCCAATACGGCCTATTTTTTTCATATCACCCATATTGGCGAAGCCGATGACAATTGTGAAGAATACGATAGGGGCAATGACCATTTTAATCATTTTGACAAAAATATCTCCAAGTACCTTCAATTCGACGCCTGTGGCAGGGAAAAATTGTCCGATTAGTATACCAATTACGATAGCACATAAAACCTGGACCGTAAGGTTTTTAAAATTAATTCTCATGGAATTACGCCTCTTTTCTCTTAAAGGGTTAATTGGTATGGTTTCGCCGTTGTTGTTGAAGAATCAGGACGGACAGTTTTGCGGGCTACACCGCTTTCATATGCGGCTTGAATGACGGCATCACGAACGCGTTCGACGACAGTATGATTGAACACACTTGGAATGATGTAATATTCGTTCAATTCTTCATCCGTGACGACTGAGGCAATCGCTTTCGCAGCAGCAAGCTTCATTTCCTCCGTAACCCGGGAAGCCCGACAGTCCAGCACCCCGCGGAATATACCGGGAAAGCACAGCACGTTATTGATTTGGTTCGGATAGTCGGAGCGGCCTGTTGCCATAATTCTGACGTAAGGCTCTGCTTCCTCCGGTAAAATTTCCGGTGTTGGATTCGCCATCGCGAAGATGATGGGATCTGCTGCCATGCGCTGTATATCCTCGACCTTGAGCACCCCTGGCCCTGATACGCCGATGAATACATCCGCACCGCGAATGACTTCTGACAGTGAACCGCTAAGCCGTTCGGGGTTCGTATGCTCGGCATACCACTGCCAGGCTTCATTTTCGTAAACCTCGCCCTTGACGATAGCTCCGGCACGATCAACTCCGATCAGATTGCGAACACCAGCGGTCAGCAGCATTTTGGAGCAGGCGGTTCCGGCAGCGCCGATACCGCAGATGACAACCTTGCAATCCTCCAGCCGTTTGCCTATCAGCTTAACGGCATTGAGCAGTCCTGCCAGCAGAACGACTGCGGTGCCATGCTGATCGTCGTGAAATACGGGAATGTCAAGCTCTTCAATTAACCGTTTCTCGATTTCAAAACAGCGCGGGGATGAGATATCCTCCAGATTAATGCCACCAAACGATGGCGCAATCGCTTTCACGATCTGGATAATTTCTTCCGTGTCCTGAGTATCCAGACAGATAGGGAACGCGTCAACGCCGGCAAATTGTTTGAACAGCACGGCTTTGCCTTCCATAACCGGCATTGCTGCTTCCGGTCCAATGTTGCCCAAGCCGAGCACCGCAGACCCGTCAGATACAACCGCGATCGTATTGCGCTTGATCGTTAGCGAGTGGGCGCGGGATTTTTTCTCGTGTATGGCCATGCAGATTTTGGCTACACCCGGCGTGTAGACTCGGGACAAATCATCGCGGTTTTTAATCGGTGTCTTAGGAGTCATTTCGATCTTGCCACCGATGTGCAGCAGAAAGGTTTGATCGGATACATGGATAACTTTAACGCCTGTAACGGCGCCAACCGCTTGCACGATGAGATCTGTATGTTTGTGATCGTACACATTAACGGTAATATCACGAATGGTCGTTGTTTTATCCGAGCGATTGACGTCGATGGCGATAATATCGCCTCCAGCGTCGCTGATAGCTATAGCAATCTGGCCGAAAGACGTAGTTTCCTTATTCATTTCCAGCCGTAAGATAATGCTTGTGGTTGCTCCTGAAGGTATAGCCATTAGATTCGATCACGTCCTCTGTTGTTGTTGTGGCTTTATGATATCGCTTACAAAATGTTTTGTGAATCATTTGACCATATTGGTGGTTTTGGTCTTTTTGGTCACGAAAAAGAGCAGCGGATGGGTATCCTGCTGCTCTTCGTCTAAGGGTTTATCGGTCGGATCGGCTTAACGCTTTAAACCGGATAAAATGTATTTGTTGACTGGGCGGCCTAGTCCATACTGAAGATCTAGATGAACCTTGCCGCTCTTTTCCAAATATTCGAGATATCGTCGAGCAGTAACCCGGGCGATACCTACACCTTCAGCGACTTCTTCAGCGGACAAGGGCCGAGACCGTTCATTCAAAAATAGAACAATCTGGCGCAGCGTAACAGCTTGCAGTCCCTTCGGAAGCAGAGCGGAGGTGGCGTCTTGGTGCTGTACAGGATCACTGGCCGTACTACCTCGTCCATAGGTTCCGAACAGCAGCCGATCGAGCTCACTCTGAGATACGGTCGTTTCGGCCTCGAATTGTTCCTTCATCACGCGGTAATGCTCCAATGCTTGCTTGACCCTATCAAATTTAAACGGCTTGATGATGTAGTCCACAGCTCCATTTTGCAGCATGCGTTGAATCGTTCGCTGATCGTTGGCCGCGCTGATGACAATGACGTCTACGGACATCTGCTCCTTGCGAATTTGCGCCAGTGTCTCGATGCCATCCTGCAGGGGCATGAAAATATCAAGGATCACAAGATCCGGCTGCAGCGAACGAATCTGTTCAATCCCTTCCAATCCTGAGCCTGCAACACCTGCTACGCGGAAGCCATCGACTCGTTCCACAAACTGCCGATTAACCTCCTGCACCATCAGGTCGTCCTCAATAAGCAGCACATTCATGATCCTTTGACTCATCGTGTATGACGCCTCCTTTACTTAATTTGGCTTATACCTAGTTAACGCCTGGCACAGTGGTTTCCTGAGTCAATCGCATGGGAAAAGAGATGAAAATCGAGGTGCCCTCAGCCGGTTTTGAGTCGACTACGATACTGCCGCCCCCTTTACGAATGATGCTTGCAATTAAATAAAGGCCGAATCCTCTGCCGCCCGACCCTTTGGTCGTAAAGCCCTGATCAAAAATCTTCTCCTGAATAGCGCTATCGATGCCGCAGCCGTTATCCTCAACTAAAATTGACAGTACCTCTTCATCCTGCTCAATGCTGAGGGAAATCCGTTTGTCCGCTCGGATGCCTCCCAGCGCATCAAAGGCGTTTTCTACCAAATTGCCGATCAGGATCACGAAATCATGATCATCGATTCGTTCCGGCAAATGCTCCAGATGGCTCTGCCGATCTATTTCAAGCGTAATGCCCAGCTCTTTACCGCGGCTGATTTTGCCTAGCAGCAAGCCTGTCAAGCTATCGTTCTTGATCCGCTGAGTCAAATATTGAGTCAGTTCGACTTGCTGCTCTGTAATCTCGAAAATATAATCCAAAGCTCTATCCGTACTGCCAAGCTGGATTAAGCCACCTATGGTGTGCAGCTTATTCATGTATTCGTGATTTTGGACACGCAGTGCGTCAACAAAAGTCCGGACGCCTGTTAACTCCTCCGCCATCTGCGCAACCTCGGTCCGATCTCGGAATATGGCAACAGCGCCGACGGTTTGTCCTTTGACGGTAATGGGGACACGGTTGCTCATAATGACTGCGTGACCGATCTGAAGCTCTTTATTATATATAGGCTGGTTCAGCACCAGAATTTCCGGAAGCCTTGTGTCGGGGACAACCTCGCGGATCATCCGTCCAATAACTTCGCCTTGAATGTTCAGCATTTGTTTGGCCGGATCATTGCAAATGGTAATGCGTTCATGTTTATCGATAGCAATAACCCCTTCATGCATGGCGTGAAAGGTTGCGGTTCGCTCGGTTAATAGCTCGGCAATTTCATGAGGCTCCAGCTCGAACATCTGCTTTTTGATATGCTGCGCAAGCAGCCAGGAGCCCCAAATACCAAACACCAGAGAGATCAGCAGGATCAGATAAGCCTGACCGCTCAGCTCCAGCAGCACTTGACCCACACTGGGCAGCAGCTGTCCGACGAGCACAACGCCGACCTGTGTATGCTCAGTATTCATCACGGGAACGAACGCACGGAGCGCGGTGCCCAGCTCTCCTTTGGCCTTGGCGATGTACGTATGCTCGGCAAAGGCAGGTCCTTCATCGGTGCCTCTGGAATAGGTTCCGATATTGCTCTCAACCGGATGCGTCAGCCGCATTCGGTTCATGTCCATCACCACGATGTAGGTCACATCGTTAATGATCCGGATCCGCTCGGCCGCTGCCTGCATCGACGTATCCTTCTGTTGGGGAGTCGATAGACGGCTCGCTACCTCGGGCATTTGCGCGACGGTACGGGCTGTGACGAGCAGCCGCCGTCCAAGCTCGTCCTCCTTAAGGCTGATGATCGAGCCAACCAGAATGGTCCCGCCGATCAGCAGGGAGAAGACCACGATGCCGAACGATAGAAAGGCGATTTTCCAGTTAATTTTCAAACGCTGCAGCATCGTCCGGCACCCCTACAATTTCGTATCAACTACCCCCATACAATAAATCTTTTTAAACGCTATAGCAAGAATAATGCTGGATGATCTCTTGTAGATAACGAATGATTTGATTTTTGTATACCAATGAATACAATAGAGAGGAAGACAAGCGGTAAGGAAAGCAGGTACAGGGATGAGATCGGTAACGGGAATCATAGTTATTGTTGTAGTGGGCCTGACGGCTGCATGGCTGATCGGTTTTTACCCGACCTTATTTGCAGGGCCTACTGTCTATGATGATGAGCAGGTCGGATTTGATCGGCAGATCGTAATTAAATTCAGTCATGTTGTTGCGGAGAATACGCCTAAAGGTCTGGCTGCGCAGGAGTTTGCCCGGCTGGTCAAAGAAAAGACGCATAATCGGGTCAAGATCGAGGTATACCCGAATAGCGTCTTATATACGGAAATTGATGAGATTAGGGCTTTGCAGGAGGGTCATGTCCAAATGATCGCGCCGTCCTTCCCGAATTTATCCTTGCTTCAGCCCGGATGGATGGCGCTTGATTTGCCCTACGCTTTTTTGACCCATGAAGCCGTGCAAGAAGCTTTTAACGGTAAAATTGGACATGTGTTATTCAACCAGCTAGAGCAGGTTAATATGGTTGGCATGGCCTATTGGGGCAATGGTTTTAAGCAGATGACGAGCAATCAGCGGCCTCTTGTGCATCCAGCCGATTTTAAAGGATTGCATTTCCGGACGATGCGAAGCAAATTGCTTGATGCCGAATTTCGTCTGTTTGATGTCAAAACCACCCAAATGCCGTTTAACGACGTCTACAAAGCGATGGAAAATGGAACTGTAGACGGGGGCGAAAACTCCATTTCCAATATATATTCCAAGCGATTTTTTCAGGTTCAGCAGTACATGACGATCAGTGATCATGGTTACCTTGGCTACGCTGTTTTGATGAATAAATCCTTCTGGCAAAAGCTATCGCCCGAGCTGCAAGCAGCGCTTCGCGAGGCTATGGCGGAAGCGACAATATGGGGAAATAAAATGGCTTATGAACTGAATGAAAAGCAGCTTGAGGATATAAGGAAAGAATCCAATATCCAGATTTATACACTAAGTCCGGCAGAAAGAGCTGAATGGAGACGCGCCTGGGAACCGATCTATCCCCAATATGAAGCTGTTATAGGACGGGAATTAATAGATGAAATTCGACGTCTTCAGCAGAAGTACGGTCCATAGGGGGACAGTATGTCAGTGTTCTCCCAAGGCAGTTTTTGCCTTTTCTATTCATTTGAAAACAGTCGTGATATATTAATATAAAATAATCTCATCGATTTCGGAGGCATTCATAATGAACAAGGAAACATTTGTAGCTTGGCTTGAGGAAAAAATTCAGCGCATCAACGATACACCGGTTAGTCTGGTCGAAACGAAGGAAAAACAGCATTACCTGTTAGGTAGCCTGAGGACGCTAGAATTAATAAAAGAAAAAATGGTTAACGGTGATTTTGATAACGAGTAGATTCAGTCGTGGATATCTGCGACTTTTCAACCATTAGTAGGCCATCGACGAAAGAGCAGACGAATAATGACTATTCGATCTGCCCTGCGCCTCTAGCGTATAGGCTTAGTGATTACCGTCTTGATGACCATGATGCTGACCGCTGGAATGCTCACCCATATGGCCTCCCACTTGACCGCCTACGCCATGACTGCCAAAATGGCTGTCTGCATGAACACCTGCCTCATGGTTTCCCCAATGACCGCCAGCATGGACGCCTACGCCATGACCACCAAAATGACTGCCAGCATGGATACCGGCGCCATGATTGCCCAAAACCCCACCGGCATGCACACCTATGCCATGACCGTTAGTACCATGGCCAAAATGAGTGCCAGCATGAACACCGGCACCAAGGGTGCCAAGGTGACCGCCTGCTTGAACGCCAACACCTTGACTGCCAAAATGAGTACCAGCATGAACACCCGTACCATAACCAGCGAGATGTCCACCGGCATGCACGCCAAGTCCATGACTTCCAAAATTACTGCCGGCATGAATACCAACGCCATGCCCGCCCAGATGCCCACCCGCTTGAAACCCGACTCCATGTGGTCCATAATACCCTCCAGCTTGTGGGTGTACCCCGAAGAACTGCTGCGAGTAGGCTTGTGGATAATTCATATGTGGATATTGCCCTTGGGCGTACATATGAGGAATTCCCGGATAGGGCATCGCGTGCTGCTCCGGCTCCCTGTATGTGACTGATTGAGTCACATACGTGGGCACTTCTTGCTGCACATACATGGTTTGGCAATGCATTTTATCCAGACGTGGAATATAGGCAGTGCTTCCCGGAGCGATATCATTAAAGTTTTGAATTTGCGGGTTCATGGCTTCAAGAATGGGCTTGGGGACATTATACATCTGTGCAATTTGCTCCATGGTTTCGCCTTCTTGGCTAAGATGCTGGGCATAATAGTTGCCGTCCAAGTCATCTTCTCCCCTGAAAGAAGGAAAGGAAAAAGGTGACAGTGAGAAAAAAGGCAGTAAACGAGGACGAGAATCCGTTCGGTAAAAGGATGGCTGCCCAACAAAACCTCCGCCAAAACCATCATGACTCTCCAATCCCCCGAAACCTCCCAATCCAAAAGCAAGCTCATTCATAATGTTAACCTCCGCTTATGATAATATAGTCATTTGTCCCTATTGTATGGGCAAATGTCATAATCGGTTCGTAATAAACAGTAAAAATTTTAGTGAGGGCCGCTATGTGATCAGAACGTATTCCAGATATGCCAAGCATCCTCAGGAGGCTGATCAAGGATTGGAGCGTTTTAAGCTTTACCGTTACTGCCAAAAAGTCTGATTTTATTTCTGACGATATTTTTCATCGCATCACGAGCCGACCCCTGATATTTTCTTGGATCCGTGATTTCGCTATCCGATTGAAGAAATTCACGTACTGCCGCGGTGTACGCTACCAAATTTTCCGTATTGACATTGATTTTACCAATACCAGAACGAATAGCATCAACAATCTGTTGATCTGGAATACCTGATCCCCCGTGAAGCACAACCGATACATCAATAGCTTCCGCAACGGTGCGAATATTATCACAGCGAATCCTTGGCTCTTTTTTATACATCCCATGTGCAGAGCCTACAGCCATTGCCATGGCATCGACTCGGGTTTCATTCCAGAAATAGATCGCTTCATCGGGCTTGGCCAGCAGGGCATCCTCCTCAGATACCGTATGATCGTCCTCTGTACCACCAATAGAGCCCAATTCAGCTTCAACAGATACACCAACCGCATGTGCCGCCTCTACGACCTTTCTGGTCATGCGGATGTTTTCCTCCAAGTCGTATTTGGACCCATCAAACATCACAGAGCTAAAACCAGCATGGATACATTTCATCGCGACTTCAAAGCTGCTGCCGTGATCCAGATGCAGAGCCACGGGAACACTTACCTGACGGGCTGCATTTTGGGCAATAGATACTACATTTTCAAGGCCCATATAGCGAATACCCAGCTCACCCACACCAAATATAACCGGTGATTGTTCTTCTTCGGCCACTTCCGCTATCGTATGCGCGAATTCCAAGGTAATCAGGTTAAACTGTCCGACGGCAAACTTTTGTTCTTTAGCTTTCGGTAAGAAGTGAGTCATAGGTACAAGATTAGTCATAGGATGATTCCTCCGTTGATTTAATATCAGCTCGATAAAACTTATGTTCGAAAAAACTGTTGCTTTGATAAAATGGTAATACGATGATCATTTCCCCGTCAAAATATCACATCCTGATCGAAAATTTGATTAAATGTGCAATTTCAACTCAATAATAATTCAATAATTTAAATTTAGCAACAAAATAATGAAAAAATAACGTTTAAAATATCAAAAGTTATCAAAATAAGAGCATTTACATATCATGTTTGTATCGTTTACAATTGAACAATGATAAGTGAAGTGAGCATGTCCAATAAAGTAACACCAAAACAATGGCAAAGAAGAGGTTGAATGGTAATGATTATTAAGAAAAGACATAATCAAATACTTGAAATGATGAAAATACACAAAACCTTGAGTATTGCCGAAATCGCCGAGAAACTGCAAATATCGGAAATTACGGCTCGCCGGGATCTGGAATTTCTCGATAACAATACGAACCTGCTAGTAAGAATCCGCGGTGGCGCCCAGTGGGTTGAGGAACAGCCTGAGCCGAATACAGCCTACCTGAATGATCGCTACTCCGACCGATTTGCCAAAAATCAGCAGGAAAAAATAGCGATTGGCAAATTGGCCGCGTCGCTAATCAAGGAGGATGAAACGATCATTATTGATGCCGGTTCCTCAGCGATTCAACTGGCCAAGCATATCGATGGGAGAAAACGGATCACAGCGGTAGTGACGGCTATCAACGTTGCCGAGGAACTGGAGGGTAAGGAAGGTGTAGTGACGGTTATCACCGGGGGGGTGTTCCGTTCAAGCACAACGACATTAATCAGCCCTTTCATTGAGCAAAGTCTGACAAGTATATATGCTGACAAAGTGTTCATCGGAGTGGCCGGAGTTTCGTTGTCGCACGGCTTTACGGACAATGATCTTCTGGAAACCGATGTCAAAAAAATATTGGTCAACTCAGGCCGAGAAATCTATTGGCTTGTGGATTCCTCCAAGCTCGGATTTATTGCCTCCTTTCATATATCCAAAATTTTACCTACCCATACACTGATAACGGATCAGGGAATTTCACCTCAAATGAAAGAGGATTTGGGTAAGCTATGTCGCATACTAGTCGCTGAAAGGGCGTGACTGCCGTCATTCAAGTAAGGTTTGTCCATTAGAGGTGCCCGACAATAACATTTATTTACTCTTGACCGCGAACCTCCAGACCCACTAAGAAAGTGGAATCTGGAGGTTTTGTTGTTCACGGCCTTACAATCTAATCGCTCTTATTTTGATAATATCGTGATAGATATAATCATTTATACGAAATTAATTATCATATAATATCAGTATTTTGTTGATTTGAACCATATAAAATAGAAATTGAAGAAGATTAATTATTAAAAAAGCGTTTACAATTGAGGTGAATGGCTATATAATCGATTTTAAAGACAAATGTTACAAAATTATCATCCATATTACAAGTGTTCATGAAATATTGATATCATAAATTATCATTTCTATCATGAAACTAATGATCAATATTGTTTCATTTATAAGTTGAAGAGCGAGGGTGAAATCAATATGCTTCCAAACGAAAGGCAACAGGAAATTCTGGAGCTGCTTAAACAAAAGAATACGATCAGTATTACTGATTTTGCTGCTGAGCTTCAAGTATCAGAAATAACGGTGAGAAGAGATTTGGAGCTTCTGGACAATAACAACCAAATCATCCGCATTCGCGGGGGCGCCAAATTATTGGAGAACGAGAAGGTTGAGAAGGATACGAATTTTCTGAACCGGAGGTTTTATAATCAGGCAGCCATTCAAAAGCAGGAGAAAAGGGCCATCGGCAAGCTGGCTGCTTCGCTTGTTAAGGATGACGAAACGATATTGATTGACGCCGGCTCGACAACCCTGTCGCTCGCCAAGCACCTGCATGGAAAAAGAGGAGTCACGGCAATCGTGACAACCGTCAATATTGCCGAGGAGTTAGAGGGAAGGGAAGGCGTTACGACCATTTTGTCGGGCGGCATTTTTCGTTCTAAAACCACTACGCTCGTCAATCCGATTATGGACCGGATGCTGATGCAGATTCATGCTGACAAGGTGTTCATCGGGGTAACAGCGGTTTCACTAACCAAAGGCTTTTCCGGAAACGATTTTCTGGAATCAGAGGTCAAGCGGCAGCTGTTGAATTCCGGTAAGCAGATTTATTGGCTGGTGGATTCTACCAAGATCAATTCAATTAGTACGATTCATATATCACCATTTATCAAGGAGCACTTTATTATTGTCGATGATGGTATTCAGCCTAGTTCGAAAGAACAGCTGGAAAAGCAGTGCCAGTTATTAATTGCAGCTCGGGAAAGGGAATCTGCAGATGAATAAAATGAATGTGGTTATCGGTCAATCAGGGGGACCTACACCTGTTATCAACGCATCGCTGCGAGGAGCAGTGGAGAAGGCATTAAAGCATGATCAGGTGGGCTCCGTTTATGGAACGCCTAATGGATTGCAAGGGATACTGAATCATAAGCTGATCCGCTTAAATGAAAAATTGCCTGAGATTTGTAAGGCATCGGAGCAGCCGGGAGCCATATTGGGCACATCAAGGCATCCGCTGGCTGAAGAAGAATACGCCAAAATCATTGATGAGCTGGAGCGAGTGAATGCTAAGATTTTCTGCTATATTGGCGGCAATGGGTCCTCCAGAACGGTATTGGCGCTGCATCGGTATGCGAGCGCTATGGGCAAGGATATCCGATTTGTTCATGTTCCGAAAACTATCGATAATGATCTGGACGGAACGGACCATTGCCCCGGTTATGGAAGCGCATCCAAATTCCTATCCCATACGGTGCAGCTGTTTGCAGCCGATATGCTGTCATTGCAGACAGTGTCCAAGGTAGAAATTATCGAGGTCATGGGCGGGAATCGGGGATGGCTGCCTGCAGCTAGTGCATTGTTCAAGAAGCAGGAAACCGACTACCCGGATCTGGTCTATTTGCCTGACCATCCGATAGATGCTGATGCCTTTCTAGCTGATGTGGACAACACCTTCAGCAGTAAAGGACGGAGCATTATTGTCATTGTGCCGGATCACATGAAGGTGAACGATCTGGCCAAAGACCCGTATGCCACGGAGGACCCCATTCGCGGACATAATGCAGGCATCGGCTTCAGACTGTCGCAGCACATCAATCGTCAGCTGAAAATTCCGACAAGAGTCACCGTACCGAATTCATTATTTCGAATCGCTTCGGGTTTTGTCTCCAGAATCGATTATCAAGAATCGCTGCTGCTTGGCGACAAGGCCATTGATTACGCTCTGGCAGGTTATTCCGGCGGGATGGTCACCCTGGAGCGGCAATCAAGCTCCCCTTACGTAAGCCGAGTTCAGTGGGCTCAGCTGGACGATTTCGCAGGCAAAGAGAAAACGTTCCCAACGTCATACTGGGATGCTAGCAGACATATGCCGACACCTGCCTTTATCGATTACCTGCTGCCACTGATTGATCAGGAGGAGCCGGGGCTGGTATTCAGCTTGAATTGAGGGTCAATGTGGAGCGGGTGAGGTTCACGTTAATTTTGAAGGGGGGTGAGCGGCTCGGCTTGGCAGAGCGTTCAGACTTATGGCATGAGGTTTTATGACAAGGGGAACTTTAGAAACGAGAGGAGCTTTTATCTATGACATTTATAAAGAATCAACGCCGTCTTATTGCCATGCTTGCCTGCACTACTTTTATTCTTTCTGCTTGTTCAGCCCCAAGTGGGGTCGTTAACAACAATAATCCAGCCCCATCCACCGGTGCAGCTGGCGTCAGCAAAGCCAAAACAAAGGTTACCTGGCTGCAGTATTGGAAAAGCGAGGTTGGTGAAAAGCCGCTCAATGATTTAAAAGCAGGGTTTGAAGCCAAGAATCCGGATATTGAATTGGATATTCAGGACATGCCCTTCTCCCAGATGCATGACAAACTCGTAACGCTGCATGCCGCAGGCAATGTCCCCGACCTCATTCTGCTAACCTCCCCATGGGTAGCTGAATTTGCCGCCTCTGGCATTACCGAGCCTCTCGATACTTACTACAATGCGATGCCCAAGGAATTTCAGACAAGCAATGAAGGTCCTTACTGGAGTCCGTGGAAGGGCAAGCATTATGGTATGGGCTTTATCACAGGAAATACGGCACTTTTCTACAACAAAAAGAAGCTTGCGGAGGCCAATCTGACGCCTCCTACGACCTGGGACGAATACCGCAGCGCCAGCATCAAACTGGCTGATGCCAGCAAAAACAAATTTGCCTTTACAGGCAACATGGCATCCGAGCCGCCATCCACGATTAACACCGAGCTGTGGCCGTTCATCCTGCAAGCCGGCGGCAAGCTGACGGAGAACAATAAAGCGGTGTTTAACTCTCCGGAAGGTGTCAAAGCGCTGGAATTTTACAAAGGGTTGATCAAGACGGACAAGGTGGCTACCCCAGGTGAGCTGTCGGCCGGAGAAAAAGAGAAAAGATCGAATTTCAGTGCCGAGAATACAGCCTTTATGTTTGATGGGCCGTGGGGAATTGCGATTCAGAAAACCGCTAATCCGAATCTGGATTTTGGCGTTGTACCGATGCCTAAGGGCGCGGTTGGCGCCACGATTGCTGGTGGAGGCGCAATCGGCATGATGTCCAAGAGCAAGAACAAGGACGCCGCCTGGAAAGTAATGACCTACATGATGGAACCGTCTACACAAATTGCATGGGCGAAAGCTACCAACAACTTCCCGCACAATAAAACTGCCCTGAAGGACGATTATATTCAAAAAAATCCGCTGCTTAAAGTGTTTGCGGATCAGAATGAGAGTCTCAAGCCGATTAATCCCGATCTTCAGCTGCCGGAAAGTACAGTAATGAGAAAGATCATGATCAATGAGATTCAAAACTATCTGACTGATAAAAAGACAGCCCAGCAAGCGTTGGACGATGCAGCGACAGGTTGGAATGCGGTATTTGACAAGTATAAATAAATGGGGCCAGATGGCCCCTTATCTTTTCACAAAGGAGTTTCCCTTATGAGAGAACAACCGGTCATTCGTTATGTACGAAGGCTCTCGTTTATTTTTCCGGCGATGATCCTTTTAATTCTGCTTACGGGATACCCCTTGTATGATGTTGTTACAATGAGCTTGTTTGATTATCGGAATCCGGCACTGCCGGTGTATGCAGGCATGTCCAATTACAAGTATGTGCTGATGGACCCTCTATTCTGGCATTCTTTAAAAAATACATTGGTGTATACCTTTGGAACCGTAGTATTGGTTATGTTATCCGGATTAATATTCGCCGCATTACTCAATCAGAAAATTAATGTCAAGATACGGGGCGCTTTTCGCTCGGTTCTGATGTTCCCATGGCTGTTATCCAGCGCTGTCGTCGGTTCGGTATGGATGCTGCTGTTATCACCATTTGGTTTATTGAACTGGTTTCTATTGAAAGTAGGGCTCATTAACGAAAGTCTGGCGTGGTTAAGCGACGAAAGATTCGCGATGATTGGATTAATATTGGCTAATACATGGAAAAGCTTCCCTTTCGCCATGCTGATGATATTGGCGGCTTTTCAAACCGTTCCTGATGATATTATAGAAGCGGCACAAGTGGACGGTGCCAATCGGTTCAGACGTTTTGTATTTATTGTCATTCCCCAAATCAAGGATCTGCTGTTTACGATCATTACGCTCGAAATTATTTGGCATTTCCGGTCCTTTGATCTTGTATTCCTGATGACGGGCGGAGGTCCGGTGAATGCAACTGAAGTATTATCGACATATGTATATACCGACGCTTTCCGTTCCCTGGATTTTGGGCATGCCTCTGCAACTGCCATCTTCATGCTTATTGCGATGATAGCTATTTCCAGTCTCTACTTGAGAGCCTCGTTAACCAAGGAGGGCAAATAAGATGAATATGCGCAGGGTTGGTTTGTATGCACTAATTTCATTACTGACTTTCCTCGTAATGGTACCGCTGCTCTGGATGCTCTCGGTTTCTCTGCGAACGAATGTGCAGGTGTTCTCGATTCCGCTCAATTTGCTGCCGCCATCACCCGACCTGGATGCTTACAAGCAAATATTTGCCAAACCGGACATGATCCGTTTGTTTCTGAACAGCTATATTGTTGCTTTTGCCGTTACGCTGCTGTGCATATTCCTGTCTGCTTTATCGGGATACGGCTTGTCACGCTACCAATATAAAGGGAAACGTTTTATTGTTTTATATGTTTTGTTGACCCAGATGTTCCCTATGGTTTTGTTATGTATTCCTTATTTTCTTATTATTTCTCGGATGGGCCTATACAATACGTATACAGCGTTGATTCTTGCTTATACCTCCTTTGCACTGCCTTTCTCGATGTTGATGATGAGAGACTTTGTGAACAGCATTCCGCGTGAACTGGATGAAGCTGCAACGATGGATGGCTGTGGTGCTTATCGAACTTTTTTTCAGATTATATTACCGCCCTGCCTGCCGGGCTTGATCGCTACGGGTGTGTATACGTTTATTTTGGCCTGGAATGAATATTTATTCGCTGTAGTTTTGACCCAAAATATTTCTTCCCGGCCTTTAACATTGGGGATCGGTATGCTGATCGGCGAGTTTACGACACAATGGAATCAATTGATGGCATTATCGCTGATGGCAAGTGTTCCGCTGCTGGTCATCTTTATGTTTGTACAAAAATATTTCCTGCAGGGTCTCACAGGCGGCAGCGTCAAGTAAGGCTGCTGCAGATGCCGAAATTAAGCATAGTTTTTCCGTAGATAAGAATAGAAGCAGTGTTCCCCAATCACCTATACTAATGTTGTACCTACAAGCACTGCTGACTAGTGAAATTCATGAAATTCACGGTCTGTCATGCTTAACTACAACACATTTAGGGAGGATCACAGTCATGTCAACACAAAAGAATCCATTGCTTTCCAAAGAAGAGGTTACTTTTTACGAAGAAAATGGCTATTATTTATACAAGAAGCCATTGTTCAGTCAGGAAAAACAGCAAGAACTGAAACAAATCTTTGAAGAGCAATGGGAGCTGGTTGGCCGCAAATTGAACAGCGAGCTGGATACACCTCATTTTCGGGATGAAAGGCTGCTTAAATTTTTGCTGAGCGATGAGGTGCTGGATTTGGTTGAGCCGCTTCTTGGGCCCAATATCGCGCTATGGTCCAGCCATTTTATTTGCAAAGAGCCTTTCATCGGCAAACAGACGCCATGGCATGAAGATTCCGCCTATTGGAACGGCCGGTTAAGCAGATTCGACAAACTGGTGACCGTATGGCTGGCGATTGATCGCAGCTCGGAAGAGAATGGCTGCATGCGGGTTATTCCGGGCACGCACAACAATGGTTTTTCGGAATATGAGGCTGTGGATAAAGATGAGAATATCTTCGCTACAGAGATCAAAAAAGTCGATGACTCGAATGCCGTATACTTCGAGCTGGAGGCTGGTGAATGCTCACTTCACGATTCAAGGATTATGCACGGAGCCAAGCCCAACACGAGTCCTTACCGTCGCTGCGGTTACACGATGCGTTATTTTGCCACAGATGCTAAATATATTGAAGAGAAGAACTCTCCTGATTTCAAAATTTGGCTGGCACGCGGAATAGACCTGGCCGGCAACCGTTACGAGAATGCCTAAAAGAAGTGGAGATTGCCATGCAGCTTAAAATGTTCAAGGCGACTTGGGGAAATAAGGAACCTCTAGCCAGTTTATTCGCAAAATCAGTTGATGCCGGCTATGCCGGCATCGAGTGTCCGCCGCCTGACCGTGACCATGAAACGGAATTCCGCGAGCTGCTGGAGAAGTACAACTTCGAATATATTGCCCAGGTTGCCACTTATAGTGGAGACCATTATCACGAGTTTGCCGAACTGTCGGCAAGAGCGATCGAGTTTAAGCCGATTCTCATAAATTGCCACAGCTCCGTTCATGGCTTGAAATTCGCAGAAAATGTCCGCTTCTTCGAGCAAGCGCTGGCCATCGAGAAGCAAGCCGGTATTCCCTTCGCGCATGAAACCCATCGAGGTCGGGCGATGTTTACACCCTGGACGACGGCCGAGCTGCTCCAGGCTTTCCCTGATTTAAAAATCAATGCTGATTTCAGCCATTGGTGCTGTACCTGTGAAAGCCTGTTGGGAGATCAGTTGGATAATCTGGAGTTGGCGATGTCCAGAGCCATCCATATTCATGGCCGGGTTGGCCATCGTCAAGGACCACAGGTATCGGACCCTGCAGCTCCCGAATATGCCGCCGAACTTAGTGCGCACACGGGGTGGTGGCTGGAGATTTGCCGACAACGACTGGCCGAGGGCAATTCGTATATGACATTCACACCCGAATTCGGTCCTCCCGGCTACATGCCAACGCTGCCTTACACCAGACAGCCGATCAACGATTTATGGAACGTGAATGAATGGATACGAGTTTACTTCGAACAGCAGTATAAGCAGCAAGCATAATTATGGGAAAAGGGGGATATGAATGGATGAGGATTTCATCGGACCAGAGCGATTGACGAATGAAAAATTTATGATTCTGCCGTCCCCCTTTCGTATTTATCAAACAACAATTGAGCAAAGAGTGAGAACGCATTGGCACGAATTTTTTGAAATGTCGTTCGTACGATCCGGAGCAGGAACACATATACTGAACGGGAATCCGATTCCGATTTCAAGAGGCCATTCCTTTTTGTTAACTCCGGCAGATTTTCACGAAGTCGTACCGGACTCAAATCAACCGCTGCATATTTATAATTTGATTTTTACGAACAGGTTTATTAAAGATGAGCTGATGCCCCACATTTTCGAGGGAATTTCTGTTCATTCCTGTCTATTTCAAGCTGAAGAGTGTGAGTTTATTGAGCAGGTCTACAAACGGATTTGGGAAGAAGCCCACAATTGGCGGTCAGATAGTGAGTTCATTGTGCAAGGCAGTATTGAGCGCTTGCTGATCGATCTCTCACGCAAATGCCGACAGGCTATCGATATACCTCAATGGGCCGGCAATACGGCGGTGCATGAGGGAGTCCGCAAATCGTTAATTTATATACAGCATCATTTTCGTACAACCCTTTCCCTGGAGGAAGTCGCTTCTTATTGCGGCCTATCGACCAACTATTTCAGTGAGTGCTTCAGCAGGATGATAGGCATGCCCTTTCAGGTCTATGTCAAGGAAGCACGGCTTCAATTTGCCAAATCGCTGCTCGGTACGACAACACTTCCGATTACCGATATTTGTTTTGCCTCCGGCTTTAATACGCTGCCTTACTTTGAGCGGGCTTTCAAGCAAAAATTTGCGCTTTCACCCCGCGACTATCGTAAAAGCTCTGTCTATTGAAAGAAAACAGAGCTCTTAACAGTATGATTAAGGATACCAGAAGTACTTTTGTCACAGCTTGCTTACATCAATACGAGGAGGATATGCATGTCTGATAGCGCTGCTTGGGAAGGCACTTTTCATGGAGAACCCGCCATATGGCTGAAATCCGGGAAATATGCAGCAACAATGCTGCCGAACATAGGCGGCAACCTGGTTGCTTTTCGCGATACGAAAAGGGACTTCCGTTTTTTGCGTGAGCCCTCCGAGGAGGAGATGCCTGCGTTTAAAGCGCGTCCGCTTAATCACGGTGTCCCCGTGTTATTTCCGCCTAACCGTTATGAAAATGGCCGATTTCCGTGGGAAGGCTCGACACTTCAGCTGCCGATCAACGAGCAATCCAGAAATAATCATCTCCATGGGTTTCTGTACAATACACCCTGGACCGTTGACGATTATGGGTGTACAGCCAATGAAAGCTACGTGGTCGTCTCGGTTCGTGTGGATGAGACCCATCCCGCCTATTCTCATTTTCCTTATACCTTCACTTTCACACTTCGTTATGTATTAAGCAAACATGGTCTTCTCCAACACGTTATCATACGTAACGATGGTCATAGAACGATGCCTTGCCTGCTTGCGTTTCATACCACGATCAACGCGCCTTTCACATCGGAAGGGGCATCCACGGATTGTCGTGTCAAACTGACGATTGGTCGTCGGTGGGAGCTAAACGATCGTATGCTTCCGACAGGGCGCTTCCAATCACTCAGCCGAGAAGAAGAGCACATGCGTGATGATGGTGTTTACCCATTCAATGAGGTCATGGATAATCACTACACAGCAGAAGCTCAGGACGGACGCAACCGAATGGAACTGACGGATGCCAGGCAGGGCATTAAGTTGATTTATGATGTCGGAACCTCCTACAAGCAATGGATGGTGTGGAACAACTTTGCCAAGGAAGGCTTCTTTTGCCCAGAGCCGCAGATTAACCTCGTCAATGCACCAAACGTCAAGCTGCCAGACCATGATATCGGACTATATGGATTGGCACCGGGCCAAATATGGGAAGAAACAAGCCGTCTCTATATTACGCAAGCTCCATTATTTACATGATAATGACAATATTTGTAATTATTAACAGGCGGGGCTGAAAAAAAGAGAAACGAAGGCGCTGTTTCATGATGACGCTGCAAGTAATCTCATTTATTATGTTGGATGGACAAGCAGGGGTGACTATTGATTTTCCACTGACCACCAAGGAAAAACAACGTGTGTTCACAAACGGCTCTGCTCGCAGCATTTGCGAAAAGAGCTTTTTTCCATTCAGCAGAAAAAATTGTTTGTCTTTGCAGCAACCTTTTTCGTCTATATTCCGTCTTAAAAATTAAGCATTTATTGGTAATGCACTTTGAGGAGGAATGAATGATGAGGATACGCAAAAACGCAAGCACGGCAGCACTTGTATCGATGTTATTACTTTCCAATGTCCCACTGGCACTGGCAGATGAAGCAGTGCCTGCAGCCATGAGCTCCAGACCAATGTCAATCCCGCCAGGTGGCTCCGAGGCTAGTCCAGGAGATGCAAAAATCTCCAAAGAACGGGCTATCGAGCTGGCTAAATCGTATGTAACGATACCAGAAGGCTATACGATCGAATCGGTAAATCTAAATTCCAACAGCTACAACGGGAATCGAATAATAAACTGGAACATAAGCTTTCGCAAGCTTGTTGATAACAAAAATATCGGCAATATGAACATTACCATTAACGGATTGAACGGCAAGCTGATGGAATATTATTCGTACAGCAATGATCCCGATTATAAACCGAGTTATCCTCCTAAAGTGGACCTACAAAAAGCGAAGGGCATTGCCGCGGAGTGGATTGCCAGGCTGAACCCGGATGAGCGTGAGCAGTTGCTGTATAACGACATTCTGGAGCAGTCGCTTAAGGCGCCGCTGAATGGCTCCTACCAGTATTCAATTCGATACGACCGCACGCATAATGGTGTGCCCTTCCCGCAGAACGGTATTAATATTCAGGTGAATGGAGACGGCGTCGTTACCCAATACAGCTTTAATTGGGATGAGAGCTCAACCTTCGAGAAGGCAACGCCGATCAGTGAAGAAGCAGCTGCCAAAGCCTTCAGAGACAAGCTCGTTCCCAAGCTGAATTATCTGATGCTGAACGAAGCGAAGGGCGAGAGAAAGCCAGTCGTTGCATATACGATGGAGCTCCCAATTCTG
Organism: Paenibacillus periandrae; assembly: GCF_022458865.1. Taxonomy (GTDB): domain Bacteria; phylum Bacillota; class Bacilli; order Paenibacillales; family NBRC-103111; genus Paenibacillus_S; species Paenibacillus_S periandrae. Next base: position 155,113 of record NZ_JAJNMU010000004.1, on the reverse strand, counting down.
AATGCAGCTACAGGAGAAGTATGGAAGCAAGGACCCGCTGCCAGCGTCAGCCAAGAAACGGAAAAGCCTTTAACGGATGCGCCTTTAAGTGCGCCACCTGCGAGCAATCTCAATCTGACCAAGGAACAGGCGTTGGAAAAAGTCAGCTCCACGTTTAAGCTTCCGGATGGCGTCAAGCTTGAAGACGCTTCATATAACGAATCGACCAATCCGGTAACAGGTGAGGTACAGTCCATATGGAACCTTCGCTGGAATGAGGAGAAGAGTGCAGACTCCAACATTAGAGCGGGGATCAATGTATGGGCTACAGTCAACAGCAAAACGGGGGAAATTACCAACTTTAGCCGTAATACTTATACACCTTATGGAGATCAAAAGCCGGTTGAGCCGAAGGTAACCGTGGAAGAAGCGAAAGCGAAGGCTATCGAATTCGTTAAAAAGCAGCTGCCTGCGCACACCGACCAGTTAGTGCTGGACACAGCAGCAATCGCCAATTTATTGACTATGCCAGCTGAGCAAAGAAAAATGATGACCGCCTGGGACATCCCTTTCAAGAGAATGATTGACGGTGTTTATGTGAATTATGAAAACGTGCATCTGGCTGTGGATAAAGTGACGGGAGACATCACGAATTATCAGTTCAACTTTTCCAACGTTGCTTATCCGAAGCAGAAGCCAACTGTTATTGATCTAAGCAAGGCTAAGGAGCTGCTGTTGTCTCCCTATACGATCAAGCTTAATTATGTGCAGTTGAATCAAGGGTTTGGGATTATGCCCATAGAGAAAATTCGCGTAATGATGGCTGCGGGAGAGCTGCCGCAAGGCTCTGATACAACCGACAAAGAGGCCAAGCTCGTGTATGTCCTGCAGTCTAAATATAGTGGCGAAAGTTATTTTCTTGATGCCGTAACCGGTCAATGGAGAAATGGCTCTAACGGTGAAGCCATGAGCTTGGAGAAGGTACATGTCACGGATATCGAAGGTCATTATGCACAAACAGAGCTGCAAATCATGCTGGATTACCAGGCGCTGGATGTCACAGACGGAAAAGTAAGTCCGAATGCTTCCATAACGCGCGGTGAATTGGTCAAAATGCTCGTTATCGCAATGAACGGGGGTCGCTCCGGTATTTATTATGGTGCGGAGCGCGCAGCATCCTTCAAAGATGTGAAAAATGAATCACCACTTTTTGCCTACGTGGAGAACGCTGTTGACCGCGGAATCATTCAGCGCGGCAAGGATTTCAATCCGCAGGAGATTATGAATAGGGAAGATATGGCTGAATTGATCGTAGGTGCGCTTGGTTATAAAAAACTGACGGACTATGCCAATATTTTCAGTGACAAATTCAGTGATGCGGGCTTGCTCAAGAACCGTGGTGAAGCAGCCATTGTGATTGGACTCGGGATTATGACGCTTTCGGATGGAAGCTTCAACCCCAAACAGGAAGTTACTCGCGCACAGGCTGCCGTAGCATTCTATCGTTACTTGCAAAAGGCGACTGAGCTGGGAAATAGATACTATTAATTTTATGAGAAGTCCTTTCTAATCTACATGTCAAAGAACCAACATCCCTACTTCAGAAGTAGAGATGTTGGTTCTTTGGCATTGCCACTGTCTTTCCTTTCTTCAAGCCCAAACGGTTGTGTTTGAGTTTATTCTAATATTCTAATGGCATTCGACACTGCTTTAACGTAAATGGCTGCACGTTTGCGAAGATTAATTGGACAGTGTTTCTTTCAAAGAGTCTTCAAACGATATGGGTGCATGACCAATCAAGTCAGCCAGAGTAGAATCTGTTTTCGCAAAGTCGCCTCTGCGGCTAGCTCGAAAAATACCTGGAAGCAGGTTGGCCGTGAATTCAGGAATACCTTGAGAGAGTAAGGCATCCCGGTATTGCTCGTCGGTCACAATTGTTCGCCGAATCGGGCGGCCAGTAACCCTGGAGGCAATCGCAGCTATATCGCTCATATCAAGCGCTTGGGATGAGGTAAGATTAGGTGTTATGCCCTCATAGTTTTGATTAACGATGATCATGGCTATCGCCTCGGCCAGGTCGGCGTGAGAGGTCCAGGCAACCGGACCGTCCTCGGGAGCAATCAGTTCTCCTGTCTCGCTGGCATGTCCCATAAACATAAGCCCTGATGAGCTGTAATATCCATTCCGAAATGATGTGAAAGGTATTCCTGAGGCTTTAAGCATTTCTTCGGTAGCTGCATGGATTGTCATAGGCTCAAAAGGTGACGTCGGAGAAGCCCCTATATGGCTTGTGTACAGCACTCGGCTTGCTCCGGCCTTGCTCGCTGCATCAATTGCCGTCTGGTGTTGACGGAGCGCGGCCTCCCCCAGACTACCGGAAGATACGATGAGAACTTGTGAGGCTCCCTCAAATGCATGAAGCAGAGTCTCGGCATCTTCGAAATTTCCCAACCGGACACGAACTCCCAAATCATGAAATTCATATGCTTTTTTCGGTTCACGGACACTTACACCAAGCTGTGATGCAGGAACATGCTGAAGCAGTCGCCCTACTACCGCACGCCCCAATTTTCCATTAGCCCCGGTTACAATAATCATGATTATCATCATCCTTTCTTTTCTTGTAAAGCGGATTCAAGCATCGAACAAAAATTCAAATGAAGATTCAAATAAAAATACAGTGTTGCTTACACAACAGTTTTGCGTAAAATACATTGTATAATAAAAGAATAAAGAGATTGAGCGCTGACAACAACCAGCAGAAGACCGTTTCTGTTGGATTGACAACGTTTAGGCGATTTTGTAGTTTAACTTTCCATAAGAAAGTGTGGTGTATGGATGAAGGCAAATCCTAATGATCCGCGAGTAAAAAGAACGCATCAATTATTCATGCAGGCTTTCATGGAGCTGCTTGAGCAAAAGAAAAACATATACTCCATATCTGTGCAGGATATTACAACAAGAGCGACTGTTAATCGTTCTACCTTTTATGCACATTTCGAGGACAAGTATGCATTCCTTGAGTATTGGATGAGAGAAAAATTTCAGAAAATCATACAGCAAAGATTGCCAGAAGATTTAGTATTGAATAGAAGCAGTTTGAGAACCTTGATTCAAGCCGTATTCGATTTTCTAATCCGGTTTCGGCAATATATGACTCCTGGAGATAAGGAATTTGAACCCATGTTTGAAACCGCAATGCAGAAGGAAGTTTATCAAATTCTGCTCAAATGGTTAACAGAGAGATCGGGTGGCGCCGCCTTGCCAGAGAGAGCGGAGACGATTGCTAATTTTCTGAGTTGGGGTATATTCGGATCAGCTATGCAGTACAGTCGAAGTTCTCAAGACCTCAAAGCTGATAGGATGGTTGAAAGCGTGTTGGAAGTTGCGGAGATCAGTTTAGTAGCCATTTGTGACTACAAACCCAGTAACGCAAGTGACTAACCAAGCTATACCCTTGCGAAACCTATCCATTTTCACGCAGTCTTCCGTCCTTCAATATTTTTATACAGATTCCATATATTGGAATTTTCCATCTCCTACTTGTAATTGAAAATACATGTCGTTGAAACACTCAACACGATCAGTGACTTTCCGCTTTACCACTATTTGTGATACGGTTCTCCGTGCTGTCTGTAACGGCAAGTTTTAAGGCCATCCTTTTGTGGGATGGCCTTTGCTCGATATCACTCCGTTCTTGACAAAGCATTCTGCTTTGACACGTGCGTTCATGAGAGGTACAGCGACCCTCAAATACCAAGGCGCGTTCCTCGCGAGATTGGATTTCACAAACCCCGGATAAAAAGCGTGCTCCATTTGAATATCATCGAAGTTAATGTGATGCCCGAACCCTATACGGTTTGGTCCGTTTAACCGTTTTGACGTGTCTGCTTAGCTTCTTAAACCGTAATGTGCCCATAAGCACATAATAACTAATGCTCATGGGCAATTCTTCTATTTAATAATTATTGTTTAGCTCCCCATTCCGCAATTTGATCCTTGTAAAGAACCAATAGCTTGGCCAGGGATTTTGTAATCACTTGGGCATCCTTCGATTCAGCAGCCTTTTGCAGTTCCATCTCACCTTTAAACAAAGGGTTATCTAAAGAAATAGTAGCGCCACTTCCAGTGTTCTTGGCTTCGGCAGAGGTGAGAGTGAATGTCTCTGCATCAGCTGGAAGAGCAGGAATAGCAGCAACAGCTAAGGCTACCCCGGCCTTGATATCAGTGCTGGCTGTTGGATTCGTAAGCTCGCCTTGAGTCAGAACTTTTGTGAACTGGCCATCTGCGATCTCCTTCGTATCGGTCGGGTCCATTACTCGAGCAAAACTGATATTTAAGTTTGTCCCTGTGCTATCCAGAGGGGTAGCCTGTCTGAGTACGGCTCCGAATTTTTTCTGAATAGCTTCATGGTATTGAGTTAAAGTGTTTTTCCAATCATTCACCGTATCCGGCGCATAGGTTGCAGCCAGCTCCACAGGATCAGTACGCTTAACGGCAGTAGTAGCAGTAACAGCCTGAAATTGGGTTGATGATGTCAATGTTTGGGATGGGCTTGTCGTGGTCTGACTGGATTCACTCGCATAGGCAGAACTGGCAGCAACGGACAGCAGCAGGGTGGACAGGGCAATTTTTTTAACGATCAGTTTGTGATTCAAGATTCAACACTCCTTGGTTTGTTTTTGTCTTACAAGTTCTAGTTTAGAGTTCAGGTGTGGCAGAAGATTGGTTAAATTGTGGAAAAACAATGGCATTCTCCCCTATCCATCGAAGTCTTGGTTATAATGTAGAAGAGACTTAATAGGAGGTCATATTATTGAACAGCTATCTGATTGCCGTTGTAGACGATGATCTTCATATACGTAATCTTGTTGAAGCCTATTTGCAAAAGGAAAACTACCAAACCATTGGATTGGAAACGGCGGAGGCGGCGTGGGACCTATGGAGAACAAACCCTCCGGATATGTGGGTGCTGGATATTATGCTTCCCGGGATGAACGGCTACGAATTTTGCAGAAAGATTCGCAATGAAGCCGAGGTGCCGATCATTATGATTTCCGCTCGTGACACTGAAGTCGATATCATTCTCGGTTTGGAGCTGGGGAGCGACGATTATTTGGTCAAGCCCTTTAGTCCGCGTGAACTGGTAGCCCGCGTCAAAAGGCAGCTTCAACGGGGAAACAAGCTGAAAAACGCTGATGAAGCCAGTAAAAATCCTGCAGAGCTGCCAAAGATCATAGTCGGCCAGCTGCAGCTGATGCTGGAAGAAAGACGCGTGTTTTGGCAGGGGGAAGAAGTGGAAATGACGCTGAAGGAATTTGAGCTGCTTAAAGCATTAGTCGAGCATCCGAATCGCGCTTTTACACGAGACGAGCTGCTAACCATGGTGTGGGGAGACGATTATTTTGGAAGCGAGCGAGCCGTGGATCATTTGATCAAACGCCTACGCAAAAAAATCGGTCAATTGCCAGTCGAGTCGGTATGGGGACATGGCTATCGCCTGAGAACGGATGGAGGAGAGTTGAAATATGAAGCTGGTTCATCAAATTAATCTCGCTTTCGGGATATTGCTTGTTCTTGTGCTAACGGTTACTGCGATCAGTATTCATTTTGTACTGCTGGACCATTTTATAGGCGCACAAAAAGATGATATGCATGCAGTGGGTTGGAAAATGCAAGAGACACTGGAGCAAGAAGCATACCAGATGACCGAAGGTGCGTCAGAAGTTAACATGGTTCCGAGGATATTCTCGGGTAGCACTGCTGCCATAGCTGCTGTCCCCATAGTAGGCGTTGATGCTATCATCACAGATAATATGGGAAATATTGTGTCCGGCACACTCCCGGCTGCTTCGTCTACCTCGATTACAGGGTTCAAAGCAGTTAATGCGGTTAGCCCGTTGAGCTTAACGAGAGCTGCCACTACAGTTGATATTACTCTGCAGGAAACTGCGAACGTTTCAAGCCTGCAAAATATATGGGAAGGGAGAGACACACGCTTCATAGCCACAGTCAACGCTATTCCCCAAGGTACATTGACTCTCATTACACCAGTTAGTAAAATTACAGCTATTGAACAGGCGCTGTTTGGAAGGCTGCTCATCGTATTAGGGGTTGGAGGCATATTGATGTTCCTGCTCAGCTTATTTATTACCAAGAAACTGATTAAACCGTTGATGAGATTGCGAGAGGAATTAAAAAAAGTGAAGGAACGCCGATTTTCTGAGGTTCAGTTGATCCATGCCGGTGGGGAGATCGGTGTCGTTGCCCATACTGTATATGATCTGGCTGAAGAACTGAATAGATACAACCGGGTACAGAAGCAATTTTTCCAGAATGCATCACATGAGCTCAAAACTCCACTAATGTCCATATCAGGATATGCGGAAGGTATCCGTGACGGTATATTTGAAGGGGAAAGCGTGCAAAAAGGATTGGACATTATCCTCAGTGAGAGCGGCAGGCTAAAAAACATTATCACCGAAATGACGCTGCTGGCGAAGCTGGATAGCGAAGAAAATATTTTCCAGTCGGCAAAGGTTAGCGTGCAGGATATGCTGACGGAAACGATTGAACGGATCACGCCGCTGCTGGTCCAAAAGGGATTAAGTATGGAAATCGTGTACGGTGAAGACAAGCAGGATACAATGGCGATTACCGCTGATCGGGATAAGCTGCTGCAGGCACTGTTAAATGTGGTTGCGAACGCGACGAGGTATGCGAGCAAACATATCTGCATTCATGCCCGGATTTATCAGGACAGGGTTGAAATTTCCATTATCGATGATGGATCAGGAATACCGGAGGACCTGCTTCCCTATTTGTTTCATCGCTTTGTGAAAGGCAAGGGAGGGGAGAATGGACTTGGCTTGGCTATCTCCCGCGCCATCGTTGAGCGCTGCGGCGGTCTTATCAAGGCTCGTAATCGTAAAGAGGGCGGGGCTGTGTTCACGCTCGATTTTCCTTCCGCGGCCTGACTTCATAGATCGCCATCCCCTTTTACAGGAGGCTGGCGATCTTTTTGTCATCATAGTTATCTGTATTACTTGGTTGCGGTGATAGCAAACATAGGCTTATGCTGATTCAGCACCTGCTCGGCATGGCTCAGAATATCTGCATCGAAGCCCTGCCAAACCTGAACCTGCGTAAAGCCGATATGCTTCAGCATATCCACATCCCACATTGGCCTTTTTACATAGCTGAGCGGCAGAGCCAAGGCAAAATCATGACCTTCGGCAATTTCATCCTCCGTACGATAAGGAATATAACCCTGTTCAACAGCCTCCTGCTGAGCCAGTTTTTGAAGGTAGGCTTCTTTGGGATCGGTCAAAAACAGATTCCAATTCCCGTCAAAAATGATCACATCCCCGCCTTCATTCAGCCAGGAATGCCAATTCCGATAAGCTCTGACTGGATTCGTCAAAAACCACGTCACATTACGGGAAATAATCAGATCGAACGACTCAACAGGATCAAATTCAAAAATATCCGTTTCAATGATCTGAACAGGACATCCAAAGTGTGCCGCATTTTTCTTTGCTTTCGCAATCATTTCCGGTGAAGAATCGATGGCTGTCACATCATGGCCTAAACGCGATAAGAGTATGCCGAAAAAGCACGGTCCGGTACCCACATCTAGCACCTTCAGCCCCTTTTTATCCTTAAGCAGTCGGCTAATGATAAGCTCCCATTTTTCGTACGCCCCGTTCGTAAACTCGTTATGTATAATACCGTCATAAATATCCGCCCCCTTATCCCAATAGGCACGGTGCTCTTTGGTTAGCTGCTGTTCACTGGCTGTAGTCATACATATTGCCTCCTTTGCGATGATTGAAAAAGCTTTGTTCATAAATGCTTGCGAATGGTGATCATTATACTAATTGTAATAATTACTGTCAAACGTTAATATTAGGTATAGTAGTCACCTTCGATTTGGCTCATAACGAATCATGGCATGTAATCGCTCTCTAAAAAAATAACTTGCTAATTGTATTATTTACGATTAATAATAAAGGCAAGAAATAATAGGAGGCGTACACATGTATACACGATTTAACATCATGCTCTTCACATTTATGGTTATTATGGCGTTATCAGGCTGCTCGGATAACTCGAATTCCCAGATAGCTGGTCCCAAGGCAGCAGACGTACAAGCTGAAAGCCCCACAACGATTACTATCGCCACTACGCAGGATTCCATGGGAGACAAGCTGGATGCGGCCACCTATAATGGCACCAGACACGCACATGCCTCTGTATATGATGCGTTACTGGATTATCAGGGGAAGGGTGAGCTATCGCCAAGTCTTGCGGAATCCTGGGATATAGCTGAGGATGGTTTGACGTACAGCTTTCATTTGAGGAGAAATGTGAAATTTTCGGATGGTAATGAATTGACTTCCGAAGCAGTCAAATTCTCCTTAGAGCGTGCCGTCAAGCAGGAGGCGAATGCGCCATTGGAAATTTCACAGAAACTGGCCAAGATCGAAACACCGGACAAATATACGGCCATACTCACCTTTAAGGAGACCGCTCCCCAAACCTTGCTGGAGCTGAGCCAAGCCCGTCCCTTCCGGATCATGAGTCCAGATGCTGTAAGTCCCCGGGGCGCTATTGAGGGTGAGTTCAAGAAGGCTATCGGCACAGGTCCATGGCAAGTAGGCAGCTACAAAAAAGGAACCGAAACGGTCTTGGTTGCCAACCCGTATTACTGGAGGGATAAGCCATCGCCATACTCGCTAGTTCTAAAGGTCATTACAGACCCGCAGGCTCGGGTGCTGGCGCTGCAAAATGGTGAGGTTGATTTGGCTGGTGGTGAGATGGGCAACCTGCCGCTTGAAAACATCCCGTTGTTCGAGAACAACAAGAATTTCAAAATCGAAACCAATAGCAGTACAATGTCTTATTTCCTTGTCATCAATCAAAAAAATGAGTTTCTCGCAGATAAAAACATTCGCCAAGCGATCAATTACGGAACCGATACAAGCAAAATGATGAATGGAAAGGGCGCTGAGGTCAGAGGTTTATTTCAGAAAAATGTCGCCTTTGTCACGGACAGCAATCAGCCCGCATATGGATATCATCCCGATAAAGCCAAGCAGCTGCTCGAAGCATCGGGCTACCGATGGAACGCCAGCAAGAAGCTATATGAAAAGAATGGCAAACCGATTCAGCTTAAGCTGGTCATTCAAACGACCGAATATCCGGAATGGAAAGAGATGGCCGAGATTTTTCAAGACAATATGAAACAAATCGGCATACAGGTAGAAGTTCTCAATCAGGAGAGAGCCGCTTACTATAACACGCTCTGGAAGACCAAGGAATACGATCTGATGATTTATCGAACTTATACGGATGCCCAATTACCTTATCGATTCCTGTCATCGCTATTTTATAACACAGACAAGGTGCCAGCCGTTGCTTATCAGGATGACCTCTTAAACGGTTATCTGGACAGCATAGCCAAAACTCATGTGAAAGCGAAGCAGCAGCCTGTGTTTGATCAAATCTTTGCCCGTATTCACGACGAAGCGATGACCGTCCCGATATTTTACATGAAGCAGACCTTTATACATAGCAGCAAAATCACCGGTTTCTCCTTCGGTACGATTGAAGATGATCCTGTCCAATGGCATAAGCTGCAAATTGAGGGAAAATAAATGACCCGCTATCTGTTGAATCGGTTCGTTGTGCTGATTCTCACTCTGCTTTTGTTTACCCTGTTTGTATTTACGCTCATGCGTATGGCTCCAGGAGATCCGGCCGCACTGTTCCTGCAGGACCTTGGGGCTGCCCCTGACAGGGCATTAATTGCAGCCTTACAGCAAAAGTGGGGGCTGGACCAATCCTTTGCCGTTCAATATTTCAGATGGCTGTATGAGCTGATACAGGGCAACCTTGGCAATTCCTATATATCAAGTATCCCGGTTACCGAGGAGATCGTTACGCGTCTGGAACCGACAATGCGTCTAATGCTCAGCTCCTTCGTTGTGACCCTGTTCATTTCGGTTCCGCTCGGCATTCATATCGGACTGCGCGAACACTCACTGCTGGATCGGGTAACTTATGCAAGCACCGTTCTGGGATTGTCGATTCCATTGTACTGGCTGGCCATTCTGCTGATGTTTGGTTTTGGTGTCATGTGGAAGCTGTTTCCCATTGTGGGCAGCGGGTCGTTACGCCATTATGTGCTTCCTGTGACGGCAATCAGCATCATCGAAAGCGTCTATTTTATCCGTATGATTCGCTCCCTGACGCTGGAATATAAACGGGCTTTTTATATAGAAGCTGCTGCTGCCCGTGGCTTGAAAAGGCGGATTTTGTATCCATCCTATTTATTTCGTTCGATGCTGGTGCCGATTATTACGATAATCGGGAGCAGCTTTCCCAGTTTTTTTGGTGCGGCGATCATCATAGAAAATATGTTCAGCTTTCCGGGAATCGGCACCTATATGCTGGATATGATATACCGTCGGGATTTCCCGGTCATTCAAGGCTGTACCCTGCTGCTGGCGACTGCCATCTTTATTTTAAATTTTTTCACCGACCTTTGCTATTATTGGGCTGACCCGCGAATTCAATTAGAAAAACAGAGGTGGGAAAACTGAGCTTATTTGTTTCGAATCATAAAATAGGTTCAGCAGCTATCCTATTTATCTTTCTGTTAATAGCCGTTGGCATATGGGCACCGTGGCTGTCCCCGTATGATCCCTATGCAACGAATTATAACGCCAAGCTGCAAGCACCGAGTCTTGAGCATTTGTTTGGCACCGATTATTTGGGACGGGATATATACAGCCGATTGCTTGCGGGTATTAGTCAATCTGTGTTTCCGGTGTTTGTCATATTAGGCATCGTTATCGTGATCAGCTTATTGATGGGGACGCTAAGCGGCTATTTCGGAAACAGGCTGGATATGCTGTTGATGAGTATTACGGACATTTTTGTCGCTTTACCGAATCTGCTGCTTACAATTGTGATTGTCGGCTTTTTGGGTTTTGGCATCGAGAACGTATACTTGGCTATTATTTTGTCCTGGTGGGCGAAGTATGTACGGTTGATCCGCGGTTTGGTTCACGATGTGAAAAAAGAAGCCTACATCCTGTCCAGCCGGGTAAGCGGCTCCTTTGGTCTTGTGACCATCATCCGCCATGTGCTGCCCAATATCGGTCCGCAGGTGCTGACGATGTTGATTCTCGATGTAAGCCGGGTCATTCTGACCTTATCCGGTCTGTCCTTTCTTGGTATCGGAGCTCAGCCTCCTTCACCCGAGTGGGGAGCAATGCTGCTGGATGGGAAAAATTATTTGCAGATTGCACCCTGGATGGGATTTTTCCCAGGCTTCGTTATTTTTCTGACAGCCTGTGCATTCCAACTATGCGGTGAAATGCTGCGGAAGCGGTTCAAACTGAAGTAGACGACAAAGGAGGCTGCAGATGGCGGTTATAGCTGAAGTGAAAAAGCTGTCCATTACAAGTCAGGATCATCAAACGCTGGTGTCGGACATTAGCTTTTCTTTACATACAGGCAAGACGTTTTGTCTGATTGGCGAAAGCGGCAGCGGGAAAACCTTAACACTCAAAGCGATGCTGGGCATGCTCCCGAATCAGCTTCATCTCTCGGGAGAGCTATTATTTAAAGGTACGAATACCGTTCCATTTACCCGCAGAGAGTGGCAGCAGATTCGAGGCAAGCATATCGGGATCATCTTTCAACACCCGGAACAAGCGCTGCATCCCGCTATTCCAATCGGTCGGCAGCTGGTTGATCTGCTGAGAAGTCATATTTCGATTACAAAGCTTGAGGCCGAACGACAAGCCTGTCGGATGCTGGACAAGGTTGGTTTAAAGCCAGCGGATACAGTAATGAAACGTTATCCTCATCAATTAAGTGGAGGTATGAATCAACGGGTGATGATCGCGATGGCCCTGCTGCTTGGACCGGAGCTGTTGATTGCTGATGAACCGACAAGTGCTCTTGATGTGACCACACAGGCGGACATTCTCACTCTGCTGCGAGGGCTGACTGCCGAGAGGGAGATGAGCCTGCTTCTCGTTACGCATGATCTGCTAATCGCCAACTATATCGCAGATACCATTGCGGTGATGGTTCAAGGGACTATTATCGAACAAGGAAACGCACAGGATGCCATAAAGCACCCTCGGCAAGCGTACACCCGAACCCTGTGGGAGTATCGTTCGAAATTCATGATAACCTAAGGCTGTATAAGAGGAACCAAAGGAGAAGGTCTTATAAGTCATGCTACACATCCAGCATATAAGCAAGCGGATCGCGTTTAAGTCGATTCTTGAAGATATTCATTTCACCTTGCAAACAGGTCGTTCTCTGGCGGTTGTCGGTGAGAGCGGGAGCGGAAAGTCCACACTGGCCCGAATCATTATGGCACTGGAGCGTCCGACATCGGGACGAATTATGTTCAATGGGGTGCCCGCACCGGAGAGAAAAACTGCTGAATTTAAAAGCTGGTATCAGCAGATCCAGTTTGTATTCCAAAACACAGCGGCCTCACTAGATCCCCGTATGACGATTTTCCAAAGTATAGAGGAGCCTTTGTGTCATTTGACCAAGCTCAGGAACAGCGATAGAAAGGAGCTTGTGCACGAATACGCAGCCAAGGTCGGACTACCACAGCGTTTGTTAAGCTCGGTTCCGAGTCATTTAAGCGGTGGGCAATATCAACGGGCTTGTATCGCCAAAGCTTTAATTGTGAGGCCAACGCTGCTCGTGTGTGACGAAATCGTATCCAATCTCGATGTGATTCATCAGCATACCATCATCGAATTGTTGCGGTCCTTGCAAGCGGAACAGCAATTATCACTATTATTTATCACTCATGATCTTTCGCTCGTTCCCAGCTTGTGTGAGGATGTACTGGTCATGAAAGACGGGCGGATGGTGGAGCTTATACAATCAGCTTGTCTGAATTCCAGCCAACATCCGTACACAGCATCGCTTCTGGGTGCGGTTAAGCTGCTTGGGCGTCATTGGAACCATTGATATATCGATTATTGTAGAGCATCGCATCGGTTAGCCGATTCACCAATTGTAGACAGCTGTCATAACGGATACTTATCCGATGATAGCTGTTTTTTGTTTATTTACACGGGTTTTAGGCTTAAATGGTTTTATCGTTGACATTTAAAAAAACTACCACTACGATAACCATTATAGAAAGGGGACTTTAGTCCAATAAGATTAAAGATGATGGGAGGGAAGGATATGATGATAAAGGCAGGACATGTACTGGCACGTTTAACCTCCAAATCACTCAAACGAAGCCTGGTTATTTATTTGCTTATAGCCTGCCTGATGCCTATGCTGCTGTTGACGGTTATTACTTATGGAAGTATTTATTCGATTCTTGAAAATAAAATCAAAAATGGGATTTATTCTACCCTTAAGCAAGAACGAATTGGTCTTGAGAATGTCCTGAATAATCTGGACTTTGCCTCCAAACAACTTGCAATAGATGGAAAAATTGTTAATGATGTACAGTTGTATTCTACGCAAGGCGATTTTTATGACAAAGCGAACATTGGGGCAAGCATTAAAGACAAGATCAATATGATCAGCTATACAAATTTGAATCTGGGAATGATGTTCTATTATGATCCTCGTTCCGATCAGCCGTACAAGTTTGAGAATTTACAGGTGGATTCGAGCCGAGCCATCTCAACGCTTCCTCATTTTACCGAATACCAGGGTGCCGTATATTACGGACCGCACAAAACGATGTACAAGAGCAGCGATAATATTGTCTTCTCCTCGCTCCGCAGGCTGGAAACGAAGGAAAATCTCGAATTATATGTGTATCTGGAAACGAATTACAATTTATTTCGCAAAATTTTAAATAATGAAACTTATGGTATCGAGGTTTCCCACCTATTGATCAATGCGCGGGGGGAGGTTACCTACATGGAAAATGAAAAGGGGTTCACAGAAGCTGACAGTGTGCCTATCCTGCAGGCGATAGATAATGAGAGCGAATACAAGGGCTATATTTTGTTTCATACGATGAGTGAGCAGGGCTGGCAGCTCGTTATTGCCGTCAAGAAAACGGCCTTCAATAATGAAATTTATGCGTGGCTGACCAAGATTGCACTGCTTGTCGTAGCGACTACCTTGTTTGCGCTGCTGCTTGCGCTCATTATTTGGAGAACGGTGTACAAGCCGATGAAAAAGCTGAATAAGGAAATTATTTATATGGCGGAGAACCGCAGCGCTCCCGTTCAGTTCACTAGAGTCGAGGAATTCGACCACCTCTTAATTAATTTTCAGGAAATGAAGCAGAAGATCAATGTGCTGATTGCCGAAATTGAGGAGAGTGGCAGGGAAAAAAGCCGCCTGGAGGTCGAGAAGCTGTTAACCCAGATCAACCCGCATTTTTTGCATAATACACTGAACACAGTCCAATGGCTGGCCAGAATGAATGGCCAAAAAGAGATTGATCGCTTGGTCACGCTGCTGGTCAAGGTGCTGCATTACAATCTCGGTAAGCAAAGCATGATTGTCACGGTGCAGGAGGAGGTCGATGCACTGAACAACTATATAGAGCTGCAGCGTATTCGTTATGATTACGAATTTGATTTGCGGCTGCAGGTGGATTCAGATGTCAGCCATGTAGCGATGCCAAGGTTCCTGCTTCAGCCATTGGTGGAAAATGCAATTTATCATGGCAATGGTGAAAGAAATAATTATATTGAAGTTTCGATTCATAAGAATGATACGGACGGGCTCCTATTGAAAGTAACAGATAATGGTCAGGGCATGGACGATGAGACGCTCCGCAAGCTGCTGGCTGAAAGCAATGAGAATTTAAAAAGAGGGTTGGGGATCGGCTTGCAGTATGTGAGCCGTCTCATTAAACGATATTACGGCGATGCGAGCAGGATGTCGATCGACAGTGTAGTCGATAAAGGCACGGTAATCCGGATCGACATTCCGATTAAGTCTAAGGAGGATTTTGATGATTAAAGCGATAGTCGTAGATGATGAGAGACTGGTGCGCAAAGGCTTTATTTCGATGCTGGATTGGTCAGCCCGCGGGATTGATATTATAGGGGAAGCGGCGGACGGCAAGACGGCTTTGGACATGCTGAAAACTCAGGATATCGATTTGCTGATTACTGATATTACGATGCCGGGCATGTCGGGCTTCGAGCTGATTCAGCAGGTGAATCTGCTGCCCCGCCGAATATGGACGGTCGTCCTTACGTGCCACCACGAATTTAATTTCATTCAGGATGCGCTGAGGCTTGGAGCTATCGATTATTTGGTCAAAACGTTGCTGGACATGGACAATCTGGAGCAAACCATCGACCGGATTGTAGAGCGGATTCATACCGAGGAGAAATACCATCTGGATCGGCAGGCAGAGGTTCATCCCCAAATTTATACAGAGCATGCCGCCATTGTATTTTGCTCATTGGATGAGGTGCCTCCTGGTTCCGAGCTGCTTCAGCAGCCCTTTATCCGTAAGAACCGGATTATCGAGATTGCGCCGGATTTGTGGTCTTTGCCGCTCCGCCAGTCGTATTCCTATGATGAGCTAGTGAAAACAGTGGAAGGCATGGCGCTGCGTCGATGGCAGGGGATGTACCTAACAGGTCTGGAAGGACGATCGATTCAGAACGTGTCCGGATTGCTCGCGCAGGCCTTGCACAACAGAGTTTTCTACACGGCCAGACCCGGAACAAGCTTGATGCGAACAACCTTGGCCGATCTGGAGCGGCGGTATGGAAGCAATCGGACTCATGCTGTAGAGTCCTGCTTAACGAACTGGGTACATCTGAGGTGGGCTTTGAATAAATCCGAATGGGAGCGGCTGCTGGAGGAGACCGAAGCTGTACACCCTGACTTCAATCAGCTGCGTCTGTCCATGCAGCAGTTATTAACCGATTGGGAGCCGCTTTTTCACTGGCACAAGAACGCTCCACAGCTCATCGCGGCGATCAAGAAAAATCAGTACTGGTATGAGTGGAGAAGCTGGACGGCTGAGCTGTCTGCTTATACACAGCTGAAAACCTACGAGCTGTCCGTGACGGCGGAAGTGATGACTTGCTTGATCCGTTCCATTCAATTGATGCGTGATAATCTGGGAAGTGAGCTGACTCAAGAGGCAATTGCCAAGGAAGTAAATATGAGCCGCAGTTATTTCAGCCAATGCTTCAAGAAGCTGGTCGGGGACTCATTTGGCGACTACTTACGTGCCCTGCGGGTAGACGAAGCCAAGAGGCTGCTGGAATCCAGTGACAAGGCGGTTTACGAAATAGCAGCAGCTGTCGGCTTTAGCGACGATAAATATTTTAGCAGAGTATTTCGTGATAAAACAGGTCTGCTGCCAACCGAGTATCGAATGGCCCGAAAGGGAAAATGGTTCGATGAGGGTTGAATTTCGTTCACAAAGTGTGGACGTGGAGTCTATGTTATGATACCGCTTTCTATCCCGCTGCTGGAGTAGGATCTAGTATGATGATAAAGCAAGCAAGGATCAGCACAGTAGATAGGGGACCTATATGAAAGTGAAGCCGTTTTCCTTAATATTGACGACGATGCTGGCTTTGTCAGCATGCAGCCCCGATCACACACCAAGCCGTGCGGAACTGAGCGACAAGGTAAACCAAGACGTTGTAATGAAAGGAGAAGACCTGGCCTTTGGCAAATACAAGGTACCTATCACACTGAGGATCGGTTTTTCGATTCCTAATGAAGCTGGAAGGCTGGCTCAGGGCGATACCTATGATGACAATCCCTGGTCCCGTTATTTCCAGAGCAAGACCGGTATACAGGTTGTACACAGCTGGCAGATCAGGAATGAAGGCGATGCTTACAAAAACAAGCTGAACGTATCGATTGCTGATAACGATCTGCCGGATGCGATGGTCGTGGATCGTCAACAGCTGCGTGCTCTGGTTGATCGCGATATGCTGGCTGATATGACGGAGGTGTTTCCCAAATACGCATCACCGCTTGTAAAAGCAATGTACGATTCCTCCCAAGGACTTGCGACAAGAGATGCTACATTCGGTGGAAAGCTGATGGCTCTACCCAACATTGCGATTGAAGCGGATAGCCCGACCCTCGTGTGGGTACGTCAGGATTGGCTGGATAAGCTGAAGCTGCCTGCTCCCGCAACGTTAAACGATATTGCCGCCATCGCGAAGGCATTTATAGAACAAGACCCGGATGGCAATGGCAAGCCGGATACGATAGGGATTCCGGTAAATAAAGCAATCGTATGGGGTGCAAAGTCGAATATGAATGGCCTTGATTCCGTATTTGGCACCTACCGATCATTCCCGGGAAACTGGCTGAAGGATAGCAAAGGGAACATCTATTACGGCTCGGTCGCCCCAGAAACGAAGCAGGCACTGGGAATGCTGGCAGGGTGGTATAAGGCCGGCATTATCGATCCTGAATTTGTACTGCGTCAGGACCCTAACGAACCGATCGCCGATAACAAGGCCGGTATTTTCTTTGGCCCCTGGTATGCGCCGAGCGGCCCCCTAAGGGAATCCGTCAAAAAGGATATGGCTGCAGAATGGAAAGCTTTTGCCGTTCCCCTTGATACAAACGGGAGGTTCGTCACCCATATGGCCCCGATTACAGACCGTTATCTGGTTGTCAGAAAGGGCTATCCCAATCCGGAAGCTGTCGTACGCTTACTGAATCAGTTCACGCAGTACGAGCGGGTAGACAGCTACATAGCCAATTATGGCAGTGATATGGACCCGGCTCTGCAAGCCTTGAAAACCTACAAGGAAGCTAACCATGTTCAGCCCAGGCATTATTATCCCTTTGATCTGCTGCTGGATTATACCGATTCCGTGCAGCGTTCCTACAAGGCTGTGCTTGAGGTTATAGAGGGCAGGAATCAGTTGGAAAAGCTTGCGCCTCAATATCAGAGCAGCTACAAAAACATGATCATCGACCGTGAGCACCCGAAGAAAAACCTTGATGCCTGGGTCAGCGCCCATGCGAGGGCATACGGTGCCAAGGTTATCGTGGACACGCCGATGGATAAGGTGTACAGCGAATTTTACGGCTTGACGACAACGATGGAAGCCAGGTGGGGAGCGCTCGAAAGGCTGGAGAAGGAAACCTTTCTCCGTATTATTAACGGCAGTGCGTCACTAGACAGCTTCGATAGCTTCGTTCAGCAGTGGAACCAGCTGGGCGGTGAGACGATTACGAAGGAAATACAGAAGTCCATAGATCGATAATAACGATATGACAAGGGGGATTAGCTGTGAAGAAAGGGAAAAAGCTTATAATTGGATTGTTGTCCATGGTGTTGGTCGCGTTATCCGCCTGCTCGAGTCCACAGACGGAGGGTCAAGGTACTGCCCCTGTCAAGGATAATAAAAATGAAAAGGTGGAGCTGCGCGCAACGTGGTCAGGGACAGCAGGACGCCACGAGCGTACATTGAAAGTCATTGAGCTATTCGAGAAAAAATATCCGAACATTAAAATTAATGCGGAATACTCAGGTACTGACGGGTTTTCCGACAAGCTGAATACCCAGATTGCCGGAGGGAACGCTCCTGATTTAATTAATGTCGGGGGCATTACCGATTTGGTGGCCCGGGGCGCAGCCCTGGACATTACACCTTATGTGACCAGTAAAGAAATCAATCTCGATAAATTCGATCCTGCTTTATTGGAGCCGGGCAAGGACAATGGCAAGTTCTATGGCATCAGTCTGGGTACGAATGGGATCGGTTTTTTTTACAACGCGGATCTGATTAAGAAAGCAGGCATGGAGCCTCCCAAAGATACATTCTCCTGGGAAGAGTACGAAGCTTATGGCAAGGAAGTCGTTAAAGCGCTGGGACCCGGCTATTATGCTTTTGCCGATCAATCGAGATATTCGCTTTATATGAATTATTTCCTGCGCCAAACCGGTAAAACCATTTATAAGGACGGCAAGGCAGGCTTTGATAAAGCGGATGTGGTCAGATGGTACACGATGTGGGACCGGATGCGAAATGAAGGACTGCTTCCGACTCCAGAAGAATCGGCAACTTTTACCGATCTATCTGTAGACACCTCTATATTCCCGAAAGGCAAAACCGTATTTCTGATGAGCTGGCTGAATCAATTAACGGCATTTCAAAATGGGATGAAGGATGAACTGCAGATTACAGCGCTGCCGTCCGGCGGACCAGGAGCCAAAAATGGACTGTGGGTACACCCCAGCCAATTCTGGACGATTAATAAAACTTCCAAGCATCCGAAGGAAGCGGCCATGTTCATTAATTTCTTCATTAATGATGAGGAAGCGACCAAGGCTCTGGGCAGTGAGCGTGGTATCCCCAACTCATCGGCCGTACGTGACATGATGAAGCAGACACTGAATCCGACAGAGAAAAAATTCTATGCGTATTTTGAAAATTATATTTCCAAAGCTGGACCGAAGGATCAGGATCTCCCTAACGGTACGGAGTTTGGCAATGCCGTTGTCAGCTCCTCGCAAAAGGTTTATTTCAAAAAAGCGACCATCGATCAGGCTGCGCAGGAAGTTGTAGATGCCTTTGAAAAATCGGTCAAGAAATAAACGATAGCATGATGATCAAATCTGTATGAGGAGGAACCGTGTTGAATTCGATTGTTGCTACGAATAAGGGGCGAGGGCACAAACTGCGGAGACTTTGGAAGGAAAATAGTGCTGCTTACCTTTTTCTCCTGCCATGGTTGTTTGGAATCTTCCTGCTCACGCTCGGTCCGATGCTCAGCTCGCTGTATTTATCCTTTACCAAATATGACATGCTGAAGCCCTCGGAATGGATCGGAATGGACAATTATAAGACGATGTTCACGAATGATGTCCATTATATGAATGCTTTGAAGGTAACGTTCACCTTTGTATTTACATCGGTACCACTCAAGCTTGCTTTTGCGCTGGCGATTGCCATGCTGCTCAATATGGGTCTAAGAGGACTCGGGATATACCGTACGCTTTATTATATCCCGACCCTTCTTGGGGGGAGCGTAGCCATCTCCGTGCTGTGGCGCAAGATGTTCAGCGCAGACGGTGCCGTCAACCAGGTTATGCTCAGTCTGCTCGGTTATCAGGGGCCGGATTGGGTAGCCAATCCCAAATATGCGCTGTATTCGGTTTCGATGCTGGCTGCCTGGCAGTTTGGCTCCTCGATGATTATTTTTCTGGCCGGGCTGAAACAAATTCCTTATGAGTATTACGAGGCATCCAAAGTGGATGGAGCAGGGAAAATTCGCCAGTTCTTCAATATTACGATTCCGCTGCTGACACCTGTGCTGCTGTTTAATATTGTGATCCAGATCATCGGAGCATTTCAGTCATTTACGCAGGCGTTCATCATTAGCGGAGGCACGGGCGGACCGATTGATTCGACGTTATTTTATACCCTGTATTTGTATATGAAAGGATTTACTTCTTTTCAAATGGGATATGCTTCTGCTATGGCGTGGGTGCTGCTGGTTATCATTTCAATCTTCACTGCACTGATTTTCCTCTCATCCAAATACTGGGTAAATTACGGGGATGGAGGTAACTAACAATGACTGATCATCTCGGAAATCGGGCTTGGCTGCTTCATTTTGCGATTGTTTCGCTCGGTGTCATCATGCTGTATCCGATCGCCTGGCTGATTGCCAGCTCATTTAAGCCCAGTAATCTGATTTTCTCTGATCCGGGTCTGTGGCCGACCGAGTTTACGTTAACCAATTATACGACGGGTTGGGCGGGATTCGCCAAAAACAAATTCAGCACCTTTTTTATTAATTCTTTTATCGTGTGTGCTCTGTGTGTAATCGGCAATCTGGTGTCCACCTCCCTGACGGCGTTTGCTTTTGGCCGAATGGGCTTCATCCTGAAGAAGTTCTGGTTCGGTCTGATGCTGATGACGATCATGCTGCCGCACCATGTGACGATCATTCCACAGTATGTGCTGTTCCGCAATCTGGATTGGATCGATACGTATTTCCCGTTGTTTGTACCCAAGTGGCTCGGGACCGAGGCGTTTTTCATCTTTTTGATGATCCAGTTCATACGTGGACTTCCCAAGGAGCTGGATGAATCGGCAAGAATCGATGGCTGCGGGCCGTTCCAGATTTATTGGCGCATTATTATGCCGCTTTGCACGCCAGCGCTGATTACGACCGCCCTGTTCACCTTTGTCTGGACATGGGACGACTTTTTCACGCAGCTGCTGTATCTGAACTCGGCCAAGCTGTTCACGGTTCCACTCGGTTTAAGACTGTTCATGGATTCATCAGGTGAATCGGCTTGGGGACCACTGTTTGCGATGTCGGTGCTTGCGCTTGTTCCCAGCCTGATTATTTTCTTCTCGCTGCAAAAATATTTTGTGGAGGGTATTTCAACCACTGGAATTAAAGGTTAATTAAAACGTGATATGAGAGGCGGAGTTAAAGTGAGTGTAAAAGCGAAGGAAGTCCCTAATGGCGTTTGGCCGGTAATGCTAACCCCGTATACGAAAGACAATGAGGTTGATTATAACGCACTTGAGCAATTAATCGACTGGTATATCAATAATGGTGTCCATGGACTGTTTGCGGTATGCCAATCCAGTGACATGGTTCAGCTCTCGTTAGCTGAGCGGGTAGAGGTTGCACGTTTTGTCAAAGAGAAGGCGGCTGGCAGAGTGCCTGTTGTGGCATCAGGGCATGTATCCGAATCGTTCCAGCAGCAGCTGGAGGAAATTAAACAAATATCGGCAACCGGTGTGGATGCTTTTGTACTGGTAACGAACCGCCTCGCTCAAGAGCATGAGGACGACGAAGTATGGAAGGCCAATGCTGAGAAAATATTGGCGCAATTCCCAGATGTGGATTTTGGTTTATATGAATGTCCTAATCCCTACCATAGACTGATGTCTCCGGAATTAATGAAATGGTGCGGTGAAACGGGCCGATTTGGCTTCATGAAGGAATGCAGCAACAATATTGAACAGATCAAAGCGAAGATCAAAGCCGTAGAAGGCACGCCTCTTAAAGTGTTTGTCGCCAATAATCCGCATGTGCTTGAAACGATGCAAGCAGGCGGTGCGGGCTACAGCGGTATGCTGGCGACGTTCCAGCCTAATCTGTATTCATGGTTGACAGACAATTGGAACAAGGAGCCTGAAAAAGCCGAATTGATCCAGAACTATCTGGGTGCCTCGTGTTTGTTTGAGGGCAGACATTATCATATCGCAACCCGCTACTATTTACAGCTGGAGGGACTTGATATTACCTTGAAGGCCCGCACGAAAAAGGCTTCAGATTTTAAAGTCACGCATGAGCGTGAAGTGGAGCAGTATCGAAAGTTTAATCAATATGTGACGCAAACGATTTTAAATTAGTCGAATCTTTACAAGCAAAGAGCTGATGCATCGTTCATGGCATGGCTCTTTTTTCGATTGAAAACGCCCTGTAGCTACTTGGTCCAGTTTTTATGCTTGCGATATTCGGTTGGCGTCATTTTTATTTTTTGCTTGAAAAAATGCGAAAAGTGAGAGGTGTCATAAAAGCCGAGCAGCTCGGAAATATTCTCGATCGTATAGTAGGAAGCGCTCAGATAAGAGCAAGCCTTATTAATTCTAAGCTGATTATAGAGATCAATCACACCGCAGCCAAATTCCTTCCGCACAAGCCGCTCCAAATGGGATTGGCTAATCGCAAGCTCCTTGGATACATCGCTCAAAGTAATTTTCAGATTCAAATTTTTATTCAAATACGTTAACAAATGATTTTTGAAGTTAACTTCATTGCCATTCATAATCATTTCCACGCAGGAAACAATAATGCCGTCCAAAATATTCGCTATTTTGATTTTCGACAGCTTGGTGAATCCTCTGGATTCCTTCTCAAGTACAGGAAGAAGATCGAGATTATGCGAGTAATCGATAATGATAAAATCCGGAATGTAGGCATCCAGCAGGCCAATCATACCCTTGACATCCTTGGGTGTTTGCAAATTGATACCGAACTGATAATAGCCGGTGGTCGATCTTAATGAATGCGGCTGCAGCGGAGGCGTAATACAAATTTTTCCACGCGTTAAGGTATATTCCTCTCCACCGATCGTAAACAATAAAGTCCCGTCAATCACCCAAATAAACTGGTAGTAGGTGTGATGGTGCTCGGGCATAAACCAATTCTGGGCACGGTTGTAAAAATTGACCTCCTGATAAGGCTCCGCAACGTTATACACCATAAAGCTCTCATTATTTTCCATATTTCTGAGCAGCCTCCCGCTAAAAAACGATATGAGCGAAATATACAAATAATTGATCTGATTGTCAATAGTGGGATTGATTGAAACTATATATAATCTAATTATCAAGACACGCCACACCCAATGTGAAACAGCGTGATTATACAACCTTTTTTCAAATGCGTCTAAATGTGCAAAGGGAAGTGATACAAAGCCTTTCATGTAAACGCTATCTTGATCAAACCATAATCAGGGGTCAATGGAGAATTGCTTAATCATTATGAGGAGGATGAATATGTCTACAAAAAAGTTTGCTCTGTTAGTCGTGACGCTGGTATTTTCAACTACAACTGTATTAGCTGGATGCACAAGCAGCAATCCGCCTGCTGCGAAGCCTGGGGACAGTACTGCTGCACCACAAGCAGGCACGGGTACGATGATTACCGATAAACCGTTAACGGTTACGGGCTGGACTGATTTTATACCTGCACCGGGCTCAACGGGAGTCAGCAGCTATAGCGATCAGATCCTGTGGAAGGAAATCGCGAAGAAAACGAATATTTCCGTGAAGTGGGAAACGACAGCCGCCCCGGCAGCAGATGAATTTAAGCAGCAGTTGGGCCTGATCATGGCTTCAGGTAAAATTCCCGATATTATCGGACATATCGATCCACTGCTGGCTGATCAGTACGGCCGTCAAGGCGCACTACAGCCGTTAGAGGATTTGATTAAGAAAAATGCGCCTAATCTCCAGAAGATTCTGGACAGCAACCCGGCGGTCAAGGGGCAGATCACCTCACCTGACGGGCATATTTATTTCTTCCCGAGGCTGCTGCTGGACCCTCGTACGCAAGCGTTTGCAGGATATATGATCCGCGGGGATTGGCTGCAAAAGGTTGGGATGAAGGCTCCGGAAACGACGGATGAATTGTATCAGGTTTTGAAAGCGTTTAAAGAAAAGGATCCGAACGGAAATGGCAAGGCGGATGAGATTCCATTCACCGACAATCCGAACCCGATCATCTGGGCGTTTGGCGTGGGCAGCCGAGGTCCGAACAGTACCGATGATTTCTTCATCGAGGATAGCAAAATCAAATACGGTCCGACCGATCCGCGCTACAAGGATGCCCTGCAATATTTGAACAAGCTGTACAGTGAAGGGCTGCTGGACCCTGAATACGAGAAAATGAAAGGTGATGTGCGTGACGGCAGAATTATGAATGAGCAGTCCGGCTTCATTTATGGCTCAAATGCGGGTTACCTGACTAAATATAACAAAATGCTGCAGGGTGCAGGCAAAACTCCTGGCTTTAACGCACTGGCTGCTCCCAAAGGACCAACAGGGGAACGCAATATTCTTGGTAGACATAACGAAATCGATCCAGGTCGTGGCGTGTCCATTTCCAGCACAACCAAAAATGCGGTAGAGCTGACGAAGCTGATGGATTACTTCTACTCCAAGGAAGGAGCTACGCTGCTGTACTTTGGTACGGAAGGCGATACGTACACGATGAAGGACGGTGTACCCACCTATACAGATAAGGTGGCGAACGATCCGAAGCTTGATATTCTCGGATATCTGAATACGTATGTCGGCTATGTCAGCGGCTGGCCTTCCGCACAAATTCCTGAGCATTATTTGGCTACGCTCAGCGACGAAGGAAAGAAAGGCAACGCACTGGCCGTGCAGTACGCAGGCAAGAAGAAGGTTCCTGCGTTTCACTTTACCCAAGAGGAGCTGAACGAGGTGCAAACGCTTCAAAGAGATATCAACACGTATATCGATGAAAATATGAATGCTTTTATTCGCGGAAAGAAGCCCTTCAGTGAATATGACGCTTTCCAGGCAGGACTTAAAAAGATCGGCTCTGATAAGCTTGCTGATTTGTACGGCAAGGCTTATGCCCGATTCACCGCAGCGCTTAAGTAAGGTAGTAAGCATTACAACATAAATAGCGTGAAATCAGGCCAAATGCAGGAAGGAGCAGGTTTCCTTCCTGTAGGTCCTGTGAGCCTAAGGAGGTGCATTCAACTTGGAAAATACCGCAGTGCAGCGCAAATCCGGTATGTGGATGCGAAATAAAATGAAGCGGAACCTGGTCTTGTATCTGTTTATCGCTCCAGCTGCTATCTATTATTTATTATTTCATTACGCGCCGATGTATGGCACGCTGATTGCTTTTCAGGACTATAATCCTTTTAAAGGAATGACGAGCAGTCCTTGGGTTGGTTTCAAGCATTTTCAAGCCTTTTTTGATTCCATCTACTTTTTCCGTTTGGTTCGAAATACACTGCTGATCGGACTATACACCATTGTGTTCGGATTTACGATTCCCATCGTGTTTGCAATTCTACTGCATGAGGTGAGAAATTCGAAATTTCGCAATGTAATCCAATCCGTCAGCTATTTGCCGCATTTTATTTCGACGGTCGTTGTAGCGGGCTTGATTGTTAACTTTTTGTCGCCTTCGACGGGATTTGTTAACGGAATTATTGAGCTATTGGGCGGCACGCGAATTGATTTTTTACGTGATCCAGGCTGGTTTCGAACGATTTATGTATCTTCAGGGGTATGGCAGACGGTTGGCTGGAGCTCCATCATTTATTTTGCTTCGTTGACCGGGATCAGTCCGAGCCTGTATGAAGCCGCAGAAATAGATGGAGCAAGTCGGTGGGATAAAATCTGGCATATCTCGCTTCCAGGTATCAAGCCGACGATTATTACGATCCTGCTGCTCGATCTGGGGCGCGTGATGGATGTAGGCTTCGAGAAGGTATACCTGCTCTACAACACTGCCACCTATGAAACGGCAGATGTGCTGAGCACCTATGTATATAGAGCCGGTCTGGAGCAGCAGCAGTACAGCTTTGCTTCCTCCGTAGGTTTGTTCAATTCGTTCCTGACATTTGTCTTTATTATTGTGTGCAATCGGTTGGCCCGGCGACTCAGCGGCTATTCTCTATGGTAACCGAATCTCTTGAAAGCGGGTGGATGTAAGATGAGTCGTATATCAAAAAAAACAAATGTGACCGACGTGGCCATTTATGTGCTGCTGGTACTGACCGCAGTGTTGTTCATATATCCGTTCCTGTACATTATTTCTGCCTCCTTCAGCGATCCGGCCCAGGTGATAGCGAACCCGATGCTGGTCGTTCCGGTAGGTTTTACGCTGGGGGCCTACAAGCTGCTGCTGTCCACGGGTACGATCTGGCTCGGCTATTACAACAGCATCATTTATACCGTCTGCGGTACGGCTTTGAACGTAACGGTAACCCTGCTGGCTGCCTATGCCTTATCGCGCCAGGAGCTGACCGGAAGAAAGGTGATCATGTTTTTTATCGTGATTACTTTATTTTTCAACGGCGGCATGATTCCGACTTATTTGATCGTCAAGTCATTGGGACTGCTTGATACGCGTCTCGCGCTGATTGTCACGGGTGCCGTGACGACCTGGAATCTGCTGATTACCAAAACCTTTTTTGAAATGAACATTCCCCAGGAGCTGCGCGATGCTGCCGAGGTAGATGGCGCAACCGAGTTTACTTTTTTCCAAAAGGTTGCTTTGCCTCTATCGAAGCCGATTATTGCCGTTATCGCTTTGTTTTATGGCTCAGGGCACTGGAACGCCTATTTTAACGCACTTATTTATTTGCGTCAGCGTGATTTGTTCCCGCTTCAGGTGTATTTAAGAGAAATTCTTATTCTCGATCAGAACACGGATATGATGGGGGACGTCAGTGATGGTCGTGTGCTGGTGGCGCTTACGCTGAAATTCGCCGTTATGGTGGCTGCTATAGCGCCGTTATTACTTGTATTTCCGTTCGTGCAGCGCTTTTTTGTAAAAGGTGTATTGATTGGAGCTTTGAAAGAATAGGCAGCGTTTCATGCTGAACCATGAGGAGACGGAGGCTTTACAAATGGAGATAGAGATAATCAAAAACTTGTCAGTGGATGTGCACAGATTAACGAAGGGCGAAGGGCATTACTTTTACGGTTATTATGATAATCCGTCGTGGAGCGGGAATGACCGTTATCACCTGTATACAAAAGTGAAATTTTGGGATCGCCTGCAGACAAGCGAGGATATTGCCGAACTGGGCATGATTGACGTGGAGACGGGTCAGGAAATCCCGCTTGCGGAAACGACAGCCTGGAATTTTCAGCAGGGAACGATGCTGCAGTGGCATCCGTTGGCCCCGAATGATGAAATTATTTTCAATCAGCAGACGGATGATGGCATTAAAGGCGTGGTGATGAATGTCCACACCAGGGAGTCAAGACTTCTGGAACGGCCTGTAGTGAATGTCGATCCGACGGGAAAATATGCGCTGAGCGTTAATTTCTTCCGGATGTATGATTTTCGCCCGGGCTATGGCTACGAGGGGACTCCTGATCCGTTCGTAGATATGCCGCATCCTGAGGAGGACGGAATATTCCGGATTGAGCTGGATACAGGGATTAGCAAGCTGGTGCTGTCGTTACAGAAAATATGGGACTTTACCAAGGGCTATTTTGCAGGCGAAGATCAGAAGATTATGATTAATCACATCAATATGAATACAGATGGAACCCGATTTGTTTGTTTGGTAAGGAATTTTCCTTCAAATGGTAAAAGTTGGAAAACGGCAATATTGACAGCCAACCATGATGGCTCCGATCTATTCCTGCTGTCCGATTATGCGTATGCATCCCATTATCATTGGCGTGATCCGCAGCATCTCGTGATTTATTCGAGCGGCTTGGAAGGCTCGACAGCAGGTGTTCAATTGTATGAATTGAAGGATCAAACACACGAGGTTACGCTGCTGGATCCGCAGTACTTTTTGAGGGATGGCCACTGCACCTATTCACCGGACAGGACTATTATGCTGTATGATAGCTACCCCGATGAGGACAGCTATCGTCATCTGTATGTATATGATTTGGTCAACAGGAAGGGTGTAACGCTCGGTTCGTTCTATTCCTACCCCCATATTAACGGAGATTTCCGCTGCGATTTGCACCCAAGGTGGAACAGGGCCGGAACTGCGCTATCGTTTGACTCCACGCATGAAGGGAATCGTCATATTTATACCGTAGATGTCAGCGACGTATTTAAATAATCGATTGGGTAAGGACAGACTGTTTCCAAGGTCAGAATGCTGACTTGGGGACAGTCTTTTTTTTGGAAACTGAAAGGTGTCGTCACCGTATAATGAGCTATCGACAAAAAGTGAGTTCATGCTTGTCATTTTAAAATAATTACAAGATTATTTTGGATATTTATAGTAGAATAAGTCCGAGTTAATTTTTTTACAGAAAAGGATATTAGAGGGGGAACAGGGCATGGCCCGACTGGAATATCGTTTACTACATAATCCTGCAGAAATGATCTGTCATTATGATCCTATTTCTATCGATGAATTGCTTGTACGCAACGACTCCGATTGGTTTATTCGCGGTGGAACGATATATGAACGGCATCGTACGGAAGAGGAAGACGGTGTTCATCTGATCTATGTGATTCCATCGGATACATCGATAGAGCAGTCCGAACCTGAAATCGTGCAGCAAGAAGGAATTGTAGTAGAAATCCGACAATTTGCAGATGAGGCTGCTGATTATCCGCTCCTGCATCTCAAGCCTTGCAGCAGCTTGCTTGAGGTTCTGCTGCTGCTGCAAACGGAAACGATCAAGCTGAATGGACGCAAGTGGAGTAAAACATCGTTCGAGCTTGATGAGGATCGAAAAATGTTCGTTTATTATGCGAGAACCAACGATTGAGGTGACCAATGATGCTGCCCAAAAAAGAAACGATAACACACACAGAAAAGACTGCTCCCATGAATAAAACGGCGCTAATGGTTTCCGTATTCATGGTTACGGCCTTGGTGGGGTGTGGACAAACTCCCCCAAACGCCAACACTGCTGCATTAGCCAACAAGACCGCTCAGGAGGCGGTGGTATCCGGCGAGGAAGAGATACAAGAGATTCCAGAGTTGGCAAGCACAGATGATATTCCATATGGCGGCACTGCAGAGGATTATTGCCAGGACGATGATGGCGATAACCAATGCGATGACTCAGGAGCCAGCGTGGATAGAAACTATGTGTACAATTACAATGGAAATACTTATTATGGCCGGGAATCGTCCGTATCCTCAGGATTAATTACCGGAGCCTTGGCGGGGCTTGCCGTAGGTGCCGCAGCCGCAGCAATCGGAGCCGCTAAGGCCGGGAAAGCTATGCAATCCAATAAGGCAGCTGCACCCACCAACAATAAGCCGGCAGCCAGCAGCAATGCCAAGAGCACAACACCTGTCGCTGACAGCAAGTCAAAGACTACAACTGCACCAGCAACGACCAGCAAGCCAGCGCCTACGACAACTGAGCGCTCTGGTTCGTTCACCTCTTCAGCGTCTACTGCTCCTTCTTCCAGCTCTTCATCCGGAAGCAAGTCAGTATCAGCACCCAAAGCGTCATCCGGTTCATCCAACGGGATATCCAGTGGAGCGTCCGGCGCCAAGGGTGGAATCGGCAGCTCTTCCAGCAGCTCCGGGTCCAAGGGATCGAGCAGCTAAGAGCTAGATTAGAGGTTGGGGCGTAGTCTGTATGAATTACGAAGAGCTCAGAAATTCGATCTATGGTCCGCTGCGTAAAGAGGGTGTATTTACGTGGGACTTTATGTATGAATCCGAATACGCGCTGGCTGACATTCATCTTATCAACTCCGTTGAACATGAACAGCTTCAGGAGGCGACAGATCGCCTTGCGCGTATTTTCCACAAATGTTATCCCGTGCTGCAGGAGGCGGAGGATGACTTTTTGCTGGCTATGGGAATTCCCGCTGAGGCTTTGCAGACGGTTCGTATCAAGCTTCCAGCTGCTTTTGCAACGGTTTACGGAGCTTTGGATCTGGCATGGACAACGGACGGCATCAAGCTGATCGAGTTTAATGCCGATACACCGTCTTTAATCGTAGAGGCTTATTATGTGAATGGCCACGTATGCCGCCACCACGGTGTGAGAAATCCGAATGAAGGCTGTGAGCAGCATTTTCCACAGGCATTTCAACGTATGCTGGAGAGCTACGGCGAGCTGGCGAATAGCACGGAGCCTATCGCATTTTGCTCGCTCGACTGGCATGAGGAGGATGCTGCTACGACGCGCTACTTATTGCAGCAATCGGGACTGAACGGCCGATTCGTTCCGCTCTCCGATCTCCGGGTATACGAGGATAATCTGTATTTTGTAGATGGCGATTATTTAACACCTGTACCTATAATGCTGCGGCATCATGCTTTGGAAAAGCTGGCTATAGAGACCGATGAGGAAGGTTATCCGACTGGAGCGCATACCCTGGATTTGATTGCACGGGGGAAGGTCGGTATTATTAACCCGCCGAGCGCATTTCTATGTCAGACGAAGGCACTTCTGGCGCTCATCTGGAACCTTCACGAAACCGGTGTTTTTTTTAGCGAGGAAGAGCATGAATGGGTTGCCCGCTACATGCTGCCGACGTATTTTGAGAATCGCTTTATCGGTGAGCATGCTTACGTAGAAAAGCCGATCTATGGCAGGGAGGGCGGATCGGTTACGCTCTATGACGCAGACGGAACTATCGCCGAGCACAACGACAATGATGAGTACCGCGACCAGCCGATGGTTTATCAGAAGCAGGTAGAGCTTCCCCAAATTACAGTTCAAACGTTAAACGGCCCTTACACAGGAAGGGCACTATGGCGTTCTTTTGTTATCGGAGGTACTCCTTCCGCTGTATTATTACGATTAGGAAATAAAATTACGGGCAACGAGTCGTTTTATTTGCCGGTCGGTCTCAAGGATTAAGGCTACGATGCTTAAATAGGAAAGGAACATCGACATGGATCTGAATATGATCATTACATGGGAGCAAATATCTAATTTTTTATTATATTTGGTAACAACCTTGGGACTTATTGGCGCAGGCTTGGGTATTTTTCTGATAATTACGCCATACAAGGAAATGAAGCTGATCAAGGAAGGAGCCAGTCCTGATATAACGAAGGCCAATGCGGGACTAGCGTCCGCTCACGATCTCGGCGGGAAAATGATCGGACTGTGCGTCGTACTGGCCTCGGCTATTTATCATTCTGCTAATCTTGTGGAGCTGCTCCTCTGGGGATTGGTCGCAATTGCTGCCCAAATTATCACCTACTACTTGTTCGGATGGATTACTCCCTTTAAAGTCGCCAAGGAAATTCAGATGGGTAACGTATCTGTTGCAATTCTCGGGTCACGCCTCAGTGTGGGCTGTTCACTTATTATCGCTGCTTTGATCAGTTAGATAGCAAGCTTCGAAAGCGTTAATATGTTTCTGGCATCGGATAAGTCACACTTGTGAGTGGCAAGACGATCAATCCAGCGAAATTTGCTTGCGGAGAATGATCCTATAAGATCAACTCCGCAAGACGATGAATCCCCTGTTCAATCGATGCTTCATCTACTTTTGCAAACCCCAATACCCATCCCTTTCGTTTACTTTCCAAACAATACGGTCCAAGAGGGTACACACGTATTCCCTTTTGGAGAGCTGACTGGGTCACGGTTTCTTCGTCGTAGGACTCTTCAGCTTCAAGTAACATATGTAATCCCGTTTCTACTCCACTTAGTTTGAAACGCCCCCCTAAACCGCTAGCCATAATAGCCTTTGTCATGGCTTCATGTCTTCGTCGGTATACATTTCTGACTCTTCTCATATGGCGCATAAAATGCCCATTCTTGATGAAGTGGGTTAGTGTTAGCTGATCCATAATCGGTAGATGACGGTAAGTCAGCTCCTGTACCCTCGCTAGTTGAGCAATTGCCTCAACAGGTCCAACGACAGCCGAAATACGAATGCCCGGAGCAATCATTTTAGAAAAACTCATGAGGTACAAGGTATTATTAGGCTCCTGGCTAATCAGCGTTGAAAGCGGCTCCCCACGATATCGAAATTCACTATCATAATCGTCCTCAATGATCCAAGATTGTTCTTGAACGGCTTTATGTAGCAATTGCTGCCTGCGCGGCTCTGACATAACGACCCCGACCGCGCACTGGTGCGAAGGGGTCACAAAGGTAAGTTTGGATTGTGGGTGAATATGCTCAACCACAAGACCATACTCATCAACGGGAACAGGCACTACATTCATACCTCGATATTTCATTGCCATCCAGGAAGCTGGAAAACCAGGATCTTCTACAGAAATTGTGTCCCCGTCAGATAAAAGCGATTGTGCGATTAGGTCAATGCTGTGCTGAGCTCCTGAGGTCAACAGTATCTGATTTGTTTGGATATGGATACCTCGTTCGAGTGATAAATAACGCTGAATCTCCTCGCGTAAAGGCGTAAAACCATAGGGATTACCGTAAGCCCAGCTTGATAAGTCCATAGCAGCGGATGCGTGGAGAAACGATTGTCGCCAGTGCTTTTGAAATTGATCATCCAAATAGGGTTCATGGGGACTAAAATCAATATCCACCTCTCGATGTTCTTTGCCTCTGAACCAGTCATGTAATTGATCAACCGCCGTGTTCAACAAGGGAAGCGAGGGGGGGATGGGGCCATATGTTATTAGTTCCTTCGTTGAGCCTGTGACTTGATTCCATTCACTAACTCGCGTTCCTCCTCGACGAGATGTAACCGTATAGCCTCGACTTAGCAATTCCTCATAGACGATCTGTATAGTTGAACGAGAGACACCTATCAGGTGAGCAAGTTCACGGGAAGGAATCAGTAATTCTCCCGGTGGCCAAATTCCGCTTTTAATATTATGAATCGCTTGATCCAGCAATTGCATCCAGATCGGTCTTTCATCTTTACGACTTACTTTCATCATTGCGCACACCTCCAAATAGAAGCTCCAACCCTATAATATGAATTATGGATTGTACATAATTGCGATGTTTGGATGTTTATACACAATCCAATTACTGCTATACTACCGTAATAACGCTGGTATTTGCAATCTGGTCGTGCGGCACTCTAGAAGAGTAACGGAGTTAAGACAGTTGGAGTGGATGAAAAATTATGAATGAATGGAGAGGTTTTGAAATGGATTCGGTTCGTTACAAAATCAGGGAATGCCAGGATCAAGAGAAAATAGAAAGTTTCCTTCACCAAGCGAGAATTGGATATCTTGGGTTGGTAGATGGGAACCTGCCCTATGTGGTACCGCTTAATTATGTATGGACTGAAGGAAAGCTCTATTTTCATGGAGCTGGAGATGGAAGACGTAATCAGGTCATGGGTGAAAATCCAGAGGTGTGTTTTACGGTATGTGAGGAATACGGAACCATTACGGATCCGGTACCTGCCAAAACGGATACGGCTTATATGAGCGTAATGATATTTGGACAAGCGGAGCCAATCATAGATTTGGACGAAGCCACTCATGTACTTCAGGAAATGATCAATAAATATGTTCCCGGCTATTATAACCGCCCCTTGTCGAAGCAGCATGTAGACAAGTATAGGTCGGCTGTGTTCGGCGGACCGGTTCAAGTCTGTCGCGTTATTCCGCACCATATGACAGCAAAAGAAAGTCCAATTGAAGCAGTCAAAATGTATAAAAACGTCATGAAGACCTCAAGCGAAATTTAATGTCAAACAGATATTTGTGCCGCTGTAATGGGGTACATGGATCCATAGATTAACTGGAGCAGCCGTTGAGGTCTGCTCTTTTTTGGCGTGTACTATAAAGATTATAAAAGTGGGCATTAAAGATTATAAGTAATCAAATAACGAATAGCCATGTGGTTTACGGGGGTTCGTCACAATTGTCGCTGTCGGGATTGTATCTATTTATCTGCTTATTCGAAATAATGAAGTCAGCTTCACCGGCAGGGTTTGCAATCATCCAACCCAATATCAAGAATGAGGTGCTGAATGAAAAAAAAGTATGCAATTTGCGGCGTTAGCAATCGAAGCCTGAAAATGTTCATTGGACCTATGCTTTCGACATTTTCCAATCAACCAGAGATCGTCGGTCTGCTCGATATTGACTCCAGAAGGTTTGAGGTATGTAAGAGCAAATACCCGGAGCTTGCCGGTGTGCCGGAATACGGGGCTGATGCTTTTTTGATAAAATGATCGCACAAACGAATCCGGATGTCATTATTGTGACCGGGCGTGACGATACGCATGTCACTTATATTTTGAAGGCGCTGCAGCACGATCTGGATGTGCTTTCCGAGAAGCCGATGGCGACCACTGGGGCTGATTGCCGACGTATTATGGAGCCAGCTATTTCAAACGGTGGAATCGGGTCAGGGCACATTCGGGAGGATTATCGATTCACAAAAGCTCGCATCACTTCGATTTGGTCAATTGGTGGACGGGACAGCAGCCGGTAGAGGTATTTGCGTTCGGTGCTCTTAATTACTACGGTCCAGATGGCGAGCTGAATCCGAAAAAAGAAGACGGACGCCATTGCGCCACCTGTGAGGTGAAGCCCGATTGCAATTATTATATGCGCTGGTCGTCACGTAGCAAGGAGGTTCATGTAGTAGACGATCATATCGGCGCTGTCGGCACCGTAGATGCTCAAGCTCCTTACAGCGAATACCGCTCTGATGCCTGTATCTACGATTCACAAATTGATATCGAGGATACTTATTCGGTTAACGTCAAATATAGTGGCGGAGCGCTGCTCACCTATTCAGTCAACTTTTCACTGCCTTATGAAGGCTATCGGCTGGCGATTAACGGAACCAAGGGACGTATTGAATCAATGGAATACCACTCCTCGGGCAGAGTACCGTTCCCTGTCCCTGTGCAAACGATCGATTATTTTCCGCTCTTTGGCTCCAAGGAAACGATTCATGTCGTTCACAGGCAGGGTGGGCATGGTGGCGGGGACCCGACACTTCTGGAGGATATCTTTCTCGGTCCCGATCCGAAGCGCCCCTATGATATTTTGTCAGGCTCGTTAGATGGCGCCTATTCGGTTGGAACGGGAGAAGCGGTATGGAAGTCCGCTCAGGAGAATCGTCCGATTCGGATCGAGGATGTGCTTACCTCAAATTAAATAATACCTATCAGAAAGGAGGCGTTGGATTTGAAAACACAGGCGGCGAACGGTACAGCAAGCAGCTTGAGCCATAAGGCAAGCTTGTTCTGGAGCCGGCTTATCAAGGGTCGTTATTTATACATGATGGTCACACCGGGCCTGCTGTATTTTGCCATATTTAAATATTTGCCGATGTGGGGGGTCATGATTTCCTTTAAGGATTATTTGCCTTATCGGGGGTGTTGGAACAGTCCTTGGGTAGGCTTTAAGCACTTTGATCGTTTCTTCCATGATCCGGTATTTTGGCTGCTGTTAAAAAATACGTTTGTGCTGGCGATTTATAATATTGTATTCTTCTTTCCGATCCCGATAATTATCGCATTGATGCTGAACGAGCTGCGCGTGGAATGCAAGAATGGGCCGGAGGAAGAGGCAGCCGGTATGAATCCGGTCGAACAGACGCTGTTGATGCGGTATCACTTGAAGGGACTTATCAAGAAATACGAATGTTAATGACAGGTACCGCTGACGCAATAGGTTGGCTGGAACCTTTTTACTTGCAGCATTTTTATTGTTAATTTACGAAACTCGTACTACAATGAGATGAGCAATATAAAAGGTTGGTGAATTGGAATTGAGTAAAGCGATTATTAACGTGCTTGAGAAATACGCTCCAAAGCTGATTGACCTGAAAAAACAGCTAAAGTCGGTATCCTCTGACGAAAAAATGATCATGGGTCAGCTTGATGAAGAGATTAACGGATACAGCTCATCCCTTATTAATAAGAAGATATATGAACTCAAGCGGATCTCAGGAAAAATAGTTGAGACTCGAAATGATATTTCCCAAAAAATCCTGATGAATCTCGAAAATCATAGCACCCCCAATGAAGAGCTTTTTGAGCAGCAGGAATATTTGGAAATGCAGATTTTGATTTTGGAGAAAGCGATTCAGAGAAAGCAGGAGCAGAACCGCCAATTTAGCCATAGCGTAGAGCGGAACTTTATTGACCATCCATTTATTTCTTCAACCACTCCCAATGAGTCCACGCTGAAGCTGAGACGTAACCAAAAGGGAATTCTCGAATTGAATAAATCCGGGTTCAGAAACCTTTTTTATCAAAATAGCAATGGAACTCTGCTGCTGCCTTATGACGCGCGTAATTTGTTCGGTGTATTTAAGATGTGGGAGCAAAAGGGGAAGACCAAGGAATTTGAATTCGCTTTTAAAGAGCTGCTGCATAATGTGAATGCGGATATTAACGGCGGCGAATACGATACCCTGCATACGAGCCTGGACAACCTCGGCAAAACGTCGATTGTAATGGAAGAGTTTTATGATGCGGAAGCCAAGAAACGCAGGAGAACGAAAATTCATAATCCTTTTCAGGATGTCGATATCGATCGAGACACGAATACGGTTTTTATGAGGCTAAGCGATGATTTGTATAAAAATCTTCTGGCTGGCAACGTGGTGTCGATCAGTATCTCGCTGTTTAATGACCTTGCCACACCGACCTCAAAGAACCTGTATTTGATTGTCGTTAACAAAACAAAGGATCGCGAATTTGTTCTTGAGGTCGAAGCCCTAATTAATCATTTGGGTCTGAACACGAATGATAATTACAAGGCGTATGTGATGCTGAAAAACTCGTTTGATGAGCTGCAAAATTTTGATGTTATCCGTAATTATGAAATCGTCAAGAAAGGCCGGGTGCCGGTTAAGGTTATATTTGAGCCGAGCGAATGGCTGCAAAAAGCGACGGATACGATCGAGGAACGATTGCTTATTTAATCCGAAAAGCCTCTTCATCCGAAGAGGTTTTTTGTTAGGTCCAAGTGAAACACCTCTCTACTACGAAATTAAACACCTCTGCACTACGAAAAAATGAAAAAAAGTAGTTTTTTCTCGAGCTTTTTTCCACCTCTCTACTACGAAGTAAACACCTCTGTACTACGAAAGACCTCTCTACTACAAAATAAACACCTCTCTACTACGAAATAAAACCACTCTGCACTACGAACCACCTCTCTACTACGAAAACGAACCACTCTGTACTACGAAGTAAACACCTCTCTACTACGAACCACCTCTTTACTACGAAAAATAACACCTCTCCACTACGAAGTAAACCACCTCTGTACTATGATTGACCAATCTTAATCTGAAATGGTATTGTCGAAAATACCGGAATCCTGTTTAACGATCCTGAGTGATCAGGATCAACAAAAAAACCTCCGCTGTGAGCGGAGGCTTCGCTGGGAAGTAAAGTCGCCAAACCTTACTTTCCGAGCTCCAGATTACACTGGATACTCATATTGTCGATAAATCCATACCGGTTGCAGCTGTTACCAGCAGTCAGCAACCTCACCCAACCTTAATCCGCAAAAAAAGGCGCGATTGAAGGTCTGCTTAAATTTTGTCTTTTAAGGGATTGTCCGTATATTGTAATGAATTGCACTTGTCCTGTAAAGTTTTTTTTCAAATTTTTTCAAATTAACCTGTAAAGCTGTGGAAGGGGGTATGATCGAGTCATGGGAGAGGCCAAACGAAAGTCAGACGTAAACCGCAGCGCGAGCTATTTGCAGCTGGGCAATAAGAATCTGGGCAGCACTTACCCCGTCTCGGTAGATCATACCTTCCTCACCGATCTATTCAATCTGGAGAAGTCCTATGCTAGCGATTCGGTGGTCATGTTCCGCAAGAACAGCCATCCGCTTCGCAAATTTCACGTTACCGGGACGACTATCCGTTTTATGATGACGATCTCGCGCCGCTTTAACACGGAGGGGACGCTGGCAGGCTGTCCGCTGCACCGTCTGTATCAATTGATGGCCGAAGAGTACGAGGAGAGCTGCACGAAGGAGCAATTTTACGCGGAGGCTCACAAGCTTATTGCCCTTGGCATCTTGTCCGTTTCTCGCAGTGGGATTATTAATGAGTGGAAGCTGGAGTCCTTTAAACGGGATACTGGCCGTTTTGTCTTGTTTCACCCCCTGGTGTTCACCTCTTCGTTTACAAATTTGCCGATTGCCGCTCAAAAGCTGTATTTGTATATGGTGAACAAAAATGGAGAAAAGCTGAAGCATAAAGATAAAGAGCTGCTTGGACGCCATTCGTGGTTGTACACACTGACTCATAAATCACGCCCCGCGCAAATTCGGGAATTATTGCAGTCTCTTTCTGAGGTGGAGATCAATGGGCAGCGGTTATTTCTGGAATGCTCAGTGGAAAAGGATGCGCTGGGCCGTTGGGCTGTTCATTGGGTGCTTAACCCGACCTTCGTTGTTCAGCATGTGCCTGGTGCGCATTACCGTATGGTTCCAAAAGCAAAAATCCCCTACTCCCAAACAGTCTCTCGTCTGCGTCAGCTGCTCAGCTTTTATCGGGTTTCTGAGGTAGAGCAGCTTGGCAATGGCAGTGTATTCCTCGGTTTGGCTCAGCTCTTACATAATGCCAGCATGACCATACTGCGTTTTGCAGCGGCTCGGATTCGGGACATCGTGATGCGCTATGGTTATCATGGTATGGACTTGGTCAGCCTGCTTACTGTCGAGCTTGAGGATCGTTCTTTTGCTGCCTATATGGAAATTATGAAGGAAACCGGAGCTTATCGGTATATAGAGGCGTCTCAAGATGAAGGGGTATATGCCGAAGCAAGGCCGCTCCAGTTCTTCCGCGCGATCAAGGACAAGTTCTCGCTTCGCGAATTTGCCAAGGTTTGCAGCAGAGCAGTCTCTGAGCTTGGAGAGAGGTATGGCAAACCGTTGAATCAACCTGTCTCTTCCACGAACGAGCATGGGTTCAGAGGCAGCACTCTTCAGCATGAGGCTTTTTATCTGGAGGATTTCCTGCTTGAGCTTGAATCATCTACAATAAATGGAAAAGTTATCGCGTAGCTCCCTGTAATTTCAGGGGGCTGTTAGTCTTACCAGAAATCAATTGACGATTATTCCCAAAAGTAGAATTCACACAGAACTATCGTGGATTCCCACCTATTTCGACAGCTAGGGGCAACAGGATTCGCTGTATCAGCGGCTGGTTGCCCTCTATTATTAACTTCAAGTTATGAATTCAGACTATTGGTAAGCGTCATGGTTAGTTATTTCGAAATATTACAGTACGTGTAGTTAATTAATTAGACAGCTTTTGTGGACCGTTGGGAGATAGGGGATAAGTATGCAGCCTTCTTAGGGGAATTAGTTATTAACAAGGGGATATATTGCAAATCTCTGAATCTATAACTCAATTATCATCGAGTCTGAATTTATGCACATAAGTGGATAGCTTGTCTGAAAAGTTATTCACAGGCTGAATAATCATCTTTGTCTGATCTGGCTTTGCTTCTGTTGATACTTTTCCTAATAGGTACTTGATTTAATAGGTACTAATTTTTAAAAGATAAATAATTTAGAGAATTGGTTTAATAAATTTACATGTTGCTAATCCCTGTATTTTCCTCAAAAAACATGATAGATTTCATAAATTGAAGTTTTATTGCGGATTTACCGGAGGGCCGACTCAATTATGCCGAATTCATGGCTGCGAATCTCGGTAAGCTTAATCTGTCTGCTTTTAAAACATTCGCTGCTGCGCACCCTGCAGTCATTCCAGCTGACGCCGTTATCGTACGTCCTGACGGAACCGAACAACGCGATCCTGACTCACCGCTGCCTGGAATAAGTGTGCAGAATGGACTCATTACCATTAGCTTTAGTAGTGCTCCTTCGAGCACACCTACTATTAAAGACTTCGTTGTTACACAATCGGTGTACGGAGGCAGTAATCCTCAGGTTATCGTTCCTTCGGGTCTCCAGCTGAATTCAGACGGTACTGTGGTATCGCTGAGCGTACCCACAATAGCTGCGACGAACATTGCCCAGACAATTGTCTATACTGTGGCTTACAAGCTCTCCAGGACGGTATCAGCAGGTTTCACGCTTGCCGCCCATCCAACGACGGGAGAGCCTGTGGAGCAGGCTCAACTGAGGAGCATTCCCTGGTTCAAGCATCCGGTAATACCGTTACCTTCAAGGTGACCGAAGTGCAGTCGGCAGCGGCAGATCAAAACGTGGTGTACAGCTTGTCCTATTTGAATGGAACAGCTGTCAATACGCTGGGCTTTATCGTTGGCAAGATTCCAGCAACGATAACATCTGTTAGCGCGGTGAACGGTAGCATAACTGTTAAATTTGCGGCAGGCTCAACGGTTAGCGAAGCTACCTACCAGAAACTTTTGTTCAAACAGTCGATTGACGGAATGACACTTACTGATGTAACCGCAACCTCTCCTGTTTTGGATTCTGTGAATAATGCCGTTCCTTTACCGTGCCAACTGTTCAAAAGCTGTATACTGAGCAAAGCGTCAATGTGTCTAATCAGTCGTTCCAAGGTTTTGTTAACAAACATGTTTCACCATATATTTTTCATAGACAGCCCATTCAGGTCTTTAACAAAACTGTCTAATGAAAGAAAAGAAGCCTGAGGTTCACACATCGACTGTGAACCTTAGGCTTCTTCTATGAAATGAGTGGCTTTGATCATGTATTTGTACAACTAACAAACAAATTGCCTTACAGACTCTCCGTCTCACACCGTAATAACGCTAATCCCGAGCTCCTGCAGCCGCTTTAGCGTTTCCTTGTCTATGCGGCGGTCCGTAATAATGACATCGACCTCAGACAAATCGGCAACATGAGTGAACGCCTGCACACCGAATTTACTGGAATCGGCCAATAGAATCACCTCGTCCGCCATGCCGATCATCTTTTGCTTAATACGGGCCTGCAGCTCGTTGGATTCGCTGATGCCGCGGTCCAGATGAACGCCCTTGCACGACAGGAAAACTTTATTGACATGGTAGGCGTCCAGGGAACGCTCGGCCAGTGGCCCTACGAAGGACAAGGAACGCTGCGCTAATATGCCGCCTGTTGAGATGACTTCGATCTTTTCTTTACTGCTTAGCTCCGTTGCGACCTTGATTGCATTGGTCAATACGGTGAGAGACAGATCAGGCAGATCGGCAGCCATATACCAAGCCGTGGAACTGGCATCCAGCAAGATACGATCCTTCAGGTCGATTCGCTTGATCGCTTCCTGAGCTATACGTTTCTTCTCATCGGCATAGGTGATTTCCCGTTCAGCATATGGAATTTCCGGCTGCTGATTGTCCTTGACACTGACCGCTCCGCCATGCGAGCGGCGCAGTCGTCCAGCTTGCTCCAAGCGGTCCAGATCACGTCGAATCGTCTCCTCCGTTACCTGACATAGCTCGCTCAGCTCAGAAACTCGGATACCGCCTCTTTCGTTGACCAAACCTACAATCTTTTCATAACGCTCCGCAACCAGCATACTTAACCTCTTTTCACAAACAATGTTATTCAGTCATTCCTGTCAGCTTCAGAAATTGATCGTAGGCGTCGGCCCACTGATCTTGTGCTTCAGGTTCATAAGTGATAATACTAAAGGAATCCCGGATCACCTGGCGTGCTTCCCATATGTCCTGGAATACCCCTTGAGCAATCCATTGAACGGCCATATTGCCGATAGCGCTGCCTTCAGATGGCCCCGCCCATACCGGCTTGCCAATCGCATTAGCTGACCATTGGCAGAGCAGCGTATTATGAATACCGCCGCCAACCATATGCAAGCCGTTAAACCGTTGCCCGGACAAGCGTTCCGTCATTTCAAACACGTAGCGGTATTTAAGGGCAAGGCTTTCGAGAATGCAGCGAA
Source organism: Paenibacillus periandrae (assembly GCF_022458865.1). Classification (GTDB taxonomy): domain Bacteria; phylum Bacillota; class Bacilli; order Paenibacillales; family NBRC-103111; genus Paenibacillus_S; species Paenibacillus_S periandrae. The sequence continues at coordinate 113,171 of NZ_JAJNMU010000004.1, read as the reverse complement.
CGATTTCACCGACCGTTTCAGGGGCTTGCTGTCCAGTTTGACGGCAATATTGGGCTATTCTTGAAGGCATATCTCCAGGAGCCAGGAACAAGGCATCATCAGGATCTATGAACGCCTTGAATGGCTGAGCAGCTCCGGCCAATTGTACTAATTCGGGAAAAGCATACGATTTTCCTGCTTTCTCCCACATGCGGCGGCTTTCCTGCAAAATCCATAGGCCCATAATATTTTTGAGCAGGCGATAGGTTCCCTCGACACCACCTTCATTAGTAAAATTAAGCTTCTGCGCCATTTCATTAATGACCGGCTTGTGTACCTCGGTTCCCATCAGCGACCAGGTGCCACAGCTCAAGTAAGCAAAGGATCGATCCGTAGCCGGAACCGCTGCGACGGCTGATCCTGTATCGTGTTCGGCAACTGCATAAACGGGAATCGAAGGTATGCCCAGCTCTTCACAGACGGATGCTTGCAGCATACCGGCTTGACTTCCTGGCTGCAGCACATTGCCAAACCACGCTGCAGGGAATTCCAGTAGTCGGAGAAGCTCAGCATCCCAATCACCTTTAACGGGATTGAACAGTTGAGTCGTTGTAGCATTCGAAAACTCATTGTGCATTTCGCCCGTCAAGAAATACCTCAGCAAATCCGGAATCATTAAAAAGCGGTTATCTGCCTGCAGCCAAGGGGAGTTAGCCTGTTTGAGCGCAAACAACTGAAATATTGTATTAAACTGCAAAAACTGAATGCCTGTTCTCCCAAAAATAACCGACGCAGGTATCTGTGCAAACAAGGTTTCCATCATATTTTCCGTATGTCGATCCCGGTAATGATAAGGGTTCCCAACCAGCTCGCCATTTTTGCCGATAAAGCCAAAATCAACGGCCCAGGAATCAATGCCGATGCTGTTTACTTCAATTCCCTGATTTTTGGCGATTAGCAGTCCTTGCTTGATTTCATGATACAACCGTAAAATATCCCAATGCAAGCGGTCGCCCACCTGCACCGGATCATTGGAAAACCGATGAAGCTCCGTGATTTCGATCCTGCCATCCGTCAGGCGGCCGAGCAGCGCTCTGCCGCTGCTCGCCCCCAGATCAAAAGCGACAATGTTCCCCAAAGGATATCACCCTTATTCGTTAATTAGTTTCCGCGTTTAAGCAATACTTCCTGCTCATAGGATTTTACTTCTGCCAGCCACTCTTCACGCACCGGCACGCCTTTGGATGCACAATAGTAATCCCAGATGGCGCCAAAAGGATAGGATTTGAACTCTTCTGTCAATGCCAGACGTGTAGTATAGTCGCCTTCAAGCTCGGCTTTCTTCAACGCTTCCACGGGATCAAGCATCGCCCGCATCAGTGCTTTGATCGTGTTGCGTGTACCGATTACCCAAGCCGCTACACGGTTAATGCTCGCGTCGAAGAAATCGAGGCCAATATGTGTTTTTTCAAGCAGATTACCGCGCACTAATTCTCTGCCGATCTCGATCAGCTCATCGTCCAGTGTTACCACATGATCGCTATCCCATCTCATCGGGCGGCTGACGTGCAGCAGAATGCCATCGGTGAAGAGGGCAAGGGATGACAGCTTGTTGGAGATGACCTCTGTCGGGTGGAAGTGACCTGCATCCAGGCAGATCAGCTTGTTATTCTGGATGCCATAACCCATATAGAACTCATGGGAGCCGACCACGTACGCTTCCGAGCCGAGTCCAAACAGCTTGCTTTCAACGGCGTCCAGGTTATAGGCTGGATTGAGCTCTTCAGCGAATACTTCGTCCAATGCCGATTTCAGGCGCTGTCTTGGTGCCATACGGTCTGCCGGAACATCCTTGTAGCCATCTGGAACCCATACATTCGTGACGCAAGTTTGACCCAATTGCTCACCGAAAAAGGCGCCGATTTTTCTTGAGGTTTTGCAGTGATCGATCCAGAATTGACGTATTTCGGGGTCGGAGTGGCTTAATGTAAATCCATCTTTGGATTTTTCATGGGAAAAACAAGTCGGATTGAAGTCCAGACCCAAGCCTTGCTCCTTGCACCAGTCTACCCATTTTTGAAAATGCTTCGGCTCCAGCTCATTCAGCTCGACCTTTTCATCTGTATCCGCATAGATCGCATGGAGATTTACCTTGTGCTTGCCGGGAATTAAAGAGAACGCTTTCTCCAGATCCGCTCGAAGCTGTGCAGGGGATTGTGCTGCTCCTGGATAATTACCGGTTACGGAAATACCGCCGGTCAAATCCTGATCACGATTAAGAAATCCTTTTACATCGTCGCCTTGCCAGCAATGCATCGAAATTTTGACTTTTTCCAGCTGCTCGAGCACTTGATCGACGTTGATGCCGTGAGCTGCGTACAGCTCTTTTGCTAATTCATAATTGGCTTGAACATTTTTGTCCATGGGTTTTGCTCCTCTACCTTAGGATTTGATGGGATAAGCGATGACTGACATCAGAGCATTCTCGGCCTGAGTTGTATCCAGACGGCTGTATTGTACGATAATCGGAATATTGCTTTGTACTTCAATGGCATAGGGAACACCAAGTGGAATAGATGTTCCTTCCTTGGTAGCCAGGGAGCTCGTGCGGATATGCTTGGTACGGCGGCCGGCAACCATTTCCTGAATGTCCTCAAGCGGAGGACGGTCCTCGAAAAAAATCGTAATGGTAATGTGGGCATCCTCTGAAGATGTGTTCAATACACAGATCGATTCGTGGCTGGTTAACGTCCCTGAGCTGAACTCCGGAATGTAACCGTCAGGAATAATCCAAAGCTTTTCCCCTGTGGCAGACGGCATGTCACGGCCTCCTTTTAATAGTAAATCTATGAGTTATCCGATGTATACAAAGGGGTGAAATTAATTGCATTCATTGTATTGGTTTGTATACATCGGAGTACACTTAAAAACATACTTGCACCATCAATGATTAACGAGTGAATGCAGCAGGAACGCCGCCGTCAATTGTCAGCATGCAGCCTGTGGTTTTATCGGATTTGGAAGATGCAAAGAAGGCAATTCCTTCGGCGATATCACGCGGATAAATATTAACGAGCAGGGTGGTGCGTTTCCGATAATGCTCTTCCAGTTGATCGGGCTCAATGCCGTAGGCAGCGGCACGTTCATTGCGCCAGCTTCCGTTCCAGATCGCAGAGCCTTGCAGGATCGCATCCGGCAGAATCGTATTGACGCGAATACCAAATTCTCCGCCCTCTGTAGCGATACAACGTGCGAGATGAGCTTCCAGCGCTTTGACAGAGCTGTATGCAGACGCGCTTTTTCCAGCATATATGGAATTTTTGGAGCCAATGAATACCATGTTACCGCCGATAGCTTGTTCCTTCATCAGGATGAAGGCTTCACGGGCCACAAGGAAATATCCCGTTCCAAGCACGTTCATATTCAGATTCCATTCCTTGAGTGATGTTTGATCAAAGGGACTTGAGGTGGCAAGACCGGCATTGTTGACGATAATGTCCACACCACCATAGGTGATAGAAGTCTCAGCATAAGCAGCTTGAATCATTTCTTCGCTCGTTACATCCATCTTGACGGCAATCGCGCGGTTCTCTCCATACTTGGCATTGATTTCTGCCGCAACCTTCTCGGCACCCTCCAGGTTAAGGTCGGCCAGTACGACATGCGCACCCTCAGATACAAGACGACGAGCCGTTTCACTGCCAATCCCGCCAGCTCCGCCGGTAATAAAAGCAATTTTGCGGGAAAATTCCGCTTCTGCAGGAGCGAGTGACAATTTGTAAAGCTCTAATGGCCAATATTCCACATTGTAGGATTCGTTTTCGCTTAGCGATACGAATTGACCCAGAGCGGTAGCGCCTCTCATGACAGCTATTGCACGGTGATACAAAGCGCCGCTAACCTGGGACATCGCCCAGCTTTTGCCCGTGTTGATCATACCTACACCCGGAATCAGAATGACACGCGGCGCAGCCTCAAACATCACATCGCCTTCATTTTTGTTGCGGTCGAAGTAAGCTTTGTACATTTCTTTATATGCAGCGACGCCTTCTTTTAGCTTCGCTTTCAATCCTTCGATATCGTCTGCATTGGGCGTCCAGTCTATGAACAAGGGAACAACCTTCGTGTGGACCAAATGATCCGGACAAGCCGCGCCAACCTGGGACAATGCTGCGGAGTTGTGTCCGCCTACAAATTGCAGAACATCATCGGCATCGTCAAAGGAAAGAATCATCTTCTTGGCATCACTCACTGCGCCGCGAATCGTCGGCATCACTTGTGCAGCAACGGTTCTGCGTACCTCTGCAGCAAGTGCTGCATGCTTCACGCCACCAAAAACCTGCTCTTCTTTAATGCGTGCTTCGATGAAGTTTTCCGCTTCGGTAATGATTTTGATCGTTTGGGCGTAAGCCGCTTCAGACGTTTCGCCCCAAGTGACCAGGCCGTGTTTTTCCATAAGGACAAGCTCAGCCTTAGGGTTGTTCAGCACGCCTTCTGCGATCATTTTGGAGAGCGTGAAGCCGGGACGAATATAAGGGACCCATACAAAACGGTCTCCGAAAATTTCACTTGCCAGCTCCTTGCCATTATCGGCGCAGCAGAGACTGATGATGGAATCGGGATGGGCATGGTCAACGTGTTTAAATGGAAGAAAAGCGTGCAGCAGCGTTTCGATTGATGCGCGTGGATGTTTGGCGTCAATCATGCAATTTGCCAGATAAGCGACCATTTCTTCATCGGGCATTTCCGATTTTTCAAATAAAGGACGAATATCCTCCATACGCAGACCAGTAAAATTAGACGCTTTCATGGAAGCCAGATCTGAACCGCTGCCTTTGACATACATGACCTCTACGTCACGACCACGGAAATCCTTGACGATGGTTTTGCTGGACGTATTTCCTCCACCATAATTGCATACGCGACGATCCGTGCCAATCAGATTGGAACGATAAACGAGTTGATCCAGACCGGTGACTTGCTTTGATGCTTTAGACGCTTCCCACAAACTTTGTACCATGCTTATACCTCCGTATGAATGTTTATTTGATTTTGTTTACATCTTATCATATTTGTTTGTGTTTGAATATATGAAATTCAAACACAAACAAAAGTATTGTGATAAAAAATAGTTTTGGTTATTTATTGTTTTGTTAAGCTGCCTTTCTCAAATCCGGTAAGCTTTGCGAAAGGCAGAAGGACTCATGCTGTAGGTATTGGAAAATACACGGCTCAAATAAAATCCGTTCTGATAGCCGCATTGCTGAGCAACCGCTTCCAAAGTCAGCTCGGTATTCAACAGCAGACTCTGTGCCTTGCGCATTCGGATAGCTGTCAAATACACGATAGGTGAGACGCCCATAGCGGCCTGGAATCGTCTGGAAAATTGCGACTGACTCAACGACGCTTGATCAGATAAAAGCTTCAAGGAAAGCGGCTCGTATGCGTGATTGTGGATATGTCGAACCGCGGCACGGATGACCGGATCCGTTGTAGTAATTTGAGTCGTCTTGTCTAACTGCTCTGCGGCACATAAGTACAACAAATCGGTCAACAAATGCTGCTTATAAGCGAACTGCCCCTTAATACTCGAATCGGCAAACTCGCGAATGCGCGAAAACGTCGCTGAATAATGATCGATTCTTTGGAAGGAAACTTTGCCTGAAGAGACATCGGGTCCAGACATAATAGGACGATTATCTGCATCCGTCCACCTGAATTCGATGAATAGGAAAGAGATAGGCTCCAGTGCCTGGCGGTACAGTGTCACTCCAGGGGGACACAATAGGAGCTCACCAAATTTGGTGCGTCCTTCCTCATTACCCATCCGATACAAAAAGCTGCCATCATCAGCCGCCAATAGCACCCAATTCTCGTAAGTATCCTCTGCCAGCATAAATGACCTTTTAATTGAAGTATTGTACCAGCGAACCAGAGATGCTTGGAAGATTGTATCCAGCATCGTTTGTCCCCCTCTCGTTTACACACAAAAAAAGATATGGAAGTTAAGAATTTCCTGCATGTAAGTCTTGTTTTGTAAGTAGTAAGATGATATCAGGAATTGAGCAAATAATATATAGTCGAAAAGAAAAGGATGTGTGTAGGCCATGAAGAAGGTTGCTTATTTAACAAACGATCAATTGAAGAGTTACAACGATAATGGGTACCTCGTGCTGCGAAAAGTATTCTCCGAACAAGAGGCTGCCGTATGGCGTCAGGATAGCGAGCGGCTGCTCAGCTTGAACGAATATCTTGATCCGAACAATCTGCGGGTTGGTTACCGTAAGATCGAAGAACGTTCCATTATCGAGAAGATCGACCCTGTGCAGGATCTTTCAGCTGTATTCCACGGTCTGGTGAACGATGAACGCATTTTATCCCCGCTTCGTGATATTTATCAGGATGAACCGACGTTGTTCAAAGACAAGCTTATCTATAAGCTTCCCGGTGTGACGGGGTATACGATGCATCAGGATGCCTCATGGTGGCAGGGCTTTCCGATAGAAGGATTGATTTCGGTCATGGTCGCCATCGATGGCGCATCTAAGGAAAACGGGGGCTTGGAGCTATTTCCGGGCTATCACTCTAAATTCCGCTCAACGCCGGGCGAGCTGCGTAATATGAACGCGGAGGAAATCGCTGAAATCGATTCGGCGAAGGGACAAATTGTAGAGACAGAACCTGGGGATATTATTATTTTTCATTCGTTCACGCCGCATCAAAGCGGTCCGAATACAGCCAACGTCAGCCGCCGCCAGCTGTATCTGACTTATTCCCCTGCCAAAAACGGCCAGCTGTATAAAGCACACTACCAGCATTATTGTCGGTATGTCACGAATTTAAGATCGAATACTGATCCGAACGAATTGTATTTCAAATAAGTGACGGTTTACATCTGTTAAAAATGTGAAACCTATTCGGGTGCAAGGACATATCCTGTAGTATAGGCATACAAACAGGGTGTGATGGCATGAAGATCAGGCTGCAAACCGACATGAAGGTAAATATGAAAACCATATTGAAGGATAGTATTATTCATGTATCTGATGATGCACTCAAACGGGAAGTCAGAGGGATTGTGTTATTCTGGGCGGAAAAACGACTGCTGGAGGATGGATGGCCCAGACCGAACAGCACCAAGGCGATTCGGGAATATTTGATGGAAAACGGAGTCATAGGTGACATTACGGAAGATCTGGAAGATATCTGAATATGGAATGCGTGCACATGAAAACAAGGATAGCTCTGCTGCTGGAGAAGCAGCGGGACTATCCTTGTTTGTATTTTAGCATCAAGAACTAATGTTCTACACGTTGTTGATCAGAATTTTGTGTGCAGTCGACATAGAAGGGGAAAGCAAGATTTTTTTCGTAATGATCAGTGGGAGCCTGATTCCTATCTATTTGTATTTCCATCTTTTTTTTGGTTGATAGCTTCACGGGGCGGCTCCTTGTGATTACATCTATACATAGAATAAGCATGATACCAATTGTAACAAAAAACACGATAGCATAGACGGTCATCTCTTGAATCATCGTATTCCTCCTATGAATCTTTTTTCAAAGTTTACCAAATAGTCGCTAAAAATGTACTCGAAACCCACTGTCAAGCTATAGCTTTTATTGTCGAGGGGCGTGAATATGAATAAATTGTAGTAATTCAGAAAGGTTTAGGAGGAATCGAAGGAGAGAAAGCGAATAAGAACAAAATAACGAGCATTTAACAAAAAATGTTAATATATCGGCAAAAGGAGAGGTTGAACGATGCAGGAGACGATAGCGGTTGAATGTGTAGAAATAGCGCCTTTCAAAGTACTTGCGGTACGGACGGCGATGCTGCCGGACAAGAGTGGTACACGGGTGGCGTGGAGCAAGCTAACAGCACAGGTTCCGTTGGACGATGAACGACTGACGCTTGGACCGTCCGCATTTGTGTTCATTCCACAGGAGCAGTGGGGCGGGAAGGTCGATACGCTCTGGGTTGGACTGGCGGTTGCTGAATTCGGTGATGTACCCGATGGCATAGAAGCATTGGAAGTGGGCGGTGGGCTGTGTGCAAGCGCGCACGTGCACGGAGATGAAGCACACATGTGGCGTGTGTATGAAGCCATGTTTGCTTGGCTGGAGCAGTCACCTGATTATGAGCTGGATAAACGACAAGGCGTATTGGGGATGGAGACAGTACCACTCGAACCGTTGAATGCCTTAACCATTCCTTATGCAGCCATCGAGACATTCGATTTCACCATGCTGTACCCGGTACGCAAGAAGAAGTCGGATTGATTTTGACGTGTAAACGAACAAATAAAAACGGCATTTCTGCCGTTGTACGAAAATAACTATTTTATTTTGGCGATAATAGATGGACTCATGATGAATGTGATATGGGATGCAGGCCGTATTTGTGTATAACTTCCGCAACGGCATGCTCAAGATGGGATTTTGCTACATATTGCGCATGTGCTTTGAGCTCTGGATGCGCATTCCCGACAGCTACTCCCAATCCGGCAGTCTGTATCATTTCCAAATCGTTTAAATTGTCACCGATGGCGATCACTTCCTGCAGCCCGATTCCAAGATGGTTCGCAAGCGTTATTAAAGCTTGCCCTTTGGACACCGACTGAGGGAGCACCTCCAGGTACGTAGGCTCCGACCGCACCAATTCACAATGAACCCCCACCATAGATTCCAGTGTTTCCGATACTCCGGAGAAATCCTGAGCCTCATTAATGATCAGTATTTTGTTGACATTGCTTTGCTTCAAAAAATCCGGAGTATCCCAGCTGTGACACTGTACCTTATCTTTTTTCATATAGGCCTCGATAGGTTCCGTAATTTCCTTGACCCATATTTGTTTGTCAGCATAAAAAATCATATCCAGCGGTTGGTCTTGCAGCAGTTGAAGGCATCTTTCAATGACATTCAGCGTAAGCCTTGCTTCAAAATAACAGTGATCCGTGTTGAAATCGACAATTTTACCCCCGTTGTATAAGATAACCGGATGACGGATATCCAGCTCCTGTGCGTATGGCAGCGCGGCTTCCTCGACCCGCCCAGTGGCGAGTGTGACGATTCCGCCCTGCTGTTGAAAAGCATAAATCATTTCCTTATTGCGCTTACTGATCATTTGCTGCAGATCCACCAGTGTCCCATCAATATCGGTGACGATCATGCGGTAGCGATGCACTGACGGCATTATTTGTACACAATCCTTTCTGGAGCCAGCGGTAGCATAGATGAAAGGTAAAGGGTTCCTGGCCGTGAGCCTGTAACATATAACTCAGCTCCAGACATTTGCGCCAACCGTTCCCATTCATCCTGAAATTGTTTATATTCGGTGTCATTGCTCGTAATTAATATCCAGTCTGGAGACAGCTTTCTGAGCAGCTGTTCGTTCCATCCATCAGCCATACCGTGATGGCCAACCTTAAAGCCGCATGGCTGCAGCTTCTCATGCTGCATAATCCGATCCCAGTTCGAGAGCAGCGCATCACCACCGAATAGTAATAGCTGAAGACCATCCGCCTGCTCGAATAACCAGACACTGCTGTCCTGATTGGATAAGGAATCGAAATTAATCAGCAGCTTCTCTTGTATGACCGGTTCGAGAGATGAAGAACACAGCTGCACAATATTCTCGTAAGCCGGTAAATCATTGACATTTAGTGGGTCCAGATGCCGCAATACAAAGGGTCCGAAACTCCATGAAGCAGAGGCAGTTCCTTTACTGAAAGGCTGACGCAAGGATATGGTTGTTTTTTGCTGGAGCAGCAGCTCCCATAATTGATTGTAAGCATGGAACATCCGGGCAGTTTGTATCGCTTTTGGGTGGCGAATATCACTTAAAGCGAGCGAGAACCGAGGGTAAGGCATAACCGCCTCGATGACAGGAATATGCTCCGCTACCTCAAGCAAGCCTGTCAGATGATCAGGATGCAGATGGGTTAGAATCATCAGGTCGATCTGTTTCCAGCCTCTTTCTTGAGCAAAACGGTAAGGTTTTACAGACTCATGAAAGAATTGATCCCCTCCGTCGATAAGCACGACAAAAACTCCGATTTCTGTGGGGATTTCCAGAAAAAAAGCGTCACCCCGACCCACATTCAATGCATATACAATGGGGCTCATGCTTCATCTCCAATTAATAGATGGATCTTCTTTTTGTCCAAGGCAATACGGATGCTGCCTTCCAAATATCCACGAACACTTGGACTGCTATCATCAACGATCCACTGCATAGAACCGGCTTCTGCCCAATATCTGATCATTCGACCCAGAAAGCTGCTTCTTGTAATGAATCCGCTCCATGCATTATCGTAATTTCCTTGGCCAGTTTCATAGGGGATAACGGAAATGCATTCCGGTCTTATAACCAGTGTCACCTTGTCTCCCAGCTTTGCAGTATAACCGGTTTTATCGACCCTGATCGCCATATCCGCACATTTGACAATATAATCCTCAGCTTCCACGCCAACCACTTCACCGTTCAGGAAGTTGGCAACACCTACAAAATCGGCTACAAACCTGTTGTTCGGTTTAAAATAAACCTCCCAGGGCGTACCGACCTGATAGATGGTCCCTTTGTTGAACACGGCAATCCGGTCTGACAACGAAAGTGCTTCGTCCTGGTCATGGGTTACGAAGATTGCCGTAATTCCGGCGCGCTGCTGAATATCTCTTATATCGTTTCTTACTTCCACACGCATTTTGGCATCAAGATTGCTTAAAGGCTCATCCATCAGCAAAATATTTTGTCCTATGATCAATGCCCTCGCGAATGCGACTCTCTGCTGCTGGCCTCCGCTCATCTGCTTCGGATATCTGTGCTCCAACCCCTGTAGTCCGAACATATCGAGCATCGCTTCGACTTTTTCCTTTAGCACATTGGCGGGCACCTTTTTCAGCTTTAAGCCGTAGGCAATATTCTCAAAAACAGTCATATGGGGGAATAGCGCATATTCTTGAAAAACGAGCGGGGTGTTTCTTTTGTAAACCGGTGTGCCGTTTACTTGATTTCCTTCTATATAAATAGCTCCGGAGTCGGGCTCATGGAAACCGGCGATCAACCTCATCAGCGTCGTTTTTCCACAGCCGCTTGGCCCGAGCAGCGTGGTAAAGCTGCCTCTTTGTATGTCCAGTGATACATTATTGATCGCCTTGAAAGCTCCGAACTGCTTCGTCACATTTTCAATTTTGATAATCGAGTTCTCTGCACTCATCATATGCCTCCGTTATAACCCAATGGATTTACCCTGTTCTTTCATAAAAAGCCGAGCTATGCCGAGTACGGCGAAGGCGATGGAAATAAGCACGACCGTAAATGCTGATGCGCTGCCCCAGGCACCGTTCTGTACAAGGCCCAGAATTGAAACCGTACCGACCGACGTTCCTGCCGAATAAATGAATATGATCACGCTTAGGCAGGTCACCGAACGTAAGAAGGAAAGTACAAGTCCCGATAGAAAAGGCCCTCTGAGCAGGGGAAGCAGGATGTTCTTGAACGTTCTGAAATTGCCAGCGCCCATATTGAGCGATGCCTCCTCCAGAGAGGTTCCAATCTGCTGCAGGCCTGCAAGACTGGCGCTGTAACAGGTAGGTAAATTCCAGAACATCAATGCGATAATCATAATGGCGGAGGTTCCCGTCAGTACGAGCGGCCCTTCGTTAAAAGCAATGGCAAATCCGAGGCCGAGAAATACTCCTGGAACAGCTCCAGGTAAAATGGCCAGAAAATCCAGCAAACGGTTGATCCCAATCTGCTTTCTTTGCACGATATAAGCAAGCGGCAGTGAAAATAATGCTGCTGCAATCGAGGAAATGAGCGCAAACTTGATGCTGTTGAACATTTCCTTACCCTTGGCTAACACATAGCTCATATTATTCAAAGTAAAGGACCAGTCATATCCCCATGTCTTCGTGAAGGCTCCGTAAAACAGCACCCCATAGACCGCTAATATAACTGCCGTAACGAACATACAGAAGGCGAACAAACCCCATTTTACATAAAAAGGGACAGGATACGGCGCCAAGGAGGTTTCTTTGCCCGTGACGGTTACATAGGAGCGTTTGCCGACCCAATTCCTGTTCAGTACAAACAGTCCGAGCGCTGGAATGAGCAGAGCCGTAGACAGCATAGCTGCCGAAGGCAGGTCGAACAATCCGGCCATCTGCATATAAGCCTCAGTTGGAAGAAGCATATAGTTGCCTCCGATAATCATCGGGTTGCCGAAATCAGCCAGCACATTCATGGCGGCGATGAGCGCACCTCCCGCAACACCAGGTCTGCACAACGGGAACAATACATCCTTAAATACTTGCCAGCGAGTTGCTCCCAGGTTATACGCAGCATATTCCAGGTTCGTCGGACCCGTCTTAAGGACCCCGTTAATAACAGCATAGGCATAAGGGAAAAATGTAATCGTCTGAACCAGCCATAGCCCATGCCAGCCGTAAATATCAAAGTTAAGGTGCAGCACATGCTTGGAAATGATCCCCTGCCTGCCAAACAATAAAATATACGACAGCGCGACGATAAAAGGAGGGGAGACAATCGGTAAAAGGGTAATAAAACGGAAAAGCCCTTTGAGCGGAATATTCAGCCTTGTAATGGAATAAGCAAAAATAAAGGCGACGACGGTGCAGGAAATCGTTGAAATAACCGTCATGAACAAGCTGTTTAACGCTGCCTGAAACCAACGTGAATTGCTGAACAATTGTAGATAATCGCTTAATTGCGGAAAGCTAATGACTTTGAGGATCGGCCAGCATACAAAATAAACAGTGATCAATATGATCATGACTATAAGCGCAGCCAGAATCGGTTCTTGCTTCAATCGTTTCAAATCGGCCCATGCGTCTTTAACAGCACGTGAGATCAAGGCAGGTCACACCTTTCGATTGCTAAACTTGCCTATGTGGTAAGAGAGAAACATTTCCCGCACAGGCAAGTCAGCGGTTTGCTTTATATGGCGGTTGCGATTGTTATTTCTTTCCGGTCATTTCAGTGAACTTCTTCACAACATCAGCCTTCATCTGGGCAGCTTTCTCACGATCATATTTCACAAGCTTAACATCCTCGATTTTAATCATACCTTCCGGTGGAGCCACGTCTTTTCTAACTGAATAACGGTTCGATAATTTCGTGTTCATTTCTCCAACCGGCTTGGTTAACAGCCAGTCGACGAACTTCTTCGCATTATCCGTGTTGGCTCCGCCTTTCACAACACCTACGCCGCCGATTTCAAACGCGGTTTGCTCCGGAACGATAACCTGAATTGGATAGCCTTGCTTGGCGGATTTAACGATATCATGGGCCCAGGACATTCCAGCGACAAATTCACCTGTAGCCGTAAGATTAATGCCGTCACCGGCAGCAGGGGTGTAGTGATGAACGTTGTCATTGAGCTTTTTCAAATAGTCCCAGCCTTTGTCTTCACCCAATCTGAACAGCTGTTCTGCTACAAAAATGTATCCTCCGCCAGCTGTAGCCGGGTTGGACGTTATGAATAAGCCTTTGTAGGCAGGATCAAGCAGATCATCCCACGTTTTCGGTTCTTTAATACCTTTGGGTTCAAGCTCTTTTTTGAATCTGTCCTTATTCAGCACGATGCCCAGTACGCCCATATACCATCCTTGCCAGAAGCCTTTAGGATCATTGAACTGGGCATCCAGATCCTTAGCGTTGGGTGAGGAGTATTTCTCCAGCAATCCTTGGGAAGCAAGAGGCTCGTAAAATTCAACAGAGCCGCCGACAAAGATATCTGCTTTGGGGGAAGCTTTTTCAGCTTGAATTCGTGTGCTTGCCTCTCCAGCTCCGCTTAAACGTAAATATTCGATTTCTATACCCGTATCTTCTTTAAACTTTTTTTGAATTTGTACAATATCATCTTCATTGAGGGCGGCATACACGGTCAGTTTTTTGGATGCTGCAGGGGTGTCTTTGGGTGCTTCCTTGGTTTCAGCCGGTTTCGGAGCAGAAGCCGTTGTTGGACTTGTACTGTTGGTTCCACATCCGGTTAACGTTACAACACTGACGAGCGTAAAGGCAGTTAATGCACCAATCCATTTTTTTAACACGTTTGTTCCTCCTTGTTTTGTTGCCCAATGGGCATGGGGTTAAAGAAGCGGGATATAGCTTGATTTCAAATTTATTGTGTTATTTGCAGTGCCTTGCAGGTTTGCCTTACGATCAATTTGGCCTTGATCAACTCGGATTTAGGCGTCATTTCTTTATCAGCAACCATTTGCAGCAGCAGCTCGGCCGCTTTGGTACCCATTTCCGTACGGGGCTGCTCCATTGTAGTTAATTGGATCCAGTGCAGCTCCGTGTATTCCAAATTATCGAAGCCTATGACGGAAATCTGATCCGGTACCGCAATTTTGTGCTGAGCCAGCCATTCGAGAGCCCCGATACCAAGCAAATCGTTCCCGGCGAATACAGCAGTTATGTTCGGATTTTTCTCATACAGCTTGCTCATGGCCTTACGGCCGCTGTCTATGTTTCTTCCACCACTCATCATGATGCTGCTGTCATCAGAGAGAAGGCCGTGCTTCCACATGGTATCTTTATAGCCAAGCAATCTTTGAATTCCGGTAAATGAGCTTTCCGGCATTCCGATAAATCCAATCTGCCTGTGGCCCATCCCGATTAAATAATTGACCGCCTCTGTTGCTGCCTCATAATGATCAACATCAACATAAGGTGCCGATAGTCCCGGAGGCGTTCTTCTCCGTAAAAATACGACAGGCATATCCAGACCGGAAATGAGTTCCTTGAATGAATCGTCCAAGAAATCGGGAGTAATAATAAGCCCGTCAAACTGCCGCTCAATGGCATTAGAAAGAAATTGCTTTTCCTTCTCAGGATCACGGTTCGTATTCCCGTACACAACCTGGTACCCTTTTTTGGATAAAGTATCCTCAACTGCATTGGCTAGACCGGCAAAAAACGGATCCGATATTTCCGGGATCATTAAACCGATCGTATACGTTTTTTTGTTAATTAGTCCTCTCGCTATCGCATTGGGCCTGTAATTTAGAGCTCGGATCGCCTCCATCACTTGCAGCTTTGTTTCTTCGCGCACATCGGGATGATTATTCATTGCCCTTGAAACTGTAGATACTGAAATTCCTAAATGCTTAGCCACGTCTTTAATATTTGCCATATGCACACCTCATTCACAAACGTTTCCGGAAACGTTCCCTATGTTACATTACGATGTTTCCACTTTCAATCCGTTTTGCCCAAATTTACATAATCTCAAGAAACGAGTCGTTTTTTCGCTCAAATCTTAATAATAATTTTAAAATTACATATATTTTTGAACAATAATGTCGTTGTACAAATACAAACGTTACCGGAAACGATTGTATAAAAGAGAGGACCTGTCATCTGGATACCTCCATCGGTGGGGGAGCTGCATGTCATATTACAAGCCCGATTGGCATATACATGTGGTTAAAGTCAGATACATGTCCAACACGAAAATACATGTTTGAAGATTGCGCGAGGGGATGGATGTAACATATGGAACACGCAGATCCAATCATTGCGATCCTGGGCATAGGTACGGCTGTACCGGAATTTCGGATCGATCAGGCGGATACCGCACATCGATTAGCAGAAGCGTTAAGAGACAGTCCCGATTCCGCACGTTGGGCCAAACGAATATTTAAGCAGTGTGGGGTAGAAACACGCTACACCTGCGAACAGAATCTGCTCGAATCCGCTGATAGCTGCCGTTATTTTCCAAGAAGCACGACACAGGATGCCCCTTCAACCAGGGACAGGATGCAAACCTACAAAAGGGAGTCGGTTCCCTTAAGTGTGGATGCTGCTCATAAAGCTTTACTGGATGGGAACATCAAGACCTCGGATATTACCCATCTGTTCACGGTCAGCTGCACAGGGCAGTTTCTGCCCGGCTTGGATACGGTCCTGGCTAACCAATTGGGACTAGCCGCGGATGTCAATCGGACACCGCTTAACTTTTTGGGCTGCGCTGCCGGATTGAAGGCTATTTCTTTGTCACGGCAAGTGCTCTTGGGTAATCCGTCTGCCAAGGTGTTAATTGTATGCGTTGAGCTATGCACACTGCATATTCAGCCTTCGAGTCAGCGTGAAGCCTTATTTGCAGCTTCTTTTTTTGGTGACGGGGCATCGGCTTGCATCATAGGGGCACCTGGACCTGACCATAAGGATGTGTTTCAGCTCGACAATGGGCGTTCCGTTCTGCTGCCGGATTGTGCCGATGAGATGGTATGGGAAGTTGGCAACTATGGATTTGATCTTTATCTGTCTCCAAATATTCCTAAGCTGATCGCAAGCTTGGTACCTGCCGAGGTTGAACATTTGTTAGACGGTAAGCCGAATCCAGAGCTATGGGCCATACATCCCGGAGGTCGAGGGATTGTTGATTCCATACAAAGCCTATTCAAGCTTACAGATGAGGAGACCCGTCCCAGCCGAACCGTACTTCGTGATTATGGCAATGTATCCTCAGCAACCCTGTTATTTGTCCTGAACGAGATGAAACAGGAGTTGAAAAGCAAGGGCTCAGGACCAGCTAATGGGATTGCCTTGGCATTCGGCCCAGGTCTGACCGCAGAATTGATCCCGATAACGTATCTACCAGTAGTCATTAGTCGAGAACAGCTTATAGGCCATGTCCGTGTTTAGAAGCATACAGCGAAGGGCCGAAGAGCCCGAATTAATGGACGACCTTACTATAGGGGGAGCTGCGCTGCGGGAAGCCTTGCATCACCTTCGGCTGCTGAATCGGATTTTCGGTGCCTCTGCGCCAACACTTTATGGAGTCAAACGTTTGTGGCTGGATGCCGGCAAGCCGGGAAAGTTAACTATTCTGGATATTGGGTGCGGGTTGGGGGATGTGAATGCGCATCTCCTGAGCTGGGCGGACAGGAATCGCATCGAGCTCCAGCTTGTATTGATCGATATTACGGAAGAAGCCTGTGAAGAGGCAAGGCTGTACTTTCAGAATGAGCGGCGTGTGCAGGTGAGGAAAGCTGATTTGTTTTCACTGCCGGAAGCCTGTGCAGATATCATTACGGGAACGCAATTTGTACATCATTTTGCAGCGGACGAGCTTCCCTCAGTCGTAGACAAGATGCTGAAGGCTTCACGATTAGGTGTTGTGATCAATGATATTCATCGGCATTGGATTGCTTGGGCAGCGGTGTGGCTTGTCACGCGAATGATTTCCAATAATCGTTATATTTTACACGACGGTCCATTGTCCGTAGCCAAAGGCTTTCGATCGGCGGATTGGCAGCATCTGAGGAAAACGTTGGATACCCCAAGGATGTTTTATGCATGGAGACCGTTATTCCGGTATGTTGTCGTGTTAAACAAGACCAGATCTAATTCCAATAACGGAGTTGAGCAGGGATGAATCGTACTTACGATGCAGCCATTCTTGGTGCTGGAGTTGCAGGCAGCAGTCTGGCCAAAAAGCTCGCGGATCAGGGCTGGGATACCGTTCTGATCGATCGTCAGTTGTTTCCCCGGCACAAGGTTTGCGGAGAATTCCTTTCACCGGAATCCCAACACACACTGAAAGCATTAGGTTTAATGAAGGCTGTGGAGTCGCTGCAACCAAGCATGATTACCCGGATAAGGCTGATCTTTAGTCACGGCGCTGCCTTGGAGATTCCTTTGCCTGGACATGCTTTCGGAGTGAGTCGTTATTTACTGGATTCCACATTCCATAACGAGGCTCTAGGGTCCGGTGCACAGCTTCAGATGGCAACAACGGTCACATCCGTGTATCCCAATGAGGATGGATATACGATTGAGACGAAGCGGGATGGGCTGAACAAACAGATTCAGGCACGTACGGTAATCGCTGCTTGGGGGGCTCATCGTCGTTCTGGACTTCCGGGCTCTGCTCCTAAGAGTTCCGTTCAGTCTATGCACATCGGGGTGAAATCCCATTACTCTGGAATAGAGATGGAGCCTGTTGTTGAATTGTATGTATTCCCTGGTGGTTATCTGGGTATTGCGCCTATTGAAGATGGACTTGTGAATGTTGCGGCGCTTTTGACACAGAGCGCTTTTGGAAAAACAGAAAAAACGATTCTTGGCATGATAGAAGCTGCGGCCCGCAGAAGCCCAAAGCTATATCGAAAACTGGCTCAAGCGACTCCGGTGCCAGGTACGCAGTCGGCCGTCTCCCCGATTGATTTAAAGCGCAGACCCTTGGCATGGGATGTAATTCCACATGTGGGGGATGCTGCGCTCATGATACCGCCATTATGTGGAGACGGCATGTCGATAGCTTTGCGTTCGGCGCGATTGTGTGGCGTACTAGCCGACCGCTATTTACGTGGGGACCTAACACTTGGAAGCTGGCGTCATGAATATACGCAGTCTATACATCGGGAATTCAAGCGTCCTATGAGATGGGGGCGCTTCCTGCAATGGTTGTTTGGCTTACCGATGGTGCCCCGACTATTGCCTGGATTAGCGAATCTGGCACCAGGACTGGCTATTGAATTGGTTCGGGCAACCCGATTACAAGGAACTGAGTAAGCATGGGAGTTCACAGGCTTGCACTGCTCTCTTACCGCTATCCCAAGGTTGTTATATCGTTCTGGGCTTTGTTTCTGCTATTTTTTGGTAGTTACGCAAGCAAGCTGCCTACGGTCCTCAAGGATCACGGTTTGCTCCCGAGTGGAGCCTATGTCCAGGTTCAGCAGCTATTGTCCGCTGATTTTCATATACCTGATAACCCCATCATGCTTGTTTTTGAAAAAAAAGAATTCGTATCGCTGGAGCGGTTTCAGCATTATATCGAACAAGCCTTAAATCAATTGCGTGGAATTGACGGTTTAACTGAAGTGATATCACCACTCCAGACGCAGGGAATGCTTGAAGGAAATTATGCTTACGCGCTTCTTTCCTTTTCCTATAAGCCTTATCAGCTGAAGCCCGTACTGGCAAACTTGCATAGCCGTTTGCTGAACCAGCAGGATATGACGGTGACCATGACAGGGAAATCTGTCGTTCAGGATGATGTGAACCGGGCAAGCGAACATGATTTGCGCAAAGCGGAGCTGATCGGCATACCGGCAGCGTTCATCATCCTGTGGTTTGCTTTTCGAGGAATCGTTTCTGCGCTGATCCCTGTTGTTATAGGCATGATTGGGGTAGCCGGCACTATGGGGATCATGTATGGGATAGGTACACAGCTGGAGCTTTCCAATTTTGTGCTTAATGTCATCCCCATGGTAGGACTCGCTTTGAGTATTGATTTCACCTTAATTCTGGTTAGCCGATTTCGAGAAGAATTGGAGAGACAAGCAGCTGAGCCAGCGATGGTTACAGCCATGCAGACAGCTGGAAGGGCTGTCTTATTCTCGGCTTTTAGTGTTTTGTTAGGTTTAATGGGAACCCTGTTCATTCCACTTCCTATTTTCACTTCGGTTGCTGTAGGCGCGATGACTGTAATAGTCGTTTCGGTATGTCTGACTTTTACCTTATTGCCTGCGATGCTGTCATTCTTATGGCCTGCCATTCTAGCGGAAAGCAAACCGCAGTCCGATAAATCAGCAGCTAGAAGAAACAATGTTTGGTATGCCATATCTCTGTTTGTAATGAATAAACCGATGCGTATGCTTGTATTAGCTTCATTACTGCTAATCGGCTGTTTGCTGCCTGTAAGCAGGATGAAGCTTGCCATACCGGACGCTTCATCTTTACCTGCTGTTTATAGTTCCCGTCAGGCTGTAGAGGTGTATCAAGACCATTTCATTACTCCTTCGACCTCTCCTATTGTTATGATCGTGCAAGGGAAATTCGATAAACTGAACAAACAAGATTGGATGGAGGCTTATGCCTTAGTTCAATTTCTGGAAAAGGATCCAAGTGTTGTACGTGTTGATTCTGTTTTTTCCACCTTGAGCATTCAGCCTGCGAAGCTGGATGCATCGTTACAGCAGCAGCCGCTACCACAGAACCCATATGGATCGGTGCTGCAGCGATTTGTGAATAAAAACCACATGCTGATTCATGTAACATTAAGGGGAAGCCCGTCTTCGGAACAAGTAATGGAGTGGCTCAGACAACGGGAGCAGACCGGAGCATCTGCAAAATTACCGTATGTGCTGGGTGGAGAGGCCAAGTACCAGCAGGAAGTGTTTGATGCTATATTTCACAATCTTGGTTACGTGCTATTGTTCATTATAATTTCCAATTATTTGGTATTATTGTTTGCTTTTCGATCCCTGCTTATTCCGCTTAAAGCTATTGTGATGAATCTCCTGAGTCTGGGGGCCGCATTCGGCATTCTGGTATGGATCTTTGAAGAGGGAATTCTGGGAATGGAACCAAGCAGTATCGCCATCATGATTCCCGTATTTATATTTGGACTGACCTTTGGTATCAGTATGGATTATGGAATGTTCTTGGTATCGCGAATCTATGAAGAATACCGCAAGACACAAGACAATGATCGTGCGGTGCTCATCGGGCTGGCGTCAACGAGCAGAATCATAACCTCGGCCGCCGCAATTATGATTGTGGTGACAGGACCATTTGCATTTGCCGACGTTGTCGGGGTTAAACAGCTTGGGATCGGTATCGCAGCAGCTATTTTGATAGATGCCACCGTAATAAGAATGCTCGTCGTTCCTTCTTTAATGAAATTGCTTGGCAGTTGGAACTGGTGGTCACCGAGATGGCTCAAATAGACTGTGTTAATTGAATGGATAAGATTAATTTACATAATTTGGATATTGAGTGATACAAAGAAGCCTTTCGTTTATGAAGGTTTTTTTGTAGTTGCCTGTGTCTGTACATTTTCTGCATGTTGCCCCCGAGCACAAATCCACAAAAAAATATTATCGATGCAGGAAAGCAGGTAATCCTGCTAGAAAGCTATCTAAAAGCTTATTTCGATTTGTGACACGGGGAGGGACTTTATGATCAACGACTATCGTTTTGCGGATGAAATATTCATTCAGGCATTTCAGCATGCACCGATTGGGATGGCTCTCGTAGCAACAAATGGAGCGGTTCTAAAGGCGAATGCTTCCGCATGCTCCATGTTAGGATATTCGGAAGACGAGCTAACCCGAATCGCTTTTCAAGAAATTGCACATCCCGATGATGTAGTGCTTAATCATGAGCTTATGAGTCAATTAATCGAAGGCAAGCGGGAATCGTACCAGATGGAAAAACGATTTTTTCATAAGCAGGGTTCTATTACATGGCTTCAATTAACCGTCTCCTTAGTCAGGGATGAGGGAGGCAAACCTTTATTTTTTATATCACAGCTTATTAACATATCCACCTTTAAGCTGGCTGAAGAAGGGCTGCGGGAGAAAGAACACCAATTATTATACAGTGAACAAAGGTACAGATCGTTATTCGAGCATCATCCTGACCTGATCTTCTCAATGGATTTGGAGGGGACGTTCACTTCAATCAACCATTCGGTGGAGAGACTTATCGGATATACGGATCAACAGATTCAGCACAACGCGGTGAATTATCGCACGTTTATGCATCCTAAAGACAATAAGAAGGTAGAATACCATTTTGCACTGGCGGCAAAGGGGCTTACACAACGCTATGAGACTGAGGCATTAGATAAGAATGGGAATTGTATCAGCTTTGATGTCACACATATTCCTATCATCGTAAACCATCAGGTGATGGGGGTGTATGGAATTGCCAAAAATATTACCAAACAAAAGGAATTGTGGCTGCAGCTGAAGGAAAGTCAGGAGCTGTACCAGATTATTTCAGACAATGCTCAGGAAATCATTTCATACAGTACGCCGGATGGAATTACCCGATATGTGTCTCCAGCAATCAAAACCATATTGGGTTATGAACCAGAGGAAGTGATCGGCACGGTTACGACCGATTATTGGCATCCTGAGGATCGGGCATTTTTGATCTATAACGGCCTTTTTCCCATCTCGGAGGTCGATATCTTTACCTGCAGAGCCCGTCATAAAAATGGACATTATATTTGGATCGAGACCACCTTGAAGCTAATCAGAAATCGAAAAGGGAAAATCTCCAAATTATTTAGCGTTGGAAGGGATATTTCTGAGCGCAAGCAAGCTGAGGATGAGCTGAGGAAGACGAAGGACAGACTGGAATCGCTGATTCAAAATAATGCCGATGCGATTTGGGTGATTGATCTTGAGGATCAGGTTATTGAAGCGAATGCCGCCTTCGAAAGCATGTTTCAGTGGAGCTTGGAGGAAATTGTTTGTGCGGACTTGGTATTACTAATAGTACCCGATCATCTTAAGGATTCGGTCAGAATGAATCTGAATCAAGTGAAATCCGGCCATTCGGTGATAGGTTTTGAAACGGTCCGACTGCGTAAAGATGGAAATCTCATCGAAGTAAGTGGAACCTTATCCCCAGTGCGCGATGAACAAGGCCTAATAGTCGGGATCATGGGGATGTACCGCGATATCAGTGAAAGAAAAAGAGTCGTTCAGGAGCTGAATGCTGCTAAGGACCAGCTGGAATCTTTTATTGATCATAATGTCGATCCGATTGTAATCGTAAACCTTGAAGAAAAGGTGTCCAGGGTCAATCATGCATTTGAAAAGGTTTTTGGATGGTCAGCCGCAGAAATTATTGGCCTCTCCATCCTGAAGCTGCCCATTATGCTCCCTGATCTGTCGCCGCAGATGGATATGAGGCAGAAGGTATTCAAATCGGATGAGCCACTCACCGGGTATGAAACAGTCAGACGCCGGAAGGACGGTACGGTTATTCCTGTTATGCTGTCAAGCTTCGGTATGCGGGATGAACAAGATCATATCCATGGCTGGGCTGTTATCCTCAGAGACATCACTGCGCAAAAGCAAGCGGAAGAACTCGTGATCAATTCCAAAAAATTATCGATAGCCGGTCAATTGGCAGCGGGAATTGCTCATGAGATCCGAAATCCCATTACTGCGATTAAAGGCTTTGTGCAGTTCATGCAATCGGGATCGCTTCAGAAGCAAATCTATTTTGATATTATCTCGTCTGAAATTGAACGGATCGAAATGATTTTGAGTGAGCTGTTAATTCTCGCCAAGCCGCAATCTGTCCAGTATGAGCGTAAAGATATTCGTATTCTCATCGGACAAGTGACCACCTTGCTGGGGACTCAAGCCATCATGAACAATGTGCAAATTGATACTGAGTTTGAGCTGGAGACGACTTACATTTTATGTGACGAAAATCAATTGAAGCAGGTCTGTATTAACTTTATCAAAAATGCAATAGAAGCTATGCCCAAGGGCGGCACGATTGTGATTCAATTGAAAAGCAAGGATCGCAAAAATCTGCTGCTTCGCTTCATCGATCACGGATTTGGGATTCCCGAACATATCCTCTCCAGACTCGGGGAGCCTTTTTACACAACCAAAGAAAAAGGCACCGGACTTGGTTTCATGGTCAGTAAAAAAATTATTGAAAATCATCAAGGCTCGATAGAGGTATTCAGCAAAGAACACGAAGGTACAACGGTTGAGGTTACTCTTCCAATTGCTCATTAAAGGGTACATGAGATTATTTTAAGGAAAACTAGAATTATTAAGAAATGATGAAGATTTGTATGTTATACTTCTGCTATCATCAGATTTTTAGATAGAACAGGTGGCGTATGCATATGATGTCCAGAAGGCAATTTGTCAAAAGAATGCTGGCTATCCTGGGGGTTCTCGCAGGTGGCGGTACAATATGGAAATATGTGCTTGATCATGAAAAACCGCTGCATGCCGAATCTGATTCCACAGCTGTAACTACTCCTGCACCTGCTCAGCAGACAATCAATCCGACGTCGAGTCAGCTGCTGTTTTCCTTTTTCCTGTTAAGCGATCTTCATATTTCCGATGGGATCTCGATAATGACGGATAAGCTGCATAGCGCATTAAAAGATGTCAGCAGCTTTGAATCTCCGGTGGAATGTATCGTGTTGGGTGGAGATCTGACGGATATGGGCCGTGAGACGGATTACAAGCTGCTGCGCAAAATATTAAACGGTTACAAGCTTCCTCCGATTTACGCCAACATGGGGAATCATGATTACTATGATATTTGGTTAGATAAGAAAGGCGAGTTTGCCAAGGAAACCATGCCTAACGGCAAGAGCGATGCTATGGCCAAAGAGCGTTTTATGAAATTTTTTGGATATAAGGATCAACCCTATACCGATTTCTGGATGGGTGGCTTTCATTTCATATTGGTGTCTCAGGAAGCTTATGTCGGCGATAAACCGGAGTATGGCGAGGGGGCCTGGTATTCGGATGCACAGCTGGCCTGGCTGAGCAACCAGATGAAGCAGCATGAGGACGGGAAACCCGCTTTTGTGTTTATCCATCAGCCGCTGCCCGCTCCGGGTACGGATGGAGGCTCGCATCAGTTGGTCCGAGCCAAGGAATTCCGTGAGATTCTTAAGCCGTACCGTAACGTATTTGTTTTGTCGGGTCATACGCATCGTAACTTTGCCACGGAAAATCACTACAACCAGGATAATTCGTTCCATTGGTTCAATAATGCCTCGGTTGGCAAAACCCGCAGCTCTGGAAATGACAATGTTGCTCAGGGCATGTATGTGCAGATTTATGAGGATAAGGTTGTGGTCCGGGGGCGCGAATTTTCGGACCGCAGCTGGATCGATTCAGCCCATTACACCGTGCCGCTGCAAGCGAAGGTTTGATAGATTTACTCTCGATGAATCGAATGTACCCATTCTGAAGCCTCCAGCTTCCACACTGACAAGTGTGAGCCGGAGGCTTCTTCGATTAGATAAGCTCGTCCTCAAGAACTTTTCTGACACATCTGGCGTCTAACTCATAGCTGGAAAAATATATGTATAAATGAGGCGAGCACAGATGTTAAAGAAAACGATGCTGACTTGGCTCGGAGTGCTGTTCGTATGGTGTTTGTGGTCAAGTACAGCTGAGGCGGAAACAGGCTCTGTTCAAGTGAGCGTAGTGAAATTCCCCGTGAAGGTTAACGGGCAAGTTATGAACAACAAGCAGTTGGATTATCCATTCGTGGTGTACAAGGATGTGACCTACATACCGTTAAACTGGGACTTGATGCAAGAGCTAGAGCTGAATATCGATTGGAACGCAGACGAAGGCTTGAAGATTTACAGAAGCTGCTGTACGAGTCCTTACTGGATGTACCCGGCTCTTGAGAAAACAAAATACGTACAGAGTGGCAAGGCAGCAAACTTGTTGACCCGCACCTATACGGCCAAGGTGGCCACTGCTCCCATTCAATTATGGGGTGCACAAATTGTTAACGATAAGGAAGAATATCCGTTCCTAGAGTTCAGGGATGTGACCTACATGCCGCTGACATGGACGTTTGCTCATACACGACTTAGGATGGATTTGCAATTTAGCCTTGAAGAAGGACTGTCGATATGGAGCGGTCAGGACCAAGTGCTCCAGCAAATTGTATATGATGATGCCGAAGCCTTGTATGTGGATGCCTTGGGTAAAGATTATAAAACCTACGCCATGATGAAAATCGATAAAAAGCTGCAAACGAAACCGGAATGGGTCGCGAAGGAGCAGGTGCAAATCATTCGTGACAAGGCTGCTCAGGAAGCACAGGCTGGAGCCTATGAGGGGAAGAAGGTTGCAATTGAACGTGTGGACAACAGCCTCACCTATGAAGGCTTCCAGCTTGGAGAGCTGCGTAAAGAGGAACAAGGAATCCTCGGCGATACCAAGCTGCAGATTGAAGGTACGCTGTATGAGATCGATAGCAAGCGAAAGCTGCTTGCCGTGTACACCTATTTCCCGATAGCCGTTATAGGACCGCCGCCAGGCAGCCGCTATCAGTTGTTCGCGATTATAGATGGACAACTGCACCCAGCCACGAATTATCCCTATAAGCCACAGTATGTTGTTAAAAATACTGACGGCTCGGTTTGGATTGCACGAGATCGCATGCCGTTCAGGGATTTTTATTTCCGCGGCTCCGGTTTGCTGGCGATTATGGACATAAATGGTAATATACGCCTTGCCAACGAAGTCTGGAATGAACAGGATATCAGCCCGATTGGATTTAGCAGCCCTACAAGAAATCCGGTTGAACCCGATGGACGGTTGATTGTAAGGCTGTACGGCAAGTCTTACACGAACGAGTTGGGAATCGATCCTTCTACAGGGTTAAACCCTCTCACCAGCGAACTCACTGACTCTCAGAAAGACGGCTTGTACGAGGTATTGCCTACACTGGAGCTGCGTAAATTATCGAAGGCTCCTGACGATGGACTTTCCTTTTACCGAGACAGTGAAGGTGATATCTACACGATTCAATTGTACAGCAATACGTTGACGAATTGGACACAGAATCGTTCAAAAACCTGGAGTGACATCGAGCTGCTGCAATAATGTAATAAACCTACTTTGCTGTATATAACAAACTGTTGAAGGACAAATTGGCGTACAGACAAGGTGTAACCATTGGTTACACCTTGTTCGTCGTATTTAATGTCTCTGTAGTCATATGGAGTCCGCGCCCAAGTTGTTTCTGTATTGGGTAGGTGTCATGCCGATATACTTTTTGAAGATTTGAAAAAAGTATTTTTCATCGTTATAGCCGGCGGCATGGGCAATATCACTTAGCTTCATACTTCGATCGTGGAGCAGACTGCAGGCGTGATCGATACGAATTTTGTGCAAGTGGTCGAGAAAATTGGTTTTAAGCTCCTGCTTGAACAGAAAGCTTAAATATCCGGGAGTAATGAAAACTTCACGGGCTACGGTTTCCCGATTGATGTCCTTATGATAGTTATGCTCCATATAATCAAGTACGGATTGGAACATTTTATTACTGTTTTTTTTCACATGTAATTGCTCACTGGCTTTTAATAAGATGTTCGTTAATGTCTGTACGATGTAATCCATACTGGAATGCTCGATAATTCGGGTAAGCTCTGTAAGACTTTCACCGAATACGTCATTCGTATTTACGTTTTTCTCGATACAATAACGGTATAAGGCAAATACAAGAGCAAGCATGGACTTTTGAATATGCTCTTTCGAGGTGCTGGCTGGCTTAAGCGCTTCGTTAAATGCGTTCAGCCTGTCCGCTATAGCGTTCTGATCCCCTGTGGCCACAGCCTGGATGATCGCTTTCTCCTGGGATAAAGGGTAGGAGGTGTGAACGGGATCATCATCGACAGTTTCCTTGTAATCAACAATCTTTTCGGTACCGATAAAATATTTCATATCCAACGCCCGGATTGACTCCTGATACGAAATTCTCAGATGGCTAATACCCGGATCAAAGCTGCCTATACCGATTGAAACCGTGAATTTCAAATATTGACGAATATGCTGCTGCACCTCTGCTGCGTGTTGGTTCAGTTCATCGCTGCCTGTCCAATCCTCTGTATTTAAAATAACGATGATATCATCCTGATGTTCAAATGCAGCACATCGAAATAAGGCAGAAAACGTTTCCTCGGCTATATTCTTGACACCGTATTTGAACAGCTCGATATCCTCTTGATCATACTTTCGCTGCAGCATATGCAGATTATCAATTTGTAAGACAATGATTCCAAAAAACAGGTGGGGAAACGCCTCTCCATTCATATGCAGATTGGCCAGCAGACGCTCGAACGGTGGATTATCTGTCATCACCAGCCGGCTTAAAGTCTTCTCCTTTAAAAGCGGAAAGCTTTCGCGAAAGCCGACCTTGAGCTTTTCCAACGTATTCTCCTGTTGGCGTGCCTCCTCAATGATCGCTTTAAGCTTAAGAACCGTATCCAATATTTCCTGTGTTCGGCTTGGCTTTAGCAGATAGTCACTGGCGCCAATAGTTAGCGCTTTTTGTGCATAGGCGAATTCGTCGTATCCGCTCATAATCACACATTTGATATGTGGATATTCGTTAGAAACATGCTCAATCAGGGAAAGCCCGTCCATCTCCGGCATACGTATATCGGTGAGCAGGATATCCACATGAATATGATTCAACAGCTCGAGGGCCTCAGCCCCGTCTCTGGCTTCACAAGCAATTGTAATATCGTGCTTCGTCCAATCAATCAGGGAACGTATGCCTGTGCGGGCTCTTTCCTCATCATCGACAATCATTAAATGGATCATAAACGTGGTTCCTCCTGGGTATCGGGTATAGCTGGGATTACAATTTCAACTCGGGTTCCTTGACCCAGCTCACTTTCATAATTCAGTTGATAACCTTCCTTGTAATAATGTCTCAGTCTGGCATTCACATTCTGGATCGCATAGCCACTGGTTTCTTGTCCTGTGTACACGTCACTGTCGGCTGGTTCTGCCAGTATCCGTTGAATCGCTGCCGCATCCATGCCAGGTCCGTTATCTTCAATGACAAATCGCAAAGTATCACCCTGCAGAGAGCCGCTAACCGATACAATTCCGCCGCCGCGCTTGCGCTCAATGCCGTGAATTAACGCATTTTCGATAAAAGGCTGAAGAATGAGCTTCAAAATGACATAGGGCTCGATTTCATCCGCGATATCAACCCGATATTCCAAAAGATCCTTGAATCGCATTTGCTGCAGTGATAAATACAATTCAATCAATTCTTTTTCCTTTTTGACATTGGTAAAGCTTTTGCCGCGATTCAGGCTTAAACGGAACAATCGGGACAGGTTCACAATCATCTCACTGATCCGGCTTTGACCGGCTGCTTCAGCTTCCCAAAATATCGTATCCAGCATGTTATACAAAAAGTGAGGATTGATTTGCGATTGAAGCGCCTTGAGCTCGGCTTCCTTTTCTTTAAGCTGAAGCACGTAGGCATCGTCGATCAAGGCTTTAATGTTAGCGACCATGCTGTTGTATCCTCGGCTTAATTCACCGATTTCATCTCTATATTTAATATCCACCCGTTCATCAAAATGGCCATTCTGAAATCGTTTCATCGACAAGAGCAATTGACGCAGAGGTGCAGTTAAAATCGAAGTTAAAATAAACATAAAAGGTATACTGAGGAGCAAACATGCCAAAATTAATACAATAACAAACACCTTGATCGAGCTTAGCTCCTGCGTCAGTGAAGCCAGAGGTACCGCATACAGTATGCTCCAACCGTTTTCGTTGATGCCGCTGTAGGAAAGGAGCAGCTTCTCCCCATTGCTGTTAATAATCATGGAACCGGACTCGCTTTGCTGCCTTGTCGCTGTAAAAGACAAATCCGGGTTGTTCATATTAAAAAAATCTTTGCCCGCCTTCAATAACGGAGAGCCGGTTTGATCGAGAATGACGATGCCATGGTTCTGATCATGTAAATTTTTTAAGTACAGGTTGCGAATCGTATTTTGGTTAATTCCGACGAAAATGAATCCAATCGTGCTGCCATCGCTGACATTGCGGATGATCCGGCTCATTCCGATTTTCTCATTCCGGTTATTCTGAATGAACACATTGTTATCATCGGTTAGCGGAAACCAGTAGGAAGCGCCATTCTGTTCCTCGGTTTTGCGGTATACCGCGCTTTCCTGAATGTGAATGAACGGGTTGGCGCCGCTGCTATCATCGGTGGATACCTGAAACAAAGGGGCTGATCCTTGTCCATACAATGCCAAATAATCAAAGTTCCGCGTGAGCAGCATCTGGTTCATGATCGATGCGGACGAGCCTGAATATAGCGTGGTTTCCAGCTCACTGGTTGAGTCCACGCTGCTCTTAAGCTGGCTTTGTACCTCGGATGCGAGACTGAATACGGTTATCCAATCCGCAATATTTTTTTGCAGCATCACAATATTGTTGTCAACTTCTTTAATAATTCCGAGATTGGTCGTACTGACCTTGTTAATAATTTCTTTACTGGAGGTTTGATAGGAATAATAACCCAGCGTTAAACAAAGGACGACAATGAGCAGGTAAAAGAGAATGAAGATTTTATATTTGATACTCAGGTTTAAATAAAGCTTTCCTATATTGATCATCTCCAGGTATGATACTGATTCTGGTTGTATTGTATATCCCAGCGGCAGTTTTCACAACGTAGGCATCCAAACATTCGATAAAATTAAACTTTACCCGTTTTTTCTCTACTGTTTCTTAGCGCACACTTTGCTATGATCCAAGTAACAAACGAACCTTACAAACGAGACAATCAAATTTATTATTCAGGGGGAGCTCACTTATGAAGAAAACGAATCCAATGGTTAAGGCTGCTTTGCTTACAACGGCTGTGGCAATGGTTGGTACATTAGCAGCTTGTGGAGCCGGCACTGATACGAAAACAACGCCAAATCCAGCTGCAAATACGCCAAGCCCGGCAGCCTCAGGTGCCAAAAAAGAAATTACGCTGCGGTTATTTTCCAACCTGCCTGATCGCAAATCCGGACAAGGACTGGCCGAGCAGATGGCTATTGACAGCTATGTCAAAGACAATCCCAATATCAAGATTGATGTGGAAGCACTGGCTGAGGAGCCATTCAAAAACAAGCTGAAGGCGTATATGGCCTCCAACGAACCGATCGACATCACCATGGTTCATGGCGGGGCTGAGCTTGGTACGCTCGTTAAAGCCAAATACGTCAAAGAACTGAATGCCAAGGAGTATGAAGGAGACAAATACAACTTTTTCCCAGGTGTCTACAAATCATTCGAATTTGACGGGAAAATTTATGGACTTCCGCGAAATAGTGACTATGAAGTGATTTATTATAACAAAAAAATGTTTGCTGATAATGGAGTCAAGGTTCCAACAACCTACAACGAGCTTTTGGATGCGGCTAAAGCCTTCAGGGCTAAAAACATTACGCCAATGTCGATCAATGGAAAAGATTTGTGGAGCTTCGGATTGCTGTACCAAAATATTCTGCAGCGCGTGAGCGGCGATCAAAGCCTGATCCTGGACGCTGTTGATCAGAAGAAAACTTTTTCCCAGGACCCAAGCTTTTTAAAGACAGCACAGCTGATGAGCCAGCTGCGGGACGTCAAGATGTTCCAGGATTCGTTCATGACGGCTGATTACGGCGCTTCGCAAAATCTGTTCACGCAAGGCAAAGCAGCTATGTGGTTTATGGGCTCATGGGAAGCGGGAATGGCTACCAATGATAAGCTGCCGGAAGCGTTCCGTACTAATCTTGGGGTTGCCAAATTCCCGGTAGTCGAAGGCGGCAAGGGTAAGGAATCCGATTTGCTGGCCTGGAACGGCGGCGGATATTCAGTTACAACCTCCTCCAAAAACCCGGATGAAGCCAAAAAGTTTTTTGATTATTTGATGAGCGCGAATCAATGGGCCAAGTATGCTTGGGAAACCGGCGCCGCTGTACCTGCACAAAAATACAATTTAACCGGAAAAGAAAGCGAGGTTCAAAAACAGCTTACCGATATCCTGGTTAAGGCCTCTACAACTGCTGGAGCCTCTTTTATCGACTACGGTTCACCGGCATTTAAAGATGATGTTCAAAATGCATTCGGCAAGTTTTTTGCAGGCACCTTCACACCGGAACAGCTGGTTGCTGAATTGCAGGCATCAGCGGAAAAACAAAAGAAATAAGCAAGGCAATGAGAGATAGAGGGATGGGTCGAGGACAGCACAGCCTGTTCTTGACCGATATCCATGTGGAAGGAGTGAGGTACCATGCAAAAGGTGCTTGGCAACAAGATGGCTATTTTCCTGTTTGTATTTCCAGGTATTTTGTTATTTATGGTTACGTTTCTGGCACCGATTGTGCTTAGTGGGTATTATTCGTTCACTGACACACTTGGCCCGGGTACGGACGTTAAAATGGTCGGATGGCAAAACTATCAGGAGTTGTTGTTTGAGGATTCACGCTTTTGGAGATCATTAATGAATGCGCTCCTGCTTGGAATTGGATGTATCGTATTGCAGCATCCGATCTGTATAGCCTTCGCTGTTCTGCTCGATCGTATCGGCGGCAAAGCCGAAAAGGTGTTTCGTACGATCTTTTTCATTCCTTGTGTCATTTCTGTAGTGGTCATCTCCAGAATGTGGTTGAGCATCCTGGACCCTGATTTCGGGATTCTCAATAAAATTCTGGATTTGATCGGGCTTGGATATTTGCAGCATGCCTGGTTGGGCGATACGAGTACCGCGCTTGGCTCCTTGCTGTTTATTTTAATTTGGGCAGGCTTTGGCTGGGGCCTTCTGTTCTATTATGCCGGCGTCAAAGGGATTCCCGAGGAGCTATATGAGGCCGCACATCTGGATGGCGCTTCAGGTCTGAAGCTGCACCTGAAAATTACACTTCCACTGCTTTCACCGGTCATTGCTGTTCAGGTAACTCTTGCGATCGTTACAGCACTGAAGCAAATGGAAACCGTGTTTCTGACAACCAATGGCGGTCCCGGTGATTCCACACAATTTCTGGCTGTTTACTTGTACAATAAAGCCTTCTCCGCGAGCCAATACGGCTATGCCAACGCGATATCGATTCTGTTTATTCTCGTTTGTCTAATCGCGACCTATATAAGCAACAAAATGATTCGCAGCGATATAGCTGAATATTAGGCGGTGACAAATATGAAAAACAAACATAAAACGATGCTCTGGATCCTGTTTATACTGGTAGCCTTCGGGCAGCTGTTCCCGTTAATTTGGCTGTTCAATTATTCGCTGCTGAACAGCAGCGACTTTTTCTCCTCCAGTATTTTGAAGTGGCCAAGCCAGCCGGAATGGCAAAATTATGTGAACGCATGGGTGGACGGCAAGTTCCCAAAATATTTGTTCAACAGTGTATTGGTATCAACGGTAACGATACTTTTAACCGTGTTTTTGTCCTTATCGCTTGCTTACGCCTTTACACGGATGCAGTGGAAAATGCGTTCGTTCTTTTTTACCTTGATATTGTTAGGCATCATGATACCGATTCACGCCACGCTGCTTCCGAACTTTGCTATTTTCAAAGCTATTGGCTTGACCAATTCGTATCTTGGTTTAATCATTCCTTACACAGCCGTCTCGGTTCCGCTCGGAACCTTCATTTTATCCGGTTTCCTGCGCAGTATCCCCTCAGCCATCGAAGAATCGGCTGTTATGGATGGCTGCAGCATTTATCGGATCGTCTTTCAAATCATTATGCCGCTCACGATGCCAGCGTTGGTCACGATAGCCGTAACTACATTTTTAACCTGCTGGAACGAGTTTATTATGGCTGCAACCTTTTTGAGCAAGGATTCATTAAAGACGCTGCCATTTTCCGTGATGAATTTTGCAGGCCAGTATTCCTCCGATTACGGCTCACAGTTTGCGGTAATGGTACTGACCTCGATTCCTGCGATTATTATTTATGCGTTGTTTAATGAGCAAATTACGAAGGGTGTTACTGCTGGTGCGGTTAAAGGATGATGCTGTAAGCAGCTATTGTTGATTAGTTGTCGATTCGCTTACTATATTCCGCTCATCAGACACAGGTTATAGCCTACAGCCGTTAGTCTTTGGCTGCTGATATAATACGGGTGACTGTAGCGCGCGAGTGCCTGCTCGCTGTCCTTGGCGTTAGCGTCCGCCCAAATCCGGATCATGCCGTCCGGATAAAAGCAGAGCAGCTGCTCGCCCGGCATATCGAGAAAATGCGAGGCCATCGCAACCGACCCGCCGACCTTGCCGTAAGAGCGCCCGCTGCGGTCAAGCACTTCTCCGTCCCCGCCGGGAATGCCGCGGACGAGCTCATGGTACCCGTCGCCGTTCAGGTCGAC
Source organism: Paenibacillus periandrae (assembly GCF_022458865.1). GTDB lineage: Bacteria > Bacillota > Bacilli > Paenibacillales > NBRC-103111 > Paenibacillus_S > Paenibacillus_S periandrae. Next base: position 79,524 of record NZ_JAJNMU010000004.1, on the reverse strand, counting down.
GGGCACCATCCGATAGACGCTGAATGGCAGCTCATACGGCTGCCCGCTGGACGCGTCGAAGGTAAATTCATCGCGGTCCTGATGGAAGCGTCCATCGGGACCGCATGTTTTGGTTCCGATGCGGATCGCCATCGCCACATGCCCGCCCTCATCCTTCAGGCGTGCGGTCCAGCCCATATCCATATGGCCATGGTCAACTTTTCCCCACACGCGACGTCCCTCCGTATCGTATACAATGACGCGCGGCGACGCTGAAGGGTCGGTTTCGCGTATCGTATACAAGCCCCACGCTTTTGCTTGGGCATCCCACACCGGTTGGACGATATCGGAATGTCCCTTATAGCTTTCGCGATCGGCACAAAACAATTCGGTTCCGGTATTCAGCTCAATGCATCGCTCTCCCCAAAAAATTTCATCCACACCATCCTGATTGAAATCAACAACAGGACATAAATGGCTGCCTCTGGCACCCGGGTCATCCTTGCCTACCTGAAATTCCCAACGCGGACTCATATCAGAATTCCAGCCTTGCAAATACATATTGCCATAGGTACCTTGTGCCGTAACCAATACAGGCTCGCCATTAACCATACCTCCGGCAATAAAATTACGGTACTGTGTGGACATAGGCTGCTGCGTGTCTTTATACACCCACGGATACTGCCCGATGGTTTCTCCTGTGCTGCCGTCAATACGTTCCAGGCAGCTGCTTTGCAGACTAAGCTGATGCTGCATATTCAGATTGTTGACGAACCAGATTTCATCCGTGCCATCCCCATCCAGATCAAAAGGGAAAACCGGGCAAAACCAGATTCCTGGGATAACGGAAGAACCAAAGTCACGCTTCCCTAAGATCTCGCCCTCCGGCGTAAATAGCACCAATTTCAAATTGTCCGTCGGAAAAAAGAACATCTCCGCATAAGGATCAATATCAAAATCCGCGCTGTACACGACGGCGATCGCTTTTTTGCCCTCTTTAATCCGCACGGGAAACGCCCGCAGCATGCCGATGGGGGAGCCGAGTGACAGCTCCAACACCTGCTTCAATTCAATGTCCTTACGATCCTTCGCTTCCATATTCATACTTCTGACCTCCTATAATATGGTGAATGGTATAACCTGCCTCAGCCTTTAACCGCCCCAACCATAACCCCTTTAACAAAAAAACGCTGAATAAACGGATACACAATCAGAATCGGCAGCGCGGATAAGAAAATAGCGGCTGTCCGCAGCGATAGGGAGGAAACGTGGCTCATCGCAGACATATCTCCTAGTAGAGCGGCCATTTCATTTTGAATAACCATATCTCTTAAAAACAGCTGCATGACCTTCAAGTCGCTGGAGCTTGTATAAATGACCGCATCCATGAAGGAATTCCAGTGATGGACGGCGATAAACAGTCCGATAGTCATAATAGAAGGGAGCGATAAGGGCAAGTAGATTTTCAGAAAAATCGTGAAATCGTTAGCTCCGTCAATTTTGGCTGATTCCTCCAGATTGTCCGGGACATTCTCGAAAAAGGTACGCAGCAAAATCACGTTCCACGTGCTGATTGCAGTCGGGATCACAAGTGCCCATATCGTATCCATCAGACCAGTCGCCTTCACGATCAGGAAGCTCGGCACAATGCCGCCGTTAAACATCATCGTAATGATGATATAGATCATGAACCACTTTCTGCCCGGCAGATACGTTTTGGAAAGCGCATACGCAATGGTCAGCTGCAGGCACAGATTGATGGCCAGTCCAAGCACAGTTCGGGTGACCGTCACGAGAAACGACTGCAGGAATTGATTGTTGGCAAGGATTAACGAATAGGCCTCCAGATTAAAGCCTCTTGGAATCAACAGCAACTCGCCCTCTGTAATCAAATCCGAATTGCTGACCGAGGCCAGAATCACATAATAAAAAGGAAAAAAAGTCATGATCGCGAACAACACCAGAACAGCACCAATCACGGTTGAAGCTGACCATTTATAAGACATGCACAACACCCCTTTCTTTTACCATAACGACACATCGCTGAATTTGCGGGCGAGCCGGTTCGTGCTCCAGATCAGGAAGAAACCGATAGCTGACTGGAATAAGCCAATAGCCGCTGTCGTACTGAACTGGGCGCTCTGCAGACCAACCCTGTAAATATACGTGCTGAGCACATCCCCGACATCGTACACGGAGGGATTATAGAGAATATAGATTTGTTCAAAGCCAACCTCAAGCAAATAACCGATTTTCAAAATCATCATAATAATAATCGTATTGCGAATTCCTGGCAGCGTAATGGAAATCAGCTTGTGCCAACGATTCGCCCCGTCAATCGTCGCCGCTTCATACTGCTCGGTGTCAATGGAGCTGAGTGCTGCCAAATAAATGATCGCGCCCCAACCCGATTCCTTCAGTATCGAGGAAGCGATGACAACAGGACGGAAGTATTCGGATTTACTCATAAAAAAAACCGGCTCCATACCCAAATAACGCAGTATGCTGTTGACCAGCCCTTCATTGGGAGCCAATAGCTGGATCACGATACCGCCAAATACGACCCAAGACATAAAATGCGGGAAATAAACGACGGTTTGGATCGTCCTTTTGAACAATACGCTTTTCATTTCGTTCAACAGCAAAGCCAATATAATCGGAACCGGAAAAGCAAATATCAGCTCGTACAAATTGATCAATAACGTATTGCGGACGATCATGAAAAAATCCTGATTGTGCAGCAGAAACTCAAAGTGCTTCAAGCCGACCCAAGGGCTGCCGATAATGCCTTTGGAGAAATTATAGTCCTTGAAGGCGATGATCACCCCGTACATCGGTAAATAGCGATAAATAAAATACCAGATTACTCCCGGGAGCATGAGCAAATACAAATATTTATATTTGCTGATCGCCAGCCGGATAGCTGCAGTCCGACTTCTTTTCTTCGAGCGACTAATGATTGCTTGCATTTCTAGTGGTGTCGCCATGTTAATTCCCCTTCCTGTTCGATATGGTCTTTATTATAGGGGGGTTATTCCAGCGCTGATATTGTTATTATGCCGGATCATGTACATATTTTTGACTTTTGGCTTGCTATTTTTCCTTCCAAAGAAATAGACCTTATCCCTAAAAAAGGTTGATGATATACTTAATGACGACGCTTTCAATGATTTAGATGAAGCTTTGGCGGGGGGATGAAGTATGCTGAAAAAATTAAAAAACATGAAAAAATGGCTTCTTCTGCTCATGATTCTTGTACTGATTCAGACTTTTGCTTACGAGTTTTATTTGATTAAAGCACAGGTTGAGGCGTCTGAGCGTTCGATTGAATCCTTTCGATCCACGCATGAAAGCCAGGCATCGCTGGCCTTTTTATTGGAGGACCAGATCAGCTCGATTTATTATCGGCTCACACTCGACCAAACATTGGGGGAGTGGATGCAGCAGCGGGAGCCTACCATATCCAATATGTATTTACTGGGTCTTCTTCAGGACAACTCCTTGAAGATTATTAGCAGTAATCCGCTTGTCGTCTCTGTATATATTTATGGAAAAACAACGGGTACGGTTTTATCGACCAACCATGAGTTCACCAAGCTTGACCAATTTCCCGATAAGGAGATTTTTACGGAATTCAATGAAAAAAACGGACATTGGGTTGGCAAACGGCTGGAAAAGGCCGGTTACGGTAATGCCAAAAGCATTATTTCCTTTATAGGCGCAATCGGTAACAATGGACTGGTGGCGATCAATATCGATGAACGTAAGCTGCTGAGTCAATCGGCCGATTTGTACGGGACCCTGCTTGTGGGCAAGGAACGGAATATTCTTACGTTTCAAGACGGCAAGGAAGTCAAGATCGCGGAGCTGCCTGTAGAACGATTACCCCAAAAGCCGACTTTACTGGATCAGCCATTTTCGCTTGAAGGGCATAAGGTATTTCAGACCGGTCATGCGAGTGGGGAATGGGAGATGATTTCCATCGCTACACCTATCGAGTCCTCGCCTGCATGGCAGTATCGCAAGATCATGATCGTGGTGCTAAGTCTGTTTCTCATTGTGCTTGCAGCACTTATCTACAGATATGCCAAAAAATCGTATTTTCAGCCGATAGAACGGCTTGAGCATAATTATAGTAGGAATCTTGATGACCTGAAGCACAACTTCGTACTGAATGTACTGACCGGCAAGCTCAAGGAAGCGGATATTCGCGAGAAAATGACGGAAATGGGCGTGCAGTTTCCTTCCGACCGGATCATGGTCATTGTGTTTCAGATTGATGATTTCTATGATTACCTATTAAACATGAAGCAGGACGACCGTTTTTTTATGGATAAAACGATCTACAATGCAATCAAGTGGACCTTCATGACCTCTTACGCCTCTTATGCGGTGAAAGCGGAGTTGGAGAAAATCGCGATTCTGCTCTCGATTCCGAGCGATATGGATGAAGCCGGCATGCTGCACAAGGTGGAAGGAACCATCCGTTATTTACAAAATGAGATCAGGGATAACTGCAATCTGACGATTTGCGCTGGTATTAGCCGTTTGCAGGAAAGCTTGAAGGATGCGCATACCGGTTATTATCAAGCCCTGCAGGCTGTTGGCTTCAAGACGATCTATGGTAAGCACAGCATTATACGATACCAGGACATTTCAGCCAAACATTCCGATGAGCATGTATATCTTGTAACTGATATCAACAAAATGTGCAATCTGATTAAAGAAGACCGGCTTGATGAATTCGAAAGCTTGTTCCGGCGGATGCAAAATGGAATGCTGAATGAAGAGAAATTTTCGCTTGACCGCTTGAATGCGCTATTTTCCAATGTCCTGTATGGAATTGTGAAGTTGACACTCGAACAGCGGTTTGATTTTGCAGACATCGTGAAAGAGGATATTTTTATGAAAATATACAGCTATGAATTTCTTCAGGATAAAACCGATTACGTGATTCATATAGCCCGTACAGTATCAGCAGCCATTCAGGCGCGTAAAAATTCCAATAATAAAACGGTTCAGCTCATCCTCGATTATATTCACGATCATTACGATCAATCGATTTCGCTGACGACCATTTCCGACTCCCTCGGAATTAATTCGTCCTACATCAGCACATTAATCAAGCAGGAGGTGGGTCAAGGGTTCGTCGATTATATGAATCAGCTGCGAATCAACAAAGCGCAGAATTTGCTGCAGGACCCGAATTTGACGATCAAGCATATTTCGGAAATTTGCGGATATGAAACGGTGCACTCCTTTATCCGCAATTTCAAGAAGGTACATCTGCTCACCCCAAGTGAATACCGCAATAAATCGCTATCCAAAAGGAATGTATAAAAAAATAAACATCTCGTTTTGCAACTATTTTACACAAGTTGAAATAATGTAAATTGCCAAGCGAGGTCCAATGATTTAAAAATGGAATTACCGGCCGATATTACCGATTGCCATTTAAAAGGGGGAGCAGCTTCAGTCGGTGGAAACGATTTGTATCTATAAAAGGAGGATGTCCGGATGAGAAGGGTTACCTGGAACAGAACAGCTTTACCAGCATTATTGGCTGCAGCGTTAGCAGCTATGGTCGGCTGCAGCAGCACAGGGTCAGGGGGAAATACGGCAGCGGCACCAAAGGATGCGGGCCCGTATAAATTTAAAGTGATGTTTGACTACAACGTCGATCCCAAAGGAATGTCGCTCTCGGATAACGAGTACATCAAGTTTCTGAAGGAGAAGACAGGGGTGGAGGTCGTGCTGGATTCACCCGGTACGGCTGGCTACGTAGATAAGCTGAATGTACTTATGGCATCGGGCAGCTATCCGGATGCGTTTGCTGTAGGCGATCGCGATCTGGTTATGAAATATGCCAAAGACGATTTGTTGGCTGATCTGTCTCCTTATATTAATGATACGGCCAAGTATCCGAATCTGAAGAAGGTTATGCCCCCTGATGCATGGCTGCCGGTTACCGAAAAGGGCAAAGTGTTCGCCATTCCTTACAGCAGGCCCGACGGCTTGAGTCAGGTTGTGTATATCAATAAAGAATGGCTGGATAAGCTGAAGCTGCCGATTCCCAAAACCATTGATGATTTTTACAATGTGATGAAGGCGTTTACAATCAATGATCCTGACGGTAACGGGAAGAACGATACGTTCGGCTTATTAACGAATAATACCGTTGATAACGGAGCTCGTGCGTTCAAAGCTGCCTTTAATGCGGAGGCCTACTCCATTCGTGATGGGAAAGTAACGCCATCGGAAATCACGCCGGAGTACAAAGAATTTTTGAGATTTATGAACAAGCTTGTCAATGAGAAAATTCTCGACCCGGAATTTCCGACCATCACAACACCCATTTTCCAACAAAAGTTTAAAACGCTCAAGTATGGCATCATCTCTGGATTCTGGCATTATCCGTCCGGTCTGGAAATTCCGAAGGAGGTCATGAGCAAATACATTGCGGTTCCCGCGCCGCTGCAGCTTGACGGTAAAGCCTCCAGCTTCGTATATCCGAGCTTGAACCGGCATTATGTGGCGATTCCCAAAACGACCAAAAATATCGATCAATTGATGAAATTTATGGATTGGGCGGTATCACCGGAAGGAATGAAATATTCGTTCATCGGTGTTCCCGATTTCAACTATAAGGAAGCTGGCGGCAAGATTGAGCTGACTGCCAATCAGTTAGCCCCGATCCATTGGGCGTTTTCGCTGGTCCGTACCGGACAGCTGACGGAGGATGTGAAGAAATACATCGGTGTCGTGTACCCGAAGGAGGCGGTAGATAATCTGGAGATGGCAACGAAGATAGGTAAAGCGGATGTGCTGCGCGCTGCGCTTCCTTTTTACCCCGAGCTGACCGGCTTCAATCTGGCTAAAATCAGCAGTGAATATACGACCAAAGCGATTCTCGGCAACGCTGATGTGGACAAAACATGGGATGATTACGTCAGCCGTTACAAATCCGCAGGCGGGGACAAGGCTATCGAATTCTGGACGAACTGGTACAACACCGAAGGTAAAAATGTGGTCAAACCTTGATTTAAAAAACTTTAAAGTGAATGCTTACGAAGTCAGTTTTTTTTTCAAAAAACTTTAAAGTAAATGCTTACGAAGTCAGTTTTTTTCAAAAAACTTTAAAGTAAATGCTTACGAAGCCAGTTTTTTTTCAAAAAACTTTTAGGAGGCAACAAAACATGGCAAATTCTACAGTTCAGGTTAAATTGGAAAAGGTGTTGGAGTTATCGCTCGGGCAAAATTTGGGGCAGCTTCGCGCTATACCCGTACAGCTGGGTGGCGGACAAAAGGCATTTCTGGCGATTTATGCAGCGGACTTTGATGTAGATCCGTCTGTGAACATGTTTTTCTATCCGACGGATAACCTCAAGATGACGCTGTTTACCGAATCAGGCGAAGTGCTCTGGAAGCGTGAATTTGGCAAAGGGTTGGTTCCTGGCATCTGGTTTTGCCCGGTATATGCGTTCGATTTGAACGAAGACGGTGTGGATGAAATCTGGTTTGTTAACAATACGAATGAACAGCATCCGTTTGCACTGCCATTTTACCGCTTGGAGCAGCTGGATGCGGCGACCGGGGAGACGGTAGGGCATTGGCCATGGCCTCATGAAGGCGGTAAGGTAGAACCGCTGAGCTGCACATTCCGTAATTTCATTGTCGGCGGTTACGTCCATGGGGAGCCCGTTCTTGTGACGGCTCAGGGAACATATATGGATATGCGGCTGCAGGGCTGGAAGGCTGATATGACGAATCGTTGGGAAACCCTTATCAAGAGGGAGGAACCGGGTGCTCGCGGCAGCCATGTCACCCCTGTGATTGATCTCAATGGAGATGGAATTGACGAGCTGATGTGGGGAGAGCGCTGCATTGAGCTTAATACAGGCAAGGAGCTGTTCTGCGCGGACCGTGACGTCTATGAGGGGCACTCGGATGTCGTTCAGCCTATATTGGACAGCAGCAGCCAAACCTGGTCGTTGTTCACCGTTCGCGAATCCGATCCCGCAGCAACACCACGAGTTGTCATGTTTGATGCTCAGGGAAATCGCAAGTGGGGCGATGTCGAACAGGGGCATATGGACATTGGCTGGGCGGCTAGATTAAAGGATGATCGCAGCCATGTGACAATGGCGATTCGGATTGGTGCCAAAACGTGCGGACCGGACGGACGCTTCCATCAAGATATGGATGAATTCACCTATGATGCGGGAACCGGCACGCCCTACGAGCTGCCGTTCAGTGTGTACCGTACGATGCCGGTGGACTTGAATGGCGATGGCTTTCACGAGCTTGTTCGTGGAATGCCAGGGGGTGACGGGGAGGTCATCGACCGTCATGGTGTCTCCCTTGGCAGTGTTGGCGGTACAGTTGCCATGGCGACCAAATTTCTGGATATGCCGGGCGAGCAGATCCTTGCGTTCAGCGCTGACGGTACGATCAGCATCTGGGCTGACCGCAACGCCGAGGATACACCGGAGGCGATAGCCCGCTATAATCATCCTTACTACAAAGCTTGCCAGAAGCTGTACGCTGTCGGTTACAATTTGTACATTATTAGCGGCTTGTGAGTGGAGACATAAGCAAGCAGACAATCTGCTGAAGTTAAGTTGGCAACCCCTTAAGAGAACATATTAGCGGTACTTGGCAGCCCTACCCGGTTTTCCAACGGGTGCAGGGCTGTTCGTTTTCCTATTTATTTGATGGAAACGCTTTTTTATGAGAAGATTGAAATGAATAAATATGAGAACGTAAGGAGTGAGCGTACTGATGTCAACGCCAACGATCAAATGGGGCATTGCCGGTCCGGGCAATATATCCAGACAATTTGTTAAGGATTTGGCTTATGCTGAAGGGGCAGAGGTGGTTGCCGTTGCGGGAAGGAGTCTGGAGAAGGCAGAGAGCTTTGCCAAGGAATTCAATATCCCGCAAGCTTATGGAAGTCTGGAGCAGCTGGCTGAGGACCCGCAGGTGGATATCGTCTACGTGGGTACGCTGCATCCCGCACATAAGGACAATACACTTACATTTCTACGGGCCGGAAAAGCGGTGCTGTGCGAAAAACCATTTACCATGAATGCCGCGGAAGCCGCGGAAATGATCACGTATGCCAAGGAAAATCGTGTTTTCCTGATGGAGGCCATGTGGACACGCCATTTGCCTGCGATTCACAAGGTAAGACAATGGCTGGAAGAAGGGAAGATCGGTGAGGTTAGACTGGTTAAAGCAGATTTTGGTTTTAATATCGGCTGGAAGCCGGAAAGCCGTTTACTGAATCACGCATTAGGTGGCGGAACGCTGCTGGATGCCGGTATCTATCCTATTTCCTTTATATCGATGGTATACGGTACACAGCCTGTTAACATCATGAGCAGTGCAAGAATGGGAGAAACCGGGGTAGACGAGCAGTTTTCACTGCTATTTGAATATGAGGGAAAGCGGGCGGCATCACTGAATGGATCTGTTCAGCTGGCTATGGTCAATGATGCTTACATATTCGGGACTAAAGGCCATATTCATGTTCCTTTATTTCTAGCGGCCCGCTCAGCCATACTGAAGGTGACGGGTGAAGAACCGGTAACCTACGAGGATGATCGCAAGGCACACGGATTTGTATTTGAGGCAGAGGAGGCCATGGCCTGCCTGCGAGAAGGGCGGACTGAAAGCAAGATTATGCCTCTGGATGAGACACTTGCTATCATGACTACGATAGATACGATCAGAAAACAGTGGAATTTAACCTATCCTGCTGATAAATAATTGGTGAACGGCCAATAACCTGCTCATGGATGAGCAGGTTGTTTTTTTATCTACAGCCTTACAAACATGAAGGGTTAATTGTAGGAAATAAGTGGAGATGGTAAAATAGGGGAATATTTACGTGCATGTGTCTCAATGTTCAAATAAGTACAGGGGGCTGAATGTGATGAAGATGAATTTGTATTATCGTATGCTGCTGTCTTACACGCCTATTTTCTTTGTGGTCATTTCGATCCTGATTTTTTCTTTCTTCGCTGTATTGAACAATTCGGTCCAGAAGCAGATCGTGATGACGAACGAGGCGATTACAACGAAGGTTGTTCAGGCTATCGACGCGAATCTCAAATCGGCGGAACGCACGGTGATCAAAGAAATCGTGGCCAACCAGACGATGAAGGATTTTTTTTCAACCTCGGAATCTAAAGTGCTGTATGACTATTTTCGCATCTCACAAAAAATGGACGAACTCTCGTCCATCCTCCCCTTTTCCAATTCTATCTATGTGTACAATGCCAATTCCGGCAAGGTTTTATCAAGAAGTGGGCTATCGAACCTGGATCAGTTTGGTGATCGGGATTTTCTGCTTTCCGCCTATAATTCGGCTGTGAATCCGAATACCTGGAGCGATCCCCGAATGTATAATGAGTTTGTTCATGAATCCATAGGTGAAGAACGTGTCGTATCGCTGATCAAATATTATCCCTATATTGGTGAAAAGCAGGGTGCTATTGTCGTTAATATCCATTTACAGGCTTTGAACGGGTTTATTAAAGATTTGGTTCGATCAGATACCGGCCCGATCGAGCTGTTGACCTCGAAGCTGGAGCCGTTTAACCTCAAACACACTCTTCAGGAATCAACTGCCGCTCATGAAGGAACCAATCGGCTATTTACAAAATCGGAGTATACAGGCTGGGGGTATGTATCGGCACAAAGTGATAAACGATTTTCACTGTTAGCGTTGCTTAATGATTTTTGGATCGTTGTCGGATTCATAGCCATCCTATCCGGACTTGTCGGGCTAACCTATATTACACACCGCAATTATAAACCGATTCAAGCCATTGCAGGGCGCATTCAGAACTATTCCAAACGTAAAAGCGGAGAGCTGGTCAAGCGCTCAGAGAAGGATGAGTTAAAATATATCGAGTACGCGATTGATGATTTATTGGAAAGAGCTGGTCAATATGAGCAGCTGCATAAGGATGATCTGCTCATTCGCAAAAGACAGGTGCTCTTTGATTGGCTGGAGGGTCACAAGGTATGGTCTGACAAGTCGTGGAAGCAGGAGATGGAGAATCTTCAGCTGCCTACCCAGTTTCATCGACTCACAGCTGTCATTGTGGAGATTGACCGTTTTTCACAATTTACCAAGACCTATAATACGAGAGACCAATACCTGCTTAAATTTGTGCTTAGCAATGTACTTCAGGAAATTGCCCACAATGATCAGTTATTTGTTTGGAACGAATGGTTTGAACCCCAGCAGATGGCGGTTGTTCTGTACCTCAACAGTGATCAGGAGCAGAATCAGGCTGCGGTATGTGATGTGATGAAAAAAGTGCAGGCATGGACCTTAAGCAACCTGGGCTTTACGGTTTCTGTAGGAATCGGCTCGGAGATTCAGTATCCGGGTGAGATCACCGAGTCCTATTCGGAGGCAAAGGAACACGTATCGTATAAGCCGGTATTTGGCCTAGGCGCCATGATAGGGAGCTGGGACCTGCAATCCAAGGCAGAAGGCCGTATTATCCCGCATCTGCAATTGGCCCGGACGATAGCGAGGTCTTTTCGGATGAGTGACGGACAATGGCAGTTCCATTTAACTGGGTTGTATCAGGAGTTAAAAAAAGGGCGATTTTCACAAACAGACATGGAAACCATTACGAATTATATGATGTATCATTTGCATAAAGAATTGCTGGAGATGGCGGACGAAGTGAACCATCTGCTTCACAATGAATATGATTCGGAATTTGAAGCGATAGCCAATGGGTCGGAAACTCTGGATGAATGGCGAGACCGGTTGGGAACCCTGCTCTCCGTATTGGAAAATAAAATATGCTCTCTGCGGTCCGTCAAAAATAATTATGTGCTCATTGGACGGGTGAAAGAGTATATTGAGCTTCATTATGCCGATTCGAATTTGTCCTTGAACCAGATCAGTGATCGTTTCGGGATGAATCCACGTTATTTGAGCAAGCTGTTTAAGGAAGAATTCGGTGAAAAATTTATTGATTACATGCTTAGAAAACGGTTGGAGGCAGCTCAACAGCTCCTGTTGAATACGTCACTGCCCGTACAGGATATCGCGGAGCAGGTTGGTTACGTCCATGTCATTTCATTTCACAGAGCCTTCAAGAATATGTTCGGATTACCTCCGGGGGATTATCGGAAACGTGCCGAGGGGCGATAAACTCCATCCCTGCCTGGGGCGAAGGCTAATATTGATCGGAATTGTTAAGTGAACACAAAAGGTTAAGCGAGCAAATGGAAGCGTTTTCTAACAAATCGTTAAGCGGCGATTCATGTAAATTGATCCTCTTCCGCTGCTGCTTTAAAGTTTACCTTACATTACACAGAAAAGGAGGTAGCCTATGCCGGGCAAGAAATCTGCAGCAGGAGGTACCGTCGTTAGCTCGGAATCTTTACCGCAAGCGTCAGTAAAGCTGAAGAGAAGGTTTCCCATTGGCCAGGATTGGCAGCTCTATGCCTTGCTGTTCGTGCCGATGCTGTATTTTTTGGTATTCAAATATATACCGATGTATGGCGTAACGATTGCATTTAAGGAATTTAATATGTTTCAGGGAGTCTGGAGTAGCCCGTGGGCGGGGTTGGATGCCTTTCGTGAGATTTTTCTGATGAAGGATTTCTATAAGGTACTGCGCAACACGCTTCTGCTCAACCTGCTGGATCTGATCGTTTCATTCCCCGCACCCATTGTATTGGCACTATTGTTAAATGAAATTCAAATCAAATGGTTTAAAAAAGGCACGCAAACGATTTTGTATTTGCCGCATTTCATTTCCTGGGTCATTATAGGCGGGATGGTTTATCAGCTGTTGTCCACCAATACAGGGTTGGTGAATCATTTATTGAAAGCGTCGGGACTTGGCGTTATTCCATTCCTGACAGATCCGGTATATTGGATCCTTACTTATGTAGGCTCAGGAGTTTGGCAAAATGCGGGATGGGGCACGATCATTTATTTGGCCGCATTGACCGGTATTAACAAGGAGCTGTATGAAGCGGCTGCAGTGGACGGGGCTGGACGACTGCGGAAAATATGGAATATTACGCTGCCAGGCATCAAGCCCACGATTATGATCCTGCTTATCATTAACATTGGCCATATGGCGAGTATCGGATTTGAGCGGCCATACGTGCTGGCGAATCCTCTAGTTACCGATGTATCCGATGTTATCAGTACCTATGTGTACAAGGTAGGTGTGCAATCGGCCCGCTTCTCAATCGCAACGGCTATCGGATTGTTTCAGGCTGTGGTCGGTTTAATTTTCCTGCTCTCATCAAATTATATTTCCAAAAAAGTGACCGACCAAGGCATATGGTAAAGGGGGAAGCTGAGTGACAACCAGCGTGAATGATAAAATTATCAATGCGTGCATCATTACCGTAGTAACCTTTGCATCTTTCCTGTGCCTTGTGCCGATTCTGCATTTGGTTTCCATTTCGCTTAGCTCCAATGCGGCTATATTATCGAATCAAGTCACGCTGTTTCCGGTGGAATGGAGCACCTTGGCCTATGAAACCGTGCTCAAGGACGTGAAGATGTTTAAATCACTCTTGTTTACGATCCTGCTGGTCGTCCTGTTTACTACGATTTGTATGGTGATGACGATTTGCGCCGCATATCCGTTGACGAAGAGCAGGCTGAAGGGCAGAGATTTTTTTCTGTTGATGATTTTGTTTACGATGTTTTTCAGCGGAGGGCTGATACCTGAGTATTTGCTCGTTAAATCGCTGAAGCTGACCAATACAATCTGGGCGCTGGTGCTTCCGGGAATGGTCAATGCTTTTTATTTAATTATTTTGAAGTCCTTTTTCACCTCAATTCCTGAGGAGCTTGAAGAGTCGGCGCGCATGGATGGAAGCTCTCATTTTGGAACTTTGATTCGGATCGTGCTTCCACTGTCGATGCCTGTTCTTGCGACGCTCAGCTTATTTTATGCCGTAGGCAGATGGAACGCATTTATGGATGCGCTGTTTTATATTACGAACCAGGATCTGTATCCGATCCAGCTCAAGCTGTATCAGCTCGTGATCAGCAATCAGATGAGCGATTCGATGGCCACAGAAGGGATGAGCGCAACGGCTCCTATTCCCGAAAGCCTCAAGGCAGCGAGCATTATGTTTGCAACCGTTCCTATCTTGCTGGTTTATCCGTGGCTGCAGCGCTATTTTATTTCCGGAATGATGATTGGTGCGGTAAAAGGTTGAGGGTAAATAATCCGAATGGAGAGTGGACTGCGATGAAACTGAACAAGAAATCTGCATATCGGGCACTGGGTAGTACGCTCGCAATCACGCTGCTGGGCGGGACGCTTGCTGCCTGCTCGGGCGGGGAAAGTCCAAGTGGCGGTGCGTCGGATAGTGGCAAGAAAGGTGCTCCCGTCACATTAAAAATTGAGCTGTTCGACCGCGGCAATACCCCTCCAGGTGCTCCGCCGCTCACAGAAAGCTACTTTGTCAAATATATGCAGGAAAAGTTTGGCGATCCCAACAATATCAAGCTGGAATTCGTAACGGTTCCACGGACAGAGGAAGTACCGAAGCTTAACGTGTTAATGTCGGCCAATGAAGCGCCTGATATGATATTTACCTACAGCGATCCTGCTGTTCAGAACTGGGTCAAGCAGGGAGGCTTAACTGAGCTCGGGGAATTGCTGAACCAATATGGGCCTAATTTGAAAAAATATCTTGGGGAGCAATTGCTCAGCTATGGGAATTTTAGTGGCAAGCAGTATACAATTCCGGCAAAAAGAATTATTATAGCAGCTCAAACTCCCATCATCAGAAAGGATTGGCTCGATAAGCTCGGCATGCAGCCTCCCAAAACAACGGACGAGTTTTATACGGTTTTGAAAGCGTTTAAAGAAAAAGACCCCGGCGGCACGGGAGGCAAGGTCATTCCTTACGGAATCAGGTCCAACGGCAATATTGACCCACTGGTGAGATCATTCTGGAAGAAGATGACGGAGGAGGAATACAGCTCTCTGCCTGATTTGGTTAAGCCGGGTAATAAGGACGGGTACAAGTTCTTAAACAAGCTGTATAACGAAGGGTTAATCAGTCCAGACTTTGCTCTGGATAAGGATGGCAAGAAGTTTCAAGCCGATCTGGTTAACGGTCTTATCGGATTTGCCATTACGAATACGAATGAACCTGTATATCAAGCCTATTACTCGACGCTTCAGAAAAATGTGCCGACAGCCACACTGCTTCCCGTTGATCCATTCACCAACTTTGAGGGCAAGCACGTCAAGCAAATTTATCATCCGTTGTCTGCCCATATCGCAATTCCCAAATCGAGCAAAAGAGCTGTTGAGGTCATTAAGTTCTTAAACTGGATGTCCGACTATAAGGTGATCTTTGATCTGCAAAATGGTACGGAGGGTGTGACCTACAAAAAGGGTGATGATGGACTTCCTGTGATCATAGATACGGATGAGGCCAAAAAGGTCATGTACAACTATCTCGATTATAGTATGCTGATCAACGGTAAGGATATGGGAGACCCCGAGAAAACATTAAAAGCCAATGCCGCAGATCCGAAGTATAAGGATTTTACGATGAGCAGCATCAAGGTTGGCGATCAGGACGGACAATTGCCCGCGCGGTTTAACCGACCTATTGAGGCGCAAATCAAGTACAATCAGACACTGGGCGATAAAGGACTCGAAATTTATGTAAAAACCGTTACCGCCAAGCCAGCCGATTTTGACAAGCTCTACGATGATATGGTCGCGGAATACATGAAAACCGGCGGCAATGAAGTGCTGGAGGAGCAGAAGAAGGCGTTCCAGGAGATGAAAAAGTAATCGTGCACGGTACAAGCAAGCGATTGACCCCAAAATTAACTGTATATCGAATAAGCTTATGGGAATCCATAGGCTTATTTATAATATCAGCGTATAAGTTTTCAGCAGAGCTGAATATTCTGATATTGCAAGAAAAGCTACATTTAAAACACGGATTTTTCTTATTTGAGTTCAGCAAAATGTACAAATACGCTATAATAATGTCTATATTGACCATGATGGAAGTTTATTCCTGCCGTATTATAAAGGTAAATGCAAGCATAAGATGAATCAAACGTCCAGCCCTCCTCAACTGATATTGAAAGCCACCTTACACAAGGAGTTATCCATGATTTGCTCAGGGAGGTTATTTGAATGGAGAGACAGCTGCACAGCAGCCAGTTCATTAAGGAACAATCTTTTCCCTTTTGGATCAAAAGATTTTATCACGATCACGAGCATGTTCCGTTATTGCACGGTCACGATTTTGTTGAACTGGTATACGTGATCCGCGGCGAAGGTCAGCATGTGTTCGAGGGCCACTATTATGAAATTCGCACTGGCGACGTATTTATTATTAACCCGGGTGAGGTCCATACGTACAGCATCCAGCCGGGCAAGGAGCTTGAAATTATCAATTGCCTGTTTTTGTCGGATCTGATTCAAGGCAATTGGCTGCTTGATCTCGGGATATCACAGTCCATGGATTACTTTTATGTGCATCCTTTTATGGACAAAAGAGAACGTTTTCACCGCTGCCTGAACATGTCGGGACCGGATGGGGCACGTGCCTTAAGTCTGCTGGAAACGATGATGGGCGAATTTGACAACCGGCAATCCGGCTCTGAAACCTTAATTCGGCTGCAAATGGTGGAGCTGCTTATTATGCTTTCACGCTCATACCAGCAGGCACAAGGGCAATGCGGCAAAGAACCGGTACGCAACCAATCCAAGCATATGCTGATCCGCCGAATATATGGTTATTTGGAGCGGAATTATGATAAGAAAGTATCGATACCCGTTTTGTGCGAGCTGTTTACGATCAGCTCCAGACAATTGAACCGGATTTTTAAACAATCGATGGGCATGACAGTCGTGGATATGCTTCATCAAATTCGTATTGAGCGAGCCAAACACCTGCTGAAGGAAACGGACGAGAAGGTCATTACCGTGGCGGGCAGAGTCGGCTATGAGGACCCGGCTTTTTTTAGCAGGCTGTTTCATCGTCGGGTTGGCTGCTCCCCGGGCAAATATCGGGAATCCTCTTGAAACCTATGAATGGAAAGGAGGGTTTCCTGTGTGGCGATGGAATGACCGGATGCTCAAAACCAAGATGTTTATTTCCTTTTCAATTGTTGCCTTGGTCATCGTCGGCATCACCTGCGGTATTTTTTATTACAAAAATACGAGCGATATCAAGAGCCAAACCTTTTCCTTATCCAAGATTATAGCGAAGCAATTTTCTGAAATGCTGGATTTATATATGCAAAATATTGAAGAACTAACTCTTTCCATTTCTATCGATCCTGCTATTCAAAGCAATCTGTTTGATTTTTATAAAGCTTCCAATCCGATTGAAAAGGAAACGATAGGCTACAGATTAAACCCGATATTATTTAACTTTTCCTATCCCAAATCCTACGTACAGAGCATTTCCATCTACACCTTGGACGGACATTTGTATCATTACACGAAGTATGTCAAACCGGAACCGGTCGTTTCCCTATCGAGCGAGCAGTTGCACAAGTATGCGGAGGTGCTGGGCAGCAAACCGTTTATTCTGGTGCCGGCTCCTGAGGAGCAAAAGCTTGGAGATAATCCGGAAACCGTCGTTTCCTTTATTCGTAAAATTACGAAGATCCCTACCCAAACGATCATGGGATTCGTGGATATCAAAATCAATCTGAACGCATTCAAGATGGTGCTGACCAACACCGAAGAGAAAGAAAATGACAGCACGATGCACGTATTGATCGTCAATGACGAAGGTGAAGTTGTTTTTGAAAATGGGAGTCGTCTCATGGGAAATTCCCAGGCACGCTTTGACACCACGATATTCAGTAAGCCCCTCCCGGAAGGGGAATTAAGGTGGAAGGACAAGGTTTACCTGTATACTTTTGAAAAATCAAGCTATACAGGGTGGTCGACCATCATTCTCATCCCTAAGGACGTTATTATCTTAAAGCAAAAGCGCATTCAGGATATCGTCATCATTATCGGACTCATCAGTATGCTGCTGATCGCTACCGTCTCTTATATTTTGTCCCATCAAATTACTCTCCCACTCAGCAATATGGCGCGCAAAATGTCCCGGGTCGAAATCGGCGATTTGAGTCAGAGAATGGATTATACAGGAGCCAATGAAATCGGAAAGCTTAGCCGGATGTACAATCATATGCTCGACAGCATTTCCCGCTTGATCCGCGAAGTGTACGAATTAAAGCTGGCAGAGAAAAATGCTCAACTATCGGCGCTGCATGCTCAAATTAATCCGCATTTTTTATACAACACCCTCAATATTATGAAGTCGATCAGCCGTTTGCGGGGAATTGAGGAGGTAGCCGAGATTTCGGAATCACTAGCCGGGTTATTTCAGTACAGTATGAAAAATCTCCATCGACCCGTGGCCCTGGCTGAAGAAATTGAGCACATCAACAATTATATCAAAATTCAGCAGCATCGATTTGGCAGCCGTCTGGAGCTGCAATGCGATATTTCGGGAGCTGTGCTGCAGGCTTCTATTCTTAAGCTGACGATTCAACCGCTTATTGAGAATGCTGTAAATCATGGCCTTCGCAAGGTGAAGACAGGTGGATTTATTCGTATACAGGCAGTCTGTCATGAGTCCGTTCTGACAATAACGGTGACCGATAACGGAGCTGGAATGAACGAGGCGCAGAGAATGCAGATAGACAATACCTTGGATAGCACAAGCTCACTCCATCAATTTCAGAATATCCACCATGGGATCGGACTTTTGAATATCCACCAACGGGTTCAGCTTTTTTACGGAAAACCGTATGGATTGCAGGTTAGCAGCAAGTCGGGTGTTGGGACTACAGTAACCCTGATGATTCCGTTCAGTCGGGTCCAACCTGTGAAGGGAGAAATCGCGCAATGAATATTTTTGTAGTAGAGGACGAGCATTGGGCATTGGCTGAGATGGTCGAGCTGTTCAAAAGCTACGAGCCCGACCACCGTATTTATGCTTTTGAAAATGGCGATGATGTGCTGACAGCTCTGGAATCCGTTCGGCCGCATTTGGTGCTGACAGATATTAATATGCCGGGTATTGACGGTTTGGAGCTGATAGAGAAGCTGAATCAATTGGACCCGAATATCATGAGTATGATTGTCAGCGTTCACGACGAATTCGAATATGCCCGTGTCGGAATGAGGTTTGGGGTTATTGATTATCTCCTGAAGCCGGTAAAAAGGGATATCCTGTACAAGGCTGTGGATCAGGCGATTGTACATATCGAGAAGGAGAGCAAGCGGAGAGAGGAATGGTTGAACGGATCGATAACGCAAATGCTGCTTGCCGAGGAAATTCCTGATTATGATATTTTGCAGTCGATAAATGGTCGTGCCTATTGTATGGTGCTGCTCGTATTGGATAAGGGCTCGGCGGTAAAAGGCTGGAAGGATTCGGCTATCAGCTGGAATGAGCTGAGGCTGCAGCTTGTCAGTAAATATGCCTCAGAGAGTGATCTCTACTGTGTTGATCTGGACTGCCGGCAAAAGATCGTTCTAATCCCGTTACCTCATATAATACAAATGAGCGATATCCAAGAGAAGCTATCCTTTTTATATGAACAATTACGTGCGCTTCCATCTCCAGTCCATATGGGATTTGCTGTTAAATCGGAGCGAAGCAGCCTTTACCAGGTATGCTTGGAGCTGCAGCAGCGGCTGGATAAGCAGATGACCTTTGGCATGTCCACATGGCTGCCGCCGGAATTGAAAAGGCAGGATGCCGAGCTCGGTACGGTATGGGAAAAGGTTAGAGTCATGGAGCTTCATTATAAGAAGGGCGATATGCTAAAAGGAAGTGCGGTTTTACAGCTTATTATGGAGGAGCTCCGCTTGAAGCAGGTGACCCGACGTCAGCTTCAATTGTTTATTCATGATCTGCTGTATTCTCTGAAATATAATGTGCTTGCCTCCAAAATGGGGATGGTAAGTGTTCACGATCTGCAAGAGGACGTTCGGCAGCTGAATCAATTGGCAAGCTACACAGAGTTGTTTAATTGGTTAAATGAAAGTATTGTCAGTATTTATTGTGAACAGGAAATCAAGGACTTTAATCCGAAGGGGCTTGTACCTGTTCTGCTTCAGCTCATCCATAACCATTTTCAGGGAAATATTTCCTTACAGCAGTTTGCATCCGAGCATCATGTCAGTCTGGGTTATTTATCACGTATTTTTAAAAGCCAGACCGGGCATACGTTCTCGGAATACATAACGAATTATCGGATAGGCAAAGCCAAGGAGCTGCTGACAAGCGGGGTCGAGCGGCTGCAGGAAATCAGCAGTTTGGTCGGTTACGAGGATCCCCGGCATTTTAGCGCGCTGTTCAAAAAAATAGTAGGTGAAACGCCGATTACCTATGCGAAGCGACATGCAGGCAAGAAATAAGAAAAGCTTCTGATCGAAGTCTATTCGGTGAAGATACATCCGTGTTTTAAATGTAGCTTTTCTTGCAATATCAGAATGTTCAGCTCCGCTGAAAACTTATACGCTGATATTATAAAAAAAGGAAAAATCCCCCCCATAAAAGAGTGCAAATCGTAGGTATGCTGGAAAAAGCATCGAACGTACAATGAAATCAAGGCCGAGGGAGACGCTTACGAAGTAAGTCTTCTAAAAACTGGCAACGCTTACGAAAACTTTTAGGAGGTCAAAAAAATGAGTCGAGTCAGGTTCTTAACCGTCTGTTCTTACGCAGCATTGATAACAACCGTAATTGCAGGCTGCAGTACACAACCCCAAGCACAACCCGCTGGCGGTTCAGCCCCGGCCACAGGCACTCAACCCGCTGCACCCGCTCCGGCCGCAGCCAAGCCTGCCGAACCGGTAACCCTTACCCTGTTGATCGGTTCGACCGGAACACCGTACCCCGCTACACAGGCAGTAGCAGCAGAAGCCGAGAAGAAGCTCAACATCAAGATCAAATTTGACATTAAGCCGGACGGTACGGAGGGCGACAATCTGGTCAAGACACGTCTGGCTACAGGGGATATGGCGGATATTCTTTACTATAATTCGGGTTCCCTGCTGAAGGCGCTCAATCCGGAAGAAAACTTTGTGGATTTGACTAAGGAGCCGTTTATGGCTAACCTGCTCGATTCCTATAAAGAAACCGTTTCCTCCAATGGCAAGGTTTTTGGCGTCCCAGGCGGCTCATCGAATGTCGGCGGCATTCTGTATAATAAAAAGGTGTACAGTGAGCTTGGCCTTACCGTACCAAAAACATGGGCAGAATTCATCGCAAACAGCGATAAAATCAAAGCTGCCGGCAAAACGGCAGTCATCGGTTCCTACAAAACGACCTGGACCTCACAGCTCTTCGTGCTTGGCAATCAATATAATGTTCAGGCTCAAGTACCTAATTTTGTGGCGGATTACACAGCCAATAAAATGAAATATGCATCTACACCCTCAGCGCTTCGCGGCTTTGAGATGACAAGTGAAGTGTTCAGTAAGGGATACATGAACAAGGATTTCCTCGCGACAACCTACGATAATGGACTGAAAATGCTTGCTGAGGGTACAGGCGTACAATACCCGATGCTGACTAGTGCGATTGATGCCTTGGCACAAAATTATCCCGATAAGGTAAAGGATATAGGCGTATTTCCAACACCAAGTGATAATGCCAGCATCAACGGCTTTACGGTGTGGATGCCAAGCTCCTACTACATCAATAAGAAGAGCAAAAATGTGGAAGCGGCCAAGAAGTTTTTGGATTTCATCATGTCGGCGGATGGACAGAAGGCTTATATGACCAAGAGCAAAGCAAATGGCCCCTATGTGGTCAAAGGAATCAAGGTTCCTGACGATGCCTTCGACGGCATCAAAGACATGCAGCCATACTTTGATAACGGCAAAACCGCACCGGCCTTGGAGTTTGTATCTCCTGTCAAAGGACCCAATCTGGAAAGCATCCTGATTGAGGTCGGTACAGGCCAAAAGTCACCAGCGGATGGTGCTGCCGATTATGACAAGGACGTCAAAAAGCAAGCCCAGCAGCTTAATCTTCCAGGCTGGTGACAATCGTAAACCAGTTAAGCCGCTGTTGTATACTATTGGAGCAAATGAACCGGCCCTGCAAGAACTTTGCAGGGCTGATTGTGTAAGGGAGCGATCATAATGAAATTGGTGCAGAACCGGATGTATTCGTATTTATTTTTATTGCCTGCGGGCATTATTTATTTTGTATTTTATTTGCTGCCAACGATCATGTCATTTTTTTTCAGCTTGACGAGATGGACGCTGACCAAATGGCAATTTATCGGAATTGATAACTATGTGATGTTCTTTGAGGAATCTTCTTTGAAAATAGGCTTTAAAAACACGCTGATCTTTGCAGTGGTGACCTGCGGATTAAAAGTGGTACTTGCTCTCTTGCTTGCCACACTGCTGACCTCGAAAATCTGGTTCAAGGATTATTTTCGCTCAATGGTGTTTTTTCCGACGCTGCTCAGTACGATTGCGGTGGGGATCGCCTTCAGTACGATGATGCATCCTACGCAGGGTGTCATCAATGCAGGTCTCGCAGCGATAGGGATCAACGGTCCCGATTGGCTTGGAAATACGAAGCTTGCCCTGTTATCGGTTGCTTTTGTGGATGTATGGAAAGGCGTCGGCATCGCCACGGTTATTTATATTGCTGGCATCATGTCAATTCCCCAGCACTATTATGAAGCCTTGAAAATGGATGGGGGCAACGCGATCAGGGGGTTTTGGCATATTACGCTGCCCCTCAGCAGGCCGGCTATGAACTCTGTCATTATTTTGGCCTTCATTGGGGGCTTGCGTACCTTTGACCTGATTTGGGCAATGACCAAAGGCGGGCCCGGATTTTCCACGGATTTAATCGCTTCTATTATTTATAAACAGTATCAGGCTGGATTTTACGGTCTTGCTACAGCAGGGAATGTCATTCTGTTCATCGCCATCATGCTTTTGGCCTTCCCATTGTATATGTTTCTGAATAGAAGAGAGGTAGATTTATGAACAGGATAGCACAAAAAACGACAATCAGTATCGTGATGCTGCTGCTTTCAACGGTGATATTCTGGATTCCGTTTTATTTTGTCATTATCAATTCGTTTAAATCTCCAACAGCAGCGGCTGATATGAATATGTCCTGGCCCACTAGCTTTCATATTATTGACAATTATACAGCCGTATTGACAGCTACCGATCATATGCTGGTTCGTGCTTTCGGTAACAGTACGCTGCTTACGCTGTTGTCGGTTACAGGCTTGGTCTGCGTCAGTTCATTGGCAGGCTTTGTGCTGCAGCGAAGAGAGAAAGGAAAAGCGGCCTCGACCTTCAATTTCCTGGTGCTGGCGGGTTTGATGATTCCACCTGCGGTGGTACCGACGATTTGGGTATTGAATTCCATTGGTTTATTCAAAACCTTGCCAGGGCTTACGCTGGTTGAAATTGCATTGCATTTTCCATTTTGCGCGATTTTGTATAAAGCCTTTACAGCAACGATCCCGCGTGATCTCGACGAAAGTGCGTTCATTGATGGATGCGGCGGCTTCAAGCTGTTTACGCATATTATTTTTCCTTTGCTGAAGCCCGTTTCTTCAACGATTGTAATCATTCAGGCGGTCAGTGTGTTCAATGATTTTGTAAATCCGTTGTATTTCTTGCCCGGGTCAGAGAATGCAACCGTGCAGCTGACGCTTTACAATTTTATGAGTATGTATCTGACCTCATGGAACTTGCTGTTTGCGGATGTCGTGCTGATCTCGCTCCCCCCGCTCATTATGTTTCTTTTCTTTAACAAGCAGATTGTCGCAGGCATGACCGCAGGCTCTGTGAAAGGATAATGACCGATTCGACCACTTGAATGGCTGAATGGACAATGAACTGACGGCGGAACCCCTTTACAATAGAGATAATAAAAGGAATGGAAAAGGGGGAGTGTAGATGGACAGCTCTTGCGGTCCTGTGCTTTGGTTCACGGGCCTATCAGGTTCCGGTAAGACAACAACCGCACAGCATGTTTATGAGCGACTCATTGCAGCGGGGAGAAAGGTTGAGCTGCTGGATGGGGATATGATTCGTTCGAGGATTTGCAAAGGTCTTGGATTCAGCAGGGAGGACCGCTTGGAAAATATTCGCCGGATCGCCTACGTAGCTGATCTGTTAGCTCGACATGGTATTACGGTGCTCGTTTCCGCCATTACACCCTATCGTGAAATGAGGGAGTACCTTCGAGGTCATGTTGCAGGATATGTAGAAATTTATGTAAAATGCTCCCTTGAGGTCTGTGAGCAAAGAGATATCAAGGGGCTGTATGCCAAAGCAAGACGTCAGGAAATCGCCATGTTTACAGGGATTTCTGACAGCTACGAGGAGCCGGAGCAGGCTGACCTTATTATTGACACGCAGCGGCATTCATTAGCTTCCAATGTGATACAAATTATCGAATGGCTGGAGGGTCACTTCTGGGAAACCGAGTCGATGCAGAGCCTCAGCTGTGTTGCAGCGGGTCAAGAGACAGGCGAGCAGCCAGGCTTGGGGGCAACTCATCATCAATCGGAAGGGGATCACGGATGAAGATCATCATGGTCTCGCTGGATACGCTTCGTGCTGACAGGCTGGGCTGCTACGGGTATGGCAAACCGACAAGTCCGCATATCGACCGTATCGCTTCAGAAGGCGTACTCATGGAGCGTGCTTATGCGGCTGATATTCCTACAGAGGTCGCACATTCCGCCATATTTACCGGGAAAATCGGTCTGACGTCAGGAATCATTTCCCACGGCTCCGATCTGGCTTACCTGCCCAAGACAGTAGAGTGGCTGCCTTCGATGCTGAAAGCCTCGGGTTTTGTAACTGGTGCCGTTGATAATCTGTACAACATGAAGGAATGGTTCGCACGCGGCTATCGGTACTATATCAACAGTACGGGCAAGAAACGGTGGATCGACGGCAGAACGATTAATGATTTGGCACTGCCCTGGATTGAGGAGCATAAGGATGAGCATTTTTTCTTATTCCTGCATTACTGGGATGCGCATACACCCTACCTGCCACCGGATAACTACCTTCAAGATTTTTATGGGAAAGAAAGAGACCCCTATCAGAAGGACAACATGAGTATGAACCAGGCGTATGCGCATGCTGCTTATCCTTTTTTCAAGCATCATCACTACAATAAGCTTGGCCCTGTAACGGATGCCGAATATGTAAACGCTCTCTATGACGCAGAAATTCGTTATTTGGATGATCTGCTGGGTGAGCTGGACGAACATTTGCTGAATCTGGGCATCCGTGAGGATACACTGTTGATCCTTTTTGGTGACCATGGAGAGAGTCTTACGGAGCATGACATTTATTGGGATCATTGCGGATTGTATGAGCAAACAGTGCATGTGCCTCTGATACTGAGATGGCCAGGGCATATTCCGGAAGCAAAGCGGGTGAAGGGCTTCGTTCAGCATGCCGATTTGCTGCCTACGATATTGGAAGCCGCAGCGCGGACAGCTCCGCCGGGTATTGATTTATTCGTGCTGCATCCGCCTGATGGATTGGATGGGCACAGTCTGTGGACATCCATTCACAGCGAGGCTGAGGGGACGATGCGTGAGGTGTATTTGAGCGAATGTGCCTGGCAGGCGGCTCGGGCTGTCCGAACCGAGCGTTATAAGTTCATCCGTTATTATGATTCAGGCCCTTTTCAGCGACCTCCAAGAGAGCTGTATGATCTTCAGGAGGATCCCGAGGAACAATGTAATGTGGTTGATCAGCATCCTGAGCTGGCAGCGGCCCTGGAGCAGCAGCTTGATGATTTTGTAGCCCTAAAGCTGCAGGGTAAGCCCGATCCGATGATGCGGCAAATCGAAGAGGCTCAGCTTCCATTTCGGCGGCGGATCGAGACGATCCTGGGAGGGGTCGGATTAACGTGGGAGTCGTGGATCGCGAACCCGCAGCGTGAGCGCTATGATGAGTTGGAGAAGGCCCATGCCGTGAAAAAATAGAATTCTAAAATGAAATTCACTATGAAAGGTGGTGCAGTCCCTGCTTGCCCTCATTACGAGCAGCTTGGGGCAGGTGACGGGATGCGTAAAATGGCTTTGAAAATTGGAATCGTAGGTATGAACGGGATTGGGGTGCGTCATGCCGAATGTTATTCAAGTGACCCTCTAGCGAATGTAATCGCTGTTTGCGACGTGGTTAAGGAACGAGCTGACAAAGCAGCAGACAAATATGGTGTCACCGCCTATTACAGTTTGCAGGACATGCTGCAGCAGGAGCCTGATTTGCAAATTGTCGATATCACGACGGGCGGCATCGATAATGGGAGCT
Organism: Paenibacillus periandrae; assembly: GCF_022458865.1. Lineage (GTDB taxonomy): Bacteria > Bacillota > Bacilli > Paenibacillales > NBRC-103111 > Paenibacillus_S > Paenibacillus_S periandrae. The sequence goes on along the minus strand of NZ_JAJNMU010000004.1, from coordinate 53,182 downwards.
GGCATTTTGAGCCCGCTATGCAGGCAATTGCAGCAGGCAAGCATGTACTGATCGAAAAGCCATTAGCGAACGATATCCATGAAGGCAGAGAGCTGGTTCGGTTCGCTGCCGAGAAAAATGTATATTTGGGAAGCAATCTGAACCACTATTTTACAGCTCCGGCGGAGAAAGCGCGGCAATACATCGATTCGGGAGACATCGGGGAAACCGTATACTGCCTGCACAAAATGGGCTTCAATGGTGGGGAAGCTATGTACAATCCACCTAAATCTCCAAAGGATAAAGGGCAGCCCTATTTTCATATGAAAGCTTTTCTGACCCATCCGTTCAGCGTTATGCGCTATTTTTGTGGTGATATTACGCACATCCAGACGTTTTCCAATCAGGCCGGCTTTCGCAAAAGCGCCAGCGATATTATGGTCTCCATTAACAGCATCCACGTGAAATTTGCAAGCGGTGCTGCGGGTTATCTATTGAGCCAACGTGGTGATGCGACCTATGGCTTGGGTGGCTGGTGGAGCATGGAGGTCGGCGGAACGAAGGGAACCTTCTGCATTGAAAATTGTGTGGAAAAGGTATCCTATTGGAGAGCTCAACCAGGTGTTCCTGTCATTGGCGCGCATCCGGAGCCTGAGGTAACGGAATCAGGTGTTACGGAATTTAATACGACCTTTAACAACAGGCTGCATGCGTTTCTTGAGGATATTAGCAATGGCGTGCCGAGAGAGCATATTCGCGCTTCCGGCAGGGATGCGCTGGCTGTGCTGGAATACACCTTTGCTGTGATTGAATCGTATGAGCAGGGCGGTGCCGTGGTTAGGCCTCACCCGCTGCCGGCGTTTCATGGTGATCCATTGGTGATGTAATTTAAAAAATGGTGAACAGTTCCGCTGCGCGACCGAAGTATTCTTACGGGGTGATGCTTACGAAGCCAGTTTGCTTAAGCAAACTCTTAGCTGTTGTTCCCAGATTTTTCTCATTATATAAAACATTTATTGGTGAAAATCCGGGAACAAAGGCACCGCTTCGCTATCTCCAGAACACCACGGTCGCTCCGCTCAGGGTTCACCGGACTTTTAAATGATGGAGTGATTAGAGTTATTATACGGCAGTAAAAGCCGAAAAAGGGAGAGTGTAGGAATATGATAAAGCTTGGTGTCAATTCGGTATTGTTTAAGGAATTTGATTTTGCGACGGCTGTGCGTCACATTGCGCTTAGTGGATACGATGGGGTGGAGATTTCAGCCATCGAAGGGATGTGCGAACATCTGGAGCTTACGCGCTGGAAGGAGCAGGCAGCTGAGCTGAGAACGATTGTTCAAGAGAACGGTTTAAGTTTTCTTTCGATGGAGTTTGGAAGCGTCAAGGATGAACAGAGACTGTTGAGCGCTTTTGAGGCAGCGGCAGAAATCGGAATTCCGATCATTAATATCGGACCAGGTGGTAAATCTGGTGTAGAGGAGGATGTGCAGCGCTCGATCGATATGCTGCAGCGGATGTCGGAACAGGCTGCTTCCTTTGGAGTGACTTTATGTGTCAAGGCGCATATTGGCAACGCCATCCACGACACGCCGACAACGCTTCGGGCGATGTCCGAGGTATCGTCTGCCGCATTTGGCATTGATATGGACCCCAGTCATATTTTCCGAGCCAACGAAAATCCAGAGGAAGCGCTGCCTGCTGTCATCAGCAGAGTCAAGCATGTTCATATCCGTGATTGTAAAGGCCGTGAGCAGGGCCCGGGACCGATTGAGCTGCAGGCTTGCGGGCGCGGCGACATCAATCTGTTTGCTTACTGCAAAGCGATGGCAGACAGCAGCTATAACGGACCTGTTGTACTTGAGGTTATTGGTGCCAAGCCTGAGCATTCACTTGCTCAAGTGTCCATAGTTGCTGCAGAAACCTACGGGTATTTGAACGCTTGCCTCAGACAGCTAGGCGCACGTTAATTGTATCCGAATGATCATCATATTTAATAAATTTATCATAAGTATAGGAGAGTGAACGGAATGTCCGGTTCTACAAAAAAGCCAAATCTGATTCTGTTCGGAATTGACAGCCTGCGTCGTGATCGAATGAGCTCTTATGGCTACGGCAAGCTGACAACTCCGCATCTGGATAAGCTGGCTGGCGAAGGGGTGCTGTTTGAACAGCATTTTAGCCCCAGTATCCCCACCACCCCTGCTTATGCCAGTATGCTGACTGGCAAGGATTGCTTTGGTACCGATGTAGTCGCACTGCGGCACAAAGGAGCCGTAGGGGCAAAAACGCTGCCGGAGGTGCTTGGCGAACTCGGCTATAACACGACCTGCGTCGGTTTTACAGGGAATCCATCGTCGCGAGGCTTTGATACTTATCTGGATTATGAAGCCTGGTTGCCAGGCGAGTCTGGAAGGTGCCCGAAGGCTGAGAACCTGAACGAGGTGGCCATTCCCGAGCTGAATCGTCTGGCTGAGGATGACAAACCATTTTTCCTGTTTCTTCGCCATATGGACCCGCATTCTCCCTATTTGCCACCGAAGCCCTATGAGCGTATTTTTTATGGGGGTGATGAGATGGACCCGTCCAACCCATCTATGGAGCCGGTCTACAACTTCAAGCCATTCGCCGATTTTCTCAAATCGTGGATTCCGGAGGGTGTGACCGATGAAGCTTATGTGAATGCCCAATACGATGGAGCCGTTGCCTATATGGATGCCTGCATTCAAAATTTGCTCCAAACCGTAGATTCTTTGGGACTCACCGAGGATACGCTGATCGTGGTAACGTCCGACCATGGCGAGACGCTGTATGAGCACGATTGTTTTTTTGATCATCATGGCTTGTATGACTGCACTTTGGTTGTACCTTTAATTATCAAATATCCGGGTAAAGTACCGTCAGGTAAAAGAGTAACAGATGTCACGGTTATCAGTGATATTATGCCAACGATTCTGGAATTGATGGGAATTGATGAGCAGCTGGAGCCGGACGGTCAAAACCTTGTACCCTTCATACATGATGACCCGGGACGCAGAGTTAGTGAATTGTATATTACGGAGTGCACCTGGATGCGCAAGCACGGATGGCGAACGCCGCATTGGAAGCTGATTCGTGCGCTGGAGCCCGATTTCCATTTTAAACCGGAGGTTGAGCTGTACAATCTGATTGAGGACCCGCAGGAAAATAACAATGTGGCCGAGCAGGAGCCGGAAATTGTGGAGCTGCTCACGGCAAGAATGGAAGCTTATATCAGCAAGCGTGAGGAGCAGACAGGGAGAACCAATCCGATGTATACCAATCTAGGCTGGCATGGCAAGGGCGACGCTCCTTTTACATCCTCGCAGCAGGCGTATGATACTTTATACATCGGTGATTCCCGCAATGCCCGGGCTCTTCAGGCCAAAGAGCTCAATAAGAGCAAATAACGAGTGGACCATGCCGCCCGCAATATTGCGGTGCGGCTATTGTTTATGAGCGGCAGTGATCAATTTTAGCAGCACGGTAAGCAGTCGGCTAAAGAGATGACAGCTGTATATTTTCACATTCACGCATGTTCAGGGAGGGTTCATCTATATGATTCGTGTAGCCGTGGTTGGTGTCAATAACATTGGGAATATACACTGCCGTTACTACGCACAGCATCCGGATACGGAGCTTGTTGCTGTTTGTGACTTAATGGAGGATCGAGCCAAAGCGGCTTCTACAGCCTTTGGCGTCAAAGCTTATACAGACCTCAGAAGCTTGCTGGACAACGAGGAGATTGACATGGTTTGCGTAGCGACAGGCGGTGAGGAAAAGGGCAGCCATCATTATGAACCCGTGATGCTGGCTATCGAGGCCGGGAAGGATGTACTGGTCGAGAAGCCGATCTCCAACCGGATTGAAGAAGCCAGGGCCATGGTAAAAGCAGCCGCAGTCAAGGGCGTGCGTTTTGGCTGTAATTTGAACCACCGCTTTACTCCGGCTGCCGAGAAGGGCAAGGCTTGGATGAAACAAAATCTGCTGGGTACCCCGCTATTTATCAATATGAGACTGTCGATTGATAACAAGGCCGATTTTACGGAATGGTTTCATATGCGGGCGCTTCATCCTCATTCTATAGATGTTATGCGTTACTTTTTCGGTGATATTAAGCGGGTGCAGGCATTTATGAATAAAGCTCCGGGCCGAACGACCTGGTCCAACGCAAGCATCAATCTGGAGTTTGCGAGTGGGGCTATCGGTCATCTGACTGGCAGCTATGACATGTCCATGCTCCATCCCATCGAATGGTGCGAGGTGGCTGGAACAGAAGGACGGTTCGTCATCGAAAATGTATACGAAAGCATTACCCTGTATCCACGCCAGAGCAGCGAAACGATTGTGGTGCACAATTCGATCATGAAAGGCATGCAGGGCTTCAACGATACGTTCCGCAACCGGATCGAACGATTTATCGAGCAAATTAAACAGAAAGCTGCTCCTGAACAGATTGAGGGCTCAGGCTTGGAAGCATTGGCAGCCCAGGAGGTCATTGAAGCCGCAATCCTATCCCAACAATCCGGCGGTCATGCGATCGAGGTGCCGAGTAGCCTATAAAGGGACCCTTTGGGAAGGAAGGAGCGGTGACACGATGAAATCCCCAAACATTTTATTTATTATGCTCGATCAGCTGCGTTACGATTGTATCGGTTATAACGGAGCCTATCCGGTCCATACCCCGAATATCGACCGTTTGGCTGCGGAGGGAGTCTGGTTCTCGAATGCTTTTACACCCATACCCATTTGCTGCCCTTCCAGGCAAGCCTTGATTAATGGTCGAAGGCCAGAAACCTTCGGAGCCCTGTGGAATTTCAAAAACGGGCTCCGTATCCCGGCACTTGAGCCCACGGAATATGCCTGGCCCAGAGAGCTTCACAAACGCGAATATACCAACGTATTTCTCGGTAAATGGGATGTACATCCCGAGTTGTCTCCCTTGGAGTACGGTTATGACACCTATATCGGATTTGAGGGTTACAAGGAAATGTTGGCGCAAGCATACCCAAATATCCGCTATGAAGCAGGTTTTTTCGGAGAGCGTGACCCCGTTCCTGTAGAGTGCTCCAAGACGCACTGGCTGGCGGATCGGGCATGTGAATCGATCCGTGAGCTGACATCAGGGGATCATCCCTGGTACATTCAGCTGAATTTTACCGAGCCTCATCTCCCGTGTAGACCGTCAGGCAGCTTTGCAGACATGTACCGTCCTGAGGATATTCCGGTTTGGAGTAGCTTTCACGAAACCTTTGCCAATAAACCGTATATTCAGAAGCAGCAGCTTCACAGCTGGCGGATTGAAGACTTCACATGGGAGGAATGGGCACTTATTGTAGCCCGCTATTATGGTGTCATTAGTCAAGCGGATGATGCGATAGGCAAAGTTCTTCAAGAGCTAAAGCAAACCAACGCCTACGACAATACCCTTGTCATTTTTACTTCTGATCATGGTGATATGTGCGGCTCGCACCGGATGATCGACAAGCATTACGTGCTTTATGACGATGTAGTCAAGGTTCCGCTCATAATCAAATACCCCGGGACAGCGGGGCAGGGACGTGTATGCGACCAGTTTGTTTATAATATGCTCGATTTGCCGCCAACATTGCTGGAAGGGCTGGAATTGCCTGTACCCTCATGGTTCCATGGCAGATCGCTTATTCCATTATTGAAGGATGAGTCTGTTCCCGACTGGAGAAAGGAGATCGTTTCCACCTACAACGGGCAGCAGTTTGGATTGTATACGCAAAGAATGCTCCGCACTGCGAACTGGAAATATATTTGGAACACAACGGATATCGATGAATTATATGATTTGGCGCACGACCCTGACGAATTCATCAATCGTATTTATGACCCTGGCTGCAAGGAGCTGATCCAGACCTTCAGAAGCCTCTTATATGAGCGGCTATGCGCCGAAGGCGATGGTTTGGTGCAGAGTGAATGGATGCGGAATCAACTGCTGGACAATAAGAAGCTGTAGCTGCTCAGGTATTGGGAGCGGTGCGGTGAGTCATTCATTTCAATTCAGGTGTACCTGTGAAAGGAGAAGGCACAATGACAGAGCCCCATTCGGGTACAGCTATCAACCGATCTGCGACTGATTTGGCATTGAAACAGAGGAGGAAGCTGACAAGATACATCATCGCCTACTCCTTCCTGGTGCCCATATTTGTTTCCATGGGTTTGTTCAAGTATTATCCATTTTTTACGGCTATAATCAAGTCGCTTTATCAATGGAACGGGGCCAATTTGAACACGTTTGTTGGCTTGGATAACTTCGTCAAGCTCGTTCGTGATCCTACCTTCTATGCTTCTCTTAAAAATGTCACCTTGCTCACGATCAGCTTTGTCATCATTCAGCTGACTTTACCGTTGTATGCCGCTGTTGGTGTCTTTCATTCCCATAGAAAGCTTCAGCATGCGTATCGCTTCTTATTCCTCGTTCCGATGGTTGTTCCTTACATCATTATCTTTTTGTTGTGGCGATGGATCTATTTAAGTAATGGCGTTCTGAATACACTGTTAAGACAGCTAGGTCTGGACTCCTGGACCCATGCATGGTTGGGTGATAGTACGACAGCTCTGGCGTCCATTGTATTCGTTAATTTTCCCTGGATAGGTGGCATTTACTTTCTCATCTATTTGGCGGGACTCCTTACGATTTCTCCCGAGCTGTATGAGGTGGGAAAGCTGGACGGCATGAACGGCTGGCAGCGCTTTTGGTATATCGAACTGCCTTTACTTAGTAATCAAATCAGGCTTGTTGTCATTCTGGCCTTCATTCATCAATATCAAAGCTTCGAGAATGTGCTGGTACTGACCAACGGAGGTCCTGGGTTTACGACGCTGACTCCTGCCTTGTATTTATATAAAAAAGGCTTTGAGTATAACGAGCTGGGGTACGCATCTGCTATCGGCGTAATGATTTTCCTCATTCTCATACTATTTACCTTTATCGCCAACAAAGCAATGAAACAAACGGAAAAGCTGGATTAAGGGGAAATGAGCATGCGTAAATTAACTTATGGAGCTGCTGCCAACCAACTGATGTTATGGCTGCTGGTCGCATTAACCTTGTTTCCTTTTTATATGCTGCTGATGAGCTCTTTGAAGTTTCAGGATCAGATTATTCACAGCTTTTGGACTCCGGCATTCCCGCTGCACGTTGATAATTATAGCAGTGCCTTCAAACAAACATGGCCGTTTATTATGAATTCGATTCTTATTACATCGGGCATTATCGTCTGTGTGCTGATCAATTCAACACTTGCAGGTTATGCGTTTGCGAGATTCAGCTTCCCAGGCAAAAAAATATTGTATGCACTTATCCTCATGCTGTTGATGGTGCCCGGGTTTTTGCTGCTGATTCCCCAATTTATTTTGTTCAAAAATCTTGGATTACTCAACACGCACTGGGCTCAAATTTTTGGACCGATGGCTGGGGCTTCCGCTCTGGCAACGATGCTGATGAGGACTTTTTTTGAGGGGATCTCCAGAAGCCTATTGGAAGCCGCCGAGCTGGAGGGTGCAGGTGATCTGAGAATTTTCTGGCAAATGGTGCTGCCGCTGTCTCAGCCCATCATTGCGACGGTGGCTATCATGAATGCACTAACCGGCTGGAACAACTACATTTGGCCTCTGGTCGTGACCTCGGGGGATCGGGCGCGACCGATCATTTTGGCGCTGAGCAATATCAAGGGACCGCTCGATCAGGTACAGGGAATGCAATTTGCAGGATACGTTATCGCCTCGGTGCCTATGCTGATCTTGTTTGTGTTCGCTACTCGGTCCTTCATCAGCGGGATCACATCCGGTGCGCTGAAGGGGTAGTGCGGGAATTGAAAAGAAGTGATGGAGCGAAGAAACGAATATAGTAAGGATTACGATGTGGACAAAGGAAGGGTGTTAAACCATGTTTGCAGTAATACGCAAGGAACGAACGTCTTATAAGCTTCTAACGTTTGGATTGGCATTTACGTTTATGGCTGCCGGATGCACCGGGACCTCGCCAGGTGATGCTGGCTCCAGTAATCAAGCAGGGGGTTCCGCGACGGGGACAGGTGCCAAGACCGAGCTTAACGTCATGTTCACGACAGAGGCGAACGGAGATCAGACCGAGCAGCAAATTTGGGAAGAAACTGTGAAGATGTACGCGCAGAAAAACCCGAACGTGAAGATCAATTTACAGCTGCAAAATTTTGGAGGTGTGGAGCAGCATCGGGCATGGGTGACGACACAGCTGATCGGCGGTACCGCACCGGATCTATTTACAACCCGATATATATGGGATCAAGAGGATCTGAAGAAAGGTCTTCTTATGGATCTGACGCCTTTTTACAATAAAAAGAATGATAATCTTGGTGGCAAGTCATGGGACGAAGTATTTCCCAAATCTGTATTGCAGCGTTTGATCGGAGATAATAAAACCTATGCAAGCGTGCCGGCCAGCATCGATTCTGTACGTATTCTTTACAATAAGGATCTGTTTGCCAAAGCCGGTATCCAGAACGTACCTGCAACCTGGAACGAGTTTCTGGACATTCAGGAAAAATTGAAAAAATCAGGGGTAACACCATTCGGTTTTCCAAACACAAAGCCAGGGGATTACAACTACAGCTGGACCACTCGCATCCTGACAGAGGAGCTGATTGCCGGACAATATGAACAGTTGGATGTCAGCCATAACGGCTTTATTGAGGTGAATGAATATACCCGCGCTGTGGATCAGGGAATTGTCGATATAACCCGCTCTCCTTACAAGGATGTGTTCCCTATTATTAAAAATTGGAGTCAATATTGGTCGAAGGGCTATAATGGCATCGATTTTAATACTTCGACGGACATGTTTTTGCGTGGGGAGGTTGCGATGATTATGAGAACCTCCGGACAGAGCAAGGTGCTGTATGAATCCAGCGCGCGCAAGTTTGAGATGGCTGCATTTCCGCTGCCGTATTTGACCAAAGAAAACCATCCTGATGCTATAGGCAAGCTAATGGAAATCGGTGGTGTGCCCGCGGGCAATATGGCCATTCCCAAGTCGATCAAGCCGGAGAAGCTCGATGCAGCCATTGATTTTATGGCTTTTGTAACCTCAGCCCAGATTCAGGGCCTGCATGCGCAGAAGCTTTACCGGACCCCGGCAACCTCGACTGCGGATCTTCCCGATAACCTGAAAGGCTTTGCCTTTGTAGGTGATCCGATGAAGCTGAACATTTATGGCGGCGAGGTCGACAAAAATGTTACGGAGAATAATCAAAAGCTGGGCCAGCTCTATCTCGAAGGCTCCCTTCCATTGGACAAATATTTGAATGATCTGAAAAAGGTAATGCTGGATGGAGTAAAGCAAAAGAAGGAGGAGAACAAATGGAGCGCCGATAATAATTATGGGATTCAGCCATAAATGAGATAGAAATGTAAGCATGTTTATGATAGAAGCGAGATGGCTTGATCTGCAAGGAGCGAAAAAGAGAGCATCCCGGCAAGCGTAGCGCCGAATAGATCAAGCCATCGTTGTTCTCTAATAAACTAAACAACTCGAGAAATAATCAAGGAAACATAGTTAGGCAAGTTTGAAATTGTTGTTGACAAACAACTATAAATCATTTATCTTTAATTAAAGATACTTAATGATGAGATAAAAAAGGAGGTAAGGCTCATGATCATGCATCTGATAAGGGTGGAGAACGTGACACTAAAACAGGCGATCGATATGGATCTCATAACATGCAGAAAAGGTGCTTTTGTTACCAGCTAGCAAGCATATTTATTATTTCTTCGTCATATATCTTTAAATTAAGAATATTAAATTAAAACTAATTGGAGGCTGATTGTTATGGCAGCATGGGGATTGTTATTAATTCGTTTGGTTGTTGGTTTGTTGTTTGTTGGTCATGGAGCTCAAAAATTGTTTGGCTGGTTTGGTGGCTATGGCCCCAAAGGCACGGGTGGGTGGATGGAGTCGGTTGGTATTAAGCCAGGAGTTGCTATGGCGGTTATCGCCGGGTTGATGGAGCTGCTGGGAGGATTGCTGTTCGCTATAGGCTGGCTGACTCCTGTTGCCGCTATTCTGATTGCTGCGACAATGCTTGGAGCCTTCAAGGTTCACGCGAAGAACGGAATTTGGGCTGCAGCCAATGGCTATGAATATCCATTAGTTCTTATTGCTGTTGTAGTCGGAATCGCCTTAACCGGAGCAGGTGCCTATTCATTGGATGCCCTTTTCAAATAATAATAACTAATCATACTACAAATCGCACTCTTCAGACCTCATGTCTGATGGAGTGCGATTATTTTATGCGGACATGTCACATAATATTGTTAAATAGTTCCCATACTACAAGAACGAAATGACACGGGGAGGAACTGAATTGGTGCCATTAGGGTTGTTTAATAGGTTATTGTTTCCGTTATTAAGATTGGGTGGGTGTTTAGAATTGAATACTTCATCCATTTTGAAGCCACCATCCCTAATTGCCCATGAACACTTCGAATAAAATCGAAAGATTATTGTGGAGCATTGCGTTTCCTGGCTTTGGACAAATACTAAATAAAAAATATATGAAAGGCATCATCTTGATTGTGCTGGAGTTTGTTATAAACTCGAAAGCAAATTTGAATCAAATTATAATCTTCAGCTTTAATGGAGAAATCAAGAACTCGATTGAAAGTACAGATTATCATTGGCTGATGTTTTATCCGTGCGTCTATATGTTTGGGATGTGGGATGCCTATAAAGATAGCGGTGAAACGGCAGCTTACGCTTATCTGCCTTATGTTAGCGGCGCATTTCTCGGTACAGTAGGGTTGATGTATTCAGCTCACCTGACCATTTTCGGCATTTTATTAGGTCCTGTATGGATGCCGATGTTATTCGCTTTTCTGGGTATTGGAATCGGGATTGCATTATTTAAGATATTGTATAAAAAGAAGCCCTGACATTATTCAGGATAATGAATATGAATATGATTGTAATCACACTAACTAACATTAATAAACATAATTTAACTCGGATATGGTAGTATTGATTATATTTTCACTTTAATTCACAATGGATGTAAGCGGATTTAGATGGGGGGATGGAAATTGCTGAAGGTCATGATTGTCGCTCTTCAATTGTGTATCCACTCCCATGTGTTGAAGCATGAAGTGGACGACACAGAACAGACCTGTCGCAGTAGATAGGGAAACATTTATTGATTTTATGTACGTGCGTTCATCAAATGAAGTCGAATCGGAAGTCGTTGATTTGTACGATAATGAATATATAATTTTTTATCAAATCCCGGAACGCAGTAGTGAACTCAGCATCTTTGAATATACAGCAGCCATTTGGCGAATCATCTGCAATCCCTTGTCAACTTATGCGCTGGGAGCCGATACTGTGCGAGCTGTTGGGAGGCAAGCCGCGGCTGCTGCCTGTATACGGTTCCAGCATGAAGCTTAATATAACACCTGAGGCGGAGGCGGAGCGGCTTCTGAGGCTTCAGGATAAACCGGGCTGGGGTGTTACCTTCAGCCAGGAATGGCTGGACAAGGCGCAATATCAGATCAGCAGTAAGGAATAAGGAATAAGAGGGATTTCAAAACGGATACGATACACAAAAAAGCAGCGATCTTGCAAATGGCTGCTTTTTTGTGTCACAATTAAGATGGATTGTTGGAAGCATTCTCCCAGTCAAATCGAAATCATGAGGAGTCGAAGTTCGATGCAAATCATTTACCATGGTCATTCTGCCATTCAGATCATCACCAACGGAAAGTCGTTAATTATCGACCCTTTTCTCAGCGGCAATCCACTCGCGACTGCCAAACCTGAGGATATCAAGGTCGATGCCGTTCTTCTGACGCACTCCCACATAGACCATATATTGGATGCGGAGCCGATAGCCAAAGCCAATGATTGTTCCGTTGTGGCGAACGTGGAGCTGGCAGCCTATATGTCCTGGAAGGGTGTAAAAACGATAGGCATGAACATGGGCGGGACCGTCGACCTCGGCTTTGCCAAGGCGAAAATGGTCCAGGCGTTTCATACGTCGGGTATCGTCGATGAAGAAAACAAGCAGATTCTGTATGGAGGTACACCTGGCGGATATTTGATCTATGCGGAAGGTTTAACGATATTGCATACCGGAGATACCGCATTGTTCGGTGATATGAAGCTGATCGGCGACCGCAATCGTATTGATGTCGCTTTGGTTCCTATTGGTGACCATTATACGATGGGACCTGAGGATGCTCTGCAGGCTGCTGAATGGTACAAGGCGAAGCTGGTTGTTCCCGTTCATTACAATTCATTCCCCGCTATCAGGCAGGATGCCGATGCGTTCGTATCGCTGCTGGAAACACGCGGACTGAAGGGCAAGGTTATGGCTCCTGGAGATACGCTTGAGGTTGAGCAGGAACTGAACAAATAGTAGAGCCGCTGCGGTTTGCATTGAAACCATCGGAGCGGAATTGATAAAAGCTGGACGAATGCTCCTTGCACAATGAATTTTTCATGTTAAATTAAGGAAAATTATAGCTGAAAATCAGCTGAATTTCATTTACGATTCAGGTTGGAATTATATTCTTTGATCATAAGGAATAAGCAATTCCTTTCTCGGTTGACACTATATAGACAAGGTGGAGAGAGCCATGAGTAAATGGAAGCAAAGCATGATGGCAGGAACGGTAGCAGCGGCATTAATGGTCGGAGGATTTGGAGGTTCATTCACACAGCAAGTGTTTGCAGATGATGACAGCGAGGATTCATGGATCTCTGCACCAATCGATACGTCGATTCCTGCTGCTATCCGGGCTAACCTAGAGCTGAATCAAATTATTATTGTCGCATCTTCTGTATTGGATGTCGATTATGGTGATTTAAAAGAGGAATTGCAAGATGGGAAGTCGCTGGCTAACGTTGCTGTGCAGCAAACAAACGAATCTGTGAATTTTACGAATAAACTAGTGAGCCTTATGGAAGAGCCGATTAACAAAAGCTACAATGATGGAAAGATCACCTCTGACGAAGCGACCGCTCTCATAAAATCGACAACAGAACAGGTTACTCAAATCATTAATCAAGCGGGCTATCAAGAAAAATCCTAAAATTATGTACAATGGGTTCGATCGTAGTGTTTCACTTCAAGCTGAACAGGGTAATGAAAAGTAGTGGGAAGTGGTAATAATGAATCAAACGTCATACGGAAGAAGCATGAATCTATGTCAATCCGAAAGGTAGTTGATTTACCATGAGCTCTCTAAAAAGGATGAAACGATCGAGATGGTTTCGATTGTTTTCAGGTCAAATTCCCTAGCAGCTGGAAACTTCAATATTCTGCGGCTAACTGAAAATTTATAATGTCTTGATATACTAATTGAACGGACGTTATCGGACGCAATCGCTTCCCACGTTATATAAGGACCCTACGATGCATGCATTGTAGGGTCTTCGCAATGTGATGAACACAATGATTATTGAACCGAGGCTAACTGGCTCCGCCGCTTTTCCAGACCAAAGCTTAGAATAACACCGTCCAGAGCTAGAACGGCAAGGCAGGCTGCCAACCAAGGAACGGAGGATAGTCCCATATAGGTTAGACGAAGGGGCTTGGTTTATTGCTGAACTCACGATGTGTAACTCTTCCTATCCGTAAGTTACTCCGCGTCTACCTTATCTGTTTCTATATTGCAGGCAGTACACAGTAGGTTCTCTTGTAAGAGTATAGCACCTCTGGCTGGATGCGTTAAGATGAGAAATACTGGAAAACCGACCGATACAGTTGGATTAAAGTCCGCTTCCGGATTGCGCTGCATATTGCAAGATGGCTATTGCTGCTCTTTCCCTACGTTCGGAATTGTCGCTATTGAGCGCTTCCTTCAACACATTCATAGCTTGCTCAAGGGTGTCTTTATCAATGATGACTTTGGGTACGTTAGGTATGGGGATATTTGGCTCAGCGCCCGTATGTGTATCGGCTCTCAAATGATTCGGCAGCCACCTGTCCAATCCGGCTGTTTCCATAGCTAGCTCATACGGTGTAATGGCTTCACTATGATTTAGCAAGCTTTGAACCTCTTTATTCAGCTCGCTTCGAGGTATCCGGTTCAACCAGGTAACGCCTCTTCTATGGCACATGCCCTCGTCGTTATTATCGTGCTGTTCAACATAATAATAATCGCCTAGATCCCCGAGGTAGACCTCTTGTCCATGGGCTACAAGCACATAATCGCCATCCTGTACCCTGTGCACAAAGCAGCTAATTTCGTCTGCTGGATCGGTTATATTCGTATCCTGCATATCGTAAGCAAGGACAAGGCGCCGTTTCAGCTCGGGTGTACTGATGTTCTCCAAATCCCCGATGCCCGGCCATCCGATACATACAAAATGATCTTTTAGAAAAAGTGCCATACGATCCATTCCATGAGGGTTTGATTTCATTTGAAACAGCTTCATCTGTTGCTCTGCTCCTTTTCTGCGTAATAATGGAAAAAACCAAACAGACAGCTAATGAATCGCTGCCCTTTTAGTTATTACTATTTTATTGTATAGATACTGGAATGGATTTTAGTTAGCTCTGATTTCAAGCAGCTCGTATGTGATGACGCCCACAGGTGCATTTACACTAATAATATCGCCAACCGATTTACCCACGAGGGAACCTCCGAGCGGACTTTCATAAGAAATTTTATTCTCGGCAACATCAGCTTCTGAAGGGCCTACAATTTTGTACTCAACTTTTTCCGAAAACTCAACATCATTCAGGATAACGATGGAACCTACATGAACGGTTGAGATGTCCGCATTGTCAGCAACTTTGGCTTTTTTTAGCATTCTTTCAATGGTTATTATTCTGGTTTCCATGAACGACTGATCGTTTTTCGCAGAATGATATTCACTGTTTTCCTTGAGATCGCCATAGCTGATTGCTAATTTAATACGTTCGGCTAATTCCTTACGCTTAACCGTTTTTAAATCCTCCAGCTCAAGCTCCAAATTACGAAGTCCCTCTGGTGTTAACAATATTTCATCCTTTGCCATATCTGCATCCCCTAGACTATCCAATTTCAGATCCGATGATCTTCTTACATATTACACTATATTCGGCAATCGTGCGAAGAAAGGGTGATTTTATCGCACATTTAAGCAGGACCTAATTATGGAAGAGGTGGTTTAAACCAAAAAACCTGGCCAGCGGCCAGGTTAAAGGCTGTAATTCCAATTACGTAATGATGGTGATAGTGGGAGCTGAAATGGTTGGCTGAGTAGTGATTGTAGAAGTTACTGTGCCGAAGTTTGCTATCTCCAATAGAATAGGCACCCCTATTGAGATATCAATTGTTGCCAGTACAAGGCTAGCGGTTGTCAGCGTAGATAATGCGCTCTGCTGAAGAACACCATTAATATAAACATTATAGTAGTCATTTGCAGTGACAGCAGGTAAAGCCACAACCGGACCATCAGCATCGTCTACAAAGTTGGCTGCGGGAATGGTAATATCTGTAGCACCTATCATTCCTGCATCAATTGCCGCAAAGAAACGGGAGACAACGGGATTGACAGTTGTATCGATGGCGCCACCGCTCGATATTGGAGCTGTGGAGGTTGCCGTATAGACGGGTTTAATAATTGCCATATTTCTCACCTCCTTTGCTCTGCAGTGAAACCGAATGAAATCTTCAGTTCTATTAACAGTAGATGAAAGTTAAATAGAATATGTAACGGCCAATCTACTGGCATATATATTATGGTTCCAAAACCTATGATTGCTATGAAACAGCCGGTTTGCTGAGATTGATAGATAGCTCGGATTATTGGGAATCTACAATTTGAAGAAAAACATTTGAAAAACACACTATTCAAAGTATAATACTTGGTATACGTAAAATGTTGATTTTCTCAGATTTGACCAAGGCAGTAAGAGGGAGTTGTTCATATGCGCATATCTAAATATATGATCCGTTTAATCGCTTTTACATTTTGTCTTGCTGCGGTTCCACTGCTGATTTTAGGCTATTTATCGTATCGATTATCTGCGGATGAGCTGGAAAGCAAGGCGAAGCAGGCACATACACAACGATTGGAACAGACGAAAAGCGAGATGGACAATATGCTGGCCAAGCTGGATTTTGGTATGATCCAATTTGCAGAATCTCCTGACGTGACCGAGCGCATGCGGCAGCCGTTAACGGAGGAGGATTATAAAGCTTATCAGAACTTGTCCAGTATGTTAAGCAAGCTGGGCTCAACGAATTCGGCAGTTCGTGCATTGTATTTGGTTAATTTGGATTATGATTGGCTGATTGACCAGAATCGTCTGGAGCGCTTTAGCCAAATAGCGGATAAGGAACGGTTTCTGGACTATGCAGCGCTTCCCAATTCCTCAACCTGGCTGACTGTCCCGGAAAAGTCGGGTGAATCGACTTCTACACTGCTGTTCATTCGAAAGCTGCCTCTCACATCTATGCGTCCTGGCGGTTTATTGGTTGCGGAAATCGACTTAAACGGAATCATTCGACAGCTAAGCGGCAATGATGCCTTTCATGCCAGCCAAATTTTTGATGCCAATATGAAGCAGCTTTGGAAGTCATCGGGCACGGGCACGCTGCTGTCGACAGCAGCAGTGGAGCTCATATCGGCTCCCGAGCAGCTGAGGAGCGAGCTGGCTTTGCGAAGCGAGATGCAGGGAGTCTTCCGCACGGGTGGTGTGTCCGCACAAGAGGTCACTTATATGCGTTCGCCCTACACAGGCTGGTATTACGTATGGTCGGTTTTCACCCGTGAGAAGTCGAGCGAAGCTGGTGCCATCGGATGGATGACACTGCTGGTATGCCTGATCCTTTTGAGTGCAACGGCTCTTATAGTCTGGTTTGGTTCGAAAAAAATGTACAATCCGGTCAAAAAGCTATTCGAAACGCTGGAGCAAACGGATCAAGCCATAGTGGATCCGGAGGGTCGGCGTGTACAGGATGAATTCCTGCTTATGGAACGCAGAATTGCACGGCTGCTGAGCGTAGAATCCCAAATACGTACAGAAATGGCTGCAGTTCTTCCGCAGGCCAAGGAGCTTTTTGCCTTAAAGCTATTTACAGGGCAGCTGCGTCCGATGGAAACCGAGGAGAAAAGAAGACTGCTCGATATTTCCTCCCAATGGGAGGGCTTGACGGTTATCGTCCTGCAATTGGACGCATCGGAGCCGCGTGGTTCCGATATTCAGGATCATGATCTGATTATACTTTCGATCAGCCTGCTGGTATCGGGGCTCTTGCCCGGGCAGTTGTTCATCAGTACGGTACCATTGGGGCAATCTCTTGGTATTCTGCTGATGAATCCTTCGTATGGTGAGCAGGAATGGACAGAAGAGCTGAACAGATGGGGCAGGATCATCCAGCAGACCACGATTCAGCGGCTGAATGTAAGCGTCAGCCTGGGTGTCAGCAGACGATTCAATTCGTTGGATGAAACGAGCAGAGCTTATGCGGAAACGCTGGATGTGCTTAGATACCGAATGCCGCTCGGTCCGGGTGGCATTCATCCGTACGAGGAAGCGCAGGTGGATCGTGTACAGCGTGTGGCCGAATATCCACATGATCTGGAACGTCAGCTGCTGGAAGCGGTGCGGTTATCCCAATCGGAATGGGCAGTGGATTGGCTGCGATCGTTCTTTCGATACTTTGCGGATCACAACATCAGCTCTGGACAATACCGGCATATGGTGCTCAGGCTTATGTTCAATACGTTATCGCTTGTAGAAGAGGAGGCCGAATTCCTGCAGCTGCTGTTCAGTGATAAACGTGCGGTGGAAAAGCTTAGCGAGGACGGTCCCATGGAGGAAAAAGAAAGATGGTTTCGCGCCGAGGTACTGCTTCCAGTCATTCAACTGCTCGCTAAACGGATGGAAGAGACACAGCAGAGTCTGGTCAAGGCCGTCATTCATATGATCCACGAGCATGAGGGGACCGATCTGACGCTGGAAGCCTGTGCAGCTCGGCTTCATTTTCATCCCAATTATGTTAGCAGAGTATTCAAGAAGGAATGCGGTCTTTCCTTTAGTGATTATATGGCGCAATACCGGTTGAATCTATCCAAGCAATGGCTCAAGGAAGCGGATATGAAAATCAGTGATATCGCAAGTCGTCTGCATTATAACAGTCCGGCATCATTCATTCGTTACTTCCGCAATATGGAGGGGATGACTCCGGGTGACTATCGCAAAATGTATGTGAGGACAGCGATAAAGCCCAAGGATGAGGGAGCTGCGTCAGTCCCTATTAATTTCATAGCGGATGGCGGTGGCGCATCGGACGGAAGTCCGGCTTAGACTGCTACTGTCATATTGCGGCTTCCGGCAGGAAGCCGTTTCTTTGCGTTCCAGCCAGACGAGATTTTCGACGATGTGTGAAATGGATACTCGGCTGTTTACCTTAGATTAACCCACTGATTCCACTCGGAAAAGTGGTTATATAGTGGATGTTTACGGCGTAACAGTCTGCTCCCTATAATCAGACCTGACAAAGCAAACAACGAGATGGAAAAGCGGAGGATAGGGATGAAAGCTCTCAGGCGATTTAGTAAAAATAAAATATTGTACGCAATGCTGCTGCCGGGATTTATTTATTTTGCGGTGTTCAAGTATGCGCCCATGTGGGGCGTGCTGATGGCTTTTCAGGACTATAAGCCTCACCTTGGCTTCTGGAGAAGTCCATGGGTTGGACTGAAGCATTTTTACCGTTTTTTTGGAGAACCGGAGTTTTGGCAGCTTTTTATCAATACGGTCGTGCTGGGCGTATATAATATCTTGTTCTTCTTCCCGCTGCCGATCCTGTTCGCGCTGCTGTTGAATGAGGTTCGTAAGGCTGCGCTCAAGCGGCTCGTTCAGACACTGCTCTACGTGCCCCATTTTGTTTCCTGGGTTGTGGTTGTCGGTATCTATTATGTGTTGTTTACGACCGAAGGTGGCTTGATCCATGTATTGATTCAGAAGTTGGGAGGCCAGGAAATCCAGTTTCTCATGGAGCCGGGCTGGTTCAGAGGACTTGTGACTTCGCAGGTCATCTGGAAAGAGACCGGTTGGGGCACGATCATATTTCTCGCGGCACTCTCGGGCGTTGATCCGGCGCTGTATGAAGCGTCACGGATGGATGGTGCGAACCGGCTGCGGCAAGCCTGGCATATTACGCTTCCAGCCATACGGAGCACCATCGTTATTTTACTTATCCTCAGGCTTGGTCATTTTCTTGACTCTCATTTCTCGCAAATTTTTCTCATGCTCAACGCGCTAAACCGCGAAGTCGGAGAGGTCTACGATACCTATGTGTATACGGTAGGTTTGCAGCGAGGCCAGTTCAGCTACACAACGGCAGTCAATCTGTTTAAGAATGGAGTCGGTCTTATTCTCGTGGCTGCTGCCAATTATCTGGCCAAAAAATTCGGTGAAGAGGGGGTGTATTGACCATGTTGAAGGAACGCAGCTGGCCAAGCCTGCTGTTTGATAGCGCCAATCTCGTATTTTTGATAGCTGCTGCCTGTGTATCGGTATTTCCATTCCTGTTTGTCCTGGTCCATTCATTTTCCCTACAAGGCAGTCTAGTTCCCTCAAGCTTCTCGTTGGAGGCATACCGCTATTTATTTTCGACGCCTACATTGGTTCGCAGCCTGCTCGTATCCATTGGTGTAACCGTCAGTGGAACGGCCTTCAGCTTGGCGCTCACCTCCTTGACGGCTTATCCACTGTCGAAAAAAAACCTGGATGGCAGACGCGGCATGCTGTTTGCGGTATTATTTACAATCCTGTTCAGCGGGGGAATGATTCCCACTTACTTTGTTGTGAAGGGCCTTGGGATGATCGACAGCTATTCAGCCCTGATATTGCCTGCTGCGGTTAATGCGTTTCACCTGATTGTCATGAAAAACTTTTTCCAGCAGCTGCCTGAAGGGCTGGAGGAGTCCGCGAAGATCGACGGCTGTAACGATTTTCGCTCATTTATGAGCGTGGCGCTGCCGCTCTCGGCACCGTCTCTGGCGACGTTTGCCCTATTTTATGCCGTTCATTATTGGAATGAGTATGTGGATGCGATTTTGTATATCAACAGCACGGATAAATGGCCTGTGCAGGTGCTGCTGCGGAAAATGATCATTATTGCAGGCAGCAGTATCGGCGATTCGTCTGATTTTGCCCAGGAGCTGATTCCGCCCCAGTCGATCCGGATGGCTGTTATTGTGGTGTCGACCATTCCGATCATGCTGGTATACCCTTTTTTACAAAAGCATTTTGCCAAAGGAATGCTGCTGGGCTCGGTGAAAGGCTGAACAAGAAATGCTTACAAAAGGAGGAGAAGCCGATGAAATACGAGTTATCCGCAATCGAAAGACCACATGTCGTCTGGATCAGCTGTGACCAGCTGCGTGCCGATTGGCTTGGTGTGAACGGGCACCCTGTCGTGATGACGCCACAGATTGATGAGCTGGCTTATGAAGGTATCAACTTTCAGGCTGCTTTTAGCGAGTGCCCAACCTGCGTGCCTGCACGAAGGATTATGATGACGGGTCTGAACACCTATGGAATCCAAATGAACAAAAATCGTGAGGCCCAGCCCTTTACAGAGGGACCGAAGCTGGCTGAGCTGATGACGCGCAGCGGCTATCAGACATTTGCGGCAGGAAAGCTTCATACGTCTCCGAAACGCAATCGGATCGGATTCGAGGATGTTCAGCTGAATGAGGAGGGCCGCCGGGATCATGTCACATGGAAGGATGATTATGAGCAGTTTCTGGACGATAACGGCTGGGGGCATATGCGCTACACGCATGGGCTTGGCAATAATGAATATGGCATTCGGATGGAGCCGCTTCCCGAACGGTTTACCTCGACGCATTGGACGGCTCAGAAAGCAATGGAATTCATCGAGCGGCGCGATCCGACCCGACCCTTTTTTCTGCATGTGTCATTCGATAAGCCGCATCCGCCCATATCTCCTTTGCAAAGCTATTACGAGCTGTATCGCGATGCGGTCATGCCGGAGCCGGTGCGGGGAGATTGGGTCAATAACAAGCTGCCGAACCGGGTTCGTTATTTACAGCTGCGTCACAACTACGATCAGTGGCGGCAGCATCCCCTTATGGTGCAGCAAACCTTGAAGGGCTACGCGGCGTCTGTCACGCATATCGATAGCAGTATTGGAGTGCTGCTAGGTACCCTGCGTGAGCATAAGCTGCTCGATAAGACATTGATCGTATTCACAAGCGATCACGGAGATAATTTGTTCGACCATGGCGCATTTGCCAAAGGCGATTTCTTTCGCGGCTCGACAAACATTCCGTACATCATCCGGCCCCCCAAGCATTGGAATAACGAAGCCGGTCTGAGTGTCGTCCGTGGAAAGATGGATAAGGAAATTCCTGTCGCCTTGATGGATGTGATGCCGACTATTCTGGAGGCGTGCGGGATACCTGTTCCTGAGCGGGTGGAGGGGCGAAGCCTCGTACCACACCTGTTGGGTGATCCGGTGCGGCTTCGCGAGTATACGTGCGGTAATTGCGGAACGGTATTCGGACTCACTGACGGTCAAACCAAGTATATCTGGTTTAGTGATGAAGATCTCGAATTGCTGTTTGATGTGCAGGGTGATCCGTCCGAATGCCACGATCTTAGCGATGACCCTGCCTATCGTTCCATACTGGAATTAAGCCGAAGTCGTCTGGCCGGCTGGCTGGAGAAACACGGGGATCCACATGCCAGGAACGGTCAATTGCTGCCTATTCCTTATGATTGGCAGTTGGACAAGGCACATGCGACAACGAGCTGGAACAACCGGGGAAGACATTGAACATGAAGAAGGAGGAATTACAGATGAGTGAGAAGCATACAACCAGAGAACATGCGACTGTAAAGGGGGAAATGAGCGTTATCATGAAAACCGGCTTCCAGAAAATGAATATGCAGAAAACAGGCGTACAGAAAACAACCGCAGCGGTGCTTTCCACTTTGTGCCTGGCAGGAGCTTTGACCGCTTGCAGTCCTACGGCCGACAATAAGACCACGGATGCAGCCAAAGCGGGAACTGCACCTGCAGCGACAGAGCCGCTTAAGCTGTCGGTGCTTGTTAATTTTATCGGGGAAGCTCCACAGCCTGGCAATGAAGTGGTTAAAGCTATTGAGAAGTATACGAACAGTGAAATTGAGGTGCAGTGGCTGACTGATATTAAGGAAAAGCTGCCGGTGATGGTTGCTTCGGGAAGCTTGCCTAAGATCGTTTCCGTAACGAACAGCCAAATGAAGCTGCCGTATATGGTGTCCGCGCTGCGTGGTGACACATTCTGGAATCTAACCACCTATATCAAAAGCTATCCGAATCTATCGCAAATTAATCCGTTGATTTATCAGAATACTTCATTGGACGGTCAGGTATACGGTCTGCCTGCTGTTCGTCCGGTAAGCCGGGCTGCCATAACCTATCGTGCGGATTGGTTCAAGAAGCTGGGGCTTAAGGAGCCAAGAACTCTCGATGAATTTTATGACGTGCTGAAGGCAATCGCTACGAAGGACCCGGACGGTGACGGCAAGGATAATACGTACGGATTTATTGAATACAAGAGCCTTGGAATCGTAGACCGGACAGCCATTTGGCTCGGTGCGCCGAACGAATGGGGGGTACAGAACGGCAAGCTCGTTTATGCGCCTACGACCGATGCTTATTTGCAATCGCTGCAGTTTGTCAAAAAGCTGTACGATGAGAAGCTTATAAATCGGGATTTTGCAGTTATGGAGAAGTCCGCCTGGGAGTCTGCCTTTGCCGAAGGAAAGGCTGGTATGCTGTCCAATATTACAGACACAGCGTTCAAGCTGGAGGAGCAAATGAAAAAGTCCAATCCACAGGTCGAGCTCGGGATGTTCAATAGGCTGCCGGACCTTAAGGGAGGACCGACCAAGGCGGAGAACGGTTCCAACGGGATTTTCTCATTTCCTAAATCAAGCGTAAAATCGGAAGCAGAGCTGAAGCGCATATTGACATTTTTTGATAAGCTGGCGGAGCCGGAAATGGCAACCTTGTTCAAATGGGGCTTAGAGGGCAAACATTATAAGCAGGATAATGGCAAGCCGGTATACATCGATGCGAAAATTTATAATAAAGAGGTATTGCCTTATCAGAAGCTGATGGCAGTAGAAGCAGGCAAAGCGCTCCAAGGCAATGATCCGGCTCTGGTCGTTAAGGGCGAGCAGTTGAACAAGGATAATGAGAAATACGCTGTGCCCAACGCAGCGGAAGCACTTATCTCCGATACCTATTCGGAAAAAGGCGGACAGCTGGATAAGCTGATTGAGGATGCCAAAACCAAATTTGTAATGGGAAAGATCGACGAGGAAGGCTGGAAGCAAGCATTGGAGCAATGGCGTAAAAACGGCGGCGACAAAGTGGCGGCAGAATTTACGTCAGCTTATGAAAAGGTGAACAAGAAATGACCTTACTAAGCGCATCGAAGCGTCCTAATCTGCTGCTCATTATGACTGATCAGCATCGGGCAGATTGGCTTGGCTGCGCCGGTCAGGCTGGTGTGCACACGCCGAACATCGATGCTCTGGCCGCCCGGGGAATTCGCTTCACCCGGGCAGCCTGCAACAGTCCGGTATGTGCACCGAGTCGGGCTTCCATAGCTTCCGGGCAATATCCGCACCGGACCGGGGTGCTGCATAACAAGCACAATTACCCCGCAGGCGCTCCCACGTATTATCAAGCGCTTCGCAAAGAAGGCTACCGAGTAGGTGTAGTCGGTAAAACCGATCTTCATAAGGCGGATCATTATTACGGCCTGGACGGAGACCTGCCATTGCTGTATCACTTTGGTTTTACGGACCCGCACGAAACGGAAGGCAAAGGAAATGCTTCTAAGTCCGGCGAAGCAGATGCTTCCAGATCCGCTGCTCCCAATACTTCCAAGCCGAATGCAGCTGATAAAGGCAAGCTGCGAGAGTTTCGCATAGCGGGTCCTTACCAGTCATATTTGCAGCAGCAGGGCCTGCTGGATATATTTTTGGAAGAGCGCAGGTCACGTTCGGGTCAACCGGTATGGCATACAGAAGCTACAGGACTGCCCCCAGAGCATTTCCATGACAGCTATATCGGCCATCAGGCCTGCAAATTTGTGGAGCAAGTGCCTGATGATGCGCCATGGCATCTGTTCGTCAGCTTCGTCGGTCCGCACAATCCATGGGATGCGCC
This sequence comes from Paenibacillus periandrae, assembly GCF_022458865.1. Taxonomy (GTDB): domain Bacteria; phylum Bacillota; class Bacilli; order Paenibacillales; family NBRC-103111; genus Paenibacillus_S; species Paenibacillus_S periandrae. The sequence goes on along the minus strand of NZ_JAJNMU010000004.1, from coordinate 28,981 downwards.
TGCTGCTTATGTGGATCGATACGCAGACAATCTATATTCGTCTGCTATTGAAGACCAAGCTGAGGGCAAGCCATCTTGGATTGCCGAGCGCGTGCAGCGCCAATCAGGTAATATGACAGAGCACGCGCTGCAAAAGGTCAAGCAGCACTATGCAGGTGCCATCCAGCTAATCGACGATTGGGTCGGGGAGCTGCTGAAGCGGCTTGACCAGCGTGGATTCACGGACAATACGATCGTCGTTTTTTGCGCAGATCACGGAGAAATGCTGGGAGATCATGGCTTGTTCCTCAAGACGGTGTTCTATGAAGGTGCGCTGCGGGTACCGCTTATTATCGCAGACCCACGGTCCTCACGTCAGGGTGAGGTAAGCGATGCTCTGGTAGAATTGGCGGATCTGCATCCGACCTTTCTCGATTGGGCCGAGGTGGATTACAGCAGGAACGCCCTTGATGGCAAATCACTGCTTCCTTTGCTGAACGGGAAGACGGACGAACACAAGTCCTACCAAATCAGTGAGCTGCTGAACGGTCGTATGATTGGCGACAAGAAATATAAGTATATTGAAAATTATAATGATCTGCCGGAGCTGTATGACTTGGAAGCCGATCCAGGCGAACGGCGGAATCTAGCTTCCGAGCTTCCCGAGGTTACCTCCAAATGGTTAAAGAAGCTCAAGCAGGCGTGCAAATAATTACGTTGATATATGTGTGATGAATAAACGAAGCAAATCAGCAGGAGAGGTGGGGAATCATACTTGAAGAAACCCAACGTATTGTGGATATTTGGCGATCAGCTGAGGGCTCAGGCATTGGGCTTGAACAAAGATCCGAATGTACGTACACCAGAGATCGATAAGCTTGCACAGGAGGGTGTTCATTTCAACAGCGCTGTTGCGGGAACGCCTTGGTGCACACCTTTTCGTGGTGCGTTGCTAACCGGCATTTATCCCCACAGATCCGGTATCAGGGGAAATCATGATGGGCTGCCGGAAAATATCCCTACGATTGCACACTCGCTTAAAGCGAACGGGTATCGCACCTGCTGGATTGGCAAATGGCATTTAGCTGGACGAAATCAAGGGAATGCGGAATCCGTGGAGGAACCGCCTAAAGATTCACGTAGAATTATACCTAAATACCGCCGAGGCGGCTTTGAGGATTGGTTTGCCTATGAAAATAATAACAAGCCATTTGATTGCTGGGTGCATACGGATCGTGAGGACAGCACCACGGAATCGTTCCGGGTACCGGGCTACGAAACGGATGGACTGACGGATTTATTGATCGACTGGATCGAGAAACGTACACGCACAGACGATGACAAGCCTTTCTTCGCGGCATTATCCGTCCAGCCCCCGCATTCTCCTTACGAGGCTCCTGCAGTAGACTTGCAAAGGCATCCAGCTAACCGTATCCTGTTTCGTCCAAATGTTCCAGACGTCGGATGGGTGCGGGATCAGGCTGGACGGGAGCTGCCCGGCTACTATGCGGCTGTCGAGAGGCTGGATTGGAACCTGGGTAGAATCCGCGAAGCGCTGGAGCGTTTAGGAATTAAGGAGCATACCTACATCGTGTTTTTCAGCGATCACGGGGACATGCACGGCTCGCATGGACAATTTCGCAAAAGCTGTCCTTGGGAGGAAGCGATTCGTATTCCGTTTATTATAGGAGGGCCGGATAGACTACCGGATGTCGATGCAGTGACAGATGCACTCATCAATCATGTCGATATCGCTCCGACGACACTTGGCTTGTGCGGGATTCCGACACCGGGAGGGATGGAAGGCTACGATTATTCGGGAATCGTAACAGGGTGTGTCGATAGAAAGCAGCAGGAGACTCCTGACAGCGCCTATTTGAGTCTCGTCGTTCCATCCAATGTGCGTGATGGCATGGATCGTCCCTTCCGGGGAATTGTAACACGTGACAGGTGGAAATATGTGGTGCTGGAGCAGCAGCCATGGCTGCTGTTTAACTTGAACGAGGATCCTTATGAGCAGGTTAATTTGGCGCATATTCGTCGCTATTATCACATAAGGGAGCCATTGCATCAGCGTTTACTCCAGTGGGCGGCCCATACGGCGGATGCCTTTCCTTTTCCGACCCTGTAGGGCGATCAGGAGAATGATACACATTTGCCTCCGCATCAGGTCTAGGTTAACATTGAATAATCAGTACTCACGCGGAAACCATGGGAGCAAGGAAGACAACCGATGGTACTCCATTGGAGAAGCTGTTGGAATTAATACGATGATGGAGGTGCAGGTAATGGCAGCAGGCTCAGGAATTAAAGCTGTAGAGTGGTCGATGCAAGCAGGTGAACATACGTTTGTCGTTCATGCTGCATTACTATGGGACGAGACCGATGGCATTCTTGTGGATACAGGAATCCCCGGTCAACTGGAGGTGATTCGGGCTTCACTTGCTCAGGAAGCGGTTCCCTTTGATAAGCTTACAAAAATCATTATTACTCATCAGGATTTGGATCATATCGGCAGTCTGCCTGAGCTGCTCTCGGCTTCTGAGGGACGGATTGAGGTTTTCGCACATGAATTGACCAAGCCTTACCTATTAGGGGAAGTACCCATCATAAAAAGAGGTGTCCTTGTGCCGCCTTCCAAGGTTGATGTGACGCTTCAGGACGGTGATGAGCTTCCATATTGCGGTGGGATTCAAGTGATTTTCACCCCGGGCCATACACCGGATCACATCAGTCTTTATCACAAGCCAAGTAAAACCTTAATATCCGGCGACGCTTTAACCTCACAGAATGGTGTGCTGATGCCGCCTAACAAAGCATTTACACCCGATATGGAGCAGGCACTCCGCTCGGTCGCCAAGCTGCTCGATTATGATATTGAGACCGTCATTACGTATCATGGCGGTGTTTGCACAGAACGGATTCAGGAGCGACTTGCCGCAATTGCAGCGGGTGAGCAATAATAAACTGGTGATCAATAATAAAATAGAAGGATTGTGATCGGCGGATAAACCCGTCGGTCTTTTTGTATTTCCATCACAACCCTGGATGAGATGCTCAGGATTCAGTTGGGGGAAGTGAAATCACAAACATCCCATCCCGCTCATCTGAGCAGGACAGGATGTCTTATTTGCTGGAAAATGGTACTGCTCAGTTTCTCGATTTCTGGATGATCTCTGTGGCAGGCGGTTCCTTAAGGATTCGGGTTACAGTTAAAGCTTTAAGACGCAGTTGCTCTACAGTCTCATTAAAGCGGATAAGCCATGTGAATTGCTCCAATCTGCTAATCAGCCAGAGCGGGATGAGCAAACCTACCAGTGAAGCCAACACAGCTATGGGCAGTGCCCATAGATTGTCAGGATGGGCGAAGTAAGGAATGAACGAAACCGCTAATATGGGAGCTGCATTCCATTTGAACACTTGGATCAACGATATCGTTACAATTGCAGTTGCAAAAAATGAGACGGCTCCGGTATTTAGTGTATAAAAGAAGCTTCCGAGCGATACTGCAATGATAGCTCCGATAATGATGCGTACAACATCTTTGAGCTGGCCTATTCGGTGTATGAACAAGAAGCTGAATGCGCCGAGCGTTGGATAAAATACCATTTTCAATGAAGGAAAATGGATGGATGCCCAATAAGCGGTCATAAGATAGCAGCAAATGATAAGCGAACGCAAAAAAAACATGAATTGCTAACTTCCTTTCTGATGAAACGGATTAAACCGGTCTCCTGACTTGGCATTCTTAATAATACCAGAATTTTTAAGTTTTCAGCGGAGCTGAATATTCTGATATTGCAAGAAAAGCTACATTTAAAACACGGATGTATCTTCACCGAATAGGCTTCGATCGGAAGCTTTTCTTATTTTACAAATGGCTGCACTTGATGTCAATCATTAAATGACCCGACTATAGACGCTTTTGTACGGTCTGATAGTGTTATCTTTTTATAAATTTATGCTACGGAACAGGAAAATCGTTGTCGATATCGAATATAAGGTACTCAACAGCAAAACAAAAGCATACATGAATTAGGTGCCCATTAGACAATAAGGGGTAACAGGGAATCGGGTGCAACTCCCGAGCGGTCCCGCCACTGTATTCGGGGAGTTTTTTTTCATGCAGGTCACTCGGTGATGAATCGGGGAAGACGGAAGAAAACGAAGATCCGAAAGCCAGGAGACCTACCTAATTTAATCACCAGACAGCCTTCGCGGAAAGGAGTGGTGTACAAACGATGAAACGGCGATCCCGCAGGATCCTGTTTTATATTGTGATGTACCCATGACCAATTCTAAAGGATTGGTTTTTTGTCTTGCTTATTTATGGGAAAGAGAGGATTTAGAGAATGAAAGAAAAAAAGATGTTTCGAGCCTTATTGGTGGTTGTGGCCTTTACCTTGTATTTTGTTATTAACGAGCCCCAATCTGCCTATGCGATGCACATTATGGAGGGGTTCCTGCCACTGGGCTGGGCTGTGTTCTGGTGGGTTGTGTTTATTCCCTTTTTCATACTTGGATTACGCGCCTTGGTCAAAATCAACAAGGAAACACCGGAGTTGAAGATTATGCTGGGTCTGGCGGGCGCTTTTACTTTCGTGCTGTCAGCTCTTAAGATCCCTTCGGTAACGGGAAGCAGCTCGCATCCCACGGGGACAGGCTTGGGTGCCGTGATGTTTGGACCTCTGCCGATGAGTGTGCTTGGATCTATCGTACTGTTGTTTCAAGCGCTGCTGCTGGCACACGGCGGTTTGACGACACTTGGAGCGAATGCCTTCTCCATGGCGGTTGCAGGGCCCATGGTAGGATATGTCGTTTATAAATGGCTGATGAACACAACGGGCAAGCAAAAGCTGGCCATATTCTCGGCAGCTGCATGTGCCGATCTGTCCACTTATGTGGTAACCTCGATTCAATTGGCGGTCGCTTTTCCTGCGGAAAATGGCGGCTTCCTGGCTTCGTTCATCAAGTTCGGCGGTGTGTTTGCGATCACCCAAATTCCTCTGGCTATCAGTGAAGGTTTGCTCACGGTATTGATCTGGAACTGGCTGCAGGCCTACAGCTCTGAGGAGCTGTCCATTCTTCAACGCAAAATGAAAGGAGTTAAGCAGTCATGACAAGCCGTACTAAAAATATACTTATGCTGACAGCCGTAGTGCTGTTGGCGGTTCTTCCGCTGATTCTGGTCAATGGTGAATTTGGCGGAGCGGACGATGCTGCCGAGCAGATCATCGCAGAGCTTCACCCTGGCTATAAGCCGTGGTTCTCATCGCTTGTCGAGCCTCCTCCCGAAACGGAAAGCATGCTCTTTGCGCTTCAGGCGGCAATCGGTGCAGGCTTCATCGGCTATGCGATCGGCTGGTTCAAGGGTAAATCGGTTAAGCCGAATAAACAATGATCAAGCTGATCGATACATTATCCTACAAAAATCGGCTGCGGTCCGTATCTCCTGCGTGGAAATGCGGTTTTGCGGCCGTTCTGTTCATAGGCGCATATTTGTCGCACCCCGTTGTACAGCTCTGCCTTGCAGGCTGGATGCTCGTATGGACTGTTTTTTATGCCCGAATCCCTTTTAAATCCTATCTCCTGCTGATCGGGCTTCCTTGTTTATTTTATGTGGCCAGCCTGCCTGCCATTGTCATCGAGATCGGAACGCAGTCTAGAGATTCAGTAGCGGCAGTAAGCACGAATCAAGTGCTTTTTACATTTATGAATTGGACATGTTATATGACGGAAGCAGGCTTGCATCAAGCGGGCTACTTATTTGCAAGAGTCGTTGCTTGTCTTTCCTGTCTTACCTTTGTGATGCTGACAACACCGATGTCCGAGCTGTTTCAGGTGATGAACAAGCTGCGAATGCCCACATTGGTATTGGAAATTATGCTGATTATGTACCGTTTTCTTTTCCTGCTGTCAGAAACGGCGCAGCACATGTATACGGCCCAAAAAGCACGAGGCGGTCAGTTCGGGTTCCGCGGCAGGTTGAACGACACGGCGATTTTAATCGTTCGCTTGTTTGGCAAAACCATGCAGAGGTATAGAGCACTGTCCCATGGGCTGATAGCCCGTGGTTTTACAGATGAGATTCGGATGGCACCTTATGCGGCTAAGCCCGTTGCAACACGATACTGGTTGGAAAGCTGGATCGGGGTATGCCTCTTACTGGGGCTGGAGTGTTGGATTCGATGGAGGTAACAGTAATGCAATCGATCTTAGAAGCAAGAGATGTACGTTACAGGTATCCCGGTACGGATACGGAAGCTCTTCAGGGACTGAATATGAGCATACCCAAGCATAAGAAAACGGCCATTTGCGGCCATAATGGCTCCGGTAAATCGACTTTTTTCCTACAGGCGATAGGAATACACCGTCCTGCGGCTGGAGAAATTAGATGGCATGACACTCCCCTATCGTATCGTCCGGAGGCTCTCAAAAAACTTCGCCAGCAGATCGGTCTTGTGTTTCAGGACCCCGAGCAGCAGTTGATTCTGAGCACGCCTTTTGAAGATATATCCTATGGCTTGCGCAATGCCGGGATGGCTGAGCAGGAGATCGCGCTGCGAACCCGCCGTATGCTGACAGCGATGGGTCTGGAGCATTTGACGGACAAGCCGATTCACCATTTGAGCTTGGGCCAGAAGAAACGGGTAGCGCTGGCCGGAGTACTTGTGCTTGAGCCTGAGCTGCTGATGTTGGATGAACCCACAGCGTATCTGGATCGTTTGTCCGAGCAGCAGCTGGTCGAGGAATTGGATCGGATTCACGAGAACGGCATTACGATCGTGATGGCCACTCATGATATGAATCTGGCCTATTCATGGGCAGATTGGATTCTGGTCATGGATCATGGACAATGTGTGATGCAAGGCACGCCGCATGAGCTGTTTCAGCATGAGGAACGGATTCAGTCGCTCAGTCTCGAACTGCCGCTGCTGCTGGAGCTGTGGCAGGCTTTGCCCGAATTCATCCGTAAGGACGTTATCCCTCCACGTACGATGGCGGAATTCAAGTGCCTGATGGCTGCGTCTTCCCAAGGGTAACGCTGTCCGTGAAGCACACGTGTCGATTGACATTTGGTGATTTCATGAAGACTCTTGTTATGCCGCTATCAAAGGAATTGAGACTATAGCAAGAGTTAGCGAATTCTTGACTCCATTGTCCTAGTTGTTGTTGCTTTGTGCTCCAAACAAATGCTATTCGCCTTAATACCCACGCTCGTATTTTCCATTTTTCGAAGCTACCACTACTCTAACTCAACTTTACGAATCCCAAATATTCAACTTCCTTTGCTTGCCGTGTTCACGATCAGCATAACGCAAAAGATGATTTATTTGGAATTGTGCATTATACTTTGAGAAGATGCAGGAAGGGACAGTGAAAGCAAGTGGTCAAAGAACGATTGGCAGTGTTGAAAGTGCACATTGAGCAAGCCGGCTACGAAGGTCAATCCGACGTGATCAAGCAAATTCAATTTGATGTACGGCAAGGTGAGCTCGTCGGTTTGCTGGGCCCGAACGGTGCAGGCAAAAGTACTACAATCAAGAGTATTCTGGGCTTGCTCAAGGATTTTAAAGGAGAGATCACCTTTATGGGTGAGAAGAAAAGCTATGCGTATATCCCCGAGCATCCGATCCTGTATGACGAGCTGACACTCTGGGAGCATATGGAGTTTGCGGCTGCTGTGTACGAACTGGATCGGGACGTATTTCTGGAAAGAGCGGATGATTTGCTGCGCCGCTTCAGGCTGCTGGATGAAAAGCATCATCTGCCAGGCAAATTCTCCAAGGGCATGCAGCAAAAAATCATGCTAATCCTGGGATTTCTGAACAAGCCGGATGTCTACATTGTGGACGAGCCTTTTATTGGATTGGATCCTAAGGCGATCAAGGACTTTCTCGGTATGCTCGATGATGAACGGCAGCGCGGAGCGGGTATCCTGATGAGTACGCATGTGCTGGATACGGCTGAACGGATTTGTACTTCCTTTGTGCTTTTATCGGGTGGCAGACTGGTAGCAAACGGAACGCTGCATGATATTCAGCAGCAGTCCGGCTTACCGGATGCCCCCTTATTCGATTGCTTTCACTCCTTGCTATGATGGGGGGACGGGGCACATTGACGAGCAGCTGGCGGTTATTTGTTCGAAGAGTAGGTTCTGATTGGAGCTATCAATATAAAGCGCTGCGGCTTGCCGTGGACTGGATTGTAGCTTTGTATGTTGTCATTCCCTTGATGCTTGTGGCAGGTTATCACTATATAACATGGCTCCACACGCCTCCTGCTTGGTTTCATTTGTTTACGTTACCGCTGGTTGCAGCAGTATTGTATGTATTTGCCTGGATGGGGACGATACGTTATTTTGTTGAGGAGGGGGATCAGCTCTTTCTCAGGCAAAATCAAAGCTGGTTCCGCCATTTGATGGTTCTTGGCTATAGATATTCTCTGGTTCTGCAGGGTGTCACAACCTTATTGCTGGTAGCTTTGCTGCTGCCCTTGTTATACCAGAACTTCTCCTTTACAGCTGCAGCGGTGGCCAATTTGTTTATTCTAACCTATTTGTTAAAAGTAACCTTGGGCTTGACCCGTCAGCTGCTTGCTCTCCTTTTGTACGGAATCGTTCTGTGGTTATTGCGAATTGTATTATTTACGGGTGTTTTCTTCTTATATGAGAATATGGTTGCTCACATTATTGAGCAGCCTGTGTTCAGCTGGTGCGGTATGCTGGTGCTATTGGTACTGTTTGTTGTTCTTAGCCGGGTACGCTTGGCTCAGAAGGGCGCATTTTTTGCCGATATTGCCAGAGAGAGCGATTCACGGATGAGGATTGTATCACTGATGCTGATTCGGGTCGTTAAGCGGAGGATCAGACCGACACGCAAGTATCCATTACTGTTCGGAAGATCGCAGCGATTGTTCCGTGGTGCAGGCGCGGCCAGCGGACTGTCTGATTTTTTGGCCAAATCGTATTTCCGCAGCGGGACGCAATGGAGATTTACTGTACAGTTTGCGGTGGTGATGGGAGCGGCCTTGTTTTTTTTACCAGGAACACTCAAGATCGTGATCTGGATCGTGGCTGCGTGTATGTTGGCCTATTGGAGAAAGCGGTTCTGTAAAGAAGAGATGAACGCTTCGTTCTTGAAGCTGTTTGATATTCAGGATGCTGCCAAGCATCAAGCGCTTCAAGCCGTAACCCCCATTCTGGTGCTGCCAGCGCTGCTGCTTATCAGCTTATGTGCAGGTATTTCCATGTTTACCTGGTGGGGACCCCTGCTGATGCTCGGAGCAGCTGTACCGCTAGCCTATGGATCATCATCTGTGTTTACGAGCTGGTACTAAGGGGTTTGAACATGATGTAATAGCTATCAGCCCGAGATTCGGGGTTTCATTCCGATGATCGGGCTTTTTAAGGTTTGACAATAACCGAACGATCGTTTATTATACAAACATGAGACATAAAGATGATAATAAAAGCGAAGCGATCTTCCAGGCGACGATCCAGCTTTTGAATGAAATTGGTTTTTCAGACATTTCGATGTCCAAGATTGCCAAACGGGCAAATGTATCCCCATCCACGATTTATGTATATTTTGAAAATAAGGAGGACATGCTCAAAAAGCTCTATTTGAATGTTAAAGAAAAAATGAGCTTGAAAATGCTTCATGGAATTAACGAAACGACCCCGATTCAAGCAGGCTTTGAATTGATTATGAGTAATTTGAAGGACTTCGTTCTTGATAATAAGGATTATTTTCTGTTTCTGGAACAGTTCACAAACTCACCGCTGATAGCAAGATTGTGTCTGGATGAGAGTATCGGGTTCTTTAGAACGCTTCATGAATTCGTTGAAAAAGGACAGCGGCAGCAGCTATTAAAACAAGTGGATGCCAATTTGCTGCTCATGTATTGTTACTACCCCGTCACACAAATGGCCAAGGAGCATTTTAAAGGGGTAGTAGTGTTCAATCAGGAAAAACTCAAGGAAATAACTCAAATGAGTTGGGACGCCATCCAAGCGTAGTTATTTCTTTTTTTATAATATCAGAATTTATTAATTTTCAGCAGAGCTGAATATTCTGATATTGCAAGAAAAGCAACCTATTGGACACGAATGTATCTTCACCGAATAGGCTTCGATCAGAAGCTTTTTCTTATATTATAAAGAACGAATGATCGTTTAATTTAAAAATACTTAAAACAAAATCCTATAATGGAAGCAGGAATTATTCATATGTCAAAAGTATGGTTGATCACAGGAAGCTCCCGAGGACTTGGACGCAGTATTGCTGAAGCTGTTTTGGCGCATGGAGATCAATTGATAGCAACAGCCCGTAAGACTGAACAGCTAGCCGATCTTGTAGCACAATATGGAGATCAGGTGCGCGCTGTAACACTGGACGTTACAAGCCCCGAGCAAGCCGAAGCCGCTGTACAAGCCGCTGTCGAAGCATTTGGACGGCTTGATGTAGTAGTCAACAATGCCGGATATGGGAATATGTCTTCAATCGAAGAAACCTCCTTCGAGGACTTCCATGCTCAAATCGACACGAACCTGTGGGGCGTTATTAACGTAACGAAAGCGGCATTGCCTGTTCTGCGCAAGCAAAAATCAGGTCATATCGTGCAGATTTCCTCTATAGGCGGCCGCAGTGGCACACCGGGACTGGGTGCTTATCAGACAGCCAAATGGGCAGTCGAGGGCTTTTCCGAGGTGTTGTCCAAGGAAGTGACTCCATTTGGTTTAAAAGTCACAATCATTGAACCAGGCGGCTTCCGCACAGACTGGGCAGGCTCCTCTATGAGTCACGTTGAAGCTGGAGAGGATTATCAAGGAACAGTAGGCAAATTACAGGCATACATTCGCGAGAAGACAGGTACAGAGCCGGGAGATCCGGCAAAAGGGGCACAAGCGATCATTACCGTTGTCAATGAGGAGAATCCGCCACTTAGACTTCTGCTCGGCAGCGACGCTGTATATATGGCCAAGTTGATCGATCAAGGCAAACTCGCCGAAACGGAACGGTGGGAAAAGCTGAGTATTTCCACGGACTATGCTGATTCTTCATTGAATGCAGCACTCAAGGATTTGATTTAAACAAAGCAGCAGAAAGCAGGGAGCCATATGTCATCGAACGTTAACTCGTCACCTAATAACACAAGATACGCGGATACACCGCATCAGAAAATACGGGCGATTATTACGGGGGTTACCGGTATGGTAGGGGAAGGTGTACTCCACGAATGTCTTATGCATCCGGATGTCGAGCAGATATTAGTGATTAATCGGAAGCCGTGTGGCGTCACTCATCCCAAGCTTATTGAAATCCTGCATCATGATTTTTATGACCTGACGCCTATCGCCGCTCAATTAGCGCCATACAACGCCTGCTTTTTTTGCCTGGGTGTTTCCTCGGCCGGGATGAAAGAAGCGGATTACGAGCGAGTGACGTATCAACTTACGATGCATGTGGCTGAGCTGCTATCCCGGCTCAATCCCGATATGACCTTTTGTTATGTAACCGGAACGGGGACTGACAGCTCTGAGCAGGGAAGAAGCATGTGGGCCAGAGTGAAGGGGAAAACGGAAAATCATCTGCTGCAGCTTCCGTTCAAGAGAGCATTTATGTTCAGACCCGGCTATATACATCCAACCAAGGGACTCCGAAATGCACATCGGTTGTATTCCCTGCTGTCCTGGTTATATCCTCCACTTAAACGCCTTTTCCCCAATCATTTGATCACACTGAGGGAACTGGGGATAGCCATGATTCATACCGTGAATACGGACGATGAGCGATCCATTTTGGAGGCTAAGGATATTCTGAGGCTGGCTGAGGGCGGATGATTAGCTTATAATTAACTGTAAGCCGTTTTCTTCATCCACTCTTGGGAGGTAACAATGAAACTACGATGTGCGATTCTTGATGATTATCAGAATGCTGCCCTGCATAGTGCGGATTGGTCGACTATTTCGGAGCAGGTAGAGGTCCAGGTTTTTCAGCAGCACTTTGATCAGGAGGATGAGCTGGTCAGCGCGATCGAGGATTATGACATCATTGTAGCTATGCGTGAACGCACTCCTTTTAAAGCGTCGTTATTTGCGCGGCTGCCGCGCTTGAAGCTGCTCATCACGACGGGCATGCGTAATGCATCCATAGATTTGGCAGCAGCTGCGTCTCATGGTGTTGTCGTTAGCGGCACTTCGGGCAGCGGCGATCCTACTACAGAGCTTACTTGGGCATTGATTCTCGGGCTTGCCCGCCATATTGTACCGGAACATAATGCGATTCAGTCGAATGGTCCGTGGCAGAGCACGCTTGGCATGGATCTTCAAGGGAAAAAGCTCGGCTTGCTGGGGCTTGGCAAGCTTGGCAGTCGGGTCGCACGAATTGGCCAGGCCTTTGGGATGGACGTGACGGCATGGAGCCAGAATTTAACCAAAGCACGTGCCGAAGAAGTAGGGGTGAGTTATTCAGCCTCCAAAGAGGAGCTGCTCGAAAGCAGTGATATTGTATCGATCCATCTCGTACTCTGCGAACGGACGAGAGGTCTGCTTGGCGCGAAGGAGCTCAAGCTAATGCGTCCGACATCGTATCTGATCAACACCTCGCGAGCACCGATTGTGGATCAGGCAGCTCTTGTCGAAGCTCTCCAGAACAAGCGGATTGCGGGGGCGGGGCTGGATGTATTTGAGGTGGAGCCTTTGCCAAAGGATGATGTGTTTCGTCGTCTCCCCAATGTATTAACCACACCGCATCTCGGGTACGTGTCTCAAGGGAATTATCAAACTTTTTACAGGGATGCTGTGGAAAATATAGAAGCGTTTTTGTCGGGCTCGCCAATTAGAATATTATTGTAAGGCTGTAAATAGATTATGTCTACAATAAAGAAGCCAACTTGTTATAGTCTAGAGTTGGCTTCTTTGTCTTTTAATTGGATGGCTGCAATTCGACGGCTATGGGCTTATACTTCGAGGACAGGTAGGTGTCTGCCTTAGCTTCTACAATGACCTGCGGATTCATTATATCCGGCTGAGGCTCGGTCAGGCTGTACTGGATCTGTGCAGTTCCGTCGGTAAGAAAGCGAATGCCCTCAATCTTGATGCCGTAGCCTGGATTGGGTGTGATGCCCCGTGACAGCGTAATTCGGTTCAAATCTGCGTTCACTGGCTCAACCGCTACGGTTACCTCCTCATGCTGCGGATTCGTCAGTTTAACGGAGTGGGCTTCGAGAAACCGGATCGTATTGCTAACCCAGACAGCCGCTTCCCCACGGGTCATTTCCCGTTTAGGGTAAGCCATATGGTTCTCCTCTGTCTTGGCCAGCTTGTGCAGATACAGAAGCTGCATGCTATTCGTGTACGCTTTGTCAATCTGGTCTTCATCAGCAAAGCCGATATACATCAGAATCACAGGAAATGTCCCTTTTTTGTCCAGCGCATGAATGAGCAAATCGGCATACTGTTCACGAGTAATCGTAGCGCCCGGATCTACATCCTTGGGAATGTTAAGTCCGTTCAACTGGGCGATAATAAACGCTTCCGCAAACCAGGCATCGTTAGGTACCTTGGTGAAGTAATCAGAAGCCTCCGGTTTTTTAATAAAACGTATCGTATCGAGATTCAGGTTCAGGCCTTTGACGAGCAAGCTCACACTTTGAGCATAGCTGATCGGACTGCGTGGGGCAAAATGCTCGCTATCCACGCCGGTTACGATCCCTTTATCTTTAAGCATCATAATAGGCTCTTTCTCTGCTGCATCCAAATCCGTAAAGGCAAATACGGAGCCAGCCGACATTGTACATAACAAAAGGGCTGCTGAAACTATCGCCGTTATCTTTTTCATCATGATATTCCACCTTTCCTAATTATAGTTGCTCACTATCCTGCAGTTAATCTTTAAGACGGTCTATTCACTGAAAAGGTTGCTGTGCCCGTTCAAATAAAGTTAACTTGATGAAGTGTTGTTCAAAAAATGCAAGGATATTCCAGGCCGTTGAACAGATTCACGCGGGTTCCGATTGCAGGACGATCTATGATATGATGGGTAAGGATATTAAGGATGAACTGAATGTTAAGAGCTGAATTTATTGCCCGATAGGAGATTGTATACATGAATAAAGTTACGAAGGCTGATCGTATTAAACGGATGCAGGTTCCACAAGTGGACTCACAGCTTGCAGGCAGAGTTCCGGCTGGGCAAGTGGTGACGGAGCGATTCCCTATTTTACACGAGGGTGAAGTGCCTGAATACGATATGTCCAAGTGGACCTTACGTGTATTTGGTGAGGTTGCAGAGGAGCGGGAGTTCAGCTACGAGGATCTGTTGGCATTGCCGCAAACCGAGGTTGTCTGCGATATTCATTGCGTTACCCGCTGGACCAAGCTGGATACGGTATGGGAGGGTGTGCGCTTCCGTGATTTTCTGAGCTCGCTGAACATTGAGCCACAAGGGAAATATGTTATGCTTCATGCGGATAATAACTACGAAACGAATGTTCCGCTAGAGGATTTAATGGGTGATCAAATCCTGCTTGCGATCAAATACGATGGCAAACCGCTAACGAAAAAGCACGGCTGGCCGCTGCGATTACTGGTACCGCATCTTTATTTTTGGAAAAGCGCGAAGTGGGTTCAGGGTATCGAGTTTATGAAGGAAGACCGGGAAGGCTTCTGGGAGCGTAATGGCTTCCACAATACGGCGGATGCTTTTGAGGAGCAGCGCTTTTCAGGTGAGCCGCTGCCGATTCCTGAGGATGAATGGGTACACAAGGATTATGATTGATGAAAGCTGATCAAGTTTGAAAGTGGTGAAATGACGGTGCTACTCCTAACAGCACGTGTTCTCCAACTGATAAGGAGAGCAAGGCAGCCACTGTCCAAGGCGGAAATTGCCAATGAGACTGGGATTTCTTTATCCGCAGTTTCTGTTCATGTCGATCGATTAATGCAGGAAAAGCTGATCACAGTATCCCATGTAGGTGCTTCCAGCGGTGGCAGAAAGCCTAAGCAATACGCGATTCATAAAAGTTATGGTGTTATCGTATCCATTGAGCTGGGTATTTCCTATGTTCAGGTTGCGATTGCGGATTTTGATTGTGAGATTATAGCGGCGACGAACTCGCCAAGTGATATTAATCAAGGACCTGATGTCGTTTTGCCTCAGGTGCAGCAGCTGGTGGACCATTTGTTTCAGGAAAATAATCTCGATAAGGGCCTGATTAGAGGGATCGGAATCGGCGTGCCAGGCCCTGTCGATTTTTCCTTGGGAACTCCTATCGCACCCCCTATCATGCCAGGCTGGGATCAATATCCAATCCGGGAATTCTGGTTTCAGCACTATACGTGTCCCTGTTATGTAGACAATGATGTTAACAATATGGTGCTTGGCGAATATG
The DNA here is from genome assembly GCF_022458865.1 of Paenibacillus periandrae. GTDB lineage: Bacteria > Bacillota > Bacilli > Paenibacillales > NBRC-103111 > Paenibacillus_S > Paenibacillus_S periandrae. The sequence continues at coordinate 13,606 of NZ_JAJNMU010000004.1, read as the reverse complement.
CCAAGGGCTTGAATTTTGAAGTCGATAATTTAATTCACATCAAGGTCGGTACGGGTATAGGCTCCGGTGTGATTTACGATGGCAAGCTGTATCGTGGCTCCACAGGAAGTGCCGGTGATATCGGGCATTTTGATATTGGCAATGATGTGATGTGCTGGTGCGGGAATCGCGGATGTCTGGAAGCGAACGCAGGAGGCAAGGCAATCGTCGAGAAGGCGAAGCAGCTCGCTTTATCCGGTAAAAGTGAGTATTTGTTAAAGCTGCTGGAGCGCAACGGAAGGCTGACACTAGATGACCTGGGGGAAGGCTTGCTTAAGCTGGACCCGGCCTCTGTGGAGCTAATTCGCGAGAGCGGAGCTGCGATTGGCAAAGTGATTGCTTCTATCGTAAATTTCTCGAATCCGTCATTAATTTCAATTGGCGGCAAGCTGTCCGAATTTGGCGATATATTCCTCGCAGCGATTCGCCAAAGTGTATATCAAAGGTCGATGCCGCTGGCAACCCGAAAATTGATGATAAACAAATCGTTATTAGGCAGCAAGGCTGGACTGATCGGTGGCGCTTATATGACGATAGATCAATTAATCCTTCAGGCAACGAATGATGATCCAGAGCATTTTTTGGATTAGATGCCAATCGTGGATACATGCTAATAAGTTGAAATGGCTGAATGGGGAAGTAACCTGTTCAGTTTTTTGTTGTTGTGCCAAAAGTACTGGCGGATGATCTATACGCATAAGATCTTTTATCTTTATAAAATATACTTTTAATATTGAAAGTTAAAAGTATATCTGCTATAGTCAAAACCAAGGGAGTGGATGTTCATGCGCAGGATCAAAGCGGCTATCATCGGGGCGGGGTTTATTGGAAAAGCCCATTTGGAGGCAGTTCGAAGATTAGGATACGTAGATATTGTAGCGATAGGTCAGAATGGGCAGGACAAGGCGGATGCTTATGCGGAAGCGCTCAAGATCCCCAAAGCTTATGGCAATTATATGGATTTATTGAATGATCCTGAAATCGAAGTGATTCATAACTGTACACCTAACCATCTTCATTTTGAAATTAACAAGCAGGTGCTTTTACATGGCAAGCATCTACTATCAGAAAAGCCGTTGACCTTAACCCGTGCGGAAGCAAAAGAGCTGTATGAGCTGGCCAGTCAAACGTCGCTGGTGACCGGTATCAATTTTAATTATCGGCAGTTTCCGATGGTTCAGCATCTGAAGTCGATGGTCAAGGACAAGGATCTAGGGGAGATTAATATTATTAGAGGCAGCTATTTGCAGGATTGGCTGCTGTATGATACGGATTATAATTGGCGAATGGAGCCTGAGTATGGGGGACAGACAAGAGCTATCAGTGACATCGGGTCGCATTTGTTTGACCTTATTCAGTATGTAACGGATTTAAGAATCGTTGAGGTATTCGCCGATCTGGCGGTTGTGATTCCGAAACGGTATAGGAATGCTGCGCAAGGAGAATCCTTTCAACCGAGCTCGATAGCTGATCGACAGCTGGTAGATATTAAGACTGAGGATTACTGTTCTGTGCTTGTGAAGTTTGATAATGGTGCTCGCGGCGTGTTCACCGTATCACAAGTATCAGCCGGCAAAAAGAATGCCCTTGAAATTAATCTGGACGGTTCGCAGGCTTCCGGCTCCTGGAAACAGGAAGAGCCTTTTCGATTAATGATGGGCTATCGCGACAAACCGGGAGAAACCGTTCTGAGAGACCCGAGTCAGCTCAAGAAGGAAGCGCTCCCTTTCATGCATTATCCAAGCGGACATGAGGAAGGCTGGACCGATAGCTTGAAAAATATGATGCATAACTATTATCAGGCGATCGTGAATCAAGTGCCGATATCCGGTTCCGTAGCGACTTTTAAAGAGGGCTACGAGATCATGGTAATTAATGATGCCATTGTGCGGAGTGCGCGGTCGGGAACATGGGAGGCCGTTAACTGGGATTAGGCAATTGCCCGTACTTATACCGATTGTCAGGTGTATGAGCTGGATATCATACAGAGAGGCTATCCCTTAGTAGAGAAATCTACTCGAAGGATAGCCTCTGATTTGTTTGATCGGATTTTACCTGAGCTCTGTACCGTATAACGCAATAAGCTCGTCATACAGCGCATGGTCCTGCTCGTAATCGCGCTCACCTATAATGATGACTCCATCCGAAAAGGAGACTTTTTTACCAAGTGCTTCGCAAAGTACGCGCAGCGGCAAATAGGTACTGCCATTGATCATTTTTGCCGAAACGGGCAAGTCGACCGTGATTTCGTTCACCTTCATTTGCATAGAGCCAACGGGAATCGTAATCTTGCTGCCACCTGAACCGGTCAAGGTGGCTGTTTGCGTATCTGTATCCCAGGTTACCTGCACGCCCAGATTTTCCGAGACGAACCGAACGGGCAGCAGGGTACTGTCATTGTCGATTAGCGGCTTGGCTTGCAGTATTTTTTTCTCCCCTTGAACGTATGCGCTTGAGCTGTTGACAGCGAGGAGGATCATTGTGTTCATCTTGATCAGGGATGCGTCAGAAAGGACATTGGCCTTATAGCTATCGATGTTATGCTTGTCCAGCACCGTGATGCTGATCGACTGGTCCAATCCATCTGCTGCAATTTTGATCTGTGCATAACCCTTCTTTTTGGCCACAAGTGTGTCGCCCTTTACGTCTATCGTATCCGGCTTGGAGGATTCCCAATTCAGACCCTCGCTCAATGTCTTTTCACTGTAATCGTTGTATACGGCAATGACTTTTTTTGCAACGGCTTCATTTACAAGCATGTACGAATTGGAGGCAGAGGCATTGGGCTTATCCGCAAGACGGAGGCTTTTTAGTTTCAACTGCTGCTGCTTGTCATAAGAAACGATTTTTTTTGACTGGGCTTCCAGCCATTTGTGTGATGGACTGCCTGGTGCGACATCCAGGAAATTGTAGTTCAAATTCAGGTACTTCCATTTCGTGTTCGCTGTCATAAACGGAGATATATCCTTGATCCCGTTTGATGATAAATAAAGATTCGATAGGTTCGGCAAACCGGCAAGTGGTGCTACGTTCTGAATCCGATTATTACTGGCATACAGTGTCTCCAGGCTGGTCAGAGGGGACAGTGGCAATAAATTGCTTACAGCATTGTCCGTAATATCCATCGATTTGAGACGGGTAAGTGTGGACACCCAGGTTAAATCGGATAGGCCTGATGAATTTAACTCCAGCGTTTCCAATTGGCCGAGACGGTTGACACTCGAATAATCGGTAATGGCTTTACTGTGCAAACCGAGCTCTCGCAGCTGTGGTGCCTTATCCAAACTAGAAATATCACGTAATGCATTGCCCCCGACAGACAGACGCTGCAGGTTGGCCATATGGGGAACGAAATTCAAATCGGTAACCGAATCGTTCCAAATGTCGAGCTTTTGCAGTGATTTCATAGGGTCGAGCAGAGCGGTTAGCTGGCTTGTGGCTACATCGCCTTGGAGGTACAAAATTTTCAAATTTGGCAGCTGCTTCAGAGCATCAACACCGTTGATTTTCAAATTCTGATTTCGTACCGTTAAATCGCGAAGCGACCTCAACTCGGACAAAAACGAAATATCGGCATCCTTCATATGGAACATCTGAAGTCTTTCCATGCTCGTGAATTTTCTCAGCAAGCCAGCGTCTTTGGCTATATCTCCGGTGCTGTAATCGATATCCAACGCCGTAATTCTCGATAAATCCCAATCCGTTACCGGTTCCTGGGGTTTCTCCAATATAGTGCGGATCATTTTCTCAAAATCGGCGCTTTGAAAAGCGACCGGATTTAAATTGGCCTTCTGATCACTTGGTTTGGACCATTCGCTTAAGAAGGCGGCTTGATCCGCTTTGTCTGGAATATCAAAAAAGCGTACCGTATATGTAATTGTGGCGGGTGCGCCATTAATAGCTTGAATACCCGTAATTTGGGCTTCATACTCGTCGTTATTCTCGATAGTACCTACTAATGCAGGACGGAAAATGATACAGTTGGCAATCCCGAAGTTTGATGTTTCTACATTAAAATAATTGCGGTTGACAAATGCTTTGGGGTCTGACGGAATACCCCGATCTTTTTGGTCAAAGGTCCATACTTTACCGTCCCCTTTACGCTTAAGCACGACTTTTACCTGATCGGCTGACGGTGTTTTGTATTGTGCCGGATTCAGCGTGATGGACCAAGCATCTCCGCGTTTAAAAGCGTTGGTAGGGAACGCTCCTGGACTAGGCCAAGCGATGTAGGGCATGGAAAATGCTGCTGTACCGCTTTTATCAAATACCTGCATCGGTGAATAGGTTGTGTTGCCGCTGGCTAAGCCAAACCCTGTATACCGCAGCGGTGGATTGAGAATCCAGCGTCGATGTCCAAGACGGTCAATATTGCTCATATCGCTATCACTCATATAACCGATAACGGTTGAGTGTAATTGGATAACCCCGCTGTACAGATTGCTGCTGCTGGTCGATTTGTAGCCAATCTTATAAAAGCTGTCATCCATCGTTGGCGGCTTGTCCGGCGTATGGGATAATCCCTTGTCCCTTACCGTCAGCAGGACGGCACCGTGCTGTGCCTGATCGTTCAGCGCTGGGTCGGCTGTCAGATTGTCCGGCAAGCCTGCCAAATAACGAGCATAATTGGCCATGTTGACACCGTCTTGAATAAATTCGGCATTCAGCCTGCCCGCAGTGTAAGGCGGTACCAGCAGCGGCTGCTCGATAAACGGATTTCCGTTGAATTTAGGACGGTATTGTTCCCATTTAGATATGATTTCTTCAGGATGATGACCCGAAACCAAAGGCGACGTATTGCCCTCCGCGTTCGCATGAACCGCCCAAGTGATACTTGAAAGAAATACGGCCGTGCTGAGTAATGCGCTTTTTTTCCATATTCTTAGACTTCGAATTCTCTCTTGCAAAAATATCTCTCCTCCTTAGTAGTAGCTCCGTTTATATATCGGCGAGAAGTCTCGATTTTATAAATTGGTCTATGATCAATCGCCTTCTGTACCCATGCAAAAAAAGAACGCGTGGGTTGCGTTCCTTTGAGATGTTGAGATTCAATTCACTAGCGACCAAACTGCTGCACCTCTGCCAGAGTAGGCAGTGAGCTTTGGGCTCCGGCGCGGGTCACCGTGATGGCGGCTACAATCTGGGCTTGCCGGATCGCTTCGTCCATATTCGGATTGGACACATAGCTGGCTGCAAAGCCACCTATAAAGCTGTCTCCGGCAGCAGTCGTATCCAGGGCTTTGACCTTATGGGCCGGGAACATTTTGAGCGCTTGATGATCTGCATAACAGCAGCCTTTTTCGCCAAGTGTCACAATGAGTGATTGTACGCCTTTGGCCAGCAGCGCCTGAGTCGCAGCTTGAAGGCTGTGGTCATCGACAAGCTCAATTCCGCAAATATCCGCCAGCTCATGCTCATTAGGAATCAGAATATCGACGTAGGACAAGAGCTCATCATCGAGAGGTTTGGCAGGCGCTGGATTCAATATCGTTGTTTTACCAAGCTGCTTGGCTAATTGAAGGGTGTATTTGACAACCTCCATTGGAACCTCAAGCTGAAGCACCACAAGCTCACATTGCTCAATAGCTTGCCTTTGCAGCTCAATATCTTGCTCTGTGATATCAAAGTTAGCACCTGGAATAACAATGATATGGTTACTGCCACTATGATCCACGGTAACTACAGCAACTCCGGATTTCTCGGTAGAGGTAACGATATGCTCTGTATTGACGTTGGAGGCTGTTAGAGAATTCAAGAGGGAGGTACCGTACGGATCCGCTCCGACTTTCCCGATCATGCTAACCGGTGCTTGCAGCTTGCCGATCGCAACTGCCTGATTGGCGCCTTTTCCTCCAGGGATTTCCGTTAATCCGGTACCAATGAGCGTCTGGCCCTCCTTGGGCATGTGATCGACATTAATGACAATATCCATATTCAAACTTCCTACAACTACGATAGCTGGTTTCATGGTTTTCAATCCTTTCTTGTGGAGGCTCGCGGGATAAGGGTAACATCTAATTCGTGCAGGCTGTTTGCAACAGCTTCACCGTTAATCTTTTGAATCAGCAGCCTTGTTGCTAAAGCCCCAAGCTCATAAATCGGCTGGGCTACCGTTGTAATTTCAGGTTCTGTGGCCTCTGTAAGCTGTATGCCATCAAATCCGCATATCGCCACCTGCTCAGGAACCTGGATTCCCATACGGAGCAAGGATTTCAAAACCCCGACAGCCATCAGATCATTACCAACGAAGACACCGTCTACATCGGGGTGGCGCTCGAGCATTTGTTCAGCAGCCGCTATCCCGCCATCCAAAAGGAAATTTCCAGGTATGAGCAGACTTGGACTGTACCACGGCAACTGCTGCACGATATCCTCGTATCCTCGAAGCCGCTCCTGAGCGGTTCGAATCTCCTGTGGTCCATAAATGTGAGCGATTTTGCTGCAGCCTCTATCCAGCAAATGCTGAACAGCGAGTCTCGCCCCAGCACGATTATTCGAGCGGACAACGCTGCAAATCTCATCGGAGGGTGCGCGATCCAGCACGATATAGGGGATGTGGCTGCTGTTCAGGCGAAGTGCCTCTTCCCTACCAAGCGTGTGTGAGGAGAAAATAATTCCGTCTACATATCTTTGCTTGAAAATCTCGATGTAAGCCTGCTCCTTATCGGCTTGATCATCGGAGCTGCCAAAAAACACGGTATAACCAAATGTTCGTGCGACTTCCTCGACGGCTCTTGCCAGCTCTGGAAAAAAAGGATTCATTATATTGGAAAGAATCAAAGCGATCGTCCGGCTCCGCTTGCTTGCCAGCCCTCTTGCAACTGCACTGGGTTCATACTGCAGCGTCTGGATGGCCTGATTCACCTTGTGCTCGGTTTCCTGATTGACATAACCGCTCTTGTTCAAAACACGGGACACAGTGGAAACAGACACACCTGATAATTGTGCAACATCGCGGATCGTAGCCACTGCTGTTCACTTCCTTCATGAGAGTTGGTGCAGGCTTGTGGTAGCGGTACCATATAGCTGTAAAAAAATATGTGGTACCGCTACCACACTGATAGATTGAATTTTACTTGGAAAATAAATCGATGTCAATACAGACAAGCTGCAAGTCTGCAAGGAATTTCGAAAATCCCCAGTGAAGCCGGTGAAGTAATTAATGTTTCTCTTGTTTATCTACGCGTACAGCCGTAGTTCCAGCGATACATAAATCTCCCTGAATCCGAATGTGCTCATAAGGCAGCGTTGGATTGGCAATTCGCCAAAGCATGCGATCGGCAGCCCGATATCCGGTTTCACGGATCGAGAGCAGCGGTCTGGTGAAGAGCGGCAGCGAATCCGGCTGCTCATTTAAAAAGCCGATAACAGATATATCCTCGGGTATATGAAGGTTAAGCTCCTGACATAGCTCATAAAAAGGGGCGACCTCACCATGGACACCACAAATTACGGCAGTTGGGGCGTGTACAACAAGCTTGTCTCGCAAATCCTTCAGCCATTCAGGTTGAAGGCTGCGCTGACCGATCGAATGCGCTGCAGCATCAACCTCAGCATTGAATTCATTCATCGCATGGATAAAAGCCTGCCAGCGCACAATAAATCCTCTTTGCGAATGCGTGTCGCCAACATACATAATGTTATGATGGCCGATGGACCTTAAATAAGCAACAGCCTGATAAGTGGCTTCGTATATATCCCAGATCACACTGTCCGCCTTGGTACCGAGCGGGGGATAGCTGAGCAGAATCTTCGGCATCGGTATTTGCAGCAGCACAGACTCCCAGGTTTTGGGCAGGATGCTGGGAGCAATGAACAGGCCGTCAGTGAATGCGACTGCTTGTTCCTCCAGCCACTCTGCCATAGCAGCTTCCCGAGTTAAGGCAGGCAGCAAGCAGATTTCAATATGGTGGCCGAAGGAGGCAAAGCGATCATGCAGCCCCTCCAGCAGCAGTCGATTATAACCGACAGATTGCTCGGTTTGTACGAGCAGGAATCTTTTACGTTCTATGGGATAAGAAATAATCCGTTCCGCTCTTAAGCTGCGGATTTGCTCCTTCGTAAAATACCCGAGCTTCTCCGCCGTTTCCACGATAAGCTGTCTTGTGGCCTCTGACATCCCTGACTTTCCCTTTAACGCCTTGTTAACGGTTTGTATAGTAACGCCAAGCTGCTGAGCGATAGTTTTCAGTGTTACCTGCTTGCGTATGGGCATACTTGGGTTCTCCTTGCATTAGAATAGGACTTTATTGGCTATGCTTCGGTATCACTGTGCTTATGTTCTATCCTACCATGCTTTGATTTTAGATGAAACTAAAATGAAACTAGTTCTCCGGCAGCGGCAGCTTATAATGAAGATATCTTACTTAGGGAGGCTGACAATATGAATACGCAAGCGTTAACAACGGTTACAATAACTTCAGAGCTGCAGGTGTCCCATACACCGGATGTTGTCGTTATCGGAGGCGGTGCGACAGGGATTGCTGCCGCCATAGCAGCGGCACGGAATGGTGCGAATACATTATTGATTGAGCAGCGCGGATATCTTGGTGGTATGGGTACGGCAGCTTTGGTGCCTGCCTTTTGCCCCTATACGGATGGAGAAAAGCCGATTATTCGCGGTATCGGACTGGATCTGCTGGAGAAGATGAAGCAGGCGGCCGGTGACAAATTTCTTAACAGCTACAAGGATTTGCTGGATTGGGTACCGATTGACGTGGAAACGCTAAAGCGTGTATACGACAAAGAGGTGCTGGACAGCGGCGCCCAGCTTTTATTTCATACGGTCGCAGACCAGGTGCTGCTCGATGGCGACCGGATCAGCGGAATCGTCATTAGCAACAAGTCTGGACGTTCTGTAGTTCAAGCGAAGCTCTATATTGATGCGTCGGGGGATGCCGATTTGGCGGCGCTGGCCGGTGTTCCGTTTCAAACGGGTGGAGAGCAGGGCGAGCTGCAGCCGGGTACGATGTGTTATGTGGTATCTGGCGTGGATAAAGCGCGCTTCGAGCAGTTTATCGAGCAGTCCGGGCAAGGCAAAAGCCTGGAAAAAACCGTCGTAGAAGCTCAGCTTAACGGTGATCTTCCGGAAGGTCGTAAACGTATTTCAGGTATGGCCTGGATCACAGATTCGGTGGTCGGCTTTAACTTTGGTCATATCTTCGGTATCGACGGAACGAAGGCGGAGGATCTGACTCGTGCCGCGATTGAAGGGCGTGTGCTGATCGATGTGCAAATCCAGTTTTTGCGTAAATATGTACCGGGCTTTGAGGACATTCATTTGGTACATTCCGGCGATCAGATCGGGATTCGGGAAACACGGCGAATTGCCGGTGACTATACGCTGGTTGTTGATGATTTTATCTCGATGCGAACCTTCGAGGATGATATAGCCCGTAATGCTTATTTTATCGATATTCATCTAGCCAATGCAAACAGTACGATGGTCATCAAGCATCTGCCGAAAGGACAATCACATGGAGTGCCTTATCGCTGCATGCTGCCGCAGGGCAAGTCCAATCTGATCGTTGCCGGGCGTTCCGTTTCCTCCGATCGTCCCGTGCAGGGCTCGCTCCGCGTGATGCCGAACTGCTTTGCGATGGGGCAGGCGGCAGGAACAGCAGCAGCCATGGCAAGTGTAACCGGTGGCGGGTTTCGCGAGGTATCGATACCTGAGCTCCAGCGGAAGCTTGTTGAGCAAGGTGCTTGGCTGGGTGAACGTCCGGGCCATGCGGATGCTGTGGCTGTAGGTGCAGGTGCTTCGGGCAAGATTGAATTTGACGATGAGGCTTGACCCAAAGTAATGAACCAGATCAAAGATCGGCCTCCTGTATGATTGCGGCGGGAGCGGCGATCTTTTGTCTTTTTGCGTGTGTCTGTGCGTCATTCAAGTTATACTACATAATAGATGGGAGGGGTAGCACATGTATCGATTGGTTATCGTGGACGACGAGCCTACAGTGCGGCACGGGCTGAGTACTTATTTTGACTGGAGTCAGTATGGAATTGAGGTCGTTGGTGAAGCGGACGATGGGGATGTCGCTCTCGAACTCATTGAACGAATCAAACCCGATATGGTGCTGACCGATGTCCGCATGCCGCAGATGGATGGCATACAGCTGTCCACTGAAATCAAGCTGCGCTTTCCCGGGATCAAAATTGTTTTTGTCAGCGGGCATGATGATGCGGACTATTTGAAGTCTGCGCTTAAGGTCAATGCTGTCGATTATATATTCAAGCCAGTGAATATGCAGGAGCTGGCAGCAGTGGTGGAGCGGGTGGTCAAGGAACTGCAGGATGCGGAGCAGGAACGCACCTATATTGTAGACATGCAGGTGAAGCTGACGCAAAGCATGCCTTTATTGCGGGAGAAATTTCTGATGTCATTAATTTGGGATGGTGTGAAGAACCCGGCACGGATCAAAGACCGGCTGGATTTTCTCGGACTCGATTTGCCGGCCGAAGCTGATTATTGGACACTCGTATTGAAAATCGACGATAGCGCAGAGGTGGTGGCGACCCGAACGGAGCGGGATCAGCAGCTGCTGTCCTATTCCGTTCTCAACATCGTTCAGGAACTGACGGAGCAGATGATGCAGGGGTATGCCTTTGAAACCCGCAACGGCGAATTCGTTGTCATTCTGAGAATGGGCGAGGAAGATAGTCAGGAGGAACGGCTGTTCAGCTTAACCGAGCAAATTCGTGATAATCTGAAGCGTTGGTTGAAAATTAGTGTCACCATCGGTGTAGGCGAGCGAATTTCCGGATTGCAATCGATGCCTGAATCGTATAATCAAGCACGCGAGGCTGCCGATCAAAGATGGTATCTGGGGAAAAATCATATTATCTCGATCGATAATTTACAGCAAAATACGGACAGCCTTTACCGGTTCGATATGGCTCAGGGCGAACGCATCATGTCGGTGCTAAAGGCAACGGATCAGGAAAAGCTGCTAACCGAGCTGGATGGAATTTTTGAGCCCCTGTCGCGAAGCCGCAAGGAAGGCTTGACCAACTGCCGTAACGTCAGTCTGCAGTTGATTTTGATGGCAAGCCGGCTGCTGCTGGAGCTTAATATGATGGGGCCGGAGATGGTCGACAAGGAAGCCGTACTGTGGGAGCAGGTATTCAAGCAGGAAACGATTCTCGATCTGCGTCACAGGGTAGAGACTCATCTGCTGGACGTGTGCGAACGGATTCGCGAAAAACGGAGCGCCAAGCCCAAAAATGCGATTGAGCGGGTTCATGCCTTGATCGATGAGCGGTTTGCCGAAAATCTTCAGGTTGGCGATATCGCCCGGGAAGTGTTTTTATCACCGACCTACTTGTGTCTGCTGTTCAAACAGGAAACGGGAGAAACGATCAATGAATATTTGACCAAGGTAAGAATCGAAAAGGCCAAGGAGCTGCTAAGTGATCCGCGCAATAAGTTTTATGAGGTGTGTTACACCGTCGGCTATTCAGATCCGAGCTATTTTAGCAAGCTGTTCAAAAAGTATACGGGTCTGACACCAAGCGCATTTCGCGACCAATTGCCTTAGAAGGGGGATAAAGCATGAGAAGGCGCTTGAAAAGAAGCTGGAACTATGGCTTGCTGCTCTTGAAAGGAGCCATGGCAGCCAGACGCTGGCTATTGGCTTATGTCATTCTCATTCTGATTCCTGCTGCGCTGCTGCTCTATTCGTATACGCAAAAGTCCTCTCAGATTATTGAAGAGGAAGTGACCCGTACGATGCTGCAGACGATTAAACAAGCAAGCATCAACCTCGACTACCAGTTCGATTCGGTACGCGATACATCGAATATTATTTTTATGAATCCGAAGCTTCACCAATATTTAAGCAGCACGGCTTCTATTGGACAGCAGCTCGACTCACTCAAGGAGCTGAGGTATCTGGTCGATAACGCCGGGACGAATCCGAATGTGATGCGGGTTCGTTTGTTTGTGAACAGCGATCGAATGTTTTCCGGGGAACGGGTCAACTTTTTCACCTTGGATAGCTTGAAGGGCAGGCCTTGGCTCCAGCAGGTGCTGGATGCAGGCGGCACCATAGTGTGGACGGGCGCTTATCAGGAATCGTATCTGGAACCCGGTCCTGTCTATGTGTTCTCCGGTGCCCGTATGCTGAGAGATCCTGAAGTATATGATCAGATTTCAGGCGTACTCCTGATCGATGTGGCCGAGAGGACGATCCAGGATATTTTGACCAAAATCAAGCTGACTCAAGAGGACACGATCTACCTTGCAGCACCGGATGGGACGATGATATCGAACAAAGATAAGACGCTGCTGGGCAGTAAAATGGAATTCTCTGAGGTACTGGCCGCATTCGGACAAAGCGAGGAAGGCATTATCCCCGTAATGAAGGACAATAACTCTCGCTATGTCGTGTATACGACGCTTCGATCAACGGGCTGGAAGCTGGTTGCGGAAATTCCGCAGGCGGAGATTACGTCGCGAGCGACGGCACTGAATCAGTTTTCCGGAATTGCAACGTTATCGAGTGTCACGATTTTGTTCCTGCTGCTTGTATTTATTTTATTAGCCGTAATTGTACGAGGCATGAACCGCAGGATGCAATCCGTGATCATGAGGATCAAACGGGAAGGAATCGAAAGTCTGGATGAACGCTCGGGTATGTCTGAGGGTGATTCCAATCTTTTGGAAAATAGCGTTGATCATTTGATTCACAAGGTTCATGATTTGATGGAAGAGACGTATCGATCCAGGGTTCAGGAGCGGGAAGCGCAGCTACGAGCACTCCAGGCACAGATTAATCCGCATTTTCTGTACAATACCTTGGATACGATTAACTGGATTGCGATCGGACGGGGAGCTCACGATATTAGCTTAATGATTGACGGGTTGGCCAAATATTTTCGGCTTAGCCTCAACAAAGGCAAGGATAGGGTCAGTGTCAGCGATGAACTGAATTTGGCCAAAGTATATCTGGACATTCAGCAAACCCGGTTTCCGAAAAGCTTTGAATTTCATATTGAAGCGGAAGCGGGTCTGGATGTGTATGAAATGCCTAAGCTGACCCTCCAGCCGATTGTCGAAAATGCACTGCTGCATGGGATTCGCAAATCAAAGGGTAAGGCAGGCGCGATTTGGATTCGAGCAGCCATGGAAGGTGACGAGCTGATATTGTCGGTTACGGATGACGGAATCGGCATGCAGCAGGAGCTGGTGGACACACTGCTGACTGAGCCACAGCCTGCCATGCGATCCGATGGATCAGGGAGCTCCTATGGGTTATATAATGTGAACGAGCGTATTAAATTGTTTGCCGGAGAGCAATACGGGCTGACCATCCAATCGAGGCTTGGCGAAGGTACGACGGTTGTTGTTCGTTTCCTCTGCTTGCAGTCAGATCAACACAATGAAGCTTAATGCATCATTATAGAGTCCAAATCATAAACCGCACTCTTCGAAATAGAAGTGAAGTGACCCCAAAAAGTTAGACAATATATATTAGGCTCCCTTATGGGTGTGAATCCGGTATTGTACCGGGCTCATGCCCTTTAGTTTTGCCTTTATGCGTTTGTGGTTGTAATACTGGATATA